>NZ_JACHOG010000020.1:0-1345 GCF_014199735.1 Xanthomonas sp. 3307 | reverse complement strand
GAACCGTCCAGCAGCTTGGTGCCGTTGAAGTTGGTCTGCTTGGAGACGCGGTCGATTTCCGCGGTCAGCTGCTTGACTTCCGAGTTCAGCGCACCACGGTCGGTGGTGGAGTTGGTGGCGTTGGCCGACTGCACCGACAGTTCGCGGATACGCTGCAGGTTGTTGCCGATTTCGACCATCGCACCTTCGGCGGTCTGCGCCAGCGAGATGCCGTCGTTGGCGTTGCGCGAGGCCACGTCCAGACCACGGATCTGGGTGGTGAAGCGCTCCGAGATCGCCAGGCCGGCCGCATCGTCCTTGGCGCTGTTGATGCGCAGGCCCGAGGACAGACGCTGGATCGTCGTCGCCAGGCTGGCGCTGGTGGTGTTGAGGTTGCGCTGAGCGTTCAGCGACATTACGTTGGTATTGATGACCTGTGCCACGTTGATATCTCCTGTAAGCGATTTGTCCGGCAACTTTTGTTGCCTGGAGTCTCCGCAGGGGGCCATCAATTGGCCAGTGCCGCTGCTGATACAAGTAACGGCGGCAAGCCCGCAACCTTTAGTGATTTGCTGCGCAAAAATATGGCGGCGCGATGATTTGCAAGCCACCCAAAACGCGGCGAAGAGCTTGTTTCGGCCGCGCTTTGGCAAACTTTAGGTCCGGCATGCAAGTCCGGGACACGGCGGCCTGGATCGATGCGGAAGACGTCGATGCCATCGCGGGCGCCATAGAAGATGCTGGATGACCTCGCCAACATGCGGCCGCGTCCACCGCTAACGCCTGACCCCTGTCCGCACTCCAGTTCGCCAGTCCGGGACCGGGTTCCTGCGCGTTAGGAAGTCGATGGCGCTGGCCATCTTCGGTCGCTCCAATGGCAATGGCAGCGTGCACCGGGGGCCCTGCGTACCGCCTGCCTACGCCATCGTCCAACGGCCGCATGAGCTGGCAATGCCGGCCGAGACCGTCCAGCCGCTCCAGCCAGTGGGCCGTAGGTCGGGCACGCCAACCGCGGGTGCGGCACATGCGGGTTCAACGCAGCATCGAGTAACGGCGGTGACGCCGTGTTGTCCGACATGCACTCCCGCCGCGTCGGAACCGAATAAAAAAAGGCCCCTCCTTGCGGAGGGGCCCGGTGTCACGCTGCGGCGTGTCGCGCTTAGCCCTGGAGCAGGCTCAGCACGCTCTGCGGCGCCTGCTTGGCCTGGGCCAGCATCGCGGTGCCGGCCTGCTGCAGGATCTGCGTGCGGGTCAACTCGGCGGTTTCCTTGGCGTAGTCGGTATCGCGGATGCGGCTGCGCGAGGCCGACAGGTTCTCCGAGGTGGAGCTCAGGTTGGCGATGGTGGAGGTGAAGCGGTTCTGGAT
>NZ_JACHOG010000019.1:0-2228 GCF_014199735.1 Xanthomonas sp. 3307 | reverse complement strand
GCCGGCGGCGCCTACGTGCCGCTGGATCCGGACTATCCCGCCGCACGCCTGCAGCAGATCCTCGACGACGCCGATCCGGCCCTGCTGCTGGTCGATGCCGCCGGCCGCATCGCCCTCGGCGACGGGGCGCTGCCGGGCCGCCACGTGCTGGACCTGGACCACCCGCATCCGACCTGGCACCAACAGCCGCAGACCGATCCGGATCCGCATGCCCTCGGCCTGCACGCCCGCCACCTGGCCTACGTCATCTACACCTCCGGGTCCACCGGAACCCCCAAGGGCGCCCAGAACGAGCACCGCGCCCTCGTCAACCGTCTGGTCTGGATGCAGCAGGCCTATCGCCTCGACGCCCGCGACGTCGTCGTGCAGAAGACCCCCTTCGGCTTCGACGTATCGGTCTGGGAGTTCTTCTGGCCACTGCTGAACGGGGCCACCCTGGCCCTGGCGCCGCCGGGGGCGCACAAGGATCCCGATGCCCTGGCCGCACTGTTCGTGCACCACGGCGTTACCACCGCGCATTTCGTGCCCTCCATGCTGGCCCTGTTCCTGCAGACCCCCGGCGTGGAACGCTGCACCACGCTGCGCCACCTGGTCTGCAGCGGCGAGGCCCTGCCCGCCAGCAGCGTGCGCCTGGCCCAACGGCGCCTGCCCTGGACCGCCCTCCACAACCTCTACGGCCCCACCGAAGCGGCGATCGATGTGACCGCCTGGACCTGCCCGCCCGCCTTCGCCGGGGAGAGCGTGCCCATCGGCCGTCCCATCGCCAACACCACGATCTACCTGCTCGACGGCAACGGCCAACCGGTGCCACTCGGCGCCGTCGGCGAACTGCATATCGGCGGCGTCGGCGTGGCCAGAGGGTATTTGAACCGCCCCCAGCTCACCGCCGAGCGCTTCCTCCCCGATCCCTTCGCCGCCGATCCTGAGGCACGTCTGTACCGGACCGGCGATCTGGCGCGCTACCGCGCCGATGGCGCCATCGAGTTCCTCGGCCGCATCGACCACCAGGTCAAGCTGCGCGGCTTCCGCATCGAACTGGGCGAGATCGAGGCGCGCATTGCCGAACATCCGGCCGTGCACAGCACCGTCGTGCTGGCCCTGGGCGAGGCGGCGCACATGCGCCTGGTCGCCTATGTCGTCCCGCGCGAGACGCCCGCCGATGCGCCCAGCGATGCGCTGGTCACCACCTTGCGTACGTTCCTGGCCCGCACTTTGCCCGACTACATGGTGCCGGCCGCGTTCGTGTGCCTGCCTGCCCTGCCGCTGAGCGCCAACGGCAAGCTCGACCGCAAGGCCTTGCCCGCGCCGCAGGACGACGCCTTTGCCCGGCATGCCTATGCGCCGCCGCACCCGGGCATCGAGGCCATCCTCGCCGAGGCCTGGGGCCGGTTGCTGGGGCGCGAACGGATCGGCCGCCACGACCAGTTCTTCGCCCTCGGCGGCAACTCCCTGCTCGCCGTGCGCCTGCTCAGCCGCATCGAGGCAGCCTGCGGCGTCCGCCTGTCGCTGGCCGAGGTCTTCGCCCACCCGACGCTGCGCGAACTGGCACACGTCGTCACCCGCCACCAGAGCGACGCCGCCACGGCGTCGTTGCCGGCCATCGTCCCGGTCCACCACGGCGACACCCTGCCGCTGTCCTTCGCCCAGCAGCGCCTGTGGTTCCTGGCCCAGCTCGAAGGCACCGGCACCGCGTACCACATGCCCGGCGCCCTGCGCCTGCGCGGCGACCTCGATCCGCTCGCCCTGCGCCGTGCCCTGGACGCCCTGCTCCAGCGGCATGCCGCCTTGCGCACCGTCTTCGCCACCAGTGCCGATGGTCAACCGCTGGCGCACCTGCTGCCCGCTGGACAGGCCTTCCCCCTGGTCGAGCACGACCTCGGCCTCCAGCCCGACCAGGCCGCGGCCATCGCCAGGCTCGCCCTCGACGAAGTCCTCGCTCCCTTCGACCTGGCGCGCGGCCCGCTCATCCGCGGTCGCCTGTTGCGCCTGGGACAGGCCGACCACGTGCTGCTGATCACCCAGCACCACATCGTCTCCGATGGCTGGTCGCTGGGCATCCTGATCAACGAACTCGGTGCGCTCTACCGGGCCATGGTCGCCGGCCAGCCCGATCCGCTGCCGCCGCTGGCCGTGCAGTACCCGGACTACGCCGCCTGGCAGCGGCGCTGGTTCACCGCCGAGCGCCTGGGCAAGCAACTGGACTACTGGAGCCGCTGCCTGGCCGATGC
>NZ_JACHOG010000018.1:0-5590 GCF_014199735.1 Xanthomonas sp. 3307 | reverse complement strand
TTGACGGCAAGAAAAAAGCCGCTATGATGGGCGGCTCGGTTCGACGAAAAGCCTTCGGGTTTGAAGACGAGCCAGCGTCAACCGCCTCGAAATGAGGTGTTGACGGAAACAAAAAGCCCGCTATAATGGGCGGCTCACTCGGACGGAAACGTCGGGGCGAAAAAGGGAAAGGCGCTGAGGCCGGCCCCGAAGTTCTTTGACAGTGTGCGCAGGTAACTTGTGAGGACGCCTGCAGGTGGAAGTATGTCCATCTTGCAGACGTTCGAATCAAGAGCAACAAATCAATTGCTTTGCAAGCGATACGTAGCTTGGTTTGAACTCTGCATATCAAAGTATTGGCCTTCGGGCCTGTAATTTTAAGTGAAGAGTTTGATCCTGGCTCAGAGTGAACGCTGGCGGCAGGCCTAACACATGCAAGTCGAACGGCAGCACAGGAGAGCTTGCTCTCTGGGTGGCGAGTGGCGGACGGGTGAGGAATACATCGGAATCTACCTTTTCGTGGGGGATAACGTAGGGAAACTTACGCTAATACCGCATACGACCTTAGGGTGAAAGCGGAGGACCTTCGGGCTTCGCGCGGATAGATGAGCCGATGTCGGATTAGCTAGTTGGCGGGGTAAAGGCCCACCAAGGCGACGATCCGTAGCTGGTCTGAGAGGATGATCAGCCACACTGGAACTGAGACACGGTCCAGACTCCTACGGGAGGCAGCAGTGGGGAATATTGGACAATGGGCGCAAGCCTGATCCAGCCATGCCGCGTGGGTGAAGAAGGCCTTCGGGTTGTAAAGCCCTTTTGTTGGGAAAGAAAAGCAGTCGGTTAATACCCGATTGTTCTGACGGTACCCAAAGAATAAGCACCGGCTAACTTCGTGCCAGCAGCCGCGGTAATACGAAGGGTGCAAGCGTTACTCGGAATTACTGGGCGTAAAGCGTGCGTAGGTGGTTGTTTAAGTCCGTTGTGAAAGCCCTGGGCTCAACCTGGGAATTGCAGTGGATACTGGGCAACTAGAGTGTGGTAGAGGATGGCGGAATTCCCGGTGTAGCAGTGAAATGCGTAGAGATCGGGAGGAACATCTGTGGCGAAGGCGGCCATCTGGACCAACACTGACACTGAGGCACGAAAGCGTGGGGAGCAAACAGGATTAGATACCCTGGTAGTCCACGCCCTAAACGATGCGAACTGGATGTTGGGTGCAACTTGGCACGCAGTATCGAAGCTAACGCGTTAAGTTCGCCGCCTGGGGAGTACGGTCGCAAGACTGAAACTCAAAGGAATTGACGGGGGCCCGCACAAGCGGTGGAGTATGTGGTTTAATTCGATGCAACGCGAAGAACCTTACCTGGTCTTGACATCCACGGAACTTTCCAGAGATGGATTGGTGCCTTCGGGAACCGTGAGACAGGTGCTGCATGGCTGTCGTCAGCTCGTGTCGTGAGATGTTGGGTTAAGTCCCGCAACGAGCGCAACCCTTGTCCTTAGTTGCCAGCACGTAATGGTGGGAACTCTAAGGAGACCGCCGGTGACAAACCGGAGGAAGGTGGGGATGACGTCAAGTCATCATGGCCCTTACGACCAGGGCTACACACGTACTACAATGGTAGGGACAGAGGGCTGCAAGCCGGCGACGGTAAGCCAATCCCAGAAACCCTATCTCAGTCCGGATTGGAGTCTGCAACTCGACTCCATGAAGTCGGAATCGCTAGTAATCGCAGATCAGCATTGCTGCGGTGAATACGTTCCCGGGCCTTGTACACACCGCCCGTCACACCATGGGAGTTTGTTGCACCAGAAGCAGGTAGCTTAACCTTCGGGAGGGCGCTTGCCACGGTGTGGCCGATGACTGGGGTGAAGTCGTAACAAGGTAGCCGTATCGGAAGGTGCGGCTGGATCACCTCCTTTTGAGCATGACAGCTACGCCTGTCAGGCGTCCTCACAAGTAACCTGCATTCAGAGAGTTCCGCCACAGGGCGGAGCACCCCGAAATACCGGGGCCATAGCTCAGCTGGGAGAGCACCTGCTTTGCAAGCAGGGGGTCGTCGGTTCGATCCCGACTGGCTCCACCACTGACGAAGACTTTGGGTCTGTAGCTCAGGTGGTTAGAGCGCACCCCTGATAAGGGTGAGGTCGGTGGTTCGAGTCCTCCCAGACCCACCACTCTGAATGTATCGCACACTAAGAATTTAGATGCTCGGCGTTGAGGCCGTAGCGTTGTTCTTTAATAATTTGTGATGTAGCGAGCGTTTGAGAACAAACTTCTCGACGTGTCGTTGTGGCTAAGGCGGGGACCTCGAGTCCCTAGAAATTGAGTCGTTATAGTTCGCGTCCAGGCTTTGTACCCCTGGACTGAATATGACCTTGAGGCAACTTGAGGTTATATGGTCAAGCGAATAAGCGCACACGGTGGATGCCTTGGCGGTCAGAGGCGATGAAGGACGTGGCAGCCTGCGAAAAGTGTCGGGGAGCTGGCAACAAGCTTTGATCCGGCAATGTCCGAATGGGGAAACCCACTGCTTCGGCAGTATCCTGCAGTGAATACATAGCTGCTGGAAGCGAACCCGGTGAACTGAAATATCTAAGTAACCGGAGGAAAAGAAATCAACCGAGATTCCCTAAGTAGTGACGAGCGAACGGGGACTAGCCCTTAAGCTGGTATGGCTTTAGAAAAACAACCTGGAAAGGTTGGCCATAGAAGGTGATAGCCCTGTATTTAAAAGGGCCATTCCAGTGAAGACGAGTAGGGCGGGGCACGTGAAACCCTGTCTGAACATGGGGGGACCATCCTCCAAGGCTAAATACTCCTGACCGACCGATAGTGAACCAGTACCGTGAGGGAAAGGCGAAAAGAACCCCGGAGAGGGGAGTGAAATAGATCCTGAAACCGTGTGCGTACAAGCAGTAGGAGCTCGCAAGAGTGACTGCGTACCTTTTGTATAATGGGTCAGCGACTTACTGTTCGTGGCAAGCTTAACCGTATAGGGGAGGCGAAGGGAAACCGAGTCTGATAAGGGCGCATAGTCGCGGGCAGTAGACCCGAAACCGGGTGATCTAGTCATGCCCAGGGTGAAGGTCAGGTAACACTGACTGGAGGCCCGAACCCACTCCCGTTGCAAAGGTAGGGGATGAGGTGTGATTAGGAGTGAAAAGCTAATCGAACCCGGAGATAGCTGGTTCTCCTCGAAAGCTATTTAGGTAGCGCCTCATATGTATCCTCTCGGGGGTAGAGCACTGTTATGGCTAGGGGGTCATCGCGACTTACCAAACCATTGCAAACTCCGAATACCGAGACGGACTGTATGGGAGACACACGGCGGGTGCTAACGTCCGTCGTGAAAAGGGAAACAACCCAGACCCACAGCTAAGGTCCCAAATTCACTGCTAAGTGGAAAACGATGTGGAAAGGCATAGACAGCCAGGAGGTTGGCTTAGAAGCAGCCACCCTTTAAAGAAAGCGTAATAGCTCACTGGTCGAGTCGGTCTGCGCGGAAGATTTAACGGGGCTAAGCAGTGAACCGAAGCTTGGGGTGCATCGCGATAAGCGATGCGCGGTAGAGGAGCGTTCCGTAAGCCTGCGAAGGTGGATTGAGAAGTCCGCTGGAGGTATCGGAAGTGCGAATGCTGACATGAGTAACGACAATGCGGGTGAAAAACCCGCACGCCGAAAGCCCAAGGTTTCCTTGCGCAACGTTAATCGGCGCAGGGTGAGTCGGCCCCTAAGGCGAGGGCGAAAGCCGTAGTCGATGGGAAGCAGGTTAATATTCCTGCACCTCGCGTAAGTGCGATGGAGGGACGGAGAAGGTTAGGTGTACCGGGCGTTGGTTGTCCCGGGGAAAGGCGGTAGGTTTGGATCTTTGGCAAATCCGGGATCCTTTAAGACCGAGCACCGAGACGAGTCTTTTAGACGAAGTCACTGATACCACGCTTCCAGGAAAAGCTCCTAAGCTTCAGCTTACGCAGACCGTACCGTAAACCGACACAGGTGGGTAGGATGAGAATTCTCAGGCGCTTGAGAGAACTCGGGTGAAGGAACTAGGCAACATGGCACCGTAACTTCGGGAGAAGGTGCACCCTTTTTGGTGGCTCGTGCGAGCTATAGCTGAAGAGGGTCGCAGAAACCAGGCCGCTGCGACTGTTTATCAAAAACACAGCACTCTGCAAACACGAAAGTGGACGTATAGGGTGTGACGCCTGCCCGGTGCTGGAAGGTTAATTGATGGGGTCAGCCGCAAGGCGAAGCTCTTGATCGAAGCCCCAGTAAACGGCGGCCGTAACTATAACGGTCCTAAGGTAGCGAAATTCCTTGTCGGGTAAGTTCCGACCTGCACGAATGGCGTAACGACAGCGGCGCTGTCTCCACCCGAGACTCAGTGAAATTGAAATCGCTGTGAAGATGCAGCGTTCCCGTGGCAAGACGGAAAGACCCCGTGAACCTTTACTATAGCTTTACACTGAACGTTGAGTTCGTCTGTGTAGGATAGGTGGGAGGCTATGAAACTGTGGCGCTAGCTGCAGTGGAGCCATCCTTGAAATACCACCCTGTCGTGCTTGACGTTCTAACCTAGGTCCGTAATCCGGATCGGGGACCGTGTATGGTGGGTAGTTTGACTGGGGCGGTCTCCTCCTAAAGAGTAACGGAGGAGCACGAAGGTACGCTCAGCGCGGTCGGACATCGCGCACTGTGTGCAAAGGCATAAGCGTGCTTGACTGCAAGATCGACGGATCAAGCAGGTACGAAAGTAGGTCTTAGTGATCCGGTGGTTCTGTATGGAAGGGCCATCGCTCAACGGATAAAAGGTACTCCGGGGATAACAGGCTGATACCGCCCAAGAGTTCATATCGACGGCGGTGTTTGGCACCTCGATGTCGGCTCATCACATCCTGGGGCTGTAGTCGGTCCCAAGGGTATGGCTGTTCGCCATTTAAAGTGGTACGCGAGCTGGGTTCAGAACGTCGTGAGACAGTTCGGTCCCTATCTGCCATGGGCGTTGGAGATTTGAGAGGGGCTGCTCCTAGTACGAGAGGACCGGAGTGGACGAACCTCTGGTGTTCCGGTTGTCACGCCAGTGGCATTGCCGGGTAGCTATGTTCGGAAGCGATAACCGCTGAAAGCATCTAAGCGGGAAGCGCGCCTCAAGATGAGATCTCCCGGGACACAAGTCCCCTAAAGGAACCATGTAGACTACGTGGTTGATAGGTCAGGTGTGTAAGTGCAGCAATGCATTGAGCTAACTGATACTAATGATCCGTGCGGCTTGACCATATAACCTCAAGATGCTTCCTCATTAAGCATCCCTTAGCGCGACACACGTCGATCGCTCTCACTCGCTCGCTACATCACACCCTATGAGAGGCTGGCGCCCATGCCGTCCTCGGTCCAACAACCGAGTACCGTGCACGTGGCGACACTCCAACCGTCTCCCTGGTGAAATTAGCGCTGTGGAACCACCCGATCCCATCCCGAACTCGGAAGTGAAACGCAGCTGCGCCGATGGTAGTGTGGCTCAAGCCATGCGAGAGTAGGTCATCGCCAGGGGCTTTACCCCAAATCCCCGTCCCAAAAGGACGGGGATTTTTTATTGCGCGAGAAAAA
>NZ_JACHOG010000017.1:0-13658 GCF_014199735.1 Xanthomonas sp. 3307 | reverse complement strand
CTTCCCACACCTCCTCCGATGATCAGTCGGAAGACATGACGCCTGTTTAAGGGCGCCAGGTCCAGATACAAGGAGCGGCTTCAGCCGCGACAGGCCTTCCCGGTAACGCCCTGTCGCGGCTGAGGCCGCTCCCACACGATCGCTTCGACGCCTGCGCTACAGCGCGCTGCCGCCGAACTTCTGCGTGTATTGCAGGTACACGCTGCGGCCCACGGTGTCGAACCAGGACACGTCGTAGTACGGGTACGCCGTGTAGGTGCGGTCGTGCGGCGGCATCTTGTCGAACAGGTTGGCCACCGTCAGCGACAGCTGCGCGCGGTCGGTGAAGCGATACTGCAGCGAGGCGTTGTAGCGATAGGTCGCCCCGATCCATGGGCTGTCGCCGCTGGCCGGGTCGTAGACCTGGTCGTAGGAATCCGAGGTGGGCAGCCGGCCCAGGCGTTCGCCATGCACCGTCGCGGTCCAGGCGTTGCGCTCCCACGACACGCTGGCGCTGGCCTTGGTGCGCGGGATGTCGTAGCCGCTGTTGACCGCGAACTCATCCACCATCGCTTCGCCGGCGTACACCTGGATGTCGTGGCGGCGCACCCAGGTGTAGTTGCCGCTCAGGCGAAAGGTGCCGATGCCGGTGTCGAGGCGGTACTGCGCGCTCAGGTCGATGCCGTTGGTGCGCTCACGGGCGATGTTGATCGGATTGACGTAGACCCCGTACAGGCGGCCGTCGGCGCTGCGGGTGACCCGTGCCAGCGCCTGCTGGCAGGTGGTGGAGGTGGCCTGCAGCACGCCGAGGCGGCAGTCGGCCTCGTCGCGCAGCACCTGGTCCACGCGCAGGTCCTGCACCTGGTCGCGCATGTCGATGTTGAAGTAGTCCACCGACAGGTCCAGGTCCGCCAGCGGCGACCACACCAGGCCGGCGGTCCACGAGGTGCTGTTCTCCGGATCCAGCGCGCGGTTGCCGCTGCGGCCGCGGATCACCGCTTCCTCGTTGTAGCTGCAGTCCTGGATCGCCACGCCCGGTTCCTCGCTGGCGCAGCGGTAGTAATCGACCCCGGTGGTCTCGTCGTTGCCCGGGCCGGCATACACGTAGTGCAGATCCGGCGCGCGGAACGCGGTGCCGTAGGAGGCGCGTACCAGCAGCGTGTCCACCGGCCGCCACTCCAGCCCGCCGCTGTAGGTGAATTTGCCCAGCGCGCGCCCGGCGAAGCGGTACTGGTCGTAGCGCCCGGCCAGGCTCAGCGACACCGTCGACAGCACCGGCAGGCGCAGCTCGCTGGCCAGCGCCCAGCGGTTGCGGCTGCCGTGGCCATCGGAGTCCTTCCAGCTGTAGTAGTAGTACTGCGTGGCCAGCGGATCCGGGCGCAGGTTGTAGGCCTGGTTGCCGAACTCGGCGGTCGCGGCGATGCCGGCATCGCCGCCGGGCAGCGAGAACAGCGCGGTGTTGGTGGCGGTGAAGGCGAGGGTGTCGGTGCGCGAGCGCGGCTGGTACACCGTGCGCTGGGCGATGCGGTCGTACTCGGCGCGGCTCAGCGGCGTGTACAGGCGCTGCGGGTCGGCGTTGAAGATCGGCAGCCCCGAGTCCTCGTCCACGCCCAGCTGCGGGCCGAGGAACAGCGCGTTGGCGCGCGCGGCGACGATCTGCGGCCAGCTGATCGTGGCCTGGTACTGCGAGTGGCTGAGGCTGGCCTCGTAGTCCCAGTCCGCGCCCAGGTGGCCCTTGAAGCCGGTGGTGACGCTGAAGGTCTTCTGCCGGGTGCGGATGGTGCCGGCGTTGAGGCCACCCATCTCCTCCGG
Organism: Xanthomonas sp. 3307; assembly: GCF_014199735.1. NCBI lineage: Bacteria > Pseudomonadati > Pseudomonadota > Gammaproteobacteria > Lysobacterales > Lysobacteraceae > Xanthomonas > Xanthomonas sp. 3307. Next base: position 11,867 of record NZ_JACHOG010000017.1, on the reverse strand, counting down.
ACTGAATTGCCGGCCCCAGGCTTCCACCTGGTCGGTGGCCTGGTTGTAGAAATAACCCTGCTCGTTGCCGTCCGGGGCCATGTAGCCCCACTGCGTCACGTCGCGGAACAGCGACAGCTCGTGGTAGCCCAACTGCACGTCGGCGAACCATTCGCTGCCGTTGTCGAAGGCGTAGCGCAGCGAGGCGTAGCCGTTGAGGCCGCGGCGCTTGTTGGTGATGGTGCCGTAGCCGATCGAGGCGCTGCTGCCGCAGAACGCGCCGTAGCCCGGACGCGTGGCGTAGCCGGTGCTGTCGCCGTTGAGGCCGGACACTGACGCGCAGGTGTCCTCGCCCGGGTCGAGATAGTTGTCGTCGTAGTCGGTGCGCAGGAAGGTGCGCCGCGGCACCTGCGAACGCGCGGTGGGGCCGTCCAGGGTGCTGTCCTGGCGGCTGCGCTGATAGGCCCACAGCGGCGTCTGCGACACCAGCTCGGCGCCAAACACCGCATCGAACTTGCCGCGCGACCAGCCGCTGCTGAGGCTGAGGTTGAAGCTCTCGCCGCCGCCGCGGGTGGTGTCGCCGAAGCGGTAGTCCAGCGTGGTGCCGTCGGCGTGCTTCTTGAGGATGAAGTTGACCACGCCGGAGATCGCGTCCGAGCCGTAGATCGCCGAAGCGCTGCCGGTCAAGATCTCGATGCGGTCGATCATGCCCAGCGGGATGTTGGAGATGTCGGTGAAGTTGCTGCGGCCCTTGAACGGCATCGGGAAATCGGCGATGCGGCGGCCGTTGACCAGCACCAGGGTGTGGTTGGGGCCGAGCCCGCGCAGGTCCACCTGCTGCGCGCCGGGCGAGAAGTCCGCGCCGCTGGCCGACTGCGGGCTCTGCGTCTCGCCGCCGTTCTGGGTCATCGCGCGCAGCACGTCCGGCACCGAGGTGAAGCCATTGGCCTTGATCTGCTCGGCGCTGATCACGCTGATCGGCGCGGGGCCTTCCACCTGCGTGCGCGGGATGCGCGAGCCGGTGACGCGCAGCGTGTCCAGTTGCGCCACCGGCGCGTCGGCTGCCGCGGCCGGCGGCGGCGCGGCGGCACGGGCTGGCTGCACGCGGGCCGGGGCCGGCTCCTGGCGCCGCACCAGCCAGGCGCCGGAGGCATCGCGCTGGGCGACGAAGCCGCTGCCGCGCAGCACCTGCTGCAGCGCCTGCGCCGTGTCCAACTCACCATGCGCGCCGCCGCTGCGGGCCTGGCCCAGTTGGTCGGCGCGGTAGATCAGTTGCGCGCCGGATTGCCGCGCCAAGGTGTCCAGCGCCGCACGCAGCGGGCCGGCGGGGACGTCCACCGCGCCGGCGGCGGCCACGGCAGCGGGTTGCGCCTGCGCCGCACAGGCGCTCGCACAGGCCATGCTCAGCAGCAGGGCGCGCATCGGATACCGCATCGAGTTTTCTCCCCAAACGGGCGCGGAGCGCGCCTCCGTAGCTCCAGGACGAACGAGACCGGCAAATCCCCCCGCCACCGCGCCTCCCCGACGCGGAACGGCTCACCGGCTGTGCAACAGCACCGTGTCGCCGCGGCGCTCGGCGCGGATCGGGAACCCCTGTTCGAGCAGGCGCACGAAGGCGTCGACGTTGGACCAGCGCACGTTGCCGCCGACCCGCAGCGCCGCGGCGCCGGCGTCGGCGACCTGCAGCTTGACGGTGTTGTAGCGGTTGAACTCGGCCACCGCCGCCTGCAGCGGGGTGTCGTCGAAACTCAGGTAGCCGCTGCGCCAGTCCAGCACGCGCTCGGCCTCGGCCAGCGCCACCTGGCGCACCAGTACCCCGTGCGGACCGGCCTGGGCGATGCTGCCGGCGTGCAGCAGCAGCGGCGGCGCCTGCGGCGCGCTCGCCGATTCCAGCCGCACCGTGCCTTCGGTGACCACCACGCGCAGCGCATCGGCTTCGCGGCGCACCGCGAAGCGCGTGCCCACCGCCACCACCCGGCGCACGCCGCTGGCGACCACGAACGGCCGGTCCGGGTCCTTGCTCACCGCGAAGAACGCTTCGCCGCGCTGCAGGTCGATGTGCCGCTGCGCGTGCGACAACGCCACCGCGATCCGGCTGTCGCTGCTCAGCGTCGCCTGCGAACCATCGGCCAGGGCCACCGGGCGCAGCTGGCCGGTCACGCTGGCGTAGGCGGTCGGTACCGGCTCGCGCGCATGGCGCCAGCCCAGGCCCAGCACCGCGGCACCGATCAGCGCCGCCGCCAGCGCGGCCGGCCAGCGCCGGCGTGGCCGCGCGTGTGGACGTGGGGCGAAGCGCAGGTCGCGCAGATCCGGCGCGGCCGTGGCGGCCGGCACCGTCGTGCTGCGGCCACCCAGGCCCTGCCAGCGGCCGCGTTCGGGCACCTGTCCATCGCGTTGGCCTGCGCCCAGCGCCTGCAGGCGCCCGCTCTCCTGCCAGGCGGCCTGCAGGCGCAGGAACGCCACCCGGTGCGCGGTGGCCGCGGCCAGCCACGCGTCCAGGCGCGCCTGCCGTGCGTCGGACCAGTCGCCGCGGTCGCGCCGCGCCAGCCAGGCCGCCGCACGCGCCTCAATCCACCTGCTGTCCATCGCGTACCCGCGCCTGCATCGGCTTCGCCGGCGCAGCCGCGCCCTCGTCGCCATGGAAATGATCGGCCAGCAGGCGCATGCCCCGGGCCACGTGCTTCTCCACGCTCTTCTCGCTGATGCCCAGGCGCACGGCCACCTCCTTCTGCGGCAGTTCCTCGACCCGCCGCAGCCAGACCACGCTGCGGCAGCGGTCCGGCAACCGGTCGAAGGCGGCCGCCAGCCGGCCCAGCACCTGGCGTCCGCCGCACCAGCGTTCCGGCGACAGCTCGTCTATGAGGACGTGCATCGACTCCAGATCCCCCACCGCCTCGATCGACACCACCCGGTTGCGGCGCAGCCGGTCGGTCATCAGGTGCCGCGCGGTGGCGAACAGGAACGACTTGGGCAGGCTCGGCCGGGCCTTGCCGGCGGCCTCGTAGACGCGCACGTAGATCTCCTGGCGCAGGTCGTGCCACTCCTCGCGATGCGGCCAGCAGCGCCGCAGGTAGCCGCTGAGCGCCTGCTCGTGGACCAGGATTTCTTGGACGAACCAATCGTCGAGGGAAGCGGGCATGGATCCCACATTAGCCGATCGCCGGCGCGTGCGGGCAAGTGCCGCGCGTCGAACATGGGAGGGTGGCGCGGCGGGGGGAAACCGTGCCGCCGTTCGTCCCCTCTCAGCAACGAGCCGCACGCTCGCCTGCCCGCCCGTTTCCCGAGGAGATCCGCATGACCCGTTCCGTCGGCATGTTCCGGCCCTGGATGTCGCTGCTGCTGGGCCTGTGCCTGGCCACGCCCGCCGTCGCGCGCGATTACCGCCAGTACCTGGTCGGCGATCCCGCCGCGCCCACGCCCGGCCCGGTGTCGCCCGGCCTGCTGCTGATGGGCGGCGGCGACCGCAACTACGACGCGCTGCGCTGGTTCATGGCCAAGGCCGGACATGGCCACGTAGTGGTGCTGCGCGCCTCGCAGGCGGGCGAGGTGGGCGAGGAGTTCTATCGCAAGGTCGGCGGCGTGGCCTCGGTGGAGACGTTCGTGTTCAGCGGCCGCGGCGCCTCCAGCGATCCGGCGCTGCTGCGCGCGCTGGCGCGGGCCGACGGCATCTTCATCGCCGGCGGCGACCAGTCGCGCTACGTGCGCTACTGGAAGAACACCCCGGTGGCCGACGCCCTGGACGCGCACGTGCGCGCCGGCAAGCCGCTGGGCGGCACCAGTGCCGGCCTGGCGATGCTCGGCGAGTACCTGTACGGCTCAATGGACGGCGGCAGCATCACCAGCCCGGCGGCGCTGGCCGATCCGCTGGGGCCGGCGGTCACCATCGAGACCGACTTCCTGCACCTGGACCTGCTCAAGCGGGTCATCACCGACACCCACTTCCGCGAGCGCGACCGCCTCGGCCGCCTGTTCGCATTCCGCGCCAAGGCCGCCACGCTGGCGCCCAAGGACGCGCCGCTGATCGGCCTGGGCGTGGACGAGAGCGCCGCGCTGGCGGTGGAAGGCGACGGCACTGCCCGCGTCTACGCCACCGATCCGCAGGCCGTCGCCACCGTGGTCGCCGGGCCGCTGCAACCGCCGACCCCGGCCGGGCAGCCGCTGCAGGCGGCACGCATCGAGACCGTCGGCGTCGGCCCCGGCTCCACGCTGCACCTGCCCGACGGCCGCGTCGAGGCGCCGGTGTTCCACCGCTACTACGCCGTGCAGGACGGACGCATGCGCGAGATCCCGGCGACCACCCTGGTGATTCATGGCGGTGCCGGCGTCGAGCGCGCCAGCAGCAGCGCCGCCGACCTGGCCGAGGCGCGCGCGACGATGGAAAAGGCGTTGCGCACCGGGCAGGCGCTGCTGGCGCAGGGCAAGTCGGCGACCGATGCAGTCGCCGCGGCGATTGCCGTGCTGGAGGATTCGCCGCAGTTCAACGCCGGCAAGGGCGCGGTGTTCACCCACGACGGCCGCAACGAACTGGACGCGGCGATCATGGACGGCCGCACCGGCAAGGCCGGCGCGGTGGCCGGCGTGCACCGGGTCAAGAACCCGATCGCACTGGCACGCGCGGTGATGGACCAGTCCGAACACGTGATGCTGGTCGGCGACGGCGCCGAGATCTTCGCGCGCCAGCACGGCATCGCCCTGGTCGATCCGTCCTACTTCCGTACCGAGAAGCGCTGGCAACAACTGCAGCAGGCGCTGAAGGAAGAGGCCAACAAGCAGGCGCACGCCGACCTGGAGACGGCCAAGCACTTCGGCACGGTCGGTGCGCTGGCGCTGGACCTGCAGGGCAACCTGGCCGCCGGTACCTCCACCGGGGGCATGACCAACAAGCGCTACGGCCGCGTCGGCGACTCGCCGATCATCGGCGCCGGCACCTACGCCGACAGCCGCTGCGCGGTGTCCGGCACCGGCTGGGGCGAGTTCTACATCCGCGCGGTGGCCGCCTACGACATCTGCGCGCGGGTGAAGTACGCCGGGCAGAGCCTGGCCCAGGCCGCCGATGCGGTGATCGACAGGCAGATCCCCAAGGCCGGCGGCGACGGCGGCGCGATCGCGCTGGGCGCCGACGGCAGCGTGGCCTTCCCGTTCAATACCGAGGGCATGTACCGCGGCTGGATCGGCGCCGACGGCGTGCCGCACGTGGCCATCTTCAAGGACGAGGCGTTGCCGCTGCCCGGCGGGCAGTGAGCGCCGCGCGCCGGCCCCGCGACGCAGTGCCGGCCGCTTCCCCTGTGACCGCGCCGGCACCAATGCCGGCCGGCGCGCTGTGCCGCGTTGCGGCGCTGGACGTGCGGCGACACGCTGGGCGGCGCCCGGCGATCTGTACGCCGGCTGGCTGCCGTACCGGGCCGAGCCAATGGCACATGCCGCTGCCCGGTAAACCCGGTAACGTGGGCGGCTGTCTTGGCCCCAAGGTCCTCCCAGGAGTTCCACCTCATGTCGCGTAACGTCGTTCTGGCCGCCGCCATCAGCCTGGCGCTGGCCGCCTGTTCCGGTAAGGAGTCCACCCCCGTGCCCGCCGCCCCCGCTGCTCCGGCCGCCGCGCAGCCCGCCGCCGCCGCCAACCCGCTGCTGACCCCGAGCACGCTGCCGTTCCAGGCGCCGCCGTTCGACAAGATCAAGGACAGCGACTACCTGCCGGCCTTCGAAGAAGGCATGAAGCAGCACCTGGCCGAGATCCGCAAGATCGCCGACAACCCGGAACCGGCCACCTTCGCCAACACCCTGGAAGCGATGGAGCGCAGCGGCGAGACCCTGACCCGCGTGTCGCGCATCTTCTTCGGCCTGGTCCAGGCCGACACCAACGATGCCCGCCAGAAGATCCAGGAAGAGATCGCGCCCAAGCTGGCCGCGCACCAGGACGAGATCAGCCTGGATCCCAAGCTGTTCGCGCGCATCAAGAGCCTGTACGACCAGCGCGACACGCTGACCCTGGACCCGGAGCAGAAGCGCCTGGTCGAGTACGAATACCAGGAGTTCGTGCGCGCCGGCGCGCAACTGTCCGACGCCGACAAGGCCACTCTGCGCAAGCTCAACGTCGAAGAGACCACCCTGGCCACGCAGTTCCACACCAAGCTGGTCGCGGCCACCGCCGCCGGTGCGGTGGTGGTTGACGACAAGGCCAAGCTCGACGGCATGTCCGATGGCGACATCGCCTCGGCCGCGCAGGACGCCACCGCGCGCAAGCTCGACGGCAAGTACCTGCTGGCCCTGCAGAACACCACCCAGCAGCCGGTGCTGGCTTCGCTGAAGGACCGCGACCTGCGCCAGCAGGTGATGGCCGCCTCGCAGTCGCGCGCCGAGAAGGGCGATGCCAACGACACCCGCCAGACCGTGCAGCGCCTGGCGCAGCTGCGCGCGCAGAAGGCCAAGCTGCTCGGCTTCGACAGCTACGCCGCCTACAGCCTCAGCGACCAGATGGCCAAGACCCCGGACGCGGCGCTGAAACTGCTCACCGACACCGTGCCCGCCGCCACCGCCAAGGCGCGCAGCGAGGTCGCGGAGATGCAGAAGGTGATCGACGCGCAGAAGGGCGGCTTCAAGCTCACCGCCGCCGACTGGGACTTCTACGCCGAGCAGGTGCGCAAGGCCAAGTACGACCTCGACGAAGCGCAGATCAAGCCGTACTTCGAACTGGACAACGTGCTGCAGAACGGCGTCTTCTACGCCGCCAACCAGTTGTACGGCCTCACCTTCAAGGAACGCACCGACATCCCCACCTACCACGACGGGATGAAGGTCTATGAAGTGTTCGACAAGGACGGCAAGTCGCTGGCGCTGTTCTACACCGACTACTTCAAGCGCGACAGCAAGTCCGGCGGCGCCTGGATGGACGAGTTCGTCGGCCAGAACGGCCTGACCGGCACCAAGCCGGTGGTCTACAACGTCTGCAACTTCACCAAGCCCGCCCCGGGCCAGCCGGCGCTGCTGAGCTTCGACGACGTCACCACCATGTTCCACGAGTTCGGCCATGCGTTGCACGGCATGTTCTCCAACGTGAAGTACCCGACCCTGGCCGGCACCGCCACCTCGCGCGACTTCGTCGAGTTCCCCTCGCAGTTCAACGAGCACTGGGCGTCGGATCCGAAGGTGTTCGCGCACTACGCCAAGCACTACCAGACCGGCGAAGCGATGCCGGCCGACCTGGTGGAGAAGATCAAGAAGTCGCGCACCTTCAACCAGGGCTACGCCACCACCGAGTACCTGTCGGCGGCGCTGCTCGACCTGTCCTGGCACACCCTGCCGGCCGACGCGCCGCTGCAGGACGTGGACAAGTACGAAGCCGACTCGCTGAAGAAGTACAAGGTGGACCTGGCCGAAGTGCCGCCGCGCTACCGGACCACCTATTTCGACCACATCTGGGGCGGCGGCTACTCGGCCGGCTACTACGCCTACTTCTGGGCGGAAGTGCTCGACGACGACGCGTTCCAGTGGTTCAAGGAAAACGGCGGCCTGTCGCGCAAGAACGGCGACATCTTCCGCGCCAAGATCCTCTCGCGCGGCAATACCGTCGACCTGGCCACCCTGTACCGCGACTTCCGCGGCAAGGACCCCAGCGTCGAGCCGCTGCTGGAAAACCGCGGTTTGAAGAACTGATCGGCGCTTCGCCGATCGGGTGTGTCGAGAGCGGGATGGCCTTGTGGCCATCCCGTTTTTCGTTGGGGGAATGTGCGGTTGCTAATGCAGCCGTTCGCTTCCCGCAGGCAGCGCGACCGGCTCCAGCGTATAGACCGCACACGCCTCACGCACGCCGTTAGGCGTCGCTGCGCGCAGTGGCTGGCAGGCGATCTTCAGCAGCAGCGCTCGCATTAGCGCCGGCCGGCGTGCTCGAGCTCGATTTCTGAGCTGCCTACGCGGCAGTGAACGCTAACGTGGCTTTCCATCCTCGCCAGCATAAGGTTTCCTCGGCAACAGGACGCCTCCTCTGCTCGCTGGAGTTGTTGCTGGTAGGCAGATGCGATCACTGCTTTAAGCTTGTCCACGACGTGCAAAGCAGCGCCGAGTAGTCGAAGGACGACCGCTTGGCGCCCAGTCGTCAGGTGAGGATCTCACAAGCGAAGAAATCCAACGCCTGTCTCAAAATTTGCAATAAAGCCCGGTAAGATTGGCGCCGCCGAGGAGCTGCACTTTGCGGCTGCGGGCCTCACAACCCAATCGATGCTCAAGGACGAAGCTATGCCGAACCCCCACGTTCGTGCCGCCCGCCGTTTCGGCGGTGCCTGCCTGCTGCTGCTCGCCGGCGCGCTAGCGACCTTCCCCAGTGTGGCGGTCACCCCGAAGCGGCAATATGGGCCGCCGTATGTCGGGGATTCCAGCAATGGTTCGCAATCGTTTGCCACCGTGAACGAGGCGGTGCAGTTCGTCATCGATGGCGCCATGCGGGTGTGCCAATCCAATGGCTGCGAAAAACCGCCCGTCTTTACCGTGTCCTACAGCGATGGCTTCGCGGCCGCGAGCGTGTATTCCAACGGGCATTGGTGGGGCGATGTCTACGCCAACGACAAGATTGTGGGCGAAGGCCAGCCGGTCAAGAACACGGGCAGTTGTAACACCGGATGCACCGGGGGGCTTGGCCAGGCCGGCGACAACACCGGCCCGCATGGCAGCAGCGGCAACGCCGCGCTGAAGCAAGGCGGGGTGCATCGGGGAACCGCCTTCGAAGGCGATCCGATCAACACGTCCACGGGCAACATGTTCCGCCAGGACACCGACTACGACTCGCCGACCTGGCTGACCCTGCGCCGGTTCTACAACAGCAAGACCTTCGTGACCGCGGTGACGCTGGGGAAGCAGTGGCGCCACTCCTTCGAGCGTCGACTGGATCTGATGCTGTCGGGTGTCGCCAATGGCGGCAGCTTTATCGATGTCCAACGGCCTGACGGTGTGGTGGAACGGTTTCGTCCCAGCAACGGCGCGTGGGCGCCGGATCCGGACATCGCCGATACCTTGACCGAGCGGCGCGACAGCGCCGGCGTGTTGCTGGGCTACTCCCTGGCGGTGGCGGCGACCCAGCAGACCGAGCTCTACGACACCGCCGGCCTGCTGCGCTCGGTGTTCGATCGCATGGGCCAGACGGTGTTGACCTTGCAATACAGCGACCTGCCGCCGGTCGCTGGCAGCAAGCCGCCGCCGAACCTGCTGCAGCGGGTCACCGATGCCGGTGGCCGCTCGCTGAGCTTCGCCTACGACAGCAACAACCGCCTGAGCACCGTCACATTGCCCGACGGTGGCACATTGACCTACGGCTACGACAGCATCGGCAACCTGACCTCGGTGCAGTATCCGGACGGCAAGACGCGCCAATACGTCTACAACGAGGCCTCGCTTACCTCCAACAAGAGTCAGCCGACGGCATTGACCGGCGTCGTCGACGAGAAGGGCGTGCGCTTCGAAACCACACGCTATGCCAGCAGTGGCGATGCGATTGCGTCGAGCTTCGCCGGCAACGTCGATGCCATCTCGGTCGAGTATTCGGCCTCCACCTCCAACTGGGCCACCCCGGCCGCAGTCACCTCGTCGCTGGGATTCAGGACCTTTCTGACATACACCGACACCGGCTACGGCTCGCTCAAGCCGACCGGTGCCAGCGTGCCGTGCGGTCAACAATGCAATCAGCCCTGGAAGGCGCTGACCTACGACGACAACGGGTATCCGGCGTCGAGGACCGACTTCAAGGGCACGGTCACCAAGACCACCCACACGGCCGGTGGCCTGCTGACCCAGCAGATCGATGCGTCGGGGACTGCGCAGCAGCGCACGACGAACACCACCTGGAACACCAGCCTGCGCGTGCCGCTGACGCGCACGGTGCTCGATGCGACCGGCGCCACGACCGCCAAGACGATGTGGGCCTACAACGCCCGCGGCCAGCAGACAGCACGTTGCGAGATTGATCCGGCCGTATCTGCCGCCATGAGCTACAACTGCGGTAGCACTGCCAACGCGCCGCCCGGCGTGCGCCAGTGGCTGACCAGCTACTGCGACGCCGTGGACGGCACGCAGTGTCCGCAGGTCGGCCTGGTGCTGAGCCAGGACGGCCCGCGCACGGACGTGGCAGATACCATCACCTACCGCTACTACCTGACCGCCGACGAATCCGGCTGCAGCAACGTCGGCGGCGCCTGCCATCGCGCTGGGGATCTGTATCAGGTCATTGATGCCCTTGGGCGAGCCACCACCTATGTGGCCTACGACCGCAATGGGCGCCCGACGCGCACCCAGGATGCCAACGGCCTGATCCGGGACCTGACCTACACGCCACGCGGCTGGGCGGCCTCGAGCACCTTGCGCGCGAACGCGGATGGCACACCGTCCGACCAGGACCAGACTACGGTCGTGGCGTACGATGAGGTAGGGAATGTCAAAAAGGTGACCGACCCCGACGGCACGTTCGTCACCTACGGTTACGACGCCGCGCATCGCTTGACCGACGTGACCGATGGTGCAGGCAACACCATCCACTACACGCTGGATCCGTCGGGCAACCGAGCCAAGGAAGACACCAAGGACGCGTCGGGCACACTCACGCACACGCTGTCGCGTCTCTACAACCGAATTGGCCAGTTGGCGACGCAGGCCACGGCCGAAGCCGATCCGACCGACTTCAGCTACGACGACAACGGCAACGTGCAGTTGGTCACCGACGCGCTCAAGCACAAGACCCAGGCCGACTACGATCCGCTCAACCGGGTCAAGCAGACCACGCAAGACGTGGGCGGCATCGCCGCCAAGACCCAGTTCGACTACGACGCGCTGGACCGCATCGCGAAGGTCACCGATCCCAAGGGCCTAGCCACGGTCTACCAATACAACGGCCTGGGCGACCTGTTGAAGCTGACCAGCCCCGACACCGGCGTGACCAGCTATACCTACAACAATGCCGGCGACATGGTCACGCAGACCGATGCGCGCGGGACCAAGACCAGCTATCTCTACGATGCGCTGGGGCGCCTGACCAAGACCAACTATGCCGACAAGGCGCTGATCGCCACCTACACCTATGATGCCAGCGAGAACGTGTGCGCGGCCGGGGAAACCTTCGCGCTGGGCCGCTTGAGCAGGCTGCAGGACGGCAGCGGCACGACCCAGTATTGCTATGACCGGTTCGGGCGCGTGGTGCGCAAGGTGCAGACCACCAACGGCAATGCGTTCGCGCTGCGCTACGCCTACACCAAGGGTGGCCGCCTCAGCCAGGTGACCTATCCGGACGGCGCCGTTGTCGACTACGTGCGCAACGCCCTGGGACAGCCCACGGAGGTGGGCGTCACGCCCGCCGGCGGCGTGCGTCAAAAACTGCTGAGCGGCGCGACTTACTACCCGTTCGGCCCCAGCGCTGGCTGGACTTATGGCAACGGCCGTCCGTTGCAGCGCGTGCTGGACAAGAACTACCGCCCGCTGGCGATCCAGGACGGCCGCAAGGATGGCCTGAACATCGGCTTTGGCTTCGATGCGGCGGGCAACCTCACTGCGCTGACCGCGCCGGGCAACACCGCACCCGTGGTGAAGTTGGGCTATGACAACCTGAATCGGCTGACCGCCTTCAAGGATGGCCCGACCGGCACGCTGATCGATGGCTACAGTTACGACGCCACCGGCAATCGCCTCAGCGCCCAGGTCAACGGCGCCAGCCAGACCTACACCTATCCAACCGACAGCCACCGCCTGGCGAGCGTGGCTGGCGCAGCGCGCAGCTACGATGCCGCGGGCAACACCACGGCCATCGATGGCACGGCCCGCACGTTCGCCTACGACGCGACGGGGCGCATGAGCCAAGCCACGCGCAATGGCACGTTGGCGATGGAGTATCGCTACAACGAGCGGGGCGAGCAGGTGCG
>NZ_JACHOG010000016.1:0-16451 GCF_014199735.1 Xanthomonas sp. 3307 | reverse complement strand
TTGGTCAGCGCCGCGGTCAGCGTGGTCTTGCCGTGGTCGACGTGACCGATGGTGCCGACGTTGACGTGCGGCTTGGTGCGCTCGAACTTACCCTTTGCCATGTCTTCTCTACCTCGTGATTCGTATTGGGGGAACAGAGAGCGGGATGCGGCGCGGACCTGGTCCGCCGCACGCATCCCGTCGCTCTAATCTCAGCTCTTCTTGATGACCGCTTCGGCGATGTTGGCCGGCGCTTCAGCGTAGTGGTCGAACTCCATCGAGAACGTGGCGCGACCCTGCGACATCGAGCGCAGCGTGGTGGCGTAGCCGAACATTTCGCCCAGCGGCACCATCGCGTTGATCACCTTGCCCGACGGGCTGTCGTCCTGGCCCTGCAGGATGCCGCGACGACGGCTGACGTCGCCCATCACATCGCCCAGGTAGTCTTCCGGCGTCACCACCTCGACCTTCATGATCGGCTCCAGCAGCACCGGGTTGGCCTTGTTGAAGCCTTCCTTGAAGCCCATCGAACCGGCGATCTTGAACGCCATTTCCGAGGAGTCGACGTCATGGTACGAACCGTCGATCAGGCGCACCTTGACGTCCACGATCGGGTAGCCGGCCATCACGCCGTTGGCCACCGCTTCCTGGATGCCCTTGTCCACCGCCGGGATGTATTCCTTCGGCACCACGCCGCCGACGATCGCGTTCTCGAAGGTGTAGCCCAGGCCACGCTCCTGCGGCTCGATCTCGAGCACGACATGACCGTACTGGCCCTTACCGCCGGACTGACGCACGAACTTGCCTTCCTGCTTGACCGCCTTGCGGATGGTCTCGCGGTAGGCCACCTGCGGCTTGCCGACGTTGGCTTCGACGTTGAACTCGCGCTTCATGCGGTCGACCATGATTTCCAGGTGCAACTCGCCCATGCCGCGGATGATGGTCTGGCCGGATTCCTCGTCGGTGTTGACGCGGAACGAGGGATCTTCCTGCGCCAGACGGCTCAGCGCGATGCCCATCTTTTCCTGGTCCGACTTGGTCTTCGGCTCGACCGCCATCGAGATCACCGGCTCCGGGAACACCATGCGCTCCAGGATGATGATGTTGTCCTGCGCGCACAGCGTGTCGCCGGTGGTGACGTCCTTCAGGCCCACCGCCGCGGCGATGTCGCCCGCGCGCACTTCCTTGATCTCTTCGCGGTTGTTGGAGTGCATCTGCAGGATGCGACCCACGCGCTCCTTCTTCGACTTGACCGGGTTGTACACCTGGTCGCCGGAGTTCAGCGTGCCGGAGTAGACGCGGAAGAAGGTCAGCGAGCCGACGAACGGGTCGGTCATGATCTTGAACGCCAGCGCCGAGAACGGCGCGGTGTCGGTGGCCGGGCGGCTGTCTTCCTTGTCGTCCTCGTCGATGCCCTTGACCGGCGGACGATCGCTGGGCGACGGCAGCAGCTGGATCACGCCGTCGAGCATCGCCTGCACGCCCTTGTTCTTGAACGCGGTACCGCAGTACACCGGCACCACTTCCACCTTCAGGGTGCGCTCGCGCAGGCCATTGACGATCTCGGCCTCGGACAGGTCGCCCTCGTTGAGGTACTTGTCCATCAGGTCTTCGTTGGCTTCGGCGGCGGCCTCGACCATGAACGCACGCGCTTCGGTGGCCTTGTCGGCCAGGTGCGCGGGGATCTCACGGTACTCGAACACGGTGCCCTGCGAAGCGGTATCCCAATGGACCGCCTTCATCTTGATCAGGTCGACCACGCCCTCGAAGCCGTCTTCGGCGCCGATCGGCACCTGCATCGGCACCGGGTACGCACCCAGGCGCGACTTCAGCTGCTCGACCACCTTGTCGAAGTTGGCGCCGGTGCGGTCCATCTTGTTGACGAAGGCAAGCCGCGGCACCGCGTACTTGTTGGCCTGGCGCCACACGGTCTCGGACTGCGGCTGCACGCCACCGACCGCACACAGCACGAACACCGCGCCATCGAGCACGCGCAGCGAACGCTCGACTTCGATGGTGAAGTCGACGTGCCCGGGGGTATCGATGATGTTGAAGCGGTGCTGCGGCAGCGACTTGTCCATGCCGCTCCAGAACGCCGTGGTGGCCGCGGAGGTGATGGTGATGCCACGCTCCTGCTCCTGCTCCATCCAGTCCATCGTCGCGGCACCGTCATGCACCTCGCCGATCTTGTGGCTGACGCCGGTGTAGAACAGGATGCGTTCGGAGGTGGTGGTCTTGCCGGCATCGATGTGGGCCATGATGCCGAAGTTGCGGTAACGCTCGATGGGAGTGGTACGGGCCACAGGGAGCCTCTCAAATTTCTTGGATTTCGGATGGCCGAACGCCGCCTTGCGGCGGCCTTCGGATTTGTGCCGCGCGCGACGGCGCAGCTAGCAGCACTTCTAGATAGTGCTGACGGGCCCCGTTTCCAAGGCCCGGAAGGTCACCAGCGGTAGTGCGCGAACGCCTTGTTCGCTTCCGCCATGCGGTGAGTCTCTTCACGCTTCTTGATGGCGCCACCACGGTTTTCCGAGGCGTCGACCAGCTCGGCCGCCAGCTTGCGCGGCATCGAGTTCTCGCCGCGCTTGCGCGCCGAGTCGATCAGCCAGCGCATCGCCAGCGCCATGCGACGGGAGGAACGCACCTCGACCGGCACCTGGTAGGTGGCACCGCCGACGCGGCGCGACTTGACTTCGACCGCCGGAGCGACGTTGTCCAGCGCCTTCTGCACCAGCTCGACCGCATTGGGGTTCTTCTCGCCGATGACGTCCATCGCGCCGTACACGATCTTTTCGGCGACCGACTTCTTGCCGCTCAGCATCACCATATTGATGAAGCGGGCGATGGTTTCGCTCCCGTGCTTGGGATCCGGGAGAACGGCGCGCTGCGGCGTATTACCTTTACGTGACATGTGTGCTTCCCTTAGCTCTTCTTCGGACGCTTGGCGCCGTACTTGGAACGACCCTGGCGACGCTTGGCGACGCCGGCGGCATCGAGCGAACCGCGCACGGTGTGGTAGCGCACGCCCGGCAGATCCTTGACGCGACCGCCGCGGATCAGGACCACGGAGTGCTCCTGCAGGTTGTGGCCTTCGCCGCCGATGTAGCTGATGACCTCTTCCTGGTTGGTCAGGCGCACCTTGGCGACCTTACGCAGGGCCGAGTTCGGCTTCTTCGGGGTGGTGGTGTACACGCGCGTGCAGACGCCACGGCGCTGCGGGCACTTGTCCAGCGCCGGAGAGGCGCTCTTGTAGGTGGTCGCCTGCCGCGGCTTGCGGACCAGCTGGTTGATCGTCGCCATCAGGTAGATTCTTCTGATTGAGGCCGTCGGGCCTGGATGCGTGAAAACGAAGGCAGGCCGAAGGACGGCCTGCCGAGACAGGAAAGTATAGCGGGCAAGTCAAAGCGCCGTCAACACAACGGAATTTTTACTTGCTGGCCCATCCGGGGCCGGAAAACGGGGCGCGTCCGCTGCGCCCCCTTTCACTTGGAACGACGGTCCCGCGGACGGGACCGGTCCGGCTTGCTGCTTACTCTTCGCTGCCGGCAGCCGTCGGCGCGGGAGCTTCGACCGCCGGCTCGGCGCTGCCGCCGGACAGGGTCTGCATTTCCGACTCGGTCAGGCCGCTGGCATTGCGACGGCGCAGGCTGTGGTACGCCAGGCCGGTACCGGCCGGGATCAGACGGCCCACGATCACGTTTTCCTTCAGACCGCGCAGCGTGTCGCTGGTGCCGCGGACCGCCGCCTCGGTGAGCACGCGGGTGGTCTCCTGGAACGACGCGGCCGAGATGAACGACTCGGTCGCCAGCGAGGCCTTGGTGATGCCCAGCAGCACCGGGTCGTACTTGGCCGGCAGTTCGTTGCGGGCCGCCAGGCGGGCGTTCTCCTCGATGACGCGCTGGCGCTCGGCCTGCTCGCCATTGAGGAACTTGCTGTTGCCCTGGTCGGTGATCTCGACCTTGCGCAGCATCTGCCGGGTGATGACCTCGATGTGCTTGTCGTTGATCTTCACGCCCTGCAGGCGGTACACGTCCTGGATTTCCTTGACCAGGTACGCGGCCAGCGGCTCGACGCCCAGCAGACGCAGGATGTCCTGCGGGCTCGGCTCGCCGTCCACCACGGTTTCGCCCTTGGCCACGTGCTCGCCTTCGAACACGATGATCTGGCGGTACTTCGGGATCAGCTCTTCGTGCTCCGACCCATCGGTGTCCTTGATGATCAGGCGCTGCTTGCCCTTGGTGTCCTTGCCGAAGCTGATGATGCCCGAGCGCTCGGCCAGGATCGCCGGATCCTTCGGCTTGCGCGCTTCGAATAGATCCGCCACGCGCGGCAGACCACCGGTGATATCGCGGGTCTTGGACGCTTCCTGCGGGATCTTCGCGACCACGTCGCCGACGCCGACCGCGGCGCCATCCTGCAGGTTGACGATCGAGCGCGGCGGCAGCAGGTACTGCGCCGGCAGATCGGTGCCCGGGATGGTCAGGTCGTTGCCCTTGGCGTCGACGATGCGCACGATCGGGCGCAGGTCCTTGGCCTGGGTGCCGCGACGCTTCGGATCGGTGATTTCGCGCGAGGCCAGGCCGGTCAGCTCGTCGGTCTTCTCGATGACGGTGACGCCATCGATGAAGTCGATGAAGCGGATGAAACCGGCCACTTCCGACACGATTGGGTGGTTATGCGGATCCCAGTTCGCCACCGACTGGCCAGCCTTGACGGCATCGCCGTCCTTGGCGGTGATGGTGGCGCCGTACGGCAGCTTGTAGCGCTCGCGCTCGCGGCCGTGGCCGTCGAGCACCGACAGTTCGCCCGAACGCGACACCGCCACCAGCGAACCGTTGGCGTGCTCGACCGACTTGAGGTTGTTGAACTTGATCGAACCGGTGGTCTTGACCGTGATGTTGTCCACCGCCGCCGCACGCGAAGCCGCGCCGCCGATGTGGAAGGTAC
Source organism: Xanthomonas sp. 3307 (assembly GCF_014199735.1). Lineage (NCBI taxonomy): Bacteria > Pseudomonadati > Pseudomonadota > Gammaproteobacteria > Lysobacterales > Lysobacteraceae > Xanthomonas > Xanthomonas sp. 3307. The sequence continues at coordinate 11,525 of NZ_JACHOG010000016.1, read as the reverse complement.
GCATGGTCAGCTGGGTACCCGGCTCGCCGATCGACTGCGCGGCGATGACGCCCACCGCTTCGCCGATGTTGACCAGGTGGCCACGGGCCAGGTCGCGGCCGTAGCAGCGTGCGCACACGCCGAACGCCGATTCGCAGGTGATGGTCGAGCGGACCTTGACCGACTGCACGCCGGCCTCTTCCAGCTTGGCCACCCACTGCTCGTCGAGCAGGGTATTGCGGGTGACGATCGGATCCTCGTCGTTGCCCGGCAGGAACACGTCCTCGGCCACCACGCGGCCGAGCACGCGGTCGCGCAACGGCTCGACCACGTCGCCGCCTTCCACGATCGGGGTCATGGTCAGGCCGTCGGTGGTGCCGCAATCCGGCTCGGTGATCACCACGTCCTGCGCCACGTCGACCAGGCGACGGGTCAGGTAACCGGAGTTGGCGGTCTTCAGCGCGGTATCGGCCAGACCCTTACGGGCACCATGGGTGGAGTTGAAGTACTCCTGCACGTTCAGGCCTTCGCGGAAGTTCGCCTTGATCGGCGTCTCGATGATCGAGCCGTCCGGGCGGGCCATCAGGCCGCGCATGCCGGCCAGCTGACGGATCTGCGCCTGCGAACCACGCGCGCCGGAGTCGGCCATGATGTACAGCGAGTTCATCGACTTCTGGTCGATGGTCTCGCCCTTGGCGTTGACCACCTTCTCGGTGCCGATGGTGTCCATCATCGCCTTGGCGATGCGCTCGTTGGTGCGCGACCAGATGTCCACGACCTTGTTGTAGCGCTCGCCGGCGGTGACCAGACCGGACTGGTACTGCTCCTGGATTTCCAGCACTTCCTGCTCGGCTTCGCCGAGGATGCCCTTCTTCTCCGACGGGATCAGCATGTCGTCGATGCCGATCGATACGCCGGCGCGGGTCGCGTAGGCGAAGCCGGTGTACATCAGCTTGTCGGCGAACACGACGCTGTCCTTCAGACCCAGCTGACGGTAGCTGGAGTTGATCAGGCGGCTGATGTTCTTCTTGGTCAGCTCGGTGTTGGCCAGCGCGAACGGCAGGCCTTCCGGCAGGATCTCGGCCAGCAGCGCGCGCCCGATCGTGGTGTCCACGATCGAGGTCTTCTTGCTGCGATTGCCTTCTTCGTCGATCACCGTCTCGGTGATGCGGACCTTGACCTTGGCGTGCAGTTCGACCGCACGGTTGTCGTAGGCGCGCTTCACTTCGGCGATGTTGGCGAACACCATGCCCTCGCCCTTCTTGTTCTCCAGGGCGCGGCTCATGTAGTACAGGCCCAGCACCACGTCCTGCGACGGCACGATGATCGGCTCGCCGTTGGCCGGCGACAGGATGTTGTTGGTGGACATCATCAGCGCGCGCGCTTCCAGCTGCGCTTCCAGCGACAGCGGCACGTGCACGGCCATCTGGTCACCGTCGAAGTCGGCGTTGAACGCGGTGCAGACCAGCGGGTGCAGCTGAATCGCCTTGCCTTCGATCAGCACAGGCTCGAACGCCTGGATGCCCAGACGGTGCAGGGTCGGCGCACGGTTCAGCAGCACCGGGTGCTCGCGGATCACCTCTTCCAGGATGTCCCAGACTTCGGCTTCTTCGCGCTCGACCAGCTTCTTGGCGGCCTTGATGGTGGTGGCCAGGCCGCGACGCTGCAGCTTGGCGAACACGAACGGCTTGAACAGCTCCAGCGCCATCTTCTTCGGCAGGCCGCACTCGTGCAGACGCAGGGTCGGGCCGACCACGATCACCGAACGGCCGGAGTAGTCCACGCGCTTGCCGAGCAGGTTCTGACGGAACCGGCCCTGCTTGCCCTTGATCATGTCGGCCAGCGACTTCAGCGGACGCTTGTTGGTGCCGGTGATGGCTCGGCCGCGGCGGCCGTTGTCCAGCAGCGCATCGACCGATTCCTGCAGCATGCGCTTTTCGTTGCGCACGATGATGTCCGGCGCGTTCAGCTCGAGCAGGCGGCGCAGGCGGTTGTTGCGGTTGATGACGCGGCGGTACAGGTCGTTCAGATCGGAGGTCGCGAAGCGGCCGCCGTCCAGCGGCACCAGCGGACGCAGATCCGGCGGCAGCACCGGCAGCACGGTCATCACCATCCACTCCGGACGGTTGCCGGACTCGATGAAGGCCTCGATCAGCTTGATGCGCTTGGTCAGGCGCTTGAGCTTGGTTTCCGAACCGGTGCTGGCGATCTCTTCGCGCAGGCGGGTCATTTCCGACTGCAGGTCGATGGTGCGCAGCAGTTCGTACACCGCCTCGGCGCCCATGGCGGCGTCGAAGTCGTCGCCGTGCTCCTGGCGCGCGGTCAGGTACTGCTCTTCGGTCAGCAGCTGGCGGCGCTCCAGGGCGGTCAGGCCCGGCTCGGTCACCACGTAGGCTTCGAAGTACAGCACGCGCTCGATGTCGCGCAGGGTCATGTCCAGCATCAGGCCGATGCGCGACGGCAGCGACTTCAGGAACCAGATGTGCGCGACCGGCGAAGCCAGGTCGATGTGGCCCATGCGCTCGCGACGCACCTTGGCCAGGGTCACTTCGGTGCCGCACTTCTCGCAGACCACGCCACGGTGCTTCATGCGCTTGTACTTGCCGCACAGGCACTCGTAGTCCTTGATCGGGCCGAAGATGGCGGCGCAGAACAGGCCGTCGCGCTCGGGCTTGAAGGTCCGGTAGTTGATGGTTTCCGGCTTCTTCACTTCGCCGAAGGACCACGAACGGATCAGATCCGGCGAGGCCAGCGCGATCTTGATCGCGTCGAAGTCCAGCGTCTGGCGCTGCTGGTTGAAGAGGTTGAGCAGGTCTTTCATTTGATTTCTCCGGGAATCGGGAATAGCGAATAGGGAATCGTTGGAAGCGGAGAGTCGGGACAGGAAACGCGGGCGGCCTGTCGGCACACGCCCGGGCGGTTTCCTAGTCCCGACTCCTCATTCCCTGCCCTCAGTCTTCCAGTTCCATGTTGATCGCCAGCGAGCGGATTTCCTTCACCAGCACGTTGAAGGACTCCGGCATGCCGGCGACCATCTCGTGCTCACCGTCGACGATGTTCTTGTACATCTGGTTACGACCCTGCACGTCGTCGGACTTCACCGTCAGCATTTCCTGCAGGGTGTAGGCCGCGCCGTAGGCTTCCAGCGCCCAGACTTCCATTTCGCCGAAGCGCTGGCCGCCGAACTGCGCCTTGCCGCCCAGCGGCTGCTGGGTGACCAGCGAGTACGGGCCGGTGGAGCGCGCGTGCATCTTGTCGTCGACCAGGTGGTTCAGCTTCAGCATGTGCATGTAGCCGACCGTGGTGTGGCGATCGAACGCCTCGCCGGTGCGGCCGTCGTACAGCTGGGTCTGGCCGCTGATCGGCAGGTCGGCGAGTTCGAGCATGTGCTTGATCTCGGCCTCGGTCGCACCGTCGAACACCGGGGTGGCCATCGGCACGCCGTCGGTCAGGTTCTTCGACAACGACAGCAGCTCCGCGTCGCTGAACTGGTCCAGGTCCACGCGGTCCTCGCCCAGCTTCTGGTCGTGGTTGTAGATCTGCGCCAGGAACTTGCGCAGGTCGGCGACCTTGGTCTGAGCCTCGAGCATGTTCTGGATCTTGCGACCCAGGCCCTTGGCGGCCCAGCCCAGGTGCACTTCCAGCACCTGACCGATGTTCATACGCGACGGCACGCCCAGCGGGTTCAGCACGATGTCCACGGTCTCGCCGTTGGCCATGTACGGCATGTCCTCGATCGGCTGGATCATCGACACGACACCCTTGTTGCCGTGGCGACCTGCCATCTTGTCGCCGGGCTGGATGCGGCGCTTGACCGCCAGGAACACCTTGACCATCTTCAGCACGCCCGGGGCGAGGTCGTCGCCAGCGGTGATCTTGCCGCGCTTGTCGGCGAAGCGACGCTCGAACTCCTTCTCGTGCGCCTGGATCTGCTTCTGCGCGCGTTCGATCGCCTCGGAGGCGTCCTCGTCCTTCATGCGCAGCGCGAACCAGTCGGACTTCTTCAGGCCGTCCAGGTAGGCGTCGCTGATGGTGTCGCCCTTCTTCAGGTTCGGACCGCCGTTGGCGACCTTGCCGATCAGCTGGCCACGCAGACGCGCATAGATCGCGCTTTCCAGGATACGGAACTGGTCGTCGAAGTCCTTCTTGACCCGCTTGATCTCGTTTTCCTCGATCTGGCGGGCGCGCTTGTCCTTCTCGATGCCGTCGCGGGTGAACACCTGCACGTCGATGACGGTGCCGTCCATGCCCGGCGGCACGCGCAGCGAGCTGTCCTTCACGTCCGAGGCCTTCTCGCCGAAGATCGCGCGCAGCAGCTTCTCTTCCGGGGTCAGCTGGCTCTCGCCCTTCGGCGTGACCTTGCCGACCATGATGTCGCCGGCGCGCACTTCCGCACCGATGTACACCACGCCGCTCTCGTCCAGACGGTTCAGCGCCTGCTCGGACACGTTGGGGATGTCGGCGGAGATTTCCTCCGGCCCCAGCTTGGTGTCGCGCGCCACGCAGGTCAGCTCTTCGATGTGGATCGTGGTGTAGCGATCCTCTTCCACCACGCGCTCGGAGAGCAGGATGGAGTCTTCGAAGTTGTAGCCGTTCCACGGCATGAACGCGATCAGCATGTTCTGGCCCAGGGCCAGCTCGCCGATGTCGGTCGAGGGACCGTCGGCCAGCACGTCGCCGCGCGCGATCACGTCGCCCACGTTCACCAGCGGACGCTGGTTGATGCAGGTGTTCTGGTTGGAGCGGGTGTACTTGATCAGGTTGTAGATGTCGACGCCGGCGTCGGTGCCGCCGCCGATCTCGGCCTCGTTGACCTTGACCACGATGCGGCCGGCGTCGATCTGCTCGATCACGCCGCCACGGCGGGCGTTCACGGTCACGCCCGAGTCGCGCGCCACCGCACGCTCGATGCCGGTGCCGACCAGCGGCTTCTGCGCACGCAGCGTCGGCACGGCCTGGCGCTGCATGTTCGCGCCCATCAGCGCGCGGTTGGCGTCATCGTGCTCCAGGAACGGCACCAGCGCGGCCGCGATCGACACGGTCTGCATCGGCGACACGTCCATGAAGTGCACTTCCGCCGGCGGCTTCAGCAGCGACTCGCCCTGGTAACGGCACGGCACGAACTGCTCGGTCAGGCGGCTCTTGGCGTCGTGCAGCGCGTTGGCCTGCGCGATGACGTACTCGTTCTCTTCGATCGCCGACAGGTATTCGACTTCGTCGGTGATCTGGCCGTCCACGACCTTACGGTACGGCGTCTCCAGGAAGCCGTACTGATTGGTGCGTGCATACACCGCCAGCGAGTTGATCAGGCCGATGTTCGGGCCTTCCGGGGTTTCGATGGTGCAGACGCGGCCGTAGTGGGTCGGATGCACGTCGCGCACTTCGAAGCCGGCGCGCTCGCGGGTCAGACCGCCCGGACCCAGCGCGGAGACGCGACGCTTGTGCGTCACTTCCGACAGCGGGTTGTTCTGGTCCATGAACTGCGACAGCTGCGAGGAGCCGAAGAACTCCTTGATCGCGGCGGCCACCGGCTTGGCGTTGATCAGTTCCTGCGGGGTCAGACCTTCGGACTCGGCCATCGACAGGCGCTCCTTGACCGCGCGCTCGACGCGGACCAGGCCCACGCGGAACACGTTCTCGGCCATTTCGCCGACCGAACGCACGCGACGGTTGCCCAGGTGGTCGATGTCGTCGACCACGCCGCGGCCGTTGCGGATCTCGGTCAGGACCTTGATCACGTCCAGGATGTCGGAGCTGTCGGCGTGCTCGGCGACCAGGCGCTTGGACTCCTCGTCGTTGCGCTCGCCGAAGTACTTCTTGTCGTACAGCACCGACTCGCCGGTGACTTCCTTGCGGCCGACACGGCGGTTGAACTTCATGCGGCCGACCGTGGACAGGTCGTAGCGCTCGAAGGTGAAGAACAGGTTGTGGAACAGGTTCTGCGCGGCGTCCTTGGTCGGCGGCTCGCCCGGACGCATCATGCGGTAGATCTCGACCAGCGCCTCGAGCTGGGTCTTGGTCGGATCGATGCGCAGGGTGTTGGACAGGTACGGACCGCGATCCAGGTCGTTGACCCACAGCGTGCCCACGGCGTCGACGCCGGCCTTGCGGAACGCGGTCAGCTGATCTTCGCTGATCTCGTCGTTGGCGCTGGCCAGCAGTTCGCCGGTCGAGGCATCGACCACGTCGTGCGACAGGATGCGGCCGACCAGGTACTCGTCGGGCACGGCCAGCGCGGCGATGCCGGAGGCCTCGAGCTGCTTGACGTGGCGCGCGGTGATGCGCTTGCCGGCTTCGACGATGACCTTGTCGCCGTCGGCCAGGTCGAAGTTCAGGGTCTCGCCGCGCAGGCGCTCGGGCACCAGCTCCAGCTGCACGCCTTCCTTCGGGTCGATGTGGAAGGTGTTGATCTCGAAGAACTCGGACAGCATCTCCTCGTTCGAGTAGCCGAGCGCGCGCAGCAGGATCGACACCGGCAGCTTGCGGCGGCGGTCGATACGGGTGAACAGCGCGTCCTTCGGGTCGAACTCGAAGTCCAGCCAGGAGCCGCGGTACGGAATGATGCGGGCGCTGTACAGCAGCTTGCCCGAGCTGTGGGTCTTGCCGCGGTCGTGGTCGAAGAACACGCCCGGCGAGCGGTGCAGCTGCGAGACGATGACGCGCTCGGTGCCGTTGACGATGAAGGTGCCGTTGTCGGTCATCAGCGGGATTTCGCCGAGGTAGACCTCCTGCTCCTTGACGTACTTGATCGCCTTGGTCGAGGACTCGCGATCGTAGATCACCAGGCGCACGGTCACGCGCAGCGGCGCGCCGTAGCTCATGCCGCGCTGGCGGCATTCACGCTCGTCGAACACCGGTTCGCCGAGCTTGTAGCCGACGTACTCCAGCGCCGCGTTGCCGCTGTAGCTGGAGATCGGGAACACCGATTTCAGGGCCGCGTGCAGGCCGTGGTCCGAACGCTTGTTCGGGTCGGTGTTCTCCTGCAGGAACTCGCGGTAGGAATCCACCTGGATGGCGAGCAGGAACGGCACTTCGAGGATCGAGCGCTGCTTGCCGAAGTCCTTGCGGATACGCTTCTTTTCGGTGAACGAATAAGACGTCATGAGGTATCACCTTGGCTGATGCGGGCCACGCGTCCGCGGCCCTGAGTGAACATAAATTGTCAGTTGGAAGTCGCTGGTATTGCCGGCACCAGCACGCCTTCTCCCGCTACTTCCAACTACCAACTCGATGAGAACGAGATTGGGGATGAGGGGATTCGGGATGGGTCGACGACCGCCTCTCGAATCTCCGATGCCGAATATCCAATCCCGGCATTGCAACAACGGCCAAAGGCCGGGGGCTTTCGCCCCCAGCCTTCAGTGCATCGCCTTGAACGGCTGGCGATGCAAGGGACTGCTTACTTGACTTCGACCTTCGCGCCAGCGGCTTCCAGGTCCTTCTTGAACTTGTCGGCGTCTTCCTTCGACACGGCTTCCTTCAGCACGCCGCCGGCCTCGGTGAGGTCCTTGGCTTCCTTCAGGCCCAGGCCGGTGATGGCGCGGACGGCCTTGATGACGTCGACCTTCTTGGCGCCGGCGTCGATCAGGATGACGTTGAACTCGGTCTGCTCTTCGACCGGCGCGGCGGCCACGGCCGGACCGGCAGCGGCGACCGGGGCGGCGGCGGAGACGCCGAACTTGTCTTCGATGGCCTTGACCAGCTCCATCACTTCCATGAGGGTCTTTTCGGCGATTGCGTCGACGATCTGCTCGTTAGACAGGGACATTGTGATTACCTTTGGAATTTTTTCTGGATGAGGTTCTAGTGAACCGTTTCAGGTGTCGCGAACTTAAGCCGTTTCGGCCGGGGCTTCCGCTTCGGCGTCGGCGGGAGCGGCGTCGCCGCCACCCTGCTTGTCGCCCACAGCCTTGACCGCACGGGCGAACATGCTCGCCGGCTCGGCCAGGACGCGTGCCAGCATGGCCAGCGCCTGCTCGCGGGTCGGCAGCGACGCCAACACCTCGAGATGAGCGGCCGGATACAGCTGACCACCCAGCGACACGACCTTGGCCTGCAGCTTGTCGTTACCCTTGGCGAATTCCTTGATCAGACGACCGGCAGCGCCGGGTTCTTCCGTCGAGAACGCATACAGCAGCGGACCGACCAGCGCGTCCTGGACGCACTCGTATTCGGTACCGGCAACGGCACGCGCGGCCAGGGTGTTCTTGACAACACGCAAGTACACACCGGTTTCGCGCGCCTTCTTGCGCATCGCGGTCATTTGCGAGACCGTGATGCCGGCGTACTCGGCAGCAACCAAGGAGTGGGCCTTCGCGGCGACGTCGGCCAGTTCGGCGACGACTTCTTGCTTCTGGGACAGATTGAGAGCCATTGCACTCCTCCGTTAAAGCCGGGAGTTGAAATGCGCGACCTGGGATGCGTCAGGAGCGATACCGCCGCTCTTGCCAATCCCCAATCCCGAATCCCGAATCCCTGCTTCAAACTTACTCCGCTCGCGGCTCCTGCCGCTTGCGGTCCTGGGCGGCCTCCTTCCTGGATGCCGGGGATGCCGCATGGCATCCCAGTTGGTGGCCGTTCCAGACCTGGAGTGAGCGCGCCCGGAACCCCGGGTTGGCCTGCACCAGAAAAACTCCAGAAAGGCGGCACCATCTACGCCGGCGCGTCCCCGAGGGGACTGGATTAAGCGATCCCGCTGTACCGACGGCGACTCCTTGCCATTGCGAGCTTCCGTGCCCGTCGTCGGTGTGCGCAGACCGCGCCTGCGGTCTTTGACGGCTTCGCGTCGGGTTGCCCCTGGCGACGCCTTCAAAAGGGTGAAACCGGCGCCGCACCTCGCGGGCGGCGCCGTGTTGCGATTACTTCAGGGACAGCGACGCCTGATCGACGGTGACGCCCGGACCCATGGTCGAGCTCACCGAGATCTTCTGCAGGTAGGTGCCCTTCGAGGTCGCCGGCTTGGCCTTGACCAGGTCCAGCAGCAGCGCCTGCAGGTTGCTCTTCAGCGCGTCGTCTTCGAAGCTGGCCTTGCCGATGGTGCAGTGGATGATGCCGGCCTTGTCGGTGCGGTAGCGCACCTGGCCCGACTTGGCGTTCTTGACCGCTTCGGCCGGGTTGGCGGACACGGTGCCGACCTTGGGGTTCGGCATCAGGCCGCGCGGGCCCAGCAGGGTGCCCAGCTTGCCGACGACGCGCATCGCGTCCGGGGTGGCGATGACCACGTCGTAGTTCAGGTCGCCGCCCTGCATCTTCTCGGCCAGGTCGTCCATGCCGACGGCTTCGGCACCGGCGGCCAGCGCCTCATCGGCCTTGGCGCCGGCGGGGGCGAACACCGCCACGCGCACGCTCTTGCCGGTACCGGCCGGCAGCACGGTGGAACCGCGCACCTGCTGGTCGGACTTCTTCGCGTCCACGCCCAGGCGCACGGCCACGTCGACGGCTTCGACGAACTTGGCCTTGCTGGTGGTCTTGACGATCTTCAGCGCTTCGTCGATCGAATACGCCTTGCCCGGCTGCACCGCAGCACGGATCGCTTTCTGTCGCTTGGTCTGTGCCATTGCTTAACCCTCCACCGTCAGGCCCATGCTGCGGGCAGAACCCGCAATCGTGCGTACCGCCGCTTCCAGCTCGGCCGCCGTCAGGTCGGCTTCCTTCGCCTTGGCGATCTCTTCGAGCTGCTTGCGGGTCACCTTGCCCACCTTCTCGGTGTTCGGGCGCTTGGAGCCGGAGCTGACGCCCGCGGCCTTCTTCAGCAGCACGCTGGCCGGGGTGCTCTTGGTGACGAAGGTGAAGGTACGGTCCGAGTAGGCCGTGATGATGACCGGAGTCGGCAGGCCCGGCTCCAGCTTCTGCGTGGCGGCATTGAACGCTTTGCAGAACTCCATGATGTTCAGGCCGCGCTGACCCAGCGCAGGACCGACCGGCGGCGAGGGGTTGGCCTGACCGGCCTTCACCTGCAGCTTGATGTAACCGACGACTTTCTTTGCCATTTTAGTGTCTCCGGGTGCTAGCGCCTAAACCGCAGGCTCCCCATCGCGACGGGAAAATCACGTGTCCCGCCATCACGTTTTTGAAGTGCGCAGAAAGCCGCCTCGCGGCGGCTTCCGTTCTGCCCGGCGGCTTGCCTGGACAGGGAGCCGCGCAGTATAGCAGAGATTTTGGCGCCCGGCGCAGCCGCGCCGGGGCGGACTCAGGCCTTCTCGACCTGGCCGAATTCCAGTTCCACCGGGGTGGAACGGCCGAAGATCAGCACCGCAACACGCAGGCGGCTCTTCTCGTAGTTGACTTCCTCGACCACGCCGTTGAAGTCGTTGAACGGACCGTCGGTGACCCGGACCATCTGGCCCGGCTCGAACAGCACCTTCGGACGCGGCTTCTCCACGCCATCCTGAACGCGCTGCAGGATCGCATCGGCCTCTTCGTCGCGGATAGGCAACGGACGGTCGGCGGTGCCGCCGATGAAGCCCATCACCTTCGGCGTTTCCTTGACCAGGTGCCAGCTTTCGTTGTCGATGCGCGGAATGCCGCCCTCTTCGTGGGTCTCGATCTGCACCAGCACGTAGCCCGGGAAGAACTTGCGCTCGGAACGGCGCTTCTGGCCGGAGCGCATCTCGATCACTTCCTCGGTGGGGACCAGCACGTCGCCGAAGCGCTCCTGCATCTCGTCACGCACAATACGGTCGCGCAGCGCTTGGGCCACGGACTTCTCGAAGCCTGAATAGGCGTGAACGACATACCAACGCTTCACTGCTGCACTCTCCTCAACGGCTCACGAACCACTGCATCAGCTTCTGGATCAGGAAATCGAACCCGCCCAGCAGCAGACTCAGAATGATCACCACCACGATCACCACCCAGGTGGTGCGAATGGCTTCCTGACGGGTCGGCCACACCACTTTGCGCAGTTCGAAACGGGACTCGGACAGGAACTCGCGGCCTTCGCGACCCTTGGCGGTCATCAGGAATACCGCCGCGCCCGCAGCCAGACCCGCGATCACCGCCAGTGCGCGCAGCGGACCGGACCAGCTCCCCAGTTGTGCCGCACGGCTCGGCTCACCGAACCAGAACCAGACGAACAGGCCCGCGATCACCAGCAGCGCTGCGATGACGTACTTGACGATATCGCCGCCAGAAGACGCGGCGGGGCCTTTGGAATGCTCGATCTTGCTGTTCATCCGACTCTTGCTGCTATGCGACCGAGGTCACTGGATAGGGAGCGGCAGATTGGCACGCCAGGAGGGACTCGAACCCCCAACCTGCGGTTTTGGAGACCGCTGCTCTGCCAATTGAGCTACTGGCGTGTAGTAAGAACGACTGCACTTCCCTGAGACGGCGAAGGCGGACCGAAGGTTCCGGCCCGCCCTTCGCTGAACCCGGCGACCGGAGCCGCCTGCACCTCGTCGGATTCCGGCGGCTACAGCCGCCGTCCTGCCGTCGAGCCCGGCGGCCTTGGCCGCCGGAGGGCATTACTTGATGATCTTGGCCACCACGCCGGCGCCGACGGTACGGCCACCTTCGCGGATCGCGAAGCGCAGGCCTTCGTCCAT
>NZ_JACHOG010000015.1:0-31823 GCF_014199735.1 Xanthomonas sp. 3307 | reverse complement strand
TAAGCTTCAGGAGCGACTGGACTTCCCCCACCTCCTCCGATGATCAGTCGGAAGACATGACGCCTGTTTAAGGGCGCCAGGTCCAGATACAAGGAACGGCTTCAGCCGCGACTGGCGTTACTGGGAACTGCTGTCGCGGCTGAAGCCGCTCCTACGAGTCTTCGGGAATTATTGAAAGCGCCCAGGCCGCCGCCTGCCGGCGCAGCAGCGACAACCGGCTAGCACACCATCGCGCACACGGCACATTCGCGGCCTGCGCCGCGTGCAGCGGTCACACGCCTCCCACGCTGCATACGGCTCAACGCGACGAAGTGGGCGGCGAGGTGGAAGTAGGCGGCGGGGCGCTGCGCTCCTTCGCTTCGAGGCGACCGTGGAACGCGTTCGACCCCTGGCCCGCCGCCGTCGCTGCCTCGCCCTCGCTGCGCTTGAGCCGCTGCTTGCGCTGTTCGACCACGCTGCTGGCCAGCGCCACGCGACGTCCGATCACCATGTCGGTCAACCAGTCGATCAAATAGCGCGTGTAGGCGGCCTGGTGCGCCTTCTCGGTCAGCGCGTGATCGGCGCCGGCGATCGTGCGCGTGGTCAGAGTGCGTGCGTTGGAGAACGCGGCGGCGTAGTTCCTCAGCACCTGCCCGGGCACGATCACGTCGCGCTCGGCCTCCACCAGCAGCACATCGCCGCGATAGCGTTGGCATGCCGCCAGGGCGCGGTTGTCCGCCGGCGCCACCACGCGGTGCCGGTACGGCATCAGGTCCGGATCGCGGTTCAGCGCGACTTTCGGGCCATCCCAGTGCGCGTCCTTGTACAGCGCCGGCGAGCGCAGCGCCAGCCACTCCACCGGGCGCTCCAGGGTCAGCAACGCGGCCAGATAGCCGCCGTAGCTCAGCCCCACCACTGCGATCGCCTCCGGATCCACCTGCGGCGACGCCGCCAGACGATCGTAGGCCGCCTTGATGTCGTCCAGGTTCTGCGCGCGCGTCACCGTCTCGCGCATCGCCGCCAGGCCTTCGTGGCCACGCAGGTCGAAGGTCAGGCAGACGCAGCCCAGGCCCGCCGCCTCGCGCGCGCGCACCAGGTTGTGGTGCTGATTGCCACCCCAGCCATGCACGAACAGCACGCCGGGCAGGCGGCTGGTCGGCGTCAGCAGGGTGCCGCTGAGGGATGCGCCATCCACTGCGATGTCGATGCTGGAAAGTTCGGCTTCCATGGATCAGGCCGCGCTGCGCATGTAGCGGTACTTGGTCAGCAGGCCGGTGCGCGGCTCCTCGCCGACGTAGTAGACCTGCGCCCCGGCCGGCGGCGGCGGATGCGCGCCGTAGCGTTCGACAGTGGCGGCGACCACGCGCTGCAGCGTCGGCGACTGCTGGAACGCGGCGACCGCAGCCAGTTCCGCCGGGGTGGCGCCGCCGACACGCCAGGACTGCTCAAGCACGCCGCAGGCGACGCTGCCGTCGGGCACCAGGCCCTCGATCACGTCGTAGTTGCGCCGCGAGGCATAGAAGCCGGGATAGGCCGCGGCCACCAGTCGATCGTAATCGCGCGCTTTCATCACCGCGGTGCGCTGGCGCGGCGGCAATGGCTGCTCCAGCAGCGTGTCGAGGGTGCCGCGGATCACGTGCAGTTCCGAGCCGCCGTACGCCTCGCGGCCGCTGCTGTCACGGGTGAGCGATTGCGTGCCGCAGTAGGCGATGGTCACGCCGGCGCAGTGGGTTTCGCCGACGCTGAAGGTGGTCGGCTGGTGCAGATGCCGTTCCAGCACCACGCCATGCCGGTGCAGCTCCTGTGCGGGCAGTGCCGCCAGCGCGGCATCCAGCGCCTGCGCATCGCCAAGCAACACCTGCCCCAGTCCACCGACCCCATGTGGCAGCTTCAGCCGCACCTGGCCGCCCTCGCACAGGCGCGCATACGCGCGCCGGGCGTCCGCTGCGCTGAAGGCGGTGTAGCCCGGCAGCGTGGCCGACGCCAGCGCCACGCCCAGGTCCGGTTGCCAGCCATCCGGCGCCTGCGCATCGGCATCGATCAGCGGATGGCTGATCGCCTTGGTCGCGACGAAGGCATGCGGCACCACGCCGCCAAGCAGATCGGCTGCGGCATGCACGCCGAACTGTTCGGCCTGCGCGGTGGTGAGGGTTTCGTCCGGCACGCAGAACGCACAGGCTCCGGCAGCACAGCCTTCCTCGTGCAACGGCAGATGCATCAGGCGCGCCACTTCGGCGACCACCCAGGCATGCGTGGCCGCCTCATGGCCAGCGGACGCGGCCTCGCGCAGATGGCAGGCGCGGACCTGGGCATGGGGAGCGGATCGGGCCATATGGGATGCTCCGTGCGGATCGGGAAGACGCACTGCCTCGGTCACGCGCCGCCCCAGCGCAACAGGAGCACGACGACCAGCGCCAGCAACAGCAGCACCACGACTGCGCCCAGCCAGCGGCTGCCACGCAGCTGCCGCCACCAGGCCGCGGCTTCGGACGTGCCGCTGGCGTCGCGCACGCGCCGCGGTGGCGGCGAGGGCGCGGAAGGAGGAGCCGCAGGATGGCGGTCGTCGTGGCGCATGGACCCAGGCTGTCGCGCAGGCCGTCGCATGGGGGTGAACGCGATGTGGTGCGCGTGTCATCGCGCGACCAGCGAAGCGCAATGTCGAGGCGGTGCTGCGCCCCGGCGCGCACGCCCGAGGCTAGCGACGAAGACGACTCAGTACGAGCAGAACGCGTGCCGCGTTATCACGGCCGCCCGAAGGCGCAGCAGCACGAATGGCGTGCTCCGCCCAGCGCTCAGGCAACTGCGGCGTGCTGCGGCAACCGCGCGTCGATCCGGTGCTTGCCGGCCAATGCCTGCATGCCCTGCAAGGTGGCCTGCACCGCACTGGCGTAGCCGCTGCGCCACAGCTCGGCGCGCGACTGCCGCGACGACGCCGCATCCAACGCCAGTGCGAACGCCGGCACGCGGGGATCGGCCAGTGCGGCGCGCTCTAGGAACGGTTGCTCCGGCGCGATGACATCGACCGGTGCCAGCCAGGCATCGGCGACCAGTTCGGCCACGCCGGCGCGGTGCGAGAGCTGATGCATGGCGCTGAGCGTCTCGTGCAGCATTTCCAGGCACGCCCACTGCCATAGCGCCGCCCTGTACTGCGGGTCGGCCTGGTCCAGGGCGGACAAGGCGCCATCGACATGATCGATGCGTAGATCCTGCATGGCCGACTCCACGATGCGGCGTTGCGATTGCCACATTCTGCGCGGCGAAAGTGAGCGCAACGTGAGTCGCACGATGGCGGCAGCGTGGATGCGGTCACAGCGGGCGCGGCGACAGCCGTCGCGTATACTGGCGACGCGCCTCTGCTCGCGCCGATCCCTCACCACGCGCTTCCCATGACGCCACCCTGAACCCCGCCGCTCGCATCGGCCCGCCTCGACGGCTGGCCGCAGGTTGCTGGTTTTCCATTGCATACAGCGAGCGCTGCCCTGCGACAGGGCGGTGTCGGGAGTGTCTACCTTGAAGCTTTCCTCTTCCCTGCGCCAATCCTGGTGCGGCAATCTCCGTGGCGACGTCCTCGCCGGCCTGGTCGTCGCATTGGCGCTGATTCCCGAGGCGATCGCGTTCTCGATCATCGCCGGGGTCGACCCCAAGATCGGCCTGTACGCCGCCTTCTGCATCTGCGTCACCATCGCCTTCGCCGGTGGACGCCCCGGCATGATCTCCGCTGCCACCGGCGCGATGGCGCTGCTGATGATCGGTCTGGTCAAACAGCACGGCCTGCCCTACCTGCTGGCGGCCACGCTGCTGACCGGCGTGCTGCAGATCCTGGCCGGACTGTTCAAGCTCGGCGCGCTGATGCGCTTCGTCTCGCGCTCGGTGATCACCGGCTTCGTCAACGCGCTGGCGATCCTGATCTTCATGGCGCAACTGCCCGAACTGATCGGCGTGCCCGTGCCGGTGTACCCACTGGTGGCGCTGGGGCTGTTGCTGATTTACGGCCTGCCCTGGCTGTCGCGACGCAGCTTCCCCGGCATCGGCCTGTGGCTGCTGGTGCTGGGCGCGGCATTGACCGCAGGCAGCATGGCGCCGTGGACGCTGCTGCCGGTCGCCGTGGGCGGTGCGACGGCGCTGCTGCTCGGGCACCGCTGGACGCGCGGGCTGGCCGTACCGCCGCCATTGGTGGCCATCGTGCTGTTGACCGGACTGGCGCTGTACTTCGGCATCCACGTGCCCACCGTCGGCGACAAGGGGCAACTGCCCGATCGCCTGCCCAGCCTGCTGTTGCCGACCGTGCCGTGGACGCTGGAGACGCTGCGGATCGTGTTCCCGGTCGCGGCGACGATGGCGGTGGTCGGCCTGCTCGAGTCGATGATGACCGCGCAGATCGTCGACGACATGACCGACACGCCTAGCGACAAGAACCGCGAATGCGTGGGCCAGGGCCTGGCCAACATCGTCAGCGGCCTGTTCGGCGGCATGGCCGGCTGCGCGATGATCGGGCAGTCGGTGATCAACGTGAAGTCCGGCGGGCGCGGCCGCCTGTCGGCGCTGGTCGCCGGCAGCGTGCTGTTGCTGCTGGTGGTGTTCGCCGGCGCCTGGGTACGGCAGATCCCGATGGCCGCGTTGGTGGCGGTGATGATCATGGTCTCGGTGGGCACGTTCAGCTGGCGCTCGCTGGTGCAGCTGCGTACCCACCCGGCCAGCTCCAGCGTGGTGATGCTCGGCACCGTCGTGGTGACCGTGGCCACCCACGACCTGGCGCGCGGCGTGCTCACCGGGGTGTTGCTGTCGGCGCTGTTCTTCGCGCGCAAGGTCGGGCGCATGCTCGATATCGCCAGAAGCCAGGACGCCGATGGCGGCCACACCTACCGCATCCGCGGCCAGCTGTTCTTCGCCTCGGCCGGCAGCTTCGCCGGCGCCTTCGACTTCGCCCATGCGCCGGCGCGGGTCACCCTGGATCTGAGCCAGGCGCACGTCTGGGACATCAGCGCCATCGGCGCACTGGACCAGGTCGTACTGAAGTTCCGCCGCCACGGCGCGCAGGTCCATGTGGTCGGACTGAACCCGAGCAGTGCGGCAATGGTCGGGCGGCTGGGTACGCATCAGCACGGCGACGTGGAGAGTGTGCCCCTGCATTGAGGCAATCCGGGCACAGCACGATACGGCACATCGCGTGGGCAGCAGGCACGCCGCGCGACCGCCACCGCGCTTGCGTTCCTGTAGCGACATGGCGACGACATCGACCGATTAGCATCGGCCTGCCGACGACCGTGCAGGAGAACCGCGATGCCGCTGGACCACTGGCAACTGCCGCCGCACGACTGGGTGCCCAACCACCCGTTCCTGCCGGTGCTGCACTATCGGCACTGCGTCGGCGCCATCGACGCCGACGGCTTCGAACGCCGCTTCGGCGCGCACGGCTGGCCGCCGCAATGGCGCGACGGCATCTACGATTACCACCACTACCACTCCACCGCGCACGAAGTGCTCGGCGTCGCCCGCGGCAGCGCCCGCGTGCTGCTCGGCGGCCCCGGCGGCATCGAGGTCGCGCTCGCAGCTGGCGATGCCCTGTTGCTGCCGGCCGGCACCGGCCACTGCCGGCTGTCCGCCAGCGCCGACTTCATGGTCGTCGGCGCCTATCCGGCCGGCCAGGACTGGGACATCTGCCGGGAGCCGCCCACGGCGGCCATGCTGCAGCGGATCGCGCAGGTGCCATTTCCGCAGAGTGACCCGCTGCTCGGGGCGGATGGGCCATTGCTGGAGTATTGGCTGAAGCCTACCGCCGTCGATTGACCTCGTCGTCCAACATGGTCACACCTGCCGCGAAGCGGACCCCGCCGCCCAGACGTCGCACGCCGGATCGAACTCGGTCGTGGCTGCGTGCTCGGACCGCCAACCGAAGCCGCAGATCGCCATGACGCTCTGGCGCATCGGATCCAGGCCCAGTGCCTTGCCGAGATCGACGTCGTTGATGGCAGAGGTGACGAACGCGCCCAACCCCAGATCGGTCGCCGAAAAGTACAGCGCCTGCGAAATGTGGCCGACGTCCAGGGTCAGTGCGCGATAAGCCTTGGCGTGCTGGCGATACTTCCAGAACGTCCGGTTGAATCGCGGCGCCAGCAGCACCAGCACGTGGGCATCGGCGAACCAGTGCTGTCCGGCCAGCGCCAGACGCGCGAATGCGTCGATGTCCGGCCCCGGGCACGACAACGGTGACAACGCATGCTCCACCGGGTGGTAGTGGTACAGCCCCGGCTCGATCCCTTCCACCCGGCGCACCAGCAGATAGGCTTCGGTGGGATGCAACCCGCCAGCGGACGGCACGTTCTTCTTCAGGAATACCGTATCGTCCTGGACACGCAGCGTCGCCCGCGCCATCAGCACGCGCTGCAACATGCGCAGGAACAGCGCATGCGGCAGCGTGCGGGCAGCGTCGTAGTTGCGGCAGGTGACGCGACGCGCAAGCATGGCCTCGAACGCGCCGTCGTCCAGCCGCGGCAGCGGAATCCTGGCGAGACCGGAATCGACCTCCTGCACTTCGGGCGGTGGCGCCCCCAGCTTGCGGCGCAGGTCGGGGGCGGACACCATGCCGTTGCGCTCCATCGCGGTCACCCCATCGATGCCCTGCCAACGGCTCGCCCAGTGCGCGACGGCGGCAGCCGGCCACCAATGCGCGGACCGCAATGCCTCGTCGCGTTCGCGAAACGCCGCAGAACGTGGGTCGTCGCCGATCAGCAGGCCGCGTTCGAGGGCCCGCTCGATCGCGTCGTCCGCATGGTCGGCCAGTTGCGCACGCTCGACCCATTCCGTGGGACTGACCTGGCCGAGCAACGGCAGGTCGGCTAGGTCCAGTTCGAGCTCACTGTCCAGGTGCGGCGCCAGCGCGACCCACGCGCGCCGGCGGTGCAGTCCGGCACCACCACGGAGCAGGCTCGCCAGGTCGAACGCCACACTTTCCCGCGCCTCGACGAACAGTACGGCGCAACGCCTCAGGCGCATGAATCCCTCGTTTCCGCGGTGTGGAAGCGCTGCATCGATTTGCCACGTTGGAGAGATGCCGGACTGCTAGGATACCGTCGCGGCCCCGGTCGCTCCTGCGAGCACCCGTGGTAACCGCACCTCCACCATGCGTGCATCGCATGTCCACCGCTATCGCAACAGGGGACCACATCATGACCGATCAGCCGCAGGGGCATCCGCCCTTCGATCTCGCCACCGCCCAGCAATTGCTCACGCTTCTGTCCACCGACGACGACTTCCGCGCGCTGTTCGCGCAGGATCCGGGCGCGGCGCTGCGTAGCCTCGGCCTTTCCGAGCAACGCGCCGCTGCCGCGCTGGAGGAGCCGACCTGCCTGTGCACGTCGGACCTGGCGAGCAAGGAAGAAATCCAGGAAGCCCTGGAATTGCTGCTGGCCTACCTCACCGCCGAGGGTACGCACACGGTCGTTCACTGTTTCGAGGCGGGTTCCGTCGTCGCCAGCCTGACCGCCAGATAGTTCGGTAGCGCTTGCCCGGCCCAGGCGCGTCGGAAGGTTTCCGCCTTCTGCCGTGCCTGGTCGGCCTCGCCAAGGCTGGCCAGGATTTCCGTGGTACTCAGCACCGCCAGGTTCGCGTCGGCGACATTCATCGATTGCAGCACCAGTCCGCCGGTCGGCTCGATGTACGCCAGGCCGCGACGCGCGACCAGCCAGTCGTTTTCGGCGATGGCCTGTTTCTTCTCGCCGGCCGCGAGCAAGGCGTCACGCAGGCTGACATGGAGCTGGTACGGCTCCCGGCCATCGATCTGTTCGCGTAACAGAGCGACCGCACGCGTGGGATTTCCGCTGTCGACGAGCTGTTGCGCCTGCAGCAAGGACAGCAGCTTGGTCATGGGCGGAAAGCCCGACTCCGCGACCAGGGACGCGAGCTGCGCAGCGTGCAGGTCGTACAGCGTTCGGTCGCCGCTGCGCTGCGCCAAGCGGATCGCCGACATCGCGACGATGATCAGGTCGTCGCGATCGCCGGCGTCACCGTGGACCGCGCGCTCCAACGCTTCGCCGGCGATTCGCGCCAACAACGCCCTGTCCACCGTGCGCGGATCGGTAACGAAGGCGACCGCCTGCTGCGCGATCTGCAGCGGATAACGGATCACTGGCTCGGCATCCGCCGACGCCGCCACGGCCGCCTGCGCGGCAGCGGCGGCATCGTGCAAACGTCCCTGGTCCAGCGGAATGGAGATCTGTTCGAAGTAGTCGGTCAGCGCCGTTCCCGACGCCGCCAGCGCCGCCATGATCCTGCCAGCCGCCGGATAGTCTTTCATCGCCGCGAACGCCGCAGCATGGCGCCGGGTCGCCGGATAGCCACCAAGTTCCTCGGCCTGCTTGAAGGCGTTCAGCGCGTCGCCATACCGGCCCTGCGCCAGGTAGATGCGGCCCTGCAGTTCCACCGCCACGTCGCGCAGTGGATTCTGCGGCACCGCGAACTTCTGCACGCTATGCGCGGCGGAAGCGTAATTGCCTTCGGTGAACTCGTCCCAGGCGAACTGCGCCGCGCCGGCGTAGTAGTCCGGATACAGTTCCGACAGCATCTTCCACTTCTGCTTGGCCTGCCGCCACGGGTGCGGGCCGAGTTCGCTCGCCCATGCATCCAAGTACAGCGCATCGCGTTCGGAAAGGTGGTCGCGCAAGGCCATGGCCTTGGCCAGATACTGCAGCGCCGCGCGATTGTTGGCGGTGGAGATCTCGACCCGCATCGACCCCATGTAGGCGAGCGCGAAATCCTTGTCGATCTCCGCCGCCTTGGCGAAGTACTGATCGGCGGTCCGGAAGTCGCGCCGGGTGAAGTACTTCACCGCGATGGCGTAAGCCTTCAGAGCATCGAGGCTGCTGGTGGTGACGCTCGGCAGCGGCGGCGAATTCTTTCTGATGATCTCTTCGCCTTCGCCCAATTGCTCGCGCAGCGATGCGGTCACCGAATCGATCGAGGCTAGCACCGAGCCGGCTCCGCGGCCGTCGTGGGACTCGGCATAGACGGTCGCCTGCGTCCGCGGATCGACCACTTCCGCACTCACCCGCACCCGTCCCCCGACCTCCGAGACGGTGGCCAGCAGCACGGCGCGCGCACCGTCGCGCTGCGCGATCTCCGAAGCTATGGCGCGATCCAACGGCGTGTGCTCTGGGTCGCGGCGCATCCGCGTCAGCGTATCGCGCACTTTCAAATCGCTGAGCACGTTGACATAGCGCGACTGTTCCAGGCTGATACGGAAGGCCTGCTGCAGCGAGTCGTCCAGGGCGACATCGCCGGTGAGATTGCGCAGATCCCCCACCACCACCCAATCGCGCTCGGCGAAGGCGATGGCCGGCTGCGGGCGGGTGACGAACCAGGCGCCGAGCGCGAACGCGGCGATCAGCGCCGCTTCCGCCGCCAGCGCCGCCGGCCGGCGCCACAGCGGGATGTCGCGCCAGGCCTTGGGCGTGGGCTTGGGCGCGCGCAGGGGGGTGTGGCCGATCTCGCCGACTTCGTAGATCTCCTGCGCGGTGGGCATGCCCTTGAAGCGCCAGCGGCCGTGCGATTTCCACAGCAGGCGCTCGCCGCGCTCGCCCAGTTCGCGCGCGGCGCGGTGGGTCAGCGACTCGGCCACCGCCGAGAGCAGGATCTGTCCGGGCCGGGCCAGGGTCATCAGCCGCGCCGCGGTCGGCTTGGCCAGGCCTTCCACTTCCAGCGGCTTGGCGCCCACCTGCACCGCGGCGTCGCTGTTGCGCCAGGTCAGCACCTCGCCGACGTGCAGGCCAGCGCGCACCTTCAGCTCCAGCGCGCGCGCCGCGCCCAGGGCGTGCAGGCCGCGGCTGTAGTCCAGGGCGAAGCCGAGGCCGTCGATGGGCCGTTCGAACAGCAGCAGCAGGCCGTCGGAGCGGTCGATCAGGCGGCCACGCCAACGTTGCTGCAACTCCAGCACCAGCGAGTCGTGCTGCTTGAACAGTTCGGCCGCCTTGGCGTCGCCGAGTTTTTCCACCAGCGCCACCGAGTCGCACAGGTCGGTCAGCAGCAGGGTGCGGAGTTGCGGGACCTCGGGTGGCGGTGCGGGGACGTCGGTCATGGCGGCGGCTCGGCGGGGGCGCGGTGGCTCAGCAGTTGGCGGAGGCGAGGTCGTGCCAGTACAGGCGATTGCCGCCCTGACGCTTGGCTTCGTACAGCGCCGCATCGGCGTTGGCGTACCAGTCGTTCCAGTCCGAATGCGGGTCGACCCGGCTGATGCCGATGCTGACCGGGCAGATGTGCGGCGCCGGGTGCGGCACGCCCAGCAGGTTCTGCACGGTGGCGAGCACGAATTCGCCGATGCGGCGCAGATCCTCGACCGTGCCGGCGGCAACCAGCAGGCAGAACTCGTCGCCGCCCAGGCGGCAGGCGATGTCGTCCGGCCCGGCGACCGAGCGCAGGATGTTGGCGACGTTCTGCAGCACGCGGTCGCCGACCAGGTGGCCGTGGGCGTCGTTGATGTGCTTGAAGCGGTCGCAGTCGATCAGCAGCAGGCCCGGACCGGGCGAACGGCCGTCGCGGCGGCACTCCTGCAGGCGCAGGATCAGCCCACGGCGGTTGTGCAGGCCGGTGAGTTCGTCGGTGCGCACCAGCTCTTCGGTCTGGGTGAGCTGGTGGGTGGTGGCGTAGAGGTTGTCCAGCGCCGCCTCCAGATCGCGGTTGCGTCGGCGCAGCTGGCGGATCAGGGTCTGCTCGTTCATCACCACGCGCATGATGGTACGGCGCAGGAAGTAGGCGACCACGCCCGGGTCGCGGTCGACCAGGCGCTGGAAGTCGTCGTGGTCCAGTTCCACCAGGGCGCCATCGCTGGCGGCGAGCGCGTCGGCGCTACGCATGTGGTTGCCGATCAACAGACCCAGCTCGCCGAAGAACTCGCCGTGGCCCAGGTGCTTGACCACCAGGTCCTCGCCGAAATCCAGATCGATCACGCCGCTGGTGATCACGAACATGGCGCTGCCGCCGTCGCCGCGGCGGAACAGCACATCGCCGGCGCGCACCGTGCGGGCGCGCCCGAACTCGGAAAACAGGCGCAATTCCGCGGCCGTCAGCACCGCCAGCTCGTTCGGCTTCGGAGCGACCGCAGCGTTGGAAATTGTGCCGCGTGCGGTGGATGCGGCGCTGTCGCAGCTCATCCGGCCCCCTCATGTGACGTCGCTGGCCCCTGGCTGGGGAGCATAGCACCTACACGTGATGCTCACGATACGTTTCACAGCCAATCTCGTCGCCAAAGAGACGCCGCGGCCAGCTGTCGCACACGGTAGACAGCTTCGCCGCCGGCGCCAGCGCGCCGCAAAAAAAAAGCCCGGGCGAACCCGGGCTTCCCACCTCCTGCCAGGGAGGGGCGAGTCGTGAGCGTCTGGCTGCAGGTCAGGCCGCTTTCTCGCCGTGGAACTGCTCTTCCTCGGTCGACCCGGTCAACGCGGTGGTCGAGGACTGGCCCTGCTGGATCGCCTGGGTCACCGCGTCGAAGTAGCCGGTGCCGACCTCGCGCTGGTGCTTGACCGCGGTGAAGCCGCGGTCGGCGGCGGCGAACTCGGCCTCCTGCAACTCGACGAAGGCGCTCATCTGCCGGCGCGCATAGCCGTGCGCCAGGTTGAACATCGAGTAATTCAGCGCATGGAAGCCGGCCAGGGTGATGAACTGGAACTTGTAGCCGTAACTGGCGATCTCGCGCTGGAACTTGGCGATGGTGGCGTCGTCCAGGTTCTTCTTCCAGTTGAAGCTGGGCGAGCAGTTGTAGGCCAGCAGCTTGCCGGGGAACTTGGCGTGGATGGCCTCAGCGAACTTGCGCGCGAACTCCAGGTCCGGCTTGCCGGTCTCGCACCAGATCAGGTCGGCGTAGGGCGCATAGGCCAGGCCGCGGCTGATCGCCTGGTCCAGGCCCTTGTTGGTGCGGAAGAAGCCTTCGACGGTGCGCTCGCCGGTGGTGAACGGACGATCGTTGGGATCGATGTCGCTGGTCACCAGGTCGGCGGCCTCGGCATCGGTGCGCGCCACCAGCAGGGTCGGCACGCCCATGACGTCGGCGGCCAGGCGCGCGGCGTTCAACTTCTCGATCGCCTCGCGGGTCGGCACCAGCACCTTGCCGCCCATGTGCCCGCACTTCTTCACCGAGGCCAGCTGGTCCTCGAAGTGCACGCCGGCCGCACCGGCCTCGATCATCGCCTTCATCAGCTCGAAGGCGTTGAGCACGCCGCCGAAGCCGGCCTCGGCGTCGGCCACGATCGGCTGCAGGAAGTCGATCTCGTCCTTGCCTTCGGCATGGTGCAACTGGTCGGCGCGCAGCAGGGTGTTGTTGATGCGCTTGACCACCGCCGGCACCGAGTCGGCCGGGTACAGCGACTGGTCGGGATACATCTGCCCAGCCAGGTTGGCGTCGGCGGCGACCTGCCAGCCGGACAGGTAGATGGCGTTGAGCCCGGCCTTGACCTGCTGCATCGCCTGGTTGCCGGTCAGCGCGCCCAGCGCGTTGACGAAGTCCTTCTCGTGCAGGTACTTCCACAGCTTCTCGGCGCCGAGCCGGGCCAGGGAATGCTCCACGTGCACCGTGCCGCGCAGGCGCACCACGTCGGCGGCGGTGTAGTTGCGGGTGATCCCGGCCCAGCGCGGATCGGTGTCCCAGTCGCGCTGGATCTGTTCGGCGGTCTGCAGCGTGGTGCTCATCTGGCGTTCTCCTCGAAAATGGATGCAGCGATGAAACGGTGGGAGTGTCGGATTTAAGGCTTGGCCGGCATGGAAGGGATCCGACGCAAGGACATCGCTTGCACGATTCCCCATTCCCGAATCCCCACTCCCGGCTTCACCTCAATCAATCAACTGATAGGCCGGCAAGGTCAGAAAATCGGCCAGCTCTTCGTCGCGGGTCAGGCGGTCGAGCAAGGCGATGGCCTCATCGACGCGCGCACCGCCCGGCAGCAGCGCGCGCTCGCCCAGTCGCGCCGGCAGCTGCCGCAGGCAGGCGTCGAACAGGGCGAAGTCGATGGCGGTGCCGTCGTCCAGGTGCAGGCCGCCCACGTGCAGCCACTGCCACAGCTGGCTACGGCTGATCTCGGCGGTGGCGGCGTCCTCCATCAGGTGGTGGATCGGCACACAGCCGTTGCCGTCCAGCCACGCCGCCAGGTAGCGCACGCACACTTCGATGTTGCCCTCGAAGCCGGCGCGAGTGATGGTGCCGGCGGACGGGGCGATCAGCGTGTCGCGGTCGGCCTGCACGTCCTCGCGGCGCACCGCGTGCTGGTTCGGCGTGCGCATGTGCTCGTCGAACACCGACCGGGCGATCGGGATCAGCGCCGGGTGCGCCACCCAGGTGCCGTCGTGGCCGGCGGTGACTTCGCGCAGCTTGTCCGCGCGCACCCGCGCCATCGCCTGTTCGTTGGCCGCCTCGTCGTGGCTGATCGGGATCTGCGCGGCCATGCCGCCCATCGCATGCGCGCCGCGGCGGTGGCAGGTGCGGATCAGCAGTTCCGAATACGCCTTCAGGAACGGCTGGGTCATCGTCACCTGGCCGCGTTCGGGCAGCACCCGGTCCGGATGCCGGCGGAAGGTCTTCAGGTAGGAAAAGATGTAGTCCCAGCGGCCGCAATTCAGGCCGACGATGCGGCCGCGCAGCGCGTGCAGGATCTCGTCCATCTCGAACACCGCCGGCAGCGTCTCGATCAGCACGGTGACCTTGATCTGGCCCTGCGGCAGGCCGAGCATGTCCTCGACGTGGGCCAGCGCGGTCTCCCACAGCGCCGCTTCCTCCATCGACTGCAGCTTGGGCAGGTACAGGTACGGGCCGCGGTCCTTGGCCTGCAGCGCGCGGCCGTTGTGGAAGGCGAACAGCGCCGCGTCGAACAGGCCGCCGGCCAGCGGCTGGCCGTCGACCAGCACGTGCTTCTCGTCCAGGTGCCAGCCGCGCGGGCGCACGATCAGCACCGCCTGTTCCTCGTAGGGGCGCAGCGCATAGCGCTTGCCCGGGCTGCCGTCGCGCGCGGCCGGCGCGGTGAAGGTCAGGGTACCGGCCACCGCCTCGGCCAGCGCGCGCTGGCCGGCGACCAGGTTGCGCCAGGTCGGCGCGGTCGAGTCCTCGAAGTCGGCCATGTACACCTTGGCGCCGGAGTTCAGCGCGTTGATGACCATCTTCGGATCGGTCGGGCCGGTGATCTCGACCCGGCGGTCCTGCAGCGCCTCCGGCAGCGGCGCCACCTGCCAGTCGCCGTCGCGGATGGCGCGGGTGTCGTCACGGAAGTCCGGCAGGCCGCCGGCGTCGAAGAACGCCTGGCGCTCGCGCCGCGCCGCCAGTCGCGCCTGCCGCTCCGGCTCGATCGCCCGGTGCAGCGACACCAGCAGGGCCAGCAGCGGCGGTGGCAGCAAGGCGTCCTGGCCGGCCAGCGACGTGGTCAGGGCAATGCCCGGCGTGGAACGCGTGGATGGGTCGGGAGCGGCGGCGAAAGCGGGGGCGGACATGTGGGGATTCCTCGATGTTTCCGGGGCTCCACCGTGCTTCTAGCGCATGTATTTGACAAAGCAGTTTTGTCAATGCTTTATATAAGCAAGACTTATATCTATCACGTCATGGCCACGGGCAGCACTGCAACCCCTCGATTTCCTTATAAATCCGACCGGTTGAAACCGCTGCGCGCGTTTTGCCAGACGGTGCGGCTGGGTGCGGTATCACGGGCGGCAGAAGCCTTGTTCGTCAGCCAGCCGGCGGTGACCCTGCAGTTGCAGGCGCTGGAACGGGAGCTGGGCGTGGTGCTGTTCGAGCGCAGTGGCCGCCGCCTGGTGCCCAGCCGCGAGGGCCAGTTGCTGTACGAGATGGCGCAGCCGCTGGTGGAGAGCCTGGACCGGCTGGAGGCGGACTTCCGCGAGAAGGCGCGCGGGCTGGATGCCGGCGAGCTCAACGTCGCCGCCAACAGCTCCACCATCCTCTATCTGCTGCCCAAGATCGTGGAGGCCTTCCGTGCCCGCCATCCGCAGGTGCGGCTGACCCTGCACAACGCGATCAGCGCCGACGGCACCGACCTGCTGCGCGAGGACGCGGTGGACCTGGCGGTCGGCTCGATGCTCGACGTGCCGGCCGACCTCAGCTACGCCCCGGTGTACCGCTTCGAGCAATTGCTGATCGCCCCGCGCGACCACGCATTGGCCCGCAAGCCCAAGCTGACCCTGGAGGATCTGTCGCCCTACCCGCTGATCCTGCCGCCGCGGCGCCAGGTCACCTACCGCCTGGTCGACCTGGTATTCCAGCAGGCGCGCGTGCCCTACACCGTGGCACTGGAAGTCGGCGGTTGGGAGGTGATCAAGCAATACGTGGCGATGGGCATGGGCGTGTCCATCGTCAGTTCGATCTGCCTCACCGACGCCGACCATGCGCGCCTGGCTACCCGCGCCCTGGGCGATTACTTCCCGGCGCGCAGCTATGGCGTGGTGGTGCGCAAGGGCAAGTACCTGTCGCCGCAGGCACGTGCCTTCATCGAACTGATCCAGCCGGACCTGTTCACCCCGCGCGGCTACGACGAGAGCGGGCCGTCGGAGCGCTGAGCGCAGTGGCACGCGCTTCCGGGCTTCTCACGCGGGTCAGCCCAGGCGATCCCAGTGCGGCGGTTGCCCGATCGCCTGCCGCAGCAACTGCGCCAGGCGCGCCACCCGTGCCGGCAGCGGCGACTGGCTCGGCACCAGCCACAACCACTGTTGCGGCCCAGACGGCAGCGCCGCCTCGTGGAACAGCGCGCGCAGGCGATGCCGGCGCAGATCCTCCCCGACCAGCCAGGTCGGCAGGCAGGCCACGCCCAGCCCATCCAGCGCGGCCAGGCGCAGGGTTTCCAGGTCGTCGCAACGCAATCGCCGCGGCGGCAGCGCCGCGTCCGCGCCGAGCACATGCCGCCAGCTGATGACCGTGTCGTCGTGGCGTTTGTCGAGCAGCGCGTGCGTCGCCAGTGCCGGCAAGCGCTCGACCGGCCCGGCGCCATGCAGGTAGGCGGGACTGGCGCAGACCACCCGCCGCAACGGCGCCAGCCGCAGCGCGCCGGCTGGCGCCGGGTCCGGACCGAGCCGGATCACCGCATCCAGGCGCCGGCGCAGCGGGATGTCGAACCGTTCCACCAGGTCCAGATCGACGTGCAATTGCGGGTGCCGGCGCACCAAGTCCGCCAGCAACGGCATCAGTTGCGTGCGGCCGAACGACGGCAGGCAGCTCAGCCGCAACGTGCCCACGACTTCCCCCTGCAGTTGCGCCAGTTCCGCGCGGGTCTCGGCGAGGCCACCGAGCAGTTCGGCGGCACGCCCCTGCAGGACGCGTCCGGCTTCGGTGAGGGCCAGGCTGCGGGTGGAGCGGACCAGCAACTGCGCGCCCAGCGCCTGTTCCAGCGCATCCAGCCCGCGGCTGAGCGAGGACACGGCCACACCGCGATGACGCGCCGCGGCGGACAGGCTGCCGGCCTCGACCACGTCCAGGAACACTTGCAACTGGCCGAACAAGCGCTGGAAATCGTCCATCGTTGCAGTTTACGCAAAGCCGGATTGCGCGGGTGCGCGCGCATGGTGAGCGCCCCGCCGCCGCTGCGCGGCCGTCTCCGAGGAGTTCCCCATGCACACCGTCTCCCGCACCGACATCGCCTTCGCCGCCGACGGCACCACCCTGCGCGGCTGGCTGTATCGTCCGGCCGCGGCCACCCCGGCGCCGATCGTGGTGATGGCGCACGGCTGGTCGCTGGTCAAAGAGGCGTACCTGGATCGCTACGCCGAGGTGTTCGCCGCCGCCGGCCTGGCCGTGCTGGCGTACGACCACCGCGGCTTCGGCGACAGCGACGGCACGCCGCGGCAGGAGATCGATCCGTGGCGCCAGATCGAGGACTGCCGTCACGCGATCACCTTCGCCGGCAGCCTGGACGGCATCGACCCCACCCGCATCGGCCTGTGGGGCACCAGCTACAGCGGCGCGCACGCCATGCAGGTGGCCGCCACCGACCGGCGGGTCAAGGCGGTGGTCGCGCAGGTGCCGGGCCTGGCCGGCTACCGCAACGGGCTGCGCCGCGGCAGCTACGAACGGGCCGACGCACTGCAGGCGGCGTTCGCCGCCGACCGCCTGGCGGTGCTGCGCGGCGCCGAGCCCGCGCGCAAGGCCGTGGTCGGCGCCGCCGACGCGATCTTTCCCAGCGACGACGCGCGCGCGTTCTTCGAGGGCGCCGCCGCGATCGCACCGAACTGGCACAACTGGACCACGCTGCGCTCGGCGGAATGGAGCCGCGGCTACGAGCCGGCGAGTTTCGCCGCCGCGATCAGCCCGACCCCGCTGCTGATGATCGTCGCCGACCGCGACTACATCTCCGGCACCGACTTCCAACTGCAGGCCTATGCGCAGGCGCTGGAACCGAAGCGGCTGCTGATGCTGCGCGGCGGCCACTTCGTGCCGTACGTCGCGCAATTCGACGCCTCCAGCGGCGCCGCGCGCGACTGGTTCGTCGCGCACCTGGCGCCGCCGGCCGTCGCTGCCTGATTTGCCTGCGCCGGCGCTGGCGCGACGGCGCGGCAGCGCCCAGGCGACGGTTCCAGCCTGCTACCGTGGCGGCCGGACCCGTCGCCCTACCGGCACCGCATGCCCCTGCCCTCCCGCTACGCCGAATGCGACGCACCACCGGCGTTGCGCGACCGCCTGCGCTGCAGTTGGCGTTTCCGCCAGGGCGAAGCCGAGACCGCCGCGACGCAGGTGCTGCCCGACGGCTGCGTCGATCTGATCTGGGACGGTCGCGCGCTGTTCGTGGCCGGGCCGGACCACTGCGCCACCGACGCCACAGTGGCGCCGGGCAGCGTGCTGACGGCGGTGCGGCTGGCTGCGGGCGCCGGGCCCAGCCTGCTCGGCCTGTCGCTGCAGGCCATCGCCGACCAGCGCATACCGCTGGACGCGCTGTGGGGCAGACGCGGCCGTCACTGGCAGGCGCGCCTGGAAGAGGCCGCCGACCCGCTGGCGGCCCTGCACGCACTGTGCGCCAGCCGCCCGCTGCAGGCCGACCGCGAGATGGCCTGGTTGTTCGCACAACTCGCCGGCGACACGCCACCGCGCCTGGCCGCGCTGCCCCGCATGCTGGGCGTCAGCGAACGCACGCTGCGGCGGCGCAGCCACGACGCCTTCGGCTACGGCGCCAAGACCCTCGAGCGCATCCTGCGCCTGCAACGCTTCCTGGGCCTGGCCCACCGGCATCCCAGCCTGACTGCGGCGGCACTCGAGGCCGGCTACGGCGATGCGCCGCACCTGGTGCGCGACAGCCGGCAACTGACCGGGCTCAGCCCACGCGAGCTGGTGCAGCGGCACGCGCGCTGACAGCGTCTGCAACGGCAATGCGCCGCCGATCGCGACAAACGCGCGCTGTCGCCCCCTGTAGGAGTCACCTGTCATGCAGCCGCGACAAGCGAAGCCGAACGCCGACTGACACCCTCCGTCGTCGGGACTGAAGTCCCTCCCACAGTGCAGTCCTCCGACAAGGCTGGTGCCGCACCTGTGGGAGCGGCTTCAGCCGCGACAGGCATTCCCAATAACACCCATCGCGGCTGATCACGAAAAAGTGGCCAGGAACCGCGCCTACGCGCGCACCTGCATTCGCTTGGATTACGGCGAAAACCGCCTGCCTGCATGCCGGCGCCAGCGCCGCGCTGCATCGAGCGCAGGCTGTCGTCTTGCGCCGTTTGCTACCGTGCCGCCAAGTGCGAAGACCTGGGTGGCACATGGGCAGAGATGCAGGCTTGGAACACATGCTGCGCGACACGCTCGGTGCGCAGCGCGATCTGACCGAGAAGCCGATGTTCGGTGGCTGGGCCTGGCTGCTGCACGGCCATCTGCTGTGCGGCGCGCGCGATGATGGCGTGCTGGTGCGACTCGGCAAGGGTCACGACGCGTGGGCATTGGCGCTGCCCGGAATCGTGCCGATGCTGTCGCGCGGCCGAGCGATGGCCGGCTGGGTCCGGGTCGCGCCGGAGACCTTTGCCGACGACGCGCTCGCCGCGCGCCTGCTACGCGAGGCGATCGCGTTCGTGCGCACGTTGCCGCCGAAGTGAGCGCACTGCGCCGCGCGTTCGTCGCCGCTCGCGTACCGCGCCAGCCCGTAACCGCGAACGCCGCGTGTGGCACGACCGTCTCAGCCGCGCCAAGGCGGCGCGCAGCACGCAGCCGAGAACAGAGCGCTCAGCGCGCGGTGACGATGGTGCCCTGCGCGACTGCACACAGACCTTCACCGCCTTCCTCGACCGAGACGATGTCGCAGCGGCATACCGCCTGGCGTTTGCCCTTGCCGATCGACTGCGCACGCGCGATCAGCCGTGTGCCGCGCGCCGGCCGCAAATAGTTGATCTTGAACTCGGCGGTGAGCGCATCGCCGCCCAGTGCCAAGCCGCCAGCGAAAGTCAGGGCGTTGTCGGCGAGATAGCTCAGCACGCCACCATGCGCGAATCCGTGCTGCTGACGCGGTCGTCGCGCATGTCGACCACGATCTCCGCCTGCGCGTCGCCGAGCACGCTCAGCCTCGCGCCGATCAGTCGGCTGAAGGGCTGCGCGTCGAAGATCTGCCGCGCCAACGCTTACATGTCCATGCTGCGACTCCTGGAGGATTCGCCAAGAACGTACAGCGGGCGCCGCGGCGTGTCATGCGCCCGGGACACCTCCCGCTACGCGTGTCGAACGCAGTCGCCGCCGCGGTGGCCGTTTTCGCCAAGCCGAGCGCTTCGCGGCGCGGGATACTGGCGCCCCATCCACAGGAGCCGCCCATGTCCCGCGCCGAACAGCATCACCGCATCGACTACCTGGAATTCGCCGTCGCCTCGATCGATGCGGCCAAGGCCTTCTACGGCCAGGCCTTCGACTGGACCTTCCAGGACTACGGCCCGGACTACTGCGAGTTCCGCGACGGCCGCCTGAGCGGCGGTTTCTTCCACGGCACCGCGCAACCCGGCGGTGCCCTGGTGGTGCTGTACTCCAACGATCTCGCCGCCACCCAGGCCCGCATCGAAGCGGCCGGCGGCCGAATCGTGCGCCCTGTGTTCGCGTTCCCGGGCGGACGCCGCTTCCACTTCGCCGACCGCGACGGCCACGAGCTGGCGGTGTGGTGCGAGGGCTGATCCTGGTCTGGACGATGCCCTACACGCGCGCACTGGCGGGGTGCGCAAGGCCAGCCAGCAACGTACAGCGAGAGCAGGTGCTGCGTCCTTCCACCTGTCGACACGAGGCAGCTGCTTGCGTGGCGCTGTCCGCTCAATAGAACTGGTCTTTGTTTTGCCTGTCCAGTTCCAGATCAATCGCATTCCATAGGCGCTGCAGCGATGCCAGGCGGGCGTTGGCGCCAGCGCGTGGGCGTCTGCCGGTCAGCCGAAGAAGCTCATAGGCCATGCTCAGGATGCTCCTATTCAACTCATGGCGCTCGACCTGTGCGGTATTGTCCAGCGAGAGGCTGGGGTTGCCGGCGTTATCGAGCATCGTCACGATCGACGTTTCGGCGATCCCCAGGATCTGCATGATCATGTCGCCGCCTTCGACCGCGATCCGCTCGATGGCGTGGCGAGACGCCGGCGACAAGGCGTCGGCGACCCGATCGAATTCGACCTTGGCGCCGCCCTGGCCCGTCGCATAGTCGCGATCGGAGGCGATCACTTTCCAAAGCACCTCGTCGGTCGCCACGCTCACCGCGCACAGCAGCACCGGCACGGAAAAGTCCTTCCAATAATCGACATGGCGCGTCTCGAGATAGACCGTGTTCTTCCCATCCACGAATGGGCTCATGCTGGCCTTGACCTGGACTTTGATGATCTTGCCAGTGGCGTTCAAATCGTCGTCGGTGATCTCGACTTCGGCATCCACGCCCAGATCGACGGTCTGGCGCCGGCACGGCCAGCGGAAGTACCGGATGAAGGCGCGCGCGACCGCGAGTTCGCCGAGGTCTCCGATGATCTG
Source organism: Xanthomonas sp. 3307 (assembly GCF_014199735.1). Lineage (NCBI taxonomy): Bacteria > Pseudomonadati > Pseudomonadota > Gammaproteobacteria > Lysobacterales > Lysobacteraceae > Xanthomonas > Xanthomonas sp. 3307. Next base: position 10,918 of record NZ_JACHOG010000015.1, on the reverse strand, counting down.
CTGTTCCGTGTATCTCATTGCATCGCTCCTTATGCACGCTCGGAATGTAGAGAACCGTGCTGCGCGGGCACACCCACGCACTCTCGCTAACCCGGATCCCGCGCGTAATGCCCGAGGAACATGTCGGTCGCCGACGCGGCGACCTCGGCCTGTTGCGCGGGACTGAGCGGCGGCTGGCCCATGGTCAGCTGCGGCCAGAAGGCGAAGCCCTTGATCAGCGCATGCAGTTGCTGCGCGGCGAACTCGGGCTGCAACGGCTTGAGCCGGCCATCGGCCAGGGCCGCGCGCAACCAGACCAGGGTGCCCTCCTCCTTGCTGCCCAGGCGCGCGGTCAACTCGCGCGCACGCTCGGGCGCACGCATGCCTTCGGCGATCGCCATCCGCGACAGGCCGACGAAGGCGGGATCGTCGAACATCTGCAGCTTCTGCTGCAGCAACTGCAGCAGTTGCGCGCGCAGCGGCTGCTGCGGGTTGTAGGGCACGCCGACCGTGTCCAGGCTGCGCTGCCATAGCTGCACCAGGATCTCGTCGAACAGCGCTTCCTTGCTGGGGAAATGGTTGTAGACGGTGCGCTTGGACACGCCGGCGCTGGCCGCGATGCGGTCCATGCTGGTGGCCTCGAAGCCATGGCCACGGAACTCGGCGATCGCCGCCTCCACGATCGCCTGGCGCTTGCGTTCGGTCAGCCGTGCCGGGGTGGGCGTGGAAGGAGAAACCATGGACGGATGTTACACTGGACGGTTTACTTTCACGAAAAGGAAACTACACTGTGTAGTGTAATTATCTTGCCGGATCACCTTTCAAGGATTGCTGCAATGTCTGCGTCCGCTCCCCCGCTGTCCCGTGTCCCGCCCTCGCATCTGGGCTCGCCGCAGTACCGCCATGGCCGCTTCCGCAACGCCACCCCGGGCACCAGCGGCATTCCCGGTCTGGCCGGGACCCTGCGGATCATGTGGCATCTGCTGACCCGCAAGTCGCCCGAGGCGGTGCCAGCGCAGCCGCTGCCGGTGCTGCCGCTGACCGCCGCGCAACTGCTGGCGGCGCCCGACCGCAGTCTGTACCGGCTCGGTCACTCCACCGTGCTGCTCAAGCTGCGCGAACGCTTCTGGCTGACCGACCCGGTGTTTTCCGAACGCGCCTCGCCGTTTCCGTTCGCCGGCCCACGGCGCTTCCACGCACCGCCGATCGCGCTGGACGCGTTGCCGCCGATCGCCGGGGTGATCCTCTCGCATGATCACTACGACCACCTGGACCGCGCCAGCATCCGCCGCCTGGCCGAGCGCGTCGGGACGTTCGTGACCCCGCTGGGCGTGGGCGACCTGCTGATGCGCTGGGGCGTGGCTGCGGACAAGGTGCGGCAACTGGATTGGTGGCAGTCGACCACGGTGGACGGCGTGACGCTGACCGCCACCCCGGCGCAACACTTTTCCGGGCGCGGGATGTTCGACCGCGGGCGCCGGCTGTGGTGCTCGTGGGCGATCGAGACGCAGGAACTGAAGCTGTTCTTCAGCGGCGACGGCGGCTACTCCGATGGCTTCAAGGCGATCGGCGAGCGACTGGGTCCCTTCGATGTGGCGCTGATCGAAAACGGCGCCTACGACGTGGAGTGGCCGCACGTGCACATGCAGCCGGAACAGACCCTGCAGGCGCATCGGGACATCCGCGGACGCACGCTGCTGCCGATCCATAACGGCACCTTCGACCTGGCCATGCACGCCTGGCACGAACCCTTCGAACGCCTCGCGGCATTGGCCGACGCCGCCGGCGTGGCGCTGGCCACGCCGCGGATGGGCGAGCGCGTCGACCTGACGCAGCCGGCCACTGGAGAGCGTTGGTGGCGTGCGCTGGCGCAGGCGGTGGCGCCGTGAGCCGCTGGACCCTGGCCGACCTGCCGTCGCAGCGCGACAAGCTCGCGATCGTGACCGGCGCCAGCCCCGGCGGACTGGGCTACGAAACTGCGCTGGCGCTGGCCGGCGCGGGCGCCAGCGTAGTGCTGGCCGCCCGCAACCCGGCCAAGGGCGAGACCGCGCGGCAGGCGATCCTGGCCGCGCATCCGGCGGCCGACGTACGCGTGGAAGCGCTGGACCTGGCGAAGCTGGTCTCGGTGGCCGCCTTCGCCGAGCGCATCGCGGCGCGCTCCTCGCGGCTGGACCTGCTGATCAACAACGCCGGGGTGATGGCGCCGCCGCAGCGGCAGACCACCGCCGACGGCCTGGAGCTGCAGTTCGGCAGCAACTACATCGGCCATTTCGCGCTGACCGCACAGTTGCTGCCGCTGCTGCGCGCCGCGCCGGCCGCACGCGTGGTGAACCTGTCGAGCCTGGCGCACCGCCAAGGCCGCATCGACTTCGACGACCTGCAGAGCGAACGCCCGTACCGGCCGTGGAAGGCCTACGGGCAATCCAAGCTGGCGATGCTGATGTTTGCGCTGGAATTGCAGCGGCGCAGCGACGCGCGCGGCTGGGGCCTGTGCGCAGTGGCCGCGCATCCCGGCATCGCGCAGACCGCGCTGGTCGCCAATGGCCCGGACGCAGACGGGCGCCGCAGCGTGGTGGGCACGGCGACCAAATGGCTGGCCCCGTTGATCAGCCATTCCGCCGCGGCCGGGGCACTCCCCACGCTCTACGCCGCGACCTCGCCACAGGTGCGGGGTGGCGCGTACTACGGGCCGGATGGCCTGTTCGAACTGAAAGGCGACCCGGCCCCGGCCAGGATCGCCCGGCAGGCACGCGATCCGCAGGTGGCCGCGCGGCTGTGGGAGGTGGCGTGCACGCTGGCGGGCGTGACGTTCTGAGCGCACCACCGGCAGCAGCTCCTGCTCGCCGACTGAAGGCCTGCACTCGCCATGTCCCAGCAGAACCAGGTTGCCCCCTTGTAGGAGCGGCTTCAGCCGCGACAGGCCTTACCGGTAAAGCCCGTCGCGGCTGAAGCCGCTCCTACGGATCACGTCCCGTCGTTGCGAGCGATGCCCTACAGCCGCGCCCACTCAAAGCCCTCACCGCGACGGTAGAACACCGCCAGCGCCTTGCCATAGACGCTGTCCGCATCGACGAAGCCGAAGTAGCGGCCGTCGAAACTGTCGCCGCGATGGTCACCCATGACCAGCAGCTTGCCGGGCGGCACGCGCACGTCGTGCAGGTCCGGACCGCCGCCCGCATCGAGGTCGAGCCGCGCGATGCGGGCGCCGAAGCGCTCCGCATCGCCCGCGGCGCCCACCTGCAGCGGCTGGCCATTGATGGAGAGATGGCCATCGCGCACGTCCACACGATCGCCCGCCACCGCGACCACGCGCTTGATCAGGCGCGTGCCATCGCGCGGGGAATCGAACACTGCCACGTCACCGCGCTGCGGCCGGCCGCGCTCGAACACGCGGTACTCGGTGAACGGCACGCGCAGACCGTAAGCGCTCATGTCCACGGCAACACGATCGCCTGGCTGCAGGGTCGGCTGCATCGAGCCGGAGGGCACCACGTAGTGATTGGCAAAGGACGACCGTGCGGCGGTGAGCAGCAACAGCATCACCACCATCGGCAACAGTTCCTTGCGGGTCCAGCGCGCGGCGCGCTGCAGGCGGGTGGCATGCGGATCGGTGGGGGTCATGGGGCACCTCTGGTGAACGAAGGCGGCACGGGATGTGCCAGTGCGACAGTGCGCGCTTGGCGGCTCGGCGGACCAGTGACGAAAGGCATGGCGATAGCGCCTTCGGTGAGCGCCGTGCGCCGAGAAACAGGCAGCTCAGAAAGCAGAGATGATCGAGGTGACGCAAGCTTTTGAGTTCACTGCCGTGTAGGCAGCTCAGAAATGCTCGAACGAATGGCCGGCTTCATCGCAGGCAGTGCAAGTGTTGGTGGTGCCGAGTAAGCGGCGCACCTGCTAGTCGCGGTCGCTGTAGCGATACTCCATGGCCGGTTTCTCGAAGGCAGCAACCTCAATTGAGCCAAAGAAAAGGCCTCGAATGCGAGGCCTTCCGTCGGCTTTATACATTTACATCCAATATATTAAGCCGTTTCGCGAGCTAATCAGTCTTCGAAATAGGGCTCGCCAGAAGTCCAGAAGAGCTGATAACCATTCTTCTTGGCAACCACCTTCAGTAGCGAGTCCACGTCAGCGGCCTGACTCAACGCATGAACGCCATCTATGCCATGTATCTCCACATCCGGCTCAGCGACCCCAAAAACCTTACGACGCAAATAGCAGCACCTTGATCCAATTTTGCATTTAGACCTGTCAAATCGGCGAAAGTTGGAGAAAAAATTTGCACCTTTAACTCTTTCAAATCTGAGCCAGAGGCTCCAGAAAACAGAAGAGCTCTTTCTGCGATCAGTTCACCACGATTGGCCATCATCACTCATACCCCATACATTGACGATAACTGGTATTTGCCGCCTCATAGCAAGCCGTCCTTTTTTTGGCGACAATCCATGGTGGCGTCCCCATTGGTCGGGCTGCACGTAGTCCAGCGTCGTGCCCACCAGCCCGCCCCCTGGCAAGCCGTCGAACCAGATCGCCTGCTGGAGCGCCTTGCCGCACCGACCATAGGCCAGGGGCATCGCTCATGAAGTCCACGACGAGAACCTGTCCGGCAATGCGGGATGTAGAGCGCAACGCGTCCTCGCTTGGGCAAGCGCCGCTTGGCGGCGCGACGCAGGTTGAGTTTCATGGCTTTGTACACGCGATAGATCCGCTTGGGGTTCCAGTCCACATGTGTCTTTCGCAGCTGATCGCTACACATCCAGAAGCCGTGGCTGGGGTGGGCCTCGACGAAGCCGGCGATGCCGCGATCAATTCGGCATCACGCCCCGTCCAGCCCAACGGCGGCGCGTTCCACGTCGCTCTGGACAGTCCGACACAAACACAGGACCGACGCAACGGCCACCCGTGCACCTGCACCATGTACCGCACGGCCTCTTGCTTGCGCGCCGGCCCTAGAGTTTTTTGCGATCAAACCCTTCATCGCAATGTTGTCCAGGACCAGCTCGGCGTACATCCGTTTAAGATTGGCGTTCTCGGCCTCGAACTCCTGAACCGCCGCAGCTCGGAAGCCTCCAAGCCGCCGTACTTGCTCTTCCACTGGTAATACATCGCCGTGCTGCTGCCGACCTGGCGGCAGATGTCTTTGACCGGTAACCCGGCGTCAGCCCTGCTTGAGTGTGGCAACGATACGAGACTCGGTGAATTTGGATGTGCGCATGGAACCTCCTGGCTGGGGAAAGATGCCAGAATCTACTTATGCGGTGTCTGCCAGATAGGGGAGCTTACGATCGCAGTGTCAGAAAACCCCACGCCTGTTATGCCCCCAAGTCAGCGGCAACGACTCGTTCTAGTTCCGCAATGGCGGGCTTCACGCTGGGATGCCGCTGCACCCAAACATCCCCCAGATGCTGTCTAACGTTCTTCCCACCTAACATGTCTCTCAATTTTTCAGAGCTTCTGCATTGCAGGATGTCGTGCGCAGCATTCATAACATCTTCCGAGAAATCAGCATTTTTCTCACCAAGCTCTTCGCCCCACTCCTTTTGAATGGCAGAGATGAGCTTGCCCGCAGCCCGCTGAAATTCTGTTTTCTTAGCCACTTTCAACCCATCCAAATTGGAATCTAAGTGCACGCGACTATACGACACTTCTGGTCATATTCGTCCTCAAGCTGCCTCAACTCCCTTAGCCTTCTATTCAGCAGCTTCTCATGTCCTCGAATAGTATCTCTCAACTTCTCTCCTGGCCCTATACGCCAAGGGAGAGGATTAGGATCCTTACCAAGATCTAGATATCTCTTTTCATAGATCTCCTTCTTGGTGTTTTCAATTCTTCTCGCAAGGCTTTGGCAATATTCACCCAAGGGGTCATTGGGTGAAGTGCCTGGAACCGGAATAGCCGGATCAATAGGGGCCGTTATTGGGCGAGGCGTCAAAGCGGGCTTCGGCGAAGATATGGACCACCACGGCGGAACAACGATAGTTAGTCCATACGGATCACTATTAGCAAAGGGACTGGATTCCGAATAGGCATAAGTATTGAGCCCGCCTCCCAAGCCTACTGGATCACTCTGCCCATACCGGCCAGCGCCAGCGTCGTAGTCGCGGAAATAGTTCTGGTTGAGCCCCGTGGCGCTGTCGTAGCGCTGCCCCGTGAAACGCATCCCGAACACGAACGCGGTGCCATCGTTATCCGGATCTTGATTCGGCTGCGTGTTGCCGAAGGCCTCGCCCTTGATGTCCCAAGTCCAGATGGCAACGTCGCGCACCGAGTCGATCACCGCCCGCGGCGCTCCCAGATGGTCGGGCTGCACATAGTTCAGCGCGGTCCCCGCCAGCACCCCCACCGGCAGGTCGTCGAGCCAGATCGCTTGCTGGAGCGCCTTGCCGTTGGTGTCGTAGTCGCCCATACAATGGCCGGCTTCGTCGTAGACGGTGTGGTGTTGGTGGCGCCGAGGAACCGGCGCACCTGCTCGCCCCGCTCGTTGTAGCGATACTCCATCGCCAACGTGCCATTGCGCGTGGCTTGGCTCATGCGCCCCGTCGCGTCGTAGGCGAAGGTGCGGGCCGTGCCATCGATAGCCGTGGTGTTGCCCGCGGCATCGTAGCTGCGCGCTGCGCCAGCCACGCTCGCCAGGCGGTGGTTGTTGGTTGGATAGGTGTAGGCCTGGGTGGCGCCGTTGACCTGGGCGCTGAGCCGATTGCCGGTGGCGTCGTAGCTGAAGTCGCTCGGATCGGCTTCGGCCGTGGCCTGCGTCGCCAACTGGCCAATTCGGTTGTAGAGACGCGATAGCGTATGCGTGAGGTTGCCCGACGCGTCCTTGATGTCTTCCTTGGCTCGGTTGCCCGACGGATCCAGCGTGTAGTGGATGGTGTTGCCAGCGCCATCGGTCACGTCGGTCAAGCGATGGGCATCGTCGTAACAGTAGGTGACGAACGTGCCGTCGGGGTCGGTCACCTCTTTGACATTCCCTACCTCATCGTAGGCCACGACCGTTGGTCAGACGGTGTGCCATCCGCGTTCGCGCGCAAGGTGCTCGAGGCCGCCCAGCCGCAAGTCTTAATCGCCATCAATCTTCAACTCTCTCCTTATTGACGGGCTATCAATACAAATAGTCTTCCCAAGAGTTTCGCCGAGCTTATCAAAAATTTCCCACTGGTCTACAGACTCCACGGACGGAATTTCTATCTCCGTGTAAAAGTCGACCCTGTCGCCAAAAACCCTATCCACGCGGACATACCATCGCCCATCACGAGCATGGGTATAAACCAAATGGCGATAATCTTCAAGCATGGCTTTTCTCACTACAGCCAGTCGTGAAAAGAAAACTTAATCTCATTATCGAGACAAGCATTCAATCTTTCTTCTGGTGAACCATAGAACTTGGACACACTGAGCATGCCTTGATTTGCAACCTTCCAAGAGCAAAATTCAATCGGAAAAATTCAGAGCCGAAATGACCTTACAGAAAGAGCACGAGAAGTATAGGATTTGAACAAAATCATTTCCCACAAACCCCTCATCGGTTGAGTAATTCTTGTTTCCGACAGAGGCAATGATGGTCATCTCTTTTTTACACGCAGGACAGACCTTCCTCGCACGCCCTGCATCCAGCAGATAAGGAACCCCGCCAAACTGATGCTGCGGCACAGAAAGCTCCGAGGGAAGCGACCCAGAAAACTTGTAATCCGGATCAACATCCGGCGCATTCAGCTTTCCAATAACAGCCACTTCCTCTTCACTAAGACGACGAATACCTACGGAGACCTCATCAAAGGCCTCGGGGTAGTTCGGATAGGGGAAATCTTCGTAATCGTCACTTCCGGACGTGTATTCGACCACCTCGATCGAACCATTGATGTATTTATAGCTAAAGTCACCCCTATGAATGTCACACTTCCAACTGTAAAGGAAGTGCAACTCCGCCTCATCGAACCCAGGAACCGCAAATCCTTCGCTCGATTGGACGACTCTTGCAAACTGAGTGAGCGGCGCACCTGTATTGGGCGACAACGCCCCGGGCAGGGTGCAGCGCCCCCCAATATAGACCTCATGAGAGGCGTTTCTCAAACCTTCCGCAACAACATATCCAGGGGAATTAATGAATTTCATAGATGCCTCATGGCACAAAAATCAGAGGTTCGACAACTACTGGCTCCACCACAGGCTCAACCATCGGAGCGGGCATATCCATCATTTCAGGAAGCGGCGCAGCTTCATCCGGCATTGTCAACGGCTCACCCGATTGAACCTGACTGTTGAACCTACTCAGTTCTGGATTACGCCCTAAGTAATCCAAAAATTCTTGCGCAGTATCCCTCGACATGTTCTTCAAATCCGCGCCTGCCTTCTGGCAAAAATCATCCCATGCCTTCCTGGCGATGCGATTGTAAGCAGCATGCTCTTTGCTGTAGCCATGCCTAGTGGCCGGCTTCACTACCGCTCTATCAAAAATTTGCTTCACATCCTGAGAGAGATCATTCAACCCACGCCAAACAGACTGTGGGAAAATATGGTGCCCCGGGGAGATAAGACCGAATTAGTCATAGGAATACAGGGGTTGGATGTTCCGTATGCCCAAGTGCTTATGCCACCCTTTAGCCCGATCAGATCGCTCTGCGCACCATGGGAAATGAGGACTCGTGATCAGTTGAACACGGACCTTGGCATCAGAAAAATCCTACGCGAACCTAAAAGCTCGCCCTCCATAGCCTTCACTTCTTGCAATTTGAATAGGCCACTTTCTCAAAATCCCCTGCCAGACGCACACTCTCCTTCGGCCTATCAACAGCGCGGCAGTTAGGAATCAATCCGTTGGCTGGGAACGAGTAAATTTCCTTTTCTTTGTTCAACTTATTCAAAGCCCAACAAACGCGATCCTCGCCCTCTCGGAAGCGCACAGCCACTCCTTGCCCCCAATTAGTGACAAGTAAATCATTCGCATTTTTACATACTCCAGATCAAGCGCCTGCATATTTCCATATATAACCTTTCCGCCAACCGAGCAGCCGACCATGTTGACCAACACAAAACCGATAGTCGCCAGCAACACCAGCATTAATAGCGCGCTCCATATTATTTTGTGTATGATGTGACGACCCACCACGTTACACATATTTTGACCCCGCATAAAAATCAGCCATGAAGTCTTTAGAAGCCAACCACTATTTGCTAGCAGTCGAGCTAAAGCGCTCCCAAGTCAAGAATTTCGATGAATATCCATTTTCACTGCCATTCCTGAGGGACTTAAGAAAGCTTGAACTCCACCCAAAGGTTACATTCCTGGTAGGCGAAAACGGAAGCGGAAAGTCAACGATCCTGGAAGCAATAGCTATTGCTTGGGGGTTTAATCCGGAGGGCGGGACAAAGAATTTCAACTTTGAAACCAACACTTCCCATTCGGTGCTGCACGAATATCTTCGCCTTCATAGAGGCATTCGAAAAGCTAAAGACGGCTATTTTTTCCGCGCAGAAAGCTTTTTTAACGTAGCCACAGAGATAGAACGATTAGACGATGGCCCAGGCGGCCCTCCTATTATCAACTCTTATGGGGGAATGAGTCTCCACGGCCAGTCACACGGAGAGTCATTTCTCGCATTGCTCATGAATCGCTTTACTGGCAGCGGCCTTTATTTACTTGATGAGCCAGAAGCAGCGCTGTCTCCTCAGAGACAGCTAGCTGCAATCAGCCGCCTACATCAACTCTTAAAAACCAATTCGCAATTCATTATTGCAACACACTCACCAATTTTATTAGCCTATCCCGATTCATGGATTTATCAGATAGACGACAGCGGCATCAGATTGATCGACTACAAAGACACCGAGCACTACTTGATAACAAAAAATTTCATATCCAACCCAGGCAAATATTTGAATCAACTGCTTGAGTAGTCTTCCGGCAGAAAAAAACCATCAGGCTTGATCGACGGATGCTCTCTGTAAAGAGGGTTTAACAAACTTAAGAGTAGCTCTCCAGAAATGCGCCCTACCACTTGGCGAACTCTTTTTGCCTCTTCCTCAGATGCACCATCCAGTGCCAAAGCAACGACCTCATCTAAGGAAGCATTAGCTTCCAGGATTTTATTGCAGATCAGCTCCGCAACATTCTTGTCAGATATCATTACCAACCCTCGCAGCCATGGTCAGCCATGCACTTGTTGACACACCTAAAAAACTTAAAACCATCATCGCGGGAAGGCAGAGCCGTTTCGGAACAAGTGTCCAAACACTGCGCTTTAACTTCTCGGCAATAGTCCTCTCCATTTTCACAAACGTTGTTTAGCCTTTTGCTAACAGCACCCTCCAGCTTACTAGCCATGCCGAGGGGCGACATATTGTATATAGCCGAGAGAAGCCTTTCATCGAACGGCCTTTCTATACTAGAGGACTTGTCGCTAGAACCATTTCCAAATAGGCGACCAATAGGAATGTCCCCATCTATCCTGGCAGACGCATTTGGATTGTAAGCTCCTCTAGCAGCATTAGCTGCCCCAGAATTGACGACAGCAGAAGACTGTAGCCCAAACGGATCAATTAACATTATCGACTGGCTATTTGCGTAGGCGTATGTATTGATAGAACCCTGCAACCCCATCAAATCACTTTGTGCATACCGCCCGGTGCCAGCGTCGTAGTCCCGGAAATAGTTCTGGTTGAGCCCCGTGGCGCTGTCATACCGCTGGCCCGGGAACCGCAGATTGAACACGAACGCGGTGCCGTCGTTGTCCGGGTCCTGATTCGGCGGCGTAGTGCCGAAGGCCTCGCCCTTGACGTCCCAAGCCCAGATGGCAACGTCGCGCACCGAGTCGATCACCGCCCGTGGCGCTCCCAGATGGTCGGGCTGCACATAGTTCAGCGCGGTCCCCGCCAGCACCCCCACCGGCAGGTCGTCGAGCCAGATCGCTTGCTGGAGCGCCTTGCCGTTGGTGTCGTAGTCGCCCAT
>NZ_JACHOG010000014.1:0-38920 GCF_014199735.1 Xanthomonas sp. 3307 | reverse complement strand
CAGGAGCGACTGGACTTCCCACACCTCCTCCGATGATCAGTCGGAAGACATGACGCCTGTTTAAGGGCGCCAGGTCCAGATACAAGGAGCGGCTTACGCCGCGACGCGTGACCAGTAATGCCTGTCGCGGCTGAAGCCGCTCCTGCAGGGAGCGTTGCCTCTCTAGAATTCCAGATCCAGCGCCGCGCACAGATAGTCCACGAACGGGCCCAGCGTCTGCAGGTCGGCGGCGATCTGCGTACGCAGCCGCGGGCCGGTCATGGTCGCGTCGTCGAGCTGGCGCCAGAACACCCAGTTCTTGTGCTTGAGGTCGTCGATGTAGTCGAAGTCGGCCGGGAAACCGCGCGGCGGCCGCACCAGCATCTCGCTTTCCTCGAAATCGAAGCGGCGGCGCAGCGCCGGCGCATGCGCGGCGGCCTTCCAGCTGCCGGGATTGTCGAAGATGAACTGGCGCACCTTGCGCTGCGTGTCCGGCTCCGGATGCCACAGTCCCGCGCCGACGAAGCTCTCGCCCGGCTGCAGGTGGATGTAGAACGAGGGCGCCGGCACCTGCTTGCGCCGCTCATGGAACAGGCGCGCGCCCTGCCAGGTCTTGTATGGCGACTTGTCGTGGGAGAAGCGCGCGTCGCGATGGATGCGGAACAGCGAACCGCCGACCCCGCGCGGATCGGCGCGGAAGTGCTCGCTGACCTGGGCCAGGTCCGGCTGCAGGTCGGTGATCAGGCGCAGGAACGGCTGGCGCACGTGTTCTTCGTACTTGTGCCGGTTGTCGTTGAACCAGGCCTTGTCGTTGTGCCGCGCCAGGGCACGCAGGAACTTGAAGCTGGCGTCGCTGAAATAGCTGGTCATAGGCTGCGTTGCAGGTCGTGGCCCCAGGCGGCCAACTGGTCGAGCAGGGCTTGCTTGGTAGCATCCTGCGGGTGAGCCAGGCGTAAACCGGCCAGCTCCGCGTAGAAGCCGTCGAAGCTCAGTTCGGACAGGCCGCTGTCCTGCTGCAGGCGCTGCCGCCGGTAGTCGTCCCAGCGCGCCTGCTCGACGATGGACAGGCTTTCCGGCCAGTTGCGCGCGCGGTAGCGGAACAGCAGTTCGGGCAGGCGCGGATCGCGGAACTGGCCTTCCAGTGCGGCCAGCTGCGCCGGCGGGGTGGCGCGGACCTGTGCCATCGCGCGCTTGTCGCCATCGGCCAGGAAACCGTCGTACAGCGAGGCGTCGACATCGGCCGGCACCGCGGCGCGCTCGTTGGCGAACACGCGCCGCACCTTCTCCGCCAGCGCCGGGCCGGCCTCGCGCAGGCGCGCGGCCTTGGCCAGGAGGTGCGCCGGGTCCAGTCGCAGCCGGGCGAAATCCGCCTCGCGCAGGTGCGCCCAGGCGACCAGCGCCGGCGCCTTGTTCAGGTGCACTTCCTTGAGCGGGATGCGCTGTTCACCTTCGGGCAGATCGGCCTGCGGGGTGTACAGGCGGTCGGCGATCTGTTCCGGCGAATAGCGCAGCAGCGGCTCGATGTCGCCTTCCAGGTCGAACACCAGAACGCGGCTGTCGATGCGCGGATGCCGCGCCAGCGGCAGCACCGGCGCCGCGCACAGGCGCGCGGCCGGATAGCGCATCGACACGTGCAGCACCGGCTGCATCGCCACCGCATCGAGCAGGCCGCCGCAGAAGCGCTTGTCGCGCAGCTTCAGCGCGTACTCCCACAGCCGCGGCTGGCTGCGGCGGAAGTGTTGGGCCATGCCGATGGTGGCGTACACGTCGGACAGCGCCTCGTGCGCATCGCCGTCGCGCACGCCATTGGCCAGTGCCAGTTGCTCCAGCTTGAACGAGGTGGCGCCGTCCTCGCGCTGCGGCCAGACGATGCCCTCCGGGCGCAGCGCGTGCATCAGCCGCAGCATGTCCAGCAGGTCCCAGCGCGAGTTGCCGTTGCGCCACTCGCGTTCGTAGGGATCGTGGAAATTGCGGAACAGGCCGTGGCGCACGAACTCGTCGTCGAAGCGCAGCGAGTTGTAGCCCAGCGTGCAGGTCTGCGGCCGTGCCATCTGCTCGGCGATGCGTGCGAACGCCTCGGCTTCGCTGACGCCCTCGCGCAAAGCCTGCTGCGGGGTGATGCCGGTGATCAGGGTGGCGACCGGCGAGGGCAGCAGGTCGTCGGCCGGCTTGACGAAGAAACTGATCGGCTCCTCGATCACGTTGAGTTCGGCATCGGTGCGCACCGCGGCGAACTGCGCGATGCGCGTGCGCCGTGGATCGGCGCCGAAGGTTTCCAGGTCGTAGAAGAGGAAGCTGTCTGGCATGAAGAGTCGAATGGTCCGGGCAAGGCAGGCGAGGCGCGGAGCGCGGCAGTGCTTGTGTAGGAGCGGCTTCAGCCGCGACGGGCGTTACCGGGAATGTCCGCCGCGGCGCTCCTAGGGAAGACAGAGCGTCCGGATAGGGTACGCCGGTTCAATGCGCCCCCTCCAGCGGTGCCAGCCGCGCGTGCACGATGCGCTCCAGCCGGTTCCAGTCGATCCGCGACAGATCGCTGTGGCCCTGCGTGGCCTGGACCAGGATGTCGCGCTGCACCTCGCTGCGTTCCAGCGCCTGCGCGTACGGCGTGCGCAGGAAGGTGACCATGGTGTAGTGCGGCACGAAGCGGGTGGGATGCCGTGCCTGCAGGGCCTGGCCGAGTTCGCGCTGCAGCAGGAAGCCCGCGTCGCCGACGCGGTCGCGCATTTCCACGTAGTTCTCCAGCGCCATCTGTTGGATCGCGCCGGCGTTGGGCTTGCGCTCGGCTTCGAAGGCGGCGTAGGCGCGCGCCAGGTCCGGCTCGCGCTGCAGGTGCGCGGCCAGCGCCGCGCAATCCTCGAACGCGCAGTTCATGCCTTGCCCGTGGAACGGCACCATCGCGTGCGCGGCGTCGCCCAGCAGCACCGCGCGGCCGTCCAGGTGCCAGCGCTCCAGGCGCAGCGTGCCGAGCAGGCCCGGCGGATGCTGTTCCCAGTGCTCGGCCAGTTGCGGCATCAGCGGCAGTGCGTCGGCGAAATCGCGCGCGAACAGCGCCAGCGCCTCCTCGCCGCTGCGCACCGTGGCGAAGCTCGGCTCGCCCTTGTTGGGCAGGAACAGGGTGACGGTGAAGGTGCCTTCATCGTTGGGCAGGGCGATGCACATGTAATGCCCGCGCGGCCAGATGTGCAGCGCGTTGGGTTCGATGCGGAAGCCGCCGCTGGCGCTGGGCGGGATCTCCAGTTCCTTGTAGGAATGATCGAGGAACTCGATGTGCTCGGCCATCGGCGCCTTGCGCTGCATCGCTGCGCGCAGCGCCGAGCCGGCGCCGTCGGCGCCGATCATGCTGTCGAAGCGGATGTCGTGCGGCTGGTCGTCGCGGTCGTCGATGAAGCGCGCATAGCCGGCATCGAAATCCACCGTGTGCAGGCGCCGGTAGAAGTGGATGCGCGCGCCGGCCTGTTCGGCCAGTTGCAGCAGGGTGATGTTGAGATCGTTGCGGTGCACCGACCAGATCACTTCGCTGTCGTCGCGGCCGTAGCGCTGCAATTGCTGCTGGCCGTCGGCGAAATGCACCATGCGCCCGCGCATCATCACCGCCTTGGCCATCACCGCGGCATCGGCGCCGGCCTGGCGCAGCACGTGCAGGCCGCGTTCGGCCAGGGCCAGGTTGATCGAGCGGCCGCGCTCGTAATCGTGCACGCGCGGGTCGCCGCGGCGTTCGTAGACGGTGACCTGCCAGCCCTGGCGCGAGAGCAGGATGGCGAGCAGGGAGCCGGCCAGGCCGGCGCCGATCAGGGTGATGCTGCGGGGGGATGCGTTCAATGCGGTGTCCGGAAAGCGCGGCAGGCCGCCGCGCGAAAAAGGCGGCTCAGACGCCGGCCCAGGTTTCCACTTCCTCGACGAAGCGGTAGACGTCGCGGTAGCGGTTGTACAACGGCACCGGGCTGATCCGGATCACGTCCGGTTCGCGCCAGTCGCCGAGCACGCCGACCGATTGCAGGTACTCGAACAGGGCACGGCCGCGCTCGCGGCCGCCGGCCACGCGCAGCGACAGCTGGCAGCCGCGCTGTGCCGGGTCGGACGGGGTGATGATCTGCAGGGTGTCGGCCAGGCGGGCGCGGATCAGCGTCTCCAGGTAGCCGGTGAGCTGCTGCGACTTCTGCCGCAGCGCGTCCAGCCCGGCGCGCTCGAACAGGTCCAGCGAGGCGCGCAGCGGCGCCATGCTCAGGATCGGCGGATTGCTCAGCTGCCAGCCGTCGGCGCCGGGCGCGGCGACGAACTCGGGCGCCATGCGGAAGCGGGTGCGCTTGTCGTGGCCCCACCAGCCGGCGAAGCGCGGGGTGTCGCCGTGGCCGTGGCGCTCGTGCACGAAGGCGCCGGCGACCGCGCCGGGGCCGGCGTTGAGGTATTTGTAGTGGCACCACACCGCGAAGTCCGGGGCGGCATCGTGCAGGTGCAGCGGCACGTTGCCGATGGCATGGGCCAGGTCGAAACCGACCGCGGCGCCGGCCGCACGCGCCAGCTGCGCCACCGCAGCCAGGTCGAACGCCTGGCCGGTGCGGTACTGCACGCCCGGCCACAGCACCAGCGCCAGGCGCGGGCCATGCTCGCCGATGGCGCGCTCGATCGCCGCCAGCGACACGGTGCCGTCGGCGCCGTCGGGCTGCACTTCGATCAGGTCGGTGGCCGGGTCGAAGCCGTGGAAGCGGATCTGCGAGGCCACCGCGTGCTGGTCGGAGGGGAACGCGCCGGCCTCGATCAGGATCGCCGGGCGCTCGCGGGTGGGCCGGTAGAAGCTGACCATGAGCAGGTGCAGGTTCACCGTCAGCGTGTTCATCGCCACCACTTCGTGCGGATGCGCGCCGACCAGCCGTGCCAGCGGCGCAGCCAGCAGTTCGTGGTAGGTCATCCACTGGGTGTCGCCGTTGAAATGGCCTTCCACCGCCAGCGACGACCACTTGTCCAGCACCTCCTGCACCGCGGCGCGCGCGCCGCGCGGCTGCAGGCCCAGCGAGTTGCCGACGAAATAGGCCTGGTCGGCGCCCTGGTGCTGCGGGAACAGGAACTCCTGGCGCAGGGCCCGCAGCGGATCGGCGGCGTCGAGGGCGATGGCGTGCTGGCGGGACAGGATCTCGTTCATCGGCTTGGGTTCCTGGAAGCAGGGCGAGAGTTTAGGGCGTGTGGGGCGACGTGGCGCGGGGCGACGCCGGGCCGGCCTCTCCGGCGCCGCCTGCGTGGCCGGCGCGACGCGGCTGCGCGTTCATCCGCTGCGCTGCGCGCCCACCGGCGGCGGATCCTTCGATGCCGCCGCGGCCGGCAGCAGCGCACCGCGAACCAGGTGGGTGAGGGTGCCGATGCTGTCGGCGACGCGGTCGCTGGTGTCGGCCAGCGCGGCCAGGGCGCCGCCGTCGCTGCCGTCCTGCTGCGCAGCCAGCGCCTCGGCCAGGCGCCGCTCATCCGTGCGCAGGCTGGCCTGCGGCGGCGCCGTGCCGGTGCGCAGGCTCTCGGCCAGTTCGGTCAGTGCGGCGTGCGCCTGCTGCCGGAACTGCGGCAGTTCCGGCAGCGGCGGCAACGGCGGCGCATCGCGCAGCACCGCCTCCAGCGCCAACGAGGCGCGGATCAGCCGGTTGCCGTTGGCCAGCACGGATTCGGCCAGGGTCAGTTCGCGCAGGTTGCGTTTGCGCCGTGGCTCGCCGCGCAGGCGTTCGATCGAGGCCTGGGCATTGGTGCGGGCGGTGCGCGAGGCCGCGCGGGTGTCCGGCAGCGCCTGCAGGCGCCCCTCCAGCACCGCGTCGAGATGGTCGCGGTAGGCGAGCAGCAACTGCGCCAGGATGGCGCGGATGTGCTTGCGTTCCCAGGTCGGCCACAGCGCGTAGGCCGCCAGCGCCAGCGCGCTGCCGAGCACGGTGGCCTGGATGCGCTCGCCGATCGCCTCGCCCGGCGCCATGCCTTCGAACGACAGCAACAGCACCAGCATGCCGGTCAGGCAGGTCACGCCGAGCCCGTAGTTGACCTGGGTGAGCAGGCGGAAGCCCAGGCAGAACACCGTCAGCAACAGCAGCCGCACCACCGCCCCGTCCATCACGAAATGCGCCAGCACCGTGGCCAGCAGCAGCCCGGCGAAGGTGCCGGCCACGCGCAGCGCGCCGAAGCTGAGGGTGCCGCCGAAATCCGGCTTGAGCACGATCGCGGTGGTCATCGGGATCCAGTAGCCGTGCGGGATCGCCTGCCAGCGGGCGAACAGCACCGCCAGCGCCAGGCATACCCCACAGCGCAGCGCGTGGCGGAACGCCACCGACGACAGGTTCAGGTTCGCCCGCAGGGTCTGCAGCGGCGCCAGCGGGCGCAGCGCCGGCGGCAGCCGCGCTTCGGCCAGTTCGGCCTGGATCTCGCCGCGGCTGCTGGCCCAGCGGCCATTGCGCACCAGCGCGCGCAGCTGGCCGCCCAGGCCCTGCGCGCGGGCCACGGCGATGCGCAGCAGGCGCCGTTCGCGGGTGTCCTCGGTCTGCGCCTGCACCTGCGCCAGGGCCTCGACCAGATCGTCGAAGCCGGTCATCGAGTCGTTGGCGGCGTCGGGGTCTTCGGCGCTGTCCAGCGCATGCGCCAGCTGGTCCAGCACCACCGCGCTGCGTTCGAGCACGCGTTCGATCGGCAGCCGCGCGGGCGACGCTGCGTCCAGGCGCCCGTGCAGATCGGCCAGGGTCAGCAGCTCCAGCCGCGCGCGTTCGCACAACTCGGCGATGACCCGGAACGCCTGCACCGCACGCCCGCGCGAACGGTGTTCGCCGTGCAGCATCACCATTGCCTCGAGCACCGCTTCGGTGGCCGGCGGCGCCGCGGTCGCGCTCGGCCGCTGGCGGGCGAGGCCGGCCAGTTGCCGCATCAGGTCGGCCAGGGCGAAGCGCTCCGGGCGGTAGCGCTGCAGCGGCCAGGCCGCCAGCGCCATCAGCATCTGCAGCACGCCGCCGGCGAAGATCAGCGCGGCCACGCCCACGCTCTGCGCAGGCGGCAGTCCTACGTCGGCGCTGACCACCAGCAGGATCATGCTGGTCAGCCCGACCCGCGCCGCCACCGGACCCAGCGCCACCAGCAGGCCGCCGCCCAGGCCGAGCAGCAGCGCGCACAGCGCCAGCGCCACCGTGTGCGCGCCGATCAGCATGCCCAGCAACGCGGCGACGCCCGCCGCCAGCGCGGCCATCAGCATGCGCTGCATCCGCGCCCGGTACGGGCCGGGCTGGTCGGAGAACATGGTGTTGAGCGCGCCGGTGGACACCGCCAGGCCCAGTTCGGCATGGCCGGCGGCCACGCCCAGCGCCAGCGGCGCGACCACCGCCGCGGTGTTGCGCAGGGCCACGCGCACCGGCACGTCGCGCGGCTTGAGCGCGATCAGGCCGCGCAGCATCGCGATGGGGAACGGCGCGGGCGCAGGGCGGTCACGGCGCGGCGGCAGCGGCCGGCAGCGGATGCACGTGGCCGCAGGCGGCGCAGGTGCGCAGCGATTCGGACGCGTAGAAGCGCGCGAACACCGGCGGGAAGTCGGTCTCGATGTTCTGCAGCGGGAAGTAGGCTTCGTACAGCAGGTGGTTGCAGCGCTCGCAGTACCAGAGCAGGCCGTCCTGTTCGTGCGGCAGGCGTCGCCGCTCGATCACCAGGCCCACCGACTCCGGTCCGCGTTGCGGGGAGTGCGGCACCTTCGGCGGCAGCAGGAAGGTCTCGCCGGCGCGGATCGGGATCTCGCGCACCGCGCCGTCCTCCTGGATCTTCAGCACCATCTCGCCTTCGAGCTGGTAGAACCACTCCGGGCCTTCGTCGTAGTGGTAGTCGCTGCGCGCGTTCGGCCCGCCGACCACCATCACGATGAAGTCGCCGGCATGCATGCACTTGTTGCCGACCGGCGGCTTCAGCAGGTGCCGGTGGGCGTCGATCCAGGCGTGCAGGTTCAACGGGGCAGGGAGCATGGGGATCCTCGCGGGCGATGACGGAACGGCGCGCGCCGCTCAGCGGTCCTCGCGGTCCTGGCTGATGCGCGCCAGGGCGGCATCGTAGCGCGGCACCAGGTCGTCGATGCGACCGAGTTCCATGCCCAGGTCGTGCACGCGGCCGTCGCGCAGGCTGTAGACCCAGCCGTGTACGGTCAGTTCCTGGCCGCGCGCCCAGGCGTCGAGCACGATCGAGGTGCGGCTGACGTTGACCACCTGCTCGAGCACGTTGAGTTCGCACAGCCGCGCGTGCTGCACGTTGAGCGCGCCGGCCTGCTGCAGGCAGTGCTCGTGCTTCTCGGCCACGTCGGTGACGTGGCGGATCCAGTTGTCGACCAGGCCCAGCCGCGCGCGGGTCAGGCCGGCATGCACGCCGCCGCAACCGTAGTGGCCGACCACCAGGATGTGCCGCACCTTCAGCACCTCGACCGCGAACTGGATCACCGACAGGCAGTTGAGGTCGGTATGCACCACCACGTTGGCGATGTTGCGGTGGACGAACACCTCGCCCGGCGCCATGTCGATGATCTGGTTCGCCGGCACCCGCGAGTCGGAACAGCCGATCCACAGGTACTCCGGGGTCTGCTGCTTGGACAGGCGGCTGAAGAACTCCGGATCCTCGCGGTTGATGCGTTCGGACCAGGAGCGGTTGTTGTCCAGGAGTTGCGCGATTTTGCTCATAGCGTCGCATTATTCCAGAAGCCTGGGTCCGGCGCGCAGCTGGCGCATACGCCGACGCGCATGAGGGCCGCGGCGCCTCAGTGCGCAGGCGTCGCCGGATCGGGCTTTTGCCGATCCCGTTGGCGCGGCCCGCTGCGCAGACTTCCTCCACGCCCACACCGGGCATCAGCGGAGGATCCCATGGCCGACTTCAACGCATTCTTTCCGACCCTGCTCAAGCACGAGGGCGGTTTCGTCAACGATCCGGTGGACCCGGGCGGCGCCACCAACAAGGGCATCACCCTGGCGACCTTCCGCGTGTACGCCAAGAGCCTGCTGCAACTGGAACCGACCCTGGACAACCTGCGCGCGCTCACCGACGCGCAGGCCGGGGTGATCTACAAGACCTGCTACTGGAATGCGGTGCACGGTGACGAGATCGCGCTGCAGCCGTTGGCCAACATCCTGTTCGACTTCCAGGTCAATGCCGGCAACAACGCCATCAAGCTGCTGCAGCGCGTGCTCAATGCGCAGACTCCGACGCTGAAGCTGCCGGAGGACGGCAAGTTGGGCCCGGCCACCCTGGCGGCGCTGCTGGCGGCCGACCAGCGCGATCTGTACGCACGCTACAAGCAGGGCCGGCGCGACTACTACCAACGGCTGGTCGCGGCCAGGCCGCCGCTGGCCAAGTTTCTCAAGGGCTGGCTGGCGCGCACCGATTCCTTCCCCGACCTGAGCTGAGCGCGCACACGGCGCACGACGCCGATCCGCCGCCGTCGCCGACGGCAGCCTTCTTTCCCCAGGAGCGACCATGGCTGGACCGACCGCATTGAACGACCTGATCGAAGCGCTGGCCGGCGCCGTGATCGAGGCGCAGGACCGCATCGAGCAGCACCAGATGGCCAACCTCGGCGACTACTTCGACGAGTTCCACCGGCCCAAGAGCGTGATCATCCGCCTGCCGTCGCAGCACCCGCAGGCCGCCGAAGGCGACGAGGACTACTACCGCGCGCCGCTGCTGCCGCTGGTCTCGACCAACGTGCTGCGGATCAAGGACGTGGAGATCAGCTTCGATGCGCAGCTCGGCGACCTCGGCGGCCTGCAATCCGCCGACGGCTTCTTCGCGCCGGAGTCGCCCGGCCCGCGCGGTGCCTGGCAGGCCAAGCGCACCGCCACCCGTTCCAGCGTGCGCGTGGATACCAGCGCCAGCGCGCGGAGCCAGCGCCAGAGTGCCGTCCACGTCGTGTTGCGTGTGGAGGGGACCGAACCGACTGACGGAGCGGCCAGATTGCTCAACCATCTGGCGCAGACGCAGGGCGTGTTCAAGACGGTCATGGCCGACAAGCCGGACGTCGCGGGCACGGACGATGTAACCAATCCCACCAACTAAGGAGTCACTGCAATGGCTGACGAACTCGTCAACATGTCAAGTCAATTCAAGGGTCTGCCGATGGGCGACCTGATCGGCGGCCCGCTGGATGCGGCCTGCGACGCGCAGGTCAAGCTGGCCCGCGCCACCGCCGATTTCATCCGCGTCATCGGCTTCCTGCCGCCGGATGCGGGCAGCAACGATCCGCAGGCGACCGGCGCCACCCGCACCGCCAGCTTCCGCTTCAAGCGGCCGGTCGACGATCCGACCACCGCCGGCGGCATCGCCGAGGAAGAGGTCGAACTGGAAGTGCCGCTGCTGGCCATCGTCAACGTCCCCAGCCTGAGCATCCAGACCGTGGACATCACCTTCGACATGGAAGTGAAGTCGTCCTTCTCCGAGAAGTCCTCCACCGATGCCTCGGCGTCGCTGTCGGCGGACATGGAATTCGGCTGGGGCATGTTCAAGGCCAAGGTGCACATCCAGGGTTCGGTCGCCACGCACAAGGAAAACACGCGTAGCTCCGACAACTCGGCCAAGTACCACGTCGCCGTGCACGCCGCCGACAAGGGCATGCCGGAAGGGCTGGCGCGGGTGATGGACATCCTGCAGAGCTCGGTGGCGCCGCGCAAGGTTGGCGCGCCGGTGCCGGTCGCCGCCTAAGTCCATAGCGGCCTGTTGAACCATCTCGTCGGGGGACTCGTCAACGATGTTCGACCTTACTGAAGTCAAGTTCGTCAAGCGGGTCGTGGTCGGTAGCGACAACCCGACGCAGATGCAGTCGCCCGAGCAGATCGAGGCGGCGCGGGCCTTGCTCAACCGCTGCCTGAGCGATTCGCCGAAGGGCGCGATCATCGGCACCGAGAAGAATTTCGCCGTGCTGCAGATCGGCGAGCACCAGGTGGTGATGCAGTGGCTGTGCTACCACGTGGGCTTTCCGCGCAAGCCCGGCTGGTTGAAGGACGACTGATGGCCAGGCTGCGCTGCGAGTTCGACCTGTTCCTGCAGGGGCTGTCGGCGGCCTTACTGGATGCGCAGCGGCGCTGCCGCGCGCGTCACGCACAGGCATTGCGCGCCTGCTTCGGCGCAGGCGAGACGCTGCAGGTGGAAACGGACGCGGCCGAGCCGCCGTCGCTGCAGATCCCGTTGTGGGAACTGCGCGCCTGGCAGTTGCCGCAGATCGGCGAGTTGGCCCTGGCCTTCGACGTCGAACTGGACGTGGTGGACGTGCCGGACGAGGCGCCGCGTCTGCTGCTGCAGGTGCAGCCGCGCCGGCCGCGCCGGCCCGGCCACCGCTTGCAGGTCGTGTTCCGCGGCACCCACACCCCGATCGGCGAGGTGCTGTTCGACGGTCAGCGGCTGAAGCTGTGGCACCTGTCCGACGCGCCCGCCCCGCACGATCCCGCCCAGGAGAGCGCACATGCGTAGACACGGCTTCATCCTGTCCCGGCACGACACCGACCTGTGGTGCCGAGAACTGCACATCGACCTGCGCTCGCTGGCCCGCGCGCAGCGGCTGCGCCGGCGTCGACGCCGGGCGCTGTGGCTGCTTGCCGTACTGTTTCTCGTGGCGGCCGTCCTGGCGCTGATCCGGTTCGGTCTGTCCTGACCGCGCCCTTCGTTTTTCCTTCATATCCAACAGGAGAGTCGCATGCGTATCCGTTCGCGTGGTGTTGCGCGTTTCCCGCTCTGGCTGGGGCTGTGCCTGGCCCTGCCGTCCGCCGTCGTTGCCGCGCCGCAGGCGTCTGCGCCTGCCGCGCCGGTCGCAGCGGCCAGTGCCGAGGCGCTGCCGCCCGGCGAATGGAACGGCACCCTGGCGACTGACGCGCAGCGGCTGGCCTCGGTGCGCCTGGTCCAGCGGGACGGCAAGGTCCGGTTGATGTTCGGCTCGCCGCTGAACTGCGCGCTGCTGGTCAAGCCGCAAGCGGACGGCAGCTTCGCGCTGGAGTCGATCAATGGCGGCGCCTACTGCGACAAGCTGATGGGCAAGCCGCTGCGCGTGCAACGCAGCGGCGACGACCTGCGGCTCAATGTCGGCGGCACGGACCTGCCGGTCGTGCTGCATACCGATCCGGGCCAGCCCAGCCCGCTGCAGGGCGCATGGCGCGGGTTGATTCGTCCCGATTACGGTAATGGGGCAGTTACCGTGCAGCTGAGCGTCGCCGCGACGCCGCAGGCGCCGGGCAACGCCACGGTACAGTTGCGCTACGGCGCGCCGCGCGAGTGCAGGGTGCAGGGACGCTACCTCGACACGCGCGAGGGAGCAGCGCTGTACGCGCTGGACATGAACGATCAGGGCACCTGCGCGCGCCTGGGCGACGGCCAGCTGACGCTGCGCGCGAGGCCGGACGGCAAGCTCGAACTGCAGACCGTGGACCGCGCCGGGACGCGACGGGAAAACGCATTGCTGGAGCGTGCGCCCGCCAACCCGTAATCCGCCGCACGCAGGCGCCGGCCACCGCTTCCGTCCAGGAGTGTTGCGATGAACGTCTGGATCAAGACGCTGGCCGGCGCCCTGTGGCGTCGGCTGCGCGCGGCACGCAACGCCGTGCCGCGCCTGCCGCCGCCGGGCATCCTGCCGCAGTTGCGTGCGGAGTGCGAAGCGATGGCCCGCTACGCGCTGGAGCATGGCATGGCGGTGCCGCCGGAGCTGATTGCGCGGCTGTCCATGCTGTTATGCGCCGCTTCGTCGGACGGCGAGGCGGGCGACATCGAGCAGCGCGCGCACGAACTGGCGGTGACCCATCGGCGGTTGGCGCAACTGATCCGCCCGGCGACCCCGCAGGCGGTATTCCTGCTCGACGCCGAGCGGCGCCGTCCGCACTGGGCGACCTTGCTCGGTCCGCTGCCGCTGGTGCGCGCGCTGACCGCCACCTCGCTGTTGTTCCTGTTCGCGGTGGTGGCGTCGGCCCTGTCCAGCAAGGTCAGCGCGGACAACGTGCGCCTGGGATTCCTGGATTCCTCGGGCAGCGTGCTGCTGTGGAACGCGCTGTTCCTGCTGTTCTGCGCCGGCCTGGGCGCCTCGTTCTCCTCGTTGTTCCAGGTGCACCGCTACGTCGCCGACGCCAGCTACGACCCCAAGTACGACGCCTCCTACGGCGCACGCATGATCCTGGGCCTGATCGCCGGCCTGATCCTGGTCGAGGTGCTGCCGCCGGACCTGTTCGAAAGCGGTGGCATGCGCAGCTTCGGCAAGCCGACCCTGGCGATGCTCGGCGGCTTTTCCGCCACCGCGGTGTATCGCCTGCTGCAGCGCCTGGTCGACGCCATGGAAACGCTCGTGCGCGGCGACACCTCCGCGCAGGCGCAGGCGTCGCTGGAAGTGCAGCGCGCCAGCAACGACACCGAGCGCATGCGCTGGCAGGGCGAGCTGGCCGCGCAGTTGATGGCCTTGCAGCAGTCGATCGAGGTCGGCACGCCGCCGGCCGCGATCCAGCAGCGGCTCGCCGAGTTCGCCCGCGCCATGCTGCAGGTGGAGGCCGCCCGGTTGCCGCCACCACCACCGCCGCCAACCGCTGCTGCGGAATGAGCATGCCGGCGTATCGCCGGCGTCCCACCATCGTTCGTCGGCGCAGGACTTCGTTCTGCGTCACAGCGTGTGCGCCCTAGCACGGGATTCTGTCTACAAACCGAGACTAATGCGGCAATCCGCACAAGTTCAGCCGTCGCCGCCATCCATATCAGCCTGAAGCCGATGGCCGCCATGGCCCAGCGTGACAAGCTGAGGACGTAACGCAAGCGCAGGTTCCGCGCTGTCGCATCGGTTGAAAAAAGGGGCGCGTCGCACTGCAGCGGACGCGGGTTGCCGCGCGGTCGCGCGTTGGGAGTTCCATTACCAACACAGGTAGAGAATGAACACACGTATCGTGATTGCCGCCGAACGCAGCATCGTGCTGGAGGGCATGGTGGCCCTGTTGGACAATACGCCGGACATCGACGTGGTCGGCCACGCGGTCGACGGACTGGAGTGCGTGCAACTGGTGACCCGGCAGCAGCCGGACGTCGTGCTGATGGATGTGATGCTGCCGGGACTCAACGGCATCGAGGCCACCCGTCGGCTACTGCAGCGCAGCCCGCGCAGCAAGGCCATCTGCATTGCCGCCTCCGATGCCGCAGTCAACGTACGCGCGGCCATCGACGCCGGCGCCAAGGGCTACCTGGCGCGCAACAGCACCTTCCACGAATTGCTGCGCGCGATCCAGCAGGTCGGCAACGATCAGCTGTACATCAGCCCGCAGCTGTCGCAGTCGCTGGTCAGCGAGTATCGCTGCCCGCCCGGTGACGCGGTTTCCGCCTATACGCTGCTGACCTCGCGCGAACGCGAGATCGTGCAGCTGCTGTCCGAGGGATTGTCGACCAAGGAGATCGCTGCACGCCTGCACATCAGCGTCAAGACCATCGGCACCCATCGCGAACACATCATGCTCAAGCTGGGCATGCAGAGCATCGCGCAATTGACCCGGTACGCGATCCGCGAAGGCCTGTCGCCGCTGGACGGCGGCCGCGCCAGCGCGCACCGCGCCGATCGCGACCGCCAAGGACCGGCCAGCCGTTGCGGCTGAGTGGCGCGCGCGTCATGGCGGTGCAGCCGCCAGGCGGCGCGCCCGGCGCTTGCGGTCTTCATGCATCACGCATGCGTTGCGGTCGCTGCTGCGCGCCATCGGCCCGGCCTGACCGCTCTGCGTTCGGTCGTGTTCGCCACGCTGGATCGCGGCCGCGCGTTCAGTCCTGGCGTCGAGCGCGCATCAGTGCCGCAATGCCTTGCGCGCCGGCGTCGGCCTGGGCCTGCAACGCCTCGCGCACCGCGGCCTGGTTCGCCGGCGGATGGTTCTGGCTGAGCTTGAACTTCAGTTCGACCCGCTCGACCTCCAGGCGGAAGCCGACGATGCCGCGCAACTGGCGCCGGTGCGCGTCGTTGTCCGGCTCGTAGCGCCAGTCGCTGCCCAACGCGCGCTCGTGGCGTTCGCTCAGCCGCGCCACCACGTCGGCCAGCATCGCCTCGTCGTCGCTGGGCTGCAGGTGACCATGCAGGTGCGCCGTGGCGTAGTTCCAGGTCGGCACCCGCGCCATCGCGTCCTTGTCCGGATACCAGCCCGGCGAGACGTAGGCATGCGGGCCGTGCACGATCAGCAAGGCCGGCCCGGCGTGCCGGGCCTGCGGGTTGGCCCGCGACCAATGGCCTTCGACCAGGATGCGCGCGCCGTCGCGCCGGTACAGCACCGGCAACGGTGTGGCGCAGGGCAGGCCGTCGGCGACGGTGACCAGGGTGGCGAACGGGTGGTGCGCGATCAGCGCGTCCAGCGCGCCCAGGTCGTGTTCGGCGAAGGAGGGCGGAACGTGCATCGCCAGGTCAGGCGCGCGCGCCCAGGCTCTGGGTCATGCGTCCGCGCAGGTCGGCTTCGTCGTCGGCCTGCGGCGGCGACACCTCGCCCAACGAGAAGCCGCGCGCCCGCGCATCGTCTTCGTCGAGACCATCGAAAGCGACGAACTCGGCGTCGAACAGCGCCGCGCGGGCGGTGTCCTCGCTGTCGTAGCTGAGCGTATTGCCGTCGCTGTCCAGCACCTCGGCGGTGCCGGCGTCGCGCACGCGCAGGCGCGCCCACACCAGCAGGCGGCCGAGACTGGCCAGGTACCACTGATCGTGGGAGGGAGAATCTGAAGTCATGGAATCACCAGGGAAAGCAGCCAGAGCAGGGCGGCCATGCCCAGGCCGAAGAAGATGGTCATCAGCGACAGCCAGGCCGGCGTCGCCAGCCCGGAGAGCCCGCGGTCGCCGAGCGGACGGTAGCGCCGCGCCAGCAGCCAGCCGAGCGCGACCGGCTTGAGGAAGGCGCCCGGCCCGAACGCCGCCACCAGCGGCGGATGGCGGTCGCGGATGTGCACCAGGGTCAGCGGCCAGAAGATCAGGAACGCGCTGGCCCCGGCGATCGCCACGCCGACGAAGCACAGCGCGAAGAACAGGATCATGGCGCGCGCTCCCCTGGCCGGCTCAGAACTCGGCGCTGCCCGGCGCGCGCGGGTAGGGGATGGCGTCGCGGATGTTGCTCAGCCCGCATACGTACACCACCAGGCGCTCGAAGCCCAGGCCGAAGCCGGCGTGCGGCACCGTGCCGTAGCGGCGGAAGTCGCGGTACCAGCCGTAGTGCTGCGGATCCAGGCCGAACTGCTGCATGCGCGCGTCGAGCACGTCCAGGCGTTCCTCGCGCTGGCTGCCGCCGATGATCTCGCCGATGCCGGGGGCCAGCACGTCCATCGCCGCCACGGTCTTGCCGTCGTCGTTCAGGCGCATGTAGAAGGCCTTGATGTGCTCGGGGTAGTTGGTCACCACCACCGGGCGCCCGACGTGCTGCTCGGTCAGCCAGCGCTCGTGTTCGGTCTGCAGGTCCAGGCCCCATTCCACCGGGAACTCGAACTTCTGCCCGGACTTCTGCAGCAGGCCGATCGCGTCGCCGTACTCGATGCGCTCGAACGGCGAGTTGATGAAGGTCTCCAGCTTGCTGATCGCGGTCTTGTCGACACGCTCGGCGATGAACGCCAGGTCGTCGGCACGCTCTTCCAGCACTGCACGGAACAGGTACTTCAGGAAGTCCTCGGCGACCCGCGCGTCCTCGGCCAGGTCGGCGAAGGCGATCTCCGGCTCGATCATCCAGAACTCGGCCAGGTGGCGAGTGGTGTGACTGTTCTCGGCGCGGAAGGTGGGGCCGAAGGTGTAGACCTTGCTCAGCGCCAGGCAGTAGGCCTCGACGTTGAGCTGGCCGGATACGGTCAGGAAGGTCTCCTTGCCGAAGAAGTCGCGGCCGAAGTCGACCTGGCCCTGCGCGTCGCGCGGCAGGTTGGCCATGTCCAGCGTGGAAACGCGGAACATCTGGCCGGCGCCTTCGGCGTCGGAGGTGGTGATGATCGGCGTGCTGATCCAGTTGTAGCCGTTGAGGTGGAAGTAGCGGTGCACCGCCTGCGCCAGGCAGTTGCGGATGCGCGTCACCGCGCCGAACAGGTTGGTGCGCGGGCGCAGGTGCGCGACCTCGCGCAGGAACTCCGGAGACATCGGCTTGGGCTGGATCGGGTAGGTCAGCGGGTCCTCGACCCAGCCGACCACTTCGACGGAACTGGCCTGGATCTCGAACGACTGGCCCTTGCCCTGCGACTTCACCAGCACGCCCTTGGCGATCAGCGAGCAGCTGCCGGTGAGCCGCTTGACCTCGTCGAAGTTGGGCAGTGCATCGGTCGCCACCACCTGGATCGGGGCGAAGCAGGAGCCGTCGCTCACATTGATGAAAGCCAGTCCGGCAGATCCGCGCAGCGTGCGCACCCATCCCCGCACCGTGACTTCGCCGCCTTCCGGGATCTTCCCGGCCAGCGCATGTGCAACGCTCACCACCGTCATGACTTGAATCCTCGCCGCAGCGACTCGATATGGAAGGGGCAAGTGTACTGGCTGGAGCGCAGCGCTTGCGAGGCGTGGCGGCGATCGGCCGCCGTCCTCCCTATAATGTCCGCTCGCAGTTGTCCGGAGTCGTCGCCATGGCCGTCCATCTCACCCCCGTCGCCCATGCCCGCGTGCAGCGCTTCGTCGCGCAGACGCCTGGCGCGCTGGGATTGCGCTTCGGCGTCGAGCGCACCGGCTGTTCCGGCTGGGGCCATGTCACCGACCTGGCGCGCGAGGCACGTCCGGACGACGCGGTGTTCGAGCAGGATGGCGTGCGCATCTACGTCGATGCCACCAGCCTGCCGCTGGTGGACGGCACCGAGATCGACTTCGGCAAGCAGGGCCTTGGCGAGACCTTCGTGTTCCGCAACCCGAATGCCACCGCCGAATGCGGCTGCGGCGAGAGCTTCACCACCGACGCCGCGCACGCCGACGCGCCCTGAGCGTTGCCGCGCCGGCCAAGCGGCCTCCTCCGCGGAGGACGTAGGGCAGGGCGGTATCGGTTCGCATGCAACTGCCTCAGTTCCTCCATCATCCCAACGCCTACGCGCTGTGCTTCGCGCAGGAAGACGGGGTCTGCGATTGCTGCGGCGAAACCCGCGCGTGGCGCTACCAGGGGCCGTTCTACTGTGCCGGCGACGGTCCGGAGTTCCTGTGTCCCTGGTGCATCGCCGACGGTCGCGCCGCGGCCCGCTTCGAGGGCGAGTTCAACGACTGGGTGGAGATCGAGGGCGTCTCGCCCGACCCGGACGACGCGCCGCCGGCCATCGATGCCGCGCTGCTGCAGGCGATCTGCACGCGCACGCCGGGGTATTCGGCCTGGCAGCAGCCGGTGTGGCTGAGCCATTGCGACCAGCCCTGCGCCTTCCTTGGCTACGCCGGGGGCGATGACCTCGCGCCGATCCTGGACGAGGTCATGCCCGACATCGTCGAGGCCACCCCGCGCGATGCGGACTGGCTGCTGGCGCGGCTGTCGCGCGACGGCACGCTGGTCGGCTGCCTGTTCCGTTGCCTGCAGTGCGGCCAGCATCGCCTGCATGTCGATATGGGGTGAGTTCGAAGGCCGGGACCCGGGGCCCGGGACCGGGGACCCGGAAGAGCGGTCTGGATCCCTTCTTCGCGCAGGTGGGTTGAGACATCTCGCCACGAGAGGCCGGGCGGCCTTGCTTTCCGGGTCCCGGGCCCCGGGTCCCGGCTTCGTTAAGCCAGGACATTCATTCAGCCTCCGCTTCGACAGCTTGTCCGTGGCGGCACTTCTACGCCATAATGTGCGGCTTCCTGCCTTCCCGGCGGGAGTCCTTGCCCCACCGCCGTCACCACCGCGGGGGGCTGTCCGGCCGCAAGGCCACATCCGAAAGGTAAACACCATGAGTCGTCATTACGAAATCGTGTTCCTGGTCCACCCGGATCAGAGCGAGCAGGTCCCGGCCATGATCGAGCGCTACAAGTCGCTGGTCGAGAACGGCAAGGGCACCATCCACCGTCTGGAAGACTGGGGCCGCCGCCAGCTGGCGTACCCGATCCAGAACCTGGTGAAGGCCCACTACGTCATGCTGAACATCGAAGTGGACCAGGCCGTGCTGAGCGAGCTGGTCGAGAGCTTCCGCTTCAACGACGCGGTGCTGCGCCACCTGGTGATCAAGCGCGACGGTCCCGACACCGAGCAGTCGCTGATCATGAAGAGCAAGGACGAGAAGGCCGACAAGCCCGAGCGCGGTGAGCGCCGTCGTCGCGACGACGAAGAGGGCGATGCGCCCGCCGCCGCCACCGAAACCGACGGCGACGCCGCCGAAGCCGCCTAAGGAGCACGCTCATGTCCAAGTTCTTCCGTCGTCGCAAGTTCTGCAAGTTCACCGCCGAGGGCGTCAAAGAGATCGACTACAAGGATCTCAACACCCTGCGCCAGTACCTCACCGAGAACGGCAAGATCGTGCCGAGCCGCGTGACCGGCACCAAGTCCAAGTACCAGCGTCAGCTGGCCACGGCGGTCAAGCGCGCGCGTTTCCTGGCGCTGATCCCGTACACGGACAACCACGACGTTTGATTCCGGGTCTCCCGGAACGCAACACGGCCCGCACCTTCCGGTGCGGGCATTCAACCGAAGTCTGGCGATCGAAGAGTGCGGTGCCGATCGGGTGCAAATCCCGATTCCCGAATCCCCAATCCCGGCTTCATCCTATTCGGACAGCACCCGTTGCGGCGGCCGCGTGCCGACGCTAACGAATAACGGAGCAAGACCATGCAACTGATTCTTCTGCAGAAAGTGACCAACCTGGGCGGCCTCGGCGACAAGGTCGACGTCAAGCCGGGCTACGGCCGCAACTACCTGGTGCCGCAGGGCAAGGCCGTGCCGGCCACCGCCGCCAACATCGCCGAGTTCGAAGCCAAGCGCGCCGAGTACGAAGCCAAGGCCAAGTCGATCCACGACGACGCCGAAGCCCGTGCCGCCAAGCTGGAAGGCGCCAGCGTGACCGTCAAGGCCAACGCGTCCACCGAAGGCAAGCTGTACGGCTCGGTCGGCCCGCGCGACATCGCCGAGGCCTTCACCGCCGCCGGCATGCCGCTGGAGAAGGGCGAAGTGGTGCTGGGCGAAGGCGCGTTCCGCAACATCGGCGAGTACGAGGTGCTGGTGCGCCTGCACGCCGACGTGGAAACCACGGTCAAGGTCGTGGTCGAAGCCGACGCCTGATCGCGTCGTCATCGCTGTACCGACACGGGCACCGCAAGGTGCCCGTGTCGTTTGTGCCGACCTGCGCCGCCGTCGGCGGGTCGTGTGGCCCTGGCTGGCACGGCTGGCGGGTACCGGTCGCCTGCAGGTGCGATCGCCGTCGCATCGGCGCCACCCGGCGCAGGCCGCCCCGGTGCCGCGCAGGGGCCGCTATACTCAGCGACTCGTGTCCGATGTCGACCCGGTGGTGTAGCCGCATCAATGGGTTGGAAGCAGGACCTCACCTGGATCTTCATTAGCGGCAGCGCAGCTCGGAATGCCGGCGGCGCCTGCCATGGATTGCCCGCACCATGCGCCTGTCGACCATCAAGCTGTCCGGCTTCAAGTCCTTCGTCGATCCGACCACGCTGCACCTGCCGACCAACATGACCGGCATCGTCGGTCCGAACGGCTGCGGCAAGTCGAACATCATCGACGCGGTGCGCTGGGTGATGGGCGAAAGTTCGGCCAGCCGCCTGCGCGGCGATTCGCTGACAGACGTGATCTTCTCCGGTTCCTCGGCGCGCAAGCCGGTGTCGCAGGCCACGGTGGAGCTGATCTTCGACAACTCCGACCACACCATCTCCGGCGAGTACGCCTCGTTCAACGAGATCTCGGTCAAGCGCCAGGTCAGCCGCGACGGCAGCAGCAGCTACTACCTCAACGGCACCAAGTGCCGGCGCCGCGACATCACCGACCTGTTCCTGGGCACGGGCCTGGGCCCGCGCAGCTACTCGATCATCGAGCAGGGCATGATCAGCCAGATCATCGAGGCGCGCCCGGAGGACCTGCGCGTGTACCTGGAGGAGGCCGCCGGCATCTCCAAGTACAAGGAGCGGCGCAAGGAGACCGAGACCCGCATCCGCCACACCCGCGAGAACCTGGAGCGGCTGGGCGACCTGCGCGAGGAGATCGGCAAGCAGCTCGAGCACCTCAAGCGCCAGGCGCGCCAGGCCGAGCAGTACCAGGCGCTGCAGGAAGAACGGCGGATCAAGGACGCGCAGTGGAAGGCGCTGGAATACCGCGGCCTGGACGGGCGCCTGCAGGGCCTGCGCGAGGCGCTGGGCCAGGAAGAGACCCGCCTGCAGCAACTGATCGCCGAGCAGCGCGATGCCGAGGCGCGCATCGAGACCGGCCGCGTGCGCCGCGAGGAAGCCGCCGAGGCGCTGAGCACCGCGCAGGCCGAGGTCTACAGGGTCGGCAGCACCCTGGCCCGGATCGAACAGCAGATCCAGCACCAGCGCGACCTGTCGCAGCGTCTGCACAAGGCGCGCGACGAGGCGCAACTGGCGCTCGCCGAGCTCGGCCAGCACATCGGCACCGACGAGGCCAAGCTGGCGCTGTTGCGCGAATCGGTCGACGTGGCCGGCCCGCAGCTGGAGCAGCTGCAGGAAGACAACGAATACAAGCAGGAAGCGCTGCGCGAGGCCGAGGCGCGCCTGGCCGACTGGCAGCAGCGCTGGGAATCGCATCAGCGCAACACCGCCGAAGCCTCGCGCGCCGGCGAGGTGGAGCGCACCCGCGTCGATTACCTGGACCGGCAGTCGCTGGAGGCCGAGCGCCGCCGCGAGGCGCTGCTGGCCGAGCGCGCCGGGCTGGACCTGGACGCGCTGGCCGAGGCGTTCGCGCAGCTGGAACTGCAGCACGAGACCCAGCGCGCCGCGCTGGATGGCCTGAACGAGCAGGTCGAGGCGCGCAAGCAGGCCGTGGCGGCGCTGCAGGACCAGCAGCGCACCGCCCAGGCCGAGCTGGCCGACGTGCGCAAGCAGGCGCAGTCCGCGCGCGGCCGGCTGTCGTCGCTGGAAACCCTGCAGCAGGCCGCGCTCGGCCAGGAGCAGGGCGCGGCGGTGGCCTGGCTGCAGGCGCGCGGGCTGGATTCGGCGGCGCGCGTCGGCGAGCGGCTCAGCGTGGAGAGCGGCTGGGAGAATGCGGTCGAAGGCGCGCTCGGGCAGTTGATCGAAGGCGTGCTGGTGGAGGCGCCGGAAACCCTGGTCGACGCCCTGGGCGAACTCGGCGAAGGCCGCATCGCCCTGGTCAGCGGCGCCGAGGCGGCCGAGACCTTCGCGCCGACCTCGCTCGCGGCCAAGGTGCAGGGGCCGATCGCGATCCGCCGGCTGCTGGCGCGGCTGCATGCCGCCGAGGATTTGAGCGCGGCGCGGGCGTTGCTGCCGCAGCTGGGCGAGGGCGATTCCATCGTCACCCGCGACGGTGCGCGCCTGGGTCAGGGCTGGCTGCGGGTGTCGCGCTCCGGCGCGGCCAAGCAGGGCGCGCTGCTGCGCGAGCGCGAGATCCAGAGCCTGCGTGGCCAGATCGAGACGCTGCAGGAGCGCGAGGCCGACCTCGAACACCGCCTGGGCGAGCTGCGCGCGCAACTGCTGGCCGGCGAGCAGCAGCGCGAGGACGCGCAGCGCCAGCTGTACCAGGCGCACCGCAGCGCCTCCGAACTGGCCGGGCAGTTGCAGAGCCAGCAAGGCAAGGTCGACGCCGCGCGCACCCGCATCGAGCGTATCGAGCTGGAGGTCGCGCAGCTGCTGGAAACCCTGGACAGCAGCCGCGAGCAAGCGCGCGAGGCGCGCTCCAAGCTGGAGGACGCGGTCACCAGCATGGGCGACCTGGAGTCGGTGCGGCATGCGCTGGAAAGCGAGCGCCGTCAGCTCACCGAGGCGCGCGACCTGGCCCGCGACGCCGCGCGGCGGGTGCGCGAGGCCTCGCACGCGCTGGCCCTGACCCTGGAGTCGCAGCGCACCCAGATCGCCTCGCTGAGCCAGGCGCTGGAGCGCATGGGCAACCAGCGCGGGCAACTGGACGCGCGCCTGGGCGAACTCAGCGCGCAGTTGAACGAGGGCGATTCGCCGGTGCTGGCCCTGGAGGCCGAGCACCAGGCCGCGCTGAGCGAGCGCGTGCGCACCGATCGCGCGCTCGGCGAGGCGCGCGCGCTGCTCGACGGCATCGACAACGAACTGCGCGCGCTGGAGCAGACCCGCCAGCAGCGCGACGAACAGGCGCTGGCGCAGCGCGAGCGCATCGCCCAGCGCCGGCTCGACCAGCAGGCGCTGGTGCTCAGCGCCGAGCAGCTGTCGGCGGCGGTGGTCAAGGCCGGCTTCGTGCTCGAGGACGTCATCAATGGCCTGCCCGAGCAGGCCGACCCGGCCGAGTGGGAGCAGGCGGTGCAGCAGATCGATGGACGCATGCGCCGGCTGGAACCGGTCAACCTGGCGGCGATCAGCGAGTACGGCGAGGCCGCGCAGCGCGCCGAGTACCTGGAAGCGCAGGACGTCGACCTGAACACCGCGCTGGAAACCCTGGAGGACGCCATCCGCAAGATCGATCGCGAGACCCGCGGCCGCTTCAAGGACACCTTCGACCGGGTCAATTCCGGCGTGCAGGCGCTGTATCCGCGCCTGTTCGGCGGCGGCCATGCCTACCTCGAGCTGACCGGCGAGGATCTGCTGGACACCGGCGTGGCGATCATGGCGCGCCCCCCGGGCAAGCGCGTGTCCAGCATCTCGCTGCTGTCCGGCGGCGAGAAGGCGATGACCGCGGTGGCGCTGGTGTTCGCGATCTTCCAGCTCAACCCTGCGCCGTTCTGTCTGCTCGACGAGGTGGACGCGCCGCTGGACGAAGCCAACGTCGGCCGCCTGGCGGCGATGGTCAAGGAAATGAGCGAGAAGGTGCAGTTCCTGTTCGTCAGCCACAACAAGGCGACGATGGAGGCGGCGCATCAGCTCAGCGGCGTCACCATGCGCGAGCCCGGCGTCAGCCGCCTGGTCAGCGTGGACCTCGAGGAGGCCGCGCGTTTGGCGGGCGCGGCCTGACGTGACATGCTAAAGGACGTGATGCGCGTCGAGGCGTTGTCCCTGTACTGGCAGACGTCGTGCGCACCAAGCAGTTATTTTCCCCCTGTGTACCCTTGCCGGAGTAACCCCTGAATGTCCGACATGGCAATGCTACGCATCGGCATCCTCGCCGCCGGCTTGCTGTTGATTGCGGCGATCTTCCTGTTCGGCCGCCCGAAGAAACCGAGCCAGGGCCGGCGCGTGGAGTCGGCCGATCCGGCCGCGCCGCGCCGCGAACCCTCGCTGGGCGACGCCGCCCCGGCTGTCGGCGATGAAACGCTGACCGCGGATGGTGCGGACGGCGAAGCGCGCCAACCCGACCTGGGCCTGCCCGCGGCGGAGTCGCCCGGCGCCGACCTCGGCAAGCGGCCGAGCCAGGATTTCGACAAGATCGTCTCGCTGTACGTCGCCGCCCGTGCCGGGCAGGTATTGCGCGGCGAAGACATCGTGGTGGCCGCGGAGAAGACCGGCCTGACCTTCGGTCACATGAACGTGTTCCACCGCCTGGTGGAAGGGCATCCCGAGCGCGGCCCGATCTTCAGCATGGCGAGCATCATGAAGCCGGGCAGCTTCGACATGGCGCACATCCGCGAGATGGAGACCCCGGCGATCGCCTTCTTCCTGACCCTGCCGGCGCCGCTGACCGCCCTCGACGCCTGGGAGAAGATGCTGCCGACCGTGCAGCGCATGGGCGAGTTGCTCGATGGCGTGGTCCTGGACGACAGCCGCAACGCCCTGGGCCGCCAGCGCATCGCCCACATCCGCGACGACCTGCGCGCCTACGACCGCCAGCACCAGGCGCCGCCGTTGACGAAGGCCCCGCGCTGGTGAGCGCCGCGCCGTTGGCGCGGCGCAGGGATTGGGGAGTTGGGATTGGGGATTCGCTTAAGGGCTGGGATTGGGGAGTTGGGATTGGGGATTCGCTTAAGGGCTGGGATTGGGGAGTTGGGATTGGGGGTTCGCAAAGCGGGTCCCGAGTGCTGATCGCCCGGCGCGCTCTTCCCTTCTCCCTTCGGGAGAAGGTGCCCCGAAGGGGCGGATGAGGGTACGGCCGCCGCCGACGCCAGAAACACGTGGTCTTGGCTCTCGCTAATTTCCAATCCCCATTCCCGAATCCCAGCCCTTAAGCGAATCCCCAATC
Source organism: Xanthomonas sp. 3307 (assembly GCF_014199735.1). Lineage (NCBI taxonomy): Bacteria > Pseudomonadati > Pseudomonadota > Gammaproteobacteria > Lysobacterales > Lysobacteraceae > Xanthomonas > Xanthomonas sp. 3307. Next base: position 13,826 of record NZ_JACHOG010000014.1, on the reverse strand, counting down.
CCGAATCCCCAATCCCAGGCGCGCTACTTGCGCGCCTTAACAAACGCATCCCGAAACCGCAGCATCTCCGCTTCGCTGCCCACGGTGACGCGCACCAGCTTCGGCCAGATCGGCCAGCTGCGGCCGACGATCACGCCTTGCTTGGCCATCGCCGCGGCAAAGGCGGCGCCGTCGCGCTTGACGTCGACCATGAAGCAGTTGGCCTGCGACGGCAGGCACTTGTAGCCCTTGCTCTGCAGCCAGGCGATGGTGGCGTCGCGGATGCGCGCGTTCTCGGCGCGGCGCGTGGGCACCAGTTGCAGGTCCTGCAGGCTGGCGATACCGGCGGCGAGGGCGGGCACCGACACCGGATTCTGGCCGAACGCGGCCAGCTTGGTCTGCAGCCCCGGCGCGGCCACCGCCAGGCCCAGTCGCAGCCCGGCCATGCCGTACAGCTTGGAGAAGGTGCGCAGCACCAGCAGGTCCTGGCGCTGGCCGATCAGATCGATCACCGACGGCTCGTCGCTGTAATGCAGGTAGGCCTCGTCGACCAGCAGCACGCTGGAGGCGGGCTTGTTGGCCAGCAGCCATTCGATGTCGGCGCGCTTGGTGATCGAACCGGTCGGGTTGTTGGGATTGCACAGGTAGATCAGGCCGGCGTTCGGATCGGCGCTGGCCATGGCCTTGACGTCGTGCGCACCGTCGGCGCGCAACGGCACCCGCCGCACCGGTGCGCCATGCGCGGCGGCGACATCGGCCACCGCTTCGAACGTTGGATCGGCCACCACCACACCGGCGCGCGATGAAGTGAAGGCGCGCGCGGCGCGGGCCAGCGGCTCGCTGGAGCCGGGATAGACGGCCACGTGGTCGGCCGGCAGGCGCTGCTCGCCGACGAAGGCGGCGATCAGTGCGTCCGACAGCTCGAACAGGTAGCGGCCGCTACGCGGCAGGATCGCCTGCGCCGCCGCCAGCGCCGCAGGCGCAGGACCCAGCGGGCATTCGTTGAAGTTCAGGTACACGGTGCCGGCCGCCGGTGCCACACCCGGTGTCGCGGCTGCGGCGGCGGCTGCCTTGCGCCGTGCCGCCTCCGCGACGGGCGCCAAACCAACGGCGCCGAGCGCCAGGCCGGAGGTGGCCAGAGACAGGAAGGAACGGCGCGAGACCGGTAGCGACACGTGGCTCTCCAGAGCGGGCGGGGGAGGTCACGTTAACGAGATGTTAATGGTGGGGCAAGGGAGTGAGGGGTGGGGATTCGGGATTTGGGATGGCTTGAGGTCGGGATTAGGGATTGGGAATTGGGGATTGGTAAAAGCGGGGCACTAACGCTGATCGGCAGCGCGTTTCCTTCTCCCGTCGGGAGAAGGTGCCCCGAAGGGGCGGATGAGGGTCCGGGCGAAGCCTCGCGTTGCCAGATCGGTGCGGGCGCTGCGCGCTCCGTACCCTCACCCCAACCCCTCTCCCGGGGGGAGAGGGGCTTTGGCCTCTCCCTTCTCCCGTCGGGAGAAGGTGCCCCGAAGGGGCGGATGAGGGTGCGGGCGAAGCTTCGCGTTGCCAGATCGGTGCGGGTACTGCGTTGCTCCGTACCTTCAGCCCAACCCCTCTTCCGAAGGGAAAGGGGCTTCGGCTTCTCCCTTCTCCCTTCTCCCTTCTCCCTTCTCCCTTCTCCCTCGGGAGAAGGTGCCCCGCAGGGGCGGATGAGGGTGCGAACGCCACGAACGCTCGCAATCTAGAGCTTGCTTCCGCGAATCCCCAATCCCCAATCCCAGCCTTCAAGCTACTATCGCCCCCTCTCCGTTACCCGCATTCCCGCTGCGCATGACCGCAACTCCCGATCCCCAGCAGCGTGCCGCCGAGTTGCGCCAGCGCATCGACGACGCCAACCACCGCTACTACGTGCTCGACGACGCCGCGATCCCCGATGCCGAGTACGACGCGCTGATGCGCGAGCTGGAAGCGCTGGAAGCCGCGCACCCTGAGCTGGCCAGCGCGGACTCGCCGACACGCAAGGTCGGTGCGCGGCCGGACGGTGGCTTCCCGGAGGTGCGCCACGCGATCCCGATGCTGTCGTTGGCCAATGCCTTCGAAACCCCGGGCGTGGCCGAGGACGCCGACGACCGCACGCGCTTCGCCGAAGTCGCCGATTTCGAGCGCCGCATCGAGCGCGAACTGGAGCTGGCCGCGCCGGTGTTCTCGGTCGAGCCGAAGCTCGACGGCCTGGCGATCAGCCTGCGCTACGAGGATGGCGTGTTCGTGCAGGGTGCCACCCGCGGCGACGGCAGCACCGGCGAGGACGTCACCGCCAACCTGCGCCAGGTGCGCTCGGTACCGCTGAAGTTGCGCGACCTCGGCACGCCGCCGCCGGCGGTGCTGGAGGTGCGCGGCGAGATCTACATGCCGCGCGCCGCGTTCGCCGCGTGGAATGCGCAGGCGCTGGAGCGCAACGAGAAGCTGTTGGCCAATCCGCGCAATGGCGCGGCGGGGTCGCTGCGTCAGCTCGATCCGGCGGTCACCCGACGCCGGCCGCTGGCGTTCTTCGCCTACTCGGTGGGCGAGGTGCGTGGCCTGGAGCTGCCCGAAACCCATTCGCAGACGCTGCAACTGCTGCGCGACTACGGCTTCCCGGTCGCGCCGGAGGCGGACACCGCCACCGGCTTCGATGGCCTGATCGCCTATTTCCGCCGCATCGGCGCCGCCCGCGACAGCCTGCCGTACGACATCGACGGCGTGGTCTACAAGCTCGACGACTACGACCAGCAACAGGCGATGGGCTTCGTCTCGCGCGCACCGCGCTGGGCGCTGGCGCACAAGTTCCCGGCGCAGGAACAATCCACCGTGCTGCGCGCGATCGAGGTGCAGATCGGCCGCACCGGTGCGGTCACCCCGGTGGCGCGGCTGGAGCCGGTGCAGGTCGCCGGCGTCACCGTCACCAACGCGACCTTGCACAACGCCGACCAGATCGCGCGGCTGGACGTGCGCGAGGGCGATACGGTGATCGTGCGCCGCGCCGGCGACGTGATCCCGGAAGTGGTGCGGGTGATCGAGGAGCGGCGTCCGCCTGGCACCGTGCCGTGGACGATGCCGGCAGCGTGCCCGGTGTGCGGCTCGGAACTGGTCAAGGAAGAGGACGCGGTGGCCTGGCGCTGCAGCGGCGGCCTGGCCTGCGCCGCGCAGCGCAAGGAAGCCTTGCGGCACTTCGCCTCGCGCCGCGCGCTGGACATCGAAGGCCTGGGCGAGCGCCAGGCCGACGCCCTGGTCGAGTTCGGCTTCGTGCAGTCGCTGGCCGACCTGTACGCCTTGAGCGTGGAGGACTTGGTGCGGATGAAGGCCGCGCTGGACGCGGCCACTGCCGCCGACCTGCTGCAGGCGGTCGAGGACAGCAAGGGCGCGCTGGGGCTGGACGCGGCCGGCCGCGCTGCGCTGGAGGACGAGGCCACGCCGTGGCGGCGCGCCGACTTCCTGCGCGCGCACCTGGCGGTGGAGCTGGGCGGCAAGCTGGCGACCAAGTGGGCGGAGAACCTGGTCGCCGGCATCCATGCCAGCCGCGCCACGACCCTGCCGCGCTTCCTGTTCGCGCTGGGCATTCCGCACCTGGGCGAGACCACGGCCAAGGCGCTGGCCTACTGGCTGGGCTCGCTGGCGTTCGTGCGCAGCACCCCGGCGGTACTGCTGCAGGCGCTGCCGGACATCGGCGGCGAGGTGGCGCGCTCGATCGCGACGTTCTTCGAGCAGCCCGGCAACGCCGCGGTGGTCGATGCCTTGATCGCGGCAGGCATCGGCTTCTCCGACGAGGGCAAGCCGCCGGCGGAACTGCGCGAGCGCCTGGACCTGGCGCACCTGCTCGGCACGCTGCCGGTGGACAAGCTCGGCGGCAAGAGCGCGCAGCGGCTGGCCGCCACCTACGGCACCCTGGATGCCCTGTTGCGCGCCAACGAAAGCGGCTGGACCGGGGCCGGCCTGTCCACGGCCGGCGCCGCCAACCTGGCCGCGTACCTGGCCGACCCGGCGCAGAAGCAGGCCTTGCTGGAGGCCGAGGCGGCGATGCAGCGCCTGCTCGACGCCGCACCGGCACAGACGCAACGCCGCGCCGGCCCACTGGACGGGCAGACCGTGGTGCTGACCGGCACGTTGACCGCGCTGACCCGCGACGAGGCCAAGGCGCAACTGGAGGCGCTGGGCGCCAAGGTCGCCGGCAGCGTGTCGAAGAAGACCGCGTTCGTGGTCGCCGGCGAGGCCGCCGGCTCCAAGCTCGACAAGGCGCAGGAACTGGGCGTGGCGGTGTGGGACGAGGCGCAGCTGCTGGCGTTCCTGCAATCGCCGGGGCAGGGCGCATGAGTGCGCTCGGCATGGCGCAGGAGGAACTGCGCTGGCGCACCGCCGACGTGGCCGACCAGCCGGCCTTGCTGGCGATGCTGCAGGCGTTCTACGCCGAGGACGGCATCGCCTTCGATACAGAGCGGGTGACGCGCGGCCTGCAGGCGCTGCTCACGCAGCCGGCGCTGGGCGAGGCGCTGCTGTGGCTGGCGCCGGACGGCACGGTGGTCGGCTATGCGCTGATCACCGCTTGTTTCAGCGTCGAACTGGGCGGGCGCTATCTGCTGCTCGACGAGTTGTACCTGGGCCCGGACGCGCGCGGCCGCGGCTGGGGTCGGCGCGCGGTGGCGCTGGTCGAGGCGCGGGCCCGCGCGCTGGGCGCGGACGTGCTGCGGATGGAGGTCAACCACCACAACGCCGCCGCCAAGCGCCTGTACCTGGGCCTGGGCTACCGCGACGACGCGCGCGACCAACTGAGCCGCCGGCTCGACACGGCGCACTGATGGACCTGCTGTCCGCGCTGCAGTTGCGCGCCCTGCTCAATGCCGCCATCCGCGGCTTCTTCGCCGCGCGCGGCGTGCTGGAAGTGGAGACGCCGATGCTGTCGGCTGCCGGCAACACCGAGCCGAACATCGACAGCTTCCAGACCCGCTTCAGCGGCCACGTCGATGCCGGTCAGGCGTTGCGCTGGCTGCGCACCTCGCCCGAGTACCCGCTGAAGCGGCTGCTCGCCGCCGGCATCGGCGACTGCTACGAACTGGGGCGGGTGTTCCGCAACGGCGAGGCCGGCGGCCGCCACAATCCCGAGTTCACCATGCTCGAGTGGTACCGGGTGGGCTGGGATCACCGGCAGCTGATCGACGAAACCGTGGAGCTGGTGCGCACGGCGCTGGCCCTGGTCGGGCGCAGCGCCACGCTGCAGGTGCTCAGCTACCGCGACCTGTTCCTGCAGGGGCTGGAGCTGGATCCGTTCACTGCGCCCCTGGAGGCGTTGCAGCAGCCATTGCGCGATATCCGCATCGACGCCGACGGCCTTGGCCGCGACGACTGGCTGGACCTGCTGATGACCCACCGCCTGCAGCCGGCGTTCCCGGCCGATCGCCTCACCGTGGTTCACGACTGGCCGGCCAGCCAGTGCGCGCTGGCGCGCATCCGCGACGGCGATCCGCCGGTGGCCGAGCGCTTCGAGCTGTACCTGGGCGGCTACGAGCTGGCCAACGGTTACCACGAGCTCAACGATGCCGGCGAGCAGCGCCGGCGCTTCCTGCGCGACCATGCGCTGCGCCAGGCGCGCGGTGCGGTGCTGCCGCCGCTGGACGAACGCCTGTTGCAGGCGCTGCCGGCGTTGCCCGATTGCGCCGGCGTGGCGGTCGGCGTGGACCGGCTGCTGATGGCGATGCGCGGCACCGCGCAGATCGGCGACGTGCTCGCCTACGATTTCGCGCATGCCTGAACCGGTCTTCATGAACGGCTTCGATACGTTGTTGCGCTGTCCACATCGATGATGGTTTGATCGGGCACGGCATGCGCTCACGGCGCGCCAGCAGGTCTTCGTTGTTCAGGTTCTAGGCATAGGGGCAGAGCCAAGCATGAAGTGGGCGTACGGGCTCGGTGGCTGGTGTTGGCTGGGATTGGCGGCAAGCGTGTGGCCGATGCCGTCGCCGGCGCAGAACGCCGATGCGTACGACGCCGCGGTGGTGCGCTGCGAATCGCGCGACATGACCTGGGTGCATTGCCCGATGCCCACCGAGCAGGGCGTGCAACTGGTGCGACAACTGTCCGACAACGACTGCATCCGCGGCAGCGAGTGGGGTTCCGACGCCACCGGCGTGTGGGTGACCCTGGGCTGCCGCGCCGAATTCCGTCCAAATCCTGGGGAGACGCCGCGTAGCGCCATGCGCCGCGTGTTGCGTTGCGAGTCCGACGGGCGCCTGGAGAGCTGCCCGGTGATGCTGCGTGGGGCGCCGGTGCGCCTGATGCGGCAGCTGTCGTCGGTGCCGTGTCGCGAGGAGCGCAGCTGGGGCGTGCGCCGCAACGAGATCTGGGTCGCGCGCGGCTGTCGCGGCGAGTTCGAGATCGGCGCCGCCGACGGCTCCGGCTTCCCCGCCGGTCCGCGGCCGGTGCTGTGCGAATCCAAGGGCAAGGCGCGGCGCCGCTGCGGGGTCAGCGTGCAGGACCGTGTCGAACTGCGTCGGCAACTGTCCGGCGCCGCCTGCGTGCAGGACGACAGCTGGGGCTGGGACCGCGACGGCATCTGGGTCGACAAGGGCTGCCGCGCCGAGTTCAGCGTCAATTGATCGCGCTGGCGCTGCGGCGCCGCGCTCGGTCCTCAATCCGCAATCGCCGGCGTTTACAATGGCGCGATGAACGCCGCCCTCGATATCGATTACGCCCGCTACGACCATATCCGCCCGATCCTGTGGACCGGCGATGCGCTGGAACTGCTGGACCAGCGCAAGCTGCCGTTCGCGGTGGAACACGTGCGCTGCAGCGACAGCGACCAAGTGGCCGCGGCGATCCACGCCCTGGCCGTGCGCGGCGCGCCCGCGATCGGCATCGCCGCCGGCTGGGGCACGGTGCTGGCGGCGCGCGAGGTGCACGCCGAGAACGGTGCCGAGGCGCTGCTGAAGCTGGAGCCGGCCCTGCAGCGGCTCAATGCCGCGCGGCCGACCGCGGTCAACCTGGCCTGGGCGCTGGCGCGCATGCGCAGCGTGCTGGGCGCAGCCGGCAGCGACTGGCACTCGGTGCTGGAGCGCGAAGCGCAGGCGATCGCCGAAGAGGATCTGGCCGCCAACCGGCACATGGGCGCGCTCGGCGCCGGCCTGATCGCCGCCGGCAGCGGCGTGCTGACTCATTGCAACACCGGCTCGCTGGCCACTGCCGGCTTCGGCACCGCACTGGGCGTGATCCGCGCCGGCGTCGCCCAGCAGCGCATCGCCAAGGTGTTCGCCGGCGAGACCCGGCCTTGGCTGCAAGGCGCGCGGTTGACCGTGTGGGAACTGCAGCAAGACGGCATCGACGCGACCCTGATCGCCGATTCGGCGGCCTCGCACCTGATGAAGACCGGGGCGGTGCAGTGGGTGATCGTCGGCGCCGACCGCATCTGCGCCAACGGCGACACCGCCAACAAGATCGGCACCTACCAGCTGGCGATCGCCGCGCGCCACCATGGCGTCAAGTTCATGGTGGTGGCGCCGTCGTCCACCGTGGACATGGACACCGCCGACGGCGCGCAGATCGAGATCGAGCAGCGCGATCCGGGCGAACTGTTCGGCGTGGGCGGCACCCGCACCGTGGCCGACGGCATCGCCGCGTGGAACCCGGTGTTCGACGTGACACCGGCCGCGCTGATCGATGCCATCGTCACCGAGCGCGGGGTGATCGAGCAGCCGGACCCGGCACGCATGCGCGCGGCCTTCGGCGGCTGACGTCGGAAGCAGCGCCACAGCGCCCCGGCAAACGCGGCCGATGGCGCGCAAGTGCTTGTTCGGGCCGGCAAAAACCGGGCAATCGGGCGCCCGTCATGCTAGAATCCGGCGGTTCGATCGACCGCCGTGCGCCCTAGGCGTGCGGCCGCGGCGGGCCTGCCTGTCGCGGGCCGGCGTCGTGGTCGATCCGCCACCAGACTTACGGAACCCGAATGGCAGAATCCGCCAAGGAAATCATCCAGGTCAACCTGGAAGACGAGATGCGCAAGAGCTACCTCGATTACGCCATGAGCGTGATCGTGGGGCGTGCCCTCCCGGATGCGCGCGACGGCCTCAAGCCGGTGCATCGCCGCGTGTTGTTCGCGATGAACGAGCTGGGCGCGCACAGCAACAAGCCCTACTACAAGTCGGCGCGTATCGTCGGCGACGTCATCGGTAAGTACCACCCGCACGGCGACCAGTCGGTGTACGACACCCTGGTGCGCATGGCGCAGCCGTTCTCGCTGCGCTACCTGATGGTGGACGGGCAGGGTAACTTCGGTTCGGTCGACGGCGACTCCGCTGCGGCGATGCGTTACACCGAGGCGCGCATGTCGCGGCTCGCGCACGAGATGATGGCCGACATCGACAAGGAAACCGTCGATTTCCAGCCCAACTACGACGAGAAGGAACAGGAACCGTCGGTGATGCCGACGCGCTTCCCGAGCCTGCTGGTCAACGGCTCGGCCGGCATCGCGGTGGGCATGGCCACCAACATCCCGCCGCACAACCTGACCGAGTCGATCAACGCCTGCCTGGCACTGATCGACAATCCGCAGATCGACGTCGACGGGTTGATGGAACACATCCCCGGTCCGGATTTCCCGACCGCCGGCATCATCAACGGCACCACCGGCATCGTCGCCGGCTACCGCACCGGCCGCGGCCGCGTGCGCATGCGTGCCAAGGCCGAGATCGAGATCCAGGACAACGGCCGCGAAGCGATCGTGGTCACCGAGATCCCGTACCAGGTCAACAAGGCGCGGCTGATCGAGAAGATCGCCGAGCTGGTCAAGGAAAAGAAGCTCGAAGGCATCAGCGAGCTGCGCGACGAGTCCGACAAGGACGGCATGCGCATCTACATCGAGGTCAAGCGCGGCGAAGCCGCCGACGTGGTGCTGAACAACCTGTACCAGCAGACCCAGATGGAGTCGGTGTTCGGCATCAACATGGTGGCGCTGGTCGACGGCCGCCCGCAGTTGATGAACCTCAAGCAGATGCTGGAGGCGTTCGTCCGTCACCGCCGCGAAGTGGTCACCCGCCGCACCATCTTCGAACTGCGCAAGGCGCGCGCCCGCGCGCACATCCTGGAAGGCCTGACCGTCGCGCTCGCCAACATCGACGAGATGATCGAGCTGATCAAGACCTCGGCGAATCCCAACGAGGCGCGCGAGCGCATGCTGGCCAAGACCTGGCAACCGGGCCTGGTCGGCGCGCTGCTCGGCGCGGCCGGCGCCGAGGCCTCGCGTCCGGAAGACCTGCCCAGCGGTGTCGGCCTGGTCAACGGCGGCTACCAGTTGACCGAGGTGCAGGCCACGCAGATCCTGGAAATGCGCCTGCACCGCCTGACCGGCCTGGAGCAGGAGCGCCTGACCGAGGAATACAAGCAACTGCTGGAGGCGATCGCGGGGCTGATCCGCATCCTGGAAAACCCGGACGTGCTGTTGCAGGTGATCCGCGAGGAACTGGTCAACATCCGCGAGGAATACGGCGATGCGCGCCGTACCGAGATCCGCCACAGCGAGGAGGATCTGGACATCCTCGACCTGATCGCGCCGGAAGACGTGGTGGTGACCCTGTCGCATGCCGGCTACGCCAAGCGCCAGCCGGTCAGCGCCTACCGCGCGCAGCGTCGCGGCGGCCGCGGCCGCAGCGCGGCGGCGACCAAGGAAGAGGATTTCATCGACCAGCTGTGGCTGGTCAACACCCATGACACGCTGCTGACCTTCACCAGCAGCGGCAAGGTGTTCTGGCTGCCGGTGCACCAGTTGCCCGAAGCCGGGCCGAACGCGCGCGGCCGTCCGATCGTCAACTGGATTCCGCTGGAGAACGGCGAGCGCGTGCAGGCGGTGTTGCCGGTGCGCGAGTATGCCGAAGGCCGCTACGTGTTCTTCGCCACCCGCAATGGCATGGTCAAGAAGACCCCGCTGAGCGAGTTCGCGTTCCAGCGCAAGATCGGCAAGATCGCGATCAACCTGGACGAGGGCGACGCGCTGGTCGGCGTGGCGCTCACCGACGGCGAGCGCGACGTGCTGCTGTTCGCCTCCAACGGCAAGACCGTGCGTTTCTCCGAGCGGCCCAAGGACGACGAGGCCGATGATGCGGTCATCGACGAGGCCGGTGCCGACGAGGTCGCCGTGGCCGACGACGAGGCGGCGGGCGAGGAGGGCGACGAGACCCGTGGCGCGCGGCGCAAGAGCCGCGGCGGCGTCAAGCCGACCGGGCGCAGCAGCCGCGGCGTGCGCGGCATTCGCCTGGCCAAGAGCGAGTACGTGGTCAGCCTGATCGTGGCCGAGCCGGCCGTGGGCCAGGACGAGGATGCCGAGGATGTCGACGCCGCGGCGGACACCGAGGTCGATGCCGAGGCGCGCAATGGCGACGAGGCCGATGCCTACATCCTCACCGCGACCGAGAACGGCTACGGCAAGCGCACCCCGCTGGTCGAGTATCCGCGCAAGGGCCGTGGCACCCAGGGCGTGATCGGCATCCAGACCAGCGAGCGCAACGGCAAGCTGGTCGGCGCGGTGCTGCTGAGCACCCGCGACGAAGTGCTGCTGATCTCCGACGGCGGCACGCTGGTGCGGACCCGCGCTTCGGAAATCTCCCGCGTCGGCCGCAACACCCAGGGCGTGACCCTGATCCGCCTGTCCAAGGGCGAGAAGCTGCAGGCGGTCGAACGCCTGGATGGCTCGCTGGTCGAGGAAGACGTGCTGCCGGGAGAGGACGGCGTCGCCGAAGGCGCTGGCGAGGCGGCACCGCCGCAGGAGTGATCCGCGCCTGAGCGAACGACGACGCCGGCCTCGCGCCGGCGTCGTCGTTTCGGGGGGGCGGTCAGCAAGAGGCGGGCGACGTGCTGCGAGTCCATGCAAGCGACGCCATGACCGCCGCCTGTGCGTCCGCTACGACACCGAATGCGCCCATGCCGGCAGGCAGTGGTCGCCTTCGACGGCACATGCCGCGTGACGCCCAGGTCGTCGCGGGGTCACGAAGACCGCAACGTTGCGTGTCAGTGTGTGTCGTCGAGAAACGCATCACGTTCACTGGCTGCTTGGGATAAGGATGCGCGGCGCACATGCGCCGCTGCCACGGCGGATGTTCCGCGTGGCCGTGTCCTGGAAGGAGTGGCAATGAATGCATTCGAACAAACGCAGCGTCGTGGCGGCTGGCCGCTGCGCCTGCTCGGCGGTGCCTGCACGCTGATCGGCGTGGTGCTGGCCGCCGGTGGCGCTTGGCTGCTGGCGCTGGGCGGTTCCTGGTACTACTTGGTCGCTGGCCTCGGCCTGGCGATCTCCGGCGTGCAGCTGTGGCGCGCGCGGCGCAATGGCGCGTTGTGGTTCGCCGCGACCTTCCTGCTGTCGCTGCTGTGGGCGGCATGGGAATCGGGCGCCGATTACTGGCGCTGGGTGCCGCGCATGGGCCTGATGGTATTCCTGGCCTTGCTGCTGGCGCTGCTGCTGCCGCGGCTGGAGCGGCCGTTCTCGCACACGCTGTCGCGCACGCTCGCCGCCGTGCTGGCGCTGGTGTTCGTCGGCGCGTTCGCGCTGGCGTTCCTGCCGTACGGGGTGACCGAGGCCGATGGCGCATTGGCGCATGCGGCCGGCATGGCCGCGGCGCTCAGGACCCCGCGTGCCGGCGTACAGCCGGCCGATGCGCCCGCCGATGCCGACTGGGCCGCCTACGGCCGCGACAACGCCGGCAGTCGCTATACGCCGCTGCACCAGATCACGCCCGGCAACGTGGCGCAACTGCGCACCGCCTGGACCTTCCGCACCGGCGACCTGCCGGACAAGCGCTGGGGTGCGGAGACCACGCCGCTGAAGATCGGCGACAGCCTGTACCTGTGCAGCGCACGCAACCAGCTGATCGCGCTGGATGCGCGCAGCGGCCGCGAACGCTGGCGCTACGATCCCAAGGTGGCCGACAAGGCGATCCCGTACACCGCCGCCTGCCGCGGCGTCAGCTACTACGCGGTGCCCGACGCCGAGGCCTCGACATCGACCGCGTGCCGCCATCGCATCATCGAAGGCACCCTGGACGGGCGCCTGATCGCCGTCGATGCCGCCGACGGCAAGCCGTGCGAGGACTTCGGCCAGCATGGCCAGGTCGACATCACCGTCGGCATGGGCTCCACGCCGCCCGGCTATGTCTCGATCAATTCGCCGCCGACCATCGTGCGCGGCGTGGTCGTCACCGGCCACCAGGTGCTGGACGGACAGAAGCGCTACGAACCCTCCGGCGTGATCCAGGGCTTCGACGCGGTGACCGGCGCGCTGCGCTGGGCCTGGGACATGACCCATCCGGACTGGACCGGCGCGCCACCGCCGGGGCAGACCTGGACCCGCGGCACCCCGAACATGTGGACCAGCGCCGCCGGCGACGAACAGCTCGGCTACGTGTACCTGCCGATGGGCAACTCATCGGCCGACTACTGGAGCAGTTCGCGGACCCCGCAGGAGGATCGCTACGCGACCTCGCTGGTCGCGTTGGACGTCACTACCGGCAAGCCGGTGTGGAATTTCCAGACCACCCACATCGACGTGTGGGACTACGACCTGGGCTCGCAACCGACCCTGCTGGATTTCCCGCACGACGGCACGACCGTGCCGGCGGTGCTGCTGCCGAGCAAGCAGGGCGAGCTGTACGTGCTCGACCGGCGCACCGGCAAACCGCTGGTCGGGGTCGAGGAACGTCCGGTCCCGGGCGGCGGCGTAGAGCCGCAGCGCCGCGCCAAGACCCAGCCGTTCTCGCTGTACCACTCGCTGCGCAAGCGCGACCTGACCGAGCGCGACATGTGGGGCATGACCCCGATCGATCAGCTGGTGTGCCGCATCCAGTTCCGCAGCGCCAGCTACAAGGGCATCTACACGCCGCCGGAAGCCGATCGGCATTCGATCGAGTATCCAGGCTACAACGGCGGTTCGGACTGGGGCAGTGTCGCTGTGGATCCGCAGCGCGGGGTGATCGTCGCCAACTACAACGACATGCCCAACTACAACCGCCTGGTCCCGCGGGCCAAGGCCGACAAGCTGGGCTGGGCGCCGCGCGACCAGGTGCGCGGCGACAGCGGCGGCGCGGAGGGCGCAGGCGATCCGCAGGCGGGCACGCCGTATGCGATCAACGTCAACGCCGGCTGGCGCCTGCCGTTCACCGGGCTGCTGTGCAAGCAGCCGCCCTACGGTGGCATCCGCGCGATCGACCTGGCCAGCGGCAAGACCCTGTGGGACCGACCGTTCGGCAGTGCGCGGGGCAATGGCCCGTTCGGCATCCACTCCGGCTTGCCGATCGAGATCGGCACGCCCAACAACGGCGGTGCCGTGGTCAGCGCCAGCGGCCTGATCTTCATTGCCGCGGCCACCGACGACATGATCCGCGCGATCGACCTGGCCAGCGGCAAGACGCTGTGGCAGGCCAAGCTGCCGGCCGGCGGCCAAGCCACGCCGATGGTGTACGCGGTCGACGGCCGCGAGTACCTGGTCATCGTCGCCGCCGGCCATCACTTCATGGAGACCAAGCGCGGCGACTACGTGATCGCCTACGCGCTGCCGGCAGCGTCGTGATGCTCGCCGTCGCTGCGAGGTCGCGATGCGGCTTCGCAGCGGAGGGACGTGGCGGACGCGGGGCGGGCGTATTCGGACGCCCAGCATGCCGCGCAGCGAGCAGCGTTGCGTCGCGATTCGTCCGCGCGAGGCATGTGCGATTCGCAACCTGCAGGTAGGAGCGGCTTCAGCCGCGACAGGTTCTCCTAGGAAAGCCTGTCGCGGCTGAAGCCGCTCCTTGTATCTGGACCTGGCGCCCTTAAACAGGCGTCATGTCTTCCGACTGATCATCGGAGGAGGTGTGGGAAGTCCA
>NZ_JACHOG010000013.1:0-48235 GCF_014199735.1 Xanthomonas sp. 3307 | reverse complement strand
TGTGGCTCAAGCCATGCGAGAGTAGGTCATCGCCAGGGGCTTTACCCCAAATCCCCGTCCCAAAAGGACGGGGATTTTTTATTGCGCGAGAAAAATCCCTCGCACGCGAGCGCCGCGCGGCCAACGGCTCTACAGGGCTCTCTCTGCAGCGAGCCAAACGCCGCTCAACACGGCAGAAGATCTTCTTCGCTGGCCGTGCCGCACTGTGTGCATGTGCATGTGGACGAGGCGCTGCGAGACGGCGTGGCTAGCGACTGCAGAGCACATGCACTCCAAATCTGATACCTCGCACCCGCGTCACGCCGGGCACCGCGCACGATGCTGCGAGCCGAAGGCGCGGCCTTGCAGCGGCCTCAGGCTCCCCGCGATCCAGCTGTTAAGCAGCTCCAGGCCATTACGTCAGGCGGCCTCTGGCATGCGGCCGCGCTAACCAATTACAGCGTGCGGATGGACCGCGTACAGCGATCGACTGGTGACCATGGGAAGAATCAGCGGTGCACCAAGGCAGTAAAACGCGCAATTTCCGGAGCGCTTGCGAATGGAACTGCGCTCGGGTGCGTTGCACTCACACCCTGCCTTCTGTCGCGCTTCTTGTTAATCGCTGCTGGCCATCCGCAGGGTCCGCTTTGCCGATGAAGTCCCGCCGTCTGCATGTCATCAGTGAAGTGCATCTACGTTCAGCTGCTTACGTGCGCCAGTCCACAACTAAGGGCGTCTAAAGCGGGTTTTGAACTCGCGCATCGCACCGTTCCATATGGCGATGCGTGCCTTTCATGCCATGGCGCTTAGACTTTTTACGATTCCGGCGAACGCGTGCGCGGCATCATTCTGCCCGCCTCGCGCATCGCCCTTCGGCCCCTTTCACCCACCACGAGGCCTTCCCCATGAGCCAAGCCAATGGATACGCCGCCAAGGCATCCGATCAGCCGCTGACCCCCTTCACCTTCGAACGCCGCGCACTCGGCGCGCACGATGTCAGCATCGAGATCCTCTACTGTGGCGTCTGCCACTCCGATCTGCACACCGCGCGTAACGAGTGGCACAACACCCAGTACCCGTCGGTGCCGGGCCATGAAATCGTCGGTCGCGTCACCGCGGTGGGCGACCAGGTCGGCGCCTTCAAGGTTGGCGATCTGGCCGGCGTCGGTTGCATGGTCGACAGCTGCCGGCATTGCGCCTCCTGCGCCGATGGCGAGGAGCAGTACTGCGAGAACGGTTTTGTCGGTACCTACAACGGTCCGATGTTCGGCGGCGAGAACACCTATGGCGGCTACTCCGATCACATCGTGGTCGACGAGAAGTACACGCTGCACATCCGCCACGATGCCAAGCAACTGGCTGCAGTGGCGCCGCTGCTGTGCGCCGGCATCACCACCTATTCGCCGCTGAACCATTGGAAGGTCGGCCCGGGCAAGAAGGTCGGCATCGTCGGCCTGGGCGGCCTTGGGCACATGGGCGTGAAGATCGCCCACGCCATGGGCGCGCACGTGGTGCTGTTCACCACGTCGGCCGGCAAGCGCGAGGATGCGTTGCGCCTGGGCGCCAACGAGGTGGTGGTGTCGAAGAATCCCGACGAGATGGCGGCGCACGCCAACAGCTTCGATTTCATCCTCAACACCGTCGCGGCGCCGCACGATCTGGATGCGTTCCTGACCCTGCTCAAGCGCGACGGCACCATGACCCTGGTCGGCGCGCCGGCCGAGCCGCATCCGTCGCCGGCGGTGTTCAATCTGATCCTGAAGCGGCGCCAGTTGGCCGGTTCGCTGATCGGCGGCATCCGCGAGACGCAGGAGATGCTGGACTTCTGCGCCAAGCACAACATCGTGTCCGACATCGAGACGATCGAGATGGCGCAGATCAACGAGGCCTACGAGCGCATGCTCAAGGGCGACGTGAAGTACCGCTTCGTCATCGACATGGCCAGCCTGGGGCAGGCCAAGCAAGCGGCCTGAGGCGGTTGTCCGCGGTAGCGGTCGGCTACCGCGGGCACATCACGCGTCATGGCGCGGCCATGGAAGCCCGGGCAAGAGCATGCCCGGGCTTTTTTATTGGGAGCGTGCCGCTGAGATCGTAGTGTGCCGCAAGGGCAATGGAACCGTCGCCGCCAGGCGACAGATATCGGCATCCTAGGGACGCAGTCACAGGGCGCCGCATGATTGAGGCAGCCGATACGCAGAGCGGTGCATGGACGCAGAGAGGGCCACGCGCTTTAGGGGGCGATGCTCCGTGTCGGCCGCGAATGCGGGTTGTCGCGATCGAAGAAAACCGCAAAGAACGCCAATCAGAATCGCTACGCTACCGACAGACACACCGACAGACCGACAGCCTACGATTTCGCGTTGCACATCGATGGGGCCGCGGACATCCAAGCGACCGGTGCGCTATCCGCCGTTGTAGGAGCGGCTTCAGCCGCGACAGGAGTGACCGGCTAAGCCCGTCGCGGCTGAAGCCGCTCCTACGGTTGTGTCTCGTATTGCTGCTCAAGGCGCCACGCAGTCGTTCCTGCAACGGCGCACACCGTAGCGCGCTGTCGGAGTGATTTTGATCGCAGCCGGACAGCGACAATCGAAATGCAATGTCGTCGTGTCCCATACGCGGCACGCCTGATGGCCTGCACATACAACAACGGCGCCGAAGCGCCGCTGCCATGGAAGCGAAAGATGCGCAGCCGACTACTTGCCGTTGGCAGGCGCCGTTGCCGGCAGCGACGTCGGCCTGCCCATCATCTTGTCGCGCGCGGCCTTGAACGGGTTGTCCGGGTACCAGTTCGGCCAGCTGTCGCCGGCCGCCAGTTCCTTGCCGACGCCATACACCGCCTGCAGGTCGTCCATCACGCCGTCGAGTTTCCAGGTTGCCGGGTCGTACTCGTCGGCCGGCGAGTGGTAGCGCTTGGCGTATTCCGCCGCGGCACGGCGTCCGGCCTCGATGCCACCGTCGATCAGGTCCTCGCCGCCGTCGATGTACAGCGCCGGCACGCCGGCCTTGGCGAAGTTGAAGTGATCGGAACGGAAGTAGAACCCGCTCTGCGGCGCGTCTTCGGCGTGCAGCACGCGGCCTTGTGCGGCAGCGATGGGCTTGAGCAGGTCTTCCAGCTGGGAACTGCCGAACCCGTTGACCACCAGGTCCTTGGCACGTCCGGCCACCGGCATCGCATCCAGGTTGATGACGCCGGCGATCTTGTTCAATGGGAAGGTCGGATGCGCCACGTAATACTTGGAACCGAGCAGCCCCGACTCCTCCAGCGTCACCGCCAGGAACACCACCGAGCGTTCGGGTTTGGGTTGCTGGTGCGCGAACGCCTCGGCAATTTCCAGGATGCCGGCCACACCGGTGGCGTTGTCGACCGCGCCGTTGTAGATGTTGTCGCCCGGTTCGCCATCGTGCTTGCCCAGGTGATCCCAGTGCGCCATGTACAGCACCGCTTCGTCGGCGCGGCTGCCGCCGGGCAGCACGCCGACCACGTTGCGCGACGTCTTCTCGGCAATCGTGCTCTTCAGGTCCACCGAGAGTTTGGCCTTCAGCGGAACCGGCTTGAAGCCGCGCTTGCTGGCGTCTTTGTACGCCTGCGCCAGATCCAGGCCGGCGTCGGCGAACAGCTTCCTGGCGGCGTCGGCGGTGATCCAGCCTTGCACCGGGATGCGCGGCTCCGGATCGTCCTTCGCCGGCAGGTCGTACTGCGCGCCGGACCAGGAATTCTTGACCACGTCCCAGCCGTAGCTGGCGCCGGGCGTGTCGTGCACGATCAACGCGGCAGCGGCGCCCTTGCGTGCGGCTTCCTCGAACTTGTAGGTCCAGCGCCCGTAGTAGGTCATGCGCTTGCCTTCGAACAGGCTGCCTTCGCCGGTGTGGAAGCCGGGGTCGTTGACGAACATCACCACGGTCTTGCCCTTCCAGTCCTGGCCGGCGTAGTCGTTCCACTTCTGCTCCGGCGCGTCCACGCCGTAGCCGACGAAGACCATGTCGCTGCCATCGAGCTTGACCTCGGGCTGGCCGGTGCGCGTGCCCACCACCATGTCGGTGCCGAAGGCGAGCTGCCGCGCTGCGCCGTCATGGGCGATGGTGAGTGTGGTGCTGGGTGCCGCCGTGGTCTCGGTCATCGCCACGTCCTGGAACCAACTGTCGCCGTTGCCCGGTTGCAGACCGATGCGTTGCATCTGGTCGCGGATGTAGGCGACCGTCTTGTCTTCGCCAGCTGTGCCGGGACCGCGGCCTTCGAAGGCGTCGGAGGACAGCGTCTTGACCAGTTCGGCGAAGTCCGCCGGCGCGATCCCGGTGGAAAACGCATGCGCGGGCGCCGGAGCGGGGGCGGGCGCAGCGGCCGGCGGCGCGGCGTCGGCGGCCGGGGCAGGCGCTTCGCGTTTGCACGCGGTCAGCGCCGCCGCTGCGGCCAGGCACAGCACGAGCTTGCGGGTCATGAGGGCTCCTGATGGCGAGGGAACCCTGGATTCTATAGGCAAGTCGCACGCGCCCGGACGGGCGCGGCGACGCGGCACGGCTCAGTTGTTCGGCGCGGTGTCGCCGTCGAAGGGCAGCGCGGTGGCGCCAGTGATCGGGCCGGTCTTGGCGCTGCGGTGCACGTACAGGGTGACTTCGCGCTCGAAGCGCAGCGGGCCGTCGATCACCGCTCGCGGGCCGACGATGACCCGCGGCTTGCGCGTGGGCTTGAACGACATGCTGAAGCTGGGCTTGTTGATCGAGATGCCGCCGCCGACATGCGAATCGTGGCCGACGGTGATGTCGCCGTTCACCGTTTCGATGCCGTGGTCCAGCTGCGTGGCGACCAGGCCGATGCTGCCGTTGACGCTCTCGATGCCGCCGCTGACGCGGCCGCCGCGGTCGACGAAGATGCCGCCGTTGACGGTTTCGATGGAACCGGCGACCTGCGCGCGCTCGGCGAGGGTGATGCCGCCGTTGACCGTGGACAGACCCTTGGTCTGCGCGCCGTCGGCGACCTTGACGCTGCCGTTGACCGTTTCCACGCTGCCCACCTGGGCGCCCGACTGCACGGTAATGCTGCCGTTCACGGTTTCCAGGTCGCCGTACTGCTTGCCGGCGTCGGCGGTGATGCTGCCGTTGACCTTGCTGATGCCTTCGTCCGCGAACGCCGGGCCGGCCGCCAGGGCCAGTGTCAGCACAACCGCCAGATGCATGCGTTTCATCCCTCACCTCCCGGGCGCCGGCGCTGCGGCAGCAATCAATCGTGGGGCGATCACAACACGCTTCGCTACAATCCACACCTGCCTGAAGTCACTGGACCCTCTCTTGCCCGCAGCCGCTCCTGTCCCGTTGCGTTCCGCCGCGCCCCGCGCGGTCGAGCGGCGTGCGCCCGGGCACTGGCGCGGGCTGTTGCGCAGCCTGCTGGCGATGGCCTGGTTGCTGACCGCCGGATTGGCCGTGGCGCAGAACCCGCGCGAGGCCGAGAAGCGCCTGGAAAAGGTGCGCGGCGAGCTGAAGAGCGTGGCCGAGGAACGGCGGCAACTGGAAGGCAAGCGCGGCGATGCCGCACGCCAGTTGCGCGATGCCGACGAAAAGGTCGCCGCCACCGGCCGCAGCCTGGCGCAGACGCAACAGGCGCTGCAGCGGCACCAGCAGACGCTGGCCGAACTTGAGCGCAAGCGCGATGGCCTGCGCAGCGGCTTGACCCGCCAGCGCGCCGAACTGGCGCAACTGCTGCGTGCGGCCTATGCCATCGGCGGCAATGCGCCGCTGAAGCTGCTGCTGGCGCAGGACCGCGTGGCCGACGCCAACCGCCTGCTGGCCTATCACCGCTATCTGCAGCGCGAGCGCGCGCAGCGCATCGCCACCCTGACCCACGAGCTGCAGGCGCTGGAGCAGGTGCAGCGCGAGGTCGTCGAACAGAAGCAGCAACTGAGCGAGGCCCAGCGCCGCCAGCAGGAACAGGCCCAGGCGCTGCAGCGCGACCGCAAGCAGCGCGCCAGCGTGGTCTCGGAACTGGACCAGCGCTACCAGGACCGCAGCGAACGCGAGAAGGCGCTGGGCCAGGATGCCAAGGCGCTGGAAACCCTGCTCGCCAACCTGCGCGCCGCCGCGGCCCGTGCCGAAGCCGAGCGTCGTGCCGCGGCCAAGCGCGAAGCGGCCGAACAGGCGGCGCAGGCCAAGGCCGCGGCGAAGTCCGGGCGTGGCGGCGGCAAGGTGCCGCCCAAGGTGGTCGCCTCGGCGCCGCCGCTGAAGGTCGGCGGCCTGGGCTGGCCGCTGTCGGGCGATCTGATCGCGCGCTACGGCGGCAGGTTGCCCGATGGGCGCACCAGCAGCGGCGTGTTGATCGCCGCGCCCGCCGGCAGCACCGTTACCGCCGTCGCCGATGGCACGGTGGTGTTCTCCGACTGGATGACCGGCTACGGCATGATCCTGATCGTGGACCACGGCAACGGCTACATGAGCCTGTACGCGCACAACGACACCTTGTTGCGCGACGCCGGCGCCAAGGTCAAGCGCGGCGATGCGGTGGCCAAGGTCGGCAATTCCGGCGGCCAGGGCCGCCCGGCGCTGTACTTCGAATTGCGCCGCAATGGCCAGCCGGTGGATCCGTCGTCGTGGCTGCAGCGCCGCTGAGCGGCGCCGGCTGCGCGCGTTCAACGCGAATTTAGCTCGGCTTCGCGCATAATCCGGGCAATCGCGCCGTGCACGGTGCGGGCCTTCCCCAATCGGAGTGCTTCATGCGCGTAGTCCTGTCCGCAGCCCTGTTGCTCGCTCTGGCGCCGCTGCCGTCGATGGCGCAACGCGCCGAGGCGCAGACGCCCACGGCCCCGGCGGCCAGCGCCGACGATCCCGATTCCACCGAATCGGCCAGTGCCAAGGTGCCGCTGGACGAGATCCGCCGCTACGTCGCGGTCTACAACGCGGTGAAGGAAGCCTACGTCGATCCGGTCGACGACAAGAAGCTGATGCAGTCCGCGATCCGTGGCCTGCTGCTGGACCTGGATCCGCACAGCACCTATTTCAGCAAGGAAGACGCCGAGGCGTTCGACGAGCAGACCAGCGGCGCCTACGACGGCATCGGCGTGGAGCTGCTGCAGCTGCCGGACAACACGCTCAAGGTGGTGTCGCCGATCGACGACACGCCCGCCGCGCGCGCCGGCCTGCGTTCGGGCGACATCATCATCGCCATCGACGGCAAGCCGATCAGCGCGGTCAAGGCGATGGAGCCGCTGCGCGGCGAGTCGGGCAGCAAGGTCGTGCTGACCATCGCCCGCGACAAGGTCGCCAAGCCGTTCGACGTGACCCTGACCCGGCAGACCATCCGCGTGGCCAGCGTGCGCAGCCGCATGCTCGAACCCGGCTACGGCTACATCCGCATCAGCACCTTCCAGGCCGACACCGGCGCCGATTTCCACAAGCAGCTGCAGCAGTTGCAGGCGCAGGCCGGCGGCAAGCTGCGCGGGCTGGTGCTGGACCTGCGCAGCAACCCCGGCGGCCTGCTGACCGCGGCGGTGCAGGTGGCCGACGACGTGCTCGACAAGGGCACCATCGTCAGTACCCGCGGGCGTATCTCGGTCAGCGATTCCAAATTCGATGCCACCCCCGGCGACCTGCTCAACGGTGCGCCGATGGTGGTGCTGGTGGATGCCGGTTCGGCCAGCGCCTCGGAAGTGCTGGCGGGTGCGCTGCGCGACAACAAGCGCGCGCGCATCATCGGCAGCCGCACCTTCGGCAAGGGCTCGGTGCAGACCGTGCTGCCGCTGGACAACGGCGACTCGGTCAAGCTGACCACGGCGCGGTACTACACCCCCAGCGGCAAGTCGATCCAGGCCAGCGGCATCGTGCCCGACGTGGTGCTGCGCCCGGAGGCCAGCGCGGAGGATGCCGACAAGCCGGCGGCGATCGCCGACTACAGCGAAGCGACCCTGCCGGGCCACCTGCATGGCGACGACGAGGGCGAGGAAGGCTACCGCGCTGGCGATGTGCTGCCGGGCGATGGTCCGATCGCGCAGGCGCTGGCCGAACTGAAGCAGCCCGGCGCCGTGGCGCGGGCGGCTGCGGCGGCACCGGCCGGCAAGGGCAAAGCCAAGCCGGCGCACAAGCCGGCGGGCGCGGCGCCGAAGGCAGCCCCGGCGAAGCCGCCGGCGGCGGAACCGGCCAAGCCCGAGCCCGCCAAGTCCGAACCTGCAAAGACCGAGTCCGACAAGACCGAGCCTGCGCCGGCCTCCAGCCGCTGAGCCGGCCGCGGCCCGCCCCACCGCCATCGCGCGCGGCTTGGCCGCTGCGCGGTGGTGGCCAGCGGCTAGTCGGCGGCGCTGAGGACGTCGGGATTGGCCAGGCGTTGCGGCGTGCCGGCGGCGAAGGCCAGCACGTTGTCGAAGGCCGCGCCGAAATACAGGTCGTAGCTGCTCTGTTCGACGTAACCCAGGTGCGGCGTCGCCAGCACCCGCGGATGCCGCAGCAGCGGATGCTGCGGATCCAGCACCGGCTCCTGCTCGAACACGTCCAGTGCCGCCTGCCCGGGACGGCCGGCCTCCAGCGCCGCCAGCAGCGCGCCGGGAGCGAGCAGTTCGGCGCGGCTGGTGTTGACCAGCAGCGCATCGGGTTTCATCCGTAGCAGGTCGTCCAGTCCGATCTCGTGGCGGGTGGCCGCGGCCAGGCGGCGATGCAGCGTCAGCACGTCGCTCTCGGCGAACAGCGCCTCGCGGCTGGCGGCGACCGCGAAGCCGTCGGCGCGCGCCTGCGCACAACTGTCCTCGCCGCCCCACACCTGCACGCGCATGCCGAAGGCACGGCCGTAGGCGGCGACGCGTCGACCGATCTTGCCGTAGCTCCAGATGCCCAGGGTCAGGCCGTCCAGGCTGCGGCCCAACTGCGCATCGCCGGTGGCCTGCCAGTGCCCGGCCAGCAGCGCATCGCGGTAGACGGGCAAGCGCCGGCTGGCCGCCATCAGCAGCGCCCAGGTCAGTTCCGCCGGCGCTACCGGCGAGCCGACGCCTTCGGCCACGGCCACGCCGTGGGCGGTGCAGGCGGCCAGGTCGATGTGTTCGCCGATCCGTCCGGTCTGGCTGATCAGGCGCAGCTTCGGCAACTGCGCCAACAGCGCGGCATCGATGCGGGTGCGCTCGCGGATCAGCACCAGCGCCTCGGCCTCGGCGGCGTGGCGGACCAGGGTCTGCCGGTCGGGCGCCAGCGCGGTCAGCACCTGCACGCTGTGCGCCTGCAGCCGCGCGAAGCAGGGCAGGTGGCGCACCGCATCCTGATAGTCGTCGGCGATCAGGATGCGCATCGACTCAGCGGGGCTTGCCGGGCATCGGGAACGGCGTGACCACCTTCTCGCCGGTGGCCGCGTCGCGGATCGTCGATTGGCCCTTCTTCTCCACTTCCTCGATGCGCACGATGCTCTGCATCGGCAGGTGCAGGGTCTTGGTGTCGCCGAACTCCTCGCGCAGGCGCTCCTCGGTGGGGTCGATCACCAGCCCGTCGTGCACGTCGAACACCAGCGTGCCGATCTCGGTGAAGCCCCACAGGTGACTGCTGCCGACGTGCTGGCAGTACAGCTCGTAGACCTTGCCGTGGTTGAGGAAGGTCACTTTGTACAGGTGCTTGAACATGCGCGCAGTATAAGGCGGCCGTCGCCGCACGCGGCTCAGAAGCCCTTGCGCTTGCGCAGCCGTCGCGCGATCGCCGCGCGCACGTACAGCCCGTAGACCATGCCGAAGGCGAAGCCGGCCAGGTGCGCCGACCACGCCACCATGCCGAACGCCGGGCCGATGTAGGCGAATACCACCTGCAGCGCCGCCCAGGTGCCGATCAGCAGTGAGGCCGGGGCGCGCACGAATTCCAGGAACAGCCCCAGCGGCAGCACCACGCCGAGCTTGGCCCGCGGGAACAGCGCTAGATACGTGCCGATCAGCGCCGAGACCGCGCCGCTGGCGCCGATGATGACCCGGTCCGGGGTACCAACCGCGAACACCGCGGCCAGGTTGGAGATCGCCCCGCCGCCCAGGAACAGCAGCAGGAACCGCCACGGCCCCAGCACGCGCTCGGCGGGCAGACCGAAAATCAGCAGGAACACCAGGTTGCCGAGCAGGTGCGACCAATCGGCGTGCAGGAACAGCGCGGTGAACAGGCGCAGCACGCTGCCGTCCTGCACCGTCGCCAGCCAGTCGCGCGGGCTGCCGACCCCGGCCGAGAGCGCCCCCCAGTCCAGCCACAGGGTCGCGCGCGCCTCGTCGGGGCGGCTGATCGACCACAGGAACGCCAGCCACATCGCCGCGAACAGCAGCGGGGTGGCCCAGCGCAGCGTGGTGCGTTCGCGGGAAGGGATGGAGACGAACATGCGAGAGAAAGAGGGGACCGGAAACCGCCAGGGACGCCACGATAACGGCTTCATCCGGCTGAACGCACGCCCACTCCACACGAAGCTGAACGCATCATGTCGTTATTGTTTAGTTAACGGCGCGGGGTATACTCGCATACGGCGTCGTATGTCGGGAGGGGACTCCGGCGCGCATTCCTGGGCCTGCTCGGCTCGGGCCTGCGCAGGCGCGAACACAGACAATTCGTCTTCCGGAGAAAAACTAGCCATGCAAAACGCAACCCAGTTCGTCCGTTTCACCGCTCTGGCCGTCGGCATCGTCGGCGCGCTGGCCATGGGCCAGGCGCACGGCGCCGCGTTCCAGCTCAAGGAGAACAGCGCCAAGGGTCTGGGCCGCGCCTTTGCCGGCTCCGGCAGCGCCCCGGGCGATGCCTCGATCATCGCCGTGAACCCGGCCGGCATGCGCCAGCTCGACGGCAAGGTGTTCCAGGCCGACGTCAGCGCCATCCAGTTCTCGGCCAAGTACCAGGGCGACGGCGGCACCTATGCCAACGGCGCGCCGATCTCCGGCGGCCGTGGCGGCGACGCCGGCATGATCGCGCCGGTTCCGGCCGTGTACTTCCACATGCCGTTCGGCGAAAACAACAACATGCACTTCGGCACCTCGCTGACCGTGCCCTTCGGCTTCAAGACCGAATACGACCGCGACTGGGTCGGCCGCTACAACGGCGTGAAGACCGAGCTGCAGGCGATCGACCTGAACTTCGCCTTCTCCTACGACGTCAACCCGTACGTGTCGTTCGGCGCGTCCGTGTTCGCCGAGCGCCTGGACATCGACCTGAGCAATGCCATCGACTTCGGCACCCTGCTGGCCGCGCGCCGCGTGCCGGGCTTCGCGCCGGGCAGCGCCGACGGTTTCTCGCGCATCAAGGGCGACAACACCGAGGTCGGCTTCACCCTGGGCGGCCTGTTCAGCGTCGACGAGCACACCCACATCGGCTTCAGCTACCGCTCGCAGGTCGAGCACAAGATCACCGATGGCGATGCCAACTTCACCGTGCCGGGCAATGCCGCCACCGTGCTGGCCTTCGCCGCGCCGGGTACCTTCGTCGACACCAAGGGCCGTGCCACGGTCAAGCTGCCGGCCAGCGCCACCGCCAGCTTCACCCACGACATCAACGAGCAGTGGACGGTGATGGCCGACGTCACCCGCACCGCCTGGAGCAAGTTCGACAAGGTCACCGTCGACTTCGCCTCCAACCAGCCCGATAGCGTGCTGGACTTCTCGTACCGCGACACCACCTTCGTCTCGCTGGGTGCCGACTACCGCATGAGCGATACGCTGACCCTGCGTGGCGGTGTGGCCTACGACCAGACCCCGACCACCGACCAGCACCGCGACGTGCGCGTGCCGGACGCGAGCCGCAAGTGGGTCTCGCTGGGTCTGACCTGGAAGCCGTCCCAGCAGGCCGAGTACAGCTTCGGCTACACCCACCTGTTCACCAGCGACCCGAGCATCGCCACCACCAGCGCCACCGGCAACACCCTGGTCGGCGACTACGACGTGAGCGGCAACGTGCTGGCGGCCTCGGTCAACTACAAGTTCTGATCGCAGACGCTTCGCAGTGCACGAAAAAGCCCCGCTTCGGCGGGGCTTTTTTTATGCCTGTCGGCGGCGTGCGATGCGCGCGGCGGCAGGCTGCACCCGGCGCAGGTTCCGGGCGGAACGCTGCGCCGAGGGCTGGGGCGACTCAGTCGCCCAGGGTCAGCAACGAGGCGTTGCCGCCGGCCGCGGTGGTGTTGACCGTCACCACCTTCTCGGTGGCGAAGCGCAGCAGGTAGTGCGGGCCGCCGGCCTTGGGGCCGGTGCCGGACAGGCCCTGGCCGCCGAACGGCTGCACGCCGACCACCGCGCCGATCTGGTTGCGGTTGACGTAGACGTTGCCCACCGCCACGCGCGAGGCGATGCGCTCGATGGTCTCGTCGATGCGCGAATGCACGCCCAGGGTCAGGCCGTAGCCGGTGGCGTTGATCTGGTCGATCACCGCATCGAGCTGGTCGGCCTTCCAGCGGATCACGTGCAGCACCGGCCCGAAGATCTCGCGCTGCAACTGCGCCAGCGACTGCAGTTCGTAGGCGCGCGGGGCGAAGAAGCTGCCGTGCGCGGTGGCCTCGTCGGTGGCGGCCACGGCGATCGGGCGCGCCTCGCGGTCCATGCACGCGGCGTGATCGGTGAGGATCTGCAGCGCATCGGCGTCGATCACCGGGCCGACGTCGGTGGACAGCAGGCCGGGGTCGCCGACCTTCAGTTCGGCCATGGCGCCGGCCAGCATGGTCATCACCTTGTCGGCGATGTCGTCCTGCACGAACAGCACGCGCGCGGCCGAGCAGCGCTGGCCGGCGGAGATGAAGGCGCTGGAGATTGCGTCCTTGACCACCGCTTCCGGCAGCGACGAGGAGTCGGCGATGAAGGCGTTCTGGCCGCCGGTCTCGGCGATCAGCACGCCGATGGCGGCATCGCGCGCGGCCAGCGCGCGGTTGATCGCGCGGGCGGTGTCGGTGGAGCCGGTGAAGGCGACGCCGGCCACGCGCGGATCACGGGTCAGCGCGGCACCGACGGTGGCGCCGTCGCCCGGCAGGAACTGCACCACCGCCTCGGGCACGCCGGCTTCGTGCAGCAGCTTCACTGCGGCATGGCCGACCAGGTTGGTCTGCTCGGCCGGCTTGGCGATGACGCTGTTGCCGGCGGCCAGCGCCGCGGCGACCTGGCCGAGGAAGATGGCGAGCGGGAAATTCCACGGGCTGATGCACACGAACACGCCGCGGCCGTGCAGCTGCAGTTCGTTGGACTCGCCGGTGGGCCCGGGCAGGCGCTCGGGCGCGCCGAACTGCGCGCGCGCCTGGCCGGCGTAGTAGCGCAGGAAGTCCACCGCTTCGCGCACTTCGGCGACGCCGTCGGGCAGGGTCTTGCCGGCTTCCTTGACGCACAGCGCCATGAACTCGGGCATGCGCGCTTCCAGCAGGTCGGCGGCGTGTTCGAGGATGGTGGCGCGGCTGGCGGCCGGCGTGCGGTTCCAGGCCGGGTAGGCGGCCGCGGCATTGCTCAGCGCCTTCTCCACGGTGGCGGCATCGGCCGGCTTCCAGTGGCCGACGACCTGGCGATGGTCGGCCGGGTTGGCGACCGGGAGGGCATCGCCGGCGATCACCGCGCCGGGCACCAACGGCGCGGCCTGCCAGGGCTTGAGCGCGGTGTTGAGCTGGTCGGCCAGCGCGCGCAGATCGTTGTCGTTGGCGAGGTTGGCGCCCATGGAGTTCTTCCTGTTGTGGTTCTGGCTGCGCAGCAGATCGACCGGCAGCGGAATCTTCGGATGCGGGATGGAGGCGAACGCGGACACGGCCTCGACCGGATCGCGGATCAGGTCTTCGATGGCCACGTCTTCGTCGGTGATGCGGTTGACGAAGCTGGAGTTGGCGCCGTTCTCCAGCAGGCGCCGCACCAGGTAGGGCAGCAGGTCCTCGTGCGAACCCACCGGCGCGTACACGCGGCAGGGCACGCCGAGGCGGTCGGCGGGGATCACCTCGGCGTAGAGGTCGTCGCCCATGCCGTGTAGCTTCTGGTGCTCATAGTCGCGGCCGCCGGCGATGGCGCGCACCGCGGCGATGGTCTGCGCGTTGTGGGTGGCGAACATCGGATACAGCGCATCGCTGTGCGCGAACAGGCGCTTGGCGCAGGCCAGGTAGGAGACGTCGGTGTTCTGCTTGCGGGTGAACACCGGATAGCCCGGGTGACCCTCGACCTGCGCGCGCTTGATCTCCGCGTCCCAGTAGGCGCCCTTGACCAGGCGCACCGGGATGCGACGGCCGACGCGGCGCGCCAGGTCGGCGAGGAAGTCGATCGTGTACGGGGTGCGCTTCTGGTACGCCTGCACCGCCAGGCCGTAGCCCTCCCAACCGTCCAGCGAGGGATCGGAGAAGGTGGCCTCGATGATGTCCAGCGACAGCTCCAGGCGGTCGGCTTCTTCGGCATCGACGGTGTAGCCGATGCCGTAGGACTTGGCCAGTTGCGCCAGTTCCAGCACGCCCGGCACCAGCTCGGCCATCACCCGCGCGCGCTTTGCGTGCTCGTAGCGCGGGTACAGCGCCGAGAGCTTGATCGAGATGCTGGGCGCGGCGAACACCGCGTCCTTGCCGCCGCCCTGCTGGCGCTGCGCGGCGAAATGCCTGCCGATGGCGTGGATCGCCTGGCGATAGGCATCGAGGTAGCGCTGCGCGTCCTTCATGGTCAGCGCGCCTTCGCCGAGCATGTCGAACGAATAGCGGTAGTGGGCGTTGTCGCCCTTCTTCGAGCGGGTCAGCGCCTCGCCGATGGTCCGGCCCATCACGAACTGGTGGCCCATGATCTTCATCGCCTGGCGCACCGCCAGACGGATCACCGGTTCGCCGACGCGGCCGATCAGGCGCTTGAACGCGCCGGACACGTCGGCGCGGGTGAGGTCGTTGATCTGCACCAACTTGCCGGTGAGCATCAGGCCCCAGGTCGACGCGTTGACCAGGATCGAGTCGCTCTCGCCCATGTGCTTCTTCCAGTCCGCATCGCCGAGCTTGTCGCGGATCAGCTTGTCGGCGGTGTCCTGGTCGGGGATGCGCAGCAGCGCTTCGGCCACGCACATCAGCAGCACGCCTTCCTCGCTGCCGAGGTCGTACTGGCGCATGAAGGCCTCGATCGCGCCCTGGTCCTGGGCGCGGGCGCGCACGCGGGTGACCAGGTCGGCGGCCAGCGCCTGCACCTTGGCCTGGTCGGCCGCGGGCAGGCGCGCCTGCTCGAGCAGTTCGCGCACGTGTTCGGCTTCGTCCTTGAGCCAGGCGGCGGTGATCGCCGCGCGCAGGGCCTGCGGTGCGGGCGGGAGTTCGGGGGACAGCAAGGGCGAAGGAGACGCGGACGGCATCGCCGGAACAGAGCCGGCGCCAGGCAGAGCGTTCATGCGGGAAAGGCCAGGGACAGAGCCCGCTATTTTATGTCAGCGCCTGCACGCGCAGGGCGTCGCCGGTATCGTCGCGACGCGGTCGATGCCGGCGACGCTGAACGCGAATCTGGTTGCGCTGCAGCATTTTTTGTGGTGAATGCGCGCTTGCCGCCGCGCAGGCCGGGGGCTACCATCCAGGCGTGCTCGCGGCTCGGGCGTGAGCGGTTCGGAAGCGCGGTTCGACATGATCGAAATGTTTCCGTTTTCTCCGGAGGGGTCGGGTACGCAGCTGCGGCTGCGACCGCCGCGGGCGTTGAACGCCCGGCAATTCGTTCTGTTGTTCCTCGCACTGGCCGGGGCGATGTGGGCCGTGGCTGGGCTGGGGTGGCTCGCCGGCAATGTGTTCGCGCCTGCGTTCGCTCTGTTGCACAGCATCGTGGTGGCGCTCGCGCTGCATTGGTCGTGGCGCGGCGGCGAGCGCGAAGAGGATATCCGGGTGGGTCCGGCCTGCGTGGAAGTGACCCGTCCGAATGCAGGAACGCCAGCGTTCCGCGCCCATCCGCATTGGGTGCGGTTGCGGATCGAAGGCGACGACAGGGTGGTGCTGGCATCCAGCGGCAAGCAGGTCCGGGTCGGCGAGTTCCTCGGCCCCGACGAACGCCGGCAACTGGCGCAGACCCTGGAAGGCTTGCTCGCGGCCGTGACCGGCCGCAACCGATGACGCTCCAAGGGGTCTAGGCAATGAAGCAACGCGGCGGGTGGGTGCAACAGGCGGTCAGGGGCGGGATGGCGTTGGCGGCGGCGATGGCCGCACCGCTGGCGTGGGCGCAATCGGCCGATCCCAAGCCGTGGCAGCTCAACATGGGCAGGGGCGTCACCCAGAGCGCGCGCAATGCCTACGACGCGCACATGGTCGCGTTGTGGGTCTGCGTGGTCATCGGCGTGCTGGTGTTCGGCGCGATGGCCTATGCGATCTTCAAGTTCCGCAAGTCCAAGGGCGCGGTGCCGGCGCAGTTCAGCCACAACACCAAGGCCGAGATCGTGTGGACGGTGATCCCGGTGCTGATCCTGATCGTGATGGCGTGGCCGGCCACGGCCAAGCTGATCGCGATGTACGACACCCGCGATGCCGAGATGACGGTGAAGGTCACCGGCTACCAGTGGATGTGGCGCTACGAATACCTGGGCGAGAACGTCTCGTTCACCAGCCGCCTGGCGCGCAGTTCCGACCGGCTGCGGCAGAGCGGTGCGGTGCCCACGGTCGAGCACGACCCCCACTATCTGCTGGACGTGGACAACCGGCTGGTGCTGCCGGTAAACACCAAGGTGCGCTTCGTCATCACCGCCGACGACGTCATCCACGCCTGGTGGGTGCCGGCGCTGGGCTGGAAGCAGGACGCCATCCCCGGAATCATCAACGAGGCCTGGACCAGCATCGACACCCCCGGGGTGTATCGCGGCCAGTGCGCCGAACTGTGCGGCAAGGACCACGGCTTCATGCCGATCGTGGTCGAGGCGGTGAGCAAGCAGGACTTCCAGAAGTGGCTGGCATCGCGCAAGCCGGCGCCTGCCGCCGCGCCCGCGCCGGCCACCCCGACGGCGGCCCCGGCTGCCGCGCCGGCCACCGCCGCACCCGCTGCCGCGCCCGCCGATGCCCAGGCGCCGGCGGCACCGCCGCAGGCGCGGCTGTCGCGTCCTCGTTCCGACTCGCACCTGACCGTGCAAGCCGCCTGATCTCCAGCATTCCTTTTCTGAGGTAGCCGCCATGGCCCATTCGGCAGTCGATCACCACGACGAGCACGGGCATCAGCAGAGCTTCGTCGAGCGTTGGTTGTTCTCCACCAACCACAAGGACATCGGCACGCTGTACCTGCTCTTCAGCTTCACCATGTTCGTCATCGGTGCGGCGATGAGCGTGGTGATCCGCGCCGAACTGGCGCAGCCGGGCCTGCAGTTCGTCAAGCCCGAGTTCTTCAACCAGATGACCACCGTGCACGCGCTGGTGATGATCTTCGGCGGGGTGATGCCGGCCTTCGTCGGCCTGGCCAACTGGATGATCCCGCTGCAGATCGGCGCGCCGGACATGGCGCTGCCGCGCATGAACAACTGGTCGTTCTGGCTGCTGCCGGTGGCCTTTACGCTGCTGCTGCTGACCCTGTTCCTGCCCGGCGGCGCACCGGCGGGCGGCTGGACCATGTATCCGCCGTTGATGCTGCAGGGCGGCTACAACGTCGCCTTCTCGGTGTTCGCCATCCACGTCGCCGGCATCAGCTCGATCATGGGCGCGATCAACATCATCGCCACCGTGCTCAATATGCGCGCGCCGGGCATCGACCTGCTGAAGATGCCGATCTTCTGCTGGGCCTGGCTGATCACCGCGTTCCTGCTGATCGCAGTGATGCCGGTGCTGGCCGGCGCGGTGACCATGCTGCTCACCGACAAGTTCTTCGGCACCTCGTTCTTCAACGCCGCCGGCGGCGGCGACCCGGTGATGTATCAGCACATCTTCTGGTTCTTCGGGCACCCCGAGGTCTACATCATGATCCTGCCGGCGTTCGGCGTGATCAGCGAAATCATCCCGACCTTCAGCCGCAAGCCGCTGTTCGGCTACCAGGCGATGGTCTATGCGATCGCCGCGATCGCGTTCCTGAGCTTCATCGTCTGGGCGCACCACATGTTCACCGTGGGCATGCCGCTGGGCGGCGAGATCTACTTCATGTTCGCCACGATGCTGATCTCCATCCCCACCGGGGTGAAGGTGTTCAACTGGGTCAGCACCATGTGGCAGGGCTCGATGACCTTCGAGTCGCCAATGCTGTGGTCCATCGCCTTCGTCATCCTGTTCACCATCGGCGGTTTCTCCGGGCTGATGCTGGCGATCGTGCCGGCCGACTTCCAGTACCACGACACCTATTTCGTTGTCGCGCACTTCCACTACGTGCTGGTCACCGGCGCGGTGTTCGCGCTGATCGCGGCGGTGTACTACTGGTGGCCGAAGTGGACCGGGCGCATGTACAACGAGGCCTGGGCCAAGTTCCACTTCTGGTGGACGATGGTGTTCGTCAACCTGCTGTTCTTCCCGCAGCACTTCCTCGGCCTGGCCGGCATGCCGCGGCGCATCCCCGACTACAACGTGGTGTTCGCCGACTGGAACCTGGTCAGCTCGATCGGTGCGTTCGGCATGTTCGTCACCCCGTTCCTGATGGCCGGCATCCTGCTGGCGTCGCTGCGCAGCGGCGCACGCGCCGAAGCGCGCTCCTGGGAAGGTGCGCGCGGCCTGGAGTGGACGGTGCCGTCGCCGGCGCCGGCGCACACCTTCACCCTGCCGCCGGTGCTCAAGCCCGGCGACCTGGCCCACGACGACATCAGCCACTGATGACCGCGCAACCGCCGCTCGACGACCTGGTCCTGCGCCGCAAGCGTGCGGCGCGCACCGCGCTGGTGGTCGGCGTGGTGGCGCTGGCGATCTACGTCGGCTTCATCCTCTCGGGGGTGCTGGGCCGATGAACGCGCCAGCGCCGCAGGTGCACAGCAGTGCCGGGCTGTTCAAGCTGGTCGGCGTTGCGCTGGCGGTGTTCGTGCTGACCTTCTCGCTGGTGCCGCTGTACCGCATCGCTTGCGAGAAAGTGTTCGGCGTGCGCCTGGAGCGCGGCCCCGGCGAGGGCCCGCAGGCCGGCAAGCCGCTGGCGGGCAAGCGTACGGTCACGGTGCAGTTCGATGGCGGCGTGAACTCCAAGCTGCCGTGGTCGTTCCATCCGGAGCAACTGACCATGCAGGTGGTGCCGGGCGAACTCAACGAGGCGCTGTACTACGCGCACAACGACGGCGCGCATGCCATCGTCGGCAGCGCGGTGCCGTCGGTGGCACCGGCACGCGCCTCGGGCTACTTCACCAAGACCGAGTGCTTCTGCTTCACCGCGCAGACCCTGCAGGCCGGCGAGAAGCGCGACATGCCGGTGCGCTTCATCGTCGACCCCAATCTGCCCAGCGACATCTCCACCATCACCCTGTCCTACACCTTCTACAAGAACGATGCGCTGAGCGCGGAACTGGGATCGCCGAAACTGGCCGGTTCCGCGCGCGCGGCTCCCTGACCCGACCGGAATGCCTGCCATGGCCCAGCCCAGCACCGACGCCACCGCCAACGCCTACTACGTGCCCAGCCAGAGCCGCTGGCCGTTCATCGGCTCGATCGCGATGTTCGTGACCATGATCGGCGTGGCCAGTTGGCTCAACGACGCGTCCTGGGGCAAGTGGACCTTCTTCACCGGCATCGCGATGCTGGTGGCGACGCTGTTCATGTGGTTCGGTGACGTGATCCGCGAATCGATCGCCGGACACTACAACCGCCAGGTCGACGTGTCGTTCCGCATGGGGATGGTGTGGTTCATCTTCTCCGAGGTGATGTTCTTCGGCGCCTTCTTCGGTGCGTTGTTCTATACCCGCACCTTCATCCTGCCGTGGCTGGGCGGCGAGGGCGACGGGGTGATGACCAACGCGCTGCTGTGGGACGGCTACTCGGCGGCCTGGCCGACCAATGGTCCGGGCGGCGTCGGCGGTCAGTTCCAGACCATCCCGGCGTGGGGCCTGCCGCTGATCAACACGCTGATCCTGCTCAGCTCCGGCGTGACCCTGACCATCGCGCACCACGCGCTCAAGGCCGGCCAGCGCACCCGGCTGATGGTGTTCCAGGCGCTGACTGTGGCGCTTGGCTGCACCTTCCTGTACTTCCAGGCCGAGGAGTACATGCATGCCTACAAGGAGCTCAACCTGACCCTGGGCTCGGGCATCTACGGTTCGACCTTCTTCATGCTCACCGGCTTCCACGGCGCGCACGTGCTGCTGGGTACGATCATGCTGCTGGTGATGCTGCTGCGGATCAGCCGCGGCCACTTCAGCCGCGACAACCATTTCGCCTTCGAAGCGGCGGCGTGGTACTGGCACTTCGTCGACGTGGTGTGGCTGGCGCTGTTTTTGTTCGTCTATGTGCTTTGAGGGCGGGGATTGGGGAGTCGGGATTGGGGATTGGTTGGTTTCCGCGCGTGCCGGCGTCGCTAGCGGGACTGCGTGTTGTAGGAGCGGCTTTAGCCGCGACGTGTTACCGGTAAGGCGTCGCGGCTAAAGCCGCTCCTACAAGGAATCA
Source organism: Xanthomonas sp. 3307 (assembly GCF_014199735.1). Lineage (NCBI taxonomy): Bacteria > Pseudomonadati > Pseudomonadota > Gammaproteobacteria > Lysobacterales > Lysobacteraceae > Xanthomonas > Xanthomonas sp. 3307. The sequence continues at coordinate 27,867 of NZ_JACHOG010000013.1, read as the reverse complement.
GCGTTTTACGGGTCGCGTGCGTGCACTGTTCCCATGCGGACGGCATGCTGCCATCCCGAATCCCGAATCCCGAATCCCGAATCCCGAATCCCGGCACTACGTTTAGCGTCCCAATCCATGCGGCTTGATCACTCCGGTATAGATGCCCAGGATCACCAGCAGGATCAGGCACACCGAGAGGCCGATGCGCCAGGTCAACGCGTTCACCGTGCGCTTGCTCTGGCCGCGGTCCACCAACAGGTAGTACAGGCCGGCGCCCAGGTTCCACAGGATGAGCAGCAGGAACGCGACGATCAGCAAAGTCTTCAGCGAGTCGTTCATGGGCGTCTCGGCACATGGTGTGTCCGCATTATGACCCTCGCCGCTGCCTCGCGCGTGGGCACGCGCCGACGCATGCCGTTGTGGCTGGGCTGGAGCGTCGCGCTGGCGGTGGCGGTGTGCTTTTGCATGCTCGGCCGCTGGCAGTTGCAGCGCATGCACGAGAAACAGGCGCTGCTGGCGCAGGCGGCGCACGTGCGCGACCACCCGCAGGCGCTGGCCGATGCGCTGCGCGCGACGCTGCCGGGACAGTTGCGCTGGGTGCATGGTGCCGGCCGTTTCCTGCCCGGGCAGATCCTGCTCGACAACCAACTGCGGCAGGGCCGCAGCGGAGTGAAGGTGTACCAGCCGTTCCTGGCCGACGGCGCCGCGGCGCCGCTGCTGGTGGAACTGGGCTGGTTGCCGCTGCCGGCCGACCGCGCGCTGCCCGAGCCGGCGCCACTGCAGGGCCGCTACACGCTGGTCGGCCTGCTCGGGCCGGCGCCGTCGCATGGACTGGCGCTGGGCCCGGCCCTGGTCGCGGCGCCGTCCCCGCAGCGCTGGCTGGCGATGCGCATCGAGCCGGCGGCGATCGGGACCGCGCTCGGCCGCCGCGACATTTTGTCGCAGGTGCTGCGCCTGGATCCGGCCCTGCCGCTGGGCTATCCGCGCGACCTGGACCTGCTGCCGAACACGCTGCCGCCCGAGCGCCACTTGGGTTACGCGGTGCAATGGTTCGGCCTGGCGCTGGCGGTGCTGGTCACCGCGGCGCTGCTCAGCTGGCGTGCGCGCAGGGGACGGGGCGGGCGCTGAGCGCGCGCGCATGAGAAAATCCCCGGCATGAATGCTCCCACCCCGGCCCCGCGCCAGGCGGCCGCCCGCGGCCGCTGGCCGCTGATCGTGTTGTTCGCCCTGTTCTTCGGCTCGATGCTGGTCGCCGGCGTGTTGCGCTTTTCCGGCTGGAAGCCGGCGGCCGCCCGCAATCATGGCGAACTGCTGCAGCCGCCGGCCGACCTGCGCGCGCTGCAGCCACGGCTGGCCGATGGCCGCGTCTATGCCTGGGAACCGCAGCGGCGGCTGTGGCGCATCGCGCTGGCGCCGCCGGCGGACTGCGGCAGCGCCTGCGATGCGCTGGCGCGCGACCTGGACAAGGTCTGGCAGCTGTTCGGCCACGATGCCGACCACGTGCAGATCCTGTGGATCGGCACGCCGCCGGCCGCCGCCCGGGCCCTGCCGCCGGTGCAGGCGCTGCGCGCGGACCCGGCGCTGCTGGCGGCGCTGCCGCGGGTGCGCGATGCGGCCGGGGTGCCGGTCTATGTCATCGATCCGAACGGTTTCGTGGTGCTGCGCTATGCCCCCGGGTTCGACCCGGCCGGGCTGCGTGCGGATCTGGCGAAACTGCTGAAACTCCTGTGAGCCGCTCCCTATGACCTTGTTCGCGCGCCCGGCGCTGTTCCGGCATTTCCACCGCATGGCCTGGCTGGCGGCGCTGTTCACCGCCAGCACCATCATGTTCGGTTCGTTCGTGCGCCTGTCCGATGCGGGCATGAGCTGCCCCGATTGGCCGACCTGCTACGGGCGCATCACCTGGCCGCAGACCAGCGCCGAAGCCGACACCCACGCCGCCAGCAAGATCCGGCCGCTGGAGACGCACAAGGCCTGGCGCGAGCAGATCCACCGTTTCCTGGCCGGCGCGCTGGGCGTGGAGGTGCTGGTGCTGTCGCTGCTGGCGGCACGGCGGCGCCGGCTCGGCATCGCCCAGATCGTCACGGCCGCGGCGCTGGTGGCGCTGTCGATCCCGCTGTACATGTCCGGCTGGCCGGGGCTGGCGATGCTGGCGGCGGTCGGCGGCGAGGCGATTCTGCTGCTGGCGGCGCTGCGCTGGTCCAACGACGATCTGGCCCGCGCGGCGGTGCTGACCCTGTCGGTGGTGATCTTCCAGGCCTTGCTGGGCATGTGGACGGTGACCCTGCTGCTCAAGCCGATCGTGGTGATGGGACACCTGCTGGGCGGCCTGCTGATGTTCTCGCTGCTGGTGTGGATGGCCTGGCGCGCCACCCACCTGCCGATCACCCTGGCCGATGCGCCGCGGCTGAAGTGGCTGCTGCGCCTGGGCGTGGCGGTGCTGGTGCTGCAGATCGCGCTGGGCGGCTGGGTCAGCGCCAACTACGCGGCGCTGGCCTGCGGCGGCGGCAGCTGGTCGGCCGACAACTTCCCGCGTTGCGTCAGCCAGTGGTGGCCGCCGCACGATTTCCGCGAGGGCTTCACCCTGTGGCGCGGCATCGGCGTGGACTACGAAGGCGGCGTGCTCGACGGCGCGGCGCGCATCGCCATCCAGATGGCGCACCGGATGATGGCGATGGTGGTGGCGGCCTATCTGCTGTGGCTGAGCTGGCGCCTGAGCCGCACGCCGGGCATGCGCGGCTGGGCCGCGGCGCTGGCGTTGCTGCTGGTCGCGCAGGTGTGCCTGGGTATCCTCAACGTCAAGCTGGCGCTGCCCCTGCCGGTAGCGGTGCTGCACAACGCCGGCGCGGTGGCGTTGCTGTTCGTGCTGGTGTCGCTGCTGGCGCGATTGCGGGCGCCGCAATGAGCGCGCACCGCGTCCACTGGCGCGACTACTGGGACCTGACCAAGCCCAAGGTGGTGGCGCTGATCGTGTTCACCGCCCTGGTCGGCATGTGCCTGGCGATCCCGGGGTTGCCGACCTGGGCGCAGGTGCGCACCGGTCTGCTCGGCTTCTTCGGCATCTGGCTGGCGGCTTCGGCGGCGGCGGCGATCAACCAGCTCCTGGACGCGCGCATCGACGCGCAGATGGCGCGCACCTCCTGGCGTCCGCTGGTGGTGGGCAAGGTGCTGCCGTGGCAGGTGCTGCTGTTCGCCACCCTGCTCACCGCGCTGTCGATGACCGTGCTGGTGGTGTGGGTCAACCTGATCACCGCGGTGCTGACCTTCGCCTCGCTGATCGGCTATGCGGTGATCTACACCGTGTTCCTCAAGCGCACCACGCCGCAGAACATCGTCATCGGCGGCCTGGCCGGCGCGGCGCCGCCGCTGCTGGGCTGGGCCGCGATCACCGGCATGCAGGGCCAGTGGGACTGGGCCTACGCTTCGCTGCTGGTGCTGATCATCTTCGTGTGGACGCCGCCGCACTTCTGGGCGCTGGCGATCTTCCGCCGCGCCGACTACGCCAAGGCGTCGATCCCGATGCTCCCGGTCACCCACGGCGTGGCCCATACCCGCCGGCAGATCCTGGTGTACACGGTGCTGTTGGTGGTGGTGACGCTGCTGCCGGTGGCGGTGGGCATGAGCGGGGTGTTCTACCTCGGCGGCACTCTGGTGCTGGACGCGGTGTTCCTCTGGTACGCCTGGCGCATGCTCGACCCGCCGGACGAGATGTTCTCGATGCGCATGTTCGGCTATTCCATCGTGTACCTGATGGCGCTGTTCGCGTTCCTGCTGGTCGATCACTGGATCGCCTGAACCGCGCGTTCAGTTCTCCGCTCAAGTGTTGCCGCTCGCGGTCGTTACCGAGCGATTGACCAGAATCGGCAAAGCCGCGGAGACGTGTATGTGGGGCAAGAGCAAGCAACAGGCGGCCAAGCTACAGGCATTGAGTGAGCGCTTGCGCGAGGCCGAGGCCGAGCGTGACCGCGCGCGGGCGCAGGCCGATCGCGCCGGCACCGATCTGGACGCTCTGCGTGGTCGTTTCGATCTGGTCACCTCCGCGACCACCGACGGCCTGTGGGAGATGAGCGTGATCGCCGGCGATCCGATCAACCCGGCCAACGAATTCTGGTGGTCGTCGCAGTTCCGCGCGATGCTGGGTTTCTCCTCCGAGCTCGACTTCCCCAACGTGCTCGACAGCTGGGCCTCGCGCCTGCACCCGGAGGACAAGCAGGCCACGCTGGACGCGTTCGCCGTGCATTTGGCCGACCGCAGCGGCAAGACCCCGTACGACGTGGAGTACCGGCTGCAGCTGAAGAACGGCCAGTACCGCTGGTTCCGCGCGCTCGGCACCACCCAGCGCGACGCCCAGGGCTCGCCGCTGCGGGTGGCCGGCGCGCTCACCGACATCACCGAGCGGCGCGAGCGCGAGGCGTTCCTGGACGTGGTCCTGACCCGCTTCGAACTGGGCGCGGACATGCTCAACGACGGCCTGTGGGACATGAGCGTGATCGCCGGCGATCCGATCAATCCGTCCAACGAGTTCTGGTGGTCGGCGCAGTTCCGTTCGCTGCTGGGCTTCGCTTCCGAGGCCGAGTTCCCCAACGTGCTCGACAGCTGGTCTTCGCGCCTGCACCCGGAGGACGCGCAGTTCGCGCTCAACGCCTTCGCCGCGCACCTCAACGACCGCACCGGCCGCACCGGCTTCGACATCGAGTACCGGCTGCGCATGAAGAACGGCGAATACCGCTGGTTCCGCGCGCGCGGCCTGACCAAGCGCGCCGCCGACGGCACCCCGCTGCGCGCGGTCGGCGCCTTGCTGGACATCCATGCCGCGCGCCAGCTCGGCGAGGCCGCGCATACCCTGCAGACGGCGGCAGCGGAAATGGTCGACGACAACAGCGACCTGGCCCGGCGCACCGAGCAGCAGGCCGCGGCGCTGGAAGAGGCCGCCAGTTCGATGGAAGAGATCACCGGCACCGTGCAGCGCAACGTCGAGCACGTCGGCCACGCCAACCGTCTGGTCGATGGCGCCACCGATGTCGCCCAGCGCGGTGGCGACGTGGTGCGCGACGTGGTCCAGACCATGGCCGGCATCGAGAGCGCGTCGCGCAAGATCGCCGACATCATCAGCGTCATCGACGGCATCGCCTTCCAGACCAACATCCTCGCCCTGAACGCGGCGGTGGAAGCGGCGCGCGCCGGCGAGCAGGGCCGCGGCTTCGCCGTGGTCGCCACCGAAGTGCGCAGCCTTGCCCAGCGCTGTGCCGATGCGGCCAAGGAAGTGCGTGGCCTGATCGCCGGTTCCAGCGAGCAGGTCGATCGCGGTTCGGCGCTGGTCGCGCGCGCCGGCGCCACGATGGAAGAACTGCTCGGCTCGGTGCGCGAGGTGCAGCGCATCATGACCGACATCGCCGGGGCCAGCCGCGAACAGAGCGCCGGTATCGGCCAGGTCAACCAGATCGTCGTGCAGATGGACACCGCCACGCAGCAGAACGCGGCACTGGTCGAAAAGATGGCCGAGGCCGCGCGCGCGCTGGAAGGGCAGGCGCAAGGCCTGAATGCGCATACCAGCAGTGGCCGCCGCGCCGGCAACCAGGGCGCCGGTCACGCGGTGGCGCCGGCACGCGTCGCGGCTTGATCGGGAGCCGCTGAGCGTACGGCGCGTGGTTGCGCGCCGCTGCGCGCGGCATGCAATTCGTCGTGCGGCGCGGGCAATCGCGCCGTGGCGACGCGGTGGACCGGAATGCATGAGGGGGCGGCAGTGCAGGCGCCGGCGTTGCCGATGGCGCGTTGCACTGCGCGTCGCGCGTGACGCGCCTTATGTCTTCATCCCAGCCAATGCTGGCAACTGTCGCGCGCCTGGCTGCCGCAGCTTTGCTGCATCCTGTGCTGCAGCCGCGCGAGCACCGCGCTGCCGTCGTGGCCCTTGCTCCAGGCCTGCAGGGTCTTGGCCAGGGTGTCGAAGCGCTGCCGGGTGCGCTGGTGATAGCCGTCGGGCTGGCCGGCGAGTTCCCCAACGACCTGTCCGGCGGCCGCCTCGATCGCGGCCGCATTGTCCGGCTGCAGCCGGATCAGCCCATCGACGTAGAGCACGCCCCATTGCACGCGGGTGGCAGGGCCTTCGGCGCTCTCGTAGGCCTTCTTCAGCCAGAACAGCGCCGTTTGCTTGTCGCCGCGCGCCTCGGCCAGGCTGGCCAGTTCCGGCATGTAGTAGTACGGGGTCTTGCTGCGCTGGAGTTCGGCCAACAGCAGTTGTTCGGCGCCGGCGCTGTCGCCGGCGGCGTCGAGCAACGCGGCGGCGCTGCTGATCGTGGACTGGCGTTCGTAGTCGGTCTTGGCGGCCTGCTCGGCCCATTGCACGCGCTGTTGCACCTTGGCGACCACCGCCGGCGGCAGCGGCGGATGCGGCGGATGCGGGCCATCGCCGGCCTCGGCCGGCTGGCCTTGCGCCAAGCGCGCCAGGGCGATGTCCGCGGCGGCGGTGTCCAGGCGGTCGCTGATCGGCAGGCTGCTGTCGGCGTAGACCTGGTCCAGTGCACGGGTCAGCGCACTCGACAGCGCGCTGCGTTCGGCGGCGTCGCCGGCCGCGGCCTGCACCAGGTCGCGCGCCGCATAGGTAAGCGTGCTGCGGTTGGCGCGCACCTCGGCCGGATCGGCCAGCACCGCCCGCAGCAGGTCGCGATCGGCGGCGCGGTGCTTGGCGTCCACGCTGGCGGCCTTGGCCGGATCCTGCGCGGCCAGCGCGAGCAATGCGAAACGGCGTTGCAGGGCCGGCTGTGGTGCCGCTGCGGCCAGACGCGTGAGCACGTCGGCCGCCTGCCCCGGCTTGACCAACTGCGCCGCATCCACTGCCCAGCCGTATTCGCCGAGCAGGGTCCAGTCGTCGGCGCTGAGCGTGGCCGGCGCCTTCAGCGCCTGCTGCAGCAACTGCGCCGAGGTGGCGGTGCGGGTCGCGGCCACGCGCAGGGCCTCGGCCAGGCGCACGGTGTCGCTGTCGCCGGCCAGGCGGGTGATCTCGCTGCGGTCCGGGCGCAACACGATGATGGTCGGATAGCCCTTGATGCCGAAGCGTTCGCCCCAGGCCTGCGCACCCTCCGAATCGCCGTCCAGGTGCACCGCGACGAAGGCGCGGGTGCGGGCGATGAACGCCGGGTCCTTGAACAGCGTGGCCTTGAGCCGATTGCAGGGTGGGCACCAGGCGGCGCCCCAGTACAGCAGCACCGGTTTGTTGTGTTCGCGCGCTTCGGCGAAGGCATCGTCGACGTCGCCCTCGCGCCAGGCGATGCCGGCGCTGTCGGCGGCAGGCGCCGGTGTGGTGGCCTTGGGCGCAGCAGGCGCGGGCGGTTTCTGGCAGGCGCCCAGCGCCAGCAGCGTGGCCAGGCTGGCGGAAATCGTCGCGCAACGGCGAAACATGCGGCTCATGGGGGCACCGGATGGGAAGGGAGCACGGCACCGGCCGTGCCGGCCGTCCACTGTACGCAGCCCCTGCCGCGTTTGCACATGCCGGCTGCGCATCTGCATATGCCGCCATGCGCGGTGTTGCCGCGGCGGAGAGGTGGCTCGCCCGCGGTCGGCGCGCTGCGCGGCCATGGCCTCCGCACCGCCCGGCTGCTGTCCGCAGTTGGCTAGTGCTGCGCTTCCGCTTCCGCCTTGGCCGCGCGCGCGTAGCGTTGCGCGATCACCGCGCAGACGATCAGCTGGATCTGGTGGTAGATCATCACCGGCAGCACGATCGCGCCGAGGCTGCCGCTGGCGAACAGCACCTTGGCCATCGGCACGCCGGTGGCCAAGCTCTTCTTGGAGCCGCAGAACACGATCGGGATCTCGTCCTCGCGCGAAAAGCCCAGGCGCCGCGCGCCGAAGGTGATCAACGTCATCGCCAGCGCCAGCAGCACCGCGCCGACCACGGCGACGCCGAGCAGTGCCGGCAGCGGCGTCTTGTGCCAGAGGCCTTCGACCACCGCCGCGCTGAACGCGGTGTACACCACCAGCAGGATGGTGCTCTGGTCGGTGTAGCGCAGCACCGCGCGGCGACGCTCGACCCAGCCGCCGATCCAGCGCTGCAGCAGGTGGCCGGCGACGAACGGCACCAGCAGTTGCAACATGATCTTGCCCATCGCCTCCAGCGGATTGGCAATGGCGCTCTGTGCGTCGCTCAGCACGCCCATCAGCAGCGGCGTCAGGAACACCCCGAGCAGGCTCGACAGCGAGGCGCTGCACACCGCCGCCGGCACGTTGCCGCCGGCCATCGAGGTGAAGGCGATCGACGACTGCACCGTGGACGGCAGCGTGCACAGGAACAGCACGCCGATGTACAGGTCCGGAGTCAGCAGCCAGTGCGACAGCGGCTTGAACAGCAGGCCCAGCAGCGGGAACAGGATGAAGGTGGCGGCGAAGATGGTCAGGTGCAGGCGCCAGTGCAGCGCGCCGGCGACGATGGCCTCACGCGACAGCCGTGCGCCATGCAGGAAGAACAGCGCGGCGATCGCCAGATCGGTGACCACGTCCATCACCGACGCCGCGCGTCCCTGCACCGGCAGCAGCGAGGCGAGCAGCACCGTGCACAGCAGCGCCAGGGTGAACGGTTCGATGCGCAGGCGCGCGAGCCAGGACTTGATCATGGGGGGAGTCGAGCGGCGGGAATGTGCATTTTAGGAAGCATGGCGCCCGCACGCGAATCCCGACGCACCGCGTAGACAACTCGCAGACATGTTGCGGTGCCGGCGGCTTTGGTCGAATGCGCGTATCGGCAGCTTGCTAGATTGCCTTCGCCCGACCGGTTGGGGGAGCGCATCGGGCACGCTGCGCGTTGCACATGCGCCAGCGCCTCCCGCTTCTCCAGGGATCAGGAGCACGCACATGCAATACGATCAGTATCAGACCGTTTTCGCGCTTTCGACGCTGGCCAATTGGGTCAGCACGCAGACCGGCACCGCGCAAGCACTGCAGGCCGAGTATCAGAAGGTCCTGGTTGCGACGCTGGCCTCGCCGCCTGCACAGGCGGCGATCGGTACCTGGGAATTGGTGTGGGGGCCGCAGGTCTGGCAGGGGGAGAAGTCCGATCGCTCGGACAATGCCATGTTCGTGGCCAAGGCGAGCAATGTGGGCGACTTGGCCGGGGACGTGTATGTCGTGGCGATCGCCGCGACCAATCCGCTTTCTTCCTACGACTGGATGATGGAGGACTTCGATGTCGCCAGCGTAGTCGACTTCGCGACTTACGATCCCACTGCGAGTACGCCGCCGGCGCAACTGCTGAATCCGACGGAAAAAAGCACGGTCATCTCGATGGGCACGGCGCTGGGCGTCTGGCATCTGCTCAACATGGTGAGTCCGCCTTCCGGCGTGTCGCCGGGCGCCACGCTGGACGCGTATCTGAAAAAGGTGGCGAGCAGTGGCGCAAGCGTGATTTTCGCCGGGCATAGCCTGGGCGGCGCACTGTCGCCGACCATGGCCACTTGGTTCAAGAGCACCCATCGGCTGGACGCCTGCAAGGCGGTGTACTGCTATCCCACTGCGGGCGCAACGCCGGGCAATGCCGCCTTTGCGGGGCTGTGCAAATCGACGCTGCCGCCAACCACCGGCAACACCTATCAAGTGTGGAATCGCGATCTGTGGAATTCGTACGACGTGGTGCCGCACGCCTGGAACACGACGATGTTGGAGCAGATCAAGACGATCTACGACAACAAGTCGTTCGTGACGATCGATCTTGCCGTGGACAACGCGAAAAGAAAGTCGCTCTCTTCCGGTATCGCTTACACCCAGATCGTCAACCAGCAGCTTATCGGCACGTTGGCAGGCATCCCGACCAGCGCCTTTCAATTCCTGGAGCAAGCGAAAAACCAGCATACGACCGCGTATTCCGCATTGATCGCGAATCGCCTCATCCCGGTGGTGCCGCCAGCGCATGAGCGGCAAACGGCAGACTTGGACGCAGATGCGGAGCTGTACGCCCTGCTGACGCGGCTCGACGCGGATGTGCGCGCGTCGACGGCGCAGTCCTAGGCACCGCACCGCACCGCGCAGGGCAAGCAACGCAAAGGCGTGCTGCATGCTTGGAGGATGATGGCGATCGCCAGGTGCGATCGCCATCGTCGACGGAGGCCCGGCAGCACCCGGACGGGGGTACACGGGTCCCCCGCCGGACTCAGCGCAACGACGCGAGCACTTTGAGCAGTTCGCGCTGTTCGTATTTGTCGGTCTCGTCCAGTCCCTGCGCGCGCTGCTTGGCGGTCAGTTCCTCCAGGCGCTGCTGCAATGTCTGCTTTTCCAACTGCACGACCACATCGTGCAGCTCCTGGCGCCAGCTGGCGGTCTCGCCGGCGATCTCCTGCACCGCCAGCTTCTGCAGCGCGGCCAGTTCCTCGCGTTCGTGGAAGTGTTCGAGCAGCGCGCCGGTGGTGATTTCCGGACGCGCATGCACGATCTGCAGCAGTTCGATCATCAGCTCGATGCCGGGCAGGCGCAGGCCGGCGAACGGGTAGGGCGGCGGCAGGTCCAGCGCCAGCGACGGCGCCTGCAGCAGGCGCACGATCGCCTCGCGGACCAGGCTGCGCTTGTGCGCCGGGCGCGGCGCGCGCGGCGGCGGCCTGCTTGCCGCGGCCGTGGCGGCCGCCGGTGCGGCGGCGCCGATGCCGGTGAGTTCGGCCAGGCGCTGGCGCATCAGATCGCCGAAGGCGCCGTCGGGAATCTGCGCCAGCATCGGCCGCGCGCGTTCGGCCAGGCGTGCCTTGCCGTCGAGCGTGCCGAGGTTGATCTCGCGGGAGAGCTCGTCGAAGAAGAACTGCGACAGCGGCGTGGCCTGGACCAGCCGCGCGTCGAAGGCCGCGGCGCCTTCCTTGCGCACGATGGTGTCCGGGTCCTCGCCGTCGGGCAGGAACAGGAAGAACGCCTGGCGCCCGTCCTTCATCCGCGGCAGCACCGATTCCAGCGCCTTCCAGCCGGCGCGGCGCCCGGCGGCGTCGCCGTCGAAGCAGAAGAACACGTCCGGCGCATTGCGGAACAACAGTTCGGCGTGGTCCGGCGTGGTTGCGGTGCCCAGCGTCGCCACCGCCTGGGTGACGCCGAACTGGAACAGCGAGACCACGTCCATGTAGCCCTCGACCACGATCAGCCGCTCGATCTTCTGGTTGGCCTGGCGTACCTGCCACAGGCCGTACAGTTCGCGGCCCTTGTGGAACAGCGCGGTCTCCGGCGAGTTCAGGTACTTGGGACCGTCGTCCTTGTCGAGCACGCGGCCGCCGAAGGCGATGACCCGGCCGCGACGATCGAAGATCGGGAATATCACCCGGTCGCGGAACTTGTCGTAGACGTGGCCGCGGTCGTTCTTGGAGAGCAGCCCGGCGCGGTCCAGCAGCTTGAGCCGGCGCTCGTCAGTGCCCAGCGCGTCCTTGAGCGCGCTGTAGCCGTCCGGGGCGTAGCCGATCTGGAAGCGCGCGCGGTTCTCGGCGTCCACGCCGCGGCCGTCCAGGTAGGCGCGCGCCTTCTCGCTGCCGTCGAGCTGGCGCTGGAAGAACTTGGCCGCCGCTTCCAGCGCCGAGTACAGGTCGCGGTGGTCGTCGCCGGCGGCCTGGGCGGCGCCGCGCTGCTGGGCGTCGCGCGGGATTTCCATGCCGGCGCGCTTGGCCAGTTCGTCGACCGCGTCGAGGAATTCGAGGCGGTCGTAATTCATCAGGAAGCTGATCGCGGTGCCGTGCGCGCCGCAGCCGAAGCAGTGGTAGAACTGCTTGGTCGGCGACACCGTGAACGAGGCCGAGCGCTCGTCGTGGAACGGGCAGCGCGCCGCGTATTCCTTGCCCTGGCGCTTCAGCGGCACGCGCGTGCCGACCACCTCGACGATGTCGGTGCGGGCGAGCAGGTCGTCGATGAATGCGTCGGGGATGCGGGCCATCCGCATAGGATGCCACGCGCGTGCGCCGTCACGCTGGGCGAGCGGCCTGCGCGGTTCAGCGCCGTGCGATCAGGGCGTCGGTGGCGCCTGCGCGGCGCTGCGCGGGTCGATCCCGGCGGCGGTGAGCTTGCTGTGCGAGCGCAGGCGCTCGTCGATCACCGCGGTGATCAGCGCGCCGACGAAGAACACCACGGTGGCGTAGTAGATCCACACCAGCAGGATCACCAGCGCGCCCATCGAACCGTAGGCGCTGCCCGGCGCGGCGGTGGCGATGTACAGGCCGATCGCGTAGCGCCCGGCCACGAACAGGCAGGCGGTGATGGCGCCGCCGATGACCGCCTGGCGCCATTGCACACGGCGGTCGGGCAGGTAGTGGTAGAGCACGGCGAAGGCCAACACGTAGATCGCCAGGGTCGAGATGTAGCCGACCGCCGGCAGCAGCGACGGCATCCGCGCGAACACCACCTGCAGCACGGTGGTCAGGATCATCGAGATCAGCAGCAGGAAGCCCAGGCCCAGCACCACGCCGAAGGAGAACACGCGCTTCTTCAGCCAGGCCAGGATGCCGTCCAGGCGCTGCTTGTCGGTGCGGAAGATCAGGTTCAGCGCATTCTGCAGCTGCGCGAACACCGCGGTGGCGCCGACGAACAGCAGCAGGGTGCTCCACAGGCCCGCCAGCGAGCCGACGTTGGGCTGGTTCTTGGCGTTGTCGATCACCGTCTGCGCGACTTCGCGCGCGCCGTGGCCGGCGAGTTGCCCGATCTGCGCGATCAGCGCTTCCTGCGCCTGCGGATACAGCGAGGCAGTGAGCCACAGCAGCAGCACCAGCAGCGGCGCCAGCGACAGTAGCGCGTAGAACGACAGCGACGCCGCCTGGGTCATCACGTCGATCTCGACGAAGCGCCGCACCAGCGCGGCCGGCAGGCTCTGCTGCAGGCGGTCGAGATGTTTGTGCAGGCGATCGGACGACAGGGGCAGGGACATGGGCGCGGGACCTTCGGCGCGCGGCGTCGCAACGCCAGTCCCGCACTGCGCGCTGAAAGAGTGCGCGGGCTTGCCGGGCGTTGTAGCAGCCCGGCGTCGAAAGGCGGGTGAAACCCGCCGTCCGCGAGTCCGGCAGTCCGGTCAGCCTGCCAGTTGCTGCTTGACCAGCACCGACACCTGGCCCATGTCGGCCTTGCCGGCCAACATCGGCTTGAGCACGCCCATCAGCTTGCCCATGTCGGCCGGGCTGGCGGCGCCGGTCTGCGCGATGGCCGCCTGGATCGCGGCGACGATCTCGGCTTCGCCCATCTTGCTCGGCAGGTAGCGCTCGATCACCACGATCTCCTCGCGCTCCACCTTGGCCAGGTCGTCGCGGCCGGCGGCCTCGTACTGGCTCACCGAGTCCTTGCGCTGCTTGACCATCTTGTCCATCACCGCGATCACCGCGGCGTCGTCCATCTCCACGCGCTCGTCCACTTCCTTCTGCTTGATCGCGGCGTTGATCAGCCGGATCACGCCCAGGCTGTGCTTGTCGCCGGACTTCATCGCGGCCTTCATGTCGTCGGTGAGCTGCTGCTTGAGGGTCATGAGGGGCTCCACAGGGATAGAGAAAAGGGGAAGGGCATTCTAGGCAGGCGCGCTGGCGCGGGCCGTGTGGCCGAGGCGGCATACGGGCGCCGAGGGAACAGGTGCGCGACCGGGATCCCGCGCAGGGCGGAGCGCCTGGTCAAAACCGCAGACGCACAAAAAGCCGGCGACGCTTGCGCGTGCCGGCTTCGTGGGCTTACCGTAGCGGATGCCGAAACCGGCACACCCGCTACCGCAGGCCGCGATCCTCAGTACAGACGCTGGCGCTTGGTGACGTCGCGCGAGGTGCGACGCAGCTGGCGCTTCACCGCGGCAGCGGCCTTGCGCTTGCGTTCCTGGGTCGGCTTTTCGTAGAACTCGCGCTTGCGGGTTTCGGCCAGCACGCCGGCCTTTTCGCAGGTGCGCTTGAAGCGACGGAGCGCAAACTCGAAGGGCTCGTTCTCGCGGACTTTAACGCTGGGCATGGAATCTCCGGGACACAATGGTGACCGGGTCACGCCCGGCGAGCCGCACATTATAGCGACAGTTTTCGCGGCTGCAAGCACCCCGTTTGGCCTGCCGCCGATTCGGCCGCACAATGCAGCGTATGAACGTTCTCGGCATCGAATCCAGTTGCGACGAAACCGGCGTCGCCGTCTACGACACCACCCGCTCCGGGGCGGCCGCGCTGCGCGCGCACGCACTGTATAGCCAGATCGCGCTGCACGCCGAGTACGGCGGGGTGGTGCCGGAGCTGGCCAGCCGCGACCACGTGCGCAAGCTGCTGCCGCTGATCCGCCAGACCCTGGCCGAGGCCGGCCTGCAGGTGCGCGACCTGGACGGGGTGGCCTACACCGCCGGCCCGGGCCTGGTCGGCGCGCTGCTGGTCGGTGCCGGCGTGGCGCGGGCCCTGGCCTGGGCGCTGGAGGTGCCGGCGATCGGCGTGCACCACATGGAAGGCCACCTGCTGGCGCCGCTGATGGAGGATCCGGACCCGGTGCACGGGGTGCCGGCGCCGCCGTTCGTGGCGCTGCTGGTGTCCGGCGGCCACACCCAGTTGATCGCGGTGGAGGCCATCGGCCGCTACCGCCTGCTCGGCGAGACCCTGGACGATGCGGCCGGCGAGGCCTTCGACAAGACCGCCAAGCTGATGGGCCTGCCGTATCCGGGCGGCCCGCAACTGGCGGCGCTGGCTACCCAGGGCACCCCGGGACGGTTCCGCTTCGCCCGGCCGATGACCGACCGGCCCGGCCTGGACTTCAGCTTCTCCGGGCTCAAGACCCAGGTGCTGCTGGCCTGGCGCGACAGCGACCAGTCCGAGGCGGTGCGCGCCGACATCGCCCGCGGTTTCGAGGATGCGGTGGTGGACACGCTGGCGATCAAGTGCGAGCGCGCGCTGGAGGCGGCCGGCAGCGACACCATCGTGGTGGCCGGCGGCGTCGGCGCCAATCTGCGCCTGCGCGCCAAGCTGCAGGCGATGGCGCAGGCGCGCGGCGGCCGCGCCTGCTTCCCGCGCCCGGCGCTGTGCACCGACAACGGCGCGATGATCGCCTTCGCCGGCGCCCTGCGCCTGCAGGCCGGGCTGCACGACGCCGCATCCGCGGTGCAGGTGACGCCGCGCTGGGACATGGCCACGCTGCCGCCGTTGGCGGCGGCGCGGGATTCGTGATTCGGGATTGGGGATTCGTAACGCGGCTCCGCTCCTGCCTCTGCTTTTGCTTTGCTTTCGCCTTTCGCTCTTACCATTCCCCAATCCCCATTCCCCAATCCCGGCTCCTCATGGATAAAGTCTTCATCGAAGGTCTGGAAATCGACGCGCTGATCGGCATCTACGATTGGGAGCGGCGGATCCGGCAGACGCTGCGCTTCGATCTGGAAATGGGCTTCGACAACCGCAAGCCCGCGGCCAGCGACGACATCGCCGATACGCTCAACTACAAGGCGGTGAGCAAGCGCCTGGTGCAACTGGTCGAGCAGTCCGGCTACGGCCTGGTCGAGACCCTGGCCGAGCGTTGCGCGGCGGCGGTGCTGGACGAGTTCGACGTGCAGTGGCTGCGGCTGAAGCTGAGCAAGCCGGGCGCGGTGCGCGGGGCGCAGGCGGTGGGGGTCATCATCGAGCGCAGCCGCGCATGAGGGTGCAGGCGTTGCCGCCGTTCGCCAGCGCCGCGCCGACGGCGGCGCCCGGCGCGAACTTCTTCGCCCACCTGCAGCACACGCTGGCGCCGTACCCCTGGGCCTACGACGCGATGGTGATCGCGGCGCTGCTGCTGGCGGCGTGGCTGGCCAACTGGGTGACCAAACGGATCCTGCTGCGCGGGCTGCGGCGGGCGTTGCGCGCCACCGTGCTCAGCGACAAGGAAGTGAAGCTGAGCGTGATCCCGCGCCTGGCCAACGTGATCCCGGCATTGGTGCTGTCGCTGGGCATCGGCGCGGTGCCGCACCTGCCGGCGGTGATGGTCAGCGTGGTGCGCAACGTCTGCGCCGCCTTCATCGTGCTGACCGTGGCGCTGGCGGTGTCGCGCATGCTGGATCTGCTCAACCACGTCTACGAGCGGCGCCCGGATGCGCACAACAAGCCGATCAAGGGCTACATGCAGTTGCTCAAGATCGTGCTCGGCGTGGTCGCGGCGGTACTGATGGTGTCGGTGCTGGTCGACAAGTCGCCGGTGATCCTGCTGTCGGGCGTGGGCGCGATGATGGCGGTGCTGATCCTGGTGTTCCAGGACACCCTGCTGTCGCTGGTGGCCAGCGTCACCATCAGTTCCAACGACATGGTCCGTGTCGGTGACTGGATCGAGATGCCGCAGCAGAACGCCGACGGCGACGTGATCGATATCGCGCTGCATACGGTCAAGGTCCAGAACTGGGACAAGACCATCACCACCATCCCGACCAAGAAGCTGATCAGCGACTCGTTCAAGAACTGGCGCGGGATGAGCGAGTCCGGTGGGCGCCGGATCAAGCGCGCGCTGTACCTGGACCAGCACAGCGTGCGCTTCCTCGACGCCGCCGAGATCGAGCAGATGCGGCAGTTGACCGTGCTGCGCGAGTACATCGACCGCAAGCGCGACGAGATCGGCGCCTGGAACGGGGCGCTGGCCGAGCGTGGGGTGGCGCCGATCAACGGCCGCCGGATCACCAACCTCGGCACCTTCCGCGCCTACGTCGAGCACTACCTGCGCGCCAGCCCGCACGTGCGCCAGGACATGACCCTGCTGGTGCGGCAACTGGAGCCCGGCGCCAACGGCCTGCCGCTGGAGCTGTACTGCTTCGCCAACGACACCCGCTGGGCGATGTACGAGCAGATCCAGGCGGACCTGTTCGATCACCTGCTGGCGATCCTGCCCAACTTCGACCTGCGCGTGTTCCAGGCCTCCAGCGACGCCATGTTCATGGACAGCGCACGCATCCGCCGCGCCCCGGACGCCGTGCCGCCGCCGTCCGCTTGACGGCCGTCACGTCTGCGGGCATGTTGCGGGACAACATGCCGGCGCTTCTCGCCGCCGGCCCGCAGCAACAAGGGGCGCGATGGACTGGAGCAAGTACCGCACGGCCACCTTCGACGAGCTGATCCAGTCCGGTGGGCGGCCACGTCCGGCTGCGCGCCGGGTCATCGAGTACCTGTCCAGCCTCAGTGGACGCGAATTGTCCGAGCGCCAGCTCGCCGCCGACGTCGCCGCGCGGGTCATGGGCATCACCTTCACCGTCTACTCCGACGGCCGCAACGTCGACCGCACGCTGCCGTTCGACCTGATCCCGCGGGTGATCCCGCTGCACGAATGGCAGCGCACCGAGGCCGGGCTGAAGCAGCGCATGCGCGCGCTCAACCTGTTCATCGGCGACATCTACGGCGCCCAGCGCATCGTCAAGGACAAGGTGTTCCCGGCGATGCTGCTGGAGCACTCGGTGAACTTCCGCCCGCAGTGCGTGGGCATCACGCCGGCGCTGGGGGTGTGGGCGCACGTGTGCGGCTCGGACCTGGTGCGCGACGCCGACGGCACCCTGTACGCGCTGGAGGACAACCTGCGCATCCCCAGCGGCGTGTCGTACATGCTCGAGAACCGCATGGTCGCCAAGCGGGTGTTCCCGGAACTGTTCGAGACCAGCGCGATCCTGCCGGTGGACGACTACCCGGCGCAGCTGTACGACACCCTGGCGGCGCTGTCGCCGCGTCCGGGCGACCAGCCGGTGATCGCGCTGCTGACTCCGGGCATCTTCAACAGCGCCTATTTCGAACACGCCTACCTGGCGCAGGCGATGGGCATCGAGCTGGTCGAGGGCGACGACCTGTTCGTGGCCGACGACGATTGCACCTACATGCGCACCGTGTACGGGCCGCGCCGGGTCGACGTGATCTACCGCCGGGTCGACGACCTGTTCCTGGATCCGGAGGCGTTCCGCGCCGACTCGGTGCTGGGCGTGGCCGGGCTGATCCGCAGCTGGCGCGCCGGCAAGGTGGCGCTGGCCAATGCGCCGGGCGCCGGCGTGGCCGACGACAAGGTGGTGTTCGCCTATGTGCCGAAGATGATCCGCTACTACCTGGACGAGGAGCCGATCCTGCCCAACGTGCCCAGCTACCTGTGCCATGACGACAAGGACCGCCAGTACGTGCTCGAGCATCTGGACGAGCTGGTGGTGAAGCCGGCCAACGAGTCCGGCGGCTACGGCATGCTGATCGGCCCGCGCTCGACCACGCGCCAGCGCGAGCAGTTCCGCAAGCTGATCCTGGCCGACCCGCGCAACTACATGGCGCAGCCGACCCTGGGCCTGTCCACCGCGCCGATCGTGACCGACGCCGGGCCGGCGCCGCGGCACCTGGACCTGCGCCCGTTCATCCTGTCCCGCGACGACGTCTACGTCACCACCGGCGGGCTGACCCGGGTGGCGATGGAGGAGGGCTCGCTGGTGGTCAATTCCTCGCAGGGCGGCGGCGCCAAGGACACCTGGGTGGTGGACCTGGACGAGGAACTGGACTGATGCTCTCGCGCGTTGCCGACAACCTCTACTGGTTCAGCCGCTACGTGCGCCGCGCCGAGACCACCGCGCGGCTGGTCGGCGTGGGCAGCCTGCTGCAGCTGGACCTGCCGCGCTCGGTGCGCTTCGCCTGGCGGCCGATGATCGACACGGTCGGCGCCGGCGAGATTTTCGCGCTGTGGTTCCCCAACGCCGGCGACGATGTCGGCGACGCCGACGTGGTGCGCTTCCTGCTGCTGGACGAACGCAATCCGTCCTCGCTGCGCACCTCGGTGCAGCACGCGCGCGAACTGCTGCGCGGCATCCGCGACACCCTGCCGCAGGAGATCTGGGAGGCGGTCAACGACCTGCATCTGTATATCGATGCCAACGGCGAGCGCAGCGTCGGCCGCCGTTACCGCATGGAGTTCCTGGGCCACGTCACCGACGCCTGCCTGAAGGTGTCCGGGCTGCTGACCGCCAACGTCAGCCGCGACATCGGCTTCCAGTTCCTGCGCCTGGGCACGGCGATCGAGCAGGCCGACATGACCACGCGCATCATCGATGCCGGCGCCTCGGGCCTGATCACCCCGCGCAAGGCGGACGATCGCGAGGCCTACCAGGCGATGCAGTGGATGAGCGTGCTGCGCGCGCAGGCCGCCTACCAGATGTACCGCCGGCACGTGCGGCAGCGCGTCACCGGCGAGCAGGCGCTGCGTTTCCTGCTGCAGAACAACGACTTCCCGCGCAGCGTGCAGTTCTGCCTGGTCCGCGCCCAGCACATCCTGCCGACCATGCCGCCGCGGCCGCCGGTGGAGCGCGCGCTGATGCGCATCAGCGGGCTGGTGCGCAACGCCGACCCCGCCTACCTGGCGCAGCACAATCCGGCCGGGTTCATGGACGAGATCCAGACCCACCTCGGCCACCTGCACAACGCCATCGCCGAGGCTTACTTCAGCTCCTGAGGCGCCCCGGGGGCGCCGCCGGGCCTGAGGCCGGCGGCCCGGCGTGGCCCTTGCCAGCCGGGGCCTTTCTATGCCTAGCCCACCATCGCCTTCCCCTAGGCGGTGCACGTGCGTAGGCGTATGGTACGCGGCGGCCGCGCCGGACCCGGCCGGTAGACAGTTTTATGAATAGGCGATTCCTGTGCCGGAACTTGCCCCATCGACTGGCCGCAGAGCTAGAATTGGCGGCTATGTAAACGTTTTCTCAAAGGACCCCATGGCTTCGGATCGTATCGAATCGCTCATCGCCCGCATGACCGTCGAGGAGAAGGTCGGCCAACTCGGCGTTTTCGCCGACATGGTGCGCCCGTTCGCCCCCGACGTGAATCCGGAAGCCAATGTCCGCAATGCCGACGAGGTGCTGCAGCAGGTGCGGTCCGGTCTGGTCGGCTCGCTGTTCAATGGCGGCGGCGCCGAGTCCGGCCGCATGATCCAGCGCGCAGCGCTGGAGAGCCGTATGGGCATTCCCGTGATCCTGGCCGCGGACGTGATCCACGGCATGCGCACGGTGTTCCCGATCCCGCTGGGCGAGTCCGCCAGCTTCGAGCCGGACCTGGCCGAGCGCACCGCGCGCGCCACCGCGATCGAGGCCACCGCCGCCGGCATCCACTGGACCTACGCGCCGGCGGTGGATATCGCCCGCGACCAGCGTTGGGGGCGCGGTGCCGAGGGCGCCGGCGAGGATGTGGTGCTGGGCTGCGCCTTTGCCGCCGCACGGGTGCGCGGCTTCCACGGGCCGGACCTGCGCGCCGACGATGCGCTGCTGGCCACGCCCAAGCACTTCGCGGCCTACGGCGCGGTCGCCGCCGGCATGGAATACGCCAGCGTCGACATCTCCCCGCAGACCCTGCGCGACGTGCACCTGCCGCCGTTCAAGGCCGCCTTCGAGGCTGGCGCGCTGAGCGTGATGACCTCCTTCAACGACATCAACGGCGTGCCGGCCAGCGCCAACCACGAACTGCTGACCGAGATCCTGCGCGGCGAATGGAAGTTCCGCGGGGTGGTGGTCTCGGACTACACCGCCGACATGGAGCTGATCGCGCACGGCTATGCCGCCGACGAGCGCGACGCGACCAAGAAGGCGTTCCTGGCCGGCATGGACATGAGCATGCAGAGCGGCTTCTACGCCGCGCACCTGCCGTCGCTGGTCGAGGACGGCGAGGTGCCGATGGCGCTGCTGGATGCGTCGGTGCGCCGCGTGCTGGAACTGAAGGAGGCGATCGGCCTGCTCGACGATCCGTACCGCTCGCTGGACCCGGCGCGCGAGGCCGACCAGTCGCATATCGCCGCGCACGATGCGCTGGCGCGCGACGCGGCGCGGCGTTCGATCGTGCTGCTGAAGAACGACGGCCCGGTGCTGCCGCTGCGCAAGCAGGGGCAGAAGATCGCGCTGATCGGCCCGTTCGTGCAGGACCGCGACAACATCGAGGGCTGCTGGACCCTGTTCGGCGACAAGAGCCGCTACGTGACCCTGGAAGCCGGCGTGCGCGCCGCGCTGGACGACGCGCAGGCGTTGACCGTGGTGCCCGGCTGCGCGCTGGAAGCGCCGCTGGACGGCGGCATCGAGGCGGCCGTTGCCGCCGCGCGCGCCGCCGACGTGGTGGTGCTGGCGCTGGGCGAGCCGCAGCGCTACAGCGGCGAGGCGCAGTCGCGCACGCAGATCGTGCTGCCGCCGGCGCAGCAGGCGCTGGCCGAGGCGGTGGCCGCCACCGGCACGCCGCTGGTGGTGCTGCTGCGCAACGGCCGCGCGCTGGCGCTGCAGGGCGCGGTGCGCGATGCAGCGGCGATCGCGGTGACCTGGTACCTGGGCACGCAGACCGGTCCGGCGGTGGCCGACGTGCTGTTCGGCGACTACAACCCGTCCGCGCGCCTGCCGGTGAGTTTCCCGCTCGACGGTGGGCAGCAGCCGTACTTCTACAACCACCCGCGCACCGGCCGGCCGGAACTGCCGACGATGAGCGAGTTCAAGTCGCGCTGGCGCGAGGTGCCGAACGCGCCGCTGTATCCGTTCGGCCATGGCATCGGCTATACGCAGTTCGCCTACGGCGCGCCGCAGCTCGACCGCACCCAGGTCGGCTGGGACGATACCCTGACCGTGACCACCCGCATCGACAACGTCGGTGAGCGCGAGGGCGAGGAAGTGGTGCAGCTGTACATCCACGACCGTGTCGCCAGCCGGGTGCGCCCGGTGCGCGAGCTGAAGGCGTTCCGCAAGGTGCGGCTGGCGGCCGGCGAGGGCATGGAGGTCAGCTTCACTCTCGACCGCCATGCGCTGGCCTTCACCGGCCGCGACGGGCAGTGCGCGGCCGAGCCGGGCCTGTTCGACCTGTGGGTGTGCGCGTCGGCGGCCAGCGGCGAGCCGGTCGCGTTCGAACTGCTGCCGCAGGCCTGAGCGCCGCGGCGCGGCAGTGCGGCAAGGCCTGCCGCCGCCGCGTCGATGGACGTGAATACGCGACGTGTCTACCGGACCCGTCGCCGTGACGTGACCGCGGCCACGCCCTGGCCGCGGCATGCTTGCCGTGCACGCGGCGTCTGCTAGGTTCGGGATTCGACACTCCCAACCGATAGGTGCACGTCATGCAACGTACTCCCCTGGGTTTGGCTTGCGCGCTGGCCACGGGCCTGGCGATCTCGGCGGCACACGCCGCACCCGCCGACAAAGCGGCCGAGCGGCGCGGCGACTGGCCGTTCTCGGCGACACCGGTCGCTACTTTCAACGAACCGTGGGCGATGAGCTTCCTGCCCGACGGCACCGCCTTGGTCAGCGAGAAGGGCGGCACGCTCAAGCGCATCGACCCGGCCAGCGGCCACACTGGCACGATCAGCGGCGTCCCGGCGGTGGCCTATGGCGGCCAGGGCGGCCTGGGCGATGTGCTGCCGCATCCGGGCTTCGCCAAGAACGGCTGGGTCTACCTGAGCTACGCCGAACCCGGCAGCGGCGACACCCGCGGCGCGGCGGTGATGCGCGCCAAGCTGACGTTGGACACCAGCGGCGGCGGCACCCTGTCGCAGCAGCAGGTGATCTGGCGGCAGCAGCCCAAGGTGTCCGGCAACGGCCACTTCGGCCACCGGCTGGCGTTCGGCCCCGACGGCAAGCTGTGGATCAGCTCCAGCGAGCGGCAGAAGTTCGATCCGGCGCAGGACATGAGCGGCAACCTGGGCAAGATCGTGCGCCTCAACGACGACGGCAGCGTGCCGGCCGACAACCCGTTCGCCAACCGCGGCGGCGTCGCCGCGCAGGTCTGGTCGCTCGGCCACCGCAATGTGCTCGGCCTGGCCTTCGACGCCAATGGCCGGTTGTGGGAGCACGAAATGGGTCCGGCTGGCGGCGACGAACTCAATCTGATCCAGCGCGGCGCCAACTACGGCTACCCGCTCGTGTCCAATGGCGACCATTACGACGGCCGCCCGATCCCCGATCACAGCACGCGCCCGGAATTCGCCGCGCCCAAGGTGAGTTGGACGCCGGTGATCTCGCCGGCCGGCTTCGTCATCTACAACGGCAGCCGCTTCCCGCAATGGCGCGGCAACGGCTTCATCGGCGGGCTGTCCTCGCAGTCGCTGGTCCGGATCGAGTTCAACGGCGAGACCGCACGCGAGGCGGCGCGCTACGACATGGGCCAGCGCATCCGCGAAGTGGAGCAGGGGCCGGATGGTGCGCTGTGGCTGCTCGAGGATGGCGCTGGTGGACGCTTGCTGAAGTTGCAGCCGCTGGAGAGTTGACGCACGCGCCAGGCAGCGGCGGTTGCGTCGCTGCCTGGCGAGGGCATTCGTGCGCGTTGACGATGGTGCGATCCCATGCGGTGTGGGTGGGCGTGCAACGTCACCCAGAAAGCAACACGGTTGTTCGATCTCTCGCAGGCAATGGTGCGGCCGACGGCCCTCTGTTCCGGCAGTCATTTACGAGAGACCGGATGCGCGAGTGCAACAAAAACGCGACGCCCAAAACGCGACGCCCATGCGTCGTAGGAGCGGCTTAGCCGCGACAGGTTTTCTCGGGAAGGCCTGTCGCGGCTAAAGCCGCTCCTGCAAGTTCTGATAATTGCGCGCCTGTGTTAGAGGACGCCCGCCTTTTTTTGCGGGCCACGTGCTCCTCGCCGCCGATGTGCTGACAAGCCGGAGCAACTCAAGCTAGGCCGCAATTCGTCGCCACATTCCCGGATGCTGGCATTGCATCCACGACAGCGTCGTAGGAGCGGCTTCAGTCGCGACGGTCTGATGGTCGATGCCACCTGCCGGTCGCAGCTGAAGCCGCTCCTACGCTGCTTTTCATGCGGTCATCGGATAACACGGAAAGCCGGCGTCATTCTCCGCTGCCAGCGCGCTCCCAGGCGCGCCGCACCGCGTGGCGGGCCTTGCTCCAGCTCAGCGTCTGCGAGCCCTTGTTCTGGTCCCAGTCGCGGTGCAGTTCCGCTTCCACCTGTTCGTAGGCGCGGTTGAAGTCGCGGATGCGCGCCTCGTGGCCGGCGTGGTAGGCGGGCTCGTAGTCTTCGAACCGCTCGCCTTCGCTGTAGTAGGGCTCGTCCGCGAAGCGATCGCGC
Organism: Xanthomonas sp. 3307; assembly: GCF_014199735.1. Classification (NCBI taxonomy): domain Bacteria; kingdom Pseudomonadati; phylum Pseudomonadota; class Gammaproteobacteria; order Lysobacterales; family Lysobacteraceae; genus Xanthomonas; species Xanthomonas sp. 3307. The sequence goes on along the minus strand of NZ_JACHOG010000013.1, from coordinate 3,961 downwards.
CAATACTGCGAGACGGTACTGCGGTCCTCGTCGTTGGGCGCGCGCCCGGGAATCTGATACGGAACGCTCATCGTGGGTCTCCGTTGTGGTGAATGCGCTCCACGCTAGCCAGGCGGCCGTTAATCCGGTCCCTGCGCGGCGTGATCGCGATATGAAACATTCATACCTTCCGGCAGGCTGCGCCCGCGCGCCCGGTGGCTTACGATCCGCCGCCACCTCCCTCTCTTCCGGCACACCCCATGGCCGCCAACGGCATCGCCTTGTTGACCCCGTACCTGGCCACGGCCGGGGTCGGCTGGCTGTATTACCGGCGCATCCGCCGCTACTTCGGCCGCCAGCCCTGGCAGCCGCGGCGCACCGGTGTGCGGCTGGGGTTCCTGCTGCTGGTCGCGGCGCTGCTGACCTGGCTGGCCGCGCACTTGCCCGCCGTGCGCCTGGGCATGGCGCTGGGCGCGGTGGGCGGCGCCGCGCTGGGCGCCTTCGCCCTGCACCACACCCGCATCGAGCTGCAGGACGGCGCGCGCTGGTACACGCCCAATCCGTGGATCGGCGCCGCCCTGAGCGTGCTGTTGCTCGGGCGCCTGGCCTGGCGCTGGGCCAGCGGCGCGTTCTCCGGCGGCAGCGCGCAGACCCTGCAGAACGCCAGTCCGCTGACCATGAGCATCGCCGCGGCGCTGATCGCCTATGGGTTGGTCTACGCCGCCGGCCTGTTGGTGCGCATGCGGTCGCTACCGCCGGTCTGATGAGCGGCGCGCCCACCGATGACGACGCGATGGCAGTCTTCTCGCGGCGTTTAGGTCTCGCAGACCATCCAGCGCAACGACCTGTGCAGCATCGAGGTCTCGCGCAATGTACCCAGCCGCCGGCGTGGCCTCAGTGCGCGGCGGCCGCCGCCTCGTAGGGCAAGGCCGTGGTGCCGGCCGCCTGCAGCGGCGCGTCGGCGGCGTCCAACTGTTCCGGCTCGCCTTCGATCACCACCAGGATGCGGCCGGCCTCGATTTCCTCTTCGAAGTTGCGCCGCACCGGGTCCGGCACGGTGGACCCGACCAGGGCCGAGGACCAACTGCCGACCAGGGCGCCGGCGATCGCCATGACCCCGGCGCCGGCCAGGGTGATGCCCAGCGGCGGCACCGCGATCGCGGCCAACCCGGCCAGCAGCCCGGCTGCACCGCCGCCCAGCGCGCCGCGCGCGGCGGCCGGCACGGTGTCGGTCTTGCCTTCCTTGCGGTCGTCGGGGATGGCTTCCAGCTCGATGTCGCCGCGGGCGACCAGCGACAGGTCGTCGTTGTCGAGGCCGGCGCCGCGCGCGGCCTGCAGCGCACGGGTGGCGGTGGGCAGATCCGGAGCGCTGTAGACGCGGCGTCGTTTCATGGCGGTCGGCTCTTGCTGGTGGGCATCCAGCGTCCGGGCGCCGCGGTTATCCGCGTGTGACCTGCGCGCAAAGCGGCGTGAAGGCGTTCACGCCGCATCCTTGCGCGGGAATCGATAGAACAGCGCACCGACCAGCAGTGCCACGCCCGCGGCGGCCAGGTTCTGCCAGCTGGCGCTGAGCAGCAGCGCCAGCGCCAGCAACAGCGCCGCCAGCGGAATCAACCGCCCGCCCGGCAGGCGCAGCGCACCGGGCCGGTCACCATAGCGCCGCGCCAGCACCAGCACCGCCGCCGCTGTGCCGATGTAGGCGAACAGGCGGGTGACCATCGACAGCAGCGCCAATTGCACGAACGACCCGGACAGGGCCAGCGCCAGCGACAGCACGCCCTGCAGCAGGATCGCCGCGGCCGGCGTGCGGAAGCGCGGATGCACCCGCGCCAGGAACGCCGGGCCGTAGCCGTCCTTGGCCAGCGCGAACAGGAAGCGCGGCCCCAGCATCACCGTGTTGCTGGTGGTGCCGAGGATGGAGATGGTGGCGCCCACGGTGAGGATCAACGCCAACGCCTCGCCGCCGAAGCCGCTGGCGGCATCGGCCAGCGGCGTCGCCGACTGCGCCACGTTGGGCAGCGTGCCCTGCGCCACCACCTGCACCGCGGCATAGATCAGGGTGACGGTGACGATCATGGTGATCAGTGCGAACGGCACGTCGCGGCGCGGATTGCGGTACTCGCCGGCGGCGGCCGGGATGTTCTCGAACCCGGCGTAGGCGAACAGCAGCAACAAGGCTGCCTCGCCCAGGTTGCCGACATCGCGCGGGTCCGGAGTCTTGCCCGAGAACGCCCACGACCAGTCCACGTAGAACACGCCGATCGCCACGAACAGCAGCAGCGGCACCAGCTTGCCGATCACCAGCGCCACGCCGGTGCGCGCGGCCGATTTCACCCCGATCACGTTGATCGCGGTGAGCAGACCGAGCGAGCCGACCACGATGCCCAGGCGTGCGCCGCCACCGGCCGCGGCCGGCCAGAAGCGCACCACCGCATCGGCCAGGCCGTTGCTCAGCGCGGCCGCCGAACTGATCCGGGTCAGCCAGATCATCCAGCCGATCTCGAAGCCGGCGAAACGGCCGAAGGCCTCGCGCGCATACAGATAGCTGCCGCCGGGTTCGTCGAAGTAGCTGGCGGCCTGCGCGTAGCACAGCACCAGCAGCGCCACTGCCACGCCGGCCAGCAGCACCGCCCACAGGCTCAGCGGCCCGAGCAGGGCCGCGGTGGCCGCCGGCAGCAGATAGATGCCGCTGCCGATCACGTCGTTGATCGACAACCCCACGATCTGCCAACGGCTGACCGCACGCACCAGCCCGGGCGCGGGCGCCTGGCTCACGGTGCCGGCTCCACGGCCGGCAGTGCCCAGTCGGCCCGCAAGCGCTGGTAGGCACTGCGCGGCAGCAGCACGAACAGCGGGGCCGCGGACGGCTGCAGCCACGCCAGCAGCCGCTGCATGTCGGCCGGCTGCATCGCGGTGCAGCCGGCGGTGGGGGCGCCCGGGGCGCGCCACAGGTGGGCGAAGATGCAGCTGCCGGCGCCGGGCGTGGCTTGCGCGTTGTGCTGGATCACGAAGCCCTCGCGGTAGCGCTGATCGCCGTCGTGTTGCAGGTCCAGGCGCATGGGTTCGGTGGACCCGGCCACCGCGGCGTTACCGACCTTGTCGGCGTCGACGATGCGGTTGTACAGCGGCGAGTCCGGCACATCGATGCAGTAGTTGCTCTGCTGCATCGCCTGGTAGGGCATGGCGCTGTCGATACGCGGCGCGTAGCCGAAGGCCTCGCCGATGGTGAACACCCCGGCCGGGCTGCGGCCGTCGCCTTCGCGCTTCTGCGGACCGTCCGCTTGTGCCGGATGCAGGCCCAGGCCCCAGGCGCTGCCGTGGCGGCCGAGGCTCACGTCGAAGGCCTGCCCGTGCGCGTGCCACCCGTGCGCGTCGCGCTCGAATGCCTGCAGCCGCCCCTGCGGGCTGTCCCAGTCCGGCGCCAATACCAGGATCAGTTGCTGCGCGCGCTGCAAGGCGGGCACGGCGCCGTTGTCGGCGGCCACGCCCGGCGCGGCGATCAGGAGGCACAGCAGGGCCAGGCCGATGCGCCAGGCGCGGTGGCGGCCGGCGTGCAGTGGCGTGGCAGGGGACCGATGGCGCAGGGGCATGGGCATCTCCGGTGGCAGCATGGGCGGGTGGGCGCGCCATGGGTGAACGGTAGCGCAGTTACGAGGCGGATGGCGCGCGCTGGTGCCGCTCGCTTGCCGGCAATTCGGCCGATGTAGTGGATGGCGGGTGGTGTATGTGCTGGCGAAGTGTGGGCAGTGGTATCGGTGTTGTGTCGTGGGTGTCCATGCCGCACCAGGGCAAGCTGATCCATGCCGTTGCCGTTGCCGTTGCCGTTGCCGTTGCCGTTGCTGTTGCTGTTGCTGTGCTCATGCTTTTGCTGTGGCTTTGGCTTTTGACTTACCGGGTTCCCTTCCGAAGCGGCGGCCGGCCCGGGGAAAAACCCCGAAGGGGCGGCGCACAGGGACGTGCGCCGTTCGCGGCAGGGGCAGGA
>NZ_JACHOG010000012.1:0-72306 GCF_014199735.1 Xanthomonas sp. 3307 | reverse complement strand
CAAGCTCCTGCACCTCGCCTATGGCGTCCTCAAATCGGGCACCGCGTTCGACCCGAAAAGGAGCCTTGCCTGCTAGGGGGTAAGACGGTATCTACGAGACACGACCGTGCCGGCGACGCATCGCGATCGCAGAGGCAGGCGTGGCAACGTGTTTGCCCACGCCCATGTCACGTCTGCCAAGCGCAGGGCGGCGCTACTCCAACTGGTCGCGCGCAAATGCCGCGTCCAGCGCTTCCATCGCATCGCGCGGCTTGAGTTTGGCCGCCTTCTCGAACGCCGCGGCGGCGGCGTCCTCGCGCTTGTCGCCGTACAGCAACAGCAGCACATTGGCGTGTTCGACGTGGGCGATCGGTGCGTCCGGCACCAGCTTCCGCGCCTGCTGGATGTGCTGTTCGGCGGTGGCGGCCTTGGCTCCGTAGGTCAGGCCCCCGATCATCGCCCCGACCTTGCCGATGATCTCGGCGTGGTACAGGGCCAGCGCCATGTGCGCCTCGGCATGCTTGGGTTCCAGTTCCAGCGCCGCTTCCAGCGACGCGCGCACCTTGCTGGCGATGCCCTGCTTGAGCGCCTTGACGATGCTCAGGCCCTGGCTGTACCGGCCCAGCGCGAAGGCGTGGCGGTAGTGGCTGTTGGCTTCGTCCGGCAGCGCGGCGATCGCCGCTTCGGCCAGCGTCGCGGCCTGCTGCAACCGCTGCAATTGCTCTTTTTCGTCGTCGACCAGATAGCCTGCGTGGATGCCGATCGCCTTGACCGCGACCGAGGCGCCGAACACGCCCAACGCCTTGCCCGCCTCGTAGGCCTGCTGGAACTGCCCGTGGTGGAAGGCCCGCCAGGCCTCGATCAGCGCCGCCGACAGGGTCTGCGCGTCGTGGCCCTTGCCGGCCTTGCCGGCGGCGTCCAGCAGCGCCTGCGCGCGCGCCGGGTCGGGGTAGGGTTCGCGGTCGCCAGCGTGCAGCTTGGGCCAGGCCTTCTTCAACGCATCGCCGGCGTAGGCGTAGGCCTTGGCGTCGTACGGAAACGGCGCCCACGCGCCCGATGTTGCTGCCATGCGGATCTCCCTGTGCGGCGCCGGGCCACGGCGTCCGCGCCGAGCATGGCGCTGCGGCGGGCGCGTGGCAAGGGCGGTGGCGGATAGTGTGTTTGCTCAAGCCGCCGGCGCCAGCATGGCGCACATCGGGGCCACTGCCGGCCCAGTTGGAGATCGTGCGATGGCGACCAAGAAGCGTTCCACCTCCGCGCTGCGGCCGGACCGGCTGAATCCGCGGCACCTGTGGCTGGCCGGGCTGGGCGTGGTCGCGCTGACCCGCAAGCGCGCGCTGGCCGCCGCGGCCGATGCCGCGCAGGGCGCAGCGACCCTGAAGGCGCTGGCCACGCAACTGGCCGACGAGGCCGAGAGCAGCGTGCGCGAGGGCGCCGCCGCGTTGCGCGGCCAGGTGCAGCCGTTGAGCGCCGAGGTCGAGGCGCGCCTGCAGCCGGTGCTGGTCAAGCTGGGGTTGCAGGCAGGTCCGCAGCCGCGCAAGCGCGCCACGAACAAGCGCGGCGCCAAGCAGGCGACGGCCAAGCGCTCCGCCGCCAAGCACGCCACCCGCCCGCGTCGCGCTGGCGCCTGACTCGGCGCGCTCCCGCACGCGCGGCAGCGCGCCGCGCTCGGGCATACTCGCCGGCCACGACCCGATCCGAGACGCCCACAGCATGCAGATCCGTCCCGCGACACTCGACGATGCCGAGGCGATGGTCGCCGTGCAGAACGCGATCTTCGCGGCCGGGCTGCGCAAGGCGCCGACCGACCTGGCGACGGTACGCGCGACCTACCTGCAGCATCCCGATCGCCTGCAGTGCGTACTGGCCGAAGACGCCGAGGGACGCGTCCTCGGCTTCCAGTCGCTGCGGATCGCGCGGCCCGGCAATGCCTACGACGTCGCCGAGGGCTGGGGCATCATCGGCACCCACGTCGATCCGCGTGGCGCCCGCCGTGGCGTCGGCAGTGCGCTGTTTCGCGCCACCTGCGCGGCGGCGCGTGGCGCCGGGCTGACCCGCATCGACGCCAGCATCGCTGCCGACAACGCGCTCGGCCAGGCGTACTACGAGGCCATCGGCTTTCGCACCTATCGCACGCTGCCGGGTTTGGTGTGCAAGGTCTACCAGCTCGACGGCGACACCGCTGACGGTTGAGTGTCGCCGCGCCCCCCGCGCCCCCGCGCGCTGACGCGCAGGGCGGGGTGCCTCAATCCAGATAGGCATCCATCAGCGCGGCCAGGTGCGCGCGTTCGGCCTCGCGCAGGAACGGCGCGATCAGCCGCATCACCTGCACGATGCCGTGGCGGATCGCCACTTGCTCGTCCTTTTCGCCGCGTGCGGCCGCGTAGTTGAGCCAGAACGTGGCCACCACCAGCGCGTTGGTGGCCACGCCCGCCAGTTCCTGGGCGCTGGCGCGCATCGCCCCGGTCTGCGCCAACCCCTGGAACACCGCCTGCACGCTGGCGTCGGCGCGGCGCAGGATGCGCGCGAAGCGCAGGCGCAGGCGCCGGCTGCGGCTGAGGATCTCGACCAGATCGCGGTACAGGAAGCGGTAGTCCCAGATGCACTCGAACACCAGGTGCAACTGCAGCCAGATGTCCTCCAGCCCGGGCAGGCGCGCACTCGGCAGCGCCAGCGCCGCGTCCATGCGCTCCTCATAGCGCGCGAACAGGTGCTCGATGATGTCGTCCTTGTTGCGGAAGTGGTAGTACAGGTTGCCGGGGCTGATCTCCAGCTCGTCGGCGATGTGGTTGGTGGTGACGTGCGGCTCGCCCTGCGCGTTGAACATCGCAAGGGCGGTCTCGAGGATGCGCCGCCGGGTGTCGCGGGCCATCAGGCCAGCAGCTTCTTCACCAGGTCCACGTACTTCTTCTGCGCGTCGGCCTGCGGCATGCCCTTGAGCTTGGCCCAGGCCTCGTACTTGGCGGTGCCGACGAAGTCGAAGAAGCCGGGCTTGGCGCCGCTCACGTCGCCCTCCGAGCCTTGCTTGTACAGCGCGTAGAGCCGCAACAGGGTGTCGTTGTCGGGACGCTCCGCGCGTTGCTTGATGTCCTGGACCGCTTTCTCGAAGGCTGCCTTGCTGTCCGCCATGATCCTGCTCCGCCCTGACCGGCAGGCATCACAGCACGGGCGACCGGCCGGGTCAACGCGGTCCGAGGCTGTCCGCGCCTGCGGCGGCCGGCGCGGACGCTGGGGTCACAGCATCGATAATGCGTCGAGCTGCCGGGTGTCGGCGATGCGTTCGTGCGCGTGCGCGGCCTGTTCGTGCGCCGCCTGCGCCTGCCGCGCCAGCGAGGCCTTGGCCGCGATCGAGCGGATCGCATCGGTCACCTCGGCCAGCGGTACCTGGCTGCCGAGCCGCTGGAAGGTGTCGCGACTGTTGTAGCCGGAGCCGTCGCGCAGGTACTGCTCGTACATGGTCAGCAGTTCGGTGCAGGCCGCGGTCAGGGTTTCCATGTTGTTGCGGGCCAGGGCGTGGCCGACCTGGTCGAGGTTGTGCAGGCAGTCGGACAGCCAGTGCAGGTCGTAGCGCGCGCTGGCCGGCTCCGGCCCGTTGTGGCCGCGGCTGTAGGCGCTGTAGCGGCGGATGCTGCGCGCCACGCGGGCGACGTGGGCGAGCAGGGTGCCGACCTCGTCGGCGATGTCGATCTGCGCCAGAGCGATGGTCGACGGCGGGGTAGCCGGCGCCGGCACCGGCGCTGGCGCCGCCTTCGACGCTGCCGCCGGAGATGCCGTGGCAGGTGCGGCAGTGGCGGACGCGGCCGCCGTGGGCGCCGCCTCGTATTCGAGGGTCGCGCGCAGGCGCTCGTGGTCCTGGCGCAGCGTTTCCAGTTCCTGCGCGCTGGCGGCGGCCTGCGCCTTCAGCTGGCTCAGCGCCGCCTGATACCGCGCGATGGCCTCCTTCGCAGTCGCGTCGCGTCGATAGGCATGCCCCAGACGCTGGAACAAGCCATGCGCGAACGCTGTGGCAACGGCAGCCCACAGCGCCACGGCAGGAGTGAGGTAGATCAGGATGCCCATGCAGGCTCCTTGAAACGATGCATCCCTTGTCGGCGTGTTTCCGCCGAACTTGAGGGTCTATCGTTCGAGGGGTGACGCAGTTCCGGTTTGAGGTGACAGCCACCGTCCGACGCCCCGGACAGGTAGCGCGTGGGCTGTCGCGACGCTAGGGAGCGGGCTTGGACAGCGCCTTCGACTTGGCGTACAGCGCCTTGGCGATCTCCGCATCGCCCAGTGCTGCGTGACATTCGGCCAGGCTGTCCCAGACGTTGGCCGAGTCCGGAAACAGCACGGTGTTGAGGGTGAATACCTTCAGCGCCCTGGCAGCGCCGAGGCTCTCGCGGATGGCGTAGCCGCTGGCGTTGATCGCGCGCTCCTGTTCGCTGGCAGGGACGCCATTGCCGTCGTGCAGCCACGCGCGCATGGCATCCGTCGCGCCGGCGCCATCGTCCAGTGCATAGGCGATCAAGCGCTCGGAGAGCAGCGCATGCGGGAATTCCTTCGGGGCGGCCTGCGCCATCGTGCTGTCCACCAGCGTGCTGGACCAGACATTGCGGGCGCTGCCGTTGGTGAAATACACGAAGATCCAGTAGCCATTGCGCAGGCTGCCTTTGTAGGCCAGCCGCGCCCGCACGCGGGTGCCGCCATCGTGGCCGACCTGGGTGTAGCCATCGCTGCGCGTGGTATCCCAACCGGTGGAGAAGAAGTTGCTGCCGCCACCGGCCAGCGTCTGCGGCTGCCACAGTCGTTCCAGCGTCGCCGTGGGCACCAGCCTGCCTGTGGCCAAGGCCTGCAGGAAGCGGTTCATGTCGCCGACGCTGGTCTGCAGATCGGCGTGGCCCCAGCCGTAGTTCGGCCAGGGGTCTTCATCGGCCGGCTGCAGCGCGCCGTCCTTGCCGAGATACGGCACCGCCGCGCGATCCGGCGGGACGCTGGCCCGGCCCCACGACGTACTGCGCATCTGTAGCGGCCGCAGGATGCGTTCGCGCGCGATGGCGGGGTAGGGCTTGCGGTAGTGCGCTTCCAGCAGGGCGGTCAGCACCAGGTAGTTGGCCTGGGTGTACTGCACCCGGCTGCCGGTGGCGAACTGCATCGGTGCCGCGCCGGCCACCTTCAGTGCGGCGGCAAGGTCGGGTGCCACGCCGGGGTAGCCCTTGCTCACCCAGCGGTTGTCCACGCGGTCGTAGTACTCGGCGATGCCGGAACTGTGATTGAGGAAATCGCGGACGTGGATCGTCTGCCACGCGGCCGGCAGCTGCGGAACGTAGCGGCTGGCTGGGGCATCCAGATCCACCTTGCCCTGATCCACCAACTGCATCACCAGCGTACTGGTCAACAGCTTGGCCATCGACTGCGCGGTGAAGATGGAATCGACGGTGGCCGGCGCGTGGCTGGCCGGATCGCGTTCGCCACTGGCGCCCTGGTAGAGCACCCGACCATTGTGCGCGACCAGCACCGCCTGGCCGGCAATACCATAGCGTTCGCGGTTGACCTGCAGTTGCGCGTCCAGTCGCGCGGCAAGGGTGTCCGCGCTATCCCGAGCCGAGGCAGGCATGCTGCCGAGCAAGGTGCAGAGCAGCGTGGCAGCAAGGGCGCGAACCATCGCGGTGATCCATCAGTGGCGATGGCGCATCATGGGTGCCCTGGAAAACAGGGTCAAGCGTCGCGAGGCGCGCCTTGCTCGACTGCGGATCGCAGGCATGCACCTTTGCCTATCGGGCCGGGCGCACCTTGGCGCGACAGAATGCAGGCGGATGCTGGCCAGTGGCCAGCACCCCTCGTCGGCACTCGATCAGCCCAGAATGCCCGGCAGATCCAGTTCCTTTTCCTTCGCGCAGTCCATCGCGATCGGGTAGCCCGCATCGGCATGCCGCATCACCCCGGTGGCCGGGTCGTTCCACAGCACGCGGGCGATGCGCTTGGCCGCCGCCTCGGTGCCGTCGCAGACGATGACCATGCCGGCGTGCTGCGAGAAGCCCATGCCGACGCCGCCGCCGTGGTGCAGCGACACCCAGGTGGCGCCGCTGGCGGTGTTGAGCAGGGCGTTGAGCAGCGGCCAGTCGGAGACCGCGTCGGAGCCGTCGGCCATGGCCTCGGTCTCGCGGTTCGGCGAGGCGACGCTGCCGCTGTCCAGGTGGTCGCGGCCGATCACCACCGGCGCCTTCAGTTCGCCGTTGGCGACCATTTCGTTGAACGCCAGTCCCAGGCGGTCGCGATCGCCCAGGCCGACCCAGCAGATGCGCGCCGGCAGGCCCTGGAACTTGATCTTCTCGGCGGCCATGTCCAGCCAGCGGTGCAGGTGCGGGTTGTCCGGGATCAGTTCCTTGACCTTGGCGTCGGTCCTGGCGATGTCCTCCGGGTCGCCGCTCAGCGCGGCCCAGCGGAACGGGCCGACGCCGCGGCAGAACAGCGGGCGGATGTAGGCGGGGACGAAGCCGGGGAAATCGAATGCATCGGGGACGCCTTCTTCCAGCGCCATCTGCCGCAGGTTGTTGCCGTAGTCCACGGTCGGCACACCCAGCGCGTGGAAGGCGAGCATGGCGCGGATGTGGTTGGCCATCGAGTCGCGCGCGGCGGCCTCGACTTCCTTCGGCGCGCTCGCACGCTTTTCGTCCCACTGCTCGACGCTCCAGCCCTGCGGCAGGTAGCCGTTGACCGGGTCGTGCGCGGAGGTCTGATCCGTCAGCAGGTCCGGCTTGATGCCACGGACCAGCAGTTCATCCAGCACGTCGGCGACATTGCCGAGCAGGCCGACCGACAGCGGTTTCTTCGCCGTGCACGATTCTTCGATCAGGCGCAGCGCCTCGTCGAGATTATCGGTCCAGGTGTCCAGATAGCCGGTGCGCAGGCGCATCTCGATGCTGCTCTTGCGGCACTCCACCGCCAGGCATGAGGCGCCGGCCATCACCGCGGCCAGCGGCTGCGCGCCGCCCATGCCGCCGAGGCCGCCGGTGAACAGCCACTTGCCGGACAGGTCACCGCCGTAGTGCTGCCGGCCCATTTCCACGAAGGTTTCGTAGGTGCCCTGGACGATGCCCTGCGCGCCGATGTAGATCCAGCTGCCGGCGGTCATCTGGCCGTACATGGCCAGGCCCTTTTTATCCAGCTCGTTGAAGTGGTCCCAGTTGGCCCAGCGCGGCACCAGGTTGGAGTTGGCGATCAGCACCCGCGGCGCGTCGGCATGGGTGCGGAACACGCCGACCGGCTTGCCCGACTGCACCAGCAGGGTCTGGTCGTCGTCCAGGCGCTTGAGCGTTTCCACGATCGCGTCGAAGGATTCCCAGTCGCGTGCCGCGCGGCCGATGCCGCCGTACACCACCAGTTCCTGCGGGCGCTCGGCCACGTCCGGGTGCAGGTTGTTCATCAGCATGCGCAGCGGCGCTTCGGTCAGCCAGCTCTTGGCGGTGAGCGTGCTGCCGGTGGGGGCGTGGATGCGGCGGGTGGCGTCGAGGCGGGTCATGCGGGAATCCTCAGGTGGATGCGCGGAAGGCGGAACGCGGTGCACGCGCGTCAGTTGGCGGCGCGGCCGGACGCGGCGGGGCTGCGGGCGAAGGCGAGGCAGGCCTGCAGCACCTGCTGCAGCACCGCGCGCAGCGGCGCGGCGTGGTCGGGTTGCCAGGGTGACGGCCAAGTGCTGGGGTCGACCGTGTCCGGCTCGTGCATGTAGCCGCGGCAGGCCAGTTCCATCTGGATCGCGTGCACGCCGTCGGCCGGCGCGCCGTGGTGGCGGGTGCTCCAGCCACCCTTGAAGCGGCCGTTGCGCACATGGCTGAAGCCGCTATCGGCGCAGACGCGCTCCACCGCATCGGTCAGCGCCGCCGCGCAACTGCTATCCACCGCACCGGAGGCGCCGGCACTGCCGATGTTGAACTGCGGCAGCTCGCCGTCGAACAGGTGCGGAATGCGCGAGCGGATCGAATGCGCGTCGTACACCACGATCGCCGGGTGCCGGGCGCGCAGGCGCGCGATCTCCGCATCCAGCGCGGCGTGGTAGGGCGCGAACCAGCGCGTGCGGCGCGCGTCGATCTCGGTCGCATCCGGCTCGGCGCCGGGCCGGTACAGCGGTTGCGCGTCGAAGGTGGTCAGCGGGCACAGCCCGGTGGTGTTCTGGCCGGGATACAGCGACACCCCGGCCGGGTCGCGGTTGACGTCGATCACCGAGCGCGAGATCGCGGTGCGCACGGTGGTCGCGCCGAGTGTCTTGGCGAAGTCGTACAGCAGGTGCACCCACCAGTCGGCATCGCGCTGCGCCAGCCATGGCGAGACGAAACGCTCGGCCAGCGCCTCCGGCAACTCGGTGCCGGTATGCGGGAAGCTGACGATCAGCGGCGCATCGCCGCGGTGCACACTGAGCCAGTCTGGGAGGGATGTCATAGGGCCTCGCGCGTTGTGCTGTTCTGTAGGAGCGGCTTTAGCCGCGACAGGGCATTGCCGGGAAAGCCCGGTCGCGGCTAAAGCCGCTCCTACAAGGGGTCGTCGGATTAGACACTGACCTCGGGCAACGGCATCCCCACCGCCGCGGCCAGCGCGCCGTCGCGCACCAGCGCGGTGGCGGCCAGCATGTCCGGGTGGAAATAGCGGTCGTCCTGCAGCGCCGGCACGCGGGCGCGCAGCAGCGCGCGTGCCGCTTCCAGGGCGGCGCTGGAGCGCAGCGGCGCGTGGAAGTCGCAGCCCTGCGCGGCCGCCAGCAATTCGATACCGACCACGTTGGCCGCGTTCTCGGCCATCGCCAGCAGGCGCCGCGCACCGTGCGCGGCCATCGACACGTGGTCTTCCTGGTTGGCCGAGGTCGGGATCGAGTCGACGCTGGCCGGATAGGCGCGCTGCTTGTTCTCCGAGACCAGCGCCGCGGCGGTCACCTGCGGGATCATGAAGCCGGAGTTGAGGCCGGGCTTGGGCGTCAGGAACGCCGGCAACCCGGACAGCGCCGGGTCCACCAGCATGGCGACGCGGCGCTCGCTGATCGAGCCGATCTCGCACACCGCCAGCGCCAGCATGTCGGCGGCGAAGGCCACCGGTTCGGCGTGGAAGTTGCCGCCGGACAGCGCCTCGCCGGTGTCGCTGAACACCAGCGGGTTGTCGGAGACGCCGTTGGCCTCGGTGGCCAGAGTGGTGGCGGCTTGGCGCATCACGTCCAGCGCCGCGCCCATCACCTGCGGCTGGCAGCGCAGGCAGTACGGGTCCTGCACGCGCACGTCGTTGTCGCGGTGCGAATCGCGGATCGCCGAGTCGTGCATCAATTCACGCAGCGCGGCGGCGGTGGCGATCTGCCCGGGCTGGCCGCGCAGCGCGTGGATGCGCGGATCGAACGGGGTGTCCGAGCCTTTCGCGGCCTCGGTGGACAGCGCGCCGGCGACCAACGCGGCATGGAACACACGCTCGATCTCGAACAGCCCGGCCAGTGCATAGGCGGTGGAGAACTGGGTGCCGTTGAGCAGTGCCAGGCCCTCCTTGGCGCCGAGCGTCAGCGGCTGCAGTCCGGCCTGGGCCAGCGCCTGCGCCGCCGGCAGGCGCGCGTCGCCGACGAAGGCCTCGCCGACGCCGAGCATCACCGTGGCCAGGTGCGCCAGCGGCGCCAGGTCGCCGGAGGCGCCGACCGAGCCCTGGCACGGCACCACCGGGATCACCTCGTGGTGCAGCAGCGCTTCCAGCAGCGCCAGCGTCTGCGGCTGCACGCCGGAGGCGCCCTGGGCCAGGCTGGCCAGCTTCAGCGCCATCATCAGCCGCACCACCGGCACCGGCATCGGCGCACCGACCCCGGCCGCGTGCGACAGCACGATGTTGCGCTGCAGGGCCTGCAGGTCCTCGCGCTCGATGCGCACGCTGGCCAGCTTGCCGAAGCCGGTGTTGATGCCGTACACCGGCGCGCCGGTGGCGACGATCGCCTCCACGGTGCGCGCGCTGCGCAGCACCGCGTCGGCGCAGGCCGGGTCCAGGCGCACGCCGGCGCCGCGGTACACGGCGCGCCATTGCGCCAGGCTGACCGCGCCGGGGCGCAGCAGGATCTCGTCGTCGCTCATTGTCCTCTCCAGATACGCGCATGCAGCGGGTTGAAGCCCATGCGATAGACCAATTCGGCCGGTTCGGCGATGTCCCAGATCGCCAGGTCGCAGGCCAGGCCGGCGCGCAGCCGGCCGACCTGCTCCTGGCGTCCGAGCGCGCGCGCCGCCTCGCGGGTGAAGCCGGCGATGCACTCGGCCACGGTCAGCCGGAACAGCGTCGCCGCCAGGTTCATCGCCAGCAGCGGGCTGGTCAGCGGCGAGGTACCGGGGTTGCAGTCGGTGGCCAGCGCGCGCGGCACGCCCGCGGCGCGCAGCGCGGCGATCGGCGGCAGCTGGGTGTCGCGGGTGAAATAGAACGCGCCGGGCAGCAGCACCGCGACAGTGCCGGCGGCAGCCATCGCGGCGACGCCGGCGTCGTCCAGGTATTCGACATGGTCGGCCGAGCGCGCGCCGTAGCGTGCGGCCAGCGCTGCGCCGCCCTGGTTGGACAGTTGCTCGGCATGGATCTTCAGCGCCAGGCCGTGGCGCTGCGCGGCCTGGAACACCTGCTCGGTCTGCGCCGGGGTGAACGCCAGGTGCTCGCAGAACACGTCCACCGCCTCGGCCAGGCCCTGCGAGGCGACGGCCGGGATCATGCGCTCGCAGACCTCGTCGATGTAGGCCTGCGCCTCGGCCCCCGGCGGCACGGCGTGCGCGCCGAGGAAGGTCGGCGACACCCCCACCGCGCGCAGTTCGCCCAGGCGCCGCGCCACGCGCAGCAGGCGCAGTTCGTCCTCCAGAGTCAGGCCGTAGCCGGACTTGATCTCCACCGTGGTCACGCCTTCGGCCAGCAGCGCGTCCAGCCGCGGTAGGCTGGCGGCGAGCAGGGCGTCCTCGTCGGCGGCGCGGGTGGCGCGCACCGTGGAGACGATGCCGCCACCGGCGCGGGCGATGTCGGCGTAGCTGGCGCCGAGCAGGCGTTGCTCGAACTCGCCGGCGCGGTTGCCGGCATAGACCAGATGGGTGTGGCAGTCGATCAGGCCGGGGCCGATCCAGCGCCCGCCGCAATCGATGCTGCGTTGTGCCGACAGCGGGCCGGGCAATTGCGCGGCGGCGCCGGCGTAGACGATGCGCCCGTCGCGGCAGGCCACCACGCCGTCGTGGACCAGCCCCAATCCGCCGTCCTCGGCGTCCAGCGTCATCAGGTGCGCGTTGTGCCAGAGCGTGTCGCAGGGCATGGTCACGGGCAGGCTCGTCGTTTATTTTGTATATACAATATTGCGGTCGATGGAGGGTGTCCAGTGCAGACCCAGGCGCAACAGCAGGCCAGTGGCAAGGCGGGATCGGGCGAATTCTGGTGCGCGCACGCGTTGCTGCCGCAAGGCTGGGCGCGCGACGTGCGCATTGGCGTGCGCGGTGGTCGCATCGCCACGGTGGAGCGCGGCGTGCCCGCGGCCACGGGCGATCGGCGCCTGGACATCGTGGTGCCCGGGCTGGGCAATCTGCACAGCCACGCCTTCCAGCGCGGCATGGCCGGACTCACCGAGATCGGTGGGCGCAGCGGCGACAGCTTCTGGAGCTGGCGCGAACTGATGTACCGCTTCCTGCAGCGGCTGAGCCCCGACGATCTGCAGGCCATCGCCGAGCAGGCCTATGTGGAGATGCTCGAGGCCGGCTTCACCCGGGTCGGCGAGTTCCACTACGTGCATCACGCCGCCGACGGCCGGCCCTATGCCGACCGTGCCGAGATGGCGCAGCGCCTGGCGGCCGCGGCCCAGACCAGCGGCATCGGCCTGACCCTGCTGCCGGTGTTCTACGCACATGCCGACTTCGGCGGCGCCGCGCCGAATCCGGCGCAGCAGCGCCTGCTGCACGACGTCGACGATTTCGCCGCGCTGTTGGACGGCAGCCGCCGCGCCCTGCAGGGGTTGGACGACGCGGTGCTGGGCCTGGCCCCGCACAGCCTGCGCGCGGTCACCCCGGACGAACTGGCGGCGCTGCTGCCGCTGTGCGATGGCCCGGTGCACATCCATATTGCCGAACAGACCCGCGAGGTCGACGCCTGCCTGGCCTGGAGCGGGCAGCGGCCGGTGCAGTGGTTGCTGGCGCACGCGCCGGTGGATGCGCGCTGGTGCCTGGTCCACGCCACCCATGTCGACGCCGGCGAAGTGCAGGGCATCGCCGCCAGCGGCGCCGTGGTCGGGCTGTGCCCGATCACCGAGGCCAACCTCGGCGACGGCCTGTTCCCGATGCCGGTGTTCCTGCGCGCCGGCGGCCGCTTCGGCGTCGGCTCCGATTCCAACGTGCTGATCGATGCGGCCGAGGAACTGCGCCTGCTCGAATACGGCCAGCGCCTGAGCCTGCGCGGGCGCAACGTACTGACCGGCGACACCGCGCTGTCCAGTGGCCGCCTGCTGTTCCAGTCCGCGGCGCAGGGCGCGGCGCAGGCGCTCGGCGTGGCCCAGGGCCTGTGCGAGGGCGCGCCGGCCGATCTGGTCGAGCTGGACGCCGCACATCCGGCCTTGCAGGCGCGCCATGGCGATGCCTGGCTGGACAGTTGGCTGTTCGCCGCGCGCGGCGGCGCGGTGCGTTCGGTCTGGCGCCAAGGCCGCGAACTGGTACGCGAAGGCCGCCACCTGCAGCGCGAGGGCGTGGCCGCCCGCTATGCGCGCGCGCTGACCCGGCTGCTGGACGCATGAGCCGCGGCACCCGCGCGCTGTGTGCTGTCTGCCGCGGCACGGACTGCCGATGACGCCGGCCGCACCGATCCTGCCGCTCAGCCAGCGCATCCGCCGCGACATCGAGGCGCATATCCGCAGCGGCGCGTGGCCGCCCGGTCATCGCATTCCGTTCGAACACGAGTTGATGGCGCAGTACGGCTGCTCGCGGATGACCGTCAACAAGGTGCTGGCGCTGCTCGCCGACGCCGGCATGATCGAACGCCGGCGCCGCGCTGGTTCGTTCGTGGCGCGGCCGCATCCGCACATGGAGCAGGTCGCGCTGGAGATCCCGGACATCCCGGTCGAGGTCGCCGCGCGTGGTCATGCCTACCGTTTCGAACTGCTGGAGCGGCAGCAGCGCGCACCGCGCGTGGCGCTGCCACAGGAAGCCGAGGTCGCCGCCGGGGGCAGCCTGCTGGCGCTGCAGTGCCTGCACTACGCCGATGGTCGTCCGTTCGCGCTGGAAGAGCGGGTGATCAATCCGGTGGCGGTGCCCGAGGCCTTGCAGATGGACTTCGCGGTCACCGTGCCCGGCAGCTGGCTGCTGCAGCATGTGCCGTGGACGCGCGCCGAGCACCGCATCAGCGCGGTCGGCGCCAGTGCCGCGCAGGCGGCGCGCCTGCAGGTGCCGGCCGGCACGGCCTGCCTGCTGATCGACCGCCGCACCTGGCGCGGCGAGCAGGCGGTGACCTTCGTGCGCCAGGTGTTCCTCGGCGACACCTACGACCTGGTCGCGCGGTTTTCGCCCGGCGCCCGCTGAAGCCGGCGCACTGCACACGAGCGTCGCCACATAGGCGCACTGCGATGCTGTGATGCAGCACGTCGCGCACGCACTCACCATACTCCAGCGTGCGTTTGTCCTGTCCGCCGCACTCTGGCAAGTTAGCGCCGGGGCTGGGCGAGGGGCCGTGGCCGCGGAACGAGGGATGGTTCGGCATGACGTATTTCGTGACAGGCGCCACCGGTTTCATCGGCCGCTATCTGATGGCCAACCTGATGCGGCGCAAGGGCACCGTGCATGTCCTGCTGCGCAAGGAGTCGCAGCGCAAGTTCGATACGCTGGTCCGCGAGCAGGGGTGGGATCCCAAGCGCCTGGTGGTACTGCACGGCGACGTCGGCGCCGACTGCTGCGGGCTGGACGCGGCGCAGCGCAAGGCGCTGCACGGCAAGGTCAAGCATTTCTTCCACCTGGCTGCGCTGTACGACCTCACCGCCAAGGCCGAGGAGCAGCGCGTCGCCAACCTCGACGGCACCCGCAACGCGCTCGAACTGGCCGCGCAAATTGGCGCCGGCATCTTCCACCACACCAGTTCGATCGCGGTGGCCGGGCTGTACCCGGGCATCTTCCGCGAGGACATGTTCGAGGAAGCCGAGGGGCTGGACGATCCCTACCTGCGCACCAAGCACGATGCCGAGGCACTGGTGCGCGCCGAGACCCGGGTCAAGTGGCGCATCTACCGCCCGGCGATGGTGGTCGGCGATTCGCGCACCGGCGCCATCGACAAGATCGACGGCCCGTACTACTTCTTTCCGCTGATCAAGAAGCTGCGCCAGCTGCTGCCGCCGTGGGCACCGATGCTGGGCATCGAGGGCGGGCGGATCAACCTGGTGCCGGTGGACTTCGTCGCCGATGCGATGGATCACATCGCGCACAAGCCCAAGCTCGACGGCCATACCTTCCACCTCACCGACCCCGAGCCGCTGCGCGTGGGCGAGGTGCTCAACGTGTTCTGCCGCGCCGGCCACGCGCCGGAGATGACCTTGCGGGTGGACGCGCGCATGTTCGCGTTCGTGCCCTCGAGCATCCGCGCCGCGGTCGGCAGCCTGCCGCCGATCCGCCGCTTCACCGGCATGCTGCTGCGCGATTTCCGCATCCCGCGCGAGGTGCTGAAGTTCATCACCTATCCCACGCGCTTCGACAGCCGCGAGACCGAGCGCGCGCTGAAGGGCAGCGGCATCGCCGTGCCGCGGCTGGAGGACTACGCCTGGCGCCTGTGGGACCACTGGGAGCGGCACCTGGACCCGGATCTGTTCGTCGACCGCTCGCTCAAGGGCAAGGTCCGCGGCAAGGTGGTGCTGATCACCGGCGGCTCCTCGGGCATCGGCCTGGCGACCGCGCAGCGGGTGGCCGAGGCCGGCGCCATCACCGTCATCGTGGCCCGCGGCGAGCAGGAACTGCATGCCGCACGCGACGCGATGAACGCCAAGGGCGGCAAGGTCTTCGCCTACACCGCCGACCTGTCCGACCTGGCCGACTGCGACCGCCTGCTCAAGACCGTGCTGGAGGCGCACGGCCATGTCGACGTGCTGATCAACAACGCCGGCCGCTCGATCCGCCGCTCGATCGAACTCAGCTACGACCGCTTCCACGATTTCGAGCGCACCATGCAGCTGAACTACTTCGGCAGCCTGCGCCTGATCATGGGCGTGCTGCCGGGCATGACCGCACGGCGCAAGGGCCACATCATCAACGTCAGCTCGATCGGCGTGCTGGCCAACTCGCCGCGCTTCTCCGCCTACGTCGCCTCCAAGGCCGCGCTGGACGCCTGGAGCCGCTGCGCGCAGGGCGAGCTGTCGGGCAAGGGCATCAGCTTCACCACGGTCAACATGCCGCTGGTGAAGACGCCGATGATCGCCCCGACCAAGATGTACGACAGCGTGCCGACCCTGAGCGTGGACGAGGCCGCCGACCTGATGGTCAAGGCGATCATCGAACGCCCCAGCCGCGTGGCCACGCGCCTGGGCATCTTCGCCGCCCTGGTCAACGCGGTGGCGCCGAAGGCCTACGAGGTGGTGATGAACACCGCCTTCGAGCTGTTCCCCGACTCGGCCGCGGCCAAGGGCGACCGCAAGGCGCTACGCGAGGCCAAGCCCAGCCAGGAGCAGATCGCGTTTGCTGCGCTGATGCGGGGCGTGCATTGGTGATGGGGCCGAGATTGGGGAGGCGGGATTGGGGATTCGCAAAAGCGGGTTCCCGATATCGGATCCGCGTTCGCGTGGGCTGAGGTCTCGTTGTCGTTCCGCTGGGACGCAGCGGGGCGTGCAGCGGCCAGCGCAGGCGCTGCCTCAGAACTAGGCGACCTAGGGCAAATGGCAATGACCGCGCCGACGCGGCGTCTGCGTGATTGAGCCCTGATTGGAATGCAGGACTTCGCAACAGCCCACCCGTCGCAGCGCCGCCGCCTTTACCAATCCCCAATCCCGACTCCCCAATCCCCGCTCAAAACGTCCTACATTGCCGCCAGCGCACCGGCTCGGCGTGGCCGGGGCGCGGGTTGAGCTGGATGCGGACGGTGCGCAGGCTCGGGTAGCGCTCCACTTCGCGGCAGATGCGCGGCCACACCTGGGCGTCGTCGCCGCTGCGGTCGACCACCAGGGTCATCTGCGTCTGCCAGATGCCGCGGATTACGCCGGGGGTGCCGGCCAGGGTCTTGGAGAGTGCCTGGCGGTGGCGCTGTTCGGTGGCGGGGTCGGGTTCGGCCAGGTTGCCGGTGTCGTCGAGTGCTGGTTGCGGCGCGGCGACGGCGCTGTTCGTTGGCGCGGCGGTGGCCTGCGTGGGGGCTGCCGGTGCGGCGGGCGCCGGCGGTGGCACAGGTGCGGCCACGGAAGCTGGCGGCTCGGCGGGTTGCTGCAGGGCCAGGGCACCGACGCCGGTCACCACGCCCAGCGCGAGCGAGGCCAGGCCGGCGATGGCGATGTGGCGCTGCGCGCGGCGGCGGCTGGCGCCGATCACGCCGTCTTCCAGTTCGCTGGGCAGGTAGGGCTTGAGCATCGGCCAGATGCGCCGGCCGTCGAGGATTTCCACCGCCTGTTTCTCGGCCGCGGCGATGCCGTCGCGCTGCACCTTGCCCTCGGTGATCAGGATGCCGCCCTGCGCGCCCATCAGCCGCGCTGCCGCACCCAGTTCGTTGACCGCGGCCGAGCCGATCCGGTAAGCCCGTCCGTGCTTGCACGACAGCAGCCAACGCGCGTCGCCGCGGGTCATCACGAAGTCGCTTTGCGGTTCCTGGCTGGCGTGCTCGTCGACGGCGGCGTCCTGCAGGTCGCGCTGCTCGCGCATCGCGCGCCGCACCATGTAGGAGAAATCGCGCCAGTGCAGCCCGGCCAGCGCGTGCAGCCCGGCCATGGTCTCGTTTTCGCGGCGCCGCACCAGCCACAGGTAGAGGCTGGCCGCCAGCCATGCCGCGACCGCCAAGATCGCTGCCGCTATCCAGGAAAACATGCTTGCACCCGCACACGCGCCGTAAAGAAGTCAGTGTATCGCCAGCGTGTCACGGCGCCGGCAAGGCGACAGCGGTGGAGGCGGACAGAAAAGACCCGCCAGTCCGAAGCCGAGAGGGGAGGGGAGCAAACGGTCTTCTGATGGACTGGCGGGTCCGTTTCGATTGTCTGGAAAAACGTGCTGCTTTGCAACAATCCGGTTACTCGGCCGGGGTCGGCGCCACATTGCGCTTGCGGCTGGCGCGCTTGGGCGCGGTGGCGCTCTTGGCGGGCGCGACCTTGGCGACCACCGGGCCGGCGCGTCGACGTGCCGGTGCCGCGCGCTTGGCGGCGCCGGGCTGCGCCGCGGCGGTCTTCTTGGTGGCCTTCTTCGCTGCCGGCGCCTTGCCCGATGCCTGCGGCGCACGGCCGCCGCGCAGATGACGCAGCTCGCCGTTGAGCGCATCCACGCGGTCGATCAGCGCGCCCAGGTCCTCGCGGCTGGGCACTTCCAGGCGGCGCAGGGCGCGCTGCACGCGATCCTCGAACACCTTCTCCAGGCGGTCCCAGGTGTCGGCGGCGCGCTCGCGGGCCTGGCCGACCCGGTTCTCCACCGCATCGCGCACCGCGTCGACGCCGCCACCGGCCAGCTTGCGCGTGCTCTGCTCCAGGTTCAGCCCTTCCTTCACCAGGGTCTCGAACAGCTTGCCGCCTTCGGCCTGGGCGCGGCCGAACGCGCCGACGCCGGCCAGCCAGACCTGCTGCGCCGATTCGCCCAGGCGCTTGGACAGCTTCTCCGCCTGCGCCTGCAGGGTGTCGTCGGCAGGGGCGGTGCTGCGCTTCTTGCGGGCGGATTTCTTCAGAGTGGCCATGACGGTGCGGTTCCTTCGGCGAATGAGTGGCGGAGGTCGAGACTCGGGAGGTTGACTAGAGTAATCACACCAGCGTGCGCGTGGGGTGCGCGGAACGCGATGCCGACGTCGGCAGGCGCGGCGTTGGCTACGCCCCCGGCGAACGGCGGGTACCGCGCGTGGCACGCCGGTTGGCGATGACCTGGTCGACGTCGTCCAGCGCCCGGCGCAGCCGCGCGGTGGTCTCGGTCATGCGCCGCGGCTGCACGTCCACGCCATCGAGGAAGGTGCGCTTGCGGTCGTTGAGGATCGGATGGCGCAGCGCGATGCCGTGCGCGGCCAGCAGCGGCTCCAGCGTCTGCGCATTGCGGCGCAGGTCGGAGAGGGTGTTGCGGTAGGCGAGCTGGCACACGCGGTGGCGCGCGGCATAGCTGAAGAGATTGGTGAAGAACAGTTCGCCGTTGTCGGCGTTGGGCTCGAACACCAACTGGTCCACCTGCGGGTACTGCCGCGCGTACTTCTCCAGCCCCACCTGCATCCGCGATTGCAGCAGGGTGCGGAAGGTCTGCGACAGCACCGCCGGCAGGCCGCCGGCGAGCAGCCGCGCGCGGTCGACGTGGCCGTTGCGGCGCGGCGCGTGGGTGGCGTCGTAGGGCACCAGCGGGTTGATCCCGATCATCAGGTCGATGCCGCGCTCCAGCAGGGTGGAGGCATGCATGGTGCGGCGCAGCGCGCCGTCCACGTAATGGCGGCCGTCGATCTGCACCGGCGGGTACAGCCCCGGCAATGCCGCGCTGGCCTGGATCGCCAACGAGATCGGCACGTGGTCCATGCCCGGCTCGCCGAAGCGCACTGTGCCGCCGCTGTCCAGATCCACCGCGACAACGAACAGGTTGGCGTCGAGGTCGCGGAAATCGTTGCTGCGGCCGCGACGGCTGAACACGTCCTGCAGGAAGCGCTCGACCCCGGCATTGTCGAACAGGCCGCTGGGCACCAGCCCGCCGAAGCGGGTGATCAGGTCCGACCAGCGGGTCTTGCGCGGCTCGGTGAGCAGGTCGTGCCACCAGCCGTAGGCGAGCCCTGGCAGGGTCGCGGCCCTGCGCAGGTATTCGTAGACGTTGGGTCGCAGGAAATCTTCCGGGCGGAACCGCGCATCGTCGCTGTTGCCGGTGACGAAGATCCGGCAGATCTCGGCGCTGCTGATCCGGTTGGCCAGACCGGCGGTCAGGAACGCACCGGAGCTGACGCCCACGTAGCAATCCAGTCGGGTCAGGTCCAGTCCGTCCAGCGCTTCGTCCAGGGCGCGCAGCGCGCCGAGGCCGTACATGCCGCCGATCGGGCCGCCGCCGGCGATGGCCAGGCCGATGCGGCCGTTGGAGTGGGGACGGGGCGAGGCGCTGTGGAGGGAAAGCATGCGCGGTCCGCTGGAGGCAGTGGCGCGAGTGTAGCCGAGCACGGTGACGCTTGCGGTCGTGCCGGGCTGCGACCATCATCGGCGCCCATGGCGCGCAGCACTCCCGTCCTGGAACGACTCGGCCGCCGTCTGGCGTGGCACCAGGCGCTGCACGATCCCGCGCGCGAACCGCGCAACACGCTGCGCTGGCTGCAGGAGCTGCGGCGTTGGCAGTCGCAGCGGCTGGAGCACAGCTTCGAGCATTTCCTGGAGGATCCGCAGCGCCGTCCGGCGGCGATGTTCTTCCTCACCGACGTCTATGGCGACCGCGACTTCAGCCGCCGCGACGCCGACATCGTCAAGGTGTTGCCGATGATGCAGCGGCTGATGCCGGCGTCGCTGCTGGACACGGTCGCCGACGGCATCGAACTGGGCGCGCTGACCCACGCCCTGGATCTGCGCATGGCCGCCGCGTTGCAGGCCCTGGCACCGCGGCGCAAGCGCCTGGACGAGGCGTTGTATGCCGAGGCCTATCGGCAGGCCGGACTGCCGCGGCTGCGCCAGCGCCAGATCGATCTGATCGCCCGCGTCGGCCTGGGCCTGGCCAAGGCGGTGCATACGCCGGGCGTGCGCATGCTGCTGCGCTTCGCCCGCGGCCCGGCCAAGGCGGCGGGGCTGTCGGAACTGCAGGGGTTTCTGGAACGCGGCTTCGACGCGTTTTCCACCCTGGGCGACGCCGAAGGGTTCATCGGCGATATCGAGAGCACCGAGCGTGCTGTATCGCGGCGGTTGTTCGCGGGCGATCCGGATCCGTTTGCGTTGGAGTGACTGCGGGCGGTCGGACCCTCACCCCAACCCCTCTCCCGGTGGGAGAGGGGCTTTAGCCGTTCCTTCTCCCACCGGGAGAAGGTGCCCCGAAGGGGCGGATGAGGCTACGGGCGAAGCCTCGCGTAGCCAGCTTGGTGCACGCGCTTCGCGCGCCGCACCCTCACCCCAACCCCTCTCCCGAGGGGAGAGGGGCTTACGCCGTTCCTTCTCCCACCGGGAGAAGGTGGCCCGTAGGGCCGGATGAGGGTACGTGCGCAGCCTCGCATTGCCAGAGTAGTGCAGGCGCTTCGCGCGCCGCACCCTCACCCCAACCCCTCTCCCGGCGGGAGAGGGGCTTTCAGCTGTTCCTTCTCCCACCGGGAGAAGGTGCCCCGAAGGGGCGGATGAGGGTACGGGCGCAGCCTCGCAACGGCAGATCCATGCAGGCGCTGCGCGCTCCGCACCCTCACCCCAACCCCTCTCCCAGCGGGAGAGGGGCTCGATCCACTTATCAGCCCAGCTTCTCCGACAGCACGCGACGGATCTCGCTTTCCACCGTGCCCTTCATCGCCGAGAGCAGGAAGCCCAGTTCGGCGGTGACGTGCACCTGCTTGGGCAGCAGTTCGATGCGTCCGTCCACGCCCGAGCGCGAGAACAACAAGGAATCGCCATCCCAGTGCGATTCCAGGTCGAAGCGCTCGGCCAGTTTCTTGGCGGCGGTCTCGATGGCCTTGCGGGCCTGCGCGGGGGTCTTGCTGTGGTCGTGGCGGATGTCGATGCTGGACATGCTGGCTCCTGTGCGGGCGGGCGCCCGCGTGAACGATCAGGCATTGTGCGTATGCGCGGTGCATTGTCCAGCACGCGCGCTTCTGCGCGCGCAGGCAACCTGCTAGGCTGCCCGCCGTGCACGATCTGCAAGTCCATTTCAGCAACCGCCAACATCCCGACCGGCCCCTGCGCGCGGGCGTGCATCGCATCGTGCGCCTGGCCTCCGGCCAGGTCAGCGTGGTCGACGACACTCAGGGCGCACTGCTGCTGGCGCAGTTCTGCCTGGACCGGCGCGGCCTGTGGCTGCAGGTCGCCAACGGCAGCCGCGGCATCCACGTCAACGGCCGCCCGGTGCGGCGCATGGCCCTGCTGCGCGCCGGCGACGCGGTCTACGCCGACGGCGTGGAAATGGTGGTGCAGGGCAAGTGCGAGCCGTTGCAGCGCCTGCCCGAGGTCAGCGAGGCCGAGCACGACGATCCGCGCCTGGTGCTGCGCGGCGTCGGCGGTCCGCACCACGGCCGCAGTTTTACCGTGGACCGGGTACGCAGCATCGGCCGCCTGCGCGAGTGCGACATCCGCATCGACGATCCGGCCTGCGCCGAGCAGCACGCGCGCCTGGAGCGGCACGGCGAGCGGGTGCTGCTGCGCGGCTTCGGCGATGCGCAGACCCAGGTCAATGGCGTCACCGTGCGCAGCTGCTGGCTGCAGCCTGGCGATCAGGTGGTGTTCGATGCCCAGCACCGGTTCGTGCTGGAAGTCCCGCAGGTGGTCGGCGCCGAGCCGCTGCGCGACGACCCGGCATTGGCGGCATTGGCGCTGACGCCGGCGGCGGTGGCGCCGCGCCCGGCCACCGCGCGGCGCTGGCCGTGGTTGTTGCTCAGCGCCTTGCTGCTGGCCGCCGCACTCAGCGGCCTGCTGTGGTTCGGCGCGCGCTGAGCGCCCGCCAGCCGCGCCAGCCCAGCAGTACCGCCAGGATCGCCGCGTACAGCAGCGGTTCGCGGATATCGGACTTCACCAGCCACCAGAAGTGCAGCACGGCGAGCACGCCGATCGCATAGATCGCCTTGTGCAGCTTGCCCCAGTTGCGCTTGAGCCGGCGCATCCAGCCCTGGGTGGAGGTGATGGCCAGCGGCACCAGCAGCAACCAGGCGAGGAAGCCGACGGTGATATACGGGCGTTTGACGATCTCCTCGAAGATCTGCGTCCAGTAACCGCGCAGGTCCAGCCCCAGGTAGGCCGCCAGATGCACGGTCGCGTAGAAGAACGCATACAGCCCGAGCATGCGCCGGAAGCGCAGCAGCACCGATTGCCCGGTCAACTGCCGCAGCGGCGTGATCGCCAGGGTCAGCAGCACCAGTCGCAGCGCCCACAGCCCGGTGCGGTGCTCGACCTCGGCCACCGGATCGGCGCCGAGCGCGTCGCTGCCGGCCTGCCATACCTGCCAGAACTGCCAGCCCAGGTACACCATCGGCGCCAGCGCCAACGCATGCACCACCGCCTTGGCGGCGATCAACGAAGCGGAGGTCTTAGCCATGCAGTCTCAAACCAATGCGCACCAACGATGCCAGGGAGGACGAGCAAACCCGCCGCGCGCAGCGACCGCTCCACGAATCCCCACTCCCGAATCCCCAATCCCGGCTCAATACCATTTCTTCAGATCCATCCCCGCATACAGCGACGCCACCTGGTCGGCATAGCCGTTGAACGGGCGGGTGGGGATGCGCTCGGCGAACAGCTTGCTGGCCTTGCCGGCGATGCGGCGTTCGGTCTTCTGGCTCCAGCGCGGGTGGTCCACCGCCGGATTGACGTTGGAGAAGAAGCCGTACTCGGACGGCTGCAGTTCGTGCCAGGCGGTTTCCGGCATGCGCTCGACGAAGCGGATCTCGACGATCGACTTGATGCTCTTGAAGCCGTACTTCCACGGCACCACCAGCCGCAGCGGCGCGCCGTTCTGCTGCGGCAGCGGCTTGCCGTACAGGCCGGTGGCGAGCAGGGTCAGCGGATGCATGGCCTCGTCGATGCGCAGGCCTTCCTTGTACGGCCAGTCGATCGAGCTGTAGCGGATGCCGGGCATCTGCTGCGGATCGGCCAGGGTGGTGAAGGCGACGTACTTGGCCTTGGAGGTCGGCGCGAAGCGCTTCAGTACATCGCCCAGCGGCACGCCCAGCCACGGGATTACCATCGACCAGCCTTCCACGCAGCGCAGGCGGTAGATGCGCTCCTCGGGCGTGTGGCCCTTGAGCAGGTCGTCCAGGGACAGCGTGCCGGGCTTCTCGCATTCGCCGGACACCTTCACCGACCACGGCGAGGTGCGCAGGGTCTTGGCCGCCTTCGACGGATCGGTCTTGTCGGTGCCGAACTCGTAGAAGTTGTTGTAGCTGGTCACGTCCTCGTAGCGGGTCAGCTCCTCGTTGGTACGGAACCCGCTGCGCGCCTGCTCCGGGGTCACCACGGTCTTCGGCGGGGCCGGCGGCTCGGCATCGGCGCAACCGACCAGGCCGGCCATCGGGGTCATCGCCAGGATCTGCAGCAGGCGCCGCCGGTCGCGGTAGACCGCCTCGTCGGTGATCTCGCGGCTGGGGACGGTGAGGGCATCGCGCAACGACATGGCGGACTCCTGGAGCGAAGGGGGCGAGCAGTGGCGGGGACTTCAACACAGACTACGCATGCGCAGGGCGAATGGATGCAAATGCAACCTAAATTGCCCGGGCCGCAAGCTGTTGCGCTGCGGCATACTAGGGGTCCTGTCCGATAGGTGCCCCATGACGCGCGCGTTCAATTTCAGTGCCGGCCCCGCTGCCTTGCCGGAATCGGTCCTGCGCCAGGCGCAGGCGGAGATGTTGGAGTGGAACGGCGTCGGTGCCTCGATCGTGGAGCTGAGCCACCGCGGCGCCGAGTTCATGGAGGTGGCGGCGCAGGCCGACGCCGACCTGCGCCGGCTGATCGGCATTCCCGACGACTACGCCGTGCTGTTCCTGGCCGGTGGCGCCACCACCCAGCAGGCGCTGCTGGCGCTGAACTTCACCGCGCCCGGGCAGACCGTGGACTACGTGGTGACTGGACACTGGGGCAAGACCGCGATCAAGCAGGTCGGGCCCTACGTCGACGTGCACGTGGCCGCCAGCAGCGAGGCCGACGGCTTCCGCGACATCCCGCCGCGTGCCGCCTGGCAGTTGCGCGACGATGCGGCCTACGTGCACATCACCGCCAACGAGACCATCCACGGCGTGGAGTTCCGCGACACGCCGGATGTCGGCGCTGTGCCGCTGTTCGCCGATTTCAGCTCCAGCATCGCCTCCGAGCCGATCGACGTGTCCAAGTACGCGCTGATCTACGCCGGCGCGCAGAAGAATCTCGGCCCGGTCGGCGTCACCGTGGTCATCATCCGCCGCGACCTGCTCGAACGCGCCGGCCAGCCGCGCGCGGACATCTTCGACTACCGCTCGCACGTGGCGCGCGACTCCATGCTCAACACGCCGCCGACCTGGAACTGGTACCTGGCCGGGCTGGTGTTCAAGTGGATGCTGGCCGAGGGCGGGGTGCAGGCGTTCGCCGAGCGCAACCAGGCCAAGTCGGCGCTGGTGTATTCGGCGATCGACGCCTCCGGCGGTTTCTACCGCAACGAGGTCGCGGCGGCGGTGCGTTCGCGGATGAACATCCCGTTCTTCCTGCCGGACGAGACCCTCACCGCGCGCTTCGTCGCCGAATCCAAGGCGGCCGGTCTGCTGGCGTTGAAGGGGCACAAGGCGGTCGGCGGCATCCGTGCGTCGCTGTACAACGCCATGCCCCTGGCCGGCGCGCAGGCGCTGGTGGCGTTCATGCGCGACTTCCAGCAGCGCCACGGCTGAGTCGCCGATTTTTGTAGGAGCGGCTTCAGCCGCGACCGGATCGCTCGGCGATCCGGACCACCGAGGAACCCCTGATCCATGGCCGCAAAGCCGAAGCAATCCCCCGCCGCCGACCCGAAATCGTCCAAGTCGGCCAAGCCCGCCGCCACGCCGGCCCTGGCCGACGTCCGCGCCAAGATCGACGAGATCGACCGCACCATCCAGGCGTTGATCGCCGAGCGCGCGCAGTTCGCGCACCAGGTCGGCAAGGCCAAGGGCAAGCTCGCCGCGGCGGTGGACTATTACCGCCCCGAGCGCGAGGCGCAGGTGCTGCGCATGGTGGTGGACCGCAACCAGGGCCCGCTCAGCGACGAAGTGCTGGTGCACGTGTTCCGCGAGATCATGTCCGCGTGCCTGGCGCAGCAGGAACCGCTGAAGATCGGCTACCTGGGGCCAGAAGGCACCTTCAGCCAGCAGGCGGTGCTCAAGCACTTCGGCCGCTCCGCGGTGGGCCTGCCGATGGCCACCATCGAGGAAGTGTTTCAGGAAGTGGAAAGCGGCAATGCCGACTTCGGCGTGGTGCCGGTGGAGAACTCGGGGCAGGGCACGATCCAGGTCACCCTGGACATGTTCCTGACCTCCAACCTGAAGATCTGCGGCGAGACCGAGCTGCGCGTGCACCAGTTCCTGCTCTCGCGCAGCGGGCGGCTGGACGCGATCGAGCGGATCTACGCGCATCCGCAGTCGTTCGCGCAGACCGCCGGCTGGCTGCGCGCGAACCTGCCGAAGGTGGAGAAGATTCCGGTCTCCAGCAACGCCGAGGGCGCGCGCCGCGCGCGCAACGCCGACGATGCGGCGGCAATCGGCGGGGAGAGCGCGGCGCATGTGTATGCGCTGAAGAAGGTGATCATGAAGTCGATCGAGGATGACGCGGACAACACCACGCGCTTCCTGGTGATCGGGCGGCAGATCTTCCCGCCGTCGGGGCACGATCGTACGTCGGTGCTGGTGTTCATCCACGACAAGCCGGGTGCGCTGTTCGATGTGCTCAGTCCGTTCGCGCGGCATGGGATCAGCATGAATCGGATCGAGTCGCGGCCGTCGCATCAGGCGAAGTGGGAGTACGGGTTCTTCATCGATCTGGCGGGGCATGTGGAGGATGAGGCGATGAAGTCGGCGTTGGCGGAGTTGAAGGCGCATTCGGCGCAGATCAAGGTGTTGGGGTCGTATCCGGTGGCGGTGCCTTGAGGTGGTTGCGCTGTTGCTTCGGCTCTGATCGCGGCAGGGCGCTTTGATGACGAAAAGAGGTGCGCCTGTGTAGGAGCGGCTTCAGCCGCGACCAGGCGTTCTTCGGGATGATTTCTTCTTCAAAGGCAACAGCAAAGGCAACAGCAACAGCTTTCGCGCTTTGCGCGAGTCACTTTTCTTTGCTTGTGCAAAGAAGCGCTTTACAGCAGCCGGAGGCTGATCAAAGTAACCAAAAGAAAGCACACCCCTAACGGGCTGCCCCGCGCTTCGCGCGGGGTCCGCGGCCACGGCGGGACATCGGAAGGCACATCCATGTGCCTTCCGAAAACGACGCGCATCCTGCGCGTCGCCCCTCACGGGGTTTTACCCGCCGTGTCCGCCAGCCCTCACGGGGGCCCAACAGCAAAAGCAGAGAAGCAACAGCAACAACAGCAACAACAGCAACAGCAGCAACAGCAGCAACAGCAGCAACAGCAACAGCAACAGCCGTAGTAACAGCGGTGGCGGTGATTGTCTTGGGCTGCGGTGGTGTGGACCTTCGGGTGGTTGGACTTTCAGGAACGATGATGAGCAACGAGCAAGGCTGGATCGCAACGCGTGGCACTGCGCTGCAGGGCACGCTGACGGTGCCGGGGGACAAGTCGGTGTCGCACCGGGCGGTGATGTTCGCGGCGTTGGCCGATGGCACGTCGCGGATCGAGGGGTTCCTCGAGGGCGAGGACACGCGTTCGACCGCGGCGATCTTTGCGCGGCTCGGGGTGCGGATCGAGACGCCGTCGCCGTCGCAGCGCGTCGTACTTGGGGTGGGCGTGGATGGGCTGCAGGCGCCGCAGGGCGAGCTGGATTGCGGCAACGCCGGCACCGGCATGCGCCTGCTCGCCGGGCTGCTCGCGGCGCAGCCGTTCGATAGCGTGCTGGTCGGCGATGCATCGCTGTCCAAGCGGCCGATGCGCCGGGTCACCGAGCCGCTGGCGCTGATGGGCGCGCGCATCGACACCGAGGCCAACGGGGTGCCGCCGCTGCGCATCCATGGCGGCCAGCCGCTGCGCGGCATCGAGTTCGTCTCGCCGGTGGCCAGTGCCCAGGTCAAGTCGGCGGTGCTGCTGGCCGGGCTGTACGCCGAGGGCGTCACCTCGGTGCAGGAACCGCATCCCACCCGCGACTACACCGAGCGCATGCTGTCCGCGTTCGGCGTGGAGATCGACTTCGCGCCGGGCCAGGCGCGCCTGCGCGGCGGCCAGCGCCTGCGCGCCACCGACATCGCGGTGCCGGCGGACTTCTCCTCGGCGGCGTTCTTCATCGTCGCCGCCAGCGTCATCCCCGGCTCGGACATCATCCTGAAGGCGGTCGGACTCAATCCGCGCCGGACCGGTCTGCTGGCCGCGCTGCGGCTGATGGGAGCGGACATCGTCGAGCACAACCACAGCGAGCACGGCGGCGAGCCGGTCGCCGACCTGCGCGTGCGCTACGCGCCGCTGCGCGGTGCGACGATTCCCGAGACCGTCGTACCGGACATGATCGACGAATTCCCCGCGCTGTTCGTGGCCGCGGCCGCGGCGCAGGGACAGACCGTGGTCAGCGGTGCGGCGGAGTTGCGGGTCAAGGAGTCGGACCGCCTGGCGGCGATGGCCACCGGCCTGCGCAGCTTGGGCATCGTCGTCGACGAAACGCCCGACGGCGCCACCATCCACGGCGGTACGCTGGGTGCGGGGAAGATCGAGAGCCACGGCGACCATCGCATCGCCATGGCCTTTGCCATCGCCGGGCAACTGGCGCAAGGCGAGGTGCGGATCGAGGACGTGGCGAACGTGGCGACGTCGTTCCCGGGCTTCGACGCGCTGGCGCGCGGCGCTGGATTCGGGTTGCGCGCTGCCGGTTGAGGCATGACTGCGGCCTGCCGAGCGCAGGCCGCGGTGCGTGCCTCGATCATCGATCGCCAGATGCCCGATCCATCTGGCGGAGCGTCCGTGTCGAGCGCGCCACCGGCCTTGGTGGGCGTGATCGGGGCAAGGCGCTGGAGCCTCGCGTGCGCGATCCCGGCCACCCGCCGCGACGCAGAGCGCGGCGAGGTGGCGAAGACCGCGCCGATTACGCGACCTGGCGTGCGGAGTGCTGTGCCAGCAGCAGCGAATGGCCCGGATAGTCCGCTTCCGACCAGGCTTCCGCGCGGCCCCCGAGGTGGCGGCTCAGGAAGTCCTCGCACAGCGCGTTGAACGACATGCGGTTGGCCTCGCGCACGAAGCCATGGCCCTCGTCCGTGTAGAGCGCGTAGGTCACCGCGATGCCGTTCTGTCGCAGCGCAGCCACCATCTGTTCGGATTCGGCCTGTTTCACCCGCGGATCGTTGGCGCCCTGGGCGATGAGCAGCGGCGTGCGGATCTGCGCGGCGCGGTGCAGCGGCGAGCGGTCGCGCAACTGGGCCAATCCCTCCTCAGTGCTCGGGTCGCCCAGCGCGCGGTGCTGGCGCACGCGGTCCGCTTCCCAGTAGGCGGGAATAGAGGCGAGCAGCGTTTCCAGGTTGGACGGCCCCACCACGTCGATGCCGCAGGCATAGCGCGAGGGATAGCGCGTGAGCGCCGACAGCACGGCGTAGCCGCCGTAGCTGCCGCCGAAGATGGCCAGGCGTTGCGGATCGGCGATCCCACGCTGCAGCGCCCAGGCCACGGCGTCGTCCAGGTCTTCGTCCATCTTGCGGCCCCATTCGCCGTCTGCCGCGTTGACGAAGCGCTTGCCGAATCCGGTCGAGCCGCGGAAGTTGACGCTCAGCACCGCATAGCCGCGGTTGGCCAGCCACTGGTGCATGGGGTTGAAGCCGAAGGCGTCGCGCGACCACGGGCCGCCGTGCACCAGCAGCACCAGCGGCAGCGGATTGGCGGCGCGCAGATCGCCCGCGTCGGCATCCACGGGCACGGTGAGGTAGGACACCAGCGGCAGCCCGTCGCGCGCGGGGATGACCACCGGCTGCATCCGCGCCAGCGGCGCCCAGGTCAGCCGGGGCCGCAGGTCCATCAGGTGCCGCAACGTGCGCGCCTGGCGGTCGTACAGCCACGTCGACGAGGGGCGCGTGTCCGACGACAGGGCGACGATCCAGCGCTGGTCGTCCTCGGTGCGTGCGGTCATGCGCCATTCGCCGTTGCCGGCGGCATCGTCGAGGGTTTCGATGTCGAGCCATAGAGCCTCGTCCAGCATGTGCAGCTTGAAGCGCTCGTAGGTGACCCCGTAGGCCAGGGGGCGGTGGCTGGCGGCATCGGTGAGCATGCCGCCGATGTCCGCGCGCGGGTCCTCGGCCAGCACGCTGATGGTGCCGCTGTCCCAATCGATCGCGACCAGCGCGGCGGTGTCGCGCCCGCGGCTGTCGTAGGCGTACAGCGTTGTGCCCTCGGCATCGAAATGGGAGGGGCCGGAACTGCGCCCGTCTTCGGCCGAGAACACCTGCCACGGCTGCCAGGCCCCGGCGGCATCGCGCCGAAGCCATTGGCTGCCGCCGTCCTGGGTATTGCGCACGGCCAGCCGCACTCCGTACTGGTCATCCAGCACGAAGCCGGCGAAGCCCGTGTTCTCCTGCACGCACTGCATCTGGCCGGTGCGCAGGTGCAGCACGTGCACATCGAAGAAGCGTGCGTCGCGCGCGTTGGAGACGATGGCGATCTCCTCGCGCCGCTGTCGGCTGACGCTCTGCACGCCCGTGCGCACGCCGGGCGTGGCGGGCGTCAGGGCGCGCAGGGATCCATCAGTGAGGTCTGCGCCGAAGAGCTGGAAGTTCTCGTCGCCGTCGCGATCCTGCGAGAACAGCAGCATGCCGGGGAGGTAGGTCCAGTGGAAGCCCTGGATGCCGCGTCGCGCGTCGCGGGTGATCTGTCGTGCCTCCTGCGGGTTGCTGCTGGGTGCGGCCCAGATGTTCATGACGCCATCGCCGTCGGCCAGCCAGGCCAACCACTGGCCGTCCGGACTGATGCTCATGGCGGCACGCGCCGGGTTGGCGAACAGGTGCTTGCGCGGGATGAGCGCGGCGGGCGCGGAGCCGTCGGCGGCATGCAGGATGTTCTGCAGCGCCAGCGCTGCCTGGCGCCATTGCTTGGCGTACTGGTTCCTCTGGTACCTGTAGAAGGCCCTCAGCCGCTTGGCTTTCTCCGGATGCTTCTGCTCCAGTAGAAGGAAGACATTGGTGTATTCGGTGTCCCCCGGCTCGCGGCTGGCCTTATCTTCCTCATGCAGGGCTCCCAGCACCTGCGTCATGTCGTCCTCGTCCGCCTTGCTCCAGGGATAGTCGGCCATGTTTGCCGCAATCCGTGCGTTCATCCAGCCGCGCAGGGTGTCCGACACGGCACTGCGGGACTGCGTCGGGTCCCAGGCGGCGGCTTCGATGCACGATCCCACGGCCGCGGCGACCGACCCGGGGTCCCGGGCATTGGTCTGCTCGACCGCAGCGCGGCGGGCTTTGCGCCAGCGGGCGCCGTCGACGTCCTGGCCCTCCAGGCGTGCAGCATGCAGCGCGGCAACGCCTTCCAGCGCCTCGGCCAGGCCTGCGGCCGCTTCCAGGCCGTGCAGACCGTGGGTCTTGCCCTTCAACAGCTCCAGCAGGGTACGGCTGCCCACCGTATCCATCGGCATGCCGGGCGGAATGCCCTGCAGCAGGTGGATGCCCCATGCCACGCCGAGGGTCGAATTGCCGGCGACCATGGAGTCGATTGCCAGGGCGAGCCACTTCGGCAGGCCGAAGTCCGCCTCCCAGCGGTCGAGGTCGTCGCTCTGCAGCAGGCTGCCGACGACGCTGCCGACCTCGCCGTTCCAGTAAAGAGGCCGGTGCTCCCAGCGGCCCGCGTGTTCCAGGCCGTACAGCTGGTCGATCACTTGCTGACGCAGCTGCGGGTCGCCGTGGTATGCGTGCATGCTCATGTCAGGCCTCCAGGCATTCGTCGATGACCTGGGCGATCCGCGTCTTGGAGACCAGGCCCACCAGGCGGGCCTTTTCCTTGCCGTCCATGAACAGGATCATGGTGGGCAGGCCGCGCACCTGGAACTGCTGCGCAGTGTCCTTGTTCTCGTCCGCGTTGATCTTGCAGATGCGGGCTTCGCCCGCGTATTCCTCGGCGATGTCGTCCACGATGGGCAGCAACTGCTTGCAGGGAGTGCACCATTCGGCCCAGAAGTCCACCAGGACCGGGCCGGAGGATTGGAGGACCTGTTCTGCGAAGGTCGCGTCGGTGAGTGAGATGAGCTTGGAGGGCATGGTTCGGCCTCTGTCAGTGGTCGGAAAGGGGGGGGAGTAGGGGGATTCAGGCGGGTACCGGAGGGGGACTGAAGCCGTGGCCGTCGCCATCGTGCGTGTGGCCGTCCTCGCCTCCGCCTTGGCTGCGTTGCGGCGTCATGTCCAGCACGTGGTCGTGATAGGCGGTCAGCGATTCGCGGTGCGCCACGCTGATGAGGGTGCTGCCCGGTAGCGCATGCACCAGGGCCTGGTAGAGCGCCCGCTCGGTGTCCGGATCGAGTGCGCTGGTCGCCTCGTCCAGGAACAGGTAGTCGGGGCGCTGCAGCAGCGCACGGCAGATCGCCAACCGCTGCTGTTCGCCGCCGGAGAGCGTCTGCTGCCAGCGGTCGCTGTCGTGCAGCCGTTCGGCCAGCGTCGACAAACGGACTTCATGCAGCACTTGCCGCACGCGTGCGTCGTCGAAGTCCTCGGGTTGTCCGGGATAGCACAGCGCCGCCTTGAGCGTGCCCTGCGGAATGTAGCTGCGTTGGGGCAGGAACATCAGCCGGCCGTCCTGCGGCTTGCCGATCTCGCCCTCGCCATAGGGCCAGATGCCGGCCACGGCGCGCAGCAGCGTGCTCTTGCCGGCACCGGAGGCGCCGCGCAGCAGCCAGCGCTCGCCACGGCGCATCTGCAGCGCGGGAATGGTGGCCAGCGGCGCGCCATCGGGTCGTTGCAGGGCCAGGCCATGCGTGGCGATGGCAGGCTCGGGCGTCTGCGAGACGTGGATGCCAGTAGGCTGTGCGTGGACATCCTGCAGTGCCCCCAGCAGGTCGCGCAGTCGGTTGCCGAGTGCCCACCACTCGGTGAAGGTGACGTAGGCTTGGCTGAAGAAGGCCAGGCTGCTGCTGACGGCGCTGAAAGCACCGCCCACGCGCGTCACGTCGCCCATCGTGATGGCGCCGGAGAGGTAGCGCGGCATCGCCGCCGCCGTCGGCAGGAGATGGGAGGAGAAGGTGTTGCTGTAGGTTTCGCGCGCCAGCATCAGTTTGGCGTTGCGCGCGATGATGTCCCGCCAGTTGGCGCGCACCTGTTCGAATGCGTCGTCCAGGCGCTTGTGCTCCTGCGCGCCGCCATCGTAGAAGGCGATCTGCTCGGCGTTCTCGCGCAACTGCATGCCGCGGTAGCGGAAGTTGGCCTCGACGGTCTGGCGGAGATTGAACAGATGGATCAGCGGCCGCCCGGTAAGGTGCGACACCAGCAGCATGCCGGCCGAGTATGCATACACCAGATAGACCATGTACCCCGGAATCGCAAAATCGATGCCCCACAGCGTGAAGTGCAGCGTGCCGGACAGGTTCCACAGGACGACGGTGAAGGAGATGGCCGACACCAGCACATGGATCGGATCCAGGAACAGCTGCAGCGTCAGTTCGATGAAGCGCGCCACGTCCTGCGAGATGCGCTGGTCCGCGTTGTCCAGGCGCCCGTCGCGCTCGATGGCGTAGTACGCGCGCCGGCGGGTCCACGCGCGCAGCAGCCAGCGGGTCATGGCGGTACGCCATTCGTATTGCTGCAGTTGCGTGATCGCGAACAGGAGCACCATCGCCAGCAGCATGGTGAGCATGCCGGCGATCCAGGACAGGCCCAGGCTGTGCCAGATGTCGTCCCATTGCCGCTTCACCAGCGCATCCACCACCTGGCCCTGGAGCTGGTTGCTCCAGACCGCCAGATAGATGCTCGTGAACATCAGCGTCAGCCTGATCGCCAGCAGGATCCAGCCGCGCCAGCTTTCCCGCGACGTCCAATAGGGCAGGATCAGGTCGCGCAGACGGGGACGGTGGTGGTGGGGGGCGTTCATGGGCGTTGGGAACCTGGGAGGGGCGCAGGGACAGGCCGTGGAGTGCGTGGCGCGCGGCGTTGCCGCGCGCTAGGCGACGCGATGGTCAGAGCTTGCGTTCGTACGTCAGTGTGAAGGTGCGCTTGTCGTAGATGGGCACGTACCCGCTGCTGGTGGAGTAGCCGTACAGCGTGCGGTTCGCCAGGTTCTTCGCACCGAGCCGCAGCGACCACGTCGGCCGGGTATAGGCGATGCCGGCATCGAGGCGGGCGCCGCCCGGCGAACGCGGGTCGGTTTCCCGTACTCCCAGGATGGAGTCGCTCCAGCCGCTGATGCCGAAGGCCAGGCTCAGGTCGCGCAGGCGTTCGGACTGGAAGTCGTAGGTGCTCCACAGGCTCACCTGGGTGCGCGGCTGTCCGCCCGGCCGCAGGGTCGGATCGAACAGGCTCTCCAGCTTCACATAGGAGTAGTTGAAGATGAGGTTGAGCCCGGGCATGAGTTTGCCCGAGGCTTCCAGTTCCGCACCGCGGGAGCGTTGGCCGTCGATCAGGTCGTTGCAGTTGCGTGGGCGGTTGCGCTGCAGCAGGTTGAGTTGATCGATCTGGAAGACGGCGGCCGACCACGAGAAGGTGTTGTCCGCGTTGTTGCTCTTGATGCCCAGCTCCTTGCTTCTCGACTGGGTGGGCGGGACGGACGTCGAATCGGTGCCGCAGACCACCAGATCCGAAAACAGCGGCGAAAAGCCTTCGGCGTAGCTGGCGTAGACGGACGTGTTCGAGCTCAGGTTGTAGATCAGCCCGGCATTGACGGTGTTCTTGCTGAGCGAATGCGCCCTCGAAGTGAGCACGGCACCGGGCGCCGGCGGCGCCGGATACACGATGGTCGTTCCCTGGCCGACGTCGATGCTGGAATGGCGCAGGCCTGCCACCAGGGTCCACTTGTCCCATTTCACCGTGTCCTGGAGGTACAGGCCGCGTTGGGTTTGCGCTTGGGCGCTGCCGAAGGAGCGGTTGCCATCGCTGCGTTCGAGCTTGGGGAAAGGGTATTGCGTGGGCGCATCGAATCGGTTGTTGATCCGCACGCTCGAGTACTGCGTCGTATCGAAGTCGTAGTCGATGTGGTTGGCGCCCGCCACCAGATGTTGCTCCAGCGGCCCCGTATTGAACGTGTAGCTCAGGTAATGGTCGCCGCTGGTGGTCGTCTGTTTCGTTTGGGCCAAGGTACCGCTGTAGTTCAGCAGCAGGGTGGCCGTGTCGACCGGGTACTGCGCCGTCCATATCGCCAGATCCAGGTCGTTGCGCGTGCGCTGCATGCGGCTGGTGAACTGCAGCGCGTCGGTGAAGGAATGCTCGAGGGTGTAGAACGCCGAGTGCGTATAGGTATCCGCGCCATCGTCGCGGTTGCCGGGCCGGGTAGGGGCAGGAGGTTCGATGAAGCCGCGGATCGCCACGGTGTACCGGTCCGGCGGCACGCGGGACAGGTCGGCCGAGATGCCGGCGATGAAATCGGTGTCCGCATTCTTCCAGCGGATCTCGCCCAATCCGTAGTTCTGCGTGCGTCCGTCGTAACCTCCGGCGCTGCTGCCGGCGCGCGTGCCCGAGACGATCAGCCGATAGCTGAGTTCCTTGCTGTCGTTCAGGGCGCCTGCCAGGTCGACGGTGCCGGTGCGTTCGGCATGGCTGCCGTAGCTGAGCGTCACGTCGCGGATCGGGTCGGTCGTCGGCTTCTTGGTGACGATGTTCAGTGTGCCGCCCAGGGCGTTGGCGCCGGCGAGCAATGCCTGCGGTCCTTTCAGCACCTCGACGCGTTCCACGCCGGCGATGTTGGTCTTGACCGAGTTGGGATCGCTCAAACCATTGGACAGTGTGCTGCTGGCCGTGCCGAAGCCGCGGATGCTGAACCCGCTGGTACCCTGCGCGCCGGGGCGCACGACCACGCCGGCCACGTTGCGCAGCGCGTCTTCCACCGTGGCCGTCTGCTGCGTCTCGAACACCTTGGCCGTCAGCACCGTGACCGACTGCGGCACGTCGCGCAGGTCGGCGTCGCCGCGTGTCGCGGTGGAGGAACGTGAGGCGCGGAAGCCGGTCTCGGCTTCGTCGCGCTTGGCGGTGACCACGACCGAATCCAGTTGCTGCACGAAGACCCGGATCGAGCCGTCAGGCGCCGATGCCATGGTCAGGCCACTGCCCGAGACCGCCGCCTGCACGGCTCCCTGCGCGGTCGTCTGGGCGGCGATGGCCGGGGCGAGGATGTCCTTCACGTCCGACGCCTGGAACTGGATGGGCGTTCCGCTGATCCGCTCGATCGCCTGCAGAGTGGCGGACAGCGGGCCGGCCGGGATGGAAAAATTCCGGCTTTCCGGCGCCGCCTGCCTGGTCGCGCCGGCGCTGTCCTGCGGCTGGGCGTGGGCAACGCCTGACAGCGCGAGCACAAGGGCCGCATAGAGCGCGGTGGAACGGGACGGTGCCGGGCGAAGCGTCAGGGACTTGATGGGAAACACGGTGGAATCCTCTGCGATGGCGTGGCGTGGCGTGGCGTGCGGAATCGCGATCGACGGACGCGATTCATGGTCCATGGGTGCAATTCAGCTGTTCCATACACTTTTCATGCGATCTACCTCGGGCGATTCCCTGCCATATATGGCTTGCCGGAAAGCTCTTCGGGCCGAGCATGCCACGTCAAAAGTGTTTGGTACAGTTGAAATTCATGTCATGTCACACGCGTGTAGGGGGTGGGATGTAGAAGCCCGGCCACCTGCGCCGCAGTGCACCTCGCTGGGGCGCGCTAGTGGCTTGGAAGTGCAGGTGACGGCAGTGCTGCGCCCCAGGGTGGTGCGGTCTGTGCACCGCTGCGGCGCAACATGGCGCCGCGCAACTGTCCGCATCAATTTTTCGAATCCGCCAGCCAGTGCTGCCGACGGTCTATCATCCTGGGCTTTGCCTTCCCCATTGCTCCCAGCCCATGCCAGCCTCTCCTCCATCGAAGCCCGGCGCCAAGCGCACGCGGAAGGCAGCCGCGCCGGCTGCCCGCGCCAGTGGCCCGCTCATCGACCGGATCTTCGACGACGTCAGGAGCCTGATCGAGCAGCAGTCGCTGGAGATCGGCGAGCGCCTGCCGTCGGTCCGGGCAATGGCCGCCAGCATGGCCATCAGCAACGAGACCGTGCTGCGTGCCTACGACAAACTCACGGCGGCGGGCTATCTGGAAGCGCGCCGCGGATCGGGTTTCTATGTGTCGCCCGGGGCTCGCCAGGCGGGGGCACCGGCGTCGCAGCAGCGATGGAACGGCCCCTCTGCTCGGGTCGCCTGGGGCCATCTGCTGCAGGCGGAGGGACCACATGACGGCTCGGCGCTCGGCACGCTGCCCGCCGAATGGGGCGGGGCCGATGTGCTGTCGGAGGCGCTGCGGGCCGTGGCGGCCCGGCCGCGCAGGAGCCTGTTCGACTATGCCGACGTTCGGGGCTGGCTGCCCTTGCGGGAGGCGCTGAGCGCCAGATTGCGCACGGCCGGGATCGGCGCCGCCGCCGAGCAGATCGTGACCACGGCCGGCGCCACCGACGCCCTGGACCTGATCGTCTGGTCGTTCCTCTACCAGGGCCAGTACGTGGTGGTGGAGGAGCCTGGACCCTTCATCCACACCCAGCGACTCCTGGCCAATGGCCTGTGGATCCTGCGCGTGCGTCGCCTTGAGGACGGACCCGACCTGGAGCAGCTCGCGCAGCTATGCGAGCAGTACCGGCCCAAGGCGTTGTTCTGCAGCTCGGTGTTGCAGAACCCGACCTGCACCAGCATGTCTCCGCGCAATGCGCATCGACTGCTCCGGCTCGCCGAGCAGCACGACCTGTGGATCGTGGACGACGATGCCTGCGGCGACCTGCTCCCACGCGCTCGGCAGGGGGCGGTCACGCGCCTGGCGGCGCTCGATCACTTCGAGCGCGTCATCCACGTCGGCAGCTTCTCCAAGACCCTGGCGCCCGGCCTGCGGTCGGGGTTCCTGGCGGCCAACAGCCAGCGCATGGAGCGCCTGTTGCTGATGCGATCGGTCGGCGCCATCCACTCCTCGCTACTCACCGACCAACTCGTGCACCACGCGCTCACCGAGGGCGGCTACGAGCCGCACTGCGAGAGGCTGCGCAGGAAGCTGGCCGCCAGCGGCAAGGCGTTGCT
Organism: Xanthomonas sp. 3307; assembly: GCF_014199735.1. Classification (NCBI taxonomy): domain Bacteria; kingdom Pseudomonadati; phylum Pseudomonadota; class Gammaproteobacteria; order Lysobacterales; family Lysobacteraceae; genus Xanthomonas; species Xanthomonas sp. 3307. The sequence continues at coordinate 35,300 of NZ_JACHOG010000012.1, read as the reverse complement.
GACGAAGATACGGGCCCGCGGCTGGCAGGCGCGCGACACCGAAGCGGGCATGTACCTGTGGACGTCGTTTGGCGACGACGTCGATGCACGCGCGGTTGCGGACGTGCTGCGCGCGGACGGCATGATGCTTGCCACCGAAAGCGTGTTCTCGAGCGATGGCGCTGATCGGCACGTGCGCCTCAACGTCGCGCGTACCGACGACGCGATGCTCGATCGGATCGCCGCTGCGGTCGCCAAGGTCGCCGAATAGCCGCGGCGGCACGCCATGTCCTGACGGCAGGCGTGCGGACGCCTGGCGATCTGTCTTGCCCAATCTGGCAGGTCCTGCCAACCGGTGGCGATGGACCCGCGGCAATGCACCGCTGGATACAAACGCTCGGCGGCATCGCGCATCAAACTGGGCGCGGACATTCTCGGCAGCCACCGCGACCACAGCATCGCCTTCGCCTTCGCCTTCGGCAGGCAGCGAATTGCAGGGCGAGGGTGCGGATCAAACATGTGGCGAACGTGGCGACGTCGCTCCCGGGCTTCGACACGCTGGCGCGCGGCACCGGTTCCGGATTGCGCACTGTGTAAGCGCGCTAATGGCACAGGCCGCGTACGAACGTGGCCGGTGCAAGCATCGATGCGTGGATTCGGGAAATTAGTGCGACGGCTGCGGGCGAGGCGGATCGTTGGCAGGCGTCGACTGCGTCGCCCGTTCGCTGCGACCGTCGTCGTCGCGATCCACTGCCAGCCACCACCCGGCGACAGCCAGGGCCAGCGCGATCACGATCATCCAGGCCCAGGGCGACCCATGATCGGCGCGCGCATGCGACTCCCGGCGCGCAGACGACGGGCGGGCCGGGCGCTTCCACGCATCCAGCGGCTGTGTCGACTTGTACGGGGTGGGCATGGCGGCAACTCCGGTGCCGTGGGACGGGTCCAGTGTCGCCCAGGACCCGGCTCAGGGGTGTCACCCCCATGTGAACGCCGCCCGCGCGTCCGGGTGGCGATTCAGTTACGGCCCCGGCTTGAAGTCGAACGGAATCTCGATGCTGGCCGGCACCGCATGGCCGTTCTGCTGCGCCGGGCGGAACTTCCAGCGGCGTACGGTCTCCATCGCCGCGCGGTCCAGGTCGCGCGAGCCGCTGCGCCGGAGCAGCGCCACGCCGGCAGGCGCACCGCTGGCATCGACCTCGACCCGCACCACCACGGTGCCGGCATCGCCACGACGCAGCGCCGCCGGCGGATAGCGCGGCGGCGGGGTCTGTCCTTCCAGCGGCACCGGACGGTCGCCCGGGGCCAGCGCGGTGGCCGTGCCGCCGGCGGTATCGCTGCCCGCAGCCGGGGCAGGGCCTTGCGTAGTCGGCGGCGGCGTCGGCGCGGTCTCCACCAGCTTCGGCGCATCGCCAGCGGGCGCGGGCTTGGCCTGCGGCATGCTGCTGGCGGCGCTGCCGGCCGGCAGCGGCTCGGGCAGCGGCTTCACCTGCTCGGTCTCCTGCTGCACCTGCGCCGGCTGCGGCTTGTAGAAATCGTTGTCCTTGCGTCCGACCAGCCACACCACCAGGAACAGCAGCAGACCGACGCCGAAGGCGATGCCGACGATCGCGAGCAGGCGCCGCGGCAGATGCAGCACGATGCCGGACTTGGAAGACGAGGGCGACGTGGACATGGGACTCACCGTAGGGAACCGCTCGATTCTGGCATAGCCGCGGTGAATCGCGCGCCGCGGCGGGAGCGAGTCGGCAAAACCGCGACGGACAGGCGATAATCCCGGGTTCGTTCCCCTGGCACCCCGCGCCCATGCTCGATCCCGCTCTGCTTCGCCAACAGCCCGCCGACCTCGCCGAGCGCCTGCGCACCAGCCGCGGCTATGCGCTGGACGTGGCCGCCCTGGACGCCCTGGAGGCCGACCGCAAGCGCATCCAGGTGCGGACCCAGGAGCTGCAGAGCCTGCGCAACAGCCGTTCCAAGGCGATCGGCCAGGCCAAGGCCAAGGGCGAGGATGCGAGTGCGCTGATGGCCGAAGTGGCCGGTTTCGGCGACGAGCTGAAGGCCTCCGAGCGGCGCCTGGACGAGATCCGTGCGCAACTCGAGACGCTGGCGCTGGAGATTCCCAACCTGCCGCAGGCCGACGTACCCGCCGGCAAGGACGAGGCCGACAACGTCGAACTGCAGCGCTGGAGCACCCCGCGCAGCTTCGAGTTCGAGGTCAAGGACCACGTCGAACTCGGCGCGCGCCATGGCTGGCTGGACGGCGAGTCGGCGGCCAAGCTGTCGGGCGCGCGCTTCACCGTGCTGCGTGGGCCGATCGCGCGCCTGCACCGCGCCCTGGCGCAGTTCATGCTGGACCTGCACACCGGCCCGCATGCCTACCAGGAAACCAACGTGCCGGTGATCGTCAACGCCGACAGCCTGTACGGCACCGGCCAGTTGCCGAAGTTCGAGGAAGACATGTTCGCCACAGCGCTGGGCGAACAGAAGCGCTACCTGATCTCCACCTCGGAGATCTCGCTGACCAACCTGGTGCGCGATGAGATCGTCGAGGCCGAGCGCCTGCCGCTGCGCATGACCGCGCACTCGCTGTGCTTCCGCTCCGAGGCCGGCAGCGGCGGCCGCGACACCCGCGGCATGATCCGCCAGCACCAGTTCGAGAAGGTTGAACTGGTCAGCGTGTGCCGCCCGGAGGACAGCGTCGCCGAACACGATCGGATGACCCGCTGCGCCGAAGTGGTGCTGGAGACGCTCGGCCTGCCGTATCGCAAGATGCTGCTGTGCACCGGCGACATGGGCTTCTCCGCCAGCAAGACCTACGACCTGGAAGTCTGGCTGCCGTCGCAGCAGACCTATCGCGAGATTTCTTCCTGCTCCAACTGCGGCGACTTCCAGGCGCGTCGCATGCGGGCGCGCTGGCGCAACCCGGCGACCGGCAAGCCCGAACTGCTGCACACGCTCAACGGCTCCGGCACCGCGGTCGGCCGCGCCATGATCGCGGTGATGGAGAACTATCAGAACGCCGACGGCTCGATCACCGTGCCCGACGCGCTGCGCCCGTACATGGGTGGGGCCGAGCGGATCGGTTGATCGACCGGGCCCGGGGCATCCACCTCGGGCGCGCCTCGCGTCGCCGTTGCTGCGGCGACGCCCTCCTGTCCGTCCCTGCGCTCACGCAAATTGTCCTGATGCGGGCAATGCCCCGCCTTGCGCCACAAGTGGGTCTTCGACCCGGACGGGGCAGGGCGTTCGCATGCATTGCCCACTGCCGCACTCGCCGCAAACGGCGTTCCGCGTGCGCCGAACTCCCGTCCCCGTCCCCGTCACTTCGCGCTAGCCAAGCCGGGGTTATCCTGGGTGCGTCCACATCCGTGCCTGAGCCACCGCGCGAGCGCGACCGGCGTCCCTGCAGCGCGAATCGTTGTAGGAGTAGAATGAACCGGATCCGATTGTCCCCATCGTTCTAAATATCGAAAGAACATGCACGACCTCAACGATCTGTACTACTTCGCCATGGTGGTCGACCACGGCGGCTTCGCCGCCGCCGAGCGCGCCCTGGGCATCCCCAAGTCGCGCCTGAGCCGTCGCATCAGCCAGTTGGAGAGCGACCTGGGCGTGCGCCTTCTGCAGCGCTCCACGCGTCGTTTCGCCGTCACCGACCTGGGCATGAGCGTGCACCGCCACGCGCAGACCATGCTGGCCGAGGCGCAGGCCGCGCGCGAAGTGGTCGACCGGCTCAGCGCCGAGCCGCGCGGGCTGGTGCGGGTCAGCGTGCCGGTGTCGCTGGCGCAGATGCAGTTGCCCAAGCTGCTGCCGATGTTCCTGGACCAGTACCCGAAGGTGCGGCTGCAGTTGAACATCAGCAACCGCCGCGTCGACATCATCAACGAAGGCTACGACGTCGCCCTGCGCGTGCGTTCGCGCCTGGACGACGACGGCAGCTTGGTGATGCGCAGCTTCGGCCAGGTGCAGGAACTGCTGGTCGCCAGCCCCAAGTACCTGGACCGCGCCGGCCGCCCCAAGGACCCCGAGGAACTGGCCTCGCACGTCACCCTCAGCATCAGCGAGGACGAAGCCCGGCAGCGCTGGGAACTGCATGGCCCGGCCGGCGAAGTGCGCCGCGTCGACCTGCAGCCGCGCGTGGCCGGCTTCGACTTCCCGCTGCTGCAGTCCATGGTCAAGGACGGTTTCGGCATCACCCTGCTGCCCGAGACCGTCTGCGCCGAAGCCGTGCGCAACGGCGAGCTGGAAGTGGTGCTGCCGGAATGGTCGCTGCCGCAGGGCATCTGCCACGCTGTGTTCGCCTCGCGCCGCGGCCTGCTGCCGGCGGTGCGCGTGTTCATCGACTTCCTCGCCGAACACCTGCCGCGCCAGATCGAGGCATCGCGCCTGGACTGCGGCGGCGACTGCCCCGAACGCACCAAGGCCCGGCACTCGACCCTGGGCGCCATGGCGGTTGAGGCGGGTTGATCAAGACGCCGGCCGAGTACGTCGGTCGAGCAAAACCGCCGCGGGCATGCGAAAATGCGTGCCCGTGCCGGTGGTTCTGGGTTCGGGTGCATCGGGTGTCGTCAGCGGCACCGATCGCTTCAGGCGGGGCAGGCACTACAACGTCGCGCTGCTGCGGCGTTGCGCTTCAAGCGGCTGCGATGTTCTTCCGCAGCACCGCCGCGTTCGCAAACGGAGAGATGGCCGAGCGGTTTAAGGCACCGGTCTTGAAAACCGGCGAAGGGTCAAACCTTCCGTGGGTTCGAATCCCACTCTCTCCGCCATTATTGATATAAATTTAATTTATATTTTTATTTCTCACTTCTGGGTAAGTATCTAGAGTCGATGTAGATATTCTAAGTGTGCGATCTGAGTGGTGCGACTGGGGTTGCCGAATACTTTGTTTGCTGTATTTTTGTTTTGAGTTATTTCTTGCCTCGAACCTTCCGGAGTTTTTTGATTTCTTCTTCTAGGCGCTCATTTTCTCTTTTGAGCTCTCGGATCTGCTTATCCTGGCGCGTATCAATGGCTAGTGCGTCTAAAGAGTCTCTCAACATTTGGACAGTCAAATCTCTATTGTCTTCCCTCAGCGCATCTCTCTCCAGTGCATCCATGTTTTGCTCGGCTCGAGGGCGTCCTTCCTGCTTCGCATTAGTAAGGAGGCGATCTCTGACATTGCGCATCAATATTCCGCGCTTTGCCCACGGCATCTCCAATTCGCGGCTTGATCGCACAATACGGATGAGCTTTCGCTCGAATCCCGTAGTAAATCTATGGCGATGTTCATCAAACAGGAATGCTTTCATTTGTGAAAGCCCTAATGCAAGATTTGGCAGGAGAGAGACAAGTAGGAGAGTGCTTTGCACAGAAATGATCATTTGACGTTCGCCGGTCTCTTTGAAATGATCCTCAACTTGCGACAGACGTCGACCCGAACTGACCAATAAGCAAGAGGCGCCTGGATCAGCTTCTCTTACGGAATTCACGTAATTCACAAATGCTGTATATAGCTCTGAGTCGCGGGCGGCTTTGTCACGCATTATTTTTGTAACTCTCAATTGGCTTTTTTCAAAGAGGTCTAGAGAATACTTATAGACCTGCTGCGCGAGGTCGCCCTGAACTGATGACCTTCCCGGAAGTCTGAGGATCGAATAGTCGGCGGAAAGAGTTTGCTGAATGGAACTATAGTCATCCTTGTTCTTGCCTGCAAAGTGCAGGTAATAGGATCTCCAGCCATCTCTGCGAATGCCGTTTCGACTTAGAAGCTCTGCGAATGATCGAACGAACACGTTGTCAACAGAATTGAGTCGATCTTGGGGAGTGCCAGGAAGGAAATGTTTTACTTCATGGTAGTCGTTATCCGCAATCCATGCATGATGAGCAAGTTCCTGTAGTACAGGCTCAGCAACAAGAATTGTGCCTTTGTTTTTTTTCCAATGCTTGACTATAGTCTGGACTGCCTCATGATCCGGCTCACCTTCTCCCAGTAGAGATAAAACGACGTCAGAGTCCAGTACAATTGTCGTTCTAGCGAGTAACTTGCCAATAGCATTTGCGCTTTTGTGCTCTAACCCCATAGTGCATGCTGCGATAAAACCCGCACAAACCTGCACCAGCCAATCGGCTGCTGGGCCGACTCTGTTCGAGAAGAGATCCTTGATCGCCTGCTGGATCTCGGCTTGACGCTGCTGATGTCCTGCTACAGCTGAAACTGCTTCGGCGATATCCTCAACAAAGCTTAATGGCTCGATGACGTCGTTGCCACTAGATGAATTTGGTTCGATTAATGCGCTAATCTCCGCGACTACTGATGCTCCGCGTACATAAAGGGCATATGCGAGCTTTTCTTCGAAAACATTCCATATAGAAGCGAAAGCGTCAGGAAGCATTTTCATGCCGATGGCTGTTTCGAGCGCTACTTGAATTTTGGAGCGCCCCTCCATCAGGCTTTGAGCTGCAGATGTCTCTCTTTCAGTGAGTCTGTCGATGCCTGATTGTGTGATAGCGTATGTGTCTTTGCTCTTGTCGCGGTCGTGCCGGTGTAGTTCAATGAGTCCTTCCGCAGCCATTGGGCCAAGATAAGGTGCGAGCGTTTTTTCGTCGAGAGTTCCTGGAAGACGAAGTCGCTGTGAAATTGAGTTGCAAATCGCCCGTATAGTTTTTTTTGATTCATTCAGTGAATCAAGAATGGCTGCAGCATAGATTGAAGAGCGAATTTCTAGAGAATTCTCCGCTCCCGATGTCATGAGAGCAAGTCGCAGTCCCGCTGTTTCGGCGGAGTCATCATCCTCCGGTTCGATCGCTGCTTTGCAATTTGCTATTTCTGCGGCGTATTTTGTCTTTATTAAATCCGGATCTCGAAGGCTTAGCTCTCTAAGTTGATGCGCGCCAAGTACTTCATATTCATATGTGCTGCCATATTCTTGTATGAGTGCTGATGTAATTTTATTTCGGGCATGTTCCGTTAAGAGCTGACTGGAGCAGAAGTAAACTTTCTTGATTCCACATGTTTTATCTTCAAGACGGGACATATCTGATAACGCCTTTGCGTCAACGTCATCTCGTAGGCTGGCACAGACAAATATACCTTTACTTGCGCCGAAGCCTACGCCGTCACGTCCTAGGTCCCATTTCGGTCTAGTAGTAAGGATAGAGCCGTTTCCTTCAAGTTGAGAAACGACACCGCAAGCGAAAGACTCGAATCGCCCGTCGTTCGTGTCAGTCTTTATGACTATCTCGTAGATGTTGCCGATCAATGGGTTGTTTTCAAAATTCATTTTCCATCCTCTGGAAGTCGCATTTGGGAATTTTCAACCAGCTTAGCGAGTGCCTTGTGTGAAGTTTGATCGCTCGTTCTGAATCTGACTGTCCAATGCGGTGCTACACCGTATTCCGCTTGATGTTGCATTTTTTTGCAACCCAATGATACCTTCCGTCCGAGCTTCCAAAAGGGTCACCTAGTTTGGTGAGCAAAGCTTCCCTAGGACAGTGGCGGACACGGATGCTGGCCGGGATCGGTGGCGTTGCCGCGATCGTGGTGGGGTGGGGCATCGGGTTGTTCGAGGCCAAGGAGGTGCCGGTGCCGCCCGCGCTGCAGGCCGGGAAGGATATTGCCGCCGGCGAGTGGTCGCTGCGCTTCGACCACGTGGAAACCAGTGACCGGCTGCCGAATGGCGAGGTGGTGTCGCGCGACGGTCGCAAGGCGATCGTGCTGTATCTGCAGGCGACCAATCGCACCACGCAGACCAGCGGCTCGCTGGTGCAGGCGGTGGCGTTGAAGACGCCGCCGCGCGGGGCCGATGCGCGGCCGACGGCGTATCTGTTGCGCGATCGCGCGGCGACCACCGAATTGCAGCCGGGCCTGCCGGAGCAGGTCGCCTTGGTCTGGACCTATCCGGCGACGGAGCAGTCGGCCGCGCGTGTGCGCTTCGACGTCACTGCCAGGACCTTCAAGGCCTTCGACAATCTCTATGCGCAGCCGCTGTGGACCGATCCGCATCCGGTCGGGGTCGTGGAGTTGCCGCTTGGTGTGTCGCGTGCCGGCGCACAGGCGGGTGAACCGTGAAGCGGCTGGCCACCATCGCGATCCTGCTGCTCGGCTTCGTGCTGCTTGCCGAGATGCGCTGGACGATGCCGCGCTATGAGCGCATCACTGGTCCGATCGCGGTGTCCGGGGCGCCGGACAGTTGGGTGCAGACCGAGAATCTGGCCGTGAACGCCGGCACGCCGCAACTCGCGCGCACGATCCGTTTCAAGGCGGCGGGCGCGGTGCAGCAACGCGACACCGGCGGCGTGTGGCTGGTGGTGCCGGTGCGGTCGAAGGTCGTGCGTGCGACGGCGCGCGTGTACGGCCGGGTCTGGGCGACGCCCGACGGCCGTCGTTACCGCGCCAGCGGCCGCGCCGAGATGGGCGATGCAGTGCTGTCGTCGATCAAGACGCTGCAGCCCGGGCTGGAACGCAAGGACGTGCTGGTCTTCGAGCTGCCGTCTGCGCTTGCCAGGGCAGGCGGCACGCTGGTGCTGTCGGAGGACCGCGACCCGCAGCTGACGGCCGAGGCGCGGGTGCGCTATCCGCCAATTCCCGCCGGGTCTCCGGTGGAGGTGCTCGATCTGGATGTGCTGCATGCACGCCTCTGACCGCGATGTGGCCCCGGCCGTTTCCGAACGCCGCATGCGCTGGCTCGCGCTGGCGGCGCTGGTGGTGCTGGTGCCGTGCACGATGGCCGCGACCGGCTGGCGCGACGTGCGGGAGCTGCTGCATGCGCGCGAATGGCGGCCGGTGGATGTGGCGATGGCGCAGACCGTGGACTACGACGGTGCCGCCGTTCGGCTCGCGTCGGTCGATGTGCTGCCGTTCGAGGCGGGACTGCCCGCCGATCGCACGTTCGTGCGCACGCGGCTGACGCTGGTGCCGGGTGCCTCCGGTGCGCAGTGGAGCGATTGCACGCTCAAGCTGGTCGACGGCAGCGGCCGTTCCTGGTCCGCGATCGACACCGTGCCGGACCTGTTGCAGCGTGCCTTGGCCAAGCCGGGTGAGCCGCCCGGCGTCGCCTGCGATGGGCTGGCCGTGTCTGCGGCCAAGCCGGGCGTGCCGTTGGCGGTCGACGGCTACTACCTCGTCCCGCGCGCGGCGGTCGCGCAACTGCAACTCACCGTGAGCACGCGCGGCGGTCGCCCGCACTATCTGCGTTTCGCGCGGGAGCACGCCCATGACTGAGTTGGCGCTGCGGGGTGGGCCGCTGGGGCTGATCGGCGACACGCTGCGGCTGTGGGTCCGCTACCTGCCGCAATTGCTCGCCGTGGCGCTGGCCGGCGTGTTGCTCAACGAACTGCTGCTGCAGGCCGCGGTGTGGATCGGCTACCAGAACCGGCTCGCCGGTCTGCTGTCGCTGACGCTGGTGGTGCTGGTCAAGCTGGTGATCTTCGTGCTGCTGTTCGAAACGCTGCGCCCGGCCTTGCCGGGGATCGCCAGTGCGGCGCTGGCCGACCAGGCCGATGCGACGGCCGCAGAGGAAGAGGGCAGGGCGCGCTGGCGCCGCCTGTCGGCCATCGTTTCGCAGGCGCTGGTGCCGTTCTTCGCCTACTACGCCGCCTGGGGGTTCCTCGGCGAGACGATTCGTGCCTACGGGCGCGAAGGGTTGGGTCAGTTCAACCCGTTCGACCCGACCTACCGCGGTTCATTGTTCGAGGTGTCGGGCGGCTGGTGGCTGGCGGCGTCGGTGGCGCTGCTGTGGCTGATCCGGCGCGGCGCGAAACAACAGAAGCAGCGCAGCCCGCATCCGGCGTGGAATGTGCTGATCGTGCTGTGCGAGGCCGGCTGGACCTTCGTCGGCATGTACGTGCTCACCGAATGGAAGGGCGGGGTGTTCCGCTGGCTGGCGCATCTGCGCATCGCCGATCTCGGCCAGCAACTGTGGCAAGGCATCAGCCATCCGATCGGCGTCGCGCATGCCGCGCTGCCAGGCGCGGTGGAGCAGGCGCCGCCGGGCGTGGCGGACACGCTGGTGGTGATCTTCTTCTCGGCCTTGTTGCCGGTGGTCTGGCTGGCGCTGGCCGCGCTGATCTACCGCTACGACGTGCACAACGCCGAATTGAATGCGCCCGCCAGGTGGTCGAGCAAGGTCGACGGCACGCTGGGGCTGTGGCGGAAACTGCCGACCTGGTTGCGCGACTTCATCGGCCATTTCTGGGCGGGCACCGTCTCGCGCTATCGCGCCGCGGCCAACAGCGTGCAACTGGCCGGTGCCACCGGGTTGTCCGCGCTGGTCACCTTGATCGTGCTCTATCGCGCGCTGGACTGGGCCTCGGCCTGGGCCTGGATGGGCCTGACCCGCCTGATCGGCCCGCATCCGCAGGTGGTGTGGCAGGCGATCGCCAATCAGCTGTCGGTGGTGCTGGGTACGCCCAGCGATCCCGGCGACGGCATCGTGCCGCAGACGCTGAAGATCTGCCTGCTCGCGGCGACGCTCGAGCGTGCCTTCCGTGCCGGTCGAAGCTGGCGGGCGTTGAAGTAGCCCGGAGTGTTGCGCGCCGTTTCGCAGCGGCGCGGACCTGGCGCATATCTGGCTTCGGCGCGAATGATGGTGCGTTAGCCGGTGCATCCCAGTAGCGTCGATGCACGGTCAGGCCGGCATCGGAAGCTGGCGGCGCGTGGCTGGCACTCGCCACCGCGGGTGGCGTGGGAAACAGCATGTGGGACCAGGCCTTACTGCGCTCACGTGTCCCGTGACCGGAGCGGACGGCGGCAACGTAGGAGAACGATCGAGCGCTGCGCCGTGGCAAATAAAAAGCGCCGCGATGGCGAACCATCGCGGCGCTGCAACACAAGGCAGAAACTCAGAGCGGGTGCCTCGGAACGCCCCGAGGGAACAGGCTGACTCAGCCGGCAGCGGGCGCCTTGGTGTCGCCCGCCTTGATGTCGCCCGGCTGGCACTCGCCCAGGCGCTTGCCGTCCATCTTCATGTGCGTCTTCATCGACATGCCGCCCGGCAGGCCGGTGATCGTGGAATGCGATTCGGAGGCCATCTCGGTGGCGCTGAAGGTCCCGGTGCTGGTGCCCGCGACCTTGATGTCGCCCATCGTGCAGTGCATCTTCGCGTCGATCTTTCCGTCCTTCATAGTGAAGCTGTCGTACACGCAGTTCTTCTGCATCGGCGAGGCGCTGCCGAAGAGGCTGGCGGGATCGTTGATCTGCTCGGCGGTGAGGCACACCTTGGCGGTGCTCGGTGGGACCTTCGGCATCTGCGGCATGTTGCCGGAGCCGCCGCTGGTCTCGCTGCTCACTTGCTCGATCCGCATCTCCCATTGGCCGGGCTGCAGCTTGGCCGCCTGCACCTTGGCCACGTCGGCGACCGAGGCGTTGGACATGGCGACGTTGTCGCCGTTCTTGTCGCCGCCCTTGCTACAGGCGGCGAGCAGCACACACACAGCAACCGTTGCCGGCATGGTCAGACGCATGAACTTCTCCCTAAGTTATGTGAGGTGCGCGGAGCATAGCCGGGGGCGTGATTAAGATCACGTCGACGTCGGAGACCGCGTCCTGACCATCCAGCAGGCGTCGCGAGGGTGAGGGGCTATCGCTGAGGGCGCGCTCAGTGGCATGGAAGACAGCCGGACATATCGCGCAGTCGTTCAGCCGCCCGCATCCGGGTCCAAGCCGTACGATCCCGGCCACCGCCGAGCGCATGCCGACGTATCCGACGTGCACGGCCCATTCCATGCGGCTCTGCTAGCGTCTGCGCCGCCGCGCGTCACCCCCACGCCATCTGCTCCAGGTCCCACCTTCGATGCCCAGTCTCGCCGAACGCCCCGTCATCCTCGAACGCAAGCGCACCTTGAAGATGGCGCGCTCCGCACACGCCTACGTGCGCGGCAATACCGCCAGGTTCTACGAATGGCTGGCAGCGTCGCCGGCGGCGCGGCGTGTGCCGATGGGGCCGGCGATCTGGATCTGCGGCGACTGCCACCTCGGCAACCTAGGGCCGGTCGCCGATGGCGAGGGGCGCGTCGAGATCCAGATCCGCGATCTCGACCAGGGCGTGATCGGCAATCCCGCGCACGACCTCATCCGCCTGGGCCTGTCGCTGGCCACCGCGGCACGCGGTTCGGACCTGCCCGGCGTCACCACCGCGCGGATGATGGAGGCGATGATCGACGGTTATTGCGCGGCCATCGAGGATCCGACGCGCGATCACCCTGGTGCCGAATCTGAGACCGTGCGCAGCATCCGGCGCGAGGCCTTCGGCCGGCGCTGGCGCCACCTGGCCAAGGAGCGTCTGCAGGCGGTGGAGCCGCACATTCCGCTGGGCGAGAAGTTCTGGGCGTTGGCACCGGAAGAACGCGAGGCACTGGAGCGGCTGTTCGCCGATCCGGCGGTGGCGCAGATGGTGCTGTCGCTGAAGGGAAAGCCCAAGGACCGCGAGGTGCGTTTGGTCGATGCGGCGTACTGGATGAAGGGCTGCAGTTCGCTGGGCCTGTTGCGCTATGCGGCGATCGTCGCCTTGAAGACCGGCAAGGGCCACTGGTCCTACGCGCTGGTCGATCTGAAGGAGGCGATCGCACCGATCGCGCCGGCGGCGCCCGATGCACGGATGCCGGCGGATAACGCCGAGCGCGTGACCGCCGCGGCGCGCGCGCTGTCGCCGTACCTGGGCAGCAGGATGTTGCCGGTGCATCTGCTGGGCCGCTCGCTGTTCATTCGCGAACTCTCGCCGCGCGACCTGAAGCTGGAGGTCGACCAGTTCAATCACGTCGAGGCGATGCGCTCGGCGCGCTATCTCGCCTTCGTCGTCGGCAAGGCGCATGCGCGGCAGATGAAGCCCAAAATGCGCGCCGCGTGGCTGCACCTGCTGGACGCCGACCGGCGCAAGGCGATCGACACGCCGTCGTGGCTGTGGGAGAGCGTGGTCGCGCTCGCCGGCCTTCACGAGGCCGGCTATCTCGAACATTGCCGCCGCTACGCACTGGCCGCATGACGGCAGTTCCGTGAGGTGCGGCCGACTGGCGTCGCATCGCGATCCGCTTCAGTCGCGCGCGTTGTCCAGGTTCAACGCCATGTCCCAACGATCCAGGCCCGGGCCGTAGCCGTTCGCGACCACGCGGTCGACGCTGAAGCCGAAGCGCGCGTAGAACGCCTGGGTGTGCTGGCTGGTGTCCAGTTCGATCCGCGCCACGCCGACGCTGCGCCGGCAGGCGTCGAGCCGGGCCTCGGTCAGCGCGCGGCCCAGGCCCTGGCGGTGCAGGCGACGCTCGACCATCCCCCAGCCGAAGCTGGCGACGCGGCCGTCGGCACTCAGCGCGTGGCCGCCGCAGGCCACGATCGTGCCCGCGCGGACGATGACCAGATAATGCCAGGCACCGGTGTGGTGCTGCAGGAAGTGCTCGAAGGCGGCGCGTTCGCTGCGATCGAAGAACTGCGGGACGTTGCTGTCGAACAGCGCCAGGCAGGCGGCTTGGTCCTGCGCGGCATACGGACGGACGGTGTTCACCCGGGCAGTGTGCCGCAGGCGGTCGGTCAAGTCGTGGTTGTGTCGAGTGCATCGGCCATTTCCGAAGTGCATGTCGGAAAATTTCGCCGGGCCTGTCCGGGATCCGCAGCGCGGTGGTGTCCGGAAGCGGGAAGGGGGAGGGTCAGATAATTCTGACGTGAGATCAGGATTGTCCTGATAACGCTTTCCCCGCCGCGGCAGCATACTGGCCTCGGCCTGACGCAGGGACCGTCGCGCGCCTTACGAGGAAAGCGCTGGCAGGTCACTCGACCCTGCGTGCCGAGCCTTGAGTAAGCTCGGCAGGGTTTTGATGACGACAACATGACGTTTCGCGAGGTGCAGATGAGCACACCGTGAAGCGTCTTCGTTTGTCTACAAATTCGTATTGCCCTGAATAATTCACGCAGATAGTCTGGATAGTGCGGTATCCGCTGCGTTGGGGTTATACGAGATGGCCATCAGGGTTTTTCTGGTCGATGATCACGCTCTTGTCCGCACGGGCATGAAGCTGATCCTGTCGAATCAAACGGATATCGAAATCGTCGGCGAAGCCGACAGCGGCGAAGCCGCGCTCCCGCAGATCCGGCAGTTGAAGCCGGACATCGTCCTGTGCGATCTGCACATGCCCGGCGTCAGCGGGCTGGAAGTCACCGAGCGCATCGTCAAGGGCGACCACGGCACCAAGGTCATCATCGTCTCGGTGCTGGAAGACGGCCCGCTGCCCAAGCGCCTGCTGGAAGCCGGTGCGTCCGGCTACGTCGGCAAGGCCGGCGACGCGCAGGAATTGCTGCGCGCGGTCCGCGACGTGGCGATGGGCAAGCGCTACCTCGGCGCCAACATCGCGCAGAACCTGGCGCTGGCCAATCTGGAAGGCGGCGGTTCGCCGTTCGATGCGCTGTCGCCGCGCGAACTGGAAGTGGCCTTGCTGCTGACCCGCGGCCTGCGCCAGGAAGACATCGCCAAGCGCCTGAGCCTCAGCGCCAAGACCGTCAATACGCACAAGGCGCGGTTGTTCGAGAAGGTCGGCATCCAGGACAACATCGCCCTGGCGCGCCTGGCCACGCAATACGGCTTGCTGGATCCGACGCATCCGCTGTAATCGGCGGCGCCTGTCGAAGTGACACGAGAGCGGCCTTCGGGCCGCTCTTGCGTTGTGCGGGCGCGAAGGAAGATCCGTTCGCGGTGTCGATCGACTGCAATCGCCGTCGGCCTCGCGCACGCCGCACACAGCCTCGCGACAGTAGCGGTCGCAATGGCTGAGTGCCTTCGCGTGGCAGCGCTCGACGCAGGTGTGGCGGCGAAGCAGCACGGCACTCTGTGCGGGCGCAGCGCCCATCACGGCAATCTTTGGCGAAGCGCGCGTGCGTGCTCCCAAGGAAGCGCGCGCGCATGTGTGTCGTGTCTGCAGGACACCTCCAGTCGCCTGCTTTCGCCACGGGCTATGTACGCCGCGCACCGCGTGTTCTTGTAGGAGTTGCTTCAGCCGCGACAGGCGACCGGTAATGCTCTGTCGCGGCTAATCCCGCAAAGGGGAAGAGCCGCACCTACGAGGTGATCGAGTGTCGTTGCTGCCGCAAAAGCGTGTTTTGGAGGTGACGTGAAGCTGCTGCTTCGGCGGTGCAGCGCAACTGGATCGAGCCGACTATTCGCGCATGCGGGCATATCGCCTTGAGCCGCTGCGCTGTTTGCGCTTCAGCGCGCCCATAAAAAAAAGCGGCCCGAAGGCCGCTTCTTTCATGCTGCAACGGGAAAAGCGTGGATCAGCTGCGATCCTTGTGCTCGTCGCCGTCCGCCTTGTCCGCGGCATGCGGCGCATGCGCTGCGGATTGCGCGGCAGTGGCGGCGCGTTCCGTCTTCGCCGCCTCGTCTGCAGACACGACCTGCGCCTGCGCAGCCGGGGCGGCAACGGACGTCGCGGTGTCGTCGCTTGCCGGCGTGGCCGATACGCTCTCGGTCGACGCTGCGGCCGCTGCTGCACCACCGTGCGGAGCCTGCGCCGGTGCATCGGCGAAGGCGTCGAGCAGGGTGGTCTGCACCGGGGCGTAAGCCGGCTTGACCGGGGCAGCCTCTTCGGCACGCGGCTCCACGGGAGCGGTGGGCGCGGCGGTGACGGCCGGCGCTGCGCTCGGCGGAACGACGGCAGCTTCCGCCGGCGCGGTGACGCCCGCCGGATCCTCGACCTTGGTCGTGGTATCTGCGGCGTCCGGCTCCGCGACCGTCGCCTTGGCGGCGGTGGCGGTCGCTTGCTCGACGGCAGTGGTGACTGCCTGCGGTTGCTGCGTGGTCGGGGCGACGGCAGGCGTGGCGCGTTCGGCCGGTGCCGCGGCGCGGGCGACCACAGTCTCCTGTGCGACCGGCGTGGTCTCGGCGACCGGCGCCGGTGCTGCCGGTGCCGCCACCACCGTGTCGGCATGGGCAACGGCCGCATCGCTCACACCCTGGGCCGCTGCGGCCGGCGCCGTCGGCGCGGGCGATGCGATCACGGTGTCGGCAGGCGCGGACGGCTGCATCGGTGCGGTGGCTGGCGCAGGCACGGGGTCGACGGTGATCGGCGCGGGGGCCTGGGCTGCGTCGCTGGCCGGTGCCGCTGCACTGACGGCAGCCGGACGCTCACGGCGCTCGCGCTTTTCCTGCGGCTCGCGCTTTTCCTGCACGGGCGGCTTGGGTGCGGGTGCGTCGGTGGCACCGTCGTCGTCGAAGTCGAACTCCGGCTGGCTGCGGCTCGGCGCCGGCGCGCTTTCGCCGTCGCTGTCGCCGGCATCCAGATCGGCATCGTCCAGCCCGGCGGTATCGCCGGCGGCACCGGCTTCGCCATTGCCACGACGACGACGACGTCCACCGCGACGGCCGCGACGACGGCGGCCACCGGCGTCGCCGGTGCCGTCCTCGCCCTCGGCGCCTTCGCCGGCGGGCACAGCCTGCGCGGTTTCCGCGGCGCTTTCGCGTTCATCGATGCCGGCTGCTGCGGCGGCAGGCGCCTGTTGCACCGGTGCGGCGGCGGCTTCGACAACCACTGCCGGCTCCTGGGACGCGGCGCTCGCGCCACCGGCGACCGCAGCGGCGGCCAGGGTGGTGGCGTCCTGCATCGGCGTCACGGGTGCGGTGGCGACGGGCGCGGCCTGCTGCTTGGCCACGGCCTCGTCGGCGCGCGGCTGACGCGGCGGCTTGTCGCCCTGCACGGCGGCCTGTGCCGGATCCTGCTGCGGCTTCGGCTGGCGCGGCGGGTTCTGCGGCTGCTGTTGCTTCGGCGGCTTGGGCGTTTGCGGCTGCTGTTGCGGCTTGGCCTGCTGCGCGGCCTGCTCGTTGCGCGGTGCCTTGGGCTGCTGGTTCTGCTGCGCGGCCGGCGCAGTGGCGCCATTGCCGTTGCCGTTGCGGCGTTCGTCGCGGCGCGCATTGCCGCCGTTGCCGTTGCCGCGGGCGGCATTGCCGCCCTGGCCGCCGTTGCGGCGCGCGTTGCGGTCGTTGCGATCGCCACGGTCGTTGCGGTTACGGTTGCCGTCCTGCGGGCGCTGGCGCTGTGCCGGCTCGGCGGCGGCCGGGGCGGCGGCCGGGTTGTCGCCGGCGCCGAAGATGCGCTTCAGCCAGCCGACCACGCCGGTGGCCGGCGGTGCGACCGGGGTCGGCGCGACGACCGGCGCCGGTGCCGGCGCGGCCACCGGTTCCTCGGCCGGTTCGCGCACCGGGGCCGGCTGCGAGTGCTTCACATTGGTCACCGCAGGCGCCGGAATGTTCAACTGCGCCTTGGTCAGCGCATGCACCGGCAGCTTGCGCGGGGTGCCGCGCTGGTAGCTGGGCTTGGTGCTTTCCTCGCCCAGTTCGTTCTCGCGCAGGCGGGTCACTTCGTAGTGCGGGGTGTGCATCTGCTCGTCGGCGACGATGACGATCGGCGCGTCGTGGCGCTTCTCGATCTCGCTGAGCGCGCGGCGCTTCTCGTTGAGCAGGTAGTTGGCGATCTCCACCGGGGCCTGCACCAGCACCTGTCCGGTGTTCTCCTTCATCGCGTGCTCTTCTGCGACGCGGATGATCGACAGCGACAGCGACTCGACGCTGCGCATGCGGCCGTGGCCATCGCAGCGCGGGCAGACGATCTGGCTGGACTCGCCCAGCGACGGACGCAGGCGCTGGCGGCTCATCTCCAGCAGGCCGAAGCGCGAGATACGGCCGATCTGCACCCGCGCGCGGTCGTACTTGAGCGCGTTCTGCAGGCGGTTCTCGACCTCGCGCTGGTGCTTGTTGGAGGCCATGTCGATGAAGTCGATCACCACCAGGCCGCCGAGGTCGCGCAGGCGCAGCTGGCGCGCGACCTCTTCGGCCGCCTCCAGGTTGGTCTGGAATGCGGTGTCCTCGATGTCGCTGCCCTTGGTGGCGCGCGAGGAGTTGACGTCCACCGCGGTCAACGCCTCGGTCTGGTCGACCACGATCGAGCCGCCGGACGGCAGGCGCACGCTGCGCTCGTAGGCGGCCTCGATCTGCGACTCGATCTGGAAGCGATTGAACAGCGGGATGTCGTCGGTGTAGTGCTTGAGCTTGCGCAGGCTCTGCGGCATCACCTGCTGCATGAACTCCTGGGCGTCGCCGTACATCTCGGCGGTGTCGACCAGGATCTCGCCGATGTCGGCGCGCAGGTAGTCGCGCAGGGCGCGGATGATCAGCCGCGATTCCTGGTAGATCAGGAACGGCGCCGGCTTGGCCAGGGCGGCCTCGGCGATCGACTTCCACACCTGCAGCAGGTAGTCCAGGTCCCACTGCAGTTCTTCGGCATCGCGGCCGACGCCGGCGGTGCGGATGATCACGCCCATGTCGTCGGGGATGTTCAGCTTGTCCAGCGCTTCCTTCAGCGCGGCGCGGTCCTCGCCCTCGATCCGGCGCGAGACGCCGCCGGCGGTGGGCGAGTTCGGCATCAGCACCATGTAGCGGCCGGCCAGGGAGATGAACGTGGTCAGGGCCGCGCCCTTGTTGCCGCGCTCTTCCTTGTCCACCTGGACCACGACTTCCTGGCCCTCGCGCAGCAGTTCGCGGATCGTCGCCTTGTTGTGGTCGACGCCGGCCTGGAAGTAATCGCGGGAGATTTCCTTCAGCGGCAGGAAGCCGTGACGCTCGCCGCCGTATTCGACGAAAGCTGCTTCCAGCGAGGGCTCGAGCCGGGTGATGCGGCCCTTGTAGATGTTGGACTTCTTCTGTTCCTTGGACGGCTGCTCGATGTCGATGTCGTACAGGGTCTGGCCGTCCACGATGGCCACACGCAGTTCTTCTGCCTGCGTGGCGTTGATCAGCATTCGCTTCATTGTTGCGTTCCTCGCGCTGCTACCGCGCGGAACGCCATGGGGTTTCGCTTCTGGTCACGCTTCGTCGCCCATCGCGCAGGCGCGGGGTGGGCGTCTTGGGTTTCCAGCGCTACGACACCACGGCGAGCCGCGGGAGCGCTTCTTGCTTTTAGGTGGTTCAGGACCGGCGGCGACTCCAGCCAGGCTGGGCGCCGCACGGGGCATGTTCAGCGCGGACGCTTGCGGCATCCGGCGATGGCCGGGTAGGCCGGTGAGCCGCTAACATGGCCGCCCCGGGGGCGGTGGTCGCGCACTGTGCCGGAATCGTCGTAAGCCGGGCTTCTGGCCCTCAACTAACTTCCAACGAAATCAAACCCTTATCTCGCCCCCCGAGTGTAACAGAATAAACTGCCTGATGACTTCCCCCCCGATCCCTCCAAAGCCGCGCGATGTCGCGACCAGCGCGGTGCGCATTCTCAAGGTCCCGGAAGACAGGGCCGGACAGCGCGTAGACAATTTCCTGCTCGGCCAGCTCAAGGGCGCGCCGCGTAGCCTGATCTACAAGCTGATGCGCAGCGGTCAGGTCCGGGTCAACGGCGGCCGCACCAAGGCCGAGCGCAAGCTCGAGGCCGGCGACGAAGTGCGCATCCCGCCGGTGCGGCTGGCCGAGGAGGGCGAGAAGAGTGCGCCACCCGACGCCTTCATGGCCCGGTTGGAGGCGGCCATCGTCTATGAGGATGCACGGCTGCTGGCGCTGAACAAGCCGTCGGGTGTCGCCAGTCACGGCGGCAGCGGGATCAGTTTCGGCGCCATCGAGACGCTGCGTGCGCTGCGTCCCAATCAATCGCTGGAACTGGTGCACCGGCTCGACCGCGACACCTCCGGGCTGCTGATCGTGGCCAAGAAGCGCTCGGCGCTGACCGAGCTGCAGGCGCTGATGCGCGAGGACGACCGGGTCCAGGGGCGCGGTATCAGCAAGCGCTACCTGACCCTGCTGGTCGGACGCATGCCCGACGGCACCATGAGTGTGGATGCGCCGCTGCACATTGGGCTGCGCCAGGGCGGCGAGCGCCACGTGCAGGTGAATGCGGCAGGCAAGCCGTCGCTGAGCCATTTCCGGGTGCTGGAGCGGCGCGGCGGGCATTCCTATTGCGAGGTGCGGATCGAGACCGGCCGCACCCACCAGATCCGCGTGCATGCGCAGCACCTGGGACATCCGGTCGCCGGCGACGACAAGTACGGCGATCCGGCGGTCAACAAGCGCCTGCGCGAACAGATCGGGCTCAAGCGCCTGTTCCTGCATGCCGCCTCGCTGGAGTTCAGCCTGGACGACGGCAAGACGCCTTATCTATTGAATGCGCCACTGGCCGACGAACTGGCCGAGGCGCTGAACCGCCTCGGCTGAGGCGGACGCGCCGGGAGCGGCATCGCGGCCGCCCCCGGATTGTGCTCAGCTTTCGTGGTGGTCGTGGTCGTGGCGCCCGTCGTGGTGGGCCGGGGCCGGCCGCTGTGCCGGATGCGACTCGGCCGGACGCGGCGCCGGCATGCGCGGCGGCGGCGAGAACCGGGCAACGCGCTGCTCCTGGCGTGGTTCCGGCATCGGTGCGCGCATCGCCTCGCGCGGCATCTCCGGCGCCCGCGCTTCGCGTTCGGGCGCCGGCGCATGCCAGGCCTGGGCGCGCGGGGCGTCGGCCGGCATCGCCTGGCGCGGCGGCTGCGTGCGTGCCATCTCGCGCGCGAAGCCGGAGGGCTGCATGCCCGGGTCGCCGTGCCGCGGCGGTTCGGCGACGCGCGCTTCGGGCATGCCGCCACGATTGGCGACGGCCTCGTGCGGCACCGGCGTGGGCGTCAGCGCCTGCGGGACCGGGCGGCCATGGAACTGCGGGACCGGCATCGACGGAGCCGCGCGCGGTGCGTTCGGCTGGGCCATCGCCACGGTATGTGGCGGTGCCGCGGCGCGCTGGGCGAAGCCGGGCAGCAGCCGCGGATCGCGCGCGGCGGCCATGGCCGCTGGCGTGCCCGGGCCCGGCAGGCGCTGCACCGGTGGCGGCATCGCCGCGACCGGTCGGCCGGCCTGCAGCATCTGGTGGGTGAAGTGCGGCATGCTCTGCGGCATCGCGCCCGGCTGGGCGCGGGCCGGCCCGAACGCCGCCGCCGGGGCGCGTGCGCCCATCGCGGCGGCGGTCATTGCGGCACTTGGAGCATGCGCGGCGGCGAAGGCCTGCTGACCGCCCGGCCCACCCATCGGTGCGGCCGGCGGCGGCGCGCCGCGGTAGTCGTTGTGCACGTAGCTGCGGTTGTCGTAGTGGTTGTTGATGATGGTGGTGCGCGGCGCGTACACGCTGTTGCGGTAGACCACGTAGTTCGGCGCCGATGGCGGCGCGTTCCAGTTCACCCCCCAGTTGTTCCAGCCCCAGCTGTGCCACGGCGGCGCCGGTTCCAGCCAGCCGAACACGCTGTGGTGGTGGTGTTCGAGCGCGTCGCCGACCAGCACGCCGACGCCGAAGGAGATGATGCCGGCGGTGACCAGGTCGCCGGTGTCGTAGTAGGGGCGCGGCGGGCGGTAGCGGTACTCGCGGTAGACGTTGACCGGCGCGCCGTAGACCACGTCGGGGTCGTAGCGCGGCACGTAGACCACGTCCGGCTGCGCCGGTTCGATCACGATGGTGCGGGTCGGCGGTGGCACCGCGTCGGCATAGGCCGGCGCCGGTTCGACCACGGTGCGCTGCACCACCTGCACGCGCTGTTGCGGGGTGCTGCGCAGGTGGCCCTGCGCCTGCGCACGCTGGCGCATCACCTGCACCGCGTCCAGCACCTGGTTGGGGTCGTGGGCGTAGGCATCGCCCAGCGAGCGGGTCCAGTCGCCGTTGCCGGCCAGTTGGTCGACCACGTCGGGGAAGGCGGTCAGCGCCTTGACGCTGGGGTCCCAGGGCTGCGCCGCGGCCGCCTGCAGGCGGTCGGTGGCGGACAGGGTGCGGTTGTTGCGCAGCCAGTCCTGCGCAGACACCACCTGATCCGGATACACCGAGGCGGCGAGGGTCTGCGCCAGCAGCTTGTCCGGGAACAGCGCGATCGGCGCCACCAGTTGATACAGCTGGTCGGCGGTGGGCGGTACGTAGGGGGTGGGCGCGGGGGCCGCGGCGGGGGCGGGCGCATCGGCCTGGGTCGCGGGGGATGGCGTTTCTTGTCGCTGACAGGCGCCCAGCGCCACCACGCTCAGCGCGGTGAACAGGGCCAGCCTGGCCGGGGGCAGGGGACGGAACTCCATGCGACACCTCATCGAGCGGGGCGAAGGTGGCCGCAGCATGCGCCGCCTTGGGTGTCTGCGACCTTTCTGCGCAGCGTCGCCGCGCGGGCCAGCGAGCGCGCGTTCAGCCTGAGCTGGCCGCCTATTCAGGCCGGCACGGACAGGCGGAACAGCACCAGGCTGAGCGCCAGCGTGGCCATGCCCGCGACCAGGCCGTACACCGTCTCGTGCCCTTGCGCATAGCGCTTGGCCGCCGGCAGCAGTTCGTCCAGTGCCAGGAACACCATCACCCCGGCGATCAGCCCGAACACCGCGCCGAACACCGCCTCGGACAGGAAGCGTGCCAGCGCGACGTAGCCGACCAGCGCGCCGATCGGCTCGGCCAGGCCGGACAGCAGGCTGGCGCCGAAGGCATAGGACTTGCGCCCGGTGGCGTAATGCACCGGCACCGCGATGGCGATGCCCTCGGGGATGTTGTGCACGGCGATGGCGAAGGCCAGCGGCATGCCGACCGCCGGGCTTTCCAGCGTCGCGAAGAAGGTGGCCAGGCCCTCGGGGAAATTGTGCGCGGTGATCGCCACCGCGGTGAGCAGGCCGACACGCTTGACGTAGGCACGGTTGTCGTCGCGGAACAGCGGATCGCGGCTGTTGAGGCTTTCGTGCGGATTGGGTACCAGCCGGTCGATGGTCACGATCAGCACCATGCCGGCCAGGAACGCCAGGGTGGCGTAGGCCTGGCCCAGGCGCGGATCGAAGGCCTCGCTGAAGGCGGCGATCGACTTGCCGAGGATCTCGGTCAGCGACACGTACACCATCGCGCCGGCGGAGAATGCCAGGCCGAAGGCGAGGAGGCGCGGATTGGGCCCCTTGCTGAACAACACCAGCACGCTGCCCAGGCCGGTGGCCAGGCCGGCGGCGAGGGTCACGCCGAGCGCGACCAGGACATTGTGCAGCGGGATATCCAGCATGCGCCGGCGGCTCCTAGGAAGAGGCGTCGATCAAACCCGGCGCGGTGCGGGTGTCGCGTGAAGGCGCGCCGCGCGCGCCCATGGTTCAGCCAGCCTTGTGCGCCTGGGCGTCCAGCGCGAAGCAACGGTCCGGGCGCGGCTGCGGCGGATTGAAATTGACCGGCACCTGGATGGTCCACGGCACCGTCTGGCCGTTGCGGGTGGCGGGCTTGAAGGTCCAGCCGCGCACGGCCTCCTGCGCCGAGGCGTCCAGCTTGGCCTGGCCGCTGCCGGCAACCACGTCCACCTCGGTCGGCTTGCCCTGCACGCCGACCACCACCTTCAGCACCACCTTGCCGCCAACACCGGCGCAGGCAACGTCGATCGGATAGTCCGGCGGCGGCGTCTTCACCGCGGCGACCTCGGTCGGCGGCTGCGCCACGGTGTGTTGCTGCGATTGCTGGGATTGGCCGCAGGCGCTGAGCAGCACGGCGCTCAGGCAGGCCAGGGGGAGCAGACGGCGGGCGGTAGCGGTGGCGGTCATCGGGTTCATTCCGGAAGAGCGGACGCCTTGGCGGCGCAGATGAAGTCGTTCTCGCTGAGGCCACCGACATCGTGGGTGGAATAGCGCACCACCACGCGGTCGTAGTGCACGCCCAGGTCGGGGTGGTGGTCCTCGCGGTGGGCGATCCAGGCCAGCGCGTTGACGAAGGCCA
This sequence comes from Xanthomonas sp. 3307, assembly GCF_014199735.1. Lineage (NCBI taxonomy): Bacteria > Pseudomonadati > Pseudomonadota > Gammaproteobacteria > Lysobacterales > Lysobacteraceae > Xanthomonas > Xanthomonas sp. 3307. Next base: position 11,675 of record NZ_JACHOG010000012.1, on the reverse strand, counting down.
GGGTGCGGTAATAGTCGGGGAAGCGGAAGGTGCGGCTGATCGCGGTGCCGTTTTCCACCACTTCCCAGCCGGGCACCTGCGGCAGCAGTTCGGCCAGGCGCGCCTGGGTCAGTTTGTATTCGCTGCCCTTGCAGGGCGAGCAATGGGCCTGGACGAGCGGGATCAGGTCGTTCATGGTGGTCTCTGCAGTGGAACGGACAGGGCCGGTCAACATACCGCCCGCGACGAGCGCAGGGCGTGGAAGGGTCTAGAATACCCGCATGATCCAGATCTCAGACAACGCACAGGCCCATTTCCGCAAGTTGCTCGAACGCGAGGCCGTGCCCGGCATGGGCGTACGCCTGAGCGCGGTCGATGCCGGCACCCCGCGCGCCGATGCGCGGCTGGAGTTCGCCGAGCCGGCGGACCTGGCCGGCGACGAATGGGCGATCGATTGCGCCGGCTTCACTCTGTACGTGGCAGCCGACAGCGTCGGCTGGCTCGACGGCGCGGAAATCGACTACGTCACCCAGGGCACCGGCCAGCAACTCACCATCAAGGCGCCGAAGATCAAGGGCGAAGCCCCGGGCGAGGCGGCCTCGCTGGTGGAACGGGTGCGCTGGGTGGTGGAAAACGAGGTCAATCCGCAGCTGGCCCAGCATGGCGGCCGCGTGGCGGTGCAGGAAGTGTCCGCCGATGGCGTGGTGCTGCTGCGCTTCGGCGGCGGCTGCCACGGCTGCGGCATGGCCGACGTGACCTTGAAGCAGGGCATCGAGAAGACCTTGATGGGCCGCGTGCCGGGCGTGACCGCGGTGCGCGACGCCACCGACCACGACAGCGGCAGCGCCCCCTACATTCCGCGCGATTCGGCCGCCTGACTTTCCACTGCCGGTGACGCGCGCCACCGACATCCTCGACGCGTTGTTGGCGCGCACGCCGCGCAAGCTGCTGCGCGATCGCCGCACCGGCCTGCCGTACGCGTGGGCGCACTGGATCGCGGCGCAACCGGCCGTGCCTCGGCCGTTCGCGGCCCCCGAGCTGATCGCGGCGATGCCGCCGGCGTCGCCGCCTGCGACCCTGCGCCTGCCGGCCTTGCCGCTGTGGCAGGCGTTCCGCCGCCTGTGGTGGCAGCACTGGGATCCGGCGCCCTACGACCAGCGCTGGTGGCGGCGCCTGGCCGTCCTGCTGAGCTTGTTGCTGCACCTGCTATTCGCGGTGTTTTTGCTGTGGGTGGCGTTCGTGCGCTGGCTGCCGCCGCGCGCCGACGCGGACGCCGCCGGGCGCGTACAGGTGGAATTCGTCGGCCGCGGCACGCCCGCCGAACGCGGTGGCGGTGCGCCGGCCGAGGCGGCCGCCGCTGCAACGGCGGCGGCGCCGACCCCGCGTGCGCAGCATGCCGCGACCACGCGCTCGCGCCCGACGCCGCCGGCTGCTGCCGCGCCCGCACCGGCCGCTGCGCCGACTCCGGTTCCCGCTCCAGCTCCCGTTCCGCCGGTACCCACGCAGACCACGGCCAGTGCGCCGCCACCGCCGGCGGAGCAGCCGCTGCAGGTGACCGAGACCCCGACGCCCACCCGCGACTTCGTGCTGCCGCCGCCGCCGAGCGTGCGCGTGCCGGTGCCGACACCGCGCGCGGTGGTGCCGCCGGACGTGCAGGTGCCGGTGCGCGAGGTCGAGGTGGTCACAGACATGCCGACCGTGGCGCAGTTGCGCCCGCGCGACATCGCGGTGCCGCGCCCAGTCGCACCGCAGGTGCAGGTGCGCGAACGCGAGGTGCCGGCACCGCTGCCGCAGGTGCAGATTCCGGCGCCCCGGCTGCGCACGCCGGCGCCCACGCCGGTGCCGCGCAGCGCCGAGGTGCCGCAGGTGCGTCAGATCGAAGTGCCGACGCCGAGCACCGCTACCGCGAGCGCGCCCATGCCAGCACCGGCGACCGCTCCGGACGCAGCGCCGGCCAGCGCGCCGACAGCGCAGCAGGCGCCGGTCGCAGCAGCCGGTGCCGCCGTCAGTGCGCCCGCCAAGCCGACCGCGCCCGCGGCCGGCACCGCGCCGCCCGGGAGCCAGGCCGCGGCCCCGGGCAGCGGCCCGGCCCCGGTCGCTCGCGATGGTGGCTGGGCCACGCCGCAGCGTGGCGACGACTGGGGCGCGGCTGCGCGCAACCGCCCCGGCGATGCCGGTGCCGGCGCCAGCAAGGGCGGCGGCTTGTTCAATGCCGACGGCAGCGTGCGCCTGGCCGACGGCCGCGGCAACGACCAGACGCCTGCGCGCAGCGCGCCCGGGTCCGAGACCGACAGCTGGACCCGCGAGCGCATCGAAAAGGCCGGGGAGTGGCTCAAGCGTCCGCCATACGACTACACGCCGACCTCGTTCGACAAGTACTGGCTGCCGAACGCGACTCTGCTGGAGGAGTGGGTGCGGCGCGGCATCAAGTCGGTGAAGATCCCGATTCCGGGCACCACCAGCAGCATTTCCTGCGTGATCTCGATCCTGCAGGTGGGTGGCGGCTGCGGCATCACCGATCCCAATCTCAACGAGCAGCCGGCCGGCGCGCGGCCGCCACCGAACGTGCCGTTCAAGCGCGAACTGCAAGAGGACAACGGCAGCCGCTGAGCGCGGCGATGACTGGATCGGGACGGGTTCGTTGTCGCTGTGCGATGCGGGATGCGCCGGGACGGCGTGCGCCATGCCTGGCTGCACACCGGTCATGCCGATCGCGATGGGGAGTCGGCCTATGCCGAGCGAGACGTCGAGATCGGCGCGTAGAACACCGCACACCACGCTGCTGATGCCCGGGATCGCCCGAGCGTCCGGCACGTCATGCGACGTGCCGGATGCCTGGCAATGGTCCGCTCAGTTCACGCCGTGCAGGTCGCGCAACTGGCTGCTGCGCGAGCCGAAGTAAGCGGCCAGGTCGGCGATGTCCTGGTCGCTCAGCTGCGCCGCCTGCGGGCTCATCAGCGGATGCGTGCGGGTGCCGCCGCGATAGGCCTGCAGTGCGTGCGCGAGATAGTCGCCGTACTGGCCGCCGAGCTTGGGATAGGTCGGGTCGATCGGCGCGTTGCCGTCGGCGCCATGGCAGTCGATGCAGCTCTGCCCAGTGGCCTTGCCTTTGGCGTGGGCCAGCTTGTCGCCGGCCTCGATGCGCCCGCCGGGCAGGCCGGCGGAGGAGCCGGAACCGTGCTCGCCGCTGGCGTGGCCGGGGTCGCCGGCGGATTTGCTGGTGGATTCCACCTGCGATTGCGAACAGGCCCCCAGGCACAGGGCGGCAAGCAGGACGAGGGCGGGACGCAAGGCGTGCGCGGCGTTCGGCATGGGAGGCCTACTTGAGGGTGGACAGGAAAGCGGCGATGTCGGCGATCTCCTGGTCGGAGAAGCTTTCCGCCTGGGCCTGCATGGTCGGATGCTTGCGCTTGCCGAGCCGGTATTCGGTCAGCGCCTGGGTCAGGTACTGCGCCGACTGCCCGCCGATCTTGGGGATGCGGTAGCTGGGGTAGGCGTTCTTGTAGCCGGTGACGCCGTGGCAGCCCTGGCACGTATAGGTGAGCACCCGACCATTGGCGGCATTGCCCTGCACGGGCGCGGGTGCCGCGGCTGCGGCGGCGGGAGCGGCGGGCGCCGGCGCGGTCTGCGCCATGGCCGGGGCGGCCCCAACAGAAACGAGTACGGCCAGAGCAAAACAAGCGGCTAGCGGCTGCGTGCGCATGGTTTCGTGGTCCGGAGGACGGATTGGGGTTCCGGCGTGGGGGAACACGGAACGGCCCGAGTATAGCCTCACCTTTCGCAGCTCCGAAACTGGCCGTGGCGAGGGACCCGTGACCTTTGGGGCATTCGTCATGGCGTCGATTGGTGATCTACTTATCTACAACACCATTTACGCCATCCACCGGGGATACGACGATGACGCGACCGCTCACGCGCCGCACTGCCAGTTGCGCTGCCGCGCTGTTGGTCACCACCACGCTGTTGCTCAGCGCTTGCAAGCCGGCCGCCGAAGCCAAGGCCAAGGCCGCCGACAGCGAGAAGGTACCGGAGGCGGTGCCGGTGGAGGTGGCCGCGGCCAGCCGCCGCGCGGTGGCGGCCAGCTACAGCGGTACTGCGGCGCTGGAGGCCCGCGCCGAATCGCAGGTGGTGGCCAAGACCTCCGGCGTGGCCCTGGCGGTGCTGGCCGAGGAGGGCCAGCAGGTGCGCGCCGGGCAGCCGCTGGTGCGGCTGGATCCGGACCGTGCGCGGCTGGCGCTGGCGCAGAGCGAGGCGCAGCTGCGCAAGCTGGAGAACAACTACCGGCGCTCGCAGCAGTTGGTGGGCCAGCAACTGGTCAGCGCCGCCGACGTCGACCAGATCAAGTACGACCTGGCCAACGTGCGCGCGCAACACCAGTTGGCGTCGCTGGAACTGTCCTACGCCACGGTGACGGCGCCGATCTCCGGGGTGATCGCCTCGCGCTCGATCAAGACCGGCAACTTCGTGCAGATCAATACGCCGATCTTCCGCATCGTTGACGATTCGCGCCTGGAGGCCACGCTCAACGTGCCCGAGCGCGAACTGGCCACGCTCAAGACCGGGCAGCCGGTGACCCTGCTGGCCGATGCGCTGCCGGGCAAGCAGTTCCGCGGCCGGGTCGACCGCATCGCGCCGGTGGTGGATGCCGGTAGCGGTACCTTCCGCGTGGTCTGCGCCTTCGACGAGGGCGCGCAGGCGCTGCAGCCGGGCATGTTCGGGCGCATCCGCATCGATTACGACCAGCGCGCCGATGCGCTGGTGGTGCCGCGGCTGGCGTTGCTCGACGATGGCGAGCCGGCGGTGTTCCGCGTGGTCGCCGGCAAGGTCGCGCGGGTGCCGGTGACGTTGGGCTATGCCGAAGGGCCGTGGGTGGAGATCCGCCAGGGCCTGCAGCCCGGCGACCAGGTGGTCACCGCCGGCAAGGTCGCGCTGCGCGACGGCAGTCGCGTGCAGGTGATCGCGCCGCAGCGTGAGGTCGCCGACGCCGCGCCGGCCACCGCCGCCGGAGCGCGCTGATGCACGGCGCCGATCCCGACGCGCACGCGCCGCCTGCGCCCGCCGCTGCGCACGGCGGCGGCCTGGTGGAATTCGCCACCCGCCGCCGCGTGACCATCGCGATGATCACCCTGACCATGCTGCTGTTCGGCGCGATCGCGCTGCACGGGCTCAAGGTGAACCTGCTGCCGGACCTGAGCTATCCGACCCTGACCGTGCGCACGGAATACGCCGGCGCCGCGCCGTCGGAGATCGAGACGCTGGTGACCGAGCCGGTGGAGGAAGCGGTCGGCGTGGTCAAGAACCTGCGCAAGCTCAAGTCGGTGTCGCGCACCGGGCAGAGCGACGTGGTGCTGGAGTTCGCCTGGGGCACCAACATGGACCAGGCCAGCCTGGAGGTGCGCGACAAGATGGAGGCGCTGTCGCTGCCGCTGGAGGCCAAGGCGCCGGTGCTGCTGCGCTTCAATCCGTCCACCCAGCCGATCATGCGCCTGGTGCTGTCGAGCAAGACCGCCGCGCACAGCGACGCCGAGGCGGTGCGCGCGCTGACCCAGTTGCGCCGCTACGCCGACGAGGATCTGAAGAAGAAGCTGGAGCCGGTGGCGGGCGTGGCTGCGGTCAAGGTCGGCGGCGGCCTGGAGGACGAGATCCAGGTGGATATCGACCAGCAGCGGCTGGCGCAGCTCAACATGCCGATCGACACGGTGATCGCGCGGCTCAAGGACGAGAACGTCAATCTTTCCGGCGGGCGCCTGGAGCAGGGCACGCAGCGCTACCTGGTGCGCACGGTCAATCAGTTCGCCGACCTGGACGAGATCCGCAACCTGTTGCTCACCACCCAGGGCGCCGGCGGCAACGCGGCGGACGCCGCCTTGCAGCAGATGTATGCGATCGCCGCCTCCACCGGTTCGGAAGCCGCGATCGCGGCCGCGTCGGCCGCGCAGAGCGCGACGTCCAGCACGACCACCATAGTCGCCGGCGGCATGCCGATCCGGCTCAAGGACGTGGCGCAGGTGCGGCAGGGCTACAAGGAGCGCGAGGCGATCATCCGCCTGGGCGGCAAGGAAGCGGTGGAACTGGCCATCTACAAGGAAGGCGACGCCAACACCGTGTCCACCGCCGCGGCACTGCGCAAGCGCCTGGAACAGCTGCAGGCGCAGATCCCGGCCGACGCCGAGTTGACCACGCTGGAAGACCAGTCGCGCTTCATCGAGCACGCCATCGGCGACGTCAAGAAGGATGCGGTGATCGGCGGCCTGCTGGCGATCCTGATCATCTTCCTGTTCCTGCGCGATGGCTGGAGCACGTTCGTGATCGGCCTGTCGCTGCCGGTGTCGATCGTGACCACGTTCTTCTTCATGGGCCAGCTCGGGCTGAGCCTCAACGTGATGTCGCTGGGCGGGCTGGCGCTGGCCACCGGCCTGGTGGTGGACGACTCGATCGTGGTGCTGGAAAGCATCGCCAAGGCGCGCGAGCGCGGCCTGAGCGTGCTCGATGCGGCGATCGTCGGCACCCGCGAGGTCGGCATGGCGGTGGTCGCCTCGACCCTGACCACCATCGCGGTGTTCTTGCCGCTGGTGTTCGTGGAAGGCGTGGCCGGGCAACTGTTCCGCGACCAGGCGCTGACCGTGGCGATCGCCATCGCGATCTCGCTGGTGGTGTCGATGACCCTGATCCCGATGCTCAGTTCGCTGAAGGGCCGCCCGCCGTTGGCATTCCCGGTGGAACCGGCGGCGGCGCGCTGGCAGCCGCAGCGCGGCTGGCTGAAGCCGCTGGCCTGGAGCCGGCGCGGGGCCGGTGCGGCGGTGCGCGGCGTGTGCTTCGGTGTGGCCTGGTCGTGCGTGCGGCTGTGGCGCGGCGCGGTGGCGCTGGTCGCGCCGGTGATGCGCAAGGCCAGCGACCTGGCGATGGCGCCGTACGCGCTGGCCGAGCGCGGCTACCTGCGGCTGTTGCCGGGCGCGCTGGCGCGTCCGGGCTGGGTGCTGGGGCTGGCGGCGCTGGCCTTCGCCGCGACGCTGGCGGTGGCGCCGCTGCTGGGCGCCGACCTGATCCCGCAGCTGGCGCAGGACCGCTTCGAGATGACCGTGAAACTGCCGGCCGGTACGCCGTTGCGGCAGACCGACGCGCTGGTGCGCGAACTGCAGGAGGTCCACGGCAAGGATGCGGGCGTGCAGGCGCTGTACGGGGTCAGCGGCAGCGGCACCCGGCTCGACGCAAGCCCCACCGAGAGCGGCGAGAACATCGGCAAGCTGACCATCGCCATGGCCGGCGGTGGCAGTGCGCAGTTCGAGGCGCAGCAGAGCGAGCGCATGCGCGCGACGATGCGTAACCATCCGGGCGTGCAGGTCGGTTTCAGCCGGCCCGAGCTGTTCAGTTTCTCCACGCCGCTGGAGATCGAACTGCGCGGCCAGGATCTGCAGACCATCCAGCACGCTGGGCAGAAACTGGCGGCGCTGCTGCGCGGCAACGGCCACTTCGCCGACGTCAAATCCACGGTGGAGGAGGGCTTCCCGGAGATCCAGATCCGCTTCGACCAGGAGCGCGCCGGCGCGCTGGGCCTGACCACGCGGCAGATCGCCGACGTGGTGGTGAAGAAGGTGCGCGGCGACGTCGCCACTCGCTACAGCTTCCGCGACCGCAAGATCGACGTGCTGGTGCGCGCGCAGCAGAGCGACCGCGCCAGCGTCGACAGCATCCGTCGGCTGATCGTCAATCCGGGCAGCAGCCGGCCGGTGACCCTGGACGCGGTCGCCGACGTCGTCGCCACCACCGGGCCCAGCGAAATCCACCGCGCCGACCAGATCCGCGTGGCGATCGTCTCGGCCAACCTGCGCGACATCGACCTGGGCGGCGCGGTGCGCGAGGTCGGCGCGATGGTGGCGCGCGATCCGCTCGGTGCCGGCGTCGGCATGCACATCGGCGGGCAGGGCGAGGAGTTGGCGCAGTCCGCGCGCTCGCTGCTGTTCGCGTTCGGCCTGGCGGTGTTCCTGGTGTACCTGGTGATGGCCTCGCAGTTCGAGTCGCTGCTGCATCCGTTCGTCATCCTGTTCACCATCCCGCTGGCGCTGGTCGGCGCGGTGCTGGCGCTGCTGCTGACTGGCAAGCCGGTGTCGGTGGTGGTGTTCATCGGCCTGATCCTGCTGGTGGGCCTGGTGACCAAGAACGCGATCATCCTGATCGACAAGGTCAACCAGCTGCGCGAGGAGGGCGTGGCCAAGCGCGCCGCGCTGATCGAAGGGGCGCGCTCGCGGCTGCGGCCGATCGTGATGACCACGCTGTGCACATTGTTCGGCTTCCTGCCGCTGGCGATCGCCAGTGGCGAGGGCGCCGAGGTGCGCGCGCCGATGGCGATCACCGTGATCGGCGGGCTGCTGGTGTCGACGCTGTTGACCCTGCTGGTGATCCCGGTGGTCTACGACCGCCTGGATCGCCGCGCCGACGCGTACTACGCCGAGCGCGGACGCCGCGCGCGGCAGCGCGAGCACGGCGAGCAGCGCTTGCAGGGCGGTGAGGGCGCGCCGGCATGAGCGTCGCCGAGTTCAGCATTCGCCGTCCGGTCACCACCATCATGTGCTTCGTGTCGTTGGTGGTGGTCGGGCTGATCGCGGCCTTCCGCCTGCCGCTGGAGGCCTTGCCGGACATCTCCGCGCCGTTCCTGTTCGTGCAACTGCCGTACACCGGCTCGACCCCGGACGAGGTCGAGCGCAACCTGGTGCGGCCGACCGAGGAAGCGCTGGCGACGATGACCGGGATCAAGCGCATGCGCTCGACCGCCACCGCCGACGGCGCCAACATCTTCATCGAGTTCTCCGACTGGGACCGCGACATCGCCATCGCCGCCTCCGACGCGCGCGAGCGCATCGACGCGATCCGCGCCGATCTGCCGGCGGACCTGCGGCGCTACAACGTGTTCAAGTGGTCCAGCAGCGACCAGCCGGTGCTGAAGGTGCGCCTGGCCGGCGCGGCCGACCTGACCGGCGCGTACGACATGCTCGATCGCGAGTTCAAGCGCCGCCTGGAACGCATTCCCGGCGTGGCCAAGGTGTCGGTGTCCGGCGCGCCGCCGAACGAGGTCGAGATCGCCATCGCCCCGGACCGGCTCAGCGCGCACAACCTCAGCCTCAACCAGCTCAGCGAGCGCCTGGGCAAGCTCAACTTCTCGCTGTCGGCCGGGCAGATCGACGACAACGGCCAGCGCCTGCGGGTGCAGCCGATCGGCGAACTGCGCGACCTGCAGGAGCTGCGCGATCTGGTCATCGACAGCAAGGGCCTGCGCCTGGGCGACATCGCCGAGGTGCGGCTCAAGCCGACCCGGATGAGCTACGGCCGGCGCCTGGACGGACGCCCAGCGGTTGGCCTGGACGTGTTCAAGGAGCGCAGCGCCAACCTGGTCGAGGTCTCGCGCGCGGTGCTGGCCGAGGTCGAGCAGATCCGCAAGCAGCCGGCGCTGAGCGACGTGCAGATCAAGGTCATCGACAACCAGGGCAAGGCGGTGACCTCGTCGCTGGCGGAACTGGCCGAAGCCGGCGCGGTGGGCCTGCTGCTGTCGGTGACGGTGCTGTTCTTCTTCCTGCGCCACTGGCCGTCGACGCTGATGGTGACCCTGGCGATCCCGATCTGCTTCGCCATCACCCTGGGCTTCATGTACTTCGCCGGGGTCACCCTCAACATCCTGACCATGATGGGCCTGCTGCTGGCGGTCGGCATGCTGGTGGACAACGCCGTGGTGGTGGTGGAGAGCATCTACCAGGAGCGCGAGCGCATGCCCGACCAGCCGCAGCGCGCCTCCATCGTCGGCACCCGCAACGTCGCCATCGCGCTGTCGGCCGGCACCCTGTGCCACTGCATCGTGTTCGTGCCGAACCTGTTCGGCGAGACCAACAACATCAGCATCTTCATGTCGCAGATCGCCATCACCATCTCGGTGTCGCTGCTGGCGTCGTGGCTGGTGGCGGTGAGCCTGATCCCGATGCTGTCGGCGCGCATGCGCACCCCGGCGCTGGTGCATTCCCCGCACGGACTGATCCCGCGCCTGCAGCGCCGCTACGCGCGGGTGCTGGCCTGGTCGCTGGCGCACCGCGGCTGGAGCGTGAGCGCGATCGTGCTGATCAGCGCGCTGAGCGTGATCCCGATGATGCAGACCAAGAAGGACATGTTCGGCGGCGACGGCGGCGAGCAGGTCTTCATCGGCTACCAGTGGAAGGGCGTCTACACGCGCGAACAGATGGCCGAGGAAGTGACCCGGCTCGAACGCTTCATCGATGCGCGCCGCGCGCAATACCACGTGACCCAGGTGTATTCCTGGTTCAGCGAGGAGGAGGGCAGCAGCACCACGCTGACCGTGGACCTGAAGCAGGTCCGCGACCTGCCGGCGCTGATGGAACGCATCCGCAAGGAACTGCCGCGCTCGGCGCGGGTGGATTTCCACGTCGGCAACAGCAACGGCGGCGATGGCGGCAACGGCGGCGGGCAGACCGTGCAGGTGCAACTGGTCGGCGACTCCACCGAGGCGCTGCGCGCGCTGGCCGACGACGTGGTGCCGGTGCTGGCGCGGCGCAAGGAACTGCGCGACGTGCGTGTGGACAGTGGCGACCGCAGCACCGAACTGGCGGTGCGGGTGGACCGCGAGCGTGCCGCCGCGTTCGGCTTCAGCGCCGAGCAGGTCGCCAGCTTCGTCGGCCTGGCGCTGCGTGGCGCCTCCTTGCGCGAGTTCCGCCACGGCGACAACGAGGTGCCGGTGTGGGTGCGCTTCGCCGGCGCCGAGCAAACCTCGCCGGAGGATCTGGACAGCTTCAACGTGCGCACCCAGGACGGGCGCAGCGTGCCGCTGCTGAGCCTGGTCGAGACGCAACCGCGCGCGGCCGCGACCCAGATCGCCCGCACCAACCGCCAGACCACGCTGACCATCACCGCCAATCTCGGCGCCAAGGTCACCGCGCCGGAAGCCAAGCAGGCGATCGAGGACACGCTCAAGGCGGTCAGCTTCCCGGTCGGCTACCGCTACAGCTTCGACGGTGCGGACGGTCAGGACGACGACCAGGCCAGCCAGCAGATGCTGTTCAACCTGCTGATCGCGCTGCTGATGATCTACGTGGTGATGGCCGCGGTGTTCGAATCGCTGCTGTTCCCGGCGGCGATCATGAGCGGCGTGCTGTTCTCGGTGTTCGGCGTGTTCTGGCTGTTCTGGATCACCGGCACCAGCTTCGGGATCATGGCCTTCATCGGCATCCTGGTGCTGATGGGCGTGGTGGTGAACAACGGCATCGTGATGATCGAGCACATCAACAACCTGCGCCGGCGCGGCCTGGGCCGCACCGAGGCGCTGATCGAAGGCTCGCGCGAGCGCCTGCGGCCGATCATGATGACCATGGGCACGGCGATCCTGGCGATGGTGCCGATCTCGCTGACCACCACGCAGATGTTCGGCGACGGTCCGGCCTACTACCCGATGGCCCGCGCCATCGCTGGCGGCCTGGCGTTCTCGACCGTGGTCAGCCTGCTGTTTCTGCCGACCATCTACGCGATGCTCGACGATCTCAGCAATGGCGCGGCGGGCTTGGTGCAGCGCGCGCGTGGTGTCGCCGCACCGCAAGCCGCATGAGCTTTTCGTAGATACCGTCTTATCCCCTAGCAGGCAAGGCCCCTTTTCGGGTCGAACGCGGTGCCCGATTTGAGGACGCCATAGGCGAGGTGCAGGAGCT
>NZ_JACHOG010000011.1:0-113489 GCF_014199735.1 Xanthomonas sp. 3307 | reverse complement strand
TGTGGCTCAAGCCATGCGAGAGTAGGTCATCGCCAGGGGCTTTACCCCAAATCCCCGTCCCAAAAGGACGGGGATTTTTTATTGCGCGAGAAAAAAGCGATTGCGCGCAAAAAAGTTCGATCCATGCGATTGCTGCGCCAGTCACGCGAACGCCGCAGCGTCGGCCGTAAACCACAGCAAGCACCAGCGGCGACTTCACGCCCTCTGCTGCGACCCTGATCCTGCGCCGATCATGCAACCGGCTTCCCTCGCTGCAACGGCATGACCACGCCGTAGAATCGGCCCAACCGCCGGAGCCGCGCAGACCTGCACCCACCCAATACCTGCGACTGCCGTCGCCATCGTGGCCGCTGCTGCGGTCACGTCGTCTTCTGCACCGTGCGTTTCACAGATCGCCCTGATGGCGTTGTAAGGCAGCTGGCCCGCCTCGATGGCAAGCGCTGAACCAGTGGGGTGCGCCGGCAGGGACGGATGCGGCAAGACATGCGACGGCATTCTGGGTGGCGGTTGCCGACAGGGGGCTCTGCGGCCTACCGAACAGATCGCCAGGGCCACCCGGAATGCACAGCGCGACAGGCTGCCGGCTCAAGGTGCAGCGTTAAACAGCCTTGCTGCCCGGCACCAGGTCCGTGCGATCCGCCGCCATTCAATCCCGTCCGAACGCCACTGCATCCGGCCGCGTCTCGCGTCCAGCCGGGCGCCCAGCGAGTCGGCGCCCGGCGCAACCACGGCGCCACGAGGGGACCGCGCTACCGTGCCTTGTCCGGCAACAGGCTGATCCCCAAACGCCAGGACGGCGTGCCGTGGCCGAGTTGTTGGGCCAGGCGCGCGCAGGCCGGATCGTAGGCCGCCGCAAGCACCAGCAACGGTACCGCGCCCTCCGCTGCGTACGGCGCACCGATTACGTGGCCGGCTTCGCCGTTGTCCGAGCGCGCCTTGTCGAAGGGCACCTGGCTGCCGACGAACTCGGCATGGCTGCGTTCGCCGCGCAGATACGGCAGCAGCCAGTCGACGCTGCGCGCCAGCGATGCGCCGTTCGGCGCGCGCCAGTGGTACAGATCCTCGCCGCGTTCGGAGAACAGCAGCGCCAGCGTCACCAGCGGGCGCAGGTCGTAGACGTGATAGGACAGCGCATCGCGTTCGACGAAATCGATGCTGCGGCCGTCGGGCAGCAGATTGTCGGCGATCTGTTGGCGAAAGCCGGTGCGGGCGTAGTCCAGCAAGCGGGTGTCGTCGAGCGCGGCGCCGATCATGCCCACGGTCTTCAGGCGGTGACTGTGCCAGTTGTTGGTGGCGGTCTTGCGCTTGAGATCGCGCGAGCCGATCTCGGCGTCGGCGATCTTTCGCATCCATGTGTCGATGGCGCGGCGTTGCGCGTCCAGCAGCGCAGGGCGGACGATGCGGTAGGCGAAGATCGCCGGTTCCAGCCCGGTCTCGTCGATCGGGTTGCCGTTAGGCACGTTGCGCGCGGCCCATTGCGCGAGTTGGTCGCCCGCGGCCAGCGCGTCAGCGCGCTCGCCCTGCAACGCGAAGCGCAGGGCCAGTGCCTGGATGCGTGGCATGTCGCCCAGGCTGGCTTCGGTCGCCGCCTTTACCGGATCGCCATGCAGGCGGCCGCCGGTGCTCAGGTTGTCGAGCGGATGCGCGCCCTGTGCGCGTGCCGCATCGGCCAGCCGGGCCTGCGTCGCCTCGACCTCGCGCCAGGTTGGGTCGGTGGGTGCTGACGCATGCAACTGCTGCCATTGTGCTGTGGTCGGCCAAAGCCGCTGTACTGCAGCGGCCGGAGTGCTGTGCGTCAGCGAGAGTCCGGCAAGCACCATGCCGAGCATGGCGTGCGATGAGCGAGGCATGGCGATCTCCAGAGCCAGGTGCGCGAGCGTTGTCGGGCGACTGTAGGCGCCGTGCGGTGAATGGGGGATGGCCCGGGTGCGGGAGCAAGGTAGTCAGCATGCTCGCCGGTTCGTGTATGGCGATTGGGCGTATCGGCGCCAGCGCAGCGTCATACGCGCCGGGCTGCTTTCTCCCGACCTGAGGCGGCGTGCGCCGAATCGTTGTGGCAGCGCCATGCGTGACGCTGCGCGGTGTGAGGGCACGGAGCAGCAGTGGCTTCAGTCTAGGCGTGCCTGCCCTGTCAGGCCGCCCGAAGCCGCTCCATGACCGGATCGCCCCGATGAGGCGTGCTGATCGCCTTCTCGGCTGCCGGCTGTCGGCTGCCGAGAAGGTGACGTCATGCTGGATCACCACGTCGCTTGTGGGGCATCGCCGCATGGGCACGATGGCCATTGAATGACTGGCAAGGCGCCAAGCCTCGCATCGTCCGCCAGCGAGGGCGCTTCGCGCTCCGTACCCTCACCCCAACCCCTCTCCCGATGGGAGAGGGGCTTTCGCGTTCCGTTCTCTTCCCGGGACCGCGGCCCTTTTCGGGGAGGCGCCCAGAAAGGGCGGATGAGGGGGCGGGCGATGTCTCGTTCGATGTTCCGTTGCGTCGATGTGCCCGATCACCAGCATCCATTCACCCTCTGCAACGCACCGCCCTACCGGGCCCGATCCAGCAACCAGAGTTCGACGCGCTCGTTGCGTGCCTTGGCCTCCGCGTCCTCGCCGCCGACCAGCGGACGCAGCGCGCCGAGGCCGCGGACGCGTTCTACCGCGACGCCACGTTGCACCAGGTACGCGGCGACGACGTCGGCGCGGTCGTTGCTGGCGATGGTCGGGTACAGGCGGTTGGCGCTGTCGGGGGTAGCGAAGCCGATCACCGCCAGGGCGCGCCCATGCATCGCCGGCTGTTGCATGAAGGCGACCAGCCGGTCCAGGTCCTGGGCGCTGCGCGCTTCGTACATCCCATTGAGCGACTGCAGGCTGAAACGCAGCGTGGTGGTCAGGCGCCGGGCGCCGGTGCTTGCCTGGCCATAGGCAGCGTCCGCGCGGGCAGCAGCGGTCCCGGTTTGTGGCGTGGCCGGATCCACGTCGATCGCCAGGGAGATCGGGCCGAGCCGACGCACAAGCTGTTGCGCCTGGGGGCAGATCGCATACAGGGCCAGGCTGCGGCCGAGCGCCGACATCATCTGGCCGCCATACAGGCTGTAGCGCTGGACCAGCGGATAGTCCTCGCCGCGCACTGCGGCCGCGCTCGGGGCCACGGCGACGCCGCCGTCGGCGATGGCCAGCGCTCGCGTGCCGGACGGCACCGGCGTGGTCAGTCCGACGATCGCCAGTGCCTCGGGATGGCCGGCGACGGCGCGTGCGGCCTCGGTCAGGTCGGCATGCACGACATCTCCCGGCGCGCGCAGCGCGGGCAGCGCCAGGCGTTCGCGCAGGAAGTCGTCGAGCCCGCCGGGCGTGGCGCGTCGATGCAGCGCGATCGGCAGGTCTGCGCCGCCGACTTGCGACCAACGGGTCGCGCGTCCACTCAGGATGTCGCGCAATTGCGCCACGCTCAGCGTGGCGATGGGGTTGTCGGCGGCGACCAGGACCCGCGCACCGTCCAGGGCCACGACGAACTGCTGGTCGGGCGAGGTGAGGTCGCCGAGCTGCCAGGCGGCCTCGCGCTCGCGCGCGTCGGGCTGGCGCGCCAGCATCGCCAGCTCGGCATCACCATGCACGAGGTCGGCGATGCCGGCGGCCGAGCCGGTGCCAGCGATCTCGACCACCAGCGGCGCATCGTCGCGCACCGCGGCGATCTCCAGCGTGGTCGCATCGACGCGACGACGTTGCAGTTGCCGGTAGCCCATGCTCTGCAGCCAGGATTCCACCAGCGCCGGCATCAGCCGTGCGCCGAGGCTGTTGGAGCCGCGCACGCGCAGGCGCTCGGCCGGTTGCGCAGACGCGGATGGAAGCGCGCACAGCGTGGCCGCGCCGAGCAGCAGCAGGCGCAGGGTGAAACGCAACATGGGATCCCCCCTGGGATCTGGACAGGCGCGGCAGTGTTGGCGATCGGCGTGACATCGCGGTGACTGTGCGCGCGGTCACGCACGACAACGCGGCGTCACGGCGTGACCTGTCGGCGGCCCGCGCGTGATGCGATCGCGCGGGACCGGAGGAACGTCAGGCAGACGCGAGGCGGCGGTCGGCGGCTTGCGCCCAGCGTGCGGCGATCGCCGGCGAGGTGATGCACACGGCGCTGTCGGTGACCGTGGTCACCGCGCGCTCCAGCAACTGGATATCGGCTTCGTGCTGGCGCGCGACATGCGGATCCTCGAAGAAGATCGCGCGGTGGCAGCGCCGTTCCAGCACGCGATCTGCGATCTGTGCGTCGCCGCCCATCGGGCCGCTCTGGTAGCGGTGTACCCAGGGCTGGCCCTGCGGCCAGCCGCGGCTCCAGGCCAGTTCGTTGAGCCGCTGTCCGGTGGTGCCGGTGGCCACGCGCTCGGCGAAGCGCGACAGCAGATCGAAATGTTCGCTGGCGAAGGCCAGCATCTGCGGCTTCATCGCATCGTGCGCGATCAGCGCCAGGGTCTGCCGTTGCAGCGCGTACAGATCGTCGGCGCCGCGGTCCGGAGCCAGCGCGGCGTGGATGCGTTCCATCTCCACCCAGTCGCGGGCGCTGGCCACGGTGGAGATGAACGGCTTGCCGTGGATCACGCACTGGCGCTTGAGTGCGATCGCCTCGGGAAAGATCGAGGACGGGTCGACCGGATCGATCAGGTAGATGGCGCCGTCGAGGGTGCGCTCGGCGCCTTCCAGGCCCACGACTTCGGCCACCAACTTCATCAGTCCGCCCTCGCGGCCGAACGGGTAGCGCTTGAGGCCGGCATAGCCGTACAACAACCCGGCACGCACGATCGCCTCGTGGGTGCGGCCGACCGCATGCAGGCCGAGCTGCAGCTCGCGGATGCCGGCCTCGCTGGCATGCAGCCAGCGGAACAGCGCGGCGTCCTTGCCCTGGTGGTGCAGTCGGTTGGCGGCCAGGCCCAGGCGCATGCGTCGATCCGTGCGGGAAAGGTGCGACAGTCTGCGCCCGATCGCGGCGCAGACTCAATCGCGATGCGATCGCCGTGCCGCCGCCGCCGATCGCGGCCCCGCTGGTGTCATTGCGTGACCTGCTGCGCACGTACCGCCAGCACGTCCATCTGCGGCTTGTCGGCGCCGCTCTTGTCCGGCTGCAGGTTGAATGCATAGTCGCTGCGCCACCAGGCGCCGCCGGCCCAGGCGTTCCAGCCCAGCCATACGTCGCCGTTGGCGTGGACGTAGTCGAGCATGGTGTCGAGTGCGGCCAGGCAGGTGGCGTCGCTGCTGCCGCCGAACTCGCCGAGGAACCCGCGATAGCCGTTGGCGCGCAACCACTGGGTGAACCCCTGCAGACGGTCCGCGCCGATGCTGCTGCCGACGCAGGCGGCGCTGGTGCCGGAGGAGTCGGGATCCAGGTACTGGTGCACTTCGAACGCCAGGTTGTCGGCGGGGTCGTGCACCGTCAGCAAGGCCTGCGCGTTGGACACGCCGTACCAGGTGCTGTTCCAGCTGTGCGCGCCACTGAAGGCCGTGCCGGGCACCAGGATCAGATTGTCGGCGCCGGTGCCGCGGATCGCGTCGATCGACGCCTGTGCGATGGCGGCCCAATCGCCCGAAGCGAGGCCGTTGGGTTCGTTCATCAGCCCGAACACCACGCTGGCGTCGTTGCCGAAGACCAGCGACAGGCGCCGCCACAGATCGGCCAGCGCTGCCGCCGGGACCGCGTCGCCGCCGATGCGCACGCCGTCGTACTTGGCGTAGTTGTGCACGTCCAGGATCAGCTGCAGGTCGTAGCGCTTGGCGCGTTCGACCGCGGTGCGCAGGGCGTCGAGCTGCACGGAGTCTAGCGGGCCGTTGGCCAGCGGCTGCAGCCGCTCCCACAGGAACGGCAGGCGCACGATGTTCATGCCCTGCGCGGCGGTGTACGCATAGTCGGCGTCGGTGGGATACACATAGTCCTTGAACAGCACGCCGGGCTTCTTCGCCGAATTGAACTCGGCACCGGCCAGGTTGATGCCGGCATAGCGCAGCGTCTGCTGCGCGTGGGCGAATGGCACGCAGGCGGCAAGGAGCAGGCATAGCGCGGCGCGACGCCGCCATTGCGAGGAACGGGAAACGTGGTCGATGCGTGGCATGACGGATCCTTCGTGGGGAAGAGCGACAGGCGCCGCCGCGATGCGGCGTGCGCGGCCATCGCACACCGCTGCAACCGCCATGCCAGAGCGATCGTGGTCGTCAAGAAAGTGCGACGCATTGCACGTCGCACGTCATGTGCCGGTGCGCGCGCCGCTGTCGCGTGCGTCGTCGCATGCGTTCGTCGTTGCGCCGGCGCCGCGCTCAGCGCGTGATGCGCTGCGCCCAGGGCGCGAGGATCGTCATCTGCGGACGGTCATGGCCGTCGGCGTCGGGCTGCACGTTGAACGGATAGTCGGCGCGCCACCAGGCGCCGCCGGCCCAATAGCTCCAGCCCAGCCACAGCGTCGGATGCTGCGCGATGTCGGCGAGCATGCCGTCCAGCGCGCGGCGGCAGACCGGATTGTCGGCGGCGCCGAATTCGCCGAGAAAGCCGAGATGACCGGTCTGCTGCAGCCAGCCGGTGAAGGCGTGCAGGCGTTCGGCGCCGATGTCCGCGCTCACGCAGACCGGGCTGGTGCCGCTGGAATCGGCGTCCAGGTACTGGTGCACTTCGATCGCCACGCGTTGCAGCGGGTCGTGCAGCGTGGCCAGCGCATCGGCGTTGGAGGCGCCGGCCACCGGCGTGTACCAGCTATGCGCGCCGGTCCACAGCGCGCCCGGCACCAGGATCAGGTTGCTGGCGCCGGTGCCGCGGATCGCGTCGACGGCGGCCTGCGCCGCGGTGGCCCACGCGGCCGGGGTGATGCCGTGCGGCTCGTTCATCAGCCCGAAGACCACTGCATTGTCGCTGCCGTAGGCGCGCGCCAGACGCTGCCACAGGTCGACGAAGGCGGCGACCGGCAGACCGGTGCTGCCGATGAGGCGGCCGTCGTAGCGCGCGTAGTTGTGGATGTCCACGATCACGTACATGCCCTGCGCCTTGGCCTGCTGCACGGCGTCGTCGATCAGCGCCAGTTGCGCGGCGTCGAGCGGACCGCGCGGTTGCGGCTGCAGGCGTTCCCAGCGCACCGGCAGGCGCAGCAGGTTCATGCCCTTGCCGGCGAAATAGGTGTAGTCGCTGCTGCGCGGATAGGTGTAGTCGACACCGACGATGCCGGGAATCTTCGACGGCGCGATCTCCGCGCCGGACAGGTTGACGCCGGCGAAGCGCAGCGCCTCCTGTGCGTGCAGCGACGCCAGCGGAACGGACAGGCAAAGCAGCAGTGCGGCACGCAAGGCGTGCCGCGAACGCCGCCGCAAGGTGCGCGCGATCATGGTGGGTCTCCTTCGGCATCAGAGGGGGAACCCGGCCGAGGGAGATGCCAGGCCGGGCTGATGACTACGGTGTGCGGACACCGTAGTGCATTGCCGAGGACGAGGCGATGCCTTGCATGCGCGCATGCATGGATCTGTGCGGCTATTGGCAGCGCGAACCGGCACTGGATCGCGCTGCACCACGCGTGCAGCGCGAACGCCGTGCGCCGTGCTGCGGTGATACGCGAAGTGTTGCCGGCATGCGGCGCCGGCAACGGCGGCTCACTTCTTGCCGGTGATCTCGCGGGCGTACTTGGACAGGATCGCCATCTGCGGCTTTTCGCTGCCGTCCTTGCCGGGCTGCACATTGAACGGATAGTCGGGCTTCCACCACGCGCCGGCCGCCCACCAGGTCCAACCCAGGATCACGTCGTCGTTCTTCTGCATGTAGCTGAGCATGTTCTCCAGCGCCTGGTTGCAGGTGGGCGTGTTGGCGGTGGCGAACTCGCCGATGAAGCCGACCTTCTTGTTTTCGCGCAGCCAGCTGACGAACCCGGCCAGCTTCTCGGCGCCGGCGGTGGCGCTGACGCACTCGCCCTTGGTGCCGCTGTTGTCGCGGTCCAGGTACTGGTGCGCTTCGAACGCCATGCGGTTGCGCGGATCCTTGAGCGGCTGCAGCGCCACCGCGTTGGATGTGCCGTAGGACGTGCTGCGCCAGCTGTGCGCGCCGGTGTAGGCGGTGCCCGGCACCAGGATCAGGTTGTTGGCGCCGGCCTTGCGGATGGCGTCGATCGCGGCCTGCGCCGCGCTGGCCCAGTCGGTCGAGGACACCGCGTTGGGCTCGTTCATCAGCCCGAAGATGACGTTGTCGTCGCCCTTGAACTCTTTGGCCAGGCGCCGCCACAGATCGGCGAACACCGCGTCCGGGGCGCCTTCGCTGCCGACCAGCGCGCCGTTGTACTTGGCGTAGTTGTGCGGATCCAGGATCAGGTACAGGTGGTTCGCCTTGGCCTGCTCCACCGACTTCTTCAACAACGCCAGTTGCGCCGGGTCGAACTCGCCCTTGGCGGTGGGCTGCAGGCGCTCCCACAGGAACGGCAGGCGGATGGTGTTCATGCCCTTGCTGGCGAAGTAGCTGTAGTCGGTCGCCGTCGGGTAGGTGTAGTCCTTGTACAGCACGCCCGGTTTCTTGCCGGAGTTGAACTCGGCGCCGGACAGGTTGACGCCGGCGTACTTGAGCACGCTGCGGCCTTCGGCGGCGGCGTTGCAGGCGACGGCGGCCAGCAGCAGCGCCAGCGGCAGGGAACGCCAGCGCGGGGAACACGACGAGGAAAGCGACATGGGGGAGCTTCCTGGGGTGAGGGGAGGCGCCGTCCGTGTCGGGGGAGCGCGGGCGGCACGCGCAAGGGTGCAAGGATCGCCCCCGTGATCGCCAGCCTGCATGCACCCGTGTTAGCCCGGCATTCACCTGGCGCAGACACGCCGCGCGCGGACGTTTGCTGCGTCACGGCGCGTGCGTGGTGCAGCCGGCAGCGGCGGCGTGACCGCCGTCGCGGCAATGCGTCCACCGTCTGCGCGCCAGTTGGGCGCAGCGAAGGTTGCGCGGTGGAGGGATGTTCGCTGGAGACCAGCGATGCCGCGCGCGTCACGGATCTCGGCGAATGTGTGACACAGCGGTCCGGCGAATGCCGCTTTCGCCGCCTCCGCCAGTCCTGCAAGGTCTTGCCGCCGCCGAACTGGCCTAACGCTGCCGCGATCGCGGCAGCGTCGCTCAGGCAGCGGCCTGGGTCGTCACCGGCAGACGGTTGCCGATCCATTCGGCGATGCTGGCCGCGGCGTCGCGGCCTTCGGCCACCGCGGTGACCACCAGATCGGCGCCGCGCACCGCGTCGCCGCCGGCGAACAGTTTCGGGTTGGTGGTCTGGTACGGCAGGCGGCCGCTGCCGTCGGGCTCGCTGCCGCCGGCGAGGATGCGACCGTTGACGGTGCCTTCCACGCCCTGCGCGGCCAGCCACTCGGGCACGCTCGGCGAGAAGCCGAAGGCGATGATGACCACGTCCGCGTCCAGCAGCGATTCGCTGCCTTCCACCGGTACCGCCGCCTGGCGTCCGCGCGCGTCCGGCTCGCCCAGACGGGTCTGCACCACGCGCACGCCGACCAGGTTGCCGGCAGCGTCGGCTTCCACCGCCAGCGGCTGGCGGTTGAACAGGAAGCGCACGCCTTCCTCGCGGGCATTGGCCACCTCGCGCGCCGAGCCGGGCATGTTGGCCTCGTCGCGGCGGTAGGCGCAGGTGACCTTGGCCGCGCCCAGGCGGATCGCGCTGCGCACGCAGTCCATGCCGGTATCGCCGCCGCCCAGCACGACCACGCGCTTGCCGCTGAGGTCGGGCAGCGCGATCTTGTCTTCCCAGCCGGCGATCGGCCGGCCCCAGGGATCGTTGCCGCCAACGATGCGGCTGTTCTGCACCAGGAACGGCAGCGCCGGCAGCACGCCGGGCAGATCCTGGCCGGGCAGGCCGCCATCGGTGTAGCGATAGGCGCCGGTGCCCAGGAACACCGCGTCGTACTCGCCGAGCAGCTGCTCCAGGCTCACGTCGCGGCCGATCTCCACGCCCAGCCGGAACTGCACGCCCATGCCTTCGAGCACCTCGCGGCGCTTGCCGATCACGCTCTTGTCCAGCTTGAAGCTGGGGATGCCGAACTGCAGCAGTCCGCCGATCTGCTCGTAGCGGTCGTACACCACCGCCTGGATGCCGGCGCGGGCCAGGCGGTCGGCGCAGCTCAGCCCGGCCGGGCCGGCGCCGATCACCGCCACGCGCTTGCCGGTGGGCTCGACCTGGCTCAGGTCCGGGCGCCAGCCGTTGTTGAGCGCGGTGTCGACGATGTACTTCTCGACCGCGCCGATGGTGACCGCACCGAACTCCTCCAGCGTGCAGCTGCCTTCGCACAGGCGATCCTGCGGGCACACCCGGCCGCACACTTCCGGCAGCGGGTTGGTGCTGTGGCACAGCGCCGCGGCCTCTTCGATGCGGTTTTCCTGCACCAGCTGCAGCCACTGCGGGATGGCGTTGTGCACCGGACACTTCCAGCTGCAGTACGGGTTGCCGCAATCCAGGCAGCGCCCGGCCTGGTACTGCGCATCGGCCTTGTCGAACTTGCCGTACAGCTCGTTCCAGTCGCCGGAGGTGCGCAGTTCCACCGGAATGCGTTGCGGCATCTGCCGCGGCAGGTCGAGGAACTGGAAGGCGTGTTTGCGGCTCATAAGGCTGGGATTCGTAATTGGGGATTGGGGATTCGCGAACCCCGGGAGAGGGCGCTGGGGTGGGACGAATCCCGAATCCCCAATGCCCAATCCCGGCCGTTGCGGCGCGCCGCCATCAGGCGGCTCGCCGCAGCGATTCCGTCAGCGACTCGATGCTCGCTGCCTTCGGTTTGACCAGCCAGAACTTGCCGACGTAGTCGCGGAATTCGTCGAGGATCTGCTGCGCCCAGATGCTGCCGGTCAGCTCGCGGTGGCGGCTGATCAGTTTGTGCAGGTGCTGGCGGTGGCTCTCGAAGCCTTCGGCGGAGATGCGGTGGATGTCGATCAGTTCGTGGTTGTAGCGGTCGACGAAGTCGCGGTCCACGTCGAGCACGTAGGCCAGGCCGCCGGTGAAGCCGGCGCCGAAGTTCAGCCCGACCTTGCCCAGCACCAGCACGATGCCGTCGGTCATGTACTCGCAGCAATGGTCGCCAGCGCCCTCGATCACCGCCAGCGCGCCGGAGTTGCGCACGCCGAAGCGCTCGCCGGCGCGGCCGGCCGCATACAGCTCGCCGCCGGTGGCACCATACAGGCAGGTGTTGCCGATGATCGCGGTGCTGCGCGCCTCGAAGCGCGCCCCGCGCGGCGGTCGCACCACCAGCCGGCCGCCGGCCATGCCCTTGCCGACGTAGTCGTTGGCCTCGCCTTCCAGCTCCAACTGCAGGCCGCCGGCGTTGAACGCGCCGAAGCTCTGCCCGGCCGAGCCGCGGAAGCGCAGGGTCAGCGGCGCATCGGCCATGCCATGGTTGCCGTGCACGCGGGCGATGGCACCGGACAGGCGCGCACCGATCGAGCGGTCGGTGTTGTGGATCAGGAAGCGATGATCGCCGCCGGTCTTCTTGGCGATCGCGTCGGCGAGCAGGCCGTCCATCTGCGTGGCCAGGCTGTCCGGCGATTCGTACAGGCGCTGCGCGGCGCAGTGGCCGCCGTCGTGGCGCACGTCCTTGAGCAGCCGCGACAGGTCCACGCGCACGCCTTCGCGCGGCGACACGTCCAGTTGCTGCAGCAGTTCGGTGCGGCCGACGATCTCGTCCAGCGAGCGCACGCCCAGGTACGACAGCCATTGCCGCACTTCCTCGGCCAGCAGGCGGAAGAAATTCTCCACGCGCTCGGGCAGGCCGACGAAGTGGTTGGCGCGCAGGCGCTCGTCCTGGGTGGCCACGCCGGTGGCGCAGTTGTTGAGGTGGCAGATGCGCAGGTACTTGCAGCCGAGCACGATCATCGGGCCGGTGCCGAAGCCGAAGCTGTCCGCGCCCAGGATCGCCGCCTTGACCACGTCCAGGCCGGTCTTCAGGCCGCCGTCGGTCTGCAGGATGGTGCGCGACCGCAGGTCGTTGGCGACCAGCGCCTGGTGCGACTCGGCCACGCCCAGTTCCCACGGCACGCCGGCGTAGCGGATCGAGCTGACCGGGCTGGCGCCGGTGCCGCCGTCATGGCCGGACACGGTGATCAGGTCGGCGCCGGCCTTGACCACGCCGGCGGCGATGGTGCCCACGCCGGCATGGCTGACCAGCTTCACCGAGACCAGCGCGCTCGGATTGACCTGCTTGAGGTCGTAGATCAACTGCGCGAGGTCTTCGATCGAATAGATGTCGTGGTGCGGCGGCGGCGAGATCAGGCCGATGCCCGGCTTGGCGTAGCGCAGCCGCGCGATCAGGTCGTTGACCTTGTGGCCGGGCAGCTGGCCGCCTTCGCCGGGCTTGGCGCCCTGCGCGACCTTGATCTGCAGCACTTCGGCGTTGACCAGGTATTCGGGGGTGACGCCGAAGCGGCCGGAGGCCACCTGCTTGATCTTGGACCGCTTCTCGGTGCCGTAGCGCGCCGGGTCTTCGCCGCCTTCGCCGGAATTGCTGCGCCCGCCGAGGCGGTTCATCGCGATCGCCAGCGCCTCGTGCGCCTCCGGCGACAGCGCGCCGAGGCTGATCGCGGCGGTGTCGAAGCGGCGCAGCAGGTCTTCGGCCGGCGCCACCTCGTCCAGCGGCGTCGGCGTCGCCGCGCGCTTGAGTTGCAGCAGGTCGCGCAGGGCCGAGGCCGGGCGCCCGTGCACCGCGGCGGCGTAGGCGTCCCAGTCGGCCTGCAGGCCGCTGCGGGTGGCGCGCTGCAGGGTCAGCACCACGTCCGGGTTGTACATGTGGTACTCGCCGCCGTGCACGTACTTGAGCAGGCCGCCTACTTCCGGCTTGAGCAGGTCGTTCCAGGCGCGCGCGGCCAGTTGCCGCGCCTCGGTGTCCAGTCGTGCCAGGTTCACCCCGCCGATGCGCGCGGCGGTGTCCGGGAAGCACAGCGCCACCACGTCCGGATCCAGCCCGACGATCTCGAACAGTTGCGCGCCGCGGTAGCTGGCGATGGTGCAGATGCCCATCTTGGAGATGATCTTGGACAGGCCCTTGTAGATGCCCTTGCGGTACTTGCGGCCGATCTGGGTCTGCTCGCCGCCGCTCTTGAGCAGCAGGATGCCGCGCCGGCCCAGGTCGAACAGGGTCTGGTAGGCCAGGTACGGATACACCGCGGTGGCGCCGAAGCCGAGCAGGCAGGCCATGTGGTGCGGATCGCGCGCGGTGCCGGTCTCGATGATCAGGTTGACGTCGCAGCGCAGGCCGACCCGCGAGAGGTGGTGGTGCACCGCGCCGGTGGCTAGCAGCGCATGCGCCATCGGCCGTTCCGGCACCGGGTAGCGGTCGGTCAGCAGCAGCATGACCTTGCCGTCGCGCGCGGCCTGTTCGGCCTCGGCGCAGATGCGCTTGAGCCCGGCCTCCAGGCCTTCCTCGACGCTGTAGGACAGGTCGATCTGCGCGTTGCGGGTCTGGTACTGCTCCATCTTCAGCAGCTGCCGCAGCTTGCGCTGACTGAGCACGGGCGAGTTGAGGATGACGTGGTTCACCGTCTCCGGGCCGGCATGGAAGATGTTGGTCTCCTTGCCGAGCTGGGTGGTCAGCGACATCACGCAGTCTTCCCGCAACGGGTCGATCGGCGGGTTGGTGACCTGCGCGAACGCCTGGCGGAAGTAGTCGTACAGCGGCCGGGTATGGCGGCTGAGCACCGCCATCGGCGTGTCGTCGCCCATCGAGCCGGTGGCTTCCTGCTCGGTCTCGGCCAGCGGCCGCAGCACCTGCTCCACTTCCTCGGTGCTGAGCTGGAACAGCTTGTGGTAGCTGCGCAGGGTGCGCTCGTCGAACGGCTCCTCGACCAGCGAGGGATCGATCAGCTCGGTCTGCAGGTAGGTCACGCCCTGCTGCAGCCACTGCTTGTACGGCGCGCGGCCGCGGTTGATGCGGTCGATGGCGTCCGAATCGAGCAGGTCGCCGCGCTTGAGGTCGATGGCCATCATCTCGCCGGGGCCGAGCTTGCCCTTGCGGGTGACGCGCTCGGCCGGCAGTTCCCACACGCCGGCTTCGGAGGCGACCAGGAAATGCCGGTCGGAGGTCAGCATCCAGCGGGCGGGGCGCAGGCCGTTGCGGTCGAGCATGCAGGCGGCGTAGCGGCCGTCGCAGGCGACGATGCCGGCCGGGCCGTCCCACGGCTCGGTGTTGAGCCCGTAGAACTCGTAGAACGCGGCCAGATCGGCGTCCTTGAACTCCAGCGACTGGGTGGCCGGAGGCACCAGGATGCGCAGCGCCTGCAGCAGGTCCATGCCGCCGGCGACCAGCAGCTCGAGCATGTTGTCCAGGCTCTGCGAATCGGAGCCGTGCATGGAGATCACCGGGTCGAACTCGGCGATGTCGAAGCGCGGGGTCTGCCACACCTTGCTGCGCGCCTGCGCCCAGTGCCGGTTGCCCTCGATGGTGTTGATCTCGCCGTTGTGCGCGAGCAGGCGGAACGGGTGCGCCAGCGGCCAGCGCGGCAGCGTGTTGGTGGAGAAGCGCTGGTGGAACACGATGGCGCTGGAAGCCAGGTCGTTGCGCTGCAGGTCCGGGTAGAAGGTGCTGAGCTTGTCCGGCAGCACCATGCCCTTGTAGCTGATGCCGTTGGGCGAGAGCGTGGTCACGTAGAAATCGGCGACCTCGCGCAGGCGCTGCTCGGCGCGGCGGCGCGCCAGGAACAGGGCCAGGGCGAAGGCGTCCTCGCCCTGCTCGGCGCCGGCGTCGACGAACACCTGCTCGATGCGCGGCAGGGTGTCCTTGGCCAGTTGCCCGCACACCGCATCGTCGGTGGGGGTGAGGCGCCAGCCGCAGGGCTGCGCGCCGGCACGCCGCAGTTCCTCCTCCAGCACCTGGCGGCAGCGTGCGGCATCGGCAGCGTCGCGCGGCAGGAACACGTTGCCGGCGGCGAAGCGCGCGCCGACGCTCAAACCGGCCTCGCGCGCCAGCGCGCGCAGGAACGGCTCGGGTTTGCGGATCAGCAGGCCGCAGCCGTCGCCGGTGAGGCCGTCGGCGGCGACGCCGCCGCGGTGGGTCATGCGCGACAGCGCGGCGATGGCGGTGTCCACCAGCGCCCGCGAAGGTTGGTCGTCGAGTTGCGCGACCATGCCGAAACCACAGGCATCGCGCTCGTCTTGGGGGTCGTAGAGCCCGTGGCGGTTGCGGGGGGCCATGTCTGCCTCTGAAAGCGATCCGAAGGAACGCGGCGACACTCGCCCCCGCTCTATCCTGGAGCGCTTCTTGAGGTCACCGGAATCCCGACTAAAACATAGTTGGTGCGGTGCCGCAATACACCGTTACACCTGCAACTTCAGTGCTGGCGGCGACGCTGCCACCGTTGCCGCACCGGGGTCCTGGCCGAGCGCTCAGCCGCAGCGCACGCCGGTGATCTGGTTCTTGTCGTCGACCTCGATGTTGAGCCGTTCGCCGTTGAACTCCATGGTCACCGCCTGGTTCGGCTTGAGCACGCGCGCCATCTTGGCGCCGGTGTCGCTGCGCGCCTGATCCAGCAGGTCCGGTGCGAAGGTCTGGCCGACCAGGCCCTGCGCCTGCGAGGCATCGCAGGTCCCCACCGGCGGTGCGTCCGGGGCACTGGCCGGGTCCGGCGCGGCGGCCTGCTGCGCGGCGGCCTGGGCCTTGGCGGTCACCTGTTCCTGCTCGTCCGGCGGCGGCGCGCCGCAGGCGGCCAAGGCCAGCGCCAGGCAGGCCGTGCCGAGCAGGCCGACACGCGTGGACGCACGGGAGGAAAGGGGTGTGCTCATCGGGGCTCCTATGGATGGAGGGAAGATGGGGTGAAGCATAGAACGTGCGCCGCGCTTTGAGACCGGCCGGGGCCATCGGCGGCGAACGGCACCGCCGACACGCCGACGGCCGTTGCGGTGTCTGCCGGCGCGACGCACGTTCCAACCCAGGCAGCATCGGACACGGCGCGTTCGCCACACGTTAAGCGGCACGGCCCTGCCGACATCACGCGCCGTAGCCGCTGCGCTGCCGACAATCCGGGCTCGTGGAACCGGCGGCGCGGACCGCGGTTCCGGCTTACGGAGGTCCGATGTCCAACGCGTCCCGTTCCACCGCCGCCGCCGAGGCGGCGCGTGCCCGCCAGGCCGCCAGCAGCGCGGGCCTGGTCTACGTCAGCGATCAGGAGCCGGGCATCGCCCGTCGCCGTGCCGGCAAGGGCTTCGGCTACCGCATGCCCGATGGCAGCGCCGTGCGCGACGCGGCCACCCTGCAGCGCATCCGCCAGCTGGCGATCCCGCCGGCCTATACCGAGGTGTGGATTTGCGCGCGCGACAACGGTCATCTGCAGGCCACCGGCCGCGACGCGCGTCGGCGCAAGCAATACCGCTACCACGCCGACTGGGCGCAGGTGCGCGGCGATGGCAAGTTCGAGCGCATCGTCGCCTTCGGCCAGGCGCTGCCGCGGCTGCGCCGGCGCCTGCGTCGCGACATGGCCCTGCCCGGCTACCCGCGCGACAAGGTACTGGCGATGGTGGTCGCGCTGATGGCCGAGACCCTGGTGCGCGTGGGCAATGCCGAATACGCGCGCAGCAACCGCTCCTACGGCCTGACCACGCTGCGCAACCGCCACCTGGCCTTCGTCAAGGGCGGCCGCGCGCGGCTGCAGTTCCGCGGCAAGGGCGGCCAGGAGCACGACATCGAGGTCGACGACGCGCATCTGGTCAAGCTGATCCGCGGCTGCCAGCAGCTGCCCGGGCAGGCGCTGTTCCAGTACCGCGACGACGACGGCCAGCTGCAGCCGGTGGATTCGGGCGAGGTCAACGACTACCTGCGCGAGGCGATGGGCGAGAGCTTCACCGCCAAGGACTTCCGCACCTGGGGCGGTACCCGCGCCGCGCTGCAGCGGCTGGCGGCGTTGCCGCTGCCCGACACGGGCGGCGAGCGCGCGTTGGCGCAGGCGCAGAACGCGGTGATCCGCGAGGTGTCCGAGGCGCTGGGCAACACCCCGGCGGTGTGCCGCAAGGCCTACATCGACCCGTGCGTGTTCGACGGCTGGCGCTGCGGGCGCCTGCACGGCCTGTGCGAGGGCGTGCGCGGTGAGCGCCAGTGGGATCTGATCACGCTGAAGTACCTGGGGCGGGCGCGCACCGCGGCGCGCAAGGCGGCCAAGGCCGCCGGTCGCAGCTCGGCGAAGGCGCCGCCGCTGCGCAAGGCCGCGCGTGCCACGCGCAAGGGCGTGGCGGCGAGTGCGCAGGGCAGCGGCAGCCGGGCCAAGCGCAAGACCGCGTCCGCGTCACGCAAGCGCGCCTGAGCGCGTGACGCTGCCGCTGCGCTCAGGCGCGGCGGCGGCTAGAAGGCCTGTCGGCGCGAATCAGCCGCAGTACACGGTGGTGATGTTGTTAGTCGGGCCGATCTCGATGGTGAGGCGGTCGCCGCCGGTTTCGCGGGCGCCACGGTTGGCGCTGTCCACGCCGCTGGAGGTGGCGCCGTTGTCGCTGACGCTGCTCTTGACCACCTGCACCTTGAGGCTGTCGCTGTCGACGCGGGCGCGTTCGACGGTCATGCGCGAGGCGGCCAGGCCGACCGCGCCGCGGACCTTGTCGATATGGCATTGGCCGGAGATGACGCCGTCGATCGGCTGCACCTGCGCCACCTGGGTGGTACTGCAGGCGCCGAGCAACAGCACGGCGGCGAACGGGGCGAGGCGGGCGAGTGGGTGGCGGATCATGGGGCGTCTCCTTCGATCGATGGCGCGAGCCTGTCGCGGCGCATGTTTGCGCCGCATGAAGAGATCGCGCCGGGGTTTCACCGGTCGTGGCCGCCGGCGGGGCCAGACTCGGGATTCCCCCAGCAACCGGAGCCGATCATGGCCACCTGCGATGTCTGCGGAAACGACGACGACCAGGCCTTCACCCTGACCCAGGGCACGCGCAGCGGCACCTTCGATTCGTTCGAGTGCGCGATCCACGCCTTCGCCCCGCACTGCAGCCACTGCGATTGCCGCATCGTCGGCCACGGCGTGCAGGCCGGCGAGCGCATGTTCTGCTGCGCGCATTGTGCCCAGCACGCCGGCGTGAGCGGTCTCGCCGACCGCGCCTGACCGGACCCCTTCCTTCCTCTCGAGGAGGTCAGCGCGTCTGTGTCCTCCTCCCGCATCCGGAGTATTGCCGATGGCCTCCCGCAAGCGTCCTGCCGCCACCCCGTCCGCCCCGTCCAAGCGCAGCAGCGCCTCCTCGTCCAGCGCCAAGACCGCGCAGCAGCAACGTGCGCTGCAGCGCGCGGTCGATGCCGGCGACGCCAAGCCCAAGCCCAAGCGCGCCAAGCCGGGCGACGCCGGCCAGGCCGGGCCGCGCAAGCAGCCGCAGCGCATGCCCAAGCAGCACCTGGCCAAGCCCGGCAACGAGCACGAACTGGCGCTGCAGCCGCGTTTCGAGGCGCCGGAGTACGTGGGCAGCGGCAAGTTGCGCGGCATGAGCGCGATCGTGACTGGCGCCGACTCGGGTATCGGCCGCGCGGTGGCGGTGCTGTTCGCGCGCGAGGGCGCGGATGTGGCGGTGCTGTACCTGGACGAACACGAGGATGCGCAGGTCACCCGCCAGCACGTCGAGAACGAGGGCCGCCGCTGCATCACCATCGCCGGCGACGTGAAGGATCCGGCGTTCTGCGAGGACGCGGTGGCGCAGACCGTGCGCGCCTTCGGCGGGCTCGACGTGCTGGTCAACAACGCCGCCTTCCAGTTGCATTGCGATGCGCTGGAGGACCTGAGCGAAGAACACCTGCAGGAGACCTTGCAGACCAACATCGCCGGCTATTTCCACATGGCGCGCGCGGCGTTGCCGCATCTCAAGCGCGGCGCGGCGATCGTCAACAGCGGCTCGGAGACCGGGCTGTTCGGCAGCAAGTCGCTGCTGGACTATTCGGCGACCAAGGGCGCAATCCATGCCTTCACCATGGCCCTGGCCAGCCAGTTGCAGCCGCGCGGCATCCGCGTCAACGCGGTCGCGCCGGGGCCGGTGTGGACGCCGCTCAACCCTGCCGACAAGTCTGCGGAGGACGTGGCCGAGTTCGGCAAACAGAACCCGATGGGACGCCCGGCGCAGCCGGAGGAGTTGTCGCCGGCGTATGTGTTCCTCGCCTCGCCGATCACCGCCAGCTACATCAATGGCGCGATCCTGCCGGTGATGGGTGGGCCGACGGGGTGAGGTGCTGTCGGTGGGTGTTCTGGCGTCCGTACCCTCACCCCAACCCCTCTCCCGAGGGGAGAGGGGCTTTGATTCCCTTCTCCCGCCGGGAGAAGGTGCCCCGCAGGGGCGGATGAGGGTACGGGTCGCTCGTGTTCATTCCCAGCGAGTCGCTTCGCGCCGTACCCTCACCCCAACGCCTCTCCCGGAGGGAGAGGGGCTTTGCTCACTCTGCTTCAGCCCAGCGCGCCAGGTTTTGCTTCAGCGCGTCGATGCCGGCCCACGGATCCTTGCGTCGCCGCTTCAGCTTGGCCGGGACGTCGCGCAGCTTGAAGGCGTCGGCGCGGTGCAGCTTTGGCAGGTCGCTCCAGGCCAGCGGCATCGCCACCGGCGCGCCGGCGCGGGCGCGTAGCGAGTACGAGGCCACCGCGGTGGCGCCGCGACTGTTGCGCAGGTAGTCGACGAAGATGCGCTGGTTGCGCAGGCGCTTGCTGGCCGTGGCGAGGAAACGGTCCGGTTGCGACTGCGCCAACGCGTCGGCGAAGCCGTGGGCGAAGCGCTTGGTCAGGTCCCAGTCGCAGCCCGGCGCCAGCGGCACCACCACGTGCAGGCCCTTGCCGCCGGACACGCGCAGGAACGACTCCAGATCCAGTTGCGCCAGCAGCTTGCGGATGTCGGTGGCCGCGCGCTTGACCTCGGCGAAGGGTACGTCCGGGCCTGGGTCCAGGTCGAACACTACGCGATCTGCTACGTCCGGGCGCTGTGCCTTGGCACCCCAAGGATGGAATTCCAGGGCGTTGAACTGCACCAGTTCCAGCAGCCCGGCCGCGTCGTCGACTACCAGATACTCGGCCTGGGTGCCGCTCTCCTCCTTCAGCTTCACCGACGACACCAGCTCAAGCCCGGCGGTGTGGTGTTTCTGGAAGAAGCACGCGCGCTCGGCACCGGCCGGGCAGCGGATGATCGACAACGGGCGGCCGGCGATCTCCGGCAACAGGTGATCCATCACCGCGCTGTAGTAGTCCCAGACCTCGCGCTTGGTCGCGCCGATGTCGGGGAAGACCACGCGGCCCGGGCTGGACAGCGTCGGCGGCGTGCGTGCGCTGTCGGCGTTTGCGACGTCGCGCTTGCCGCTTCCGGCCTTGGCCACTTTCGCCGCCGTTTTGGTCGCTTTAGTCGCTTTGGCCGTCTTGTCTGGCTTCTCTGTTTTGGTCTTTCTGGCGGCCGGCGTGGCGCGTGCTGCCGCCGCGCGCGGCGCCGGGGCGGCGCTATCGCCGCCTAGGTCGGTAATGTCCTTGTCGGGGCGCACCGCCTTCAGCGAGGCCTGGCGCAGCAACTGCTGGCCACCAATGCCGCGGTAGAACACCTCCACCACGAAGCGCGGCGCGAACCAGCGCGCGCTGCGCAGGTCGGTCTCGGTGGTCG
Organism: Xanthomonas sp. 3307; assembly: GCF_014199735.1. Taxonomy (NCBI): domain Bacteria; kingdom Pseudomonadati; phylum Pseudomonadota; class Gammaproteobacteria; order Lysobacterales; family Lysobacteraceae; genus Xanthomonas; species Xanthomonas sp. 3307. The sequence goes on along the minus strand of NZ_JACHOG010000011.1, from coordinate 92,946 downwards.
GCACGTGCACGCTGGGCGTGGCGCTGCCGGCCTTGCCGATCAGCGCGGTCAGCTCGCGCAGCAGGGCATCGGAGAAGCCGGAGCCGACCCGCCCGGCGTACAGCCAGCCGTGCTCGGGATCCGGCCGTGCCAGCAGCAGCGAACCGAAGCCACTGCGGCTGCCCTTGGGCGCGGTGTAGCCGACCACGGCGAACTCGTCCGAGCGCAACTGTTTGGTCTTGCGCCAGTCGTCGCTGCGGCCGCCGTGGTAGCCGCGGTCGGCGCGCTTGGAGACGATGCCTTCGAAGTGCTGCGCGCCGGCGAGCTGGAACGCGGCGTCGCCATCGCCGTCGATGTGCGAGCTGAAGGCCAGGTGCGCATCGGCGCCCTGCAGCAGCCGCTGCAGCAGCGCCTTGCGTTCGGACAGCGGTGCGGCGGCGATGTCGATGCCGTCCATGTGCAGCAGGTCGAACAGGGCCAGCGCCAGCTTGCCCTGGCGCTCGCCGGACAGCACCGCCTGCAGCAGGTTGAAGTCTTCCTTGGTCCCCTTGCCGGCGATCAGTTCGCCGTCCAGCGCCGCCGAGCGCAGGCCCAGCGCGGCGATGGCATCGCGGATCTCGGGGATCTTGTCGGTCCACTCGATCGCGTTGCGCGACCACAGCCGCACCACGCCATCGGCGACGGTGGCCAGGATCCGGTAGCCGTCCCACTTGATCTCGTGGATCCAGTGCGCGCCCTGCGGCGGCGCGTCGCCAAGCCGGGCCAGTTGCGCCGCGAACGGCCCATCCGGTGCCGCGGCCGGCACCGCGCCCGGCAGCGCCTGGGCGAGCCTGGTCCAGTTTGTCCGGCGGCCCTTGCGCACCGGTGCGGCGACGACCGTGGCCTTGCGTTTGTCGGGTTTGCCGGCGCCGGCGCGCTTGACGTCCTGCGCCGGCGCCGCGGCGACATCGGCCAGCAGATCGTCGGCCTCTAGGTCGCTGGCGAAGGCGTCGTTCTCCTTGAACAGCAGCCACTGCGGTTGCCGCGCCGGCTTGCCCGAGCGCACCAGGTGCCAGCCGCCCTTGAGCTTGTCGCCGAACAGTTCGAAGCGCAGATGGCCCTTGGCCAATTGCGCCTCCGGATCGTCCGCGCTGCTCCACACGCCGTGATCGAATTGGGCGACGTGGCCGCCGCCATATTCGCCCTGCGGGATCTCGCCCTCGAACGTGGCGTAGTCCAGTGGGTGGTCTTCCACTTCCACCGCCATGCGCTTGACCTTGGGGTCGTAGCTCGGCCCTTTCGGCACCGCCCAGCTCTTCAGCGCATCGCCGACCTGCAGGCGGAAATCGTAGTGGCGGCGGCTGGCGTGGTGCAGTTGCACGACGAAGATCGGCCGCTGCCCGGCCGGCACCGGCTTGCCCGGCTCCGGCTCGCGGGTCTTGTCGAAGCGGCGCTTGCGGCGGTAGTCGGCAAGGCTCATGGCGCGGGTCCGGCCCGCGTCACTTGCGCAGGTGCGCGCGGACCGCCGCGGCGCTGCTGCCCACGGCCTGCACCGCCGCGCGCAACTCTTCGGCGGAGACGCCCAGCGCCTGCGTCCAGTAGCGCACTTCGTAGTCTTCGTGGAGGTTGATGCGGTCGCGATCGGGCGAACCGGTGTTGCGGGTGTCGTCGCTCATGCCGATGTCCTGTGCAGAAGCCGCTGCGGTCGTGGGGCGCACGCCGCAGCGCGGCGGCGAGGGCCGACGGACGCGGCATGCGTCGGCGGACCGGTGCGGAAACTTCTAGTCGCGTCGGCGTGGCACCGCCGTGAACGCCGTGTCTGCCCCATGCATACGCACCCGCCGGGGTGGGGCGCGCATGCCGCCCGCTCAGAACGCCAGCGAGGTACTGAACAACAGTTGCCGCGGCGCGCTGCGCTGCAGCGTCTGGTAGTCGCCGGCGAAGGCGGAGCCGGCGATGTTGGCGGTGCCGATGGTGTGGCGGTCGAGCAGGTTGCTCACGTCTAGGCGCAGTTCCAGGCCCGGCAGCCGGCTGTCCGCGCCCAGCGTGTAGGCCGTGTACGCGTTGACCTGCCAGAACGCCGGCACGCGCAGATCGTTCTCGTACGTAAAGGGCTGATGCAGGTATTCGGTGCTGGTGGCGCCGAGACGCCAGTGGCGCACGTGCGCCGACAGGTCGCTGACCAGCGACACCTGCGGATAGCCTGGTTGCGCCTTGCCCCGGATCGGATAGACGTCGCCGTCGACGACGACATCGCGGTCGTAGACCGAACGCGCCAGCGCCACGCCCTGGTAGAACTGCAGGTGCGGGGTCAGGTCGACGGTCACGCCCAGGTCGGCGCCGAACGTGTGCATCTTCGGCATCACCTGCACGGTGTTGACCTGCGCGAACTGGGTGCCGACCGCGGCCGACAGCAGGCGATGGCGGATGTCGCCGTAGAACACGTCCGCGGTGACGGTGGCGCGGTCGAAGCGATGGGTGCCGCCGACGGTGAGGTTCCAGTCCTGTTCGGGGCGCAGGCTGCGGGTGAGGCGGTCGAAGGCGCCCTGGTCGGGCACGGTCCAGGCCGAGGCGGTATAGCCGATGTTGCCGCGCTGGGCGACGCGGAAGCCGTTCATGGCGCTGCCCAGGTCGATGAAGCCATCGGTCTGCGCGGTCGGGCTCCAGAACAGCGACAGGTGCGGCAGGAACGCGCTCTTGGCCCGGAGCGTGCCGGATGCGGGCCGGTCCGGCGCATCGCCGACACCGCCGCCGCTGGTGCGAAAATCCACCGCCTTGGCGCCCACGCCCAACACCAGCGTGTCGTTCAGTGCGATGTCGTCGTGCACGTAGGCCTGGCGCGCGCGGGTCGTCCACTGCGAGACGTTGTCGGTCTTGAACGCCGGGCCGTACACGTCCCAAGGTCCGGTGGTGCGCAGCGGCCGGCCCTGCCCCAGCAGCGGCTCGGAGTACCAGGACGTCGCCGCGTCGGCGCTGCCGTGCTCCTGCCAGAGGCCGGCGCTGAGGGTGTGCCGGCCAGACACATAGGTCAGGCTGAGCAGGCCGCCGGTGCGCTGCAGGTGTGGCGCCTGTACCTGCTCGGAGAACGGCGCACCGTCGGGCGAGGGCGTGGTCGGATCGCTCAGCGTGGCGTGGGTGCGGCTGCGCGCGCTATAGACCTGCACCCGTCCGCTGAGCGCGTCGGAGATGCGGAAATCGTGCGCGAGCGAGGCGATGCGGTCGTCGCTGACCTGGCCGGTGTCGTACGGCAGCAGCCCGGCCAGCGCGCCGCAGCTGTAGGCACCGCAGGAGGCGCTAGCGTTCTGCGGCAGGGCGATGGCGTAGGCCCTGGCGTAGTCGGGATAGACGCTGTCGGCGTGCCAGCCGAGCTTGCCGAGCATGTCGAAGGACAGATTGTTGTAGCCCCACATCGCCGCATGGCTGGCGGACAGGAACACGGTGAACGTGCCCCAGGCCACGTCCTGCGTCGCCTTCAGGTCGCCGCGCAGGAAGCGCTGGGTGCCGCCGCCCTGGTACTTGTCCGCGCCCAGCCTTTGCAGGTCGACCTGCAGCTTCGGGCCGTGGTCGCCGAGCTGCCCGCTCTGCGCGGAGACCGTGGTGACTCGGGTCGCATCGCTGCCCACGCCCTGCTTGAGACGCAGGCCGGGCGTGTCCTTCGGTTCGCCCAGGCGGTACTCCAGCGCGCCGCCGTTGGCGCTGCTGGAGAACACGCTCACCGGTGCCGCGCCGGGGCTGACGGTGATGGTGCCGATGGCATCCGGCACGGCGACGTTGACCACGCTGGTGCCGGTCAACGACAGGAAACCGCTGTCGTTCAGCGGCACGCCTTCGAAGGTGATGCCCATTTCGTTCATGCGGAACCCGCGGACGAACAGGCTGGTGGCGGAGACGTCCAGGCCCAGGCCATCGGTGGCGGTGTAGCTGGCGCCGGGCACGTTCTTCAGCCTCGCCAGGCCGTTGCTGCCGGCGATGTCGGCGTCCATGTCGCCGGCATTGATGACATAGCGGTTCGGGCCCACCACCTGGGTGGGCGCCACCGCGGCCGCATGCGGCGAGGCCACCACGTCCAGCGCGGACAGCGTGGTCGGTGTGGTGTCGGCGTTGGCGTTGTCGACCGCGTCCGCGGCATGCGCCGAGGACGCGGCCAGGCAGGCGCCCAGCGCCGCGGACAACAACGACGGCGTGCACGCGTGGATGAGGCGATGCGGTGCCGACAACGGCAGGGCGGCGGCGCGGAGGCGGGAGGAAGTCGCGTGCATGGTCGGATCCGGCGTGGAGTGAAAGACGTGGCGCAGGCGCGCACCCAGCGCAGGGCTGCGGCCTGGTGGCGGCGCCCGGCTGACTGTGCGTTTGCGATGACAGGGCGCCGGCGGTGCGGCGCGAATCAGGGAAGGTGGCGCGCGGCAGTTACGGCCGTTCGCTCCGGAGCGATGGAGGCGAACGGCGCAGCTGCGACAGCGCGCTTCCCGAGGTGGGTACAGCGGCGTGAAGCGATGCAGGGAATTCTTGCATCGCATGTGCGCTTGCACCATTGCGCGTTGGTACAGCCCTGCCTGCTGCGCGTATGCGATGCGATACCTGGGTATAAGCCAGCGGTGTCGCTACGCAAACAAGACCGGCTCGCCGCGAACGTCTACGGCGAATGCGAGCATGTGGGCGGTGGATGCGGACCTCGCGCCGCACACGTGCGCGGGGCATGGCTGATCGAACGCCCAGGACCGATGCGGCATCCGCCGGGATGCGATGAGCCGCTACCACCGCGTCCCGGACGGACGTCAGCGCCAGCCTGTAGCCAACCGCCAGCCCATGACCTGCGACCTATTGACGACAGTTGTCGTCATGGGTAGCTTTGCCGACACGTGTAGTCATCGGAGTGGGCGGATGCGCCGCAAATCGATCGGGGACCAGGAGCTGGCCCTGCTGCAGTACATCGCCGAACAGGGCGATGCCAGCGTCGGCGAGGTTGCCGCCGGGTTCGGCGAGGCGCGCGGGCTGGCGCGTTCGACGGTGCTGACCATGATGGAGCGCCTGCGTGCCAAGGCCTATCTGCGCCGGCGCCAGGTGCAGGGCGTGTACCGCTATGCCGCCACCAGCGGCCAGGACGACGTGGTGCGCAGCGCGGTCGGCAGCTTCGTCGAGAAGACGCTGCAGGGCTCGGTGTCGCCGTTCGTGGCGTGGATGTCGCAGCGCGCCGAGGTCAGCGATACGGAACTGGCCGAACTGGAGGCCCTGGTGGCCAAACTGCAATCGCAACGGCGGGAGGACTGAGCCATGCACAGCCTGTTGGGGACGGACGTGTTCGAGAGCCTGCTGTCGCGCTTGCTGGCGACCAGCGTGCAGACGGTGGTGCTGGTCGCGCTGATCTGGGCGCTGTGCCGCTGGCTGCCGACCCTGCCGGCGGCCACGCGCTGCCGGCTGTGGTGGCTGGTCGCCGCGCAGAGCGTGCTGGGCCTGTTGTGGGCTGGTGCGGTGCAGCTGCCGGTGTTGCCGGCCGCGCCTGCGCCGGTGGCGGCAGCACCGGTGGCCGCCACAGTGCCCGTGACGCCGGCACGTCCTGCGACCCCGCCTGTGCCTGCATCGGCGCAGGCGCCGATGCAGGTCAATGTCAACGCGACTGCCGTGACCGCGGCGGCGATCACCGCCCCGCCGTCAACGGCATCAGTGGCCGCCTTGCCGTGGCCGCAGGCGCTGGTGGCGCTATGGCTGGCCGGCGTGCTGGTCTGCGCCGCGCACAGCGTCCTGGCCTACCGACGCAGCCGCCAGCGTGCACGCGAGGCGGCACCGTGCACCGACACCGCCCTGCTCGGCGCGCTGCGCCTGGCGGCCGAGGCGCACGGCCTGCGCCAGCCACCGCAGCTGCGGTTGTGTGCGCACACCGATTCGCCGCAGCTGATCGGGCCGTGGCGGCCGGTGCTGTTGCTGCCGGCGCGGCGCATGGCCAGCCTGCGCGCCGACGATCTGGACATGGCGCTGACCCATGAGTTGGTGCACCTGCAGCGTCGCGATCTGTGGTGGGGGCTGCTGCCGGCGCTGGCGCAACACCTGTTCTTCTTCCATCCGCTGGTGCACCTGGCCAACCGCGAGTACGCCCTGGCCCGCGAAGCGGCCTGCGATGCGGCCGTGGTCGCAGGCCACCGCCATTGCCGTCACGACTACGCGCGGCTGCTGGTGCAGCTGGGCGTGGCGCCGCGACCCAGCGCCGGCCTGGCCAGCGCGTCGCCGACCTTCCTGAGCCTGAAACGGAGATTGCTGATGCTGCAGACCACGTCCGCTTTTCCGCGCCTGGGCGCGGCCCTGATCCTGACCGCGGTGACCGTGCTCGGCGTGACGCCGCTGCGCCTGGTGGCCCAGCCCGGCCATGCCGTCGCGCCTGCCAGCAAGTCGGGTGTCGCCCGTGCAGCGGCGCCGACCGCCGCCGAGGCCGACGCCGCAGCCGAGGCGGCCGCCGACGCAGCCGAGGCCGCTGCAGATGCGGCCGCCGAGGCAGCGGAGAAGGCGGCCGACGCCGCCGATGCGGCCGGCACGGACAACGACACGGCCATGGATGACGGCGCCGCCGCACGTGCCGCCAATGTGCCCGGGACGCCGCTGCCGCCGCGTACGGCAACCCCCGCCACCCCCGCCACTTCTGCGACGCCGTCGCGCCGTGCGTCGGCGCCGGTCGCGCCGTTGCCGCCACCCGCGCCGCTTGCGCCGCCGGCACCGGCCGTCCCAGCCGTCCCGCCAGCCATCGGTTCGCGGATCAGCACGCGGTCGGTACAGAAGACCCGCAACGGCCGGCTCGAACAGTCGTATGTCCGGGTCAAGGGCAGCCATTCGACGATGAGCGGCAGCAGCGACGATCTCGCCGCCATGAAGCGCGAGACCCAGGGCGATGGCCTGTGGTTCCGGCGCGGCGACAAGCGCTATGTAGTGCACGATCCTGCATTGTTGGCCCGCTTCGATGCGCTGTTCGAGCCGATGGGCAAGCTGGGCGCGCAGCAGGGCGAACTCGGCAAGCGCCAGGGCGCATTGGGCCGCGAGCAGGGCGAGTTGGGTCGGGAACAAGGCAAGCTGGCGCAGGAAGCCGCGGCGCGGGCGCTGGAGCGCATCGACATGGACGCCATCGCTGCCAAGGCGCAGGGGCATGCCCAGGCGGAACTTGCCAAGCGCCAGGACGCGCTGTCGGCGAAGATGCGCGCGCTCGGCGAACAGCAGGCCGTGCTGGGCCGGCAGCAGGGAGAACTGGGCGCGCGCCAGGGCGAATTGAGCGCCCAGGCCGATCGCGAAGTCGACCGCCTGCTCGACGCCGCCATCGCCGCTGGCAGTGCGCAGCGGCTGGAGTGATCCGGTGCACGCCGCGCGCCTGGCGTGCGCGGCGTGCTCTTGCGTTGACGTTGCGCCGTCTCTAACCACGCGCAGTCCGCCGTGACACTCGGCAAAGCAGTGTGGGAGCAACTTCAGCTGCGACGGACTTTACCGGTCGTCGCGACTTAGGGCATTTCAGGGTGGCAAACGCTGCAGCACGCCATCGACAGGCCACAGACTGCGCGTCGCGCGTTGATGAGGTCGCGGATTTTCGGAACGCGCCATGCGCGATCCGCTGTCGTAGGAGCGGCTTCAGCCGCGACGGGCGTTACCGGTAAAGCTGTCGCGGCTGAAGCCGCTCCTACACGCGTGCTTGCCAACATGACTTGACGCTTCTGACGTCATTTCGCACCGGTCGCGTCCCTGGATGCGCCGCCCTTGCAAATCTCCATGCCGCGTTCGCAGCATGTCGTCTGCATCAGCGCGCTATGCATCGCGCGATGCAGCATCATTAGGTCGGCAAGGCACCACCCGAGTGCCCAGCGACTACACCGACGCAGCCGCCGCCAACGCCCGCTCCTCGGCCTCGGCGGCGACCAGGCGCTGCAGCAGCAGCGCCAGCGTGACCACGTCCTGATGGTTGTGCGCGGCGACGCGGCGCAGGTTGCGTGCGTTGCCGCCGCGCAGGTAGCCCAGCCACGCCGCCGGGGCCTCGGATCCCGGCAGGTCGTCCTCGCGCACCACCCGCAGCAACTGCCGCTCGATGGTGGCGAGCTTGCAGTTCTCCCAGGTGCCGCGGTAGCGGCGGCGGGTGGGATGCAGCAGGTCCACGTGGTCCAGCGCCGACAGCGGATCGGCGCAGCGCGCCAGCCGGTAACGGGTCTTCAGCAGCGGCGCGTCGTAGCAGCGGCCGTTGTAGCTGGACAGCACCGTGCCCGGCCGCAGCCAGGCGCGGAACGCTTCCAGCATCGCCTTCTCCGCGCCCATCGTGGCCATCAGCAACTGGCGGATGCGCAGGCCCGGGCCATCGGCCGGGTGCACGGTCCAGTCGGCCGCACCGATCATGAAGGCGCGGGTGCCGGTGCCGCCAGCCAAGCCGGTGGTCTCGGTATCGAAGAACAGCAGGTCGGTCGGCGCCACCGCATCCTCGCGCCGGGCGAAGGCGAGCGATAGCGACGTCGCGGGAATCGGCTGCGGCAGGAACGCCTCGATCAGGTGCAGGCCGGGCGCGATCTCCACCCCGGGCAGATGCCGGTCCGGCGCTGTCGCCGGCCTGCGTACGCCCGCAGCCGCGGCGGGCGCGACGGCACGCTCGCGCAGGCCGAGCAGGCGCCGCAGTGCGGACACATCGGTGCCACCGCGATCGAACGGGGCGATGGCGATGGGCGGGGCCACTGCAGTATCGGTGCCGCCGCTGCGCGGGGGAGCCGGTTGCGTGCGTGCGGTTGGCGGTGCAGTCGGACGCGATACGTCGTCGCGCGTCGCCGCCGATGATTGCCGCGACACGTGCATGGGCGTCGCCGCGGCAGCGCCCGCGCGCGACGCAGGAGCCGCGTCCGCCACGGTGCGGTTGCCAGCGGACGCCGGCGTGCGCTCCGCGCTGGCGTCGCCGGCCTGCCGACGCAGTGCGCGCAGGCGCTCCAGGCTGATGCTCATGCGCTCCACTCCGGCAGCGCGTCGGCATCGGCATCGGCGACGATCGTGGTCGCGCCGTGCGCGTCCAGCGCTGCGTCGTCCTGCCCGTCGAGCAGCAAGCGCAGCACGCGCAGCGCCAGCGCCCGGGGCGTGGTCGCGCTGGCTTCCTGCGCCGCCAGCACCGGGCCGACGCAGGCCGGGCAGCCTGCGACGCAGTCGCAGCCCTGCACCAGTTCACGCGCGCGCTGCACCAGCTCGGCCTGGCGCCGCCACAGCGGCTCGCTCAGGCCGACGCCGCCGGGGAAGTTGTCGTACAGGTACACGGTGGGCACGAACTGCTGCAGTTCGATGCTGGCCGGCTCGCCGGTGTCGCCGCCGCGCAGCTGGCCGCGGCCCTTGGCGTCGGCTACCGCGAACCAGGCGCCGTCGCCGTCGCCCACCGCCTGCTGCAGGTCGCGCGCATCGGCCATCACCGCCACCGTGGCCACCACGTGCAGGGCGTAGGCGGCGCCGAGGAAGCCGTCCAGCGCGTCCTGCTTGCTGCCGAACGCCTTGAGCAGCGTGGCCTGCGGCAGCTGCCACCACACCGCGGTGGTGTGCAGTTCCTGGTCGGGCAGGTTGACCGGGCCGTAGCCGATGTTCTCGTGGGTGTAGTAGCGGATCTTCTTGTAGCCGGCCACGCGCCGCACCACGTGCACCTCGCCGTGGTGCGCGTCGCCGCGGCCGGCCGCGCCGCCGTCGAAGCGGTCCAGCACCTTGAGCTTGGTGAAGTCGATGCTGTCGGTGTAGTAGTCGACGTGGGTGCGGGTGACGTAGGCCTTGCGTCCTTCCCAGTCCAGCTTCTCCACCTGGTACGGCGTGCTCTGCACCATGTGGATGGCGCCTTCGTACAGGGTCAGCGCGGCAGCGGAATAGTCCACCTCGGCGATGATCTGCTGCTTGCCGTCGGTCTTGTCCACCACCACGAAGTTGCCGTCGGCGACCGAGCGCAGGCTCACCGCGTTGGCCGGATAGCTGTCGGCGATCCATTCCCAGCGGTCGCCTTCCTGGTGCACCACCTCGCTCTCGGCCAGCGCCTCCAGGAACACCGCCGGGTCCACCGGCCCGAACGCCTCGCCGGCGACGAAGGTCAGTTCGAACGCGGCGCAGCGGATGTGGTCGAACAGGATCAGCGGCTGGTCCGGGGCGATGCGGGCGTGTTCGGGCGAGGCGTCGGCGAAGAAGTCCGGATGCCGCACCACGTACTGGTCCAGCGGCTGCGAGCTGGCCACCAGCACGCCCAGCGCCGGCTGCTGGCGGCGCCCGGCGCGGCCGAAGCGCTGCCAGGTGGCGGCGACGCTGCCGGGGTAGCCGTTGAGCACCACCACGTCCAGCGCGCCGATGTCCACGCCCAGCTCCAGCGCCGAGGTGGAGACGATGCCGTCGATGCTGCCGGCGCGCATCGCCCGCTCGGCCTCTCGGCGCTCGCTGGGCAGGTAGCCACCGCGGTAGGCGCGGATGCGCGGCGGCTTGCGCGGGTCGTGGTCGAAGATGTCCTTCAGGTACTTGGTCAGCACCTCGACCATCAGCCGGGTCTGCGCGAACACCAGGGTCTTGAGTCCGGACTTGATCGCGATGCGCGCGATGCGGTTGCTCTGCGAGCGCGCCGAGGCGCGCAGGCCCAGGTCGGCGTTGACCACCGGCGGGTTCCACAGCAGCAGGTGCTTGTCGCCGCTGGGCGCGCCGGAATCGGTGATGGCGTGCACGCGCTGCTCGATCAGCGCCTCGGCATGCGCGCGCGGGTTGCCGATGGTGGCCGAGCACAGGATGAACTGCGGCGTGACGCCATAGAACGCGCAGATGCGCTTGAGCCGGCGCAGCACGTTGGCGACGTGGCTGCCGAACACGCCGCGGTAGGTGTGGATCTCGTCGATCACCACATAGCGCAGGTTCTCGAAGAACTGCGCCCACTTGGTGTGATGCGGCAGGATCGCCTGGTGCAGCATGTCCGGGTTGCTGACCACGATGTCGCCGTGCAGGCGGATCGCCTGGCGCGCATCGCCCGGGGTGTCGCCGTCGAAGGTGAAGGCCTTCACCCCGAGGTCGCCGGCGCGGTTGAGGTCCAGCAGCTCGGCCACCTGGTCCTGCGCCAGCGCCTTGGTCGGGAACAGGTACAGCGCCTTGGCCTGCGCGGTCATCGCCGCGGCCACCACCGGCAGCGTGTAGCACAGCGACTTGCCCGAGGCGGTGGGGGTGACGATGGCCACGTGCTCGCCGCGCTGCGCCGCGTCCCAGGCCTCGGCCTGGTGGCTGTACAGCTGCGCGATGCCGCGTTCGCGCAACGCCGCGGCCAGCGCCGGCGGCACGTCGTCCGGGATCGGCGCGTAGCGGCCGGCCTGGCCGGGGATGGTGAAGCTGCCGGTGATGCGGTCGTGATAGCGGCGCTCCAGCCGCGCGCTGAGCAGGGCGCCGTCGCGCGAGGGCATCCCGTCTGTGGTGGACAGGGCGCGCTCGGCGTCCTCGGTGCGCGGGGCTAGGGCGTGGGCGGGCATCGGCACGGCTCTCAAAGCGGAACAGGGAAGCGAAATCGCGTCTCAGGGTATGAGACGGGGCCTGCCGAGGCGAGGAAGGCAGGCTGAGCGGATTCAGGCGGCAGGCTTGCGTGTGTGCCGTTTACCCGATCGCTGACGCGCCATACGGCAACCACGCTGCCGTCGTGTGACGCGCGTTGTCGTCATCGACAGGTATCCTGTCGTCCCCCCGGCAACGGCGGCTCCTGCCGTCTACTTCCCTTGCCCGTGTCCGTTTCCCCGATTCCCCCGCACTACCGCACCGCTGCCGCCCGCCGCGCCGACCTGCTCGTGCATGCCGCCGGCCTGCTGCTGGCCGTGGTCGGCGGCGCGTTGCTGGTCTGGCGCGCGCATGCCAACGACGCGCTGATCGCAGCCACCTGCGTCTACGCGCTGGGGCTGCTGACCATGTTCGCGTGCTCGGCGGCGTACAACTTCGCCCCGCCGCAGCGCCAGCCGGTGCTGCGCAAGCTCGACCATGCCGGCATCTTCGTGATGATCGCCGGCTCCTACACGCCGTTCTTCGTGCTGGCGCTGTCCGGTGCCTGGGTCTGGTCGATGACCCTGGCGGTGTGGGGCGTGGCCTTGTTCGGCGTGTTCGCCAAGCTGTTCCTGCCCGGCATCGCCAAGGGCTTCTGGGTGGCGATCTACCTGCTGCTGGGGTGGGCGGGGATGGTCGCGGTCAAGCCGATCGTGGCCGGGCTGGACACGCCAGTGCTGTGGCTGATCGCCGCCGGGGGTGCGATCTACACGGTGGGCGTGGCGTTCTACGTGCGCAAGTCGATGCTCTACAACCGCGCAATCTGGCATGCGCACGTGCTCGGCGGCGCGCTGGCGCACTGGTGCGCGATCTGGTTGTGCCTGCGCCCGCTGTCGCCGACGTGAACAGCGGCGATGATGCGCTAGAGATGACCGCGCCGCGTCCGTAAGCTCGGGCGCCATGGACAGCATCGACACAGCGGATCCGATCGGCAGCCGCCTGCGCACGGTGCTGGCCGTCGCGCTACTGGCGGTGTGCACGAAGGCGCAGGCGCAGGCGCAACAGACGCCGCCTGCCGAGCAGGCGTCCGCAGCGCCGCCGCCCTCGGTTGCCGCACCGCCCGCGCCCGATGCCGCCGCGCAGCCCGACATCCAGACCCTGGGCGAAGTGCGCGCGCTGCCACCGGACGAGGGCGAGCCGCTGGATCTGTACCGCTTCAAGAATCCGGTGTCGCCTCCGCCCAACCGCTTCGACAAGGACTGGCGGCCGCCGCCCTCGGTGGAGCAGGTCAGCCAGAGCGGCGGCTACATCGCGCTCGGCGTCTACTACCTGGCCGGCAAGGCGGCCAAGGGCCTGCACGCGCTGACCGGCGGCCCCGATCAGGTCCAGGCCGCCGTCGCGCGGCCGCCACCGCAGCTGAGCGAGGCCGAACTGCAACGCGCCATGAAGGTGTGCGCGGAACAGGGCGGGGGCTGCGCGGCGGGGGAGTGAGCGCGTCGCTAGCTAGCCCAGGGTTCGGACGCCATCGGCAAGGACTGCGTCATCCCATGCTTCTACTATTGGCCTCGCGTGTCTGTGCGTCGCGCTGTTGCTCCATGGCGACCTGTGCCTGCAGACTGGCTTGGCGTTGCTGCTCCGACTGCGCCAAGGCGCCGAAGGACACTTCCACTGGCGTATTGATTGCCTGATCGGTCGGCATGTGCGCGCGCAAGCTGGCGGGATTGCGTGGATCGCCTTCGACGACGAAGACGTACTGGCCCGGTTCGGCCTGGCGGCCGCGTTCGCTGAGCAGCACATGGTCGACTCGTGAAAGGCCGTTGCGCGTGGCCAGCTCGGTCAGGCTGGCCTTCATGCACGCGCTCGCCATGTCGGATGCGCGGCCCAGTTGCCGGTCCAGCGCGTCGACGCCCTTGGAGCAGTCCTGATACAGCGAGCTGTGCATGGCCCCGGGTGCTGCTGGCGCCGGTGCCTGGCCTTGCCGACGATCGGGTGATGGCTCCGGCGCCGCGGGCGCTGGTGGAGCGGGTTGCGCTGGTGCCTGCTGGCGGGTCTGGTACTCGTCCCTGGTATACGGCGGCGGTTGCGGAGGCCAGTTTTCCCGACGGTCGAATTCCGTTGTCGGCGCTAGATGCTGGCTCACCGCGAACGCATTCAATTGTTGCCGCGTCTCCGTATCGGCGCGGCCGGTCTCCTGCAGGCCGTTGGCCTTCTGGAACGCACGGACGCCGGCTCCCATGTGCTCGTCGTAGAGGCGGTCGCTGTTCCAGTTCGGAGGCGCATTCTGGATGTAGCCCAAGCCTTGCAACTGCCGGCGCAGCTCATAGACGGGTTCGCCCTTCTCGCCTCGGCGGAGCTCTCCGTCCTTCAATGGGCCATACAGGTCCGTCATCGACTGGCGCTTGAATTGTGGCTGCGCCTGCAATGTATCGGCGCGCAGCTCGGCCAGCATGGCGGCATCGACGCGGCCGGTCGGCTCTGCGACGCCTTTGCTGCGCTCATACTGCTTGACCGCCTGTTCGGTACCGGCACCAAAATCGCCATCAGGTGAGATGGCCTTGCCTTTGCCATCGGTCATTCCCAACGCGGCCAGATACTGCTGTGCTTCGAATACGGTTTGATTCGCATCGCCCTTGCCGACAGACGCCGGCGCATTGGATGCAGCCGGTGGTTGTACGGGCGTCACACCTTCGCGTTGGATGCGCTCTACCAATGCAGGTACCGATGTTTCCCAGGTACGCGCGTAGCCGGCGATGGTTTGCACGCTTGCAGCGTCCCTGGGATTGATGATCGCGCGCGCCCCGGCATAGTCCTGCTTGTCTGCGTTGATATGGGCGGCTAGCGTTTGTCCCTGGACGAAGTCGCCATCGCGCATGCCGGCAACCAGAATCTTCGTCGCAATGGCGGGTTCTGCCGCCCGGCCTGGCGATTGCACGAGTTCGCGACCCAGCCCGGCCTTCTCACCGAGCTTTTCGTACAACTCGACATGGGTGAGATGCGCATAGCCGCGGCCGTAATAGGCTTCGCCACCGTGATAGGACAGCGTCACGGCCTGCTTTCGTCCCCAATCCTCTTCAGGTGCCTGGAAGTCTTTGGATTCGTGCTGTGCTGTCGCCAATACATACGCGATCTGCCGTGTGTCGGTGACACCGTGATCCAGGCAGCTACGGACGATCAGATCGACCGACTGGTCGCGTGTCAGCCCGAATCCCGCGTTTTGCTTGCCGTATCCGTCGCTCATGGGAGGTCCTTTCTCTCTGTGCAGCGCAGGCGGGAGGCACCCGCCGTGGTGACTTAGCTATTTGCAGAAATCGATGGTCTTGCTCGAATGCCGCGTCGGTGTCGTTCCACGCAGTGCAAGCGTCACCATGGTGCGCTTGCATTGTCCTTCTTCCGACCACAGGTGCAGGGTCGTGCCGTTGATGCCGGAGAGTGTGAGGCCGCGGGTCGCCTGCGCGAGCTTCTCGCTCTTCACAAAGCGCCTGGTCTTTGGATCGAATAGATAATAGGTATAGGCAGGCGCGCCGAGGCGGCCGGAAAAGTCGGTCCACAACAGCAGATCGTCGTTGCCATCGCCATTGATGTCCGAGACGATCGCGGTATAGCGCAGGCCCTCACTTTCTTCGCCCTGTTGGGCGAGGGCGCCGCGATAGGCGGCGACATACTCCCGCTGATCCGCTGTCTTATTCAGGAAGACCAACGATGGAACGGGGATGGACTGTCTGCCCGCCGGGCGTTGCACCACGACCGTCGCGGGTGCGCAACGCAGTAGCAGCCCGCCGGTGTCGCGACACTGCGCGTCTGCGACCTGCAGGCTTAGATCGCCCAGTGGAAAGGCGACCTGTCCCGCCGCATCCGGCAGCCCGGCGGCAGTGAACTCCTTCACCACCGAGTTTGCATCGGGCGATGGCGTCATCGGTTTGGCGGCACTGATCGACGCGACGAACCGCGGATCGTTAAGTTGGCGCAGGCGACTGATCGTCGTGGCCAATCTGCACTGCTTCGCATCCAGGCGCATCGCCGGGCTCGCCTGATCCGCCAGCTTGCAACGGTCCTGGTAGATCTGCGCGATCCACTGGCGTTGCGCACCTTGTAACGCTGCCCGCTCTTTTGCGGAAGGCAGGGCCGCCATTCGGGCGCGATAAGCCCGATTCAACTCACTGTCCTGATAGGCAAATTCCTCGTCGATACAGCGTTCCTCTGCGTTTTGCTGTGTCGCTTTGGAGAGGCACTGCGAATATGTCGGACGCAGCGCGTCGCTTCGCATTGCCAGCAAGTCCGCACCCGACGGCAGGGGAGGCGCCGCCGCGACCGAGGCACTCAACCCCACAGCGGACAAGGCGCCAAGGCAAAATGCGGCCAACCGGCGTGCACCTGCCCATCGGAGCGCTGAGGAGAGGCCAGGGTGCGGCAGTTGTGCCAGCGCGCTCCGCTTGCGAATCTGGTCCCGTTGTCCCATGCCGGCCTCCGTGCAACGCTTTGGAAAAAACTTAGCAGTGTCCTGGCCCCTCGGACAATCGCCAGAGCATCGCTCTTGTCGCGTATCGTCCGATAGCTTCCCGCCCTGTAGCGCCCTCAACGCCCGCCGCGCGTATAGCCTTCCAGTTCGTCGGCGCGGGAGCTGATCCGGCGCAGGGTGGCTTCGGCGCTTTGCAGGGCCGCTTCCTGGCCGCGTGCGCCGAGCGCCCGGTCCAGGTGTGCGGCCTGTTCGTTGGACTGCTGCCAGGTGTATTGCGCATCCATCAGCCGGGAACGGTCCATGCCGCTGAGGCGGTAGCGCAGCTTGTCGTAGGCGCGGTCCAGGCGCTCCTGCTGCACGCGCTGTTCGCGCTGGATGCAGCGGCGGCTCTCGTCCAGGCCCTGCGCCTGCTTGCGGCAGTCGTGGTAGGTGGCGGACAGGCCATCGCCCGGGGTGCCGCCCTCGGCGCCCGTGCCGGGCGGCGGCATCTGCTGCAGTTGCTGTTGCATCTGCTGGATCTGCTCGGCCTGCTGCTGCAGCAGGCGCTGCTGTTGCTGCAGTTGCGCATCGCGCGGGTCGGTCTGCTGCGCAGCGGCGTTGCCGCACACGCCGGCGACCATCGCGGCGATCAGCCACGCGCGCAGCCGGCGCGGGCCCTGGGTTCCCTGGTGCTGGTGCATCGTCCTTCTCCTTCGATCGGCAGCCGATCCTGCCGCGCGCCGCATCGCCGGTGCGCGGTCGAGGTGGCGCCAAGCATACGGGAAGGGCGGTGATGGCTTCATGGCACGGCGATGGGCGTGCTCAGCGGGGAGACACCGCGCTCGTCGAAGGCTTCGACCGCGAACACGTAGTCCTGGTCCAGGTTCAGCGCGCGGATCTCCAGGTCGGTGCCGCGGTCGGCGAACACCTGGTAGGTGAGGGTGAGGCGGTCGGCGCGCAGGCCCCAGCGCACGTTGTAGCCGACGGCGCCGGGCACCGCCTGCCAGCGCACGCGGGCGTTGCGGCGGTCGGCGTCGCGTTGCACGGCGACGCCGGTCGGCGCCGGTGGCGGGGCGCCGTCGGCGTTGCCGAACACGCGCAGGTCGCTGATCGCCAGGTGCGCGGCGCCGACGTGGCCGTGCACGTAGCGGATGGAGCGGGTACGCACCGGCACGGGCAACTGCAGGTAGGCGTTGGGCCGGTCGCGGCGGTCGGCGCCGTCGCCGACCTCGGCCAGCGGCAGCCAATGGCGGCCGTCGCGCGAGTGCTGCAGCCGGAACGCGGTGTAGATGTCCGGCGCATCGCCGTAGCGGCCGGCGCGGTAGTCGGCGAAGTTGACCTGCACCGCACGCACGCTGCGCTCCCCGCCCAGGTCGACGGTGAGAGTTTCGCCTGGCGCGTTGCGCGCGGCCACCCAGTAGCTGCGCGGGTCCTCGTCGGTAGCGCGGTCGGCGTCGAAGCCGTCCAGGGTGGACGAGGCGGTGGCCGGCTTGCGGTAGGACAGCAGCATCCAGCCGGTGAACAGCGCCTCCGGGTCGGCCACCGGCCCCTCCGGCATCCAATGCGGGAAATCGCCGAAGCGGGTGGACACCCGCATCTGCCCATCGGCGGCGAACGCGGCGGGGAACAGCACGATGCGCCGTTCGAAGGTCCAGTTGGCGCCGATCCAGGCGGTGCCGCTGTTCCACCAGTTGCCGTGCGCGTCCTGGAAGGTGGAACCGTGGCCGGCGCCCTGCATGAAACCGCCGGGCTTGTACGCCACCGGGTTGTACGCCGCATAGACGAACGGGCCGAGTGGGTGCTCGCCGACGTACACGCCGTTGGCGTAGGCGTTGTATTCGCTGCCGGGCGCGCCGTACTGCAGGTAGTAGTGGCCGCCGGTCTTGGTCATCCACGCGCCTTCCAGGAAGCTGCCGATCGGGCTGCCGTCGGGGAAGCGGGCGCCGCGGTGGTCGGGGCCGAAGCGCTCCCAGCCGTGCTGCGCCGGATCCAGCGCAAGCAGCGGCGTCGGCGTGCCGCGGAAGGCGAATCCCTGCGCGCTGGGATCCATGGCGATGCCGTACAGCGGGTAGCGGTCCGACGAACCCCAGTACAGATACCACTGGCCGTCGTCGTCGATGAACAGGTCCGGGTCCCAGGGACCGGGCGGCACGTCGCTGAGCGGGCGGCCCTTCATCTCGGTGCCGATCGGCTGGGCGCGCGGCAGCTTGGGCAGCAGCCGGGTCAGGAAGTCGAGCGTGCCGCTGGCCGGGTCGCGGGTCTGCAGCAGCGGGCGCGGTTCGAAGGCCGACTGCATGATCACCAGGCGGTCGCCGTCGGCGACCACCGCCGGCGCGACGATGCTCTCGAACGGCCAGCGGCTGGGCGTGACGAACTGCCAGTCGAGCAGGTTGCTGGAGCGCCAGTAGCCGTCGGCCAGGGTCTGGAACAGGTAGTAGGCATCGCCGAAGCGCACGAACACCGGGTCGGCGCCGGTGCGGTAGGAGAGGCCGTCGTTGAGTTGTTTGAAGTTGTAGCGGTAATCCAGGTCGATCGGGTTGGCGTAGCTGCGCGTGCCCGGCGCCTGCGCCGCGGCCAGCCCGGCGGATGCCAGCAGCGCCAGCGCTGCGAATGCTCTGAACATGGCGATGGCCTTCCCCCCGTGGCGGCGCCGGCTACCGTAGCAAAGGCGGTGGCGGGGTGCGATGCGGCAGGCCATGCCGCCGCGGTTACCATGACGCCCGCCCGTTCGCCGGTGCCGCGCTGCGGCCGCGGCGCCGTCTCTCGCCGATTCCCCCGATGCCCATGACCGCCACCCTCTCGCCGCGCCGCCTGCTGCCCCTGTTGCTGTCGCCCTTGCTGTTCGCCGCTGCCGCCTTCGCCAACGACAGCAGCATCGGCGACGCCAATGGTTCGATCGAGCTGATCCGCCAGCCGGACATCCGCATGAGCAAGGAAGACCTGTTCATCAGCGAGGATCGGGTGCAGGTGGACTACGTGTTCACCAACACCAGCACGCGTGACCTGCTGGTGCCGATCGCCTTCCCGATGCCGCCGATGTACTTCGGCATGGCCGACCACAGCACGCTCACCGACTTCAAGCTGTGGGTGGACGGCAAGCCGGTGCGTACCGAGCGCCGGCTGGTGGCGAAGCTGGACGCCAGCGACATCTCGCGCGCGTGGGCGGCCAGCGGCTGGACGCCCGACGACCTGGCCGCGTACGTCGAGAGCGGCACCCTCCCAGCCGGCCGCAAGCCGCTGCCGGCACGCTGGCTCGATGCGGACGGGCAGCCGCGTTTCACCCTCAGCGAGTACTTCGTCTGGCAGCAGCGCTTCCCGGCAGGCGACGCGGTGGCGATCCGCCACAGCTATGTGCCCAGCGTCGCCACCGGCGTGCCGATGCCGGTCAGCGACCTGATCGGCGAATACGCCAAAAGCACCTGCCTGGACGCCGCCATGCAGCAGCGCATGCGCCGCCGCGCCGGCGCCGACGGCCTGGCATGGGGCAACCTGCGCTACGTGCTGCGCACCGGCGCCAACTGGAAGGGGCCGATCCAGGACTTCCACCTGACCCTGAAGAAGCGCGCGCCCGGCGACCTCCTCAGTCTGTGCTTCGACGGCGAACTGCAGCGCACCGATGCGTTGACCTTCGAGTTCCGCCAGCGCGACTTCGTGCCCGAGCGCGACCTGGACATCCTGTTCCTGCGCTGACGCGCTGCCGGCACCCGCGGCGACCGGCAGCGCCGAAGCCGACCCCCGGCTGAACGCCGATCCGGCGCGGTCGGCAGTTTTCGCCTGACGCGGTGGCGCGCGTGCACGCGGATCGGGCAGCATGCGGCGGCGCGTTTCCTCCCCCAGGACCTGCCCGCATGCGCGATGCCGCCGTTGCCGCTTCCGATCCCGTCGCCCTGGTGGCGGCGCGCCTGGAACGCCTGCCGCCCACCCGAACCCTGTGGCGCCTGGTCGCGCTGCTGGCGCTGGGCGGCTTCTTCGAACTGTACGACCTGTTCCAGACCGCCTACCTCAGCCCCGGCCTGCTGCGCGACGGCCTGTTCGCCGAGGGCGCGGCCGGTGTGTTCGGCATCGCCGACCAGGCCGCGTTCGCGTCGGCGACGTTCCTGGGCCTGTTCCTCGGCGCGAGCCTGCTCAGCCCGCTGGTCGATCGTTTCGGGCGCCGCGCGGTGTTTTCCTTCGCCCTGCTCTGGTACAGCGCGGCCACCGTGGCGATGGGCCTGCAGCACAGCGGGCTGGGGGTGATCCTGTGGCGCGGCGTGGTCGGCATCGGCCTGGGCATCGAATTGGTCACCATCGACACCTATCTGTCGGAAATGGTGCCGCGGCAGATGCGTGGGGCGGCGTTCGCGCTGGCGTTCTGCGTGCAGTTCCTGGCGGTGCCGGCGGTGGCGTTGAGCGCCTGGGCGCTGGTGCCGCACGCGCCGCTGGGGATGAGCGGCTGGCGCTGGGTGGCACTGCTCAGCGGCGGCTTCGCGCTGGCGGTGTGGTGGCTGCGCAGCCGCCTGCCGGAATCGCCGCGCTGGCTGGCCACGCAGGGCCGCCACGCCGAGGCCGACGCGGTGCTGCAGCGGCTGGAGGCGCGCTGCGCCGCCGACCTGGGGCGGCCGTTGCCGGCGCCGGAGCCGACGTCGGTGCCGGCCGTGCCGACGCCGCCGCTGTCCGCGCTGTGGCAGGCCCCGTACCGGCGCCGCATGGCGATGCTGGTGAGCTTCCACATCTTCCAGGCGATCGGTTTCTTCGGCTTCGGCAACTGGCTGCCGGCGCTGCTGGCGCGGCAGGGCGCCGACAGCGTGCACGGCCTCGGCTACGCCTTCGCCATCTCGCTGGCGTATCCGCTTGCGCCGCTGCTGCTGATGGGCGTGGCGCAGCGTTGGGAGAACAAGTGGCAGGTGGTGGTATCGGCGCTGGGTGCGGTGCTGTTCGGCCTGCTGTTCGCCTGGCAGCAGCAGCCGCTGCTGCTGGTCGCCTGCGGCGCGGCGGTCACCTTTTGTAATGCCTGGATGAGCTTCGCCTACCACGGCTACCAGGCCGAGCTGTTCCCCACTGCGCTGCGCGCCCGCGCGGTGGGTTTCTGCTATTCCTTCAGCCGCTTGTCCACCGCCGCCAGCAGTCTGCTGATCGGCATGCTGCTGGACCGCACCGGCCACCGCGGTGTGCTGGGCTTCATTGCCGCCAGCCTGCTGCTGGCCGCCGCGGTGGTGGGCCGGTTCGGGCCGCGCACCCACCAGCGCGTGCTGGAGCGGATCTAGCGGGGATGTTCCGCCGATTCCTGAATGTCCTGCCGCGGTCATCGGCCCTCGACACCATGCCGCCGCCGCCCGGTGCATGCTGTCGCCTCCTTCGCCACGAGCCTCGGCCATGACCTCGCTACTGCCCGTCCCCGTGATGGATGCCGCCGACCACCGCGACCTGGCCCAGGCGCGTGCGCTGCTGGAACACCCCGGCCTGGCGGCCAAGATCGCCAATACGGTGGGCGCGCCGATCGAGGCGTTGATCAGCAAGCGCATGCCGAAGATGCTGTCCTCGCGCATCGATGCGGTCAGCCAGCGCGCGCTGCGTGTGGCGCTGCGCTCTGCACTGCTGACCTTGCGGACGCAGGCACCGGAACGGGCGCGGCCGCGCCTGCACGGGGCCGCGGTGGCGGCGACCGGCGCCGCCGGCGGCTTCTTCGGCTTGCCCGGGCTGGTGGTGGAACTGCCGCTGACCACCACCTTGATGCTGCGTTCGATCGCCGACATCGCCCGCGCCGAAGGCGAGCGCCTGGACGATCCGGCCACCGCCCTGGCCTGCCTGGAGGTGCTGGCGCACGGCGGCCGCAGCCAACGCGACGACGGCAGCGAATCGGGCTATTTCGCGGTGCGCGCGGCGATGGCGCAACAACTCAGCGCCGCGGCGCAGTACATCGCCGCGCATGGCCTGGGCAGCAAGGGCGCGCCGGTGCTGGTGTCGCTGCTGTCGCGCATCGCCGCCAAGTTCTCGGTCACGGTCAGCGAGAAGCTGGCGGCACAGGCGGTGCCGCTGGTCGGCGCAGCCAGCGGCGCGCTGCTCAACACGGTGTTCATCTCGCACTTCCAGGCGATGGCGCGCGGCCACTTCATCGTGCGCCGGCTGGAGCGCCGCTACGGCGAGGCGGCAGTACGCCAGGCCTACGAGGCCTTGCCGGCACGCAGATAGCGCCGCATCGGCGAAACGGCGGGATCGTGCAAAGTCGCGCCCGTGCTGTCCCGGTATCCTCGCCGATCGATCGATGCCGTGGAGGGCAGGTGGACGTGAGCGGAGCGAAGTACAAGCAAGGAGTGCGCCTGCTGGCGCTGATCGCGGGGCTGCTCCCGTCGGCCCTGCAGGCCGCGGCCGATGCGCCGCAGGATGGGGTGCGGCACATGCCGGCGTTCGATCTGCCGTTGTCGCCCTTCCTCAGCCCGCAGGCGCAGGCGGCTGCGCGCAAGGACATGGCGCACGGCGATCCGCTGGGGAAGATGGACCACGCCACGCTGCGCCGCGAACTGCCGCGCATCCGCGCCGAGACGGAAGCCTGGGCGAAGACCGTGGTGGAACCCCTGCGCGAACGCTATGGGGTGACGCTGCAGCGCACTACCTGGGACGGCGTGCCGGTGACCTTGGTGCAGCCGCGCGATGCATCGCCGGCGCAGCGCCAGCGGCTGCTGATCGAACTGCACGGCGGCAGCTTCGTGATGGGCAGCGCGGCCTCGTTCGGGATGATGGAGGCGATTCCCGTGGCGGCGATGACCGGCGTCACCGTGGTCAGCGTCGACTACCGGCAAGGCCCGGAACACCACTTTCCTGCCGCCAGCGAAGACGTGGCCACGGTCTACCGCGCCGCGCTCAAGCGCTACGCGTCGCAACACATCGGCCTGTTCGGCTGCTCGGCCGGCGGCGTGCTGACCGGCGAGTCGCTGGCCTGGTTCGCCAAGGAGAAATTGCCGATGCCGGCGGCGGCGGGCATGTTCTGCGCCGGCGGCGACGCGCGCTACCGCGGCGATTCGCGCTACGTGGTGGCGGCGGTGAACGACGCGCCGTTGCCCGACGCGCAGGGGGCGCTGCCGATCATGGAGGACCTGTACTACGGCGAAGGCGAGGACTTCCACGATGCGCTGGTGTCGCCGGTGTTCTCCGATGCGGTGCTGGCGCAGTTCCCGCCGCTGCTGTTCATCACCGGCACGCGCGCGGCGGAGTTGAGCAATGTCGCCTACACCCATACACGGTTGGTCGATCTGGGTCGTGAGGCCGACCTGCACGTGTGGGATGGCATGGGCCACGCTTTCCACCTGAACACCGCATTGCCGGAGAGCCAGCAGGCGCTGCGGGTGATCGCGCGCTTCTTCCGCCGGCACCTGGACCTGCCGCCGTTGCCGGCAGCGGTGCCGGCAACGGCGCAGGACTGACCGGCGTACTGCGCGCCGCGACTGGCCGTTGTCGCGCGGCGGTGGCACAGTGGCGGCCGCTGCCTTGTGGCCGCCTTCGTCTCCGTTCTCTGCCAGGTACTTCGCCATGAAAACCCGCCATCGTTCCGACAGCGACGACGACCAGCCACGGCTGGCGGTGCTGATCGACGCCGACAACGCGCAGCCGTCGGTGATCGAAGGCCTGCTCGCCGAGGTCGCCAAGTACGGCCTGGCCAGCGTCAAGCGCATCTACGGCGATTTCACCAGCACGCGCATGACCCAGTGGAAGCAGGCGCTGCTGAAGCACTCGATCAGCCCGGTGCAGCAGTTCGCCTACACCAGCGGCAAGAACGCCACCGACAGCTCGCTGATCATCGACGCGATGGACCTGCTCTACACCGGCCGCTTCGACGGCTTCTGCCTGGTTTCCAGCGACAGCGACTTCACTCGCCTGGCGCAGCGCCTGCGCGAGGAAGGGCCGACCGTGTACGGCTTCGGCGAGCGCAAGACCCCGGACGCGTTCGTGCAGGCCTGCGACAAGTTCATCTACACCGAAGTGCTGCGCAGCGAGGCCAGCGCCGCCGAGCCAACCAAGCCCGCTGCCGCAGCCAAGCCGGCGGCCAAGGGCCGCAAGAAGCCGGCCGCGACGCCGGCCAAACCGGAGCCGGCGCCGGCCGTGGCCGAGACCAAGCCGGCGCCGCTGACGCTGCTGCGCCAGGCCATCGAGGAAGCCTCCGACGACCAGGGCTGGGCCGGACTCGGCAGCGTCGGCAGCTATCTGAACAAGGTACGCCCGGATTTCGATCCGCGCCTGTACGGGCACAAGAAACTCAGCGACCTGCTGCGCCGGCTGTCGGCGCACTTCGAACTGGAGGAGCGCGGCAACGAAGGCGGCGGCAAGCGCATCTTCGTGCGCTCGCGCGGATAAGCCGGCTGTCGCCGCCGCTTGCGCCGTTGCGTGGCGCCGCGGCATGGCCCAGCGCAGACAGGTGCACGACACGATGAGCGATCGACCCTACGCCCCCTCTTGCGACCGCAACCGCGATCCGATCCTGCAAGTGCTGCAGCGGCAGTTCGCCGACCGCCGCCGCGTGCTGGAGATCGGCAGCGGCACTGGCCAGCACGCGGTGCACTTCGCCGCGGCGCTGCCGCAGCTGACTTGGCAATGCAGCGAGCGCGCCGAGCACCTGCCCGGCATCGCGCAGTGGCTGGAGTCGGCGGGCCTGCCGAACACGCCGCCGCCCCTGGCGCTGGACGTGCGCGAAGGGCCGTGGCCCCACACCGGCTACGATGCGGTGTTCACTTCCAACACCTTGCACATCATGGGCTGGGAGGCGGTGCAGGCCTTCTTCGCTGGCGTCGGCCACCTGCTGGCAACCAGCGCCGACGGCATGCTGGTGGTGTACGGTCCGTTCAATTACGGCGGCGCCTTCACCAGCGACAGCAATCGCGACTTCGATGCGTGGCTGAAGGCGCGCGACCCGGCCAGCGGCATTCGCGATGCCGAGGCGGTGGACGCGCTGGCGCAGGCGCAGGGCCTGGCGTTGCAGGAGGACGTGGCGATGCCAGCCAACAATCGCTGCCTGGTCTGGCGGCGCGTCTAAGCGCGGCTGAGCGCGACGGCGCGGCTGGCGGGTGTGCGACGCTAGCGTGCGTCGTACACGCGTGTCGTCACGCATCCATGATGGCATGCGCACGCCGCTCGTTTCCTCTGTCGCAACGCCTCGCGGCATGCGTGCAATACGGCTGCGACAGTACGGCAGTACGAACGTCGCCGCGGCGCTATGCAGTGTAGTGACGCTGCCAATCTGAGTGCGTCAGCAATGTCATCGCCACGTGTCTGCACGGTGGCACTTCACTAACCGCTGCCACCTTGCCGCAGGGCGTTGCCTGCCAAGCTCCGCAACGCTGAGGCCATCGACCTGACGCCCATGCGTTGCGTCCGGGTGACGAAGACGCACTGGCTCCCTCATGGCGGGTTCACTGCAATGCCACGGCCGATTCACCGCCGGCTTGCGACTGTGCGCCGACACCGGCCGCTGCAAACCAGCAACGGCCGGCACCTTTCTTCTGCGACGGAGCGTTCCCATGCATAGCAACGACGAATCCCGCGATCTCAATCGCGACCCGATCTCCGGCACCCCGGGCTCGCATCCGGTCGGCGTCGGTATCGGCGGCACCGCTGGCGGCGTGGCCGCGGGCGCGCTGGCCGGCACCGTGTTCGGCCCGCTCGGCACCCTGATCGGCGCGGCGGTCGGCGTGGTCGCTGGCGCGGCGGCGGGCAAGGGCGTGGCCGAGCGCATCGACCCCACCGGCGAGGATGCCTACTGGCGCGAGGAATACCGCAACCGCGACTACGTCAAGGCCGATTACGACTACGACCGCGACTACGCCGCCGCCTACGGGCTGGGCCTGCAGGCACGCGAGCAGGATCCGTCGCGCAGCTGGGAGGACCACGAGCGCGAGCTGTCGCACGACTGGGGCACGCGCCGTGGCGACTCGCGCCTGGAGTGGGACGAGGCGCGGCTGGCGGCGCGCGATTCCTGGCAGCGCGCCGATGCCACCTACCGCACCTACGAGGACAGCGACCGCTACTACGCTGATCGCTTCGACACCGTGGACTACCGTGGGACCGACAGCAGCTACGACGACTACCGCCCGGCCTACCGCTACGGCGTGCAGGCGCGCAGCCGCTACCGTGACCGCGTCTGGGACGATCGCCTGGAGTCGGATCTGGAAAGCGGCTGGGAACGCGTCAAGGACCGCTCGCGGTTGAGCTGGGCGCAGGCCAAGGCGGCCGTGCGCGAAGCCTTCGATTCCGATCGCTACGATCGTCCCGGCCACGGCAACCCGCCCGATCCGCGGGTCTGATTTCAACGTTCGTTGAGTTGAGTGCCATTCGGTCGAGTTGTCACGTGGCAGTGGCACTCGACCCAATCGCGTCTTGATACGACACAGCGGCCGCTTGCCTGGGGCCGCTGTGTCGTATGCGGAGTATACGGAAGCAACCATGTGGGAGGGACTTGAGTCCCGACGCGCAGTCCCTTCCGTCATCGACACCATCGCGACCGGCCGGGATCCGGTTGCATGTTGCTGGCGCGTGGAATTCGCTTGCATCGGCCGCATCGTGGCCTGGTGACCTGGCAGGTTGCGGCTGAAGCCGCTCCTACGGCCTTACCCCTACAGACTGTCCGACGTCGGCGAACGATCTGGAAGTTCTTGAACCGTCGGTTGCAACGGATCGTCCTCCTGCGCATCCGCCTGCGCCTCAGCCTTGGCTTGCGCCTCCGCTTCCGCGTCTTCCTTCAAGGCGGCGTCCCACCAGGCCGGAGCCGCCAGCCGTTCTTCTCCATAGCCGTTCATGCAACCTGTTCGTTGCTGCTCCAGGCGCTTGTAGTCCAGGGTGAGACGCTGCACGTCCTGCTGCTCCGGCCAATCGGTGTACGCGAAGTAGCCCTCGTACTGGTTCCCATCGATGCAGGCGATATACGAGTCGGCCCGCAGCCCGGCTGCCTGGAAGACCAACACCCGCGCTTCGCCGTTGCGATCCAGGCGGCCATGGAAGACCGTCCATTTGCCCGATGAGCAACTCGCGCCGGAGATCCCCATGTAGCTCAGGCACGGGATCGACCACACGTCCTGCAGGACGCGAATCCTCGCACCCGAGAGCGGCCGATCGGGTCCCGCCACGACACGGATCGTGATGAACCGCGGCATGATCCAGGGGCCGGCATGCTCTGCCAGCAGGTAGAAAAGCAGAAGGGCGCCCACCAGCGCCACACATGCGAGTCTGCCCAGCTTCACGCGATGCTCCTTCGATGATGGTGCGAGCGTGGACCGATGGCGATCCGCGCAAGGTTCGGGTGGTGGCGGTCCGCAGCGAGCCACCCTGGGCGAGGCGGCAGGCCTGCGTCCTGATGGACTTCAGATCGCGGCCGATGCCGCGCCTACGGCAGACGCAGATGCACCAGGGATCGCGGCAGCGTTGCAGGCGCGGCTTGGGCCGCGCTGCGTTCCATCAGTCGCCTTCGATGCCGCTGCTGCGCCGCCGCCTCACGGTGGCGGCGCTGCGCCTCCCGCTCAGGCCGCCTGCACGATATGCAGCGCTTTCGGATTGCGCCAGGTCGCCAGCAGCCGCGCTTCGCGCTGCTTGGCGTCGTGCAGGTGCGCTTCCTTGACGTGGCCGTAGCCGCGGATGTGCTCCGGGATACTGGCGATCTGCACCGCCAGCGCCAGGTTGTCCGCCTGCAGCCGCTGCAGCAGTTCGTCCACGGTGGCGACGTAGTCCACGATCAGCTGCCGTTCGCCGCGCCGCTCAGCGCTGTAGCCGAACACGTCGAAGGTGCCGCCACGCAGGCCGCGCAGCTTGGCCAGCCACTTGAACGCGGTGAACATCCATGGGCCGTACTCGCGCTTGCGCAGCCGACCTTGCTCATCCTTGCTCGCCAGCAGCGGCGGCGCCAGGTGGAAGCGCACGCGGTAGTCGCCTTCGAACTGCGTCTGCAACTGCTGCGCGAACGCGCCGCTGGTGTACAGCCGCGCCACTTCGTATTCGTCCTTGTAGGCCATCAGCTTGAACGCGTAGCGCGCCACCGCTTCGGTGAGCGCGGTCGAGGCCGGGGCCACGCGCTGCTCGGCGGCGCGCACGCGCTCCACCAGCGCGGTGTAGCGCGCGGCGTAGGCGGCGTCCTGGTAGTCGACCAGGAAGGCATGGCGACGTGCGATCAGCTCGTGCAGCGAGCGCGACAGGCGGCTGTCGTCCAGCGACGCGTACCCGGCCTCGCTGCTGTCGGCGCCAGCCGGCAGTTCGCGCGCCGGACGTGGATTGGATGGATTGCGCGGCGCGGCGCTGGCGCCGGCTTCGTGGCCTTCCCACTCGCCCGGCGGCAGCTGCTGCAGGCCCAAGGCGTGGCGTTCGCGCTCGTCCGCGGCAGGATCGGTGAGGCCGGCGGCACGCCGTACCGCCGGCAGGTCCAGTGCCGCCAGGCGGCCCCAGGCGAAGGCCTGCTGGTTCATCGCCACGGCTGCGCCGTTGAGTTCGATCGCGCGCATCAGCGCGGCATGCGATAGCGGCACCAGCCCCTGCTGCCAGGCGTAGCCGAGCATGAACAGGTTGCTGGCGATGGCGTCGCCGAGCAGCGCGGTGGCCAGCTGCGTGGCGTCAAGCAGCAGTGGATCGCGCCCGCCCAGTGCCAGGCGCACGCCGGCAATGATCTCGGCGGCGGGGAACTGCATGTCGGCATGCGTGGTGAAAGTGCCGGGCATCGCCTCGTAGGTGTTCAGCACTACCTGCGAGCGGTCGCCGCGCACCTTGGACAGCGCCCAGTAGTCGTTGACCACCACCATGTCGCAACCCAGCACCAGGTCCGCCTCGCCGGCGGCGATGCGCACCGCGTGCAGGTCTTCGGGCTGTCGTGCCAGGCGGATATGCGTGGTGACCGCGCCGCCCTTCTGCGCCAAGCCGGTCTGGTCGAGCACGCTGGCGCCCTTGCCCTCCAGGTGTCCGGCCATGCCCAGCAGCGCGCCGATGGTGACCACGCCGGTGCCGCCGACGCCGGTGATGAGGATGTTCCAGGGCTGGCTCAGGTCGCTGCGGAAGGTCGGCGCCGGTAGTTGCTCCAGCAGTGCCGCGGCGTCGGCCTTGCGGCCCTTGCGCGGCTGCCCGCCGTGCACGGTGACGAAGCTGGGGCAGAACCCGGACACGCAGGAGTAGTCCTTGTTGCAGTTGGACTGGTCGATCTGGCGCTTGCGTCCGTATTCGGTCTCCTTGGGCAGCACCGACACGCAGAAGCTCTTCTCGCCGCAATCGCCGCAGCCTTCGCAGACCAGCGAATTGACCAGCACGCGCTTGGGCGGATCGGCCAGCTTGCCGCGCTTGCGCCGGCGCCGCTTCTCGGTGGCGCAGGTCTGGTCGTAGATCAGCACGCTGGTGCCCTTGACCTCGCGCAGGCGCCGCTGCACCGCGTCCAGTTCGCCGCGGTCGTGGAAGTCCACGTCGCTGGGGAACAGCTCCCGGCGCCGCGTCCACTTGCCGATGTCGTCGCTGACCAGGGCGATGGTGTGCACGCCTTCGGCGCGCATCTGCCGGGCGATGTCCGGCACGCTGAGGGTGCCGTCCACCGGCTGTCCGCCGGTCATCGCCACCGCGTCGTTGTAGAGGATTTTGTAGGTGATGTTGACGCCGGCGGCGATCGACTGGCGGATCGCCAGCGAGCCGCTGTGGAAATAAGTGCCGTCGCCCAGGTTCTGGAACACGTGCGGGGTGTCGGTGAACGGCGCCTGGCCGGCCCAGGTGACGCCTTCGCCGCCCATGTGGGTGAAGGTGTCGGTGGCGCGGTCCATCCACGTCACCATGTAGTGGCAGCCGATGCCGCCGAGCGCGCGCGAGTCCTCCGGCACCACCGTGGAGGTGTTGTGCGGGCAGCCGGAGCAGTAGTGCGGCACGCGCGGGAAGTTGGCACGCGGCAACGCCATCTCCGCTTCCTTGGCCTCCATCCAGCGCAGCCGCTGTTCGATCGAGTCGGTGTCGAGCGCCGTGGCCTGGGTCAGGCGCAGGATGCGCTTGCCGATCACCCCGGCGATGGTGGCCGGAGTCAGCTCGCCGGTGGACGGCAGAATCCATTCGCCGGCCTCGTCGTACTTGCCGACGATGCTCGGGCGCGGGCCGGCGCTGGCCGGCCAGTTGTAGAACTGTTCCTTCATCTGCCGCTCGATGAAGGCCTTCTTCTCCTCCACCACGACGATGTCCTGCAGCCCGCGCGCGAACGCGGCGATGCCCAGCGGCTCCAGCGGCCAAGTCATGCCGACCTTGTACACGCGGATGCCGATGCGCGCGCAGGCGTCCGCGTCCAGGCCCAGGTATTCCAGCGCCTGCAGCACGTCCAGGTAGCTCTTGCCGGTGGTGACGATGCCCAGCCGCGCCTGCGGCGCGTCCATCACCGTGCGGTCGATGCCGTTGGCGCGGGCGAAGGCCTGCGCCGCACGCACGGCATAACGATGCAGGCGCATTTCCTGGTCCAGCGGCGGATCCGGCCAGCGGATGTTGAGACCGCCCGGCGGCAGGTCGAAATCCTCCGGCAGCACGATCTGCCGCGCGAACGGGTCAACTTCCACCGAGGCCGACGATTCCACCGTCTCGGCGATGGTCTTGAAGCCGATCCAGCGCCCGGTGTAGCGGCTCATCGCCCAGCCGAGCAGGCCCATGTCGAGGATGTCCTGCACCCCGGCCGGATTGAGCACCGGCATCATCGCGCTGACGAACTCGTCCTCCGAGCCGTGCGGCAGGGTCGAGCTGCGGCAGGCGTGGTCGTCGGCGGCCAGCGCCAGCACGCCGCCGTGGCGCGCGGTGCCGGCGGCGTTGCCGTGCTTGAACACGTCCCCGCAGCGGTCCACGCCGGGGCCCTTGCCGTACCACATGGCGTACACGCCATCCACGCGTGCGCCGGGGAACAGGTTGGTCTGCTGCGTGCCCCAGACCATGGTCGCGCCCAGATCCTCGTTGAGCCCGGGCTTGAACACCACCTTGGCTGCGTCCAGATGCTTGCGCGCGCGCCACAGTTCCAGGTCGAAACCGCCCAGCGGGCTGCCACGGTAGCCGCTGACGAAGCCGCCGGTGTTCAGTCCGGCGGCGCGGTCGCGCAGTTGCTGCATCAGCGGCAGCCGTACCAGCGCCTGCACGCCGGACAGGTAGATGCGGCCGTCGGTGCGGGTGTACTTGTCTTCCAGCGTATAGCCGGTATCCACGCCGTCGGTGGTCGCGGCGGCAAGGGAGGACGACGGACGCGGATCGGCGATGCGGTTCATGGCTTGCCCGGAGATGGAAGGCTGGCGGGCGCGCAGCGCCTGCCGCGCGCGATCGCCCCGATTGTATCAGTGGCGATTTTTGCGCTCGTTCTCGTCCGTGCCGGCGCGGGCGGGGTAGGATGGGACCCGGGTGAGGGGATCACTCCAGGGGATTGCAGCAGTGAAGGCATACACATACGCAGTGGCCGCGATGCTGGCCTGCATCGGTCTGGCCACCGCGGCCACCGTGCGGGCGCAGGCATTGCCGGCACCCAAAGAGTTCTATTTCGACGAAGACCGCAGCACCACGCGTCCGGTGACCGCCATCGCCGGCAGCGGCGATGCCCTGGTCGATCGCCTGGCCAGCACCGTGCAGCGCAATCCCGACGCCCACGAGGCGCGTGCGCAGCTGGCCGGCATCGCCATGGCCGGCGGCCGCCGCGAACTGGGCGAACAGCTGTACCAGGCGGCGCTGCATGGACTGCCCGCCGGCATGCAGCGGCGCCAGGTGCAATGGAACTACGGGTGGGACCTGCTGCGCGCCGGCGACCCGGGGCGCGCGTTGAGCGAGTGGAGCGCCCTGGTCAACGGCCGCCCGGCAGCGCCGGATTGGCTCCCGCCGACCCTGGCGCTGGCCTTGTGGCGGTTGCGGCGCAAGGACGAGGCGGTGAAGTGGTACGCCGCGGCGGCGCGCACCTGGCCGGACAAATGGGGCGCCGGCGCCGATTTCGCCGCGTTGCTGCCGACCTGGCGCGACGACGAGCGCGCCACCCTGGCCGAGGTGCAGGCCGCCTGGAAGGCAGCGCCGCCGGCCTGGCCCTGAGACACGCGCGTGCAAGGAGCGCGGCGCGACCGGCGCAATCCTTGGCGCTGGTCGTGGCCGATCGTACAGGGCAACGTGTTGTCGCTCCCACAGGGGCTTGCGGCGAGTTCGCCGGGTGCAGTGTGGGAGGGACTTCAGTCCCGACGCATGGCGCCATCGAAAAGCGTGCCGCTTCGCGGGTCGCCTCTGCATGAAAGTTGACTCCCGCATGGAGAGCCCGCCTGCCGCGAAGCGCAAGGTAGGCGCGGCTTCGGTGGCTGCATCGGCGCTCGCAGGATGCAGATCGCGTTAGGCGCCGGTCGCGGCTGAAGCCGCTGCTTGCATCTATGGATGTCCACGCCCAGCGCTCCATGGCGCGTCTCGTGGTTGATGGCGCTGGAGACGGCGTCATCGCTCCTGCAGGGACATGCGGCCGGCCGTTGGACGCGAGGTCGGCGTGGCATCGGCAGCGGCCGCATAAAGATGCCGCGTGCGGGACGTGTCGGTCGCCGCCCGAGTCGCTGCTCCGGCTACTCGCGCCGGATCCCTGCCTGTCGTTGCCGGCCAGCGTGTGGCCAGGCCGCCGCCGGGGCCTGGGTCGCCCGCCCTGCGCGACGCCTCGACGGCCCACGCGCGCATGCCATGCGATGATGCCGCGTACCCGCTGATGTCGTGCTGTGCCGATGGCTTTCGATGCGTTCGCCCTGATGTTGGTCATGCTCGCGCTCGGCAAGCTGTTCGCGCGCCAGCGCGTCCTGCCGGCCAACACCACCGAGGTGCTCAACGGGGTGGTGCTGTACCTGTGCCTGCCCGCCTCGGTGCTGATCTACGTGCCGCGCCTGCAGTTCAACCTGGAACTGCTCGGATTGATGCTGACGCCGTGGCTGCTGACCGGCGTGAGCGCGCTGGCGATGCTGGCCTTGCGCGGGCCGTTGCGGCTGCGCCGCGACCAGCAGGCGGTGCTGCTGCTGTGCGTGGCGCTGGGCAATTCCAGCTTCATCGGCTACCCGATGGTGCGCGCGCTGCTCGGCGAGGCGGCCTTGCCGTATGCGGTGGTCTACGATCAGTTCGGCACCTTCGTGCTGCTGTCCAGCTTCGGCCTGTACGTACTGGCGCGCTACAGCGGCGAGGCGCCGCCGTCACCGCGGCAGACGGTGTTGCGCATGGCGCGGTTCCCGCCGCTGTGGGCGCTGCTGTTCGCGCTGACCCTGATGCCGGCGCAGCCGCCGGCGTGGATCGCCTCCGGTCTGCAGCACCTGGCCGACGCGATGCTGCCGCTGGTGATGCTGGCGGTGGGGTTCTCGATCCAGTTGCGGCTGCCGCGCGAGGAACTGGCGCCGTTGGCCGCCGGCCTGCTGTTGAAGCTGCTGGTGCTGCCGGCCCTGGCCTGGCCGCTGTCGTGGGCGCTGGGCCTGCGCGGGCAGGCGCTGCAGGCCAACGTGCTGGAATCGGCGATGCCGACCATGATCACCGCCGCGCTGCTGGCGATCTCGCATCGCCTGGCGCCGCGCCTGGCCGCCGCCCTGGTCGGCTACGGCATCCTGCTGTCGCTGGTCACCTTGCCGACGTGGGCGTGGTTGCTGGGGGCGTTGCGGTAGCGGCGATGTCGTGTCTCGCTGCAAGGTGTCGGGGCTGAAGGCGGCGCCTCGGTCTGCATTGCGCGCGCGTCCGTACCCTCATCCCGCCCCTTCGGGGCACCTTCTCCCGGGGGGAGAAGGAGAAGCATAAGCCCCTCTCCCCCCGGGAGAGGGGTTGGGGTGAGGGTCGGGCGCAGCCTCGTACAGCGGCATCGCCTGATCTCGCCCGCCGCCCGCAGCTAATCCGCCGGCACCGTGCGCCCGCTGGCCCAGCTGCGCAGCGCCTGCACCTGTTCGGCCATCAGGACCGACAGCGGTCGGGTATTGCGGATCTCCTGCATCAGCAGCTCGGTGTCCAGCGGTCGCTGTTCGGCGTGCGCGGCATACAGCCCGGAGACGATCGCCTGCTCGATTTCCGCACCGGAGAACCCGTCCGCGGTAGCAGCCAGCGCCGGCAGCGCAAACGCATCCGCATGCAGCTGTCGCCGGGTCAGGTGCAGACGCAACAGCTCCACCCGGGCCTGCGCATCGGGCAGGTCGACGAAGAAGATCTCGTCGAAGCGGCCCTTGCGCAGCAGTTCCGCCGGCAGCTCGTGCACTTGGTTGGCGGTGGCGACGATGAACACGCCGGCGCTGCCGTCGGCGTTGCCGCGTTCGGCCATCCAGGTCAGCAGCGTGCCGAGCACGCGCCGCGACACGCCGCCGTCCTCGCCGCCGCTGGCCAGGCCTTTTTCGATTTCGTCCATCCACAGCACGCACGGCGCCAGTTGCTCGACCGCGGCCAGCGCGTCGCGCAGGTTCTTCTCGGTCTCGCCGTGGTACTTGGCGTACAGCGCACCCATGTCCAGGCGCAGCAGCGGCACGCCGAACCCGGCCGCGGTGGCCTTGGCCAGCATCGACTTGCCGCAGCCCTGCACGCCGAGCAGCAGCACGCCCTTGGGCGGGTCCAGCCCCGGCGGCGCGGTACCGGCGAACACCGCGCGGCGCTGCGCGATCCACTGCTTGAGCCGGCGTGCGCCGGCCACGTCCTCGAAGCGGGTGGCGTCGTTGTCGTACTGCAGGTGGCCGCTGCGGTTGAGCAGTTCGAACTTGAGCTTGGCCAGTTGCGGCAGGTCGGATGCGGTGAGCGCGCCGTCGGCGTAGATCAGTTGCCGGGCGATGCGCCGCGCATCGATCAGGCTGAGCCCGCGCAGGTTGCGCAGGATCTGCTTGACCGCGTCGCCGTCGACCTCGACCCGGCGTCCGCCGAACTCGCGCGCATAGCCCTGCGCCTCCTCCTGCACCATCTTCAGCAGCGCGTTGGCGTCGGGCAGGCGCGGATTGAAGCGGGTCGCCAGCGCCTCGAGTTCGGGTGGCAGTTCGATCCGCGTGCCGATCAGCACCAGCACATGCGGCTGGCAGTGGCGGCGCTCGACGATGTCGCGCAGCAGGCGCTGGTGGCTGGCGTAGCCCAGGTACGGGGTGACGTCGAGCAGCAGGTAGATGCCGCGCTGGTCGGCCTGCTTGATCGCCTGCAGCACCGCGCTGGCGTCCGGCGGCCCGCTCGGCGGGTCCTCGCGGTCCAGGTCGATGCGGCGCAGGCCCTCGGTGATCGACCAGCGGTGCAGGGCGCGCCAGACCTGGATCAGCGCCTGCCGGAACAGATCGACGATGCGCGCCTCTTCCTGCGTCTCGATCACGATCAGGGGCGTGTTGGCGCGGATCAGCGCGACCAGGTCCTGCAGCTCGCTCATGGCGTCGGTGGGGGAGAGGGGCCGCCACGATAGCAAGCCCGGCGCCGGCCGGCGTGCTGCACGTTGACTACCGGCTGACGGAGGGCCGGTGTACGCTGCGGCCTCTTCCCCCGGAAGCGAGGCGTGCATGAAGACGATCCTGGTGGCCGGCTCCAAGGGCGGCGTGGGCAAGACCACTGTCGCCACGCACCTGGCGGCGTCCTATGCGCTGGCGGGCAAGCGCACGGTGCTGGCCGATGCCGATCCGCAAGGCTCCTCGACCCGCTGGGCCGAACGCCGCGCCGGCCTGGACAGCGCGGTGCTGCCGATCGACGCCAGCCGCAAGCGCAGCTGGCGCGCGGCGCTGCCGGACGACGCGCAGCGGGTGATCGTCGACGCCGCCGCCGGCGCCATGGCCGAGGATCTGGCGCACTTTCTCGACGAGGCCGACGCGGTGGTGGTGCCGGTGATGCCCTCGGCGCTGGACATCGAGGCCACCGTCGGTTTCCTCAACACCCTGGCCAAGGTGCCGCGGGTGCATCAACGCAAACTGCCGGTCGGGCTGGTGCTCAATCGCAGCAAGCCCTGGACCAATGCCACCCAGCAGGCGCTGCAGATGCTCGCCGAATGGCCCTATCCGGTGGTGGCGCAACTGCGCGACAGCCAGGCCTACGTGGTGCTGGTGGGGCTGGGCCGCAGCCTGTTCGATTACCACTCCGTCCAGGTCCGCGACCATCAGCAGGACTGGGAACCGTTGCTCAAGTGGCTCAAGAAGGCCTGACCGATGACCATCGTTTTGCGAGAAGTGATCCTGCTGCGCCATGCCCACGCCGAACCGGCCGACACCGGCCAGGCCGATTTCGACCGGCCGCTGTCGCCGCACGGCCTGGCCGAGGCCGAGGCGGCCGGGCGCTGGCTGCTGGAACAGCGGCTGGTGCCGGACCGGGTGCTGTGTTCGCCGGCGCGGCGCGCGCGCGAGACCCTGGAGGCGGTGCTGGAGCTGACCGGTTACGTCGAGCAGCGTCTGGAGCCACGCATCTACGAGGCCACCTCGGGCACCCTGGCCGACCTGCTGGACGGCCACCGCGACGTCGAGCGGCTGTTGCTGGTCGGCCACAATCCGGGCCTGGAGCGGCTGGCGGCGCTGATGCACAGCGGCCAGTCCGGCGACTACCGCGGCATGCCTACCGCCAGCGTCGCCGTGCTCGGGGTGCCGCACGACGCGGCGATCGAGCCGGGCGTGGCGCGGTTGACCGCGTTCTGGTGGCCCTGAGGCCGCTGCGCAGGTCCTTGCGGCCGGCGCTGTGCGCCGCGCTGCTGCCGTTGTGTCTGTTGTGCGCCATCGGCCATGCGCAGGTGGCGTCTGTGCCTGCGATTGCGCCGCTCGCGCCCGGCGAGTACGCCCTGGACCCGGCGCAATCGCGCTTCGGGTTCGAGATCCGTACCCGCTTCGGGCAGCGCATCGAAGGCTTCTTCCCGCGCTACGAGGGCACCGTGCACGTGCTGGCCGATGGCCGCCACCAGGTGCACCTGCGCCTGTTCACCGCCTACGTGGAAATCCCCGGCAAGCCGCGCTACACCGGCTGGATGCGCGGCGAGGATTTCTTCGACGCGCCGCGCTACCCGACCGTGTCCTTCGACTCGCAGCCGTTCTCGCCGCAGGTGCTGGGCAAGGGCGGACCGATCCCCGGCACGCTGAGCATCCGCGGGGTCAGCCACGCCGAGACGCTGACCGTCATGCCGGCCGCATGCACCCGTCCAGGCTATGATTGCGATGTCATCAGCCGCGGTACGGTATTGCGTGGACGTTACGGAATGGACAAGTGGGACCTGGCCTTGAGCGACCGGGTCACGTTCGTGCTGCGCGCACGCCTGACCGAGGCGGGAACTCGGTGACATCGCGGCTGATGCGGTTGCTGGTGGTGGTGGCGCTCCTGCTCGGCAGTGGCTGCGCGAGCCTGTCGCAGGCGCAGCACGGCCGTGCCGTGGCGATCGCCGAGGCCGCGCGCGACCGCCAGGTCGATTGCACGCGCAGCGACCATTGCGCGTTGGCCTCGCCGCTGCGCGGGCTGGCCGGCAAGGCCTTCGCCCAATCCGGCGACGGCGCCCCGCGCCACTACGCCACCATCCTCGACCACGGCGAAGAGGCCTTGGTGGCGCGGGTCAACCTGATCCGCAGCGCCAGCCGCAGCATCGACCTGCAGACCTACATCTTCGACAAGGACGACAGCGCGCGGCTGGTGATGGACGAACTGCTGGCTGCGGCGCGCCGCGGCGTGCAGGTGCGGGTGCTGATCGACCAGCTCTCGGCGATCTCCGACCTGCAGATCCTCGGCGCGCTGGCCGGCGCGCACGAGAATTTCTCGCTGCGCATCTACAACCCCACCTTCGGCCTGGCCAAGCCCAACTATTTCCACTACGCCGCCAGCGTGCTGTGCTGCTTCCGCCGCTTCAACCAGCGCATGCACAACAAGCTGCTGGTGATCGACGATGCGATCGGCGTGGTCGGCGGGCGCAACTACCAGGACGACTATTTCGACTGGGACGCCGAGTACAACTTCCGCGACCGCGACGTGCTGGTCGCCGGTCCGGTGGCGCGGTCGATGGCCGCCAACTTCGACGCCTACTGGGCGGCCCGGCGCAGCGTGCCGGTGGCGCGGCTCAACGACGTGGGCAAGCTGCTGCTGCGCGAGGGCGTGCCGGCGATGCCGCCGGCGCGGTTCCTGCGCCCGGAGCGGGTGCAGCGGGTTAGCGAGGAGGCGTCCGATCCGGCCTTCGTGGAGAACGCCTTCGTGCTGCCGGCGTTGCCGGTCAGGCATGTGGACTATGTCGCCGACCTGCCGCAGAAGCACCGCCGCGAACACGGCCCCAAGGCCATCTCCACCGCGCCCAAGCTCGACCGGCTGATCGCCGAGGCGCGCGAGGAGATCATCCTGCAGACGCCGTACCTGGTGCTGTCGGACCCGGCGCAGGAGATCTTCCGCGACCTGCGCAAGCGCACCCCGCCGCCACGCGTGGTGGTGGCCACCAACAGCCTGGCGGCCACCGACAACCCGGTGGTGTACGCGTTGTCCTACAAGTACAAGCGCCGCAACCTGCGCGAGCTGGGCTTCGACATCTACGAGTACAAGCCGTTCCCGCTGGACGCGCCGGTGGACTACGCCAACCTGCTGCCGGCGCCGCTGCAGGGAGATCTGCCGTCCGCGCCGGCCAGCGGCGAGAGCGGCGGCGATGCCGGCGGCGGGCGCAACAGCCTGCTGGGCGGCAGCGCCGCCGGCCGCAGTTCGCTGCTCGGCAGCGGCAGTGGCGGGCCATCCGGCGATCGCGCCGACGGCAGCCAGGTCGAGCGCCGCGTGCTGCGCACCGAGACCCGCCCGTCCTACCTGAGCCGGCGCATCGCCAACCGGCCGCTGCCGGTGACCCGCGAGGGCGCGCGCATGGGCCTGCATGCCAAGTCGCTGGTGGTGGACCGCCGCGTCGGCGTGATCGGCACCCACAACTTCGACCCGCGCAGCGAGACCTACAACACCGAGGGCGCGGTGATCGTCGACGATCCGGCGTTCGCGCAGGCGCTGGCGGCCAGCATCGGCCGCGACATCGAGCCGGAGAACTCCTGGGTGGTGGCGCAGCGGGTCAAGCCGCCAGTGCTGTCGGGCCTGAACTACAGCATGGGCAAGGTCTCCGAGGCGCTGCCG
The DNA here is from genome assembly GCF_014199735.1 of Xanthomonas sp. 3307. NCBI lineage: Bacteria > Pseudomonadati > Pseudomonadota > Gammaproteobacteria > Lysobacterales > Lysobacteraceae > Xanthomonas > Xanthomonas sp. 3307. The sequence continues at coordinate 54,137 of NZ_JACHOG010000011.1, read as the reverse complement.
GTGCTGGACTTCTGGCCGTGGCGCTACGCCACCGACTACGAGTTCCAGCCCGGCCCCGACTGCCCGGCGCCGCTGACCCGGCGCGACCCGGGCTTCCACCGCTGCTACAGCGCGGTCGGCGACTTCCCCGAGGTCAACGTCGGCCCCAAGTGGCTGCTGGTGCGCATGTTGACCGCGTTCGGCTCGGGGCTGGTGCCGATTCTTTGAGGGGCGGGGATGATCAGCCATTCGGCTGCTGAAAAGCCGGGGATTCGGGATTGGGGATTCGTAAAAGCGAGTTTCTGCGACCGGAGGCCTCGTCCTGGCGCGATAATGTCAGTGCCAGTGATGCCGCTCTTGCGAATCCCCACTCCCTAATCTCCAATCCCGGCCTCCCAATGCCCTTTCGCGAACCTGCCGATCTCGCCGTCCTCAACGCCGATTGCCGCGACACCCTGATCGCGCACCTGGGCATCGTCTTCACCGAGGCCGGGCCGGACTGGCTGCGGGCGACGATGCCGGTGGATGCGCGTACGCGGCAGCCGTACGGGCTGCTGCACGGCGGCGCGTCGGTGGTGCTGGCCGAGAGCCTGGGCAGCACCGCCGGCAACCTGTGCGTGGAGCAGGGACGCATCTGCGTGGGCCTGGAGATCAACGCCAATCACCTGCGCAGCGCGCGCAGCGGCGTGGTCACCGGCACCGCGCGGCCGCTGCACGTGGGCCGGACCACCCAGGTGTGGGAAATCCACATCGAGGACGCGGCGGGCAAGCCGGTGTGCGTGTCGCGATTGACCCTGGCGGTGGTCGACCGCGGCTGAGCCCGGTCCCGGACTGAACCGCGCCTCGGCGGGCGCGGACGACGTGTCTGCGGCGGCGTCTTCGGGCTGACACAATTGTCCGCTAGGCCCCTGCTTCCGGTACCCTTGTCCGAATGAGCGAGTTCTCCCCACCCGCCACGCGCCAATACGGTGGGGCGCTGCGCTGGGTCCGTTACGGCTACCGCGTGCCGCTGCTGGCGTTGCACGTGCTGTTGTCGCTGCCGTTCCTGCTGGTGTGCATGGCGCTGTCGCCCGGCCGCGCCGGCACCGAGTCTTTCGGCGACCGCATGGTCTGCTGGTGGTCGACCTGGCTGTTGCGCATCTTCGGCCTGCGCGTGCGCCGCATCGGCGCGCCGCTGCCCAACCCGGTGCTGTTCGTCGCCAACCACGTCAGTTGGATCGACATCGTGATGCTGCACAGCCAGCGCATGATGGGCTTCGTCGCCAAGCGCGAGATCGCCGGCTGGCCGTTGGTCGGCTGGCTGGCCGCGCGCGGGCAGACCATCTTCCACCAGCGCGGCAGCACCGAGTCGCTGGGCGGGGTGTTGCAGGCGATGCTGGAGCGGCTGCGCTCCGGATGCTCGGTCGGCGTGTTCCCGGAAGGGCGCACCCGCGGCGGCCAGGACGTCGGGCCGTTCCATGCGCGCATCTTCCAGGCCGCGGTCGAGGCCGAGGTCGCGGTGCAGCCGGTGGCCTTGCGCTATGGCGCCGGCGGTGAGGCGCAGCAGATCGTCGCGTTCGGACCGCACGAGAGCTTCTTCGCCAACTTTCTGCGCCTGCTCGGCGAGCCGGCGCGGGTGGCCGAGGTGCATTTCCTGGAGCCGATCCGGCTGCAGGACGTGGAAGGGCGCCGGCGCATCGCCGAGATCGCGCGCGCGCGCATCGTCACGGCGATGGCACAACCCTGAACACCGGGATACCGGTCGCACACCGCCTGACCGATTACTCCAGTCGGCGGGTGCAAGCTCGCTCCCCATGAACGCGACCGATTACTCCCCCCCACGCTGGCTGCGCAACCCGCACGTCCAATCGGTACTGGGTTCCAGCCTGTTGCGCGTGCGCCGTGGCGAGCAGCTGCTCGCCGCCAGCGGCGCCACTACCACCTCGCACATCCTCGACGGCGGCGACGGCGTGCGCCTGCAGGGCTGGCTGAGCGTGCCGGCCGGCGCCGCGCCGCGCGGCACCGTGCTGCTGCTGCACGGCTGGGAAGGCAGCGCCGATTCCAGCTACATGCGCCTGACCGCGGCGAAGATGCTGGCGCTCGGCTACCAGGTGTTCCGGCTCAACTTCCGCGACCACGGCGGCACCCACCACCTCAACGTGGACCTGTTCCACTCCGAGCGCCTGGACGAAGTGGTCAACGCCGCCTGCGACCTGTGGCAGCGCTTCCCCGCGCCGACCCTGCTCGCGGCCGGCTACTCGCTGGGCGGCAACTTCGCCCTGCGCCTGGCGCTACGCGCGCCGGCGGCGGGGCTGCCGCTGCAGCACGTGGCCGCGGTGTGTCCGTTGCTGGACCCGGCCACCACCATGCAGCGCATCGAGAACGGCCCGCAGTTCTACGATTGGTACTTCCGCCGCAAGTGGCGCGAATCGCTGCTGCGCAAGCGCGAACTGTTCCCCGACCGCCACGGCTACGACGACGCCACCCTGGCGCTGGACATGCGCGGCCTGATGGCCTGGCTGGCCGAGCGCCATGCTGGCTTCGCCAGCCTGGATGCCTACTTCGACAGTTACTGCATCGCCGGCGAGCGCCTGCTCGGGCTGAGCGTGCCGGCCGACATCCTGATGGCCGAGGACGATCCGGTGATCCCGCTGGACGACTTCCGCAACTGGCGCCTGCCTGAGCTCGCCCGGCTGGAGATCGCGCACTGGGGCGGGCATTGCGGCTTCATCGAGAACGCGCGCGGCGACGGCTTCGCCGAACGCTGGGTGGCCGAGCGGCTGACCGAGGGGTTGGTGGAAGCCTAGCCAGCGTCACGGGATCGCCTGGCGGGTGAGCTTATTCGCTCCCCGCGGTTGTCTTGGAGCGGCGTTTCGGGCGGGCAGGCGTGTGCCACCGTGCGGATGCACCGAGCAGCGATGATCCTCTCGCGGCTGCATGCATCCATGGTGCGGTCTTGCGCGGCGCGAGGGTCTGGTGCCGCATGCTTGGCAGCGCGCAGGCCATGCGCCGTGCGCTTCGCCGATCGTGGCGCCTTCCTGCGCGCAGCATCCCGCGACACGATCGACCCCGCAACCGGTCCGGCGCGCCTAGGCGCCACCGCAGGGGCCGCCGGGCGCTCCCGCTACAATGCGGGTTTGCCCCGAAAGCCGGACCCACATGCACCAGCCCATTCTCGACGCCCTTCGCCGCCAGGACACCGCCGACGCGCTGCGTCTCGCCCAGACCTGGGCCGCCGAGGCCGGCGACGACCCGCAGGCTCTCCGCTGGCTGGCGCTGGCGCAACAGCAGCATGGCGACGCCGCCGCCGCCCTGGACAGCATCGGCCGCGCGATCGCGCGGGCACCGGAAGACGCCAGCCTGCACCTGCTGCATGCCGGCATGCTGGTCAGCGCCAACGACCTGGCCCAGGCCGAGCACGCGCTGGCGCAGACCGCGGCGCTGGATCCCAACGAATTCCTCGCCTACGTGATGCGCGCGCACCTGGCGCTGGGCCGCGGCGACCTGGACGAAGTGGAGCGGCTGAGCCGCACCGCCGCGCGCCTGCAGCCGGAGCATCCGCAGTTGCTCGGCGTGGACGGCATGCTGGCGCTGCGTCGCGGCGATGCCGACCGCGCGCTGGCGCTGCTCTCGCGCGCCAGCAATGCGCTGCCGGACGATCCGCGCCTGCTCTACGCGCTGGGCTTCGCCTATCTGGACAAGCAGCATTTCGCGTTCGCCGAGACCGCGTTCCGCCGCGTCGCCGCGCTCACCCCGGGCACCAGTGCGGCGATGATGGCGCTGGTCGCGCAGCTGGCCTACCGCCAGGGCCGCCTGGACGATGCGATCACCGCGCTGGAAGCGGTGCTGGCCGCTCCGGCCGGCGACACTGCCAACATGCGCCGGCTGGCCGGCGAGTACGCCTTGCAGGCCGACCGCCCGGCCGAGGCGCTGGAGCATCTGCGCCGGACCCTGGCAGTGGCACCGGCCGACCGCCGCACCCTGCACGCCGCGCTGATCGCCTGGCAGCGGCTGGGCACGCTCGACGATGCCCGCGCCACCCTGGAAGCGGCGCTGGCCACCACCACCGACGCCCACGACCTGTGGCTGGCGCGGCTGGCCCTGGAGCCGGTGGGCGGCCCCGAGGCGCGCGCGCTGATCGCGCGCTGGCAGGCGGCGATGCCGGCGCACGTGCCGGCGCTGGAAGCGCAGCTGCGCGTGCACGACATGGCCGGCGAGCGCGACCAGGGCGAGGCCGTGGCGCAGCGCATCGTGGCGCTGGAACCGGGTCGGCTCAGCGGCGAGGAACGCCTGGTCGAGGCGCTGCTGGAGCGCGGCGAGCACGATGCCGCCATCGACCACGTGCGCGGCCTGATGCAGCGCCTGCCCGAACGCGACCGCACCGTGGTGCGGCCGTGGCTGGCGGCGGTGCAGGATGCGGCCGGGCGCCCGGAGGAGGCGCTGGCGACCTGGCTGGCCTTCCAGCAGGAACAATTGCCGCACCGGCTGCCGCTGCCGCCGTTGGGCCAGGCCCCGGCGCAGTGGCCGCCGCTGGGCGCGGTCGACCCGCAGAACCAGGCGCGCCCGTTGTTCGTCTGGGGCGCGCCGGGCAGCGGCGTGGAGCGGGTGATCGCGGTGATCGACGCGGCCAGCCCGGTGCTGCGCGGCGACCGCTTCGGCCCGCAGCCGCCGACCGACGGCCTGCAGCGCTTCCGCAGCGTGGAGGAACTGGACAGCGGCGCCCTGGACGGCGCGGCGCTGGTCGCCGAGTGGCGCGCGCAGCTGCCGGCGCGTGGCGTCGGCGACGGCAACGTCGTCGACTGGCTGCTGTGGTGGGACAACGCGCTGCTGCGCGCGCTGCGCCCGCACCTGCCGGAAGGGCGCCTGCTGATCGTGCTGCGCGATCCGCGCGACATGCTGCTGGACTGGCTGGCCAACGGCGCCCCGGCCCCGCTGGGCCTGGCCTCGCCGGAGACCGGTGCGCAGTGGCTGGCGGCGGTGCTGGCACAGGTCGCCGACCTGCACGAACAGGATCTGTATCCGCACCATCTGGTGCGCCTGGACGGGACAGAGCACGATCCGGCCGGCGTGGCGGCGGCGCTGCAGGACGCGTTCGGCGTACCGTTCCCGGCCATTGCCTCGGTCGGCCCGCCGCGCCTGGACGCCGGCCACTGGCGTGCCTACGCCGCACCGCTGGCCGCCGCGTTCGCACTGCTGACGCCGGTCGCGGTCCGCCTTGGCTACCCTGAAACCTGATCCCCCAAGGAGTTCTTCGCATGCGTCTTCGCAGTGACAGCCTGCAGCCGGGTCAGCCCATCGCCGCGACCTACGCGATGGGCCAGGCCGACGGCTTCGGCGGCAACCGCAATCCTCACCTGGCCTGGGACGCGGTGCCGGCCGGCACCCAGTCCTTCGTGCTGCTGTGCGTCGATCCGGACGTGCCGACCGTGGCCGAGATGGTCGGCCGCGACGACGTGCAGATCCCGGTCGAGCAGCCGCGCACCGAATTCGTGCATTGGGTGGCGGTGGACCTGCCGGCCGACCTGCGTGAAATTGCCGAGGGCAGCGCCAGCGACGGCGTGGTGGCCAAGGGCAAGCAGCAACCGCCCGGCCTGGCGGGCGCGCGCCAGGGACTGAACAGCTACACCGACTGGTTCGCCGGCGACGCGGCGATGGGTGGGGACTACTACGGCTACGATGGCCCGTACCCGCCGGCCAACGACCTGCGCGTGCACCGCTACTTCTTCCGCCTGTTCGCCCTGGACGTGGCGCGGCTGGACGTCCCCGCGCGCTTCACCGCCGCCGACGCCCTGCGCGCCATGCAGGGCCATGTGCTGGCCGAAGCCAGCCTGCACGGCACCTACAGCCTCAATCCAGCGGCGAAGTAAGCAGCAAAGCCCCTCTCCCGCCGGGAGAGGGGTTGGGGTGAGGGTACGGGGCGCGCAGCGCCTGCATGGATCTGTCACTGCGAGGCTACGCCGTACCCTCATCCGCCCCTGCGGGGCACCTTCCCCCGAAAAGGGGGCCATGGTCCCGGTGGGAGAAGGGAGACGCCAAAGCCCCTCTCCCGCCGGGAGAGGGGTTGGGGTGAGGGTCCGGCGCGAGCAGCGCCCACATCGATCTGTTACTGCGAGGCTTCGCCCGTACCCTCATCCGCCCCTGCGGGGCACCTTCCCCCGAAAAGGGGGCCATGGTCCCGGTGGGAGAAGGGAAACGCCGAAGCCCCTCTCCCGCCGGGAGAGGGGTTGGGGTGAGGGTACGTGGCGCGAAGCGCCTCGCCGACCCAGCCTCTACGCCGCCGGCAACCACAGCAGCAGAGCCGTGCCCAGCACGATGCGGTACACCGCGAACGCGGTGAAGCGGTGCGACTTGATGTAGCCGAGCAGCCACTTCACCACCACGAAGCCGGTGACCATCGAGGCGACGAAGGCCAGCGCCACGTCGCCCCAGTTCTCGCTGCCCAGCCCGCCGTCCTTGTACAGCTCCAGGAACGAGTAGGCGCTGGCCGCGAACATGGTCGGGATGCCGACCAGGAAAGCGAACTCGGCCGCAGCCGAGCGCTTGCTCAGGCCCAGCAGCATCGCCAGGAAGATCGTCGCCGCCGACCGCGAGGTGCCGGGGAACACGCCGGCCACCACCTGCGCCAGGCCGACCGCGATGGCCACCGTCCAGGTCACCGTCTCGCGCTCGGGCAGACGCGCGGCGAAGTACTCGGCCACCAGCATCCACACGCCGCCGATCACCAGCGCCCAGGCCACCGGCTCCACGCTGTCCGGTAGCTGCCAGCCGGCCTTGCGCACCACCAGGCCGACCACCGCGGTCACCAGGAAGGCGGCGCCCAGCTTGAACGCATAGTCGCGGTTGGCGCGGTCGCCCAGGCCGGTGGCCAGGTCCCACAGGCGCTGCCGGAACACCAGGGTGGTGGCCAGGATCGCGCCGGCCTGGATCACGATGTTGAAGAAGTCCGAACGGTGGCCGAGCCAGCGCTCGGCGATCAACAGGTGCCCGGTGCTGGAGATGGGCAGGAATTCGGTCAGGCCTTCGATGATGCCCAGCAGCAGGGCCGACAACAGATCGCTCATGGAGGGGAGGGTCGCGTTTTGGGGGAGGGGAAGCTGCGCAAGGATAGAGCATCCGCCTTGCGCACAATTTTGGTGCGTTCAGCTGCGAATGCACCACTTAGGTGCAGTGCATTTGCATCGTTCGTGTGCACGCTTCAGCAGAATCAAAGGCTTGTGAGTGCCACACGCTTGGCATGGCGATTGCTGATACTTGCCCACGCCCTTCACAACCCGAGGTTGCATCGAATGTCTGCGGAAACTATTGAGAAGCTGGTCAAGGACAACAAGATCGAGTTCGTCGATCTGCGTTTCGTCGACATGCGCGGCGTGCAGCAGCACGTCACCTTCCCGGTCAGCATCATCGAGCCGGCGCTGTTCGAGGAAGGCAAGATGTTCGACGGCAGCTCGATCGCCGGCTGGAAGGGCATCAACGAATCGGACATGGTCCTGCTGCCCGACGCCGACACCGCCTTCGTCGATCCGTTCATGGCCGATCCGACCCTGGTGCTGACCTGCGACATCCTCGACCCGGCCACCATGCAGAGCTACGGTCGCGACCCGCGCGGCGTGGCCAAGCGCGCCGAGGCCTACCTGAAGTCCAGCGGCATCGCCGACCAGGCGTTCTTCGGCCCGGAGCCGGAATTCTTCATCTTCGACGGCGTGCGCTTCGGCAACGAAATGGGCCACACCTTCTTCAAGATCGACTCGGAAGAGGCGGCCTGGAGCAGCGGCAGCAAGATCGAAGGCGGCAACAGCGGCTACCGCCCGGCGGTCAAGGGCGGCTACTTCCCGGTGCCGCCGACCGACTCGCTGCAGGACCTGCGCGCCGAGATGTGCAAGACCCTGGAGCAGGTCGGCATCGAAGTCGAAGTGCACCACCACGAAGTGGCCACCGCCGGCCAGTGCGAGATCGGCACCAAGTTCAACTCGCTGGTGAAGAAGGCCGACGAGCTGATGATGATGAAGTACATCATCAAGAACGTCGCCTACCGCAACGGCAAGACCGCGACCTTCATGCCCAAGCCGATCGTCGGCGACAACGGCTCGGGCATGCACGTGCACCAGTCGCTGGCCAAGGGCGGCACCAACCTGTTCTCCGGCGACGGCTACGGCGGCCTGTCGCAGATGGCGCTGTGGTACATCGGCGGCATCTTCAAGCACGCCAAGGCGATCAACGCCTTCACCAACTCCGGTACCAACAGCTACAAGCGCCTGGTGCCGGGCTTCGAGGCGCCGGTGATGCTGGCCTACTCGGCGCGCAACCGTTCGGCCTCGTGCCGCATTCCGTGGGTGTCCAACCCGAAGGCGCGCCGCATCGAGATCCGCTTCCCGGATCCGCTGCAGTCCGGCTACCTGACCTTCGCCGCGCTGATGATGGCCGGCCTGGACGGCATCAAGAACCAGATCGACCCGGGCGCGCCCAGCGACAAGGATCTGTACGACCTGCCGCCGGAAGAGGAGAAGCAGATCCCGCAGGTGTGCTCCAGCCTCGACCAGGCGCTGGAAGCGCTGGATGCCGACCGTGAGTTCCTCAAGGCCGGCGGCGTGTTCAGCGACGACTTCATCGACGGCTACATCGCGCTGAAGATGCAGGAAGTGACCAAGTTCCGCGCGGCCACGCACCCGCTGGAATACCAGCTGTACTACGCCAACTGAGTTCCACGCGCGGCGATGGCGAAGGCTTCCCCTCCCTCCTTCGCCATCGCCGCCACCTGCCCGGCTGGGGAGCCGCGCCGGTGGTCCGCGCCCGCCATTGCGTCATCGATTTTCCAGGGGATGTACCGCGCAACAGAGCGCTTGCGTGCCGTGGGCCACGTTCCCTCCCACGTCGCCGTCGCCGCCGCACCTCGGGTGCGGTGGGCCACGGCGTGATCCACGGAACGCATCGCGCAGCAGCACCCGCGCCGTTCGCGGCGCGGTCGATGGGCCCAGTGCCGGTCGGCCTTCGGCGGCCGGTTCCTTCCACCAACGGGGTATGCGCATGAAACTGATCACCGCCATCATCCGGCCATTCAAGCTCGACGAGGTCCGCGAGGCCTTGTCGCAGGCTGGGGTGTCCGGCATCACCGTCACCGAGGTCAAGGGCTTCGGTCGGCAGAAGGGCCACACCGAGTTGTATCGCGGTGCCGAATACGTCGTCGACTTCCTGCCCAAGATCAAGATCGAGACCGTGGTGACCGACGAGCGTCTGGACGCCGTGGTCGAGGCGATCCAGGGCGCGGCCGGCACCGGCAAGATCGGCGACGGCAAGATCTTCGTCACCGCGATCGAACAGGTCATCCGCATCCGTACCGGCGAAATCGGCGCCGATGCGCTCTAACCCCACCTTGGAGCCCTTCATGAAGACAGGTCTGTTCGCCGGGTGGAAGGCCCGGTTCTACGCGGTATGCATGCTGATGCTGGTCAGCGCGATGGCGGTCGGCGTGCCCGGCAACGCCTTCGCCCAGGCCGAAGTCAGCCCGGCGCCGACGCCGGATGTGGTCACCGAACAACTGACGCCGCCGCCCGCGCCGGCCGCCGCGCCGGCACCGGCTGCGGCCGCGCCGGTGGTGGACAAGGGCGACGTCGCCTGGATGCTCACGTCCACGCTGCTGGTGCTGCTGATGGTGGTGCCCGGCCTGGCGTTGTTCTACGGCGGCATGGTCCGCGCCAAGAACGTGCTGTCGGTGCTGATCCAGGTCGGCGTGGTGTTCTCGCTGATCGCGGTGCTGTGGGTGGTGTACGGCTATAGCCTGGCATTCGCCGACGGCGGTCCGTTCATCGGCACGCTGCACAAGGCGCTGCTCACCGGCGTCGACACCACCACGCTGGCCGACACCTTCTCCAAGGGCTTCAAGCTGCCGGAGTACGTGTTCGTCGCCTTCCAGCTGACCTTCGCCGGCATTACCGGCGCGCTGATCGTCGGCGCCTTCGCCGAGCGGGTGAAGTTCGCCGCGGTGCTGCTGTTCGTGGTCATCTGGTTCACCTTCGGCTATCTGCCGCTGGCGCACATGGTGTGGTCGGCCCCGGGCTTCCTGTTCGGCAAGGGCGCGCTGGATTTCGCCGGCGGCACCGTGGTCCACATCAACGCCGGCGTGGCCGGCCTGGTCGGTTCCTACTTCGTCGGCAAGCGCCTGGGCTTCGGCCACACCGCGCTGAAGCCGCACAACGTGACCCTGACCTTCGTCGGCGCTTCGCTGCTGTGGGTGGGCTGGTTCGGCTTCAACGCCGGCTCGGCGCTGGAAGCCAACGCCACCGCGGCGCTGGCCTTCCTCAACACCCTGCTGGCCACCGCCGCGGCGGTGCTGGCGTGGTCGCTGACGGAGAAGGTGGTCAAGGGCAAGTCCTCGGCGCTGGGCGTGGCCTCGGGCATGGTCGCCGGCCTGGTCGGCATCACCCCGGCCGCCGGCACCGTGGGGCCGTTCGGCGCCATCGCGATCGGCGTGGCCGCCGGCGTGATCTGCGTGTGGGGCGTGACCGGGCTGAAGAAGCTGCTCAATGCCGACGACACCCTGGACGTGTTCGGGGTGCACGGCGTCGGCGGCATCGTCGGCGCGATCCTCACCGGCGTGTTCACCGACAAGGCGCTGGGCGGCATGGGCTACGCCGAGGGCGTGACCATGGGCCATCAGGTGCTGGTGCAGGCCGAAGGCGTGCTGATCACCGTCGGCTGGATCGGCGTGGTCTCGGTGGTCGGCTTCCTGATCGCAAAGCTGGTGATCGGCCTGCGCGTGCCGGAAGACGCCGAGCGCGAGGGTCTGGACATCACCTCGCATGGCGAATCGGCCTACGAGTCCTGAGGTTCGCCGGCCCGCGACGGCGGTCGCGGGCCTTGTCGCAGTGCGTGCGGCCGGCCCTGGCGGCCGGCCCTCGCAACCGCGGCCTTCGCCGGCGCTTCCTGGGGGGAAGCGCCGGCCATTCTCCAGCGATCGAGGTATTCCGCGTGGCCATTTGCCTCGCCACAGCCCCCTGTTGTCGCAACACCGCTCTCTGCGGCGCGGTCCAAGGCCGAGCAGTACCGCCAGCCGGCGCGGGAGCGTCCATACGCCGCGCCGTCCGCATGGACAGGGTGCGCGCCATGCGCCGCTCGCCCGTGCCGCCTGCCAGGCTTTGCACTACATTGGTGCAATGGCCATGAACATCACGCCGCCCCCTCTTTCCGCGCTCGGCACTCCGGTGGTCTGGGCCGATACCGACGGCCGCCTGCGCGGCGCCAATCCCGCCTTCGCACGCTGGCTCGGGGTCAGCGTGCGGCGCCTGCTCGACCAGCCGCTGGCCTCGCTGGAAGTGCAGGGCGATGCGCTGGCGCGGTTTCTGCGCAACGACGAACGCGACGTGCTGCGCCTGCATCGCATGGCCCTGGCCGTGCCCGGCGAGCCCCCACGCTTCGCCGAGGGCTGGCTGTCGCGGCTGGACGATGGCGGCTGGCTGTTGGAAGCGCATCCGGTCGACGAATTCCCCACGCTGGATCCGGCGCAGGCCCTGCCGAACGCGCTCAGCGCGGCGCTCAAGGGCCTGGCCCACGAACTGCGCAATCCGCTGGCCGGGCTCAAGGGGGCGGCGCAATTGCTGGCACGCCGCGCCCAGCACCGCGACGAGGACGAGCGCGAACTGATCGAGCTGATCGGCGCCGAGATCGAGCGCCTCAACAGCCTGCTCGACCAGTTGCTGTCGCCGGCGCCGGCGCGGCCGCACGCCATGCTCAACATCCATGCGGTGCTGGAACGGGTGCTGCGCCTGGCCGAGAACGAAGGCGGCTGGTCGGTGCGCCTGCAGCGCGACTACGACCCCAGCATCCCCGAATTCCTGGGCGATGCCGACCGCCTCACCCAGGCGGTGTGGAACCTGGTGCGCAACGCGATCCAGGCCGGCGCCGCGCAGGTCACCCTGCGCACGCGGGTAGAACATGGCCAGCGCATCCGCGACCGCGTGCATGCGCGCGGCCTGCGCTTGGAGATCGTCGACGACGGCCGCGGCGTGCCCGAGGAACTGGCCGAACACCTGTTCCTGCCGCTGGTCAGCGGCCGCGCCGAAGGCAGCGGCCTGGGCCTGGCGCTGGCCCAGCAGGTGGCGCGCGAGCATGCCGGCTCGCTGACCTACCGCTCCCGCCCCGGCCACACCGTGTTCACCCTGCTGCTGCCGCAGCGCGCAGCGGATACCGATTAGGAGCACTGCGATGACCGATTCCCTGCAAGGAACGCAACGTATCTGGGTGGTCGACGACGACCGTTCGGTGCGCTTCGTGTTGTCCACCGCGCTGCGCGACGCCGGCTACAGCGTCGACGGCTTCGACAGCGCCGCCGCCGCGCTGCAGGCGCTGGCGCAGCGGCCCATGCCCGACCTGTTGTTCACCGACGTGCGCATGCCCGGCGACGACGGCCTGGTGCTGCTGGACAAGCTCAAGGCCGCGCATCCGCAACTGCCGGTGATCGTGATGTCCGCCTACACCGACGTGGCCAGCACCGCCGGCGCGTTCCGCGGCGGCGCCCACGAGTTCCTGTCCAAGCCGTTCGACCTGGACGATGCGGTGGCGCTGGCCGCGCGTGCGCTGCCCGATGCCGGCAGTGCCATCGCCGCGACGCCGGCGGTGGTGCCGGCCGGGCAGGGCAGCGCCGAACTGATCGGCGACACCCCGGCGATGCGCGCGCTGTTCCGCGCGATCGGCCGGCTGGCGCAGGCGCCGCTGTCGGTGCTGATCAACGGCGAGACCGGTACCGGCAAGGAACTGGTCGCGCATGCCCTGCACACCGAGTCGCCGCGCGCGCGCAAGCCGTTCGTCGCGCTCAACACCGCCGCGATTCCGGCCGAACTGCTGGAGAGCGAACTGTTCGGCCACGAGGCCGGCGCCTTCACCGGCGCCCAGCGCCGCCACATCGGCCGTTTCGAGCAGGCCGACGGCGGCACCCTGTTCCTCGACGAGATCGGCGACATGCCGCTGCCGCTGCAGACCCGGCTGCTGCGCGTGCTGGCCGAGAACGAATTCTTCCGCGTCGGCGGACGCGAACTGATCCGGGTCGATGTGCGGGTCATTGCCGCCACCCACCAGGACCTGGAAGCCCTGGTCGAACAGGGTCGCTTCCGTGCCGACCTGCTGCACCGCCTGGACGTGGTGCGGCTGCAGTTGCCGCCGTTGCGCGAGCGCCGCGCCGACGTGCCGCAACTGGCCGAGAACTTCCTGGCGATGGCCGCGCGCAAGCTCGACACCCCGCCCAAGCGGCTGGCGCCGGCGGCGCTGGACGCGCTGCGTGCCTATCCGTGGCCGGGCAACGTGCGCGAACTGGAGAACGTGTGCTGGCGCCTGGCCGCGCTGGCGCCGGCGGAGATCATCGATGCCGGCGACGTCGAGGCCGCCCTGCTGCGCGGCGGCCGCCGCGAGCGCAGCGGCGACGGCGGCGAGTGGGACACGCAGCTGTCGGCCTGGGCGCAGCAGCGCCTGTCCGACGGCGCCGAGGGCCTGCATGCCGAAGCCCGCGAACGCTTCGACAAGGCGCTGCTGGAAGTGGCGCTGCGCTTCACCCAGGGCCGCCGCGCCGAGGCCGCCGCCCGCCTGGGCGTGGGCCGCAACACCGTCACCCGCAAACTCGGGCCCGGGCGGCGCCGGCGCTGAAGAGCGGGATTGGGGATTGGGGGATTGGGGATTGGGGATTGGGGATTCGCAACGGCGACGTCCCGTGCCCGGACGGGTGCCTCCCGCTGCGTGGAACGCTTGCTGCGGCATGGCGTGACAGGGCCGTGCACCGAGCTGCATGGCGCCCGCTTTTGCGAATCCCCAATCCCCAATCCCCAATCCCGCCGATTAGACTGCGCCCCGTGCGCCTTCATGAGGTCTGCACGGCTGCCCCTCTAGTTTCGCCCTGACACAGGAGTCGATGTCGATGCGTTATGGATTGCCCCTCGCCGCGAGCGCCTTGTTGATGCTGGCCGCGTGCAGCAGCGCGCCGCCCAAGGCGCCGCCACCGCCGCCCAAGGCGCCGCCGTTGCCCAGCGCCGGTACGGTGCAGCAGGCGCAGGCTGTGCTGGCGCCTGCCTCCGGCAGTTTGGTCAGCGGCAAGCTGTCGCTGGTCGCGGCCGCGGGTGGCGTGCGCATCACCGGCACGCTCGGCGGCCTGCAGCCCAACCGCAGCTTCGCCTTCCACGTGCACGAGCGCGGCGATTGCAGCGCGGCCGATGCCAGCAGCGCCGGCGGCCACTTCAATCCGCTCGGGGCACCGCATGGCCGCGCCGGCAACGGCCCGCACCATGCCGGCGACATGGACAACCTCAACGCCAATGCCGATGGCACCGCGCAGATCGACGTGCTGCTGCATGGCGTGGTGCTCGGCGGCGGCGCGGCCAACGACATCGTCGGCCGCGCGCTGGTGGCGCATGCCGATCCGGACGACTACCGCAGCCAACCGGCCGGCAACGCCGGCGCACGCGTGGCCTGCGGCGTGATTCGCCCGCTGCGCTGACATCGCTTCGATACTGCCGCCCGGGTCCGCCTGGGAGGTCCGTCCGCATCCTGCGGCTCTGCAACGAAGGAGAACCCCCGTGCGTCGTACCCTTCCCAGTCTGTTGTTCCTGGCCACCACCCTGGCGCTGAGCGCCTGCAAGCGCGAAGAGCCGGCAACCACGCCAGCGGCGACCCCCGAACCCGCCGCCGCCCCCGCGGCGAGCGCACCGCCGGCCACGTCCAATGCCACCGGCAGCGCCAGCGCCTCGCTCAGCCCGACCCAGGGCAACGAAGTGGCCGGCGAGGTCAAGTTCACCACCGTCGACGGCGCCGTGCACGTCACCGGCACCATCACCGGGCTCAAGCCCAACAGCGAGCACGGCTTCCACATCCACGAGTTCGGCGATTGCAGCGCGCCCGACGGCAGCAGCGCCGGCGGCCACTTCAACCCGGCCAAGACCGAGCACGGCCAGGTCGGCAGCGATCCGCACCACGGCGGCGACATGCCGAACCTCAAGGCCGATGCCGAGGGCAAGGCGACCATCGATGCGGCGGTGTCCAACAACGTCAACATCGGCAAGGGCGATGGTTTCGACATCCTCAACCACGCGGTGATCGTCCACGCCGACCCGGACGACTACAAGAGCCAGCCCACCGGCAACGCCGGCGGCCGTTTGGCCTGCGGCGTGATCAAGGGCGACGCCGCGGCCGCGCCGGCGCAGTAAGCAACCGCTGGATGGTCACGATGCCGGCGTCCGCGTGTGCGGGCGCCGGTGTCCCCGGGCATTGGATGTCGACCTGCCTCAACGCCGCTGGGCAATCGGCGGCGCGGCGGCCGCGTCTTGGTGATGCAGCAGCGCCGCGATCAGTGATGACCTGATTCCGCCAGCTGCTGGCGGACCTGCATCAGGGCGAAGCCCAGCAGATTCTCGCCCTGCCACGTCCTCGGGTCGGCTGCGCGCGGGTCGTCCGCGGCCAGGCCGATGCCCCAGATCCGGTCGACCGGGCTGGCTTCGACCAACACGTGATCCCCGGTCCCGAACAGGAAGGCTTTCAGCGCCGCATGCTGGCCGAACTTGCCCAGGTTGCCCTCGATGACCAACTGCATGCGGGCGTCGCGCCAGGTCGGTTCATCGAAACCGTGGATCTCCCGCCCGATCGCCTTGGCTTCCTTTGGATGGGATGCGGCCAGAATGCGGGCGCAGGCTGCGTGATCGCCGAATAGCCGCGCCTTCCCGGCCATCATGTAGTGCTCGGCCGTCGGGTAGGACACCGAATCGAGCACGAAGGGCGCCTCGAACCATTGGCTGAAGCAACTGCGGTCGATGGCGCCGGCCTGCTTCGGTGTGTGCCCCCAGAAGTAGACGAACGTGAGGTGTTCGCCCGCCTGCTGGCGTGCGCACAGCGTCTCCACCGTCAGTACGTTGTGCATGGATGTTCTCGCTAAGAATCAGGCACGGGTACACCGCGACAACGCCGCGGTGCTCAGACAATGCCACGGATGATGCGACATGCCGATGTCCGCCCACATCTGGCCATGTCGCCATGTCGGTCCTGTAGCTGGACCGGGACCGTCGTGTCGACGTAGCGCGTGTCCGCTCGAAGGGCAGGTCGGTCCGCGTACTCCGGCCGGGCGGTGCACGTCCCGGCGCCATGCCAACGCGGCTCAGGCCGCCAACAGCGCCTGCTTCGCGTCCTGCCCGCTCTCGCAGTGCACGTACAGCACCGGCAGGCCGTGGGCCTCCAGCACCGCGGCCAGTTGCCGCTGCCGGGCCAGATACTGCTCGTAGACCCGTTGCAGGCGTTCGCAATCCTGGCGGTCGTAGGCGTAGTGCGCGCACCAGCTGGCCGGATCGAACAGGGCCATGCGCACCTCGCCGCCGCGGTAGCGCAGCAGCGGCTCGGGCGGGGCCTGCAGCCATTCTTCCTGGTCCGGCGCCAGCAGTGCGGTCTCGATCAACGGCCACAGCGGCGCCAGGCCCTGGTTGTCGTACTGCATCGACATCATCGCCGCCAGGTCGTTGCCGGTCAGGTAGCGGGCGTGCTCGACCTGCGCGCCAAAGCCCTGCTGCGCCAGCAGCGCGGTGTCGGCCTGGGCCATGCCCTGCGCCAGCAGCACCTCCTCCAGCGCCGCGGCCACCGCCTGCACGGTGTCGTCGGGGCCGCTGAGCAGGAAGGGCACGATCCGCAGCGCGCCGCCGCGCAGACCGGCGTCGGCCTGGAATGGCAGCGGCACACTGCCGTCGGCATCGGTGCCGAAGGCCAGCAGGCGCGGGCCATCGGCGCGGCCTGGCGCACGAGCGCTGAGTTCTTCCAGGCGCCGGTGCAGCGGCCAGCCCGGTCGCAATGCTTCGGCCGGGTCGAAATGCGCGCCGGCCAGGCTCAGCTCCAGATCGCGCACCGCCGGCACCAGCTGTGCCAGGTCGCGGCCGACCTTCTCGGCCAGTTCGGCGGCCTGGGTGTGCGGCAGCGCCGGATGCGCCGGTTCGCGCCCGGAGGACAGTTCCAGGGCGATGACCCCGCGGGCATGGCTGTTGGCGAAGGCTTCGGTCATGGGGATTGGCGGTTGGCCCGTCGCGGGCGCATAGCTACACTCGCTTCATTATGCCTGCGCTAACGTGCAGGCCATGTCCCCGACTCCCCTCGCGCGAGGTAATCCCATGCCAGCAGCCCGTCCCGTCGCCATTCTCGGCGGCGTCCGCATTCCGTTTTGCCGGCAGAACACGGCGTATGCGGATGTCGGGAACCTCGGCATGTCGGTGCGCACGCTGGGCGCGCTGGTCGAGCGTTACGGCTTGCATGGGCAGCAGCTGGGCGAAGTGGCGATGGGTGCGGTGATCAAGCATTCCAGCGACTGGAACCTGGGCCGCGAGGCCGCGCTGTCCTCCGGGCTGTCGCCGCTGACCCCGGGCATCACCCTGCAGCGCGCCTGCGGCACCAGCCTGGACAGCATCATCACCGTGGCCAACAAGATCGCGCTGGGGCAGATCGAGTCGGGCATCGGCGGCGGCTCGGACACCACCTCCGAAGTGCCGATCGTCTACGGCAAGAAGCTGCGCGCGCGGCTGCTGGCGGCCAACCGCGCCAAGAGTGCCGGCGACAAGCTGCGCGCGCTGACCCGCGGCTTCAAGTTCGCCGAGCTCAAGCCCGAGTTCCCCGGGGTGGCCGAGCCGCGCACCGGCAAGAGCATGGGCGACCACTGCGAGGACATGGCCAAGCAGTGGAACATCTCCCGCGATTCGCAGGACGCCTGGGCGGTGTCCTCGCACCACAAGCTGGCCGCCGCCTACGAGCACGGCTTCTTCGCCGACCTGATCGCGCCGTTCCGCGGCGTGGAGCGCGACAACATCCTGCGCGCGGACACCTCGCTGGAGAAGCTGGCCACGCTGAAGCCGGCGTTCGACAAGATCAGCGGCCGCGGCACCCTGACCGCGGCCAATTCGACCCCGCTGACCGATGGCGCCGCCGCGGTGCTGCTGGCCTCGGAAGAATGGGCGCAGGCGCATGGCCATGTGCCGATGGCCTATCTGCGCGATGCGCAGGTGTCGGCCGTGGATTTCGTGCACGGCGAAGGCCTGCTGATGGCCCCGACCGTGGCCGTGCCGGAGATGCTCAAGCGCCATGGCCTGCGCCTGCAGGACTTCGACATCTACGAGATCCACGAAGCTTTTGCCGCGCAGGTGCTGTGCACGTTGCGCGCCTGGGAGAGCGAGGATTACTGCCGCACCCGGCTTGGCCTGGACGCGCCGCTGGGGCAGATCGACCCTGCCAAGATCAATCCGGTGGGCTCGTCGCTGGCCACTGGCCACCCTTTTGCCGCCACCGGCGCGCGCATCGTCGCCACCGTCGCCAAGCAGTTGGTCGAACGCGGCGGTGGCCGCGCGCTGATCTCGATCTGCACCGCCGGCGGCATGGGCGTGGTGGCGATCGTCGAACGCTGAGCGCGTCCGCGGGCCGTGCGTGAGCATGCGCCCGTGCTCGTCCCACGCGCCGGTCTCGGCCGCCGGCCACTCCTGACGCCGTCCGATCGAAGGCGCTCATGGCGTGCATCGGCCGCGCTACCATGCCCGCCGATTCGTCCGCGCCACGCGGGCGACACGGCGCGCAGGGGGCGCAGGCCATGACCGAGCAGGGCAGTTTCAATCCATACCAGGCGCCAAGCGTCGCCACCTCGTCCAGCCTGCCGCCGCCGCTGCCGGGCGAGACGCTATGGCGCGACGGCAACGAACTGCTGTGCCTGCGCGACGCGCCGTTCCCGCCGCATTGCGTGAAGTGCGGCGTGGCGCTACGCAACGACGAGCTGAAGAAGCGCACCTTCTACTGGCACGCGCCAGGCTGGTACGCACTGATCCTGGTGAGCATCCTGGTCTATGCGATCGCGGCGTTGGTCGCGCGCAAGCGCAGCAGCCACGTGCTGGGGATGTGCGCGGAGCACCGCCGCCGGCGCAACCGGTTCATCCTGTTGAGCGCCGCTGCCTTCCTGGTGGGTCCGGTGCTGGGATTCGCCGTCGGCGACGAGGGCGGGTTCTGGCTGGGAGGCGCCGTGTTCCTGGTGATGCTGATCTGGGGCATGTTCGGCGCACGCATCCTGGTGCCACGGCGCATGGACGAGCGCTATGCACGCTACAAGGGCCTGGCGCCCGCGTTCCTGGCGCGCCTGCCGGCACTGCCGCCGGCCTTGCGGCGCTGAGCGAGCGGGCGCGGGCAGTCGGCCGGTCCCATCGGGCGCTATACGGCTCCTGGCCCGGATGATCGAGTCCTGGCCCGGATGATCGAGGCGCGGCGGCCATGGCCACACGCCGTTAACCTTGCATCCTGCCGCGCTCCTGGGGTCGTTGCAGTTGCGCGTCGGTCCCGGAGCGATGCGATGCGGGTGTGCCGCCGCGTCTGGTGGCATCCAGCATGCGTTTTCGCCAGCGACCAGCAGGACGCGCCGGGGGTCTTGTAGGAGCGGCTTCAGCCGCGACGGGCTCTACCAGGAACGCCCGTCGCGCCAAGCAGCACACCGCATGCTGCTTGAGTGTGGCGAAGCAGGTGATCAGGGACGCCCTTTCGCCACGGCGGGCATTCCAGATCGTGCGCCTCGCGGCTGATCCCGAAGGGACGAGCGCGCCGCTCCTACGCTCGCGGTCGTACCGTACTCAGCCTTCCAGCCGCGGGAACCCATGGTCGTCGCGGCGTTCCGTGCTGTCCGGATCCGCCGCGATCGGGGTCACCAGGGCGACCGGCTCGGGTAGCGGCTGGGCGGGTTCGCCGCGCTGCACGCGCAGCGCATTGGCGTAGCAGCGCTGCGCCGCGAGCATGTCGCCGGCGTCGGCATAGCCGTCGCCGAACACTTCCCATGCTTCGGCACCGGCGCCGAGCGCCAGCGCGCGATGCAGGAATTCCTCGGCCTGCGGCCACTGCTGCTGGTGGCGGGCCAGGCGCGCCAGGGTCAGCAGCAGCGCCGGACTCTCGGGATGCGCCTGCAGCCAGCGCTGCGCACTGGCGCGACGCGAATCGTACTTCTCCACCGGCAGGCGTCCGTACAGCGCGGCCAGGCCTTCGTCCCAGCGCGTGTCCAGCGCCTGCTCCAGGCTGCGCAGCGCCGCATCGTCCCAGCGCAGCGCCGCCGCGCGCACCGCATAGGCGGCCACCACCGCCGGCTCGCTGCGCAGCGACTTGGGCAGGCTTTCCCAGCGTTCGGCCAGGGCATTGGCGTCGCCGGCCTGGTCCAGCGAGGCCGCGGCCAGACGCGTTTCCAGCGTGGCGATCGCCTCCAGCGGCAAGGCCTGCTGCTGGCGGATCGCGCCGAGCTGGCCGTAGGCCTCGCCGGCGCGGCCGATGCGGGTCAGCGCCTCGGTGCGCAGCAACAGCCCGCGCGGCGGCAGCGGCTGTGCCGCGGCCACGTCCAGCGCATTGATCGCATCGACCGGACGCTGTTGCTCCAGGTGCAGTTCGGCCTGCAACAGTGCATGCGCGGCGGCATCGCGTTCGGCCAGGCGCCGCAGGTGGCGCTCGGTCGCCTCGCGGTCGCCACGCGCATCGGCCGCGCGCACCGCGGCGATCAGGGCGATGGCGGTGACCTCCGGGTCCTCGGCGGCAGCGTTGAGTTGCTTCTCGGCCCGCGTCCACTGGCCGGCGTGGGCGGCGGCCAGGCCATCGAGCAGGCGCGCGCGCGACTGCTTGCGGCGGCGCCGACCCCAGGCGCGGAACGGGAAGCTGAGCACGTTCCACACCAGCCACAGCGCCAGGAACGCGATCACCAGCAGCAACGACGCCTGTGGGAGCGAGGCGATGTAATCGGTGCCGCCGACGCGCACGATCACCTCGCCCAACTGGCGCACCTGGTCCTGCCCCAGCCATTGCGCACCGATCACGCCCAGCGCGATGACGATCAACAGCACGATCAGGGAACGGAGGGATTTCATGACGGGCTCCTTGCGTCGCGCATCGCGCGCAACTGCTGCAGGGTGGTTCCCAATTCGGGAATGGTCGGGCGCAGATCAGCGTTGGCCAGAGTGCGCAGCGCGGCGCGGCGTTCGCGCAGTTGCGGCGACTCCGGCCACAGCCGCGACAGCCAGCGCCCGGCGCCGGCCAGTGCGCTGCGATAGCCGCGCGTGTCGCCGCGTTCCAGCGCCGCGCGCGCCAGGGTCAGGTCCAGCTGCAGCGCATCGTGGGCTGCAACTCGCTCCGAGCTGGCGACCAACACGCCGCCCTGCGAGGGGCGGATCTTCACCAGCGGCGACAGCAGGCGCTGCCACAGCGGCTGTTGTGCGTTTTCCGGCAATTGCGTCGGCAGGGCGGTGAGGCTGGCAGAGAAGGCATCCAGTTGCGCCGCCAGGCGCGCCTGCGGCCCATCGCCCAGCGCGTCCAGGGCGGTGCGTTCCTGCAGCAGCGCCTGGCGCAGGTTGAGGAATTGCGGATCGTCGATGCCGTCCAGCACACCGCTGGCCAGGGCATAGGCGCGGCGCGCACCGGCCGCATCGCCGGCCAGCAGCAGCCGCTGCTGGCCCTGGTTGAGCAGCAACTCGACCTCGTCCAGGCGCAGCGCCTGCGCACCGTGGCGGTTGGAATCGGCGAGCTTGGCGACATTGGCCTCCAGCAGCGCGCTGCGCTGGCTCAGGCCGAGCATCTCATCGCGCAGCACGCGGTTGGTGCTGGCAGCGTCCTGCAACCGCTGCACGGTGGCGCGCTGGTCGCGGCGCAGGCTGTCCTGGGCCTGCTGCAAGGCCTGCAGTTGCTGCTGCAGGTCCGATTGCTGGGCCAGTTCGCGCGCGCTGCGCGCCTGCCACCAGTCCCAGCCACGCCAGCCGGCGAACGCCAACGCGGCCAGCGTGGCGAGTACCAGCAGCAACCAGATCCAGCGTGTGGAACGGCGAGGCGTGATCGGGATTTCGTCGGTCATCGGCAGCGTCCTGAGGGCCGTCGCCCGTCGCGAGCAAGGCGGCGGTCGGCGCGGCACCGCCGGAGCATGGCGTGATCGGCACCGCGGCCGCAACCCGGGCGCAGGTCCGCGTTCAGCGAGGTGGCAAGCGCGTTACGATCGCTGCCGCGGCGGCCACCAGTTGCTGCGGCATCGGGCCGGCCGCCTGCGCGACGTCGACGAATCCCAGGTCCGCCGCCAGGGTCGCCAGGCGCGCGCTGGCCGCGATCACCGGCCGCGCGCGCCAGGCCTTCGCCAGGTCCTCGGGCAACTGCGCCAGCACCTGTTGCAGCGCCTCGCCGCTGCTCAAGGCCAGCACCCCGGGCGGCGCCGCACGCAGGCGGGCCAGGTCGGCCGGGCGCAGTTGCACCGGTTCGCGGACATAGACGTCGGCGCGCAGCAGCGGGGTGCCGCGCGCCTGCAGATGCGCGGCGATCAGGCCGCGGCCGCCGGGGGCGGTGATCAGTCCCACCGGCAGGTCGCGCGCGGCCAGTGCCGGCAGCGCCAGCAGGCCGTCGCTGTCCATCCGCGCCGGCGTCGCCACCTCGGCGATGCCGTGCTGGCGCAGCGCGCGCGCCGTGCCGGCACCCACCGCCAGCCAGCACTGGCCTGGACGTGCCGCCAGCGGCTGCAGCGCCGCTGCCGCGCGCACCGCCGCCGGGCTGCTGACGATGACCCGCGGCGCGTCCAGCGCCGCGGCCAGGGCCGCACGGGTGGCGGGATCGGCGCGCGCCCGCAGCTGCCACGGCGACACCGCCAGCACGCGTCCGCCGCAGCGCGCCGCCGCCCGCCGCAGCGGCGCGTGCTCGCCCTGCGGGCGCAGCGAGATCAGGGTCCAGGTCGGGGCGGCGGTTGCATGCGCGCTCATGCCAGGCATTATGCGAGCCCCCACCGGCAGCACAATCGCACCATGGCAGCGGATCTTTCCTTCGAGGCGTTCCTGCAGCAGTTGCAGCGGCAGTTCCAGGCCATGCCGCCGGTGGCCGCACTGCAGGTCGCCGTGCACGGCTATGCCGACCAGCGCCTGCAGCTGGTCGCACCGCTGGCGGCCAACATCAACGACAAGGGCAACGCTTTCGGCGGCAGCCTGGGCTCGGTGATGACCCTGGCCGGCTGGGGGCTGGTCAACTGCGAACTGCACCGGGCCGGCCTGCAGGCCGACGTCTATGTCGCCGACAGCCAGGTGCGCTATCTGGCGCCGCTGTACGCCGATCTGCACGCCCAGGCCAATGCCGACCCCGAGGGCGACTGGGACGTGTTCGTGAACACCTTCCGCCAGCGCGGCCGTGCCCGCATCGGCATCCAGGCCCAGGTCGGTGTCCCCGGCGAGGCGGCGGCAGCGACCCTGAGCGGTCGCTTCGTGGCCATCGCCAAGGGGTAGGATGCGCGGATCGCGCGCCCCGCGCGCCGCCACCTGGACGCCACCATGCCTTCGATGTTCCGCGCCCTCGCGCTGCTGTTGCTGCTGGGCTGGACCGGCGCGGCCGTGGCCGGCAGCCGCGCGCAACAGCGCAAGCTCGACGACCTGCAGACCGCTTACGCCGCCGCGGTCCGCTGGAGCGAGTTCGAAACCGCCTGGCAGGTCGTGGATCCGGCCTACCGCCAGGCGCACCCGCTGACCGACCTGCAACTGGAGCGCTACCGGCAGATCCAGGTCTCCTCCTACAAGGTCGGCGGCGCCGCGGTGGGCGACGGCGAGGCGCTGCGCGAGATCGAACTGGGCGTGATCAACCGCAATACCCAGGCCGAACGCATCGTCCGCTACCGCGAGCGCTGGCGCTGGGATCCCGAGGTCAAGACCTGGTGGCTGCAGGACGGCCTGCCGGACCTGTGGAACGGCCAGTAGCGCGGTCGCCGAGCTGTGCGACAATCGGCGCCCGCTTCCCGCCCCCGAGTCCCGTGAACTTCGAAGAACTGCTGGCCTTCGCCGGCCGCAACCCGATGCTGGCCCTGGCCCTGGTGGGCCTCACCATCGCCCTGATCGTCACCGAAGTGGCGCGCCTGTTCCGTGGCTACAAGAGCCTGCGGCCGGCCGAGCTGACCCGCCTAATCAACGCCGGCAACGCGGTGCTGGTCGACCTGTCGGCCTCGGCCGATTTCGAGAAGGGTCACATTGCCGGCAGCCGCAATGCCACCGCCAGCCAGTTCGGCCCCGAGCACAAGCTGGTGGCCAACGCCAAGGCGCAGCCGGTGGTCTTGGTCTGCCGCACCGGCACCACTGCCGACGGCGCCGCCAAGCAGTTGAAGAAGGCCGGCTTCGAGCAGGTCTACGTGCTGGAGGGCGGCATCGCCGCCTGGCAGCAGGCCGAGCTGCCGCTGGTCAAGGGCCGCTGAGACCGCGTCCGGCCGGACCCGAGGGTCGCGGCCGGCGTGTGATAATCCCGTTTCTTTCTGTCACCGAATCCACCGGAGTCACGCAATGTCCGACCTCACCAACAACGGCGCCGCGGCGCCGGCCGACGCCGCGGCCGGCCCCGCTTTCACCATCGAGAAGATCTACGTCAAGGACGTGTCCTTCGAGTCCCCCAACGCGCCGTCGGTGTTCAACGACAACGCCCAGCCGGAACTGCAGCTCAACCTCAACCAGCGCGTGCAGCAGCTGAACGAGCAGGCCTTCGAAGTCGTGCTGGCCGTGACCCTGACCTGCACCGCCGGCGGCAAGACCGCCTACGTGGCCGAAGTGCAGCAGGCCGGCGTGTTCGGCCTGGTCGGCCTGGACCCGCAGGCGGTGGACGTGCTGCTCGGCACCCAGTGCCCGAGCATCCTGTTCCCGTACGTGCGTTCGCTGGTCAGCGACCTGATCCAGGCCGGCGGCTTCCCGCCGTTCTTCCTGCAGCCAATCAACTTCGAGGCCCTGTACGCCGAGACCCTGCGCCAGCGCGCGCAGCAGGGCGAAGGCCAGTCGCTGGCCGATTCGGAGCCGGCCGGCAACGCCTGAGCGCGTTCGCCGTTGCGCATGCGCGATAACGCCAAGAAGAAGATCGCCGTCCTCGGCGCCGGGTCCTGGGGCACGGCGCTGGCGTCGCTCACCGCGCGGCACGGGTATCCGACCGTGCTGTGGGGCCGCGATGCCGTGATCGCCGAGGCCATCGAGCAGCGCCACGAGAACCCGCGCTATCTGCCGGGGATCGCGCTGCCGGAGGGCCTGCAGGCCACCACCGACCTGGCGGCGGCCATCGACGGCGCCGACTGGATCCTGGTCGTGGTGCCGTCGCATGCGTTCACCGAGACCCTGCGCCAGCTGGCGCCGCTGCGCCCGTCACCAGCCGGCGTGGCCTGGGCGACCAAGGGTTTCGAGCCCGGGTCGGGGCGTTTCCTGCACGAAGTGGCGCAGGAGATCCTCGGCGAGGCGGTGCCGCTGGCGGTGGTCACCGGCCCGTCCTTCGCCAAGGAAGTGGCCCTGGACCTGCCGACCGCGGTGACCGTGCACGGCGATGCCGCGTTCGCGCAGCAGGTTGCCGACGCGATGCACGGCCCGACCTTCCGCGCCTATACCGGCGACGACATGGTCGGCGCCGAGCTGGGCGGGGCGATGAAGAACGTGCTGGCGGTGGCCACCGGCGTGGCCGACGGCATGGAGCTGGGCCTCAATGCCCGTGCCGGCCTGATCACCCGTGGCCTCAACGAGATGCTGCGGCTGGCCGCGGCGATCGGCGCCAAGCCTGAAACCCTGATGGGCCTGGCCGGACTCGGCGACCTGGTGCTCACCTGTACCGGCGACCTGTCGCGCAACCGCCGGCTGGGTCTGGCGCTGGGGCGTGGGCAGCCGCTGCAGGAGGCGGTGCGTGCGATCGGGCAGGTGGTCGAGTCGGTGCAGACCGCCGACGAGGTGATGCGCCAGGCCGAGCGCCACGGCATCGATCTGCCGATCTCCAATGCGGTGCGCGCGGTCCTGCACGGCGAACTGACCCCGGCGGTCGGCCTGCAGCAGTTGCTGGCGCGCGAACAGAAGCCCGAGTACCCGACCACCCTGTTCAGTTGATCCGGCCCACTGCCGGAAACGAAAACGCCCGGCCTGGCCGGGCGTTTGCGTATCTGCACGCCAGCGCGTAATGGACGACGGCCGGATCGACAGGCAAAAAAAAGCCCGGTCGTGGGACCGGGCTTTCCGAACCGCGCGCGGCGGGAGAGAGAGACGACGCGCGCAGCGCTAGGCAACGCTTACCAGCTGAAGCGCGGGCCGACGAACCATTCCTTGTCGCCGTTGCGGTCCATCTTCAGGTCGGCGCTCAGGCCCCAGTTCTGGTTCAGCTTGGCCTGGGCACCCAGACGGCCGTAGAACTCGCCTTCCGGATTGATGCCGTCCTTCTTCAGGTAGTCCTCGTAACCACCCAGGACATAGACTTCCAGGTACGGGTTGAACGCGGTGCGGATACCCGCTTCGGCGCTCCAGCCGTTGAACTTGGTGCCGTATTCCGGGGCGAAACGGTTGTAGGCCACGCGGGTCACCAGGTCGGTGCTGGTCGCGATCTCGTGGTTGTAGCCGGCGCCGACGCGCCACTGGTCGACGCGCACGTCGCCGAAGTCGGTCTTCTGGCGGTTGAAGTCGCCGAACACGCTGAAGTTCGGGTGGAACGCGTAGGAACCCTTCACCGCCCAACCGTCGGCGTCGCCGCCGTTGGCGTCGGTCTTGACGTAGCCGGCTTCGGCGTAGTTGTAGGAAAGGCCTTCGGCAGCCGAAGCGGCGAACGGCAGGGTGGCCAGGAGGCCGAGAGCAAGCAGAGAGGTCTTCATAATCGGGTACCTTCGTTATTGGTTGTCGGCGCTGAGGCGTGGGGCCGTTCGCTGCCGATATGTAAATTATCCGTTAGCGACCCGAACTCGCCCTGAATCCCAAACTAACTAGTGCATAAATTAAACGCCCCGTTCAGGCGGGTGAGGTGCATTGTTTGGGCGGGCATCCGGTTCTTTCAGAACAACGAAGTCCTGATTCGGGCGTGCCATCGCCGGCTGCAACGCGCTTTGCTCCCGCGACCACTCTTTACAGCGCGGCGAGCTTCTCGATCGCATCGTGCACCCGCCGTCTGTCCATGGGCACGACCGAGCGGTGGATCGTCGCGCCTTCGATGAAGGCGTCGATGGCGGCGGATGCCGTAGCGGAGAAATGCGTTTCTAGGGCCGCCCGGCTCCTGGCCATCCACTGCTGCATGATCGCGGTCATCTCCGGATGCCGGCGGGCGAAGGCATACAGCTCGTAGCTCAGCAGCAGCACGCGTGGGGACGCCGTCCCCTCGGCGAAGATGATGTTCACCACCGCCTCGCAGGCCTGCGCGTGGTTCTGCGCGGCGCGGATTTCGGCGGCGAAGTCGGTGGACACGTCCTGGGAGAAACGGGTGAACGCGGCCACCAGCAGCGCGTGCATCGAACCGAAGTAATACGTGGTGGCGCTGAGCGGAACGCCGGCTGCCTCGGCGACCTTGCGGAACGTGGTGCCCGCGACGCCGTGCTCCAGGATCACCCGCAGCGCGGCCTGCTCGATCGCTTCCTTCCGGTGCGGATCCTGGCGCCAGGTCCTGCCGCTCATGCCTGTCCAACGCTGTTTCGACGAAGGTCGATGATCGCAGTTCGCGGTTGACACCTCAATTGGAACGGATGTACAAATTCGCCAATGAGGTCGACGAAGACCATCGCAGCGATGGCGCCTCCGAAGCAGCGACGTGAGGAGCAGGACGATGGCGAATTCCGGAGAGAGGGACGTGGATATCGGCCGCCGGGCGACCTTGGGCGGCCTCGCCGCCGGTGGCGTCGTGCTGGCCACCGGGGCGCGCGCGGTGGCGCCTTCCGGTTGGGAGGCGGGCACCTGGCTCAATGCACCGAAGGTCCATCGGATCCTGCCCGGCGGCGTGCTCGAGGTCGTCACCGACAAGGGCAGCGACTTCTGGCGCGAAACCCACTACGGGTTCACCCGCGACAGCGGGCACTTCCTCGGCATCGCCGCGCCCGCGCGCTTCACCTGCCAGCTCCGCGTCCGCGGAAAATTCGAGCAGCTCTACGATCAGGCCGGCCTCATGGTCCGAGTCGACGAGCGGCGTTGGGTGAAGGCCGGTATCGAACTGAGCGATGGACGGCCGATGCTCAGCAGCGTGTTGACCGACGGCCGCTCGGACTGGGCCACCGGCCCGTACGAAGCGGACGCATCGGACTTCTGGATGCGCGCCACGGTGGACCAGGGGGTGCTGCGCCTGCAGGTCTCCCGCGACGCGAAGTACTGGCCGCTGGTGCGGTTGTGTCCGTTCCCGGTTGCGTCCTCTTACCTCGTCGGCCCGATGACCTGCACGCCGGAGCGCGAGGGATTGATCGTCCGCTTCTCCGACTGGAGCCTGGGACCGGTGCTGGGCAAGGATCTGCACGATCTCTCCTGACGCCTCGCCTGCGCCAGCGCGCGTCTAACGATGCAGTGCCAGGCCCTTGGTGGCTTTTTCGATGGCCTTCTTGGGTCCGCGCAGGCCGAGCCCCACCAGGTTCAGAGCGCCAGGATCTTCCGCCGCGAACGCCTGGCGATTGGCCGCGTCATGGCCGGTCGAGAACATGGCGAAGACATACGGCAGCACGGTGATCTCGCGGGCCAACCCCACCCGGTGCGCGGCCCGAAGCCCGTCGAGATCGGCTTCGAACACCAGCATCGGCTGGCCGAGCAGGCAGCCGTAGCGATGGCCGTTGGCATCGATGTAAGGGTCGCCCATGGCGTCGGGGGCGGCCGCGGCGACGCCCGTCGCCAGGAAGGCGGCGACGTTCAGGCGCTGCCACATCGCCAGGTCGTTGCGGACGATGATGGCCACTTTGGTGTCGAACATGTGCAACTCCGCAGTCTGGATGACGCGGGCATGGTCTAAGTTGCCGCCGCCGCGTTCTAGAACGCTTGTGCAGCACCGCCGGCACATTGCCGCTGGTATGCGGCCGGCGTGAGCCGGTAGGCGCGCTTGAACCAGCGGCCCAGATTGCTCTGATCGGCGAATCCGACCTTGAGCGCTACGTCCGCCGGTTCCTGTCCATCCGCCAGCAGGGCACGGGCAACGCGCAGGCGCAGCCGGATCAGGTAGGCATGCGGCGAGAGGCCGAACGTGCGCTGGAATTGCCGGGTGAGGCGGAATCGATCCAGGTCGGCGTGGTCGGCAAGCTCATCGAGGCTGACGTCGCGTTCCATCTGCGCGTGCAGAAAATCCCTGGCGCGCGCCACCGTTGGCGTGGACGCGCACGGGCGCTGCGCCTCGGCCGACAGTTGCGGAGACAGCAGGCGCATCATGCGGTCCAGGCTCTGGTCCCGCGCCAGCCGGCCTTCGCGTTGATGGATCGCGAGGAAGGCCTGGCGTATCGCCGCGCTCAGCGCCGCGTCGTCGGCCAAGGTCGTGCGGAACGCCGGATGGAGCGCGGACATGTCCTCCTGGCCGAGGCGTTGCAGTGCGCCGGCCACCCAACGCTGAGGCAGGTAGAGCATCGCGTAGGTGAAACCGTCCTCGGCGGGCGCATGTCCATCGTGGACCGCGCCAGGCTCGATGAGGATGGCGCGCCCGGGCGTGCTGGTGTGCAGCGAACGATGGCAACGGAAGCGCTGCAGGCCCTGCAGGGTCACGCCGACCAGCACTTCGTCGTGATCGTGCGGATCGTAGGCATGCCCGCGGAAATGCGCATGCACGCTTTCGATGCCGGTCTCCCGGTCGCGGCGGATCCTGACCCAGTCACTGGCGTCGGGTTGGGTGTTCGATGCCATTCGCTGAACTTGGTGGGGCACGACGGGCGGCGTTCTCGCTGGATGCAGAGGATGCGCCGAGATCCAGTGTAGGAACGGAGCGTCATGGGCTTCAAGCTGGACGCGGCTCGATCGGGAGGGAGAGGCTGCGGATGTTTTCGCTGCCCCTGGATCGAAGCATCTTCGCTTCCGGGCGCGTGCCCTACGCTCAGTCGGCGCCGGGAAATCCCAGTTGTCGCCAGGCTTCGAACACCACCACCGCGACCGCGTTGGACAGGTTGAGGCTGCGGTTGTGCGGCTGCATCGGCAGGCGCAGGCGCTGCGCGTCGGGCACTTGTTCCAGCACGGCGTCCGGCAGGCCGCGGGTTTCCGGGCCGAACAGGAAGGCGTCGCCGTCGGCGAAGGCGGGTGTGTCGTAGCGGGTGCTGCTGCGGGTGCTCAGGGCGAACAGGCGGCGCGGGGCGATGGCCTGCAGGGCCGCTTCCAGCGATGCGTGGACCTGCAGTCGTGCGTATTCGTGGTAGTCCAGGCCGGCGCGCTTGAGCTGGCGGTCGCCGAGGTCGAAGCCCAGCGGCTCGATCAGGTGCAGTTGCGCGCCGGTATTGGCGCAGAGGCGGATGACGTTGCCCGTGTTGGGCGGAATCTCGGGCTGGTACAGCAGAACGTGCAGCGTTGGGGTCGCGATCATCGGCGCAGTGTACGCGCCGGCGTGGAGGGCTTGGTGCGGGTTCAGCGCACCAAGCCGACCGCCAGGTCCTGGCCCAGCTTCTGCAGGCTCGGCTGCAACTGCAGCATCGCGGTGTCCAGCGTGTCGCCGACCACGTCGCCGATCGCCAGCATGCTGCCCATGTCCGCATCCGGGCGCACCTGCACGGTGGCGAGGGTCACCACGCGCTGGCCGGCGGCCTGTTGCATGTCGCGTTCGGCCAGCTGGTCTGCCGACGGGCGCACCTGCACCGCGGCGAGAGTGGCGATGCGGCTGGACAGCTCGGCCTCGCGCTGGGCGATCTGCTCGGCGGAGGGGCGCACTTGCACCGCCGCCAGGGTGGCGATGCCGCTGGCCTGTTCGATGGTGTGCTGGGCGATCTGGTCGGCCGACGGGCGCACCTGCACGGCATCCAGGGTGGCGATCCGCGTGGCGGCGAAGGACGGCGCGGCGAACAGGGCGGCGATGGCGGCGGTCAGGAGCAGGTTGGTGGTTTTCATGGTGGGCCTCGTTGGTGTTGTTGATCAGTGGTGTGGTAGTAATGTAGTACACCTAATCAGGGGCTGCAAGAGCTTTTTTGCTTTCCGCAGTTTCATTAAGCATTCGTTCACTTACTGCTGGCATCTGTTGCGTTCGAGGATGTGTACGCAGGCTGCGTGCCAACTCCAAGTAACTGTATTTGCAAGGAAATTGATTCCAATAAAGTGTCCGCGGGCGGACACCCGGGCGCTCGCGTACGCCGGACGCGGACACCGCGGCACCGTTCGCGCCGGCAGCCGGCCGCTAGTGGTGCGGCTGCGACGCCGTCGAAGAAGGACGTCAGCGACAACGGCGGAATACGCGCAGGGCGGTACGCCCGGTACGATCGGCGTTCACCGGCTGTTTACTGGCCCCAAGGAAGAAGGATCCGCATGACCGTCTCGACCCGCCCGCGTGGCGCCCTGCTGGCCGTCGCCCTGTCCGCCGCACTCGGCGCACTGAGCTACGCGCCGCCCTCGACGGCGGCAAGGTCCGCCGCCGCCACGTCGGTGGATATCGCCTACGAGCAATTCACCCTGCCGAACGGACTGCGGGTGGTGGTGCACACCGATCGCAAGGCGCCGATCGTGGCGGTCAACCTCTGGTATCACGTGGGCGCCAAGGACGAGCCGGCCGGGCGCACCGGGTTCGCGCATCTGTTCGAGCACCTGATGTTCCAGGGCAGCGAGAACCACCACGGCGAGTTCTTCGAGCCGTTCAAGCAGGTCGGCGTCACCGACCAGAACGGCACCACCAACAGCGACCGCACCAATTACTTCGAGAACGTGCCGACCACTGCGCTGGACATGGCGCTGTGGATGGAGTCGGACCGCATGGGCCACCTGCTCGGCGCCATCGACCAGGCCGCGCTGGACGAACAGCGCGGCGTGGTGCAGAACGAGAAGCGCCAGGGCGAAAACCAGCCGTACGGCCAGGCCTGGAGCCGGCTGAGCCGCGCGCTGTACCCGGCCGGCCACCCGTACCACCACACCGTCATCGGTTCGATGAACGACCTCAACGCGGCCTCGCTGGCCGACGTGAAGCAGTGGTTCCGCACCTGGTACGGGCCCAACAACGCGGTGCTGGTGCTGGCCGGCGACATCGACGTGGCCACGGCCAAGGAAAAGGTGACGCGCTACTTCGGCGACATCCCGGCCGGCCCGACCATGGCCCAGCCCAAGGTCGACGTCGCCCAGCGCAGCCAGTCCACCCGCGAGACCATGACCGACAAGGTGCCGCAGACGCGGATCTACCGCGTCTGGAACGTGGCCCAGACCGGCACCGAGGATGTCGACCGCCTGCAACTGCTGGCGCAGGTGCTGGGCGGCGCGAAGTCCTCGCGGCTGGACCGGCGCCTGGTCCACGAGGACAAGCTGGTCGACCAGATCAGTGCCTCGGTCTGGCCGTCGCAGCTCGGTTCCGGCTTCGGCATCATCGCCATGGTCAAGCAGGGCGTGGACCCGGCCAAGGTCGAGGCGGCGATCGACGAGGAAGTGCGTCGGCTGCTGGACAAGGGGCCGGACAAGGCCGAACTGGCGCGCGCCAAGACCGCCTTCCGTGCCGGCTTCATCCGCGGCGTCGAGCGCATCGGCGGCTTCGGCGGCAAGGCCGACGTGCTGGCCGAGTGCGCGGTGTACACCGGCGACCCCGGCTGTTTCCGCACCTCGCTGGCGACCATCGCCTCCACCCGCTCGCGCGACCTGACCGCGGTCGGCCGCAAGTGGCTGGGCAAGGGCGACTACACCTTGCTGGTCCAGCCGGGCGAGCGCGTGGCCCTGGCCGAGGAGCCGACCGTGCAACCGGCGCCGTTGAACCCGCCGCCGGCCGATCCCAAGTACCGCGCCCTGCCCAGCGTGGTCGACCGCAGCGCCGGCCCGCCCAAGACCACCCAGTTCCCGCAGCTGAAGTTCCCGGCGCTGCAGCGCGCCACGCTGAAGAACGGCAGCACGGTGATCCTGGCCGAGCGCCACGACGTGCCGGTGGTGCAGTTCAGCTACGAGTTCCGCGGCGGCTACAGTGCCGACCAGGGGCGCAAGCCGGGGACGGCCAGTTTCGCCATGGGCATGCTCGACGAGGGCGCCGGCGAGCGCGATGCGCTGGCGTTCGCCGATGCGGCGGATGCCCTGGGCGCGTCGCTGTCCGCCGGCGCCTCGCTGGACGGCAGCAACGCCTATCTGTCGGCCTTGAAGGAGAACCTGGCGCCGTCGCTGGCACTGTACGCGGACATGCTGCGGCGGCCGCGCTTCGCGCCGAACGAGATCGAGCGGATCCGCGCCAGCTGGATCGCCGGCATCCGCCAGGAGAAGGCCCAGCCCAACGGCGTGGCGATGCGGGTGTTGCCGCCGCTGCTGTACGGCGCCGGCCATCCGTATGCGATCCCGTTCAGCGGCACCGGCACCGAGGCGGCGATCGCGGCCCTGCAGCGCGAGGACCTGGTCGACTTCCACCGCGACTGGGTGCGTCCGGAGAACGCCACCGTGATCGTGGTCGGCGACACCACCCTGGGCGAGATCGTGCCGCTGCTGGACGCGCAGTTCGGCGACTGGAAGGGCGAGGGCCAGGCGCCGTCGGTGCCGGCCGCGGCCAGCGTGGCGCGCCCGGCCAAGCCGCGCGTGTACCTGATCGACCAGCCCGGCGCGGTGCAGGCCAACCTGTTCGCATCGGAACTGGTGCCGCCGACCACCGATCCGGCGGCGGTCCGCTTCGACATGGCCAACGGCGTGATCGGCGGCGACTTCACCTCGCGCCTGAACATGAACCTGCGCGAGAACAAGCATTGGTCCTACGGCGCGCGCAGCGGCGCGGCCAGCGCGCTCGGCCAGCGGCCGTGGACCGCCTCGGCACCGGTGCAGATCGACAAGACCGCGCCGGCGCTGCAGGAGATGTCCAAGGAGATCAGCGCCTTCGCCAACGGCAAGGCACCGCCGACGGCGGAAGAGGTGGCGCGCATCCGCAACATCCAGACCCTGAGCCTGCCCGGTGCCTACGAGACCGCCAGCGCGGTGATGGGTGCGATCGGCGGCATCGTCCGCTACGGCCGCCCCGACGACTACGTGTTCAAGCGCAAGGCCGAGATCGAGACGATGACCCCGGCGCAGGTGCGCGAGGCGGCGTCGATGCTCGATCCGAACAGCCTGACCTGGGTGGTGGTGGGCGACCTGAAGCAGATCGAGGCGCCGGTGCGCGCGCTGAAGCTGGGCGAGGTCACGGTGATCGATGCCGACGGGGTGCCGCAAAGCGGTGCGGCGGCGGTCCCGGCTCAGCGTTGACCGGAATGGGCGCGCGTCGGCGATGGCTGGCGCGCGCTGTGGCCGGGTGTGCGCCGGCGTTGTCATGGCGGATTCAGCGTTTTGCGGCACAATCCGGATTCACCTGCCAACGGGCTTGTCCATGCGTCTACCGATCGCTTTCGTCCTGCTCGCCACGCTCGCCGGCTGCACCTGGGTACCGATGGCGCCAGAGGGCAAGGGCGTGCGGGTCCTGCCTCCGGGGCAGGCGGCCAGCGGCTGCGAGAAGCGCGGCGAGGTGGTGGTGTCGGTGAAGAGCAGCGTCGGCTTCTACCAGCGCAACCCGCTGCGGGTGCGCGAGGAGCTGGAGACCCTGGCCCGCAACGAGGCGCCCGGCGTGGGCGCCAACACCGTGCAGGCGATGGGCGACCCGGTCGACGGCGACCAGCGCTTCACCGCCTACCAGTGTGGCGGTCGCTGAACCGCTCAGACCATACGCTTTTCGGGGATTTGTTAAAGATGCGGTAAAACGGTGTAACCGCTAGAATTGGCGCCCCCTCGCCTGACCCTGGCGTACACCTCGATGCTTTTCACCAACGTCTCGATCGCGGGACTGGCGCATATCGACGCGCCGCATACGCTGACCTCCAAGCAGATCAATGCGCGCCTGCAGCCGACCTTGGACCGGCTGCGGATCCGCGCCGACGTGCTCGGCGACATCGCCGGCGTCCACGCGCGGCGCATGTGGGACCAGGACCTGCAGGCTTCGGACGTGGCCACGCTGGCGGCGCGCAAGGCGATGGGCGATGCGGGCATCGAGGCCGGACAGGTCGGGCTGCTGGTCAATACCTCGGTCAGCCGCGATTACCTGGAGCCGTCCACCGCCAGCATCGTCGCCGGCAATCTGGGCGTGAGCGAGCAGTGCATGACCTTCGACGTCGCCAACGCCTGCCTCGCCTTCATCAACGGCATGGACATCGCGGCGCGGATGATCGAGCGTGGCGAGATCGACTATGCGATGGTGGTCGATGGCGAGACCGCCAACCTGGTGTACGAGAAGACCCTGGAGCGGATGGCCTCGCAGGACCTGACCGCCGACGCCTTCCGCGACGAAATGGCGACCCTGACCCTGGGCTGCGGTGCCGTGGCGATGGTGATGACGCGTACCGAGCTGGCACCGGATGCGCCGCGCTACCGCGGCGGCGTGACCCGCTCGGCCACGCAGTGGAACGCCCTGTGCCGGGGCAACATGGACCGCATGGTCACCGACACCCGGATGCTGCTGATCGAAGGCCTCAAGCTGGGCCAGAAGACCTTCGCCGCCGCGCGGCAGGCGCTGGGCTGGGCGGTGGACGAACTGGACCAGTTCGTCATCCACCAGGTCAGCCTTCCGCACACCAAGGCCTTCATGAAGAGCTTCGGCATCGACCAGAAGAAGGTCATGACCATCTTCGGCGAATACGGCAACATCGGCCCGGCCAGCGTGCCGATCGTGCTGAGCAAGCTGCGCGAGCTGGGCCGCCTGAAGAAGGGCGACCGGATCGCGCTGATGGGCATCGGCTCGGGCCTGAACTGCTCGATGGCCGAGGTGGTCTGGTAAGCGGAACAGGCCCTGCGGCGTTCGCGACGCAAACATGCATAATTTCTGCCTGAAATTATGCATGT
Organism: Xanthomonas sp. 3307; assembly: GCF_014199735.1. NCBI lineage: Bacteria > Pseudomonadati > Pseudomonadota > Gammaproteobacteria > Lysobacterales > Lysobacteraceae > Xanthomonas > Xanthomonas sp. 3307. The sequence goes on along the minus strand of NZ_JACHOG010000011.1, from coordinate 18,519 downwards.
CGATGCGGAAATACATCTAAACTCCGCTTTTCTTTGCATGTGGCGGCCGCGATGCCCCTCTCCGCCTTACAGCAGCTGGATCCGGCCCGCTTCGACACCACGGCGATTCTGAAGCGACTCACGATCGCCAGCCGCAGTCTGGCGGAGCTGAAAGGCGTCGCAGCCAGCATTCCGAATCAGAACATCCTGATCAACACGCTGACCCTGCAGGAAGCGCGCGACAGTTCGGCGATCGAAAACATCGTCACCACCCAGGACGACCTGTATCGCGAAGACAATCCGGCCGATGCCACCGGCACTGCGATCAAGGAAGTGTTGCGCTATCGGCAAGCACTGCGCGCGGGATTCGATCAGGTGCGGGTATCGGGGTTGCTGACCCTCAATACGATCGTCGGCATCCAGGAACAGCTCGAATGCAACCGCGCGGGTTTCCGCAGACTTCCGGGAACGGCATTGCGCGACGGGTTGGGACGTGTGGTCTACGAACCGCCGCAAGGCGCCGACGATGTCGTCCGCCTGATGGGTGAACTGGAGCGCTTCATCCACGATGCGCCGCCGTTCGCGGCGGATCCGCTAGTGAAGATGGCGCTGATCCATCACCAGTTCGAAAGCATCCATCCGTTCTACGACGGCAATGGCCGCAGCGGGCGCATCCTCAACGTGCTGTACCTGGTCAAGGAGCGCCTGCTCGACATTCCCGTGCTGTACCTCAGCCGGCACATCGTCCGCACCAAGCCCGAGTACTACCGCCTGCTGCAGGCGGTGCGCGAAGACGATGCCTGGGAAGACTGGGTGCTGTACATGCTCGATGCCGTCGCCATCACCGCTGCCGAGACGGTCGCCACCATCGTCGCGATCAAGACGCTGTTGCAGGATACCAAGCAGCGTGTTCGCGAAAACTACCGGTTCTACAGCCAGGACCTGATCAACAATTTGTTCAACCATCCGTACACGCGCGTGGAGTTCGTGCAGCGCGACCTGAGCGTCTCGCGTCTGACCGCAACCAAGTATCTCGATGTCCTCGCACAGGACGGGGTGCTGCAGAAGCGACGGGTCGGCCGCAACAACTATTATGTAAATCTCCCCCTGTTCGAATTGCTCGGGCGCGGCGCCGATACAACGGGCTCCCGCTGAAGCGTCACGGCGCCTTCGTCATTGGCGTAGGCGCCGCGAGCGATGCAACATCCACTTCGTCTCCATCCCGAGAAGCGCCGACGCATGAACTACCCCGGCTACCCCTTCACCCCGCAGCGCTTCCAGGTCCGCCCGGGGCTGCATATGTCCTATCTCGACGAGGGCCCGCGCGACGGCGAGGTGGTGCTGATGCTGCACGGCAATCCGTCGTGGAGCTATCTGTGGCGCACCTTGGTGAGCGGGTTGTCGGACCGCTACCGCTGCATCGTGCCCGACCACATCGGCATGGGCCTGTCGGACAAGCCGGACGATGCGCCGGGCGCGCGGCCTGGCTACGACTACACCCTGCAATCGCGCGTGGACGATCTGGATGCGCTGCTGCGGCATCTGCGCATCGACGGGCCGTTGACGCTGGCGGTGCACGACTGGGGCGGCATGATCGGCTTCGGCTGGGCGCTGTCGCACCATGCGCAGGTGCGGCGCCTGGTCATCACCAATACCGCGGCATTCCCGCTGCCGGCGGCCAAGCCGATGCCGTGGCAGATCGCAATGGGCCGGCATTGGCGCCTGGGCGAGTGGTTCATCCGCACCTTCAATGCGTTCTCCTCGGGCGCGTCGTGGCTGGGCGTGTCGCGGCGCATGCCCGCCGACGTGCGTCGCGCCTACGTGGCGCCGTACGACAGCTGGGCCAACCGCATTTCCACCATCCGCTTCATGCAGGACATTCCGCTGTCGCCGGCGGACAAGGCGTGGTCGTTGCTGGCGCGAGCCGAGCAGGCGCTGCCATCGTTTGCCGATCGTCCCGCCTTCATCGGCTGGGGCCTGCGCGACATCTGCTTCGACCATCATTTCCTGGAGGGCTTCCGCCGCGCGCTGCCGCAGGCCGAGGTGATGGCGTTCGAAGATGCCAACCACTACGTGCTGGAAGACAAGCACGAGGTGCTGGTGCCGGCAATCCGCCGCTTCCTGGACGCGCATCCGCTGTCCTGAGCGCACTCGCCGGCATGATGCCGGCGTGCAGTGGTGCGCCGCATCGGTTCGCAGGCCGCGAGGGAGGGGCATTGCGGCGAAGTGGCGTGAGACGGCTCCGCCGCTGCGCCGCGGATCGTCTACACCGGCGCACGCAAAGTGTTACCGATTGCCGTGCTGCAACATTGTGGGCTGTGTACAGTCGCCGCCGATGTGCGCGGCGCGGCGAAGCGAACGCTGCACGCAATCCAACCGGAGACGAGAGTGAAAGCGATGACGATGGCGATGGCGATGCTGCTGATGGCGATGAGCGTGCCTGGCGCGCAGGCGGAAGACCTGACCACGTCCGCAGACGGCAAGACGCTGACGGTGGGATTCGGCCAGCCCACCTGGAAGCAGGTGCTGCACTACCGCAAGCTGTACGACAAGAAGCCGTTCCCCGATGCGGAGATCTACTACTACAGCAACGGCATGTACAAGATCATTTCGCAGGGCGAGAACCACTACGGCGTATACGTGCTGCAGGGCAGCTTCGACGACCAGACCTATACGGTCCGTTTCATCTCGTTGCCGTCCGAGGACTGGGGCAACAAGACCGCCTTCCACCAGTTGACCTTCATCCGCGGCGAGGACAAGAACGTCTTCATCCAGAACGCGATCGTCGACACCGGCGAGGCCATCGCCCAACAGAACGGCACCTACACCCTGGAAAAGAACACCGTGACCAATCCGGTGCCGACCGCCTGGAAGCATCGCTGAGCCGATGCGGCGTGTGGGCGCACCTGCGCCACACCGTTCGCCGGATGCCGGCAGGCTGGGCGTTTGTACGGGTTTCCGTAGGAGTCAACTGTCATGCAGTCGCGAGGAGCGAAGGCGAAAGCCGACTGACACCCGCCGTCGTCGGGACTGAAGTCCCTCCCACAGTGCAGTCCTCCGACAAGGCGAGTGCCGCACCTGTGGGAGCGGCTGTCGTCCCGTTTTGCGGGATCAGCTGCGACTGGCGTTGCGGGTCACGCCCGGTCGCGGCTGAAGCCACTCCCACGGCATCCCTGCCCCCTGCCGTGCTTGCGGCGCCGTCGCTCAGGCGTCCGGCAGATTGCGTTCGACCACGCCGTCCCAGTCGGCCGGGGTCAGCAGCGGCAGCCCGTGCGCCAGCCGCGACTTGTCGCATTGCGCGCTGCGTTCGCCGAACTCCAGCGAGGCCGGCACCGCCGCGCAGACCGACGGCCGCCGCTCGTGGATGCTGCAGCGGCTGTAGCGGCCGATGTCCGCGTCCAGGGCGATGCAGCGCGGCTGCGCCTGCGAGGTGCCGCGCATCACCCGCTCGTGGGTGCGCAATGGCTCGGTCAGCTCGAACGGGACCCTGCCGCCCAGCGAGGGATCGGCTTCGCTCCAGTGGAAACTGACGCGGAAGTAGGCGCAGCAGGCGCCGCAGGTGAGGCAGGGATGGGACATGGCGGCCGGGCCTTGCGCGGCGAACAGCGTGGGGGGCGCGGCATTCTGACCGAACCGCAGCGCGCTGCAAGCACTGCGGCATTCAGCCGCGGCCGCCGCGGGCGGGCTGTCCGCTGCGGCCCGGCGCATCGGCGATAATCGGCGCATGACCACGACCTGCAACATCGCGGCCACGCTGCCGCGGCTGGCGCGCGAGCGCCCGGACCAGATCGCCATGCGCTGCCCCGGCCGACCCGGCCCCGGTGGCATGGCCGCCTACGACGTGACCCTGAGCTATGCGCAATTGGACGCGCGCAGCGATGCCATCGCCGCCGGCCTGGGCGCCTACGGCATCGGCCGCGGCACCCGCACGGTGGTGATGGTGCGGCCGTCGCCGGAGTTCTTCCTGCTGATGTTCGCGCTGTTCAAGGCCGGCGCGGTGCCGGTGCTGGTCGATCCGGGCATCGACCGGCGCGCGCTCAAGCAATGCCTGGACGAGGCGCAGCCGGAGGCCTTCATCGGCATTCCGCTGGCGCAGCTGGCGCGGCGCCTGCTCGGCTGGGCGCGCTCGGCGAAACGGATCGTCACCGTCGGCCGGCGCTGGGCCTGGGGCGGCACCACGCTGGCGCGGATCGAGCGCGCCGGCCAGGGCGCCGGCAGCCAGCTGGCCGACACGGCCGCGGACGACGTCGCCGCGATCCTGTTCACCAGCGGCTCCACCGGCGTGCCCAAGGGCGTGGTCTACCGGCACCGCCATTTCGTCGGCCAGATCGAGTTGATGCGCAATGCCTTCGACATGCAGCCCGGCGGCATCGACCTGCCGACCTTCCCGCCGTTCGCGTTGTTCGACCCGGCGCTGGGGCTGACCTCGGTGATCCCGGACATGGACCCGACGCGTCCGGCCAAGGTCGACCCGCGCAAGCTGCACGATGCGATGCAGCGTTTCGGCGTGACCCAGCTGTTCGGCTCGCCGGCACTGATGCGGGTGCTGGCCGACTACGGCAAGCCCTTGACCAACGTGCGCTGCGCCACCTCGGCCGGTGCGCCGGTGCCGCCGGACGTGGTGGCGCGGATCCGCAGTCTGCTGCCGGAGGATGGCAAGTTCTGGACGCCCTACGGCGCCACCGAGTGTCTGCCGGTGGCGGTGATCGAGGGCCGCGCGCTGCAGGACACGCGCGCGGCCACCGAGAGCGGCGCCGGCACCTGCGTCGGTACCGTGGTGCCGCCCAACGAGGTGCGCATCATCGCCATCGACGATGCCGCCATTCCCGAGTGGAGCGACGTGCGCGAAGTGCCGGCGGGCACGGTCGGCGAGATCACCGTGGCCGGCCCGACTGCCACCGACACCTATTTCAACCGCGACGCGGCCACGCGGCTGGCCAAGATCCGCGAGCGCCTGGACGATGGCAGCGAACGCATCGTGCACCGCATGGGCGACGTCGGCTATTTCGACGCGCAGGGCCGGCTGTGGTTCTGCGGGCGCAAGACCCAGCGCGTGGAGACCGCGCAGGGGCCGTTGTACACCGAACAGGTGGAGCCGATCTTCAATGCGTTGCCGGGCATCGGCCGCACCGCCCTGGTCGGCATCGGCGAGCCGGGGCGACAGCGCCCGGTGCTGTGCTACGAGTTGGGCGACAACGCCTGGATGGCGAGCCAACTGGAACTGGACGATCTGCTCCAGCAACTACGCGATACCGCCGCCGCGCACGCGCACACGGCCGGCATCGTCGACTTCCTGAGCCACCCGGGCTTTCCGGTGGACATCCGCCACAACGCCAAGATCGGCCGCGAGAAGTTGGCGCTGTGGGCGGCGGAACAGGTGCGCTGAGGCGCGACGATGGCCGAGCGCTACCGGCTGGGCGATCTGCGCATCGACGCGGCGCGGCAGCGGGTCGAGCGCGATGGTGAAGTCCTGGAGGTGGGCGGGCTGAGTTTTCGCCTGCTGCATTACCTGCTGCAGCAGGGTCAGCGCGTGGTGGGGTTCGATGAACTTATCGCGCAGGTGTGGGCGCCGGCGCTGGTCAACGAGGAGACCGTCACCCAGCGCGTGCGCCTGCTGCGCCAGGCGTTGGGCGATGCCTCGCGGCAACCGCGCTATCTGCGCTCGGTGCGCGGCCAGGGGTATCAGCTGTGCCTCCCGGTACAGCCCGACGCCGATCCGGTTCCTGCCGACGCCGTACCCGCACCGCGGCCGATGTGGCGCAGGCGTGGCGTCTGGACGATCGCGGCCGGTGCGGTGGCGATCGCCTCGGCATTGGTCGTATCGCGCTGGCAGGCAGCCGTGCCAACGCCGGCCGCGTCGCCGTTGTTGCAGCGCGCCGAGTACTACGCCGGCATCGGCCAGCGCGACAACAACACGCGTGCGATCGCGCTGTACCAGCAGCGCCTGCAGCAGGCACCGGACGAGGCGGCAGCCCTGATTGGCCTGAGCCGCGCCTACAGTGCGCGCGTCTGCCAATACGACGGCGACCAGCAGGTCGCATTGCGCGCGCAGCGGTTGGCGACGCAGGTACTCGCGGCGCATCCGCGTCTGGCCGCCGCGCATGCCGCGCTCGGCTATGCGTACGATTGCCGCGGCGACAACGCCGCGGCGCTGGCCGCCTATGAGCGCGCGTTGCAACTGGACCCGCAGGCCGATGCCGTGCGTGGCTCGGCGGCCTATCTGTACGAACGCCAGGGCCGCCTGGCGCAAGCGCTTGCGGCCAACCTGCAGGTGCGCGATCCGGCGCGGGTGCGCTTCCTGCCGCTGCAGATCGCCAGCAACCTCGACCTGCTGGGCTACGTCAGCGCCGCAGAAGCGCGCTACCGCGACAGTTTCCAGCTCTATCCCGACAGCGCGTATTCCAATCTGGCGTGGCCGCGCTTCCTGTTCGTGCATGGCCGCACGGCCGATGCGCAGGCTACGCTGGATCAGGCGCTGGGGCGTGGCACCGACTCCGCCGGACTGTTCCTGCTGCAGGCGGAGGTGGCGCTGGCGCGTGGCGACCCCGCGCGGGCACGCCAGGCGAGCCTGCAGGCCATGCGTCTGCGCCCGCAAGGCAGTTTTGCCCAGGCCGTGTCCTGGACGCTGCAGGCGCAACCGCCGCTCCCGGCGCCGCAGCTGCGGGCGCGGGCGCAGACCTTGCTGGACGCCGTGGCGCGCGGCACCGACCCGCTGGATGCGCTGGATGCGGCGCTGCTGCTGCAGTTGGCCGGCGACCGGCCGGCGGCGCTGGACGCGCTGCGTCGGGCCCAGGCCGCGGGCTATCGCGACGGTGCCTACCTGCGGGTGTCGCCGCTGCTGGCACCGCTGCGCGCGGAGCCGGGTTTCGCGGCGTTGCTGGCGCGCAACGAGGCCGATGTCGCCGCGCAACGGGTACAGGCGCAGCGTGCCGGACTGGTGCCTACGGCAATGCCGTGAGCACGTAGTCGGCGAGCAGCGCCTGCGATTGCGGGTGCATCTGCGGGCGGTTGTAGGCACGCCGGGTGATCACCACCACCAGGCGTTCCTCCGGCAGCACGAACACATAGTTGCCGCCGTTGCCCGACATCGCCCAGACCCCGCGTTCGACGCCGTGGGCCTGGAAGCGGAAGCGCCACAACAGGTAGCTGTAGTCGGCATCGTCGCGGGCCTGCGCATGCACTTGGGTCATCGCCCGGATCCATGCGGCCGGCAGCACTTGCGTGCCGTGCCAGCGGCCGTCGTCAAGCAGCAACTGGCCGAACTTGGCCAGGTCGCGGCTGCGGTAGCGGGTGCCGCCACCGCCCATGCCCACGCCCTCGGCGGCGTGCAGCCAGTGCGCACCGACGATACCCAGCGGCCGCTCCAGGACCTGCGCGGCGAAGTCCTCCAGACGCTGCCCGGTGGCCTTCTCGAGCAGCGCGCCGAGCAGGAAGCTGCCGGCGGTACAGTAAGAGAAGGCGCGTCCATATGGACTCTCCTCGGGGCGGCGCATCCACGGTGCATAGCCCTTGAGCGGCAGGTCCAGTGCGAACTGCGTCCAGTCGGCACTGACGTACATGCGTTCCTCGTGGCCGCTGGAGAAGGCGTTGTCGTCGTCGCACTCCCATTGCGAACTCATCGTCAGCAGGTCTTCGACGGTGATCGCGCGCTTGCGCGGCGCATCGTGCTGCCACTGGCGGTCGCCGAAGACGTCGTAGACGTGGGTCTGCACGCCGGGCAGACGGCCGCGCGCGATCGCCGCGCCGACCAGCAGCGCGGTCACGCTCTTGGTCGCCGAGCGGGTGTCGTGCAAGGTCTGCCGGTCGGCCCCACCGAAGTAGTGCTCGTAGACCAAGGCGCCGTCGCGCACGATCAGCACGCTGGTGGTGTCCGGCGCCGCGCCATCGGCGATGGCGCGTTCCATGGCGGCAAGCCGGTCCAGCTTCCAGCCGCTGGCGGCGGCGTCGGCGACCGGCCAGCCGTCGTCCTGCGCCGGCGGTGTGGTCGCGGCCGCTGGTGCGGCGGCGCAAGCAAACGGAACGATGAGGGAGAAGATGGCGCACAGCAGCAGTGGCAGGCGTGACATGGCGGAACTCCGGTGGAAAGGCCGGTGCACTTACGCCCATGGCATCGCTGAAGTGCCTGATGCCAGACTTAAGAATTCTGAAGGTCAGTCGGATCAAGGGCTTGCACGGCTTGTGTCGCCGGCGTCGTCATCGCGGATCGCCTTCACCGGCGGCCCCGGCTATCGTGTGCGCCCTGGTTCGATCGGTGCGACGCGATGAAGATTGTGGTGACGGGCGGTGGTGGATTCCTGGGCCAGGCGCTGTGCCGCGGGCTGGTCGCGCGGGGGCACGAGGTGGTCAGTTACAACCGCGGCCACTATCCGGAATTGCAGGCGTTGGGTGTGGCACAGGTGCGGGGCGACCTGGTCGACGCGCAGGCGCTGCAACATGCGCTGGCCGGCGCCGATGCGGTGTTCCACAACGCCGCCAAGGCCGGCGCCTGGGGCAGCTACGACAGTTACTACCAGCCCAACGTGGTCGGCACCGAGAACGTGCTGGCTGCCTGCCGTATGCAGGGCGTGTCGCGCCTGGTCTACACCTCCACGCCGAGCGTGACCCACCGCGCCACCCATCCGGTCGAGGGCCTGGGCGCGGACCAGGTGCCCTACGGCGAGAATTTCCAGGCGCCGTACGCGGCGACCAAGGCGATCGCCGAGCGCATGGTGCTGGCCGCCAACGACGCGCAGTTGGCGGTGGTGGCGCTGCGCCCGCGGCTGATCTGGGGCCCGGGCGACAATCAGATCCTGCCCAAGCTGGTGGCGCGGGCGCAGGCCGGGCGTGTGCGCCTGGTCGGTGGCGGCGACAACAAGGTCGATTCCACCTACATCGACAATGCCGCGCAGGCGCATTTCGACGCCTTCGAGCACCTGGCGGTAGGGGCGCCCTGTGCCGGCAAGGCCTACTTCATTTCCAACGGCGAGCCGTTGCCGATGCGCGAGCTGCTCAACAAGCTGCTCGCCGCGGTCGGCGCGCCGGTCGTGACCAAGACGCTCTCGTTCAAGGCCGCCTACCGCATCGGCGCCACCTGCGAAACCCTGTGGCCGTTGCTGCGCCTGCGCGGCGAGCCGCCGCTGACGCGGTTCCTGGCCGAGCAGCTGTGCACGCCGCACTGGTACAGCATGGAACCGGCCCGACGCGACTTCGGTTACGTGCCGCAGGTGTCGATCGAGCAGGGCCTGCAGCGGCTGGCGTCCTCATGGCGCAACGACACGTCCGTCACCCGCTGACGACCGCTGGTTTCCGAAGATGATGCCGCGCCGATTCGGCACGACAACTTCTGGATATTGCCATGCTGCATTACGCCATCATCTTCTTCGTGATCGCCATCATCGCCGCCGTGCTCGGTTTCAGCGGCATCGCCGGCGCGGCGACCAACATCGCCTGGATCCTGTTCGTGGTGTTCCTGATCCTGGCGGTGATCTCGATGTTCCGCCGCGGCAAGGTGTAGTCCTTTCGCGACAATCGAACGTCGATGCTTGCCCGCGGCGCTTTGCGTCGCGGGCAAGTCGTTTCTGGGGCAGGGCGCCGCGATGGCGCTGGCTGACCGCACGCCGGGCCGCTTAGTGGCGCTGCGGGCTAGACGTTTCGCCTGACGCTTGTCACCATCCTCCGCTCAGGGGACAGGGGCGGATCGAATGCGAGCGTGGATCGTATGGGCAGGCCTTGCGCTTGCGGGGAGCGCGTGCGCGCAGGTGCCGCCGGTGGACCTGGCGCCATACCTGCAGCGCGATCAGTTCGAACGGGTCAAGATCTCGCCGACCGGTGCCTACTACGCCGTCACCGCGCCGCTCGAGGACCGCACCGTGCTGGCGGTCATACGACGCAGCGACAAGCAGGTCTCGGCCAAGATCATGGGCCAGGCCGATTCGGTGGTGCACGATTTCTGGTGGGCCAGCAACGAGCGCATCGTGGTATCGATGGCCGAGCGCCTGGGCGCGCTCGACCGGCCGGTGGCGATCGGTCAGCTGCATGCGGTCGACGCCGACGGCAAGAATCCGCGCTTGCTGGCCAGCCCCTACGGGCTCAACGACAGCGTCAATGGCGTCACCTACAAGGCCGGCCTGGATCCGTCGGTGTTCATGCTCGACACCTTGCCGGACGATCCGCGCTCGGTCCTGGTGTCGGTGGTGGAGCAGACCAAGGATCCCACCGTGCATGTGGACAAGCTCGACATCTACAACCACCGGCGCATGCCGGTGGCGCGCGCACCGGTGGCACGCGCGGACTTCGTCACCGACCACGGCGGCCACGTGCGCTTCGCGCAGGGTGCCGAGACCGGCAGCAACGCCAGTAAACTGTTCTACCGCAGCGACGACGCCAGCCCATGGCGGCTGATCAACGACGAGGCCAGCAGCGGACATCGCAGTTTCCCGCTGGGCTTTTCCGCGGACGACAAGATCGCCTACCTGCAGGTAGAGCAGGCCGAAGGACCCGATACGGTCGTGTCCTGGGATCCGCAAAGCGACCGCTCCACACCGCTGTTGCGCGACGCACGAGTCGATCCCTACCAGGTGCTGCGCGACCTGGACGGCCGTACCCCGATCGGCGTGTCGTTTATGAGCGACCGCGTGCACAACCGCTTCTTCGACGACAACGCACCGACGGCACGGCTGTACCGCGCGCTGGAGCAGGCCTTCAACGGCGATGCGGTGTTCATCACCTCCGCCACCGCCGATCGGCGCCTGCTGATGCTCTATGTGTGGAGCGATCGCAACAACGGCGATTACTTCCTGTTCGACACCGCGGACAAGTCGGCAAAGCGGGTGTTCAGCCGTCGCGAATGGTTCGAGCCGGATAGGGTGCCGCACACCCGCGAGGTCGCCTTCAAGGCCAGGGATGGCATGGACCTGTACGGCTATCTGACACTGCCGTTGCAGGCGCCGGCCGGCAAACCACTGCCGATGGTGCTGTTGCCGCATGGCGGACCGTTCGGTCTCTTCGATGGCTGGGAATTCGACGACGATGCGCAGGTGCTGGCCGCGGCCGGGTACGCGGTCTTGCGGGTGAACTACCGCGGCTCCGGCAACTATGGTCGAGCCTATACCCAGGCAGGCGCCCGGGAATGGGGCGGGCGCATGCAGGACGATCTCACTGATGCCACCCGCTGGGCGATCGATCAGGGCATCGCCGACAGCGCCCGCATCTGCATCTACGGCGCCAGCTACGGGGCCTATGCTGCGCTGATGGGGGCGGCGAAGGAGCCGGCGCTGTACCGCTGCGCGGCCGGTTACGTCGGCGTCTACGACCTGGAGACCATGTACCGCGACAAGGCCAGGTATGCGCGCTGGACCAAGGCCTGGGCGGGCGATTGGCTGGGCGAACGCGACAGTTTGGCGACGCGTTCGCCGGTCAACCTGGCCGAACGTATCCGCGTGCCGGTGTTTCTGGCCGCTGGCGGCAAGGACGAACGTGCCCCGATCGAACATACCGAGCGGATGGAGAAGGCATTGAAGAAGGCCGGGGTGCCAGTAGAGGCGCTGTATGTCCCCACCGAGGGTCATGGCTTCTACACCGAGGCGCATCGGCGCGCCTACTACACGCAGTTGCTGGCGTTCCTGAGCAAGCACCTGGGCGGCGCGCAGGCGCAATAGCGGCGAGCGGCGGCCTGGGTGGGGCATCTGTCTCGCCCTGCGCACGGCCTTGCGACGTGTCTGCCGCTAGAATGCGGGCATGTCTGGATCCCCCCTCGATGCTCTCAAGCCCCTGGCCGGCCGCGCGCTGGAAGCGGCGCTCAATCGCGCGCTGGCGCTGGACCCGGAAACCGGCGAGGCCCTGCGCGACCTCGATGGCCAGCGCGTTGCGCTGACCCTGGAGGCGCCCGTACTGGCCCTGCAGATCCGCGTCGATGGCTCGCAGTTGCGGGTCGGCCCGGTGGATCCGGCGCAGGAGCCGGAACTGGCGGTGCGCAGCACGCTCGGCGGGCTGCTCGCGCAGTTGCCGTTCCTGGCGCAGGCGCGGCGTACCGGCGGACGCGTGCGGGTCTCTGGCGATGCCGAACTGGCGCGACGCCTGCAGCACCTGGCGACGCGCTTCGATCCGGACTGGCAGCGGCCGTTCGTGCAGGTGTTCGGCGAGGTGCTCGGCGTGCAGGTGGCCAACACCGCGCGTTCGGCCCTGCAGCAGGCCCGGCGCAGTGCGCAGGACCTTGCGCAGAGTGCGGCCGAGTACGTCACCGAAGAGTCGCGTGACGTGGTCGCGCGCGCCGAACTGGAGGCCTTCTACGACGACGTGGACGTGCTGCGCGACGATGTCGAGCGCATCGCCGCGCGGGTGGCGCGGCTGCAGCCGGAGCGTGGCGCATGAAGGCGATGTTCCGCGCCAGCCGCATCGGCCGGGTGATCCTGCGCTACCGCCTGGACGACCTGCTCGACGGCACCCCGGCCGAACGCTGGTTGCGTCTGGCCAAACCCTTCGTGCCGCGCGCCAGCCCCGACATCGCCGCGCAATCGCGTGGGGCGCGCCTGCGCCTGGCGCTGCAGGACCTGGGGCCGATCTTCGTCAAGTTCGGGCAGATCCTGTCCACCCGCCGCGACCTGATGCCGCCGGACGTGGCCGAGGAACTGACCCTGCTGCAGGACCGGGTGCGGCCGTTCGACGGCGAGGCCGCGCGGCGCATCGTCGAGCAGGCGCTGGGGCAGCCGATCGGCGTCGCCTTCGCCAGTTTCGACACCACGCCGCTTGCCTCGGCTTCGATCGCGCAGGTGCATGCGGCGACGCTGCACGACGGCCGCGAAGTGGTGGTCAAGGTACTGCGCCCGGACATCGAGCGGCAGATCGACGCCGACATCGCCTTGCTGAAATCGGCCGCCGCGCTGGTCGAACGCACCCATCCGCGCGCCGACAAGATCCGCCCGCGCGAGGTGGTGGCCGAGATCGAGACCACTCTGGCCGCGGAGTTGGACCTGCAGCGCGAGGGCGCCAACGCCAGCGTGCTGCGCCGCTTCTGGCTGCACTCGGACGACCTGTACGTGCCCGAGGTGATCTGGACCCACACGGCCGAGCGCGCGCTGACCCTGGAACGGGTGCGCGGCATCCCCTCCGACGACATCGCCTCGCTGGATGCCGCCGGCATCGACCGCCGCGCGCTGGCGGCCAAGGGTGTGCGGGTGTTCTACACCCAGGTGTTCCGCGACAACTTCTTCCATGCCGATGCGCACGCCGGCAACATCTGGGTCGACAGCGACCCGGCGCGCCGCGACAACCCGCGCTTCATCGCGCTGGACTTCGGCATCATGGGCCAGCTCTCCCAGGAAGATCAGTACTACCTGGCCGAGAACTTCATGGCCATCTTCAATAAGGACTACCGGCGCATGGCCGAGCTGCACGTGGAGGCCGGCTGGATGCCGGCCAACGTGCGCATCGACGAGCTGGAGGCGGCGGCGCGTTCGGTGTGCGAGCCGTACTTCACCCGGCCACTGTCGCAGATCTCGCTGGCCGAGGTGCTGATCAAACTGTTCCGCGTGGCCCAGCGTTACCAGCTGACTCTGCAGCCGCAGCTGATCCTGCTGCAGAAGACCCTGCTCAACATCGAAGGCGTCGGCCGCCAGCTCGACCCGGAACTGGACATCTGGGCGGTGGCGCGGCCGGTGCTCGAGCGCATCCTGATCGAGCGCTACAGCCCGCAGCGGGCGCTGCACGAGCTGCGCAAGCGCCTGCCGGAGATCATGACCCACGCCCCGGACATGCCGCGGCTGATCCACGGCTGGCTGCGCCAGCAGGTCGAGGGCCGGCACGAGCTGTCGATGCGCTCGCGCGACCTGTTCGAACTCAACCTGCTGGTGCGGCGCATGCAGCGGCGGGTGGTCGCGGCGATCGCCGGCGTCGGCCTGCTCACCGTGGCCACGCTGCTGTACGCGCTCGACGCCGGCGGGCCGCAGTTGGCCGGGGTGTCGCTGTGGGCGTGGATCAGCGGTGGTGCCGGCACGGCGGCCTTGCTGTCGGCGTGGTGGCGGCGCTGAGCATGGGCGGGCTCGATCGCGCGCGGCTGCATGCGGTGCGCGCCGAACTCGGTGCGGAAGGTCCGCGTCACGATGCCGGCCAGGCCGAGCGCGCGCAGCGTCTGCTCAACATCACCCCGGAGACGGGCGAACTGCTGGCGGTGCTGATTCGCGCCAGCGGCGCGCGGCGCGTCCTGGAGATCGGCACCTCCAATGGCTATTCCACGCTGTGGCTGGCCGAGGCCGCGGCGGCCCTGGGCGGCAGCGTGGTCACCGTGGAGCACGCCGCGCACAAGATCGCGCTGGCGCAGCGCAGCTTCGCCCGTGCCGGCGTGGAAGGTTGCGTCGACCTGGTCCACGCCGATGCCGGCGTCTGGCTGGCGGACACGGGGTCGGCCGCGTTCGACCTGCTGTTCCTGGACGCCGAGCGCACGCTGTATTGCGACTGGTGGCCGCAGTTGCGTCGCGTGTTGCGGCCGGGCGGGCTGTTGGTCGTGGACAACGCGCTGTCGCATGCGGCGGAGATGGCACCCTTCGCCGCGCTGCTCCACGCCGATGCCGCGTTCACCTGCACCACGCTGCCGGTCGGCAACGGCGAACTGCTGGCAGTCAAGGACGCGTAGGCGTCCCGCGGCGGCGTTGCGGACGTGCGGCGTGCATCGCCGGGTCACGCAACTGGATGCACAAACTGCAGCCAGGTTGTCATCCGAGCAATGAGCGCCGTGTCGTGAGCGGCATCGTGGGGGCATGGCGTCGGACGCTGCCGCTCATCGCCACCTGCCACCTGCATGCGCGCCGCATTCCCTGCCATGCGCATTGTCGCGCCGCGGCACGGCGCGGATAATCCGGTGGTGAATACCGACGCCGCGCCTCTACAGATCCTCTACCAAGACCCATTGCTCGCCGTGGTCGACAAGCCCGCCGGGCTGATGGTCCACGACAGCAAGCTCGCCCGCGGCGAGGACGATTTCCTCGCCGACCGCCTGCGTGCGCAGCTGGGCCGGCCGATCTTTCTGGTGCACCGACTCGACCGCGCCACCAGCGGCTGCCTGCTGCTGGCCTTCGATCGCGACACCGCCAGCGCACTGGGCAAGGCGCTGATGGGCGGCGAAGTGGACAAGGATTATCTGGCGATCTGCCGCGGCTGGCCGGCCGAAGACCGCTTCGACGTCGACCACGACCTCGACGGCGGCCCCGGCAAGCCGCTGAAGAAACCGGCGCAGACCCGCTTCGAGCGCCTGGCCTGCGGCGAGTTGCAGGTACCCTCGGGCGAGTTCGCCACCTCGCGTTATGCGCTACTGCGCTGCAGCCCGGTGACCGGACGCTTCCGGCAGATCCGCCGCCACCTCAAGCATCTCTCGCATCACCTGATCGGCGACACCAGCCATGGCGATGGTCGCCACAACCGCATCTTCCGCATGCAGGGCGTGCACCGCATGCTGCTGCATGCCGAGCGCCTGGCGTTTCCGCATCCCGATGGGCATCGGATTGTGGTCACTGCGCCGCTGGATACGGAGTTCGTGCGCGCGTTCGGGTTGTTCGGTTGGGATCCTGCGCCGTGGCAGGTGGCTGTGGGATGTGGTGTGGCGGGGTAGCACCGCTCCCTCCATGAGGCTGTTGCTGTGGCAAGGTGCCGTCACTGGGGTGATCTGTTCGAGGCTGATCTTTTATATGCACAGTGCCAAAGCGTCCGCAGCGGGATGGCGGCGAAGCTCGGTTTCGTTTATCTTGATAAACTTAATTCCGTAGTTTTCTCAGGGGGATAATATGTGGAATAAGGTTCGTTTGGTTCTTGCTGTCTCGATTATTTCCATGCTGCCGTTTTCTGCATCGGCAGGAGATGCGTCGGGAAAAGTGTCAACGATCATGGCGCACTCTCAGGATGTCGTATTTTTCTCCCTCGATGGGCCCTACACGAACGTGCCCGCATGCTCCAGCACGGCATTGGCGTTGTCATTGGCGACCCAGTCCGGAAGAGCTCAGTACGCACTGCTGCTAAGCGCTTCCGCACAAGGCAAGGTGGTCTACGTGCATGGAACCGGCGATTGTGCTGTATGGGGCGATCGTGAAACGGCCGCATATATCTGGATGAACTGACATGCTGCGTTATCCGGCCGGATATTGCGGGCCGCGAACTATTGATCGTGCTGGTAGCAATGATGGAAAGCTACCGTGTATGCCTGAGCAATGAGCTGTAGGAGCGGCTTTAGCCGCGACCAGGCGTTCCCGATGCATCCCGGTCGCGGCTGAAGCCGCTCCTACGACAGCGCAAAATCGATGCCGCCTTACTTCGCCGGCGGCGCGTTGACCGTCTGCTCCAGGTCCTTCTGCAGGTCGGCGAACAGCGGGGTCATCTTCTGCTGGATCGCGCCCATCAGGTTTTGCATCAGCTGCGGGGTCTTGTCGAGCAGGCTCTGGCCGGCCGGGCTCTCGTAGAACTCGGCCATCGCCAGCACGTCCTGCTTGGAGAAGGTCTGCTTGTACAGGTCGACGTAGAGCGGGCGCATTTCCTGCCAGGACAGCGCCTTGCGCACGGTGGCCTGGGTGCGCTCCTGGATCTGCTGCAGCTTTTGCTGCTGGGTGGCGTCGAGCGGGTGCTGTGCGGTGAGCTGGGCGAACTGCTGGCGCTGCATCGCCTCGATCTGCGGCAGCATGGTGTCGAGCATGTTCTGCGCACGCGAGGCCGACAGCAGGCGGTTGACGTCGGCCTCGCTGGGCGGTTCGGCCAGCGCGGGGAGGGCGACCAGGGCCAGCAACAGGGCCAGCAGCAGGCGCTGCGGCCAACGGAAGAAGCGTGGAGTCGGGGACATGGAGCATCCTGCAGAACGATGACCGGCGGCCAGAATACGGCAATCGCCGCGATGCCGCCGCCGCACCGCGGGCGGCGCTGCGGGGTGGCATTCGCGCCCTGGCCCGTTCAGGCAGCGCCGGGGCGTAAACCGGGCGGTCCGGCGGATGCCCTACAATCCGCGCCATGGGTAACGGGGCCATCCACATCTCGAGCAGCCTGGCGATTCCGGAAGACGAAATCGTCGAGCGCTTCGTGCGCGCCAGCGGCGCCGGCGGGCAGAACGTCAACAAGGTCGCCACCGCGGTCGAGTTGCGCTTCGACCTGGCCGGCTCGCCGTCGTTGCCGGAGCCGCTGCGCGCGCGTCTGCTGGCGCGGCGCGATCGCCGCATCACCGCCGACGGTGTGCTGGTGATCGATGCGCAGCGCTTCCGTACCCAGGACCGCAACCGCGACGATGCGCGCCAGCGCCTGGCCGAGTTCATCGCCGCCGGGCTGTCGGTGCCGAAGCGGCGCATCGCCACCAAACCCTCGCACGGCGCCAAGTTGCGACGCCTGGACGCCAAGCGCGAGCGCAGCCAGATCAAACGCGGCCGCTCGCCCGGCCGCTGGGAGTGACTTTTGACCGAACGCGATTACCGCCTGCCCGCAGCGCCCCCGAACATCCCGATGGTCAAGCCCAGCCGCTTCATGCGCTGGCTCGGCCGCACCGCCTTGCGGCTGACAGGCTGGCGGGTGGTGGGCGAGTTCCCGAACGAGCCGAAGCTGGTGATGATCGTGGCCCCGCATTCGTCCAATTGGGACGGCTTCGTGGGCTTCGCGGTCAAGTTCGCGGTCGGCTTCGAGGTGCGCGTACTCGGCAAGACCCAGTTGTTCTGGTGGCCGCTGGGGCCGCTGCTGCGCAAGCTTGGCGGCATCCCGCTGGACCGCAATTCGCCGCGCGGGGTGGTGGAACAGGCCGTGGCGCTGATCCGCGGCGCCGAGCGCATGTGGTACGTGATCACCCCCGAGGGCACGCGCAAGCGCGTGGAGAAGTGGAAGACCGGCTTCTGGAAGATTGCCCACGGCGCGCAGGTGCCGATTTTTCCGGTGTACTTCGACTACCCCAGCCGTACCATCGGCCTCGGCGAAGTGGTATGGACCAGCGAGGACATGCAGGCCGACATCGCCGCGATCCGCACCTGGTACCGGCCGTGGCGCGGCAAGCATCGCGATACGTTGTGAGGATGGGCGGCGCTTGAGGGCTGCGCCGACCCGCCGTTGCACCCAACGGCGCCACCCGCTGTCGTAGGAGCGGCTTCAGCCGCGACCGGGCATCGGGAAAGCTTCGGTCGCGGCTGAAGCCGCTCCTACAAAAAAAGCGCGTCGTACTTCATCGTCGATCCTGTACGACGCCTCAGCCATGGTCGAGGTTTCAGTCGTGATCGGCTTTCCCGGTCGTCCGGTCGCGGCTGAAGCCGCTCCTACAGGCAGCGGATCGTGAGTCCTTGTGGGAGGGACTTCAGTCCCGACGACGGACGGTGTCAGTCCGCGTTCGGTTTCGCGCGTCGCGACGGAATTCGCTCCCACAGGGAGCCTGCGTTGCATCGATGCTGCATTGCAGGGCCGGTGGAAATGCGCTGGACATGGTGCCTGCCTGCAAAGGTCAGGTGTCTGTTGTAGATACCGTCTTACGCCCTAGCAGGCAAGGCCCCTTTTCGGGTCGAACGCGGTGCCCGATTTGAGGACGCCATAGGCGAGGTGCAGGAGCTTGCGCATGGCGGCGCACAC
>NZ_JACHOG010000010.1:123179-138215 GCF_014199735.1 Xanthomonas sp. 3307 | reverse complement strand
AAGCCGGCAAGCAGATCGTGTGCGCCGCCATGCGCAAGCTCCTGCACCTCGCCTATGGCGTCCTCAAATCGGGCACCGCGTTCGACCCGAAAAGGAGCCTTGCCTGCTAGGGGGTAAGACGGTATCTACACCTGTGCGCATCGCACTGCGATATGCGCCATGCTGCGTCGAACCATCCCATGTGGCGCAGCGAACGCCATCCTGTGCAATGGCGCAATGATCCGGAAGCTCACTGTGGGAGGGACTTCAGTCCCGACGCGGTGCGCGGTGGACTGGGCGGAATGGGCCAACGCAGAGTGTCATGCGTCGCGACTGACGTCGCTCCCACAAGGGGGCTTCTGCCCGTCTGCAGGCAGTCCTCCAGGCACGCACACCTCGACGCGCCGGTGCGCTACTCCTGCACGCTCGCGTCGTCCGCCAACGGCGGCAGATGCGGCGCGATCAGCTGCAGGGTCCGCTGCAATGCGCCGCGGCCGTTGGCGACCAGCGCGCAGCCGGCCTCGGCCATGCGCTTGCGCGCCTCGGCGTCGGCCAGCAGGCTCTGCAGCGCCGCGCACACGGTGCCGGCATCCTCGCAGATGGCCACCGCGCCGGCTTCGCGCATGCGCCGCGAGATCTCGGAGAAGTTGTGCAGGTGCGGGCCGGTGACCGAGGGCGTGCCGACCGCGGCCGGCTCCAGCAGGTTGTGGCCGCCGATCGGCTGCAGGCTGCCGCCGACGAAGGCCACCTGGGCACAGGCGTAGAAGCCCATCAGCTCGCCCAGCGTATCGATCACGAACACCGCATCGTCGGCGCCCGGCCACTGCTGCTGGCGACGCGTGGCCACGCGCCAGCCCTGGTCGCGCGCCAGCGCCTCGACCTTGGCGAAGCGCTCCGGATGCCGCGGCGCCCACAGCAGCAGCAGGTCCGGCCACTGCCGACGCAGTTGCCGGTGCATCTCGATCACCGCCGCTTCCTCGCCATCGTGGGTGCTGGCGGCGATCCACACCAGACGCGTCGCCGGCACGCGCTCGCGGAACGCCGCGACAACGTCGGGCAGGTGCGCAGGCGCGGCGATATCGAACTTCAGGTTGCCCAGCGCACGCACCTGCTCGGCGCGCGCGCCCAGCGCCACGAAGCGCTCGGCATCCTCCTGCGACTGCGCCGCCACGCAGGTGACGGTGCGCAGCGCGCGCCCGATCAACGGCCGCAGCACCCGGTAGCCGCGCAGCGAACGCGCCGACAGCCGCGCATTGAGCACGTAGACCGGGATGCCGCGGTCGCGGCAGCCGAACAGCATGTTCGGCCACAGCTCGGTCTCCAGGATCAGCGCCAGGCTGGGGCGGAAATGCTGCAGGAAGCGGCCGACGCTGCCGGGCACGTCGTAGGGCAGATACACATGGTCCAGAGCGTCGCCCCACAGCGCGCGCACCCGCTCCGAGCCGGTCGGGGTGATGGTGGTGATCACCCAGCGGATGTCCGGGCGCTGCGCGCGCAGCGCATTGACCACCGGCGCGGCGACGTTGACCTCGCCCACCGAGACCGCATGCAGCCACACCCGCGGGCGGCCGCACGCCTGCGCATACGAGGCGTAGCGCTCGTCCCAGCGCTGGAAGTACTGGCGCACGCGGAAACCGCGCCAGACCAGGTGGTAGACGGTGACCGGCAGCAGCAGATAGAGCACGGCCGAGTACAGGCCGCGCAGCAGCCGCTCGATGAAATCGTTGCGCATCCGGACAGCATAGCCGGTTGCATGCGGGCGGCGGCAGACGATCGACATGCCCGCCACGGGAGCACCGACGCGGTCGTGCGCGTGCCCGGCTAAACTTGGCGCATGTCTGCCGCCCCTACTCCGCCCGCGTCCGCCACCCACGCCGCACCGCCACCGCGCTCGCCCCGCCACTGGCTCACCTGGCTGCTGCTCGGCCTGGCGGTGATCGCCGCGCGTCTGCCCTGGCTGTTGCAGCGTGCCCTGGGCCGCGGCATCGGCTGGCTGGCGCTGCGCCTGGCCGGTACCCGCCGCCATGCCGCCGAGGTGAACCTGAAACTGTGCTTCCCGGAGCAAAGCGAGGCCTGGCGCGAACGCCTGCTGCGCGACAGCTTCGATGCGCTGGGCGTGGGCGTGTTCGAGTTCGCCCGCGCCTGGTGGGGCGGGATCGGCGCGATTCGCCGGCGCACCCGCATCGAGGGCCTGGAACACCTGAAGGCGCTGCAGGCGCAGGGCCGTGGCGTGCTGCTGGTGTCCGGCCACTTCATGACCCTGGAGATCTGCGGCCGGCTGCTGTGCCAGTACGTGCCGCTGGCCGGGATGTACCGACGCCACCGCAATCCGGTGTTCGAATGGGCGGTCAAGCGCGGCCGCCTGCGCTACGCCACCGCCATGTTCGCCAACGAAGACCTGCGCGGCAGCGTGCGCCATCTCAAGCGCGGCGGCTTCCTGTGGTACGCCCCGGACCAGGACATGCGCGGCAAGGACACGGTGTTCGTGCCGTTCTTCGGCATGCCCGCGGCCACCATCACCGCCACCCATCAGTTGGCGCGGCTGACCGGCTGCGCAGTGGTGCCGTATTTCCACCGTCGCGAAGGCGCCGACTACGTGCTGCGCATCGCGCCGCCGC
This sequence comes from Xanthomonas sp. 3307, assembly GCF_014199735.1. Lineage (NCBI taxonomy): Bacteria > Pseudomonadati > Pseudomonadota > Gammaproteobacteria > Lysobacterales > Lysobacteraceae > Xanthomonas > Xanthomonas sp. 3307. The sequence continues at coordinate 135,618 of NZ_JACHOG010000010.1, read as the reverse complement.
TGGAGCAGTTCCCGTCGGAGGACATGGTCGCCGACACCGCACGGGTCAACGCCGCCATCGAAGCGATGGTGCGCGAGGCGCCGGCGCAGTATCTGTGGATCCACCGCCGCTTCAAGCGCCAGCCCGGCGGCCGCAGCGACTTCTACGAGCGCGGCTGAGCGCTCAGCGCGGCGCCGCGGCGTCGGCGCGTTCGCCCGGTTCTGGCTCGTTTGCCAACAGGGCGCCGGCGTACAGGCCGATCAGCAGCATGGTCAGCCCGCCCCAGAACGACGAGTAGAAGGCCAGGTGGGTGTTGAACGGGAACACGGTGATCAACAAGGCCTGCATCGCCGGACGCGCCCGCTCGCGCGCCTGCGCCGACGCGTAGCGCCAGGCGCGCCATGCCTGTGCGGCACCGGCCAGCCACAGCAGCAGCCCGATCACCCCGGTCTCGGCGAGCACCTCGAGCACGATCTGGTGGGCATGGAAGGCCGGCTCGCGCCCCCATTCCCCGGCGTGAGTCGGATCCGGGTCGCAACTGGCGTAGGCCTCGCGGAAGCCGCGCACGCCGACGCCGTTGACCGGATGCTCGCGGATCATGCACCAGGCCGCGGTCCAGATCTGCGCGCGCCCGGTCAGCGCCGCGTTGAGGTCGGCCGGATGTCCGCTGAGCACGCGCGCGGTGCGCTCGAAGCGGTCGTGCACCTGCGGCGACACCACGCCCAGCACCCCGGCCACCAGCAGCGCGGCCACGCCCAGCGCGAGCAGCTTGCGCGCGCCGAGCAGGCGCCAGCCCGACAGCACCAGCAGTACCGCATAGGTGACCCATGACGCGCGCGAGCCCGCCAGCACCAGCACCACGCCCACTGCGCCCGCCGCGAGCAGCCAGCCCCAGGCGCCGCCGCGGCGCGCGGCCAGCCACAGCAGGAACGGCGACACGCTGGCCAGCACCTGGCCGAACTTCAGGTTGCACGGGCCGAACACGCCGCTGAGGCGATCGGCCAGGGCGATCTCCTGCGGCGTGCACAGGCCATGGTGGCTGATCGCCCACTTCAGTTGGTCCATCGACCAGAACAGCGGGCTGGTGCCGCACAGCGCCTGCGCCAACGCATCCACGGTCCAGATCGCGGCGATCACCGCCAGGCCGTTGAAGGTGGTGCGGCGCCCGCGCGGCGTCGCCACCGCCATCGCCACCAGCCACAGGAACGGCAGGAAACGCAGGTCCACCGCCGATTCGCGCAGCGCCAGCGGCACGTCCACCGCGCCCAGCGCCGACAGCGGCTGCGGCAGCCAGTAGGTGAGGAACAGCAGCGTGGTCAGCGCCCAGGCCGGACCGCTGAGCAGGCGCGCGCCGCCGCGGAAGCGGCTGTGCAGCAGGCGTGCCAGGGTGACCAGGGCGCCCAGTGCCAGCACCCCGGCGGCCAGGCCCGGCGCCGGCCACAGCGCGACGAACACCAGCACCCAGACCGGCGCCCAGCGTTCGCGGACCTCAGGCAGGGGGGAAGCGGACAGGGAACCGTCAGGGCCGGAGTTCGTCATAGATCGCCAGAGTGCTGCGCTGCATCGCCTGCAGCGTATAGGGAAGCGCCGCCGGCGGCGCCGGTGGCTGCGCCAGCAGCGCGCGCGCGGTCGCCAGCAGGGCCGTGGCATCGAAGGTCGCCACCGCGCCGGCGGGCTGCAGTTGTGCCAGCAGTTCGCCGACCCCGCCGTGCGCCCAGCCCAGGACCGGCCGCCCCACCGCCAGCGCCTCGACCACGGTGCGGCCGAACGCCTCGGGCTTGCGCGAGAGCTGCAGCACCAGGTCGCTGGCGGCGTAGGCCTCGGCGATGCGCGCAGTCGGCGGCGTGAACGCCACCGCGTCGGCCACGCCGAGCGTCGCCGCCTCGGCTTCCAGTTCGCGGATATAGGCTTCGCGCCCGGCCTCGCGCGCGCCGGGCAACCACAGCCGCGCGTCGCTGCCCTCGCCGCGTAGCGACGCCAGCAGGCGGAGCGCGTCGGCGTGGCCCTTCAGGCGGGTGCCGCGCCCCGGCAGCAACAGCAGCGGCCCGTTCCCGGCCAGCACCGGCGCCTGGCTGGCCGCCCAGGCCCGCGCCTGCGCATCGGGCCAGGGACGGCGCGGGAACTGCGCCGGATCGATACCGCGCGGCACCACCCGCAGGCGCGCCGGGTCGGTCTGCGGATAGTGCTGCAGCACGTAGTCGCGCACGGTCTCGGACACGCAGATGACCCGCTCGCCGCGGGTCATCACCGCGCTGTAGCGACTCGGCGAATTGAGTCCGTGCACGGTGGTGACCAGACGCGGGCGCTGCGCCGCCGGCATGCCCTGCAGCGCGCGCCAGCCCAGCCAGGCCGGCAGCCGCGAGCGCGCGTGCACGATGTCGGCGCGCTCGCGCGCGAACAGGCGCCTCAGCGCCGGCACGTGGCGCAGGGTCAGCAAGGATTTGCGGCCGATGTCCAGGGCGATGTGCTCGGCGCCGGTGGCGGCCAGCGCCGGCAGCAGCCGGCCGCCGGCCGAAACGACCACGGCGCGATGCCCGGCGTCGACCAGGGCCTGGGCGATTTCCAGCGTGGACCGCTCGACGCCGCCGGACTCCAGCGCCGGCAGCAGCTGCACCACGGTCAGGCGGTGCATCGAACCCGGATCAGTCGACCAGCACGAAGACCGCGCCGCAATACGGGCACTTGGCTTCCAGGCCCGGCTCGTCTTCGATCGGCAGGTAGACCCGCGGATGCGAGTTCCACAGCGCCATCTCCGGCGTCGGGCAGCTCAGCGGCAGGTCGGCGCGGCGCACCTCGTAGCGCGTCTGGGCATTGGCGGGCGCGGTGGCGGTATGGCTCATGGCGGTGGGGACACGGCGAAAAGGACAGGCGATTCTAGCAGCCCGTCCCGGGCCAGGCGCAGGTCCCGGAGGCGACGGCGGCGGCGCCCTTTCACGCGCCTTTCTTATTCGCTTGATGCAGGGCGAACGCAGCACTATGCTGGTATCACGCGGCGCCAACATGCCGCTTTGAGGTGTCTCGTGGATATAGGTGTGCGTTTGATGCAGGCGCGGCGAAATGCCGGTTTCACACTGCGCGAGCTTGCCGCCTTGCTGGGCGTGGCGCATAGCACCCTGGGCCATTGGGAGAACAACCGTTCGGTCCCCAATGCCCGGCATTTGCTGAAGATCGCCGAACTTACCGGCGTCGATGCCTATGTGCTGCTGACTGGCAAGCCGTCCAAGCTGAACCAGACCGACAGCGACAGCCTGCCGTTGCCGGTAGGCAAGCGCATGGCCTGAGCGCGGCGCGGCGCCATTGGCGCCGTCCCCGTGCCCGGCTCGACCCTGCGCAGCCCGCATGCCGGCTGCGCGTGATGACGCGAATGGCACTGCAGAACCTGCTGTCGCCCGCGTATGAAACCGTTTCCAGCCCCAACCTTTCGCTGACCCTGCCGCAAGCGGCGCGCCCGTCCCGCCACCCAGGCCGCTTTTGGCGCGGCTCCCCGTACTGACCCTTGCGCGATCGCGGCCCTTCCCTCCCGGCCATCCTGTCTGCTGCGACACCACGCCTTTCAGGCACAGCGCCGAACACGACCTCGCACCTCAGGATTGCGCGCAGCGCGTGACCGCCCTTCATCCGGGACATCGGGGTGGCAGCCTTGCTGCCGTCTGTACCGTCTGCACGCTCCGGCAGTGCTGCGTACACGCGCAGCAACACCGGCGCCGCGGTCGCGCGGGCCGGTGCGGAAGCCGCGTGGCGGCTTACTTCTCCGCTTCGAGCTGCTTGCGGATCTGTGCGTCGACCGCGGCGATCGCGGTCATGTTCATCACCCGGCGCGAGGTGGCGCTGGTGGTGAGGATGTGGACCGGCTTGGAGATGCCCATGAGGATCGGGCCGATCGCCACGCCGTCGGTGAACACGCGCACCAGGTTGTAGGCGATGTTGGCCGCTTCCAGGTTCGGCAGCACGAACAGGTTGGCGCGGCCCTTCAGCGTGCTGTTGGGCATGATCTGCTTGCGCAGCGCCTCGTCCCACGCGGTGTCGCCCTGCATCTCGCCATCGATGTTGAGCTCGGGCTTGCGCTTGAGCAGCGCCTCGCGCACCTGGCGCATCTTCAGCGCATCGCGCGAATCGTGGCTGCCGAAATTGGAATGCGACAGCAGCGCGATGTTCGGCTCGATGCCGAACAGCTTCAGGCGATAGGCGGCCTGCAGCGTGGCTTCGACGATCTGCTCCACGCTCGGATCTTCCTGCACGTGGGTGTCGACGAAGAAGAACGCGCCCTGCTGGTTGATCACGCCGGTCATCGCCGAGGTCGAGCTGACCTTCGGCTCCAGCGGAATCACGCTGCGCGCGTAGCCGAGTTTCTTGTGGAAGCGGCCGACCACGCCGGTGAGCAGCGCATCGGCTTCGCCGCGCGCGACCATCACCGCCGCGATCAACGTCGGCCGCGAACGCATCAGTTCCTTGGCCGCGGTGACGGTAACGCCACGGCGCTCGGTCAGCGCGTGGTAGTACTGCCAGTAGTCGTTGAAGCGCGGATCGTCGTGGATGTTGGTGATCTCGAAATCCACGCCGGCGGTGATGCGCAGGCCCAGGCGCTGGATGCGCGCCTCGATCACGTCGGGACGGCCGATCAGGATCGGGAACGCCAGGCCCTCGTCGATCACGCTCTGCACCGCGCGCAGCACCACTTCCTCTTCGCCCTCGGCATAGACCACGCGCTGCTTGTCGGCGCGCGCACGGTCGTACACCGGCTTCATCATCAGGCTGGTGCGGTAGACGAACTGGCTGAGCTTGTCGCGGTAGGCGGCCATGTCGGCGATCGGCCGCGTGGCCACGCCCGAATCCATCGCCGCCTGCGCCACCGCAGAGGACAGCTCGACCAGCAGGCGCGGATCCAGCGGCCGCGGGATCAGGTAGTCGGGACCGAAGCTCGGCGTCTCGCCGCCGTAGGCCGCACCGAGGTCGGAGGCTTCGCGCCGCGCCATCGCCGCGATCGCCTTGACGCAGGCGATCTTCATCTCCTCGTTGATGCCGGTGGCGCCGACGTCGATGGCGCCACGGAACAGGTAGGGGAAGCACAGCACGTTGTTGATCTGGTTCGGGTAGTCCGAACGGCCGGTGCCGATGATCGCGTCCGGACGCACCGCCTTGGCTGCCTCCGGGGTGATCTCCGGATTCGGATTGGCCAGGGCGAAGATCACCGGCTGCGGCGCCATCGTCGCCACCATCTCCGGCTTGAGGATGCCGGCGGCCGACAGGCCGAGGAAGATGTCCGCGCCCTCGACGATCTCGGCCAGGGTGCGCTTGTCGGTGTCGCGGGCATAGCGCGCCTTGTCCGGATCCAGGTCGGTGCGACCGGTGTGGATCACGCCGTCGCGGTCCAGCGCCAGGATGTTCTCCGGCTTCAGGCCCAGCGAGACCAGCATGTTGACGCAGGAGATGCCGGCCGCGCCCATGCCGGTGGTGGCCAGCTTGACCTCTTCGATCTTCTTGCCGGTGACCACCAGCGCGTTGAGCACGGCCGCGCCGACGATGATCGCGGTGCCGTGCTGGTCGTCGTGGAACACCGGGATGTTCATGCGCTCGCGCAGCTTGCGCTCGACGATGAAGCACTCCGGCGCCTTGATGTCTTCCAGGTTGATGCCGCCGAAGGTCGGCTCGAGGCTGGCGATGATGTCGACCAGCTTGTCCGGATCGTTCTCGTTGATCTCGATGTCGAACACGTCGATGCCGGCGAACTTCTGGAACAGCACGCCCTTGCCTTCCATCACCGGCTTGGACGCCAGCGGGCCGATGTTGCCCAGGCCCAGCACCGCGGTGCCGTTGCTGATCACCGCGACCAGATTGCCGCGCGCGGTCAGTTCGCTGGCCTGTTTCGGATCGGCGACGATGGCCTCGCAGGCGAAGGCCACGCCCGGCGAATAGGCCAGGGAGAGGTCGCGCTGGGTCAGCATCGGCTTGGTCGCGGAGACCTTGATCTTGCCCGGCGGCTGCTGGCGGTGATAGTCGAGGGCGGCCTGTTTGAAATCGTCGTTTGACATCGAGGGCTTCTTTTGTCGAAAGGCGCGGAGGCCCGGAATTCTACCCCCAGCAGCAGGAGCGGTCCTGTCTGGCGGCTGTCGCCAGGCCTTGGGGGCAGGAAAAAAAGCAACGCGCCGGCAAGGCCGGCGCGTCGTGTGGTGCAAGGAATCAGCGCGTGGCGAGCGGTTCGGCCGCCACCGTCGGCAGCGGCACGGGCTCGCCATCCAGTGCCAGACGCAGGCGATCGCGATCGAGCGCATTCTCCCAGCGCGAGACCACCACGGTGGCCACTGCATTGCCCATGAAGTTGGTCAGCGAGCGGCACTCGCTCATGAAACGGTCCACGCCCAGGATCAGCGCCATGCCGGCCACCGGCACTTCCGGCACCACCGCCAGCGTCGCCGCCAGGGTGATGAAGCCGGCGCCGGTCACGCCGGCCGCACCCTTGGAGCTGAGCATCGCCACCAGCAGCAGCGTGATCTGATGGCCGAGGGTCAGTTCGGTGTTGGTGGCCTGGGCGATGAACAGCGCCGCCAGGGTCATGTAGATGTTGGTGCCGTCGAGGTTGAACGAGTAACCGGTGGGCACCACCAGGCCGACCACCGACTTCTCGCAACCGGCGCGCTCCATCTTCTCCATCAGCGACGGCAACGCCGATTCGGACGAGGACGTGCCCAGCACCAGCAACAATTCCGTCTTGAGGTAGCGGATCAACTTGAAGATCGAAAAGCCGCACAGGTACGCCACGGCGCCGAGGATCACCACCACGAACAGCAACGAGGTGACGTAAAACGAGCCCACCAGCCAGGCCAGCTGCACCAGCGAGTGCAGGCCGTGTTCGCCGATGGTGTAGGCGATCGCGCCGAGCGCGCCGATCGGCGCGGCCTTCATCAGGATGTGCACCAGCTTGAACACCGGCGCGATCAGCGCTTCCAGGAAGTTCAGCACCGGCTTGCCGCGCTCGCCGACCATGGCCAGCGACACGCCGAACAGCACGGCGACGAACAGCACCTGCAGCACGTTGGTACCGACCAGCTTGCCGTTGACCACCTGGTCGCCGGTGAACGCGCCGACCAGCGAGTTGGGGATGATGTCCATCAGGAAACCGACCAGGGTCAGTTCGTGCGACTTCTGCACGTAGCTGGCGACCTTGCTCTGGTCCAGCGTCGCCAGATTGACGTTCATGCCCGCGCCGGGCTGCACCACGTGCGCGACGATCATGCCCACCACCAGCGCCAGGGTGGAGAAGAACAGGAAGTACACCATCGCCTTGCCGAACACCCTACCCACTGTCTTCAGGTGGGTCATGCCGGCGATGCCGGTGACGATGGTCAGGAAGATCACCGGCGCGATGATCATCTTCACCAACTTGATGAAGGCGTCGGCCAGCGGCTTGAGCTGGGTGGCGAACTGCGGCTCCAGATGGCCGAGCACGGCGCCGATGACGATAGCCACCAGCACCTGGACGTAGGTATGCCGGTAGAAGGGCACAGGCCGCGGCGCAGGCGTGGCCGGGGAAGTTGAGATGTGCATCGAAGACGCTCCGGGACGGTCCGCCCACCCGACGCGGGTCGCGGAATGCTGCCTTTGTACGCGGCGCCGGCGCCGAAGCAGATAACCTATTGGTACTAGGCCCGGTCGGCGGCCCCGGCGAGGCGGTTACAGTGTCCCCGCAGGCTCAGGGAAGGGCTGCGCGCAGCGCTGCATCTGATGGCCGCCCAGGTGGCCCGGAGCAGTGCCGCCGCCATCGCAGCGCGGTCTTCAGGGGGAGACGCCGCCGCAGGACTGCAACATTGCCGTAAAGAACGGCCGGGCGCGTCCGCTATTGGATGTCAGGGGCATCACGTCCGGCACCGTGTCCGCACCGCAGCGGCGTCGCCGTTCGCGTGCGGCCCGCCACCGCACTGCCCGCGCCATCGCACCACCAAGCCCGGCCGGGGACTGCCGCGCCTTCATTCCTTACCGAGACGACTCCATCATGCGCCACACTCTTCTCTTCGCCGCGCTGGGCCTGACCGCTGCCGCTCCCGCCGTCGCCGCCAACAGCTTCGACGACTGGCCGACCAAGGTCGCCTTCAACGACGGTACCGAACTGGCCGTGACCGGCAACTACGCCTACGACTGGAACAACTTCTCCAACGACGACGGCCGCCTGGAGGACGACAACGCGTTCCGGCGCAAGGAGTTCGGCGCCACGCTGAAGAAGAAGGGCGTGTACGACGCGATGGTGTACTTCGACTTCGAGTCCAAGCTGTGGCTGGACGTGTTCTTCCGCTTCGAGACCAAGGCGCTGTTCGGCGCCGACTACGGCAAGGTGCGCCTGGGCTACATCAAGGTGCCGGTGGGCCTGGAAGGCGTAACCAGCTCGCGTGCGGACAGCTTCATGGAAGTCGCGCTGCCGGTGCAGGCGATCTACCAGGGCCGCCGCACCGGCGTGGAGTGGACCTTCGAGCGTCCGCAGTACCTGCTGCAGGCCGGCGCCTACGGCGGCAAGGACCTGCAGGGCGACAACCCCGGCACCACCCAGGCGGTGCGCGGCGTGTGGACCCCGTTCAAGGCCGACGGCGACGTGCTGCACCTGGGCCTGGCCTATTCGCAGGAGAATCCGCGCGGCTACCACAACGGCCTGGACGTGAGCTTCAGCCCGCGCGCGCGCTTCCGCGCGCGTCCGGAAGCCGGCCTGACCGACGTGCGCCTGATCGATTCGGGCACGCTGGTCGACGTCGACCAGGTGCGTCGCACCGGCCTGGAGGCGATCTGGATCAAGGGTCCGTTCTCGATGCAGGGCGAGGCGCTGCGCGCCGACGTGACCCGCGACAACGGCCGCCCCGACTACACCGCCGACGGCCAGTACGTGTTCGCCAGCTACGTGCTGACCGGCGAATCGCGGCCGTACAGCGCCGGCAACGTCGGCAACATCAAGCCGGCCAACGCCTATGGCGCGGTCGAACTGCTGGCGCGCTACAGCCGCCTGGACCTGGACGACGGCACCGTGCTCGGCGGCCGCCAGCACGACTGGACCTTCGGCGCCAACTGGTACCTGACCAGCCACTTCAAGTTCCAGGTCAACTACGTGCGCGCCGATGCCGAGCGCGCCGGCGTGCGCCTGAAGCCGAACTCGCTGGATGTCCGCGCCCAGGTCCAGTTCTGAGCCGGCGCACGTCGGCCGATCCGACGCGATCGGCCGGCGTGCGTCCTGCGGTACCAGCTGCAGGGGCTGAGCAACGAAACGCCGCGTGGGTCGTCGGCGATGCCGACGGCCCTTTTGCGATCTGACCTCGCCGCCCCGCAACGTGCCCGCGGCACATCCACGGCAGCACGCACTGACACGATCGCCAGCCAAGCCTGACCAGGCCGCGTCCTGCCGTTGGCGATCCGCAACATCGGCCATCGCCGCCGCATGCCGCAAACGGCATCGCACCCTCTAAGCTGATGCGGCCCTAGTCGCCGCGTTCTTCCGCATGCCTTCGCTCCTGCGCCATCGCCGCCTTGTCCTGCTAGTGATCGTCATCGTCGGCGGCATGGTGCTGGCGATGCTGTCGGCGCAGCATGTCGCCGAACAGCGCGCGCTGCGCGCCGAGAGCGTGCAACTGCGCCAGCAGTTGGAGTTGTATGCGCAGACCCTGCAGCAGCGCATCGATCGCTACCGTACCCTGCCGCAGGTGCTGGCGCTGGATCCCGAACTGCGCGACGCCCTGACCCGCCCGCTCGACCCGGCGACGCAGCGGCAGTTGAACCTGAAGCTGGAGCGCGCCAACGACGTCACCCGCTCCTCGACCCTGACCCTGATCGACGCCGAGGGCGTGGCCCTGGCCGCCAGCAACTGGCGCCTGCGCAGCAGCAACGTCGGCGCCGACTACAGCTTCCGGCCCTATGTGAAACAGGCGCTGGCGCAGGGCAAGGGCCGCTTCTACGGCATCGGCGTGACCACCGGCGTGCCCGGCTACTTCCTGTCGGAGGCGATCGTGGATGCGCGCGGGCGCCCGCTCGGCGTGATCGCGATCAAGATCGAACTGGCCGCGCTGGAGCACGAATGGCTGCGCGTGCCCGATGTGGTACTGGTCAGCGACGGCCACGGCGTGGTGTTCCTGGCCAGCCGCGACGTGTGGCGCTACCGCCAACTGCAGCCGCTCAGCGCGCACGAACGCGACGAACTGCTGGCTACCCGCCAGTACGCACAGCAGACGTTGCTGCCGGCGCGGCGGCGGGTGCTGAAGACGCTGGACGACGGCGGCCAGGTCATGCGCATCGACGCGCCGGCGCAGCCGGCGCCGCTGCTGTGGCAGAGCATGGCGCTGCCGGAGAGCGGCTGGCGTCTGCACCTGCTGCACGACGTCGGCGGCAGCCGCGCGGCCGGCCGCGCCGCCGCGCTGGCTGCGGCCGGGATCTGGCTGGCGCTGTCGTTCCTGGGCCTGCTGTTCCAGCAGCGCCAGCGCCTGGCGCGGCTGCGCCAGCGCAGCCGGCGCGAACTGGAGTCGCTGCTGCAGCAGCATGCGCAGGAACTGCGCACCGCCCAGGACGGCATCGTGCAGGCCGCACAGCAGGCCGACACCGGCCTCAGCCGCAGCCTGGAGCACCTGCCGCAGGGCGTGGTGATCATCGACGCGCAACTGCGCCTGGTGGCGTGGAATTCGCGCTACCTGGAGATCTTCCGCTTCCCCCCGGAACTGATCCGGGTCGGCCGCCCGATCGAGGACGTGTTCCGCTACAACGCGCGCCGCGGCTTGCTCGGCCCCGGCCCGGTGGAAGCGGCGATCCAGCGCCGCCTGGATCACCTGCGCAGCGGCCGCCCGCACATGCGCGAGAGCGAGAAGGACGACGGCACGGTGTTGGAAATCCGCGGCAATCCGCTACCCGACGGCGGCTTCGTCACCAGCTACGCCGACATCACCAGCTACAAGAACGCCGCGCGCGAACTGCGCTCGCTGGCCGACGCGCTGGAGCACCGCGTCGCCGAACGCACCCGCGACCTGGCCGAGGCCAAGCGCGAGGCCGAAAACGCCAACCGCTACAAGACCCGCTTCGTGGCCTCGGCAGTGCACGACCTGCTGCAGCCGCTCAACGCCGCGCGCATGTTCGTCTCGGCGCTGCGCGGCAAGCTGCACGACGCCGCTGCGCGGCAGATCGCCGATCATGTCGACAACGCGCTGGCGGCGCAGGACGCGATCCTCAACAGCCTGCTGGACATTTCGCGACTGGAAGCGGGCACGCTGAAGACGCAGGTGCAGGACCTGGCGCTGGACCCGCTGCTGCAGACCCTGGCGCGCGAGTTCGGCATCGTCGCCGAAGGCCGCGGGCTACGTCTGGACTACGTGCCGACCCACGCCACGGTGCGCAGCGATGCGACCCTGCTGCGGCGCATCCTGCAGAACTTCCTGTCCAATGCGGTGCGCTACACCCCGCGCGGGCGCGTGCTGCTGGGCTGCCGACGCGATGGCGCGCAGCTGCGCATCGAGGTCCACGACCAGGGGCCGGGCATTCCCGACGCCCTGCAGCAGGAGATTTTCGAGGAGTTCCGCCGGCTTGGCGACGGCGTCGCCAACGACCGCGGCGCCGGCCTCGGCCTGGCGATCGTGGAGCGTATCGGCCGTCTGCTCGGCCATCGCATCGGCCTGCGCTCGCAGTTGGGCCGCGGCAGCGTGTTCTCGGTGACCGTGCCGCTGGGCGATGCCGCCGCCGCGCAACGCCAGGCACCGGCGGCGATGGCCAGCGACAACGGCGACGACCCGATCCTGCACGGCTGCCGGGTGTGGTGCATCGACGACGACCCGCGGGTCTGCGAGGCCAGCCGCACCCTGCTGACGCGCTGGGCCTGCCAGGTGGAACTGGCCGCCGGCCCGGAACAGGCGCTGGCCGCCGCGCAGCCGGCGCAGGCACCGGAACTGGTGCTGCTGGACGTGCGCATGGGCGACAGCGACGGCCCGACCCTGTTCGCGCAGCTGTGCGCACGCTGGCAGGCCGAGCCGCGGGTGATCCTGATCACCGCCGAACCCGATCCGGCGCTGCGCAGCCTGGCGCAGGAACGCGACTGGGGCTTCCTGGCCAAACCGGTACGGCCCCCGGCCCTGCGCGCGCTGATGACGCAGATGCTGCTGCGGCGGGGTTGAGGTTGAGCCCCTCTCACACCAGGAGAGGGGTTGGGGTGAGGGTCCGGGGCGCGCAGCGCCACGCAAGACCTCATGCGCCATTGGCAACCAACCCCTTCACTGCCCTTGCAATGCGGCAGCGCTAGCCGCCGTACCCTCATCCGCCCCTGCGGGGCACCTTCTCCCGAGGGGAGAAGGGAAGCGCGCTAGCCCCTCTCCCACCGGGAGAGGGGTTGGGGTGAGGGTCCGGGGGCGCGCAGCGCCACGCAAGATCTCGTGCAAAGTTGGCGACCAAGCTCACCACTGCCCTTGCAATGCGGCAGCGCTAGCCGCCGTACCCTCATCCGCCCCTGCGGGGCACCTTC
>NZ_JACHOG010000010.1:0-123084 GCF_014199735.1 Xanthomonas sp. 3307 | reverse complement strand
CCTTCTCCCGGCGGGAGAAGGGAACAACCGGAGCCCCTCTCCCACCGGGAGAGGGGTTGGGGTGAGGGTACGGGGCGCGCAGCGCCACGCAAGACCTCGTGCAAAGTTGGCGAACCAAGCTCATCACTGCCCTTGCAATGAGGCAGCGCTGGCCGCCGCACCCTCATCCGCCCCTGCGGGGCACCTTCTCCCGGCGGGAGAAGGGAACAACCGGAGCCCCTCTCCCACCGGGAGAGGGGTTGGGGTGAGGGTACGGGGCGCGCAGCGCCACGCAAGACCTCATGCGCAGCTGGCGAACCAAGCTCATCACTGCCCTTGCAATGAGGCAGCACTGGCCGCCGCACCCTCATCCGCCCCTGCGGGGCACCTTCTCCCGAAGGGAGAAGGAAAAGCCGATTTCACCACTCGCGCGGAGCGATCAGTTCTTCGACGTCGGCGTCGGCAAAGCCATAGGCCCTGGCGATGTGCAGGAAATCCACGCCGATGTTCGCGCTTGCAGCGGTCTCGATCTCGCTGTCGTGGGCCTCGAACTCCAGCGCCAGCTTGTTGAACTCCTCGGTGGCGGCATGGGTCAGCCGGTATAGCGCCGGCAGGTCCGCCGGTGCCTGCGCCTCGATCGCCTCGCACAACCGCAGCAGGATCTTCTGCCCCTTGCCGACCAGCGACGGGGGAAAGTAGTCGTCGTCCAGCATCTCCTGCAGGAACGGATAGTAGGCGGTCTGCTCGTTGCGGATGGTCGTGGTGGGCATGGTCCGGTGGTCTCCGCCCGCAGGGGGCGCGGGCATCGGCGCATAGCATCGCGTATCCGGGCGCCGCGGAAAACGCCCCCCGCCGGCGCCCCGGTTCAGGCTTCGCCTTCCGGCTCCAGCGCCTTCACCAGGACCGCCGCCTGGGTGCGGCTGTGGCATTCGAGCTTCTTCAGGATCGCGGTCACGTGGACCTTGACGGTGTTCTCGGCCAGGCCCAGCTCATAGGCGATCTGCTTGTTGAGCAGGCCGTCGGCCAGGCACAGCAGCACGCGGAACTGCTGCGGGGTCAGTTGCGCCAGGCGCGCGGCCAGCTGCGCGTCAGCCTCCGAACGCGCCGCGGTCAGCGGCGGAAACCAGGTGCCGCCATCGAGCACCGCCGCCACCGCGATGCCGATGGTCTCGGCCGGCGAGGACTTGGGAATGAACCCGGCCGCGCCGAACTGCTGCGCGCGGCGGATCACCCGCGGGTGGTCGTTAGAGGAGATCACCACCACCGGCACGTCCGGGCGCTCGCCGCGCACGTGCAGCAGGGCCGAGAATCCGCGGGCACCGGGCATGGCCAGGTCCAGCAGGATCAGGTCGGCATCGGCCTGCGCGGCCAGTGCGGCGTCCAGGGTTGCGGCGCTGGCCGCCTCCACCACCAGGGCACGCGGCAAGGCCTGGCGCAGCGCGTGCAGCACGGCGGCGCGGAACAGCGGGTGGTCGTCGGCGACCAGGATCGTCGGGGCATCCATGGGCGTGAGGCGGCTGGCAGGACGCCGCGAGGCGTCGTCGGGTGGGCGCGGACAGCGCGCAGAGCATGCAGTGTACGTGCGGCGCGGTTGGATGCCGAGCGTGCGCGCGCCGGGCCGCGTCGGTAGCGCGGCGATTGGCGGGCCACGGCCGTCGGCGGCGGCACGTACCACGTGGCGGAGCTCGGCATGCTCCGCACGGAACAACGCGCCGCGCCTTACCTGCCGCAGCCAGCGACGAGGCACCGCCCGCCTGCATTCAAGGCCGGACCCACCATGGCCGATAACACGGCGTGATCGTCTCGCTCTCCAACTTGCTGGGCCGCCTGCCGCTGGCCGCGTCCTGCCTCATCCTGTGCCTGGTGCTGACCCCGGCTGCGTCCGCGGCCGAGACGGTCGACGACACCGACCTGCCCAGCAGCCTGGAACACTTCGGCCTGGACGACGGCTTGTCGCAACTGTCGATCAACGCCCTGCAGAGCGACGACCAAGGCTTCCTGTGGGTGGGTACGCAGGAAGGGCTGAACCGCTTCGACGGGCATCTGTTCCGCGCCTACCGGCACGAGCTCGGCAGCGACGGCCGGCAAAGCCTGCTCAGCAGCAGCATCGACAGCATCGGCTTCGAGCCGCACGGCACCCGCCTGTGGCTGGGCACCAACGATGCCGGCCTGGAAGTGATCGAGCTGGCCACCTGGCAACACCACCGCCTTGGCGCGAAGCAGGGGCTGTCGCACAACCGCATCACCCAGATCCTGATCGATCCGCAGGGCGGCGCGTGGCTGGGCACCGAACGCGGGGCGGACCGTGTCGACGCCGATCTGCAGCAGGCACGGCCGCTGGGCGGCGATGCGCCGGTGGTAGGCCTGACCTGGATGCCGGACGGCAAGCAGCCGGTGGCGCTGGACCGGCAATGCCGGCTGTGGCGATTGGGCCGCGAGGCGCGCGAGGAACTGCCGGCACCGCGCGGCATCGACGAATGCGTGGGCCTGCAGTCCGGGCCGGAAGGGCTGTGGCTGGCCTCGGCGCGCGGCGGACTGTTCCAGCTCGATGCGCACGGCGCGGTGCTGGCGCACTGGACGCCGGCGCAACTGCTGACCGGCGGCAGCGACCTCAGCGCGCTGATCCGGCTGCACGATGGCCGCGTGCTGATCGGCACCACCAACGCCACGGTGACGCAACTGGACAGTGCGCGGCATGTGCCGCAGCAGCTGAGCTTCGACATGCCGCCGAACAGCGCCATCATCCGCTTCTACCAGGCGCCCGACGGCACCTGGTGGATCGGCACCTACACCGGCGGCCTGTACCGGGTACGGCCGCTGTCGGCGGTGATCCGCAACGACGAAGAGCGCGTCAGCGACATCCACGCCTGGCCCAGCAGCAGCGTGCGCAGCATCTGGCGCGACGGCGAGCGCATGCTGATCGGCACCGACCAGGGCCTGTTGCTGCGCGACGGCAGCCACACCGCCTGGCATGTGGTGCCGGGACTGGCCAGCCAGGCGATCCGCAGCATCGCCGCCGACCGCGACGGCTGGTGGCTGGGCACGCGCCAGGGGCTGTGGCACCTGGACCGGGGCGGCGCACTGCGGCGCCTGGGCGGGCTGGCCGACGAGCACATCAACGACCTGATGCTGGAAGGCGACACGCTGTGGGTGGCCACCCGCCGCGGCCTGACCCGCGTGGTCGGCGGACGCGTGCACGACGATCCGCGCTGGGCGCCACTGAACGGACACACCCTGACCCGGATCTACCGCGACAGCGAGGACACGCTGTGGATCGGCTGCAACGACTGCGGCCTGTGGCGCATGCGCAGCGGCCGTCCCGTCGAGCCCTACCGCCCGCGTGGCAGCCCGCTCTACGCCTCGGTGTGGTCGCTGTACGAACGCGATGGCGTGCTGTGGGTGGGCACCTTCTCCGGCGGCCTCTTCCGCGTCGACCTCAAGCGCGACGTGGCGCTGCGCTACAGCGACCGCGAGGGACTCAGCAGCAACGTGATCTACACCATCCTGCCGGACCCGCAGGGACGGCTGTGGCTGAGCACCAACAACGGCCTGAGCGTGCTCGATCCGCGCACCCGCATCGTGCAGAGCCTGGGCCGCCGCGACGGCCTGCAGAACCAGGAATACAACAGCGGCCGCGGCTATCGCGACGCGCGCGGCCTGCTGTACTTCGGCGGCACCCAGGGCGTGGACGTGATCGACCCCACGCGCCTGCCGCTGCGCAGCCCGCAGGCACGCGCGGTGCTCACCGACCTGCGCATCCTCAATGCCGGCGAGGACCGCAACGGCGGCGAGAACCAGGCCGAGAGCGACGTGGTCTACGCGCAGCGCATCGTCCTGGACCACCGCGACAACGTGTTCACCATCGGCATGACCGCGATCGACTTCGTCGCCCCGGGCACCGCGCGCCTGCGTTATCGCGTGGACGGGCTGCAGAAGGGCTGGGTGTACCCGCAGACCGCGCACAGCGACTTCTCGGTCAGCCACCTGCCGCCGGACCGCTACACGCTGGTGGTGGAAGCGGCCGGCCGCGACGGCCAGTTCGGCGCCGCGCGACGGCTGCAGATCGAGGTGCTGCCGCCGCCGTGGCGGCACCCGCTGGCCTACGCCGGTTACGTGGTGCTGGGCCTGGCGCTGCTCGGCCTGGCGTTGCAGCGGGTGCGGCGTACGGTCAGTCGCGAGCGCGACATGGTGGAACTGCTGAACCTGACCGTGGCCGAGCGCACCCGCCAGCTCGAGCGCGCCAACCAGCAACTGCTGCAGAGCAATGCGCGGCTGCAGGCGGCCACGCGCCTGGATCCACTGACCCAGGTCGCCAACCGCCGCGAACTGCAGGACTGGCTGGCACGCGAATGCCCGGCCCTGCTGGCGGCGCTGGACGCGGGCAGCAGCGCCGATGCGCTGTACTTCTTCATGATCGACGTGGACAACTTCAAGCGCATCAACGACGACTACGGCCACCAGGCCGGCGACGCCGCGCTGGTGCACTGCGCCGACCGCCTGCGCGGGCTGTGCGGCGAGCGCGACCTGCTGGTGCGCTGGGGCGGCGAGGAGTTCCTGCTGGTCACGCGCCTGCCGCGCGAGGACGCCGCCAGCGATCTGGCCGAACGCTTGCGCGCGGCGGTGGCGACGCAGGGCTTCGTCCTGGCCGAACGCGAACTGACGCTGACCTGCTCGATCGGCTTCGCGCCCTGGCCGTTCGTCGCCGCGTGGCCGGCGCTGGGCGACTGGGAACAGAGCGTGGGCCTGGCCGACCGCTGCCTCTACGCCGCCAAGGGCGCCGGCAAGGACGCCTGGGTTGGGCTGGCACCCGGCGCAGCCCCGGACCGGCCGCGCCTGCACGCGCTGCTGGCCGGCGGCGCGCCGGAGGAACTGGGCGACAGCGTGCGCGTGCTGTGTTCGCCCGGGCGCCAGCCACGCTTCGCACGCTGAGCGCAGGCGCCCTAGGGCGTGTCACCCATTCCCGAGTATGCCGCGTTGGGTCTGGCAGGCGCGCTGCCGGCGTTGCGTGGCGCAGCGCCTGACTGGCCGTCAGGTCAAGCCGCGCGGCGCCGGTAGCGCGCCTGCCAGACCCAACCCGAAGGGCCGCGGTTGCGTGCGCCCGTGGCCGCGTCATCGCTCGGGCGTGGACGCACGTCCACTTCCTCGCTCTTCCTTGCCACAGGCACGCGCAACCGCGGCGCGGCATGCTCGGGGAGGGGGGACACGCCCTAGCTCAGTGCGGCGGCGCCTGCTGCATGCTGCTGCGCCAGGCGTCCAGGAACTGGCGCCGCTTCAGCGCGTCCAGGTACACCAGCAGCCCCGGCCCCAGCGCGATCGGGCGGAACGCCGCGGCGGCGGCCGGCCCACCCTGCGCCGCCACGCCCGGCTGCGGCAGGATCGGCTGCAGCCGCGCCTCGCGCGACAGCACCTGCTGCCCGCGCGGGGACAGCAGGTAATCCAGGAAGCGGCGCGCCTCGGCCGCATGCGGGCTGTCGCACGGGATCACCGCGGTGCGCAGCGCGACCAGGGTGTAGTCCTCCGGCTGCACGATCGCCAGCGGCGCGCCGGCATCGATGCGCGCCTGCGCGTACGAGCCCAGCACGTTGTAGGCCAGCAGCAGCTCGCCGCGCGCGACCTTGTCCAGCAGCACCCCGGTACGCTCCTCCAGCACCACCTGGTTGTCGCCCATCGCCGCCAGCAGCGCCCCGGCCATGCTGCCGAGTTGGCTGTCCTGGGTCGCGAACAGGTAGCCCACGCCGCTGCGCTCCACGTCGTAGGTGCCGATGCGCCCGCGCAGCGGCAGGCCGGGCGCGCGCAGCAGTTCCAGCAACCGGCGGCGGGTGCGCGGCACCTGCGCGGCCGGCAACCGCGCGGTGTTGTAGACGATCGCCACCGGCTCGTAGCTGATGCCGAACACTTCGTGCCGCCACTGCGCCCACGCCGGCAGCGCCTCGGTCTGCGGCGAGCGGTGCGCCAGCGCGTGACCGTCGTTCACCAGCTTGGTCTGCAGGTCCATGCTGGCGCTGATCAGCAGATCGGCGCAGCGCGGGCCCGGGCCTGGATGCAGATAGCGCTGGTAGATGTCCCAGGCGATCGCGTCCTGGTACACCACCTCGGTCTGCGGATGCAGGCGCTGGTAGTCGCCGATCACCGCGGCGAACACCTCGATGTCGGTCGAGCCCTGGATGCACAGCTGCGCGGTGGCGGCGCCCTGCGCCGGGAAGCGGCGCACGTCGCCGGGCGCGGCCAGGGCGCTGCCGGCGAACAGCACGGTCAATAACAGCGGCAGACGGCGCAGCAGCGCGGGCAGGGTCATGGATGCAGCCTCGGCAGGTGCAGGCTGGCGATCAGGCCGCCGCCCACGCGATTGGACAGGTCGATGCGCCCGCCATGGGCCTCGACCACGCGCTTGACGATCGCCAGGCCTAGCCCGGCGCCGCCTGCGGCCGCGCCCTCGCCGCGCACGAAACGCTCGAACACGCGCTCGGCCTCGGCCGCGGCGATGCCCGGGCCGTGGTCGGCCACGGTCACCACGCAATCGCGTGGACTACAGGTCAGCGCTACCTGCAGCGCGCCGTCGCCGCCGTACTTGCAGGCATTGTCGATCAGGTTCTTGATCGCCTCGCGCAACAGCAGCGCATCGCCGCGCACCAGTGCCGGTTCGCTGGCGATGGCCAACTGCACGCGCGGCCGCGGCGCCGCTTGCGGCAGGGCATCGTGCAAGGCCTGGTGCAGCACCTCGGCCAGGTCGACGCTGGCGTAGCGTTGCAGGTTCGAACGGTGGATCACGCTGGCGTCGCTGAGCAACTGGTTGAGCAGGCGGCTCATGTGCGTGGCATTGCGCTCGATCGCCTCCAGGCTGCGACGCATCTCGTGCGGGTCGTCCTCGTCCAGCGCCAGTTGCGCCTGCGCGCGCAGCGCCGCCAGGGGCGTGCGCATCTGGTGCGCGGCTTCGGCCATGAACGCACGCAAGGTCTCGTTACTGCCGGCCAGGCGCGCCATGAAGCGGTTCAGCGCCGCCACCATCTGCTGCATCTCCTGCGGCGCGGTCGCGGCCACCGGCTTGAGCTCGGACGGTTCGCGCCGCGACAACTCGCGCTCCAGCGTGCGCAGCGGCCGCAGCGCGCGCGACACGCCCAGCCACACCAGCGCCAAGGCCAGCAGCGACAACAGCGCGATCGCCACCAGCGCGTGCAGCACCACGTCCTGCGCCAGCGCCTCGCGTGCGCGGCGGGTCTGCCCCACCTGCACCCACACCTGGTCCTGCGCCGCCGCCGAGGATACGCGCCGCGACACCACCGCAAAGCGCACCGGTTCGCCGCTGTAGACCGCGTCGAACAAGCGTGGCGGTGCGCTCGCGCGCGGCAGCGACGGCGCCGCCGGCAGGTCGTCGTAGCCGGTGATGGTGCGCCCGCGCGCATCGAACACGCGGTAGAACACCCGGTCCTCCGGCGCCATCGCCAACAGGTCCAGCGCCGCATACGGCAGGTCCACCTGCCACTGGCCGCCGGCCAGCGCCACCGAATCGACGATGGACAGCGCCGAGGACACCAGCAGGTGGTCGTAGGAGCGGTTGGCGGCACGCTGGCCGTAGTCGCGCGCGACGAAGAACAGCGCCACCGCGCCGAGCAGCGACAGCGCGCCCAGGTAGCGCAGCAGCGTGCGCCGGATCGATGGCGGCGGCGCGGCCTCAGCCATCGGCGTCCGCTGCCGCCGGATCCGGCGGCGTCGCGGCCGCCTCCAGCTTGTAGCCGACGCCGCGCACGGTGACGATGCGCAACGGCGCGTCGACCAGCTTCTTGCGCAAGCGCCCGACGTACAGCTCGATCGCATTCGGCCCGGCCTCGTCGTCGAAGCCGAACAGGCCGTTGCCGATCTCGTCCTTGCCCACCACCTGGCCGAGCCGGCCGATCAGGATCTCCAGCAGGCGGTACTCGCGGTTGGGCAACTCGATCGGCGTGCCGTCCAGGCTGACGCTGTGCGCGGCGTTGTCGAAGGCGAAGCCGCCGAGCTGCACCACTTCGCTGGCCTGGCCGCGATTGCGCCGCAACAACACCCGGCAACGCGCCTCGAACTCGCGGAAGTCGAACGGCTTGCCCAGGTAATCGTCGGCGCCCACGTCCAGCGCCTGCACGCGATCCTCGATCCCATCGCGCGCGGTCAGCATCAGCACCGGCGTGGTATCGCCACGCTCGCGCAGGCCGGCCAGCACGCGCAACCCGTCCAGCCCCGGCAGGCCGATGTCCAGCACCACCAGATCGAAGCGCTGGTAGCGCAACACCCCGGCCGCACTCAAGCCGTCGCGCTGCCAATCCACCGCATGCCCGCTGCGGCGCATGCGCCGCACGATCGCATCGGCGAGATCGGCGTTGTCTTCTACCAGGAGCAGGCGCATTGGGGCGGGGATTGGGGATTCGGGATTGGGGATTCGCAAGAGCGGCTCCGTACGCGGATGCTAACGCGCCTACGTCCGGGCAGACAGCGCGCATAGCGCTTTTACCAATCCCGAATCCCGAATCCCCAATCCCGGCCCCACCGACAGGTCGATGACAGCTATGCCCGACTAGGCTGCGTCCATGCCGGTCCGCGGCGATTGCTCGCGGACCGATCCAATCGCTGCGACACGCACCTGGGAGGGGACGTGGAACTGAAGACTCTGACATGGGGCAGCGCCTGCGCGTTGCTGTGCCTGGCCGGATCGGCGCGCGCCGCCACCGACGACGATGGCCCGGTGACCGCCGAGTTCGGCGGCCGTCTGCACTGGGATTTCGCCCACTTCGACAACGACCATCGCGGCACGCCCAACCCCGACGACACCGAGATCCGCCGCCTGTGGCTGGACGTGTCCGGCAAGTTCTTCGGGTTCGGCTACAAGGTCGAGGGCGATTTCGCCGGGTTGCAGGACGATTTCAATGGCAAGGGCATCGAGGCCAAGGACGTCTACATCACCCGCACGTTCGGCGCCGGCATGCTGACCGTGGGCCAGTTCAAGCAGTACTTCTCTCTCGACGACCGCACCGGTTCCAACTTCGGCCAGTTCCTGGAGCGCAGCGGCGCGGGCAGCACGCTGGCGCCGCTGTACCGCAAGGCGGTGTCGTGGCAGGCCGCGGGCACCGATACCACCTGGGCGGCCAGCGTCTACAGCCTGCAGAGCATCGATGTCTCCAACGTCCGCGGCCATGCGTTCGGCGGCCGCGGCACCTGGGCGCCGGGCGCGCGCGACGGCGACGTGCTGCACTTGGGCCTGTCGCTGGCGCACGAGCACTACGACCACCCGGGCGCCGGCGGCGCACCGGCGCTGAGCATCCGCCCGCGCCCGGCCGGCCACCTGTCCGACGACAGCCGCGTCACCCTGGCACGCTTCGCCGACGGCCGCGACACCGACGTGGACAAGTGGTCGCTGGAGTACGCACAGGTGCGCGGGCCACTGTCGTGGCAGGGCGAATTCAGCGGCGGGGTGTTCGACGACGGCGCGCAGCGCGCCGACGTGATGTCCGCCTACGGCTTCGTCAGCTGGTTCGCCACCGGTGAGTCGCGCCGCTACGACCGCAAGACCGGCCGCTTCACCCGCATCAAGCAGGTCAACCACAAGTACGGCGCCTTCGAACTGGCGCTGCGCTACGACCGCATGTGGGGCGAGCAGCACCGCGACGGGCAGCCGGACCTGCTCGACGCCTCCACCGCATCGTGGACGCTGGCCGGCAACTGGTACCTCAAGCCGAATCTGCGGCTGATGCTCAACCTGATCGACAGCCGCAACCGCGATCACCTGGCTGGCGTGACGCTGGACCACACGCGGGCGATTACTGGACGCTTCCAATATGACTTCTGAGAGCCGGGATTGGGGAGTGGGGATTCGGGATTCGCAACGGCGGCATCTTGCGATGTGACGTTTGGTCGGCCTCTTTTCTGATCCCTGATGTGGGGTCCACTTTCTTTCATGCATCACCCTGAGGAACTTCCATGCTGACCGCGCTCGGTTTCGGAATGGTCATTACCTTCATGTACTTGATCATGAGCAAGCGGCTGTCGCCGCTGGTCGCGCTGATCATCGTGCCGATCGTGTTCGCGCTGGCCGGCGGCTTCGGCACCGGCATCAACGAGATGATGCTGGAGGGGATCAAGAAGATCGCGCCCACCGGCGTCATGCTGATGTTCGCGATCCTGTACTTCGGGGTGATGATCGACGCCGGTCTGTTCGATCCGCTGGTGCGGCGCATCCTGCGCCTGGTCAAGGGCGACCCGATGAAGATCGTGGTCGGCACCGCGGTGCTAGCGCTGCTGATCTCGCTCGACGGCGACGGCTCCACCACCTACATGATCACCGTCTCGGCGATGCTGCCGCTGTACCGCCGCCTGGGCATGAACGCGCTGAACATGACCTGCGTGACCATTCTCGCCGGTGGCGTGATGAACCTGACGCCGTGGGGCGGCCCGACCGCGCGCGCCGCCACCGCCCTGCACGTGGACCCGGCCGACGTGTTCGTGCCGCTGGTGCCGGCGATGGCGCTGGCGATCGTCGGCATCCTGCTGCTGGCCTGGTACCTGGGCCTGAAGGAGCGGCGCCGGCTCGGCGTGGTGACGCTGCCCGGCGATGCCTGGATGGACGGCAGCGTCGCCGACGACGGCGAGGCCCTGCCCACCGTGGAAGACGCCGAGGACATCAAGCGGCCGCGGCTGCTGTGGGTGAACCTGGTGCTGACCCTGGCGCTGATGGCGGCGCTGGTGATCGGCGTGCTGCCGATGCCGGTGCTGTTCATGATCGGCTTTGCGCTGGCGCTGCTGATCAACTACCCGAACCTGGCCGAGCAACGCCGGCGCCTGGTCAACCATGCCGGCAACGTGCTGTCGGTGGTGTCGCTGATCTTCGCCGCCGGCGTGTTCACCGGCATTCTGTCAAACACCGGCATGGTCGAGGCGATGTCGCGCAGCTTCCTGGCGGTGATCCCCGACGCCTGGGGCCCGTACCTGGCGGTGATCACCGCGCTGGCGAGCATGCCCTTCACCTTCTTCATGTCCAACGACGCCTTCTACTTCGGCGTGCTGCCGATCCTGTCCGAAGCCGCCAGCCACTACGGCATCACCCCGGTGGAAATGGCCCGCGCCTCGCTGGCCGGGCAGCCGGTGCACCTGCTCAGCCCGCTGGTGCCGTCCACCTACCTGCTGGTCGGCCTGGCCAAGGTCGACTTCGCCGACCACCAGCGCTTCACCCTGAAGTGGGCGGTGTTGATTTCGTTGGTGTTGATGGGCGGCGGGTTGTTGTTCGGCCTGTTCCCGCTGGCCAAGTGAGCGCCGCCCGGGATTGGGGATTGGGCATTCGGGATTCGTAGAAGCCACTGCCCGCGCGCTCATCCAATCCCGACTCCCCAATCCCCAATCCCAACTCCGAAGGAGTTCACCGTGACCCTCAGAATCGCCTACGTCACCAGCGGCATGGGCAGCATCGGCACCGCGATCTGCCAGAAGCTGGCGCGCAATGGCCATACCGTGGTCGCCGGCTGCGGGCCGGACTCGCCGCGCAAGTCGGCGTGGCTGCGCGAGCAGCGCGAGCTTGGTTTCGACTTCATCGCCTCCGAGGGCAATGCCACCGACTGGGATTCCACGGTGGCCGCGTTCGCCAAGGTCAAGGCCGAGGTCGGCGAGGTCGACGTGCTGGTCAACAATGCCGGCGGTAGCCGCGACATGCTGTTCCGGCAGATGGGGCGCGAGGATTGGCAGGCGGTGATCGCCAGCAACCTGCATGCGCTGTTCAACATCACCAAGCAGGTGGTGGACGGCATGACCGCACGCGGCTGGGGCCGCATCGTCAACATCGGCGCGGTCAGCGCGCAGAAGGGCCAGATCGGGCAGATCAACTACGCCACCGCCAAGGCGGCGATGCAGGGCTTCAGCCGCGCGCTGGCGCAGGAAGTGGCCTCGCGCGGTGTCACCGTCAACACCGTCTCGCCCGGCTACATCGCCAGCGCAGCGATCAGCGGCTTCCCGCCGGACGTGCTCGATCGCCTGGCCAGTTCGGTGCCGCTGCGCCGGCTCGGCAAGCCCGAGGAAGTGGCCGCGCTGTGCGCCTGGCTGGCCTCTGACGAGGCCGCCTACGTCACCGGTGCCGACTACGCGGTCAACGGCGGCCTGCACATGGCCTAGGGCGTGTCACCAATTCCCGAGTATGCCGCGTTGGGTCTGGCAGGCGCGCGGCCGGCGTTGCGTGGCGCAGCGCCTGACTGGCCGTCAGGTCAAGCCGCGCGGCGCCGGCCGCGCGCCTGCCAGGCCCAACCCGAAGGGCCGCGATTGCGCGCGCCCATGGCCGCGTCATCGCTCGGGCGTGGACGGACGTCCACTTCCTCGCTCTTCCTTGCCACAGGCGCACGCAATCGCGGCGCGGCATGCTCGGGAATTGATGACACGCCCTAGCCATGCGCAGCGCCGCGACGCGCGCCTGGCATACACTGCCGGTTCCGTTTCGTCCGTCGCGCCCGCTCCGCATGTCCGACAAACCCGAACCCGGCGCGCCCGCCGCGCGCCTGCAGATGGCCGACATCGCGCGCATGGCCGGCGTGTCCGAATCCACGGTGTCGCGCGCGCTGGCCGACAATCCGGTGGTCGCCGAACGCACTCGCGCCTACATCAAGCAGCTTGCGCGCGATGCCGGCTATCGGGTCGACCCGGTCGCGCGCAGCCTGCGCTCGCGCCGCTCCAACATCGTCTGCGTGGCGGTGCCGCTGATGCACGCGCACGAGCAGCCGCTGTCGGACCCGTTCATGATGACCATGCTGGCGCTGCTCGCCGACGCGTTGACCGCGCGCGGCTACAGCATGCTGTTGTCCAAGCTGGACCAGCACCAGGACCACTGGGTCGAGGACCTGGCGCAGAGCAGCCGCGCCGACGGCGTCATCATGCTCGGCCAGAGCCACGAGCACGCCTCGCTCGACGCCGCCGCGCGCGGCGGCCTGCCGATGCTGGTGTGGGGCAGCCGCATCGACGGCCAGGCCTATGCCAGCGTGGGCAGCGACAACCTGCGCGGCGGCGAACTGGCCACCGCACACCTGATCGAGCACGGCCGCCGACGCATCGCCTTCCTCGGCGACGAGCAGCTACCGGAAGTGGCGCCGCGCTTCGCCGGCTACCGGCGCATGCTCGACGCGCACGGCCTGGCGTTCGACCCGCGACTGCACGCGCGCAGCCATTTCCTCAGCGAGGACGCCTATCGCCTGACCCGGGCGATGCTGAAGAAGACCGACCCGCCGGATGCGGTCTTCGCCGCCTCCGACGTGATCGCACTGGGCGCGATCCGCGCCCTGATCGAAGCCGGCCACCGCGTGCCGCAGGACATCGCCCTGGTCGGCTTCGACGACATCCCCCTGGCCGCCTACAGCCAGCCGCCACTGACCACCGTGCGCCAGGACCTGGCACACGCCGCTACGCTGCTGGTGGACGGTGTGCTGAACCTGATCGCCGGGGCGCCGGTGGAATCGGTGGAGCTGCCGGTGAGTCTGGTGGTGCGGGAGTCGGCGTGAAAGGCTGGGATTGGGCATTCGGGATTCGGGATTCGTAAAAGCGGGACTTGCGCGCTGAGGGTGTACTGGCTGAGCCGGCTTTTTCCAATCCCGACTCCCGACGCGCGAATCCCGGCTCCGCCGCTTTACGAATCCCGAATCCCTACTCCCGAATCCCGCCCCCTCACCAACCCCATCGCCACCGCCGCCGCCAGCATCAGCGCGCCGGCCAGGCGAATCACGTTGCGCGGGTCGCCGTGCAGCAGGCTGTCGTAGTACAGCGGCAGGGTCACGATCTGGATCAGCATCGGCAGCACGATGAACAGGTTGAACAGGCCCATGTACACGCCGGTGCGTTCGGGCGGGATGCTGTTGGCCAGCATCAGGTAGGGATTGCCCATCATGCTGGCCCAGGCCAGGCCGATGCCGATCATCGGCAGCAGCAAGAGCCAGCGGTCGTGGATCGACGGCAGCAGGCACATGCCGAGGCCGGCGGCGACCAGGCACACGGCGTGGGTGGCCTTGGGGCCGAACCGGCGCGCCACCGGCACCATCGCGAACGCGGCCAGGAACGCGACGAAGTTGTAGAAGCCACCGATCTGCCCGTTGACCAGGCCGGCCTCGCGGAAGCCATGCGAATCGGCCGCGGTGGTGCCGAACAGGGTGGTCGACAGCGACAGCACGATGTACTGCCAGTAGCAGAACATCGCATACCACTGGAACAGCATCACCGGCGCCATCTGCCGCATCGTCGGCGGCATCTGCCGCACCGCGTCGACGATCTCGCGCAACGTCGCCAGCGGCCCGACCGCGGCGCTGCGCAAGCGCTGCAGTTGCGCCGGCGGCAGCACCGGCTCACGCACGCTGCGCGCGGTGAGCAGGATCGACGCGGCGGAGAAACCCGCACCGATCGCGAACGCGGCGATGGTGACGTAGGGAATGTGGTGGGCGTTGGCCGCGTCCTGGTTCATGCCCAGCCACACCAGGAGCGGCGGGGTGACGTAGGCCAGGGTCTGGCCAAGGCCGGTGAACGCGCTCTGGGTCAGGTAGCCCAGCGGCCGTTGCGGTGGCGCCAGCACGTCGCTGACCAGCGCACGGTACGGCTCCATCGCCACGTTGTTGGCCGCATCCAGCATCCATAGCAGGGCCACCGCCATCCACAGCGCCACGCTGAAGGGCATGGTCAGCAGGCACAGGCTGCAGACCAACGCGCCCACCACCATGTACGGCATGCGCCGGCCCCAGCGGGTCAAGGTGCGGTCGCTGAGCACGCCGACCACCGGCTGCAGCACCAACCCGGTGATCGGGCCGGCCAGCCACAGATACGGCAGGTTGGCGTGGTCGGCGCCCAGGTAGTTGTAGATCGGGCTCATGTTGCTCTGCTGCAGCCCGAAGCTGTACTGCACGCCGAAGAAACCGGCGTTGAGCGCCAGCACGCGTGAGAGCGGAAGCAGGGGACGATCGGAACGCATGAGCATCGGCATCGGCCTGAAGGGGTCGGACACGCGGGAGGCGTGCCGCGGCGGCGGAGCGGAGTGTCGCTGCGCCTGCAATCGTTTGTAACGCTGCGTTGCACCATGCAAAATGCAACCTAATCCCGTTTGAAAGAGAGCGAACGGTACGGCGACCGGCTTTGCTGCACTGCAAGTTGCAATCGTTTGCAGGCAGCCGTATCTGTAGCCCGCCGCACCCACCGTTCGCGCCGTGTCCTGCCCGTTTGCGGCATTGGCGCGCCGCCGCCCACTGCACCCTCGCTTCGGGAGAGACAGCGATGCACCACCCTTCGATCCGCCTGCAGACCCTGGCCCTGGCCGTCGCCGCGGCGCTGTCCGCCCCGGCCGCGCTCGCGCAACAGGCCACCCCCGCCACTGCAGACGCCCCGGCGGCGCAGGGTGACGTGGTCAGCCTGGACTCGGTGTTCGTCACCGGCACCGCCACGCCCAAGAGCAAGCTCAAATCCAGCGTCTCGGTGAGCACCGTCGGCGCCGAGGCGATCGAACAGTCGGCGCCGCGCAGCACCGCCGAGATCTTCCGCAACATTCCCGGCATCCGCTCCGAATCCAGCGGCGGCGAAGGCAACGCCAACATCGCCGTGCGCGGCCTGCCGGTCGCTTCCGGCGGCGCCAAGTTCCTGCAATTGCAGGAAGACGGCCTGCCGGTGCTGGAGTTCGGCGACATCGCCTTCGGCAACGCCGACATCTTCCTGCGCGCCGATTACAGCCTGGAGCGGATCGAGGCGATCCGCGGCGGCTCGGCCTCCACCTTCGCCAGCAACTCGCCGGGCGGCATCATCAATTTCATCAGCAAGACCGGCGAGACCGCCGGCGGCAGCGTCGGCCTCACCCGTGGCCTGGGCGGCTACGACAACACGCGCCTGGACTTCGACTACGGCGCACCGTTCGCCGAGCACTGGCAGTTCAACGTCGGCGGCTTCTACCGCCGTGGCGACGGCATCCGCGATGCCGGCTACACCACCGACAAGGGCGGCCAGCTCAAGGCCAATCTGACCCGGCTGTTCGACAACGGCTACGTGCGCGTCTACGCCAAGTACCTCAACGACCGTGCCGCCGGCTACCTGCCGGTGCCGACCCGGGTCAGCGGCCGCGACGGCGCACCGCACTTCGGCAGCATCGACGGCTTCGATCCGGGCACCGACACGCTGTACAGCCCGTACTTCCGCAGCAGCGCCACCCTCGATGGCGGCAACAAGCCCTCGCGCGTGGAACTGGGCGACGGCATGCATCCGCTGTCGCGTGCGTTCGGCGCCGAGGCGCAGTTCGACGTCGGCGGCGGCTGGACCCTGACCGACAAGTTCCGCATCGCCGACACTTCCGGCCGCTTCGTCTCGCCATTCCCGGCGCAGGTCGCCGATGCCGGCGCGCTGGCGGCGAGCATCGGCGGCGCCGGCGCCGGCCTGCGCTACGTCGACGGGCCGAACGCCGGCCAGGCCTACACCGGCCTGGCGCTGCGCACGCACCTGTTCAACGTGCACCTCAACGACCTGGGCAACGCGGTCAACGATGTCAGCCTGGCCCGCGACTTCGGCAGCGGCGACGGCGGCAACCTCAACCTCAAGGCCGGCTGGTACACCTCGCGGCAGACCATCGACGTGGACTGGACCTGGAACTCCTACGTGCAGTCGCTGGCGCATCGCCCGCGGCTGCTGGACGTGGTCGCCGCCGACGGCAGCCTGCGCTCGCAGGACGGTCTGTACGCCTACGGCGTGCCGTACTGGGGGCTGGACAATACCCGCCACTACGACGTGCGCTACGACATCAACGCACCGTATCTGGCGCTGAGCTGGGACCAGGGCCCGCTGAGCGTGGACGGCAGCCTGCGCTACGACATGGGCCGCGCCCGCGGCAACACCGCCGGCGGCGTGCTGGCCAGCAATGTCGACGTGAATGGCGACGGCGTGATCGAGGCGCCGGAGCAAAGCGTGGCCACCATCGACTACGCCAACCGCAAGCCAGTGCGCTACGACTGGAACTACCTGTCGTACTCGTTCGGCGGCAACTACATGTTCAACGACGATCTGGCGGCCTTCGCGCGCTACAGCCGCGGCGCTCGCGCCAACGCCGACCGCCTGCTGTTCGGCGTGATCCGCGACGACGGCTCGGTGTCCTCCAACGAAGCGGTGAACGTGGTCAAACAGCTCGAAGGCGGCCTGAAGTGGCGCAGCGGCGGGCTGAGCCTGTTCGCCACCGCCTTCGCCGCGCGCACGCAGGAGCAGAACTACGAAGCCACCACCCAGCGCTTCTTCGACCGCACCTACAAGGCGCACGGCCTGGAGCTGGAAGCCGCGTACCGCGCCGGTGGTTTCAACCTCAACGGCGGCCTGACCTGGACCGATGCCACCATCGACAAGGACCAGATCACCCCGGCCAACGCCGGCAACACCCCACGGCGGCAGGCGCGCTTCGTCTGGCAGCTGACGCCCAGCTACCGCGGCGAGCGCTACCAGGTCGGGGTCAACGCGATCGGCACCAGTTCGGCCTACACCCAGGACAGCAACCAGTTGAAGATGCCAGGCTACACCCAGGTCAACCTGTTCGCCGACTACCGCATCACCGATGCGCTGACCGTCTCGCTCAACGTCAACAACCTGTTCGATACCTTCGGCCTGACCGAAGCCGAGGAGGCCTCGATCGCCGATGCGTCCTCCGGCGTGATCCGCGCGCGCTCGATCCCGGGCCGCACCTCCAGCCTCAGCCTGCGCTACGACTTCTGACGAGGACCGCACATCCGCGCCCCGCCCGGGGCGCGGCCAAGCCCCCCATGACCGCACCCGCTCCTTCCGCACTGTCCGCGCTCGCCCACACCCTCTGGCAGGCGCATCTGCCTCCGGACGCCGCCGCCGTGTTGCTGCCGCGCCTGCAGCGCCACGGCGAACGCCTGCTGGCGCCTTTGCACGCGCTGTACGGTGCGCATCCCGCGTTCGCGCAATGGCTGCCGCACTGGCTGACGCAATTGGCGGCTATCGCCACTGCGCGGCCGCCAGCGCTGCGCCAGCTCGATGCCGAGCGCGCCCCCGACTGGTTCGCCACCCCGGCGATGCTCGGCTACAGCGCCTATGTGGACCGCTTCGCCGGCACCTTGAACGGCGTCGGCGAACGCGTGCCCTACCTGCAGGAACTGGGCGTGCGCTACCTGCACCTGCTGCCGTTCCTGCGCGCGCGCGCCGGCGACAACGACGGCGGCTTCGCGGTCAGCGACTACGGCCAGGTCGAGCCGCGACTCGGCGACACCGACGACCTGGCGGCGCTGACCGCGCGCTTGCGCGCGGCGGGCATCAGCCTGTGCGCCGACTTCGTGCTCAACCACACCGCCGACGACCACCCCTGGGCGCTGGCGGCCAAGCGCGGCGATGCGCGGTTCCTGGACTATTACCACCACCTCCCGGACCGCGACGCGGTGAATGCCTACGAGCGCACCCTGGGCCAGGTATTCCCGCACACCGCGCCGGGCAACTTCACCTGGGTGGAGGAGGCCGGCGCGTGGTTGTGGACCACGTTCTATCCCTACCAGTGGGATCTGGACTGGAGCAATCCGGCAGTGTTCGGCGAGATGGCGCTGGCGCTGCTGCACCTGGCCAACCTGGGCGTGGAGGTGTTCCGCCTGGATTCCACCGCCTATCTGTGGAAGCGCCCGGGCACCGACTGCATGAACCAGCCGGAAGCGCACACGATCCTGCAGGCGCTGCGCGCGCTTACCGACATCCTGGCCCCGGCGGTGCTGCTGAAGGCCGAGGCGATCGTGCCGATGGCGCAGTTGCCGCCCTACTTCGGCGACGACGCCGCGCGCGGCCACGAATGCCACCTGGCCTACCACAGCACGCTGATGGCGGCCGGCTGGGTGGCGCTGGCCGAGCAGCGCGGCGACATCGTGCAGGCAGCGATCGCGCAGACGCCGGCGCTACCGCCGGCCTGCGGCTGGCTCAGCTACGTGCGCTGCCACGACGACATCGGCTGGAACGTGTTGCAGCGCGAAGCCGCCGGCGGCGATGGCGTGGCCCCGTTCGCGCTGGCGCGCATCGCCCAGTTCTACGCTGGCCGCACGCCGGACAGCTATGCGCGGGGCGAAGCCTTCCAGAGCAGCGGCGATGGCGTGCACGGCAGCAACGGCATGAGCGCGGCACTGACCGGTATCGCCGCGGCGCTGGCCGCCGACGACGCCGACGCGCTGGAACTGAGTGTGCGCCGCCTGCTGCTGCTGTACGCCGTGGCGCTGGCGATGCCGGGCATCCCGCTGCTGTACATGGGCGACGAATTGGCCCTGGGCAACGACGAAGCCTATCGCGACGACCCGCTGCGCCGTCACGAAGGCCGCTGGTTGCATCGCCCAGCCATGGACTGGGAGCGTGCTGCTCGACGCCACGACACCGCCAGCCTGCCCGGCCAGGTCTATACCCGCCTGCGCCACCTGATCACCGCGCGCGCCGCTACCGCGACACTGGCTGCCGATCAGCCGCTGCGCGCGGTGCCGCTTGGCGATCCCGCCCTGCTCGGCCTGGCCCGCGGCGAGGACTTCGTGGCGGTCTACAACTTCAGCGCCCACCCGATCGCGGTGGATGTCGCCGCGGCGCTGGGCACTGGCGACTGGCAGACCATCGCCGACGGCGGCAGCGATCCCGCAGCGCTGGCGAACTGGAACGGCACCCTGCCCGCCTACGGCCTGCGCTGGTGGCGGCGCGGCTGAGACGGGAGCAGCAGTGGCGTGCAGCCGGGACTGAAGTCCCTCCCACAAGGCACAAGCTGTCTGATACGCGGCGGCACAGGTGTGCGTTGTAGGAGCGGCTTCAGCCGCGACCAGCGTTAATGGGAACGCCCGTCGCGGCTGAAGCCGCTCCTACAAGGACAAAGCAAGCTGCGTCCGGCGGCGACTAACGGAGATAGGCTTCAACCGCTGCACCATCTCACTTCCGGGAACCGAAGCGCCCTACACCGAGATGGCAAGCCGCCTTGCCATCATCGCGATCGGTAAGTTCTTACTTGCCGCGCAGCATTCCCAGCAACGCCTCGGCCGCCGCCTCGGACGAGGCAGGATTCTGCCCGGTGACCAGGTGGCCGTCCTCGATCACGTGCACGCCCCAGTCGGCGCCCTTGCTGTAGTCGCCGCCCAGGCGCTGCAGTTCGTCCTCGACCAGGAACGGCACCACGTCGGTCAGGCCGACCGCGGCTTCCTCGCCATTGGTGAAGCCGGTGACGCGGCGGCCCTTCACCAGGGGCGTGCCATCGGCCGCGGTCACCCGGCGCAGCACGCCCGGCGCATGGCAGACGAAGCCGATCGGCTTGTCGGCGCGCGCGAACGCCTCGATCAGCGCGATGGAATCGCGGTCTTCGGCCAGGTCCCACAGCGGGCCGTGGCCGCCCGGATAGAACAGCGCGTCGTAATCGTCCATGCGCACCGACGCCAGCGGCCGGGTGCTGGCCAATTGCTGCTGCGCCGCCGGGTCGTCCTTGAAGCGGCGCGTGGCTTCGGTCTGCGCGTCCGGCGCATCGCTCTTCGGGTCCAGCGGCGGCTGCCCGCCCTTGGGCGAGGCCAGCGTGACCTCGGCGCCGGCATCCTTGAACGTGTAGTACGGCGCGGCGAATTCTTCCAGCCAGAAGCCGGTCTTGTGGCCGGTGTCGCCGAGGCGGTCGTGCGACGTCAGCACCATCAGGATCTTCATGCGGGTCTCCTCGTGAGGGGAAGCGGCCATGCGGGGGCAGGCCGGGCGCCGCAGTATCGGCAGCCGCACATTCGCGGCGGGTGAGCGTCACGCGGCGCCGTTCAGTCAAGCGCTCGATGCCGCAAGCCCGCCGACGCCACCCGCTACGACGCCAACCTATCGACCCGCTACGGCGGCGTACGAGCGAGATGACCGGTGCTTAAAACACGACCTGGCCCAGCACGAATCGGCCATCGGCCGCCGATGGCCAGCACTCGGATACCGACGAGCATTGACGCCAGCGCTATGCTCTGGGTTTCGATCCAGGTGAGCCGCATGGCGCGCAGCATGGACGCGATGCGGGCGATGGTGCGCTCCGTACGCACGCAGCCAAGCATCGAACTCGGCATGGCCAGGAGAGATACACGGTCAAGCCAGCAGCTCCACGACATGCACCGCACATGGCGATGCAGTCGCGACGGCCACGACAGGGCCCCACCCCACCGCTGGATCAGCAGGGCCAACGGCTCGGCCTGGAGGGCACAGAAAGCCGAAAAAGTGTTCTTCGGCAGCGGCTTTCCGCCGTCGAGAACATCCACACAGGACATCATCGATGCAAGGAAAGCCCGACCATGACACACATCCCTCCACATCTTCCCTCTTGGCCAGCCTTATCTTGTTCGATAGCGACTCTTGAGCATGCAGCTACTTCTTCACGACGGACGTTTCCGGGAGACTCTGAATGACGTCACCCTTGTCATCCATAAAGTCCAACGACGCCTTGCCGCCGGGAGAAACGGACATGACGATCCTGGGCGTTCCGGAATTGTCCGCAAGAATGACAGCGGACGATTTTCCGCGAGTACGTCCGACAAAGAGTCTCTGCGTCTGCTGGCCGCCTGCATCCTTCCATTGCTTCAACAACGCATCCTTCTCCGGTCCTTCTGGAGCAGCCAGATACTTTTCATATATCCCCTCGTACTGCTTAGAGAGTCCGCGGTCGAACACGGAAAGGCCGGTTTCCATGAATCCGTCTTCCTCGTAGTGATGCAGCGCCAGTTGCTGATCTCCGCCATAGCGATCCATCGAAAGATGCACGCCACCATTGGGCTGCCCATCCTTGTCGACGTTGCCGTCATAGATCAACCCACCGACCTCGTCGCCTACACCGTTATAGAAGAGCATTCCAGGCATCTTGCTCCTTTCGGTTTTCACGACCTTCCCGTCCATCACCGGATCGGGCAGCAATCCGCGGGCCGCCAACACCATGGATCTCGACCCATCCTCATTGACGATATTGATGCGCTTGACATCGATCTCGGAAAATACCTGCTTACCGGCAGGGCTTCGGGCACCCATCAGCATTAGCCCCAAAGGAAAAGCGAACGCCACAGCCGAAAAGATCTTCAGAATTCTATTTTGCCTGCGCAACTGCGCGATGACCC
Organism: Xanthomonas sp. 3307; assembly: GCF_014199735.1. Lineage (NCBI taxonomy): Bacteria > Pseudomonadati > Pseudomonadota > Gammaproteobacteria > Lysobacterales > Lysobacteraceae > Xanthomonas > Xanthomonas sp. 3307. The sequence continues at coordinate 101,041 of NZ_JACHOG010000010.1, read as the reverse complement.
CAGCGGCCCCCACATCACTATCCTTGCCTTCCATCATAGACACGCGAGCCTCCTGATTGGCGATAAGTGCGCGACCCAGCATAAGTACTTAATTCTTCTTTCTACAAGCAAGACGGACATGAGCAAACCATCGTTCTTGCCAGAGAAAATGCCTCGGACTTCCTTTCGTTTCTTTAAGCAACAAACGGCCGACCGCCCGCAATGCGAGGTTGCGATAGCCCCAGGAACAATGCAGTCGCATTCGACGCGTGCAATCGTCCACGCGGCTGGGCCGCTCCGAATGCCGCCTCGCAGCGGCAACTCCTTCATTTCTGGAGCGATCCCTGCTCCACCTGATCCATGCGGATGCGGTTGGCGAACAGCGAGAACGCCAGCATCCCGGCCAGGCCGCTCGCCCGTGCCACCCATGTCGGCAACCAGCGTGGCGGCGCCAGCACGCCGGACTCGAACAGCGGCGCGAACGCGGCTACATCCTCCAGCGCCATCTTGCCGGCGAACAGCCAGCGGCACAGCGGCAGCCGATCGCGCTGCAGCGCCTGGCGGAAGAAGGTGTGCACGGACACCAGCCCACGCAGGTACACGGTGTCCTTGGTGAAGGCAGCGCCGCCGCTGGTGGGGACGCCGCGGAACACGCGCTGCGCCGAGGAGAAGCTCTCCGCGGGCGATTGCCCGGCTGCGTCGAAGTAGCGGTACACCTCGATGAAGTCGGCACCGTCGCGGGCCAGCGCGATCGCCTCGATGCGCAGGCTGATCCGCTTCATCCGCGCGATGTCGATGCTGCCGGTGATCTGCTCGGCGAACGTCGCCAGGCCTTCCTGCGTGGCGGTGGTGCGCGGGGAGGACAGCGCCAGGCTCGGCAACTGCGCCTGTTGCCGGCCGTTGAGCGCGGTCAGCGAATGCACCAGCGCCTCATGGTGGAACAGTTGCGCGCGGTCGTAGTCGCTGAAGTGCGCGCCGGAGCGCAGGCGGATGCGCTGCGCGCCGGCCGCGGCCTTGGCCAGCAGGTCCGGATCCAGTTCCACCGTGATCACCCGCGCGCCGAAGAATTCATCGAGGTCGCGCTGCAGCAGCAGGCGCAAGGCGGTGGCCGAGACCGGCACCTGTTCCTCGGCCGAGAACAGCTCGCGGTCCAGCTCCTGAGCGATGCGGATGAAGTGGCCGGCGGCCTCGCGGGTGGTGGGGCCGTGGCCAGGCATCGGGTCGTCCGGCACCCCGAACAGCTGCGCCGAATACGTGCCCACCGCCGGCGTGCCGAGCGCTTCCAGCAGGGCAGCGGCCAGATCCCAGCTGTGCACCGAGGCCTGCAGATAGGCGCCGAGCGGATGCGCCGGATCGGCGGCCTGCGCGATCGCCGCCAACTCGCGGCGGGTGTCGGTGAAATCCAGCCTGGGGTAGTCCACCTGCGGCAGCTGCGGCTGCCCGCGCGCCACGCTCTCCAGGAACGGCGCCTGCAGCGCCACCGGCCAACTGGCCAGGGCCAGCAGGCGGATGCCGCGCACCGCCTTGACCAGCCGCGCATCGAGCGCAGCGTGGTGGCGGATCTCGGTGGGCAGTGCGCGCTTGGCCACGACTGGCGTCAGCGGCGCAGGGTGCGTGGTGGCGGCCGCTTGGCACCTGGTTTGCCGCCACCCGGTTTGCCGCCGCTGGGCTTGCCGCTGCGGCCGGCAGCCGCGTTCTGCGCCTGGCGCTGTGCCAGCTTGCCGGCGGCGCCAGCGACCTCGTCGCGCAGCTTCAGGTAATTGGCCAACCGCGCCTCCTCGATCTCGCCGCGCTCGATCGCCGCCTGCACCGCACAGCCCGGTTCGGCCAGGTGCGCGCAGTCGTTGAAGCGGCACTGCGCGGCCAGCGCCTCGATGTCGGCGAAACCGCCCTCGGCCAGGTCTTCCTCGCCGGTGGGTTTGAGTTCGCGCATGCCGGGGGTGTCGATCAGGCAGGCGCCGGACGGCAGCGGCAGCAGCGCGCGATGGGTGGTGGTGTGGCGGCCGCGCGAGTCGGTGGCGCGCACCGCCGCAGTGCGCATCTTCTGCACGCCGAGCAAGGTGTTGGTGAGGGTGGACTTGCCGGCACCGGACGAGCCCACCAGCACCGCGGTCTGCCCCGGCCCCAGCCACGGCCGCAGCGCGTCGACGCTCTCGGCCTGGCGGGCGTTGACCGTGAGCAGCGGAATCGACTGCGCCGCCAGTTCCTCCAGCACCGCCAGCGCATCGTCGGCGTATTCGGTGAGGTCGGCCTTGGTCAGCACCACCACCGGCGCCGCACCGCCGCCGCCGACCAGCAGCAGATAGCGCTCGATCCGGCGCGGATTGAAGTCCGCATCCAGGCCGCAGACGATGAAGACCGTATCGATGTTGGCCGCGATCACCTGCTGGTGGTAGTGCTCGCCGGCGGCGCCGCGCTTGATCGCGGTGCGCCGCGGCAGCAGCGCGACGATGCGCGTGTCCTCCAGCAACACCCAGTCGCCGACCGCGGCGCGTTCGTGGCTGGGAAAGCGCGGCCGCTGCCAGTCCGGCAGCGATTCGACCTTGAAGCCGGTGTCCACCGCGTCGGCGACCACGTAGCCGGTGCGGTGCTGCTCCACCACCCGCGCCGGCCGCGCCTGCGGATGCGCGTCGAACAACGCGCGCCAGGCCGGCTCCTCGGGCAGTCCGGGCCAGGGCCAGCCGATGGGGCGCAACGCGTCGAAGTCGATCGGGGAGGAGGTCATGCGCGGATTCTAGAGGGTGCGCCACGCTTGAGGTGAGCACATTGCGTCCGCCGGCAGACGCGCAGGGTGGCGCCTGGCGGGCTGACCGCCTCGCCGCGACGATACGGCGCGCGGCAGTGCGGCTTCCCGGGATTGGCCAGCAACAGCGCAGGACCCGCGCGACGCGTGTGTTGGCGCCACAGGGACCAGCCACGCGCCGCGCCCGTTGCAGCGCCGAGCGTGGAGGCCAGCCGCCGTAGACGACCCGCCACCACGGCGCCCCTCCGCCCCGCCGCGGTGTCACATTTCCGCTACCATGCAGGTCCCACGCCCCACCGGCCGATGCGATGCCCACCCTGCCGATCAAGCCGCTCGCGATCCGCGATCGCCTGTCCGAAGTCCGCTACGAAATCCGCGGCGAACTGGCACGGCGAGCCCGCGAGCTGGAGGCCCAGGGGCGCAAGCTGATCAAGCTCAACATCGGCAATCCCGGCGCGTTCGGCTTCCGTGCACCGGAACATCTGCAGCGCGCCATCGCCGACGACATGGGCCGCACCGATCCCTACACCCACCAGCAGGGCCTGCCGGAGGCGCGCGAGGCGATCGCCGCGGCCTACGCCCGGCGCCAGCATCCGGACGCGCATCCGGACCGCATCTTCGTCGGCAACGGCGTCAGCGAGCTGATCGACCTGTCGCTGCGTGCGCTGCTCAACCCGGGCGACGAAGTGCTGGTGCCCTCGCCGGACTACCCGCTGTGGTCGGCCGCCACCATCCTCAACGACGGCCGCCCGGTGTACTACCGCTGCGCGCCGGAGAACGGCTTCCAGCCCGACCCGGTGGAGATCGAGACGCTGGTGTCCTCGCGCACCCGCGCCATCGTGCTGATCAACCCGAACAATCCCAGCGGCGCCAGCTATTCGCGCGCGTTGTTGGAGAAGATCGTCGCCATCGCGGTCAAGCACAACCTGCTGCTGATGGTCGACGAGATCTACGACCAAGTGCTGTACGACGCTGCGGAATTCGTGTCGGTGGCGCCGCTGGCCGGCGCGCATCCGTGCATCAGCTTCGGCGGCCTGAGCAAGGTGCACCGCGCCTGCGGCTGGCGCGTGGGCTGGGCGCTGCTGTCCGGCGACGCCGAGCGCGTCGGCGATTTCCGCAACGCCATGGACCTGCTGGGCGCGCTGCGCCTGTGCGCCAACGTCCCCGGCCAGTTCGCGATCGATGCCGCGGTCAACGGCCCGGACACGATCTCGCCGCTGTGCGCGCCGGGCGGGCGCCTGTACGAAACCCGCCGCGCGGTGATCGAGGCCTGCGCGGCCAGCGAGCACCTGTCGCTGGTGCAGCCGGCCGGCGCGCTGTACGCGTTCCCGGCCGTGGTCGGCCCCGCCGCGCGTGGGTTCGACGATCACGCCTTCGCCCTGGAACTGATGGAACAGGAAGGCGTGCTGGTGGTGCCAGGCTCCAGCTTCAACGTGCCCTACCGGCACCATTTCCGGGTCACCCTGCTGCCGGAGGCGGCCACGATGCGCGAGGTGTTCGCGCGCATCGACCGGGTGCTGGCGCGGCGTGCCGAGGACGCCACCAAGGTGGTGCCGCTGAAGCCGCGGGCGGCTGTGGGGCGGTGAATCGGGAATGGGGAATTGGGAATGGGCAAAGCGCGCTGGTCGGCGCAGCTGAGCGCATGCGCGGCCACGTTTCGACGGTCGCTGCGCGATGAACGCATCCATTTCGGCGCCCCAGCACCACGCGCACTTGCGTTACCTGGCGCTCGGCGATTCCTACACGATCGGCGAAGGCGTTGACGCCGACGGACGCTGGCCGATGCAACTGGCCGCGGCGCTGCGCCGCGACGGCATTGCCCTGGCCGATCCGCAGATCATCGCCACCACCGGCTGGACCACCGACGAACTGGACGCCGGCATCGATGCAGCCGCGCCGCAGGGACCGTTCGACCTGGTGACGCTGCTGATCGGCGTCAACAACCAGTACCGGGGCTATCCGCTCGACGACTACCGCGCGCAGTTCGACGCGCTGCTGCAGCGCGCGATCGCCTTCGCCGACGCGCGGCCGCAGCGGGTGCTGGCGGTGTCGATCCCGGACTGGGGCGTGACCGCCTTCGCACAGCCGCCCGCGCACGATCCGGCGCGCATCGCCGTGCAGATCGATGCCTTCAACGCTGCCGCGCAGGCCTGCTGCGCCGCACGCGCGGTGCGCTTCGTCGACATCACCGGTTGCAGCCGCGATGGCGGTGGCGCTCCGGCGATGCTGGCGGCCGACGGGCTGCATCCCTCGACGGCAATGTATGCGCGCTGGACCGCGCTGCTGTTGCCGGCGGCCCGCGATGCGTTAGCCTAACTAGCACACGACGCCCGCTGCCAAGGACCGACATTGCGCGACGCCAGCACCACCCAGCCCATGACCCGCCCGCAGGCCCTGGCCATCGCCCGTGCCTTCCTGCCCACGCATCCGCTGGGCAACCGCTACGACTACTACTACACGCGCACCAAGCTGCGCACCGATCCGCTGTACCCCGGTGTGCTCGCCGCGCTGCGCGGCACCGACGCGCCGGTGCTGGACCTGGGCTGCGGGTTGGGTCTGCTCGCGCACGCGCTGCGCGCCGACGGCCAGCGCCAGCGCTACCACGGCGTGGACATCGATGCGGCCAAGATCCGCCGCGCCGCGGCCATCGCCGCGCGCAACGGACTGCAGGACACGCAGTTCGCGGTCGTCGACCTGGGCCAGTCCTGGCCCGAGCACCACGGCAGCGTCGCGATCCTGGACGTGCTGCAGTACCTTGACCGCGACATGCAGTCCAACCTGATCCGCAGCGTGGCGCGAATGCTCACGCCCGGCGCCAAGCTGGTGATCCGCAGTGGCCTGGGCGATGCCAGCGGCCGCGGCCGCACCAGCCGCATCACCGACGTGCTCGCGCACCTGGCCGGCTGGATGCAGGAGCTGCCCAAGGCCTACCCCACCCGCGACAGCCTGCAGGCCCAGCTCGACGACGCCGGCCTGCGCGCCAGCTTCGCGCCGCTGTACGGCAATACGCCGTTCAACAACTGGTTGATCGTGGCGGAACCGCGCTGAGGCGGCCCCCGCCGCGCGCGCAAGCCGCCTCCCCACGCCTGCGCGCCTCGGCGGCGCGACGCTCCTCTCCCCCCACGGAATCCCCATGACATCCCCCACGCTTCCGCCCTATTCCGGGCTCGGCATCGCCGCGTTTGCGGTCAGCCTGATCGCTGCCGTCCTGACCCTGGCCTTGGTCGGCGTCTCCGCCGCGCTGGTGTATTACCAGCCCGCCAGCCTGGACGAAGACGCGCCGCTGGCGATGCTGGTCGGCATGGCGATGATGGTCGGCGTGATCGCCGAACTGGCCGCCGCAGCGCTCGGCATCGGCTGCCTGTTCCAACGCGACCGCAGGAAACTGTACGGTGTGCTCGGCCTGGTCTTCGCGGTCACGACCCTGGTCGGCATCACCGCGCTGATCGTTTTTGGGCTCGTCCAGGGCGGCTGAGTCCCGCGAACCGCACGCCGCGGGCGACGCGACGCGGGCCTACCGGGATGGTCGGTCGGCGCTCGGCATGGCCATCGCGCCGACTGGCGGCGCTAGCCCGGCAATGCGCTGCCGAGGCCGCGCTCGCGCATCGCCTGCAACACGCCTTCCACGATCGCCGGGTTGTGCCCGTGCGCCGCGCCTTCGTGCAGCAGCACGATGGCGCCGGGCCGCAGGTCGCGGGCGATGCGCGCGACGGTGACCGCGGGGTCGCAGCGCACGCCATCGAATCCGCGCGCGCTCCAGGCCACCCGGGTCAGGCCATGCCGGCGCAGCGGTGCGGCGACGAAGGGATTGGTCATGCCCACCACCGAGCGGTACCAGCGCGGCGCGGTGCCGGCGATCGCCGCCAGCGTCTGCTGCGCCTGGCCGATTTCCTGCGCCATGCGCCGCGGCCCCAGGGCCCAGAACCAGGCTTGCGGATGGTGCTGGCTGTGGTTGCCGATGCCGTGGCCGCGGCGCAGGATCTCGCGCACCAGCTGCGGGCGCGCGGCGGCGCGGGCGCCGACCAGGAAAAAGGTGGCCTTGGCCTGATAGCGATCGAGCAGGTCCAGGATCGCCGCGGTGTCGTCGGAGGGGCCGTCGTCGATGGTCAGCCACACCTGCGGCGCGCTGCCGGGCAGGCGGTCCAGCACCGGCGCGTACAGCCGCGCCCGCGGCAGGAACACCGGCAGCACCAGCGCTGCGTGCGACAGCAGCAGCGCCGGCAGCCCGACCCGCCAACCGTAGGCCCACCACAGCGCCGCCACCAGCACCTGCGAGGCCAGCGCCCAGGGCAGCCAGCGATACGGGTGGCGCGGGATGCGATGCAGCGTTTCCGGAACTGTCATGCCCCATGATGCCATGCGGCGTAGAATGACCGGTCCGACTCTGCGACGACTGCCTGCCATGTCCCTCGACCCCGCCCTGCGCTCCCGTATCGAAACGCTGCTCAGCTCCAACCGCGTCGTGCTGTTCATGAAAGGCCAGCCGAGCATGCCGCAGTGCGGGTTCTCCGCCAAGGCGGTGGGCGCGCTGAACGAGCTCGGCGTCGACTTCGCCCACGTCAACGTGCTGGCCGACCAGGACATCCGCGAGGGCATCAAGGTCTACGGCGACTGGCCAACCATCCCGCAGCTGTACGTGGACGGCGAGCTGGTCGGCGGCAGCGACATCATTCTGCAGATGGCCGGCAGCGGCGAACTGAGCGAACTGCTGGGCGTGGCCGCGCCGGACCGCACCCCGCCCTCGATCACCATCACCGACGCCGCCGCCGAGATGCTGCGCGGCGCGCTGGCCGACGCTCCGGGCGCGAGCCTGGCGCTGGCGATCGACGCGCAGTTCCAGCCGAACTTCCAGCTGGCGCCGACCGATCCCAACGCCATCGCCGCCGAGTCCAACGGTCTGCGCGTGCAGTTCGACCTGGGCAGTGCGCGTCGCGCCGACGGCATCACCATCGACTGGGTGGACGACCTGCGCGGTCGCGGCCTGGCGATCGACAATCCCAACGCGCCCAAGCCGGTGCAGGACCTCAGCCCGCGCGACGCCGACGACCGCGTGCGCGCCGGTGGCCTGATCCTGGTGGATGTGCGCCCGCCGGAAGAGCGCGCGGTGGCGGCGGTCAACGTGCCGTTCCGCACCCTCGACGGCGAGCAGCGTGCGCAACTGGAAGCGCTGCCGAAGGACACCGCCCTGGCCTTCCTGTGCCACCACGGTGGCCGCAGCGGGCAGGCGGCCGAGCATTTCCGTTCGCTTGGCTTCACGAAGGTGCACAACGTGGTCGGCGGCATCGACGCCTGGACCGACCAGGTCGACGGCAGCGTACCGAAGTACTGAGCCACGCACCTCGTGCTGGTTTGCGTCCAGTGTGGACGCGTCGAAAGGGCGATCGAACGATCGTCCTTTTTTGTGCCCGGCCGCCACAACGCGCAAACGCGTAGGAGCGGCTTCAGCCGCGACCGGGCGTTCCCGGTAAGGCCCGGTCGCGGCTGAAGCCGCTCCTACGACAAGCCCGTCGCACACCACCGCGATGCATGCATTGGTGCGCCAGATTCAAAGCATTGGCCCCGCCATGCGCCCATCGCCTGCCATCGCGGCGTGCGCGGCGCATATCGCCTGTAGGAGCGGCTTCAGCCGCGACGGGCTTTCTCGGGAAAACCTGTCGCGGCTGAAGCCGCTCCTACGAAGGTATGACGTCGGTTGCATGAGTGCACATCAAGGCGCCAGACGGACATCACGCGCGCCGCGACACATCGATCAACGGCGTGCGATAAAGCGACGCCACATGAGGGGTAAAGATGTAGGCACCGCCGCCCTCACCCAGGCCTCTCTCAACCAGGCCTCTCTCAACCACTCTTCCCTCAACCAGCGAACCCACCCGCATCCAAAAACGCCTGCTCTTCCGCCGTGGTCGCGCGCCCCAGCGCCGCATTGCGGTGCGGGAAGCGGCCGAAGCGCTGGATCACGTCCTCGTGCACCACCGCCCACTGCAGCGACTCCGCGTCGCCGAGCGCGCTGAACAGTTCCACCGCCTGGCGTTGCCGCGCGGCGTCCTCGGCATGTGTGTAGGGAAGATAGAAGAACATCCGCAGTTCCGCTTCGGTCTCCTGGTCGAACCCGGCCGCCAGCGCCCGGTCGGCGTAGCGGCAGGCCAGGCCGTCGGTAGCGAAGGCGTGCGCGCTGCCGCGGAACACGTTGCGCGGCACCTGGTCGAGCAACAGCAGCAGCGCCAGCGCGCCCTCGGCGTCGGCCAGCCAGTCGCCGCGTTCGCCGCGCGCGGCGGCGTGGTGCACCTCCAGCAGGTGTTGGCGGACGTTGGCGTCGAAGGAGTCGTTGGCGGCGAACCAGCGTTCGCGGCCGGCGCTGCGCCAGAAGTCCACGACGGTATGCGCAGGGGTGTCGGTCATCGCAATTTCCATGGGCGGCAATCGGCCTGCATAGCAGGTCCGGCGTCGCGGTCCGGTGCAGCCGGCGACGTCGATGCCGCAGCCGCACTTGGCAAGCGCGCCGGCTCGGGCTAGCGTGCGGGCACGGCCGCAACGGCCGCGTCCATCTTCCGGGGAAAATTCGATGCGTCATCTGTTGCTCGCCTGCCTGGGCGTGGCGTTGTGCGGCCCGGCCGCTGCCGCCTCGCGTTTCGTCGACGATCCCTATCCCAGCACCTACCGTGCGCTGCCGTCGGTGCCGGTGCTGATCGAACACGCCACCGTGCTCACCGGCACCGGCGAGCGCCTGGACGATGCCGACGTGCTGCTGCAGGACGGGCGCGTGCAGGCGGTCGGCCGCGCACTGACCGCGCCGGCCAACGCCACCCGCATCGACGGCCACGGCAAGTGGGTCACGCCCGGCATCATCGACGTGCATTCGCACCTGGGTGTGTATCCCAGCCCGGGCGTCAGCGCGCACAGCGACGGCAACGAGGCGACCGCGCCGGTGACCCCGAACGTGTGGGCCGAGCATTCGATCTGGCCGCAGGATCCCGGCTTCGGCACCGCGCTGGCCGGCGGCGTCACCGCGCTGCAGGTGCTGCCCGGCTCGGCCAACCTGGTCGGCGGCCGCGGCGTCACCCTCAAGAACGTGCCGGCCACCACCTACCAGGCGATGAAGTTCCCCGGCGCGCCGTGGGGCCTGAAGATGGCCTGCGGCGAGAACCCCAAGCGGGTCTACGGCGAGAAAGGCGGCCCATCCACGCGCATGGGCAACGTCGCCGGCTACCGCGCGGCCTTCATCGACGCCAGCGAATACCTGCGCAAGAACGCGCCGAAGCAGAAGAGCCCGCCCAAGCGCCACTGGTGGAGCCGCGGCGCCGGCGACAACGACAGCAGCGGCGACAGCGGCGGCAAGCGCGACCTGAAGCTGGACACGCTGGCCGGCGCCATCAACGGCGACATCCGCGTGCACATCCACTGCTACCGCGCCGACGAGATGACCACCATGCTCGACCTGGCCAAGGAGTTCGGCTTCAAGATCGCCGCGTTCCACCACGGCGTGGAGGCCTACAAGATCGCCGACCGCCTGGCCCAGGAGAACGTCTGCGGCGCGCTGTGGGCGGACTGGTGGGGCTTCAAGATGGAGGCCTTCGACGGCATCCAGGAGAACATCGCCCTGGTCGATCGCCCTGCCAACGGCTGCGCGATCATGCATTCGGACTCGGAGGAAGGCATCCAACGGCTCAACCAGGAAGCGGCCAAGGCGATGGCCGCCGGCCGCCGCGCCGGCATGGACATCCCGCCCGAACGCGCGATCCGCTGGCTGACCAGCAACCCGGCCAAGGCGCTGGGCATCGACAAGCAGACCGGTTCGCTGGCGCCGGGCAAGATGGCCGACGTGGTGCTGTGGAACGGCAACCCCTTCAGCTCCTATGCCCTGGCCGACAAGGTCTACATCGACGGCGCGCAGGTCTACGACCGCGCCGACCGCCGCCTGCAACCCACCTCCGATTTCATGCTCGGCCAGGAGGCTGCTCGATGAGCCGCGCCATGCACTCGCCCCATCGCCTGGCGCAGCGCCTGGCCCTGGCCGCCTGCCTGCTGCTCGGCAGCGCGCCCGGCTTCGCCCAGGACGTGCTGATCCGCGGCGCCACCGTGCACACCGCCAGCGCCCGCGGCACCCTCGCCAATGCCGACGTGCTGGTCCAGGGCGGGGTGATCCGCGCGGTCGGCCCCGGCCTGAGCGCGCCGGCCGGCATGGCCGTGGTCGAGGCCAAGGGCCGCCCGCTGACCCCGGCGCTGTTCGGCGGCATCACCGAGATCGGCATCGAGGAGGTCTCCGGCGAGGCCTCCACCGTCGACAGCACGCTGACCCTGCCGCACGACCAGCCGATGCGTCCGGAGTTCGACGTGACCCTGGCCTACAACCCCGAGTCGGTGCTGATCCCAGTCGCACGGGTGGAAGGCATCGGCTTCACCGCGCTCGGCGCCAATACCGGCGGCGCCTTCGTCGCCGGCCAGGGCGCGGTGATGCGCCTGGACGGCGGCGCCGACCCGATCGGCCCGCACGCGCTGTACCTGCACCTGGGAAGCGATGCGCTGGAACTGAGCGGCAAGTCGCGCGCGGCGCAGTGGATGCTGCTCGACCAGTTGGTGGCCGAAGCGCGTGGGCGCATGCCTGCCGATTCGCCGCATGCGCTGTTGACCCCGGCCGGACGCGCGGTGCTGGCGCGCTATCTCGCCGGCCAGGGCCGCATCGTGGTGACGGTGAACCGGGCGGCCGACATCCGCCAACTGCTGCGCTGGGCCCAGCGCGAGAAGGTGCGCATCGCCATCGCCGGCGGCGACGAGGCCTGGAAGCTGGCGCCGGAACTGGCAAAGGCGCAGGTCCCGGTGTTCGTCAACGCACTGGACGACCTGCCGGCCAGCTTCGACCAGATCGGCGCCACCCTGGAGAACGCCGCACGCCTTAATGCCGCCGGCGTGGCGGTGAGCTTCACCCAGGGCGGCGACGGCGCGCACAACGCGCGCAAGCAGCGGCAGTTGGCCGGCAACGCGGTCGCCCACGGGCTGCCGTGGGATGCCGCCCTGGCCGGCCTGACTCGTGTCCCGGCCGAGGCCTTCGGCGTGGGTGACCGCCTGGGCAGCATCGCCCCCGGCAAGCTCGCCGACCTGGTGCTGTGGGAAGGCGATCCGCTGGACGTGGCGCACTACGCCGAGCAGGTCTGGCTGGGCGGCCGCGCCATCCCGATGCGCTCGCGGCAGACCGAACTGCGCGACCGCTACATGCAGCAGAGCGGCGCGCTGCCGAAGGCCTACAGCCACTAGCGTCGCCGGCGGCGCAGGTGCGGCATTGCCCAGGCGTGCCGCACGTCGCTGGCGACGACGTGCGCGAGCGGCGATGCGCCGTACCATGCCGCGCGAAAAACGCACGCGCGACGCACCGACCGCGACAGGCCGCGACCAACCGATGCGCGGATCGATGCGTCGGTCGCGCGAGCGCCGACGCCGTGCGCTCAGTTGGCGCCGATGTTGGCCTGGATCCAGGCCCAGCCGTTGCCGCGCACCACCTCGAAGCCGGCCTCGACCACGTGCAGGTACATCGCGTTGCTGAAGCGCCCGTCCTGCGCGCGGTTGGTGTGCAGCCAGTTGAGGAACGGCTTGATGTCGATGTCGAGATTGCCGTTGCTCGGCAGGGTCGGCTGGCCGGCGGTGTTGTGCGGAATGAAGGTGTAGACGTAGTAGCCGGCGGCGCTGTTCATGCCTTCCCACAGATCGAAGGTGTAGCCGCCGGCGCTGATGACGTTGCTGGCGGTGAGGGTGCCGATCGGATACGAGTTGTGGCCGCCCCAGATCATCACTTCGGCCTGCGGGATCGCGCTGGAGGAGACCGTGCTGTCCCAGCGGAAGAACAGGTCGTAGGCGAAGTCGCCGGCCAGGTTGCTGCCGCCGGACGAGTACGCGAAGGTCGCCGGCAAGGAGCGCAGGGCCGAGACCTGGCGCGGGAAGGTGCGGTCGGAGGTGGGATTGAAGCCGTAGTGCGAGCCGCGCAGGATCGCCGGATAGCCGTACAGGCTGGCGTTGGGGAAATTGAAGGTCACGGTCATGCTCGGCGTGCTGCCGCTGTGGAAGGTGCCCTGGATGACGTTGTTGGGATCGTTGAAGTTGTTCACCCAGGCGTACTGGTTGCCGTAGACCTGGTAGGGCCCGGCCAGCGCCATCGGCGCAGCGGCGAACAGGGCCGCGGCGAGCAGCGCGCGCACGGACCGCATGCGGCCGCGCAGTGACGGTGCAACGGTGGCGGGAAGGCGCGGCGAAGCGGTGGCGGCGCAAACGGGAGCGGAAGCGTGCATGGCGGTCTCTCCTGAGCGTGCAGGGGCAGCGAAGGTGCTGCCGCGGCGGACGCTAGCAAGGCACGCGCGCCACGAGCTATGACAAGACCCGCGCGCGCCATGCGCCAGCGCAATAGCGCTACCGCGATCCAGGCCGCGGGCGTGGGGCGCTTCACAGGTATCTCGTGCCGGCGAGATTTTCGGCAGGGCATCGTCTACGCAGCGCTGTCGTCGCGACGCCCAAGCGGCACCAGCATTCCGCACTGCACCATGCGCAGCGAGTCGCAGTGGGCACGACGTCGCGATAAGCTGATGGGTCCTTGCGGAGAAGCACGATGACGTTGCGCTGGTACTTCGATTTCATCTCGCCGTTTTCCTATCTGCACTGGCAGCAGGTGAAAACGCTTCCGGAGTTCGACCGGATCCAGCCGGTGCCGATCGTGTTCGGCGCGGTGCTGGCCCAGTTGCAGGCGCGCGGGCCGGCCGAGGTGCCGCACAAGCGCGAGTTCACCTATCGCTTCGTGCAGTGGCAGGCGCAGCAGCAGGGCGTGCCGCTGCGCTTTCCGCCGGCGCATCCGTTCAATCCGCTGACCGCGCTGCGCCTGTGCATCGCTGCCGGGACCACGCCGCAAGCCATCGACGCGATCTTCGACTGGCTGTGGCGCGATGGCCACGCCGGCGACGACGCCACGGCGCTGGCGCCGGTCGGCCAGGCGCTGGGCATCGCCGACGTGGCCGCGGCCACCGCCGAGGCTCAGGTCAAGGCGCAACTGCGCGCCAACACCGAGCAGGCGCTGGCGGCCGGCGTATTCGGCGTGCCGACCCTGCAGATCGACGACACCCTGCTGTGGGGCAACGACGCACACGCGCTGATGCGCGCGGTGCTGGCCGACCCGCAGTTGCTGCAGCGCGGCGAGATGGCGCGCCTGGGCGCCCTGCCGGCCGCGGTGCAGCGCGGCGCCTGAGCCGTCTCCATGTCCATCGACATTTTCCCCTCCCGGAGATCCAGCGGATGCGCATCGGCATCGTCGTAGATTCCGCCTGCGATCTGCCGCAGGACTACATCGCCCGACACGACCTGGTGGTCCTGCCGATCAGCGTGCGTCTCGGCGGCACCGTGCTCGCCGATCGCCGCGACGAAGCAGCGACGCTGGAGTTCCTGCATGCGCAGGTCAGCGCGCACGGCGCCGAGGCCGAAACCGTGCCGTACAGCGTGGCGCAGATCCGCGAGCTGTTCCTGGGCCGGCTGGTCATCGACTACGACCACGTGTTCTGCCTGACCATCGCCAAGACCCGCAGCCCGATCCACGACCACGCGCAGCAGGCCGGCTTCGCCATCCTCAACGACTACAAGCCGATTCGTCAGGCCGCCGGCCACGCCTCGCCGTTCGCGCTGCGGGTGATCGACACCCAGAACCTGTTCGCCGCACAGGCGGTGGTGGCGGTCGAGGCGGTGCGGTTGCGTGCCGATGGCGCGGGCGTGCAGGCCATCCGCGAGCGGCTGGAGACGCTGGCCGAACACACCCATGGCTACATGATCGCGCGCGACCTGTATTACCTGCGCAGCCGCGCGCGCAGCAAGGGCGACCGCAGCGTCGGCCTGCTCAGCGCCGCGCTCGGCTCGGCCCTGGACATCAAGCCGGTGCTGCACTGCCACCGCGGCGAGACCGCGCCGGTGGCCAAGCTCAAGGGCTTCGACCACGCCGTGCAGACGCTGTTCGGCCTGGCCGCCAAACGCGTGGCGGCCGGGCTGATGACGCCCACGCTGTGCCTGAGCTATGGCGGCGAACTGGCAGAACTGCACGCCCTGCCCGGCTACGCGGCACTGCGCCAGGCCTGCGATACCCACGGCGTGGACCTGCTGGAAAGCGTGATGAGCCTGACCGGCATGGTCAACGTCGGCAAGGGCGCGCTGGTGCTGGGCTTCGCCGGCGAGGCGCTGCGCTTCGGCTGATCCGCGCGTCGGCCACGTCGACGGCGGGGCGCCGCCGGCTCTGCTAGGCTGCGCCGCTTCGTACCGCCCACAAGAGATGCCCATGGCCGTCACCTACTCGATCAGCCTGCCCGATCCCGCCCGTGCCCGCGGCAGCCAACCGTCGCTGAGCTTCACCGCGCACGGCGCCGACGCCTTCGCCGAACAGTTGCAGGCCGCCCTGAGCGATCCGGCCTGGTTCGAGCGCTGGCGCGCGATGCAGCCGGAGCCGGACGAGGTGGATCCGGCCCTGGGCGTGACCGATCCGGCGGCACGGGTCAGCGGCCGCCAGGACGATCTGCGCATCGACCTGTCCGCCACCACCAGCATCCCCGGCGACATCCTCAAGCAGCGCCTGCGCCTGCTCGCCGGCAGCGGCTGGGAACTGCGCGACGTGCGCTGAGCCGAACGGCACGGCCGCCGCGCTGCGGTGGCCGAGGCGAGCGCCGCGCCGCTAGGGTGCGGCGACCGCGCGGCGCGGCCAGGACCAGCGCAGATTGACCGCCAGCGTCCCCAGCACGATCAGCGCCAGGCCGAGCCACTGCACCGGCACCAGCCGGTGGCCGTACAGCAGGTAGTCGAGCAACAACGTCACCAACGGGTAGACGAAGGCGACCACCGCGATCGCCGCCACGTGCAGGTGCCGGTAGGCGCTGTAGAACAGCACGTACACCACGCCGCTGTGGATCACGCCCAGGCCGACCAGCCAGAACCAGTGCCGTCCGGGATGCAGCGCCGCGCTGCTGGAGAAGCCGGCCAGCATCGCCGCACCGACCCAGCACTGCACCGTCACCACCGCCAACGGCCGCTCGCGGCTGATCCGCCGCGACATCAGCAACGACGCGCCGCACAGCAGCGCGCCGAGCAGGGTCAACGCGATGCCGACCAGGTAGCCTCGGTCGGCGCTGGACCACAGCCGCAGTGGATCGGCCGAACAGGCCACGCCGACGAAGGCCAGCAGCGTCCAGCCCAGGTCCGAGCGCCGGCTGCGCTCGCCCTGCAACAGCGCCGCCAGGATCAGCATGACGAACGGAAACACGTGGTAGACCATCGTCGCCACGCCGATCGAGGAGCGCGCCATGCCGGCGAACAGCGCCACCCAGTTGAGCACCAGCAGCACGCCGCTGAGCGCAGCGTCGCGCAGCAACGCGCGCTCGCGCCACAACCCGCGCAACTGTCCGCCGAGCAGGCCGCACACGGTCAGGAACAGCGCCCCGAACAGGCAGCGGTAGAACACCGCGGTCACCGGATCCTGGCCGCTCTCATGCACGAACACGCCGACCGAGCCGATCAGCACCTCGGCCAGCAGCAACTGCCACAACGCACGCCGTGCCGCGCCCACAGGCGCTGCCTGCACCGCGCTCACAGTTCGATGCTCCCGTGCAGGTACTGCACGGCCGCGCCGCGCACCTGCACGTGGTCCGGCGTCACCCGGCAGTCCAGTTCGCCGCCACGCGCCGAGGCCTGCCACGCGCGCAGGTCCTGCTTGCCCAGGCGCTGCGCCCACAGCGGCGCCAGCGCCAGCATCCGCGCCAGGTCCGGCACCACCGCACGCACCTGGGCTTCGTCCGCGTACACGGCGATGTAGGCCTGGGCGTTGCGGTACGCCGCCTGCGGCGCGATCGACAGCGCCTGCGCGAGTTCCTGCGGCACCGTCGCCAATGCGGTCGGCGCCTGGTTCGGGAAGCGCAGGACGAAACGCCCGTCGGCCTCGCGGTCCACCGCCAACTCGCCGACCGCCGCGGCGCGGAACCGCAAGGGCAGCGGTGCCAGGCCCTGGGTGGCGACGACGAAGGCGCTGGCCAGGGTGGCATGGCCACAGAACGCCACTTCGCGCAGCGGCGAGAACCAGCGGATCGCGAACGCGCCGTCGGCCTCGCGCACGAAGAACGCGGTCTCCGACAGATTGTTCTCGCTGGCGATGGCCTGCATCAGCGCATCCGGCAGCCAGGCCTGCAGCGGCACCACCGCGGCCGGGTTGCCGCGGAACCGCACCGTGGTGAACGCATCGACGATGAACAGCGGCAGCTGCACGTGCGGCCTCGCGGGATCGGAAAGGAGGCGGCCAGTGTGCGCCCGGCTGGGCGACCAGCACAGAGTCAGATACGCTGCAAATCGACCGATACAGATGAGGCCCGCGCATGCGCCTGTACGAAGCCCTCGCCAGCCAGTTGCGCGACCAGATCGCGCAAGGCACGCTGCGCGCCGGCGAGCGCCTGCCGTCGATCCGGCAACTGGCCGCCGGCCACGGCATCAGCGCCGCCACCGCGGTGCAGGCCTGCCTGCAGCTGGAACGCGAAGGCCGGGTGCAGGCGCGGCCGCGCTCGGGCTATTTCGTGCGCGCGGCGGCCACGCCGGTGCCGACCGGCGCCGGCCCGTCGCGACGACGCGCCCCGGGCACAGTCGCCAATCCCGCGTTGCAAGGCGTGCTGGACATGCTCGCGCGTTCGGACCTGGTGCCGCTGCACACCGCCACGCCGGCGGCGGCGCTGCTGCCCGGCGCGCACCTGGCCAGCGCACTGGCGCGGCAACTGCGCCGCCAGCGCAGTGCCGCGCTCGACTACGCACCGCCCCAGGGGCACGCCGCGCTGCGCCGGCAGATCGCGCAGCGCTACGCGCACTGCGCCACCGCCGTGGCGGCCGACGAGGTGGTGGTGACCGCCGGCGCGATGGAGGCGATCAGCCTGGCGCTGCGCACCCTCACCGCGCCCGGCGACGTGGTGCTGGTCGAGACCCCGACCTACCACGGCATCCTGCAAGCGGTGGCGGCGCTACGCCTGAAAGTGCTGGAGGTGCCCAACCGGCCCGGCCAGGGCATCGACGCCACGCGCCTGGACGCGCTGCTGCAGCGCACGCCGGCGCGCGCCGCGGTGCTGGTGCCGAACTTCAACAATCCGCTCGGCAGCCTCACGCCCGACAGCGCCAAGCGCAGCCTGCTCGACAGTTGCGCACGCCACGGCACGGTGGTGATCGAGGACGACATCTATGGCGAACTCGACTGG
Source organism: Xanthomonas sp. 3307 (assembly GCF_014199735.1). Lineage (NCBI taxonomy): Bacteria > Pseudomonadati > Pseudomonadota > Gammaproteobacteria > Lysobacterales > Lysobacteraceae > Xanthomonas > Xanthomonas sp. 3307. Next base: position 83,092 of record NZ_JACHOG010000010.1, on the reverse strand, counting down.
TCGGGACAGCGCCCACGGCCGCTGCGCCATTTCGACACGCACGGCAACGTGATCACCTGCGGCGCCTTCTCCAAGGTGCTGGCGCCCGGCCTGCGCGTGGGCTGGCTGCTCGGCGGCGCCTGGACCGACGCGCTGGTGCGTGCCAAATACTTCTCCACCATCGGCGGCGCCAGCCTGCCGCAACTGGCCCTGGCCGACTACCTGGAGCGGCACGACCTGGAACGCCACCTGCGCAAGCTGCGCCGCACCCTGGCCGACAACGGCCAGCGCCTGCGCGAGGCAGTGCTGCGGCACTGGCCGGCCGGCACCCGCATCGGCGACCCGGCCGGCGGCCTGTCGCTGTGGCTGCAACTGGCCGACGCCGGCAGTGGCCAGGCGCTGTTCGAGGCCGCCCTAGCCGAGGGCATCGGCACCTCGCCCGGGCATCTGTTCTCCAGCCGCGGCGACTACGCCGACCACCTGCGGCTGAGCTGCGGCCAGCCGTGGAGCGAGACCCTGGAACACGCGATGCGGCGGCTGGGCGCGCTGGCTGCACGGCTGTCGCGCTGAACTCGGCGTCCAGCGCTGCGCCGCATTCCACACGCTAGGCACGCGCTGCCAGCGCTTGCCTCCCAATCGACTGCAAGGCGTCCTGCCCCGCCTCCGAGCGAGGCGATGCATCCGAATCCATGCACGAGCGCCGGCCGGTCGCGGCGATCGCCCGCGCAGTGGGACACGACCGTGGTGACGTCATCCGACGCAACGGCGCAACGCGATCGACGGCAGTCAGGAGCGGCTTGCGCTATGGCGTCGCCGCGCCGATCGCCAACGCCACGCAGGCACCAAACAGCGTGCAGGCAAGCATCGCCACCGCGCTGAGCGGGCTGCGCCAGCGCTGCCAGGGGAGCAGCAAGATGCGACGGCAAGACATGGCGCGGCTCCGATCCAGGGACGTGGCGAGGGCGAACCCTGCGCAATCTAGCCAGCGCCCGTCTCAGCAGGCGCGAACGCGGTCGCACAACCGCGTGAAGGGCGATTCGCGCCCCCTGTTTGTTTACGAGACCGGCCACGCGGCGCCTGTCGTGGTCACCGGCCTGTCATCTGCGCGCCCGGCAAGGGGCCGGCGGCCCTGCTCGCGTGCCGTCGCGCCGGCACCGTGCAGCACGGCCAGAGGCGACGGCGCGGAAGGCCGGTGCGTCACCGGCAGCCCCGCGCGCGGCACCCTGCCCGGCGGTCCGCGTCGTGCGCGACCGCCGGCGGAGCGCGCTCAGCCCTGCAGCGCGCGTGCGTGGAAGGCGATGTGCTCGCCGATGAAGCTGCCGATGAAGTAGTAGCTGTGGTCGTAGCCAGGCTGCACGCGCAGGGTCACCGGATAACCCGCTGCCTCGGCGGCGGCCTGCAGCAGCTGCGGACGCAACTGCTTCTCGAGGAACTCGTCGCCGCCGCCCTGGTCGATCAGCAGCGGCAGGCGCTCGCTGGCGCTACCGATCAGCACGCTGGCGTCGTACGCCTGCCATTGCGCGCGGTCCTCGCCCAGGTAGGCGGTGAACGCCTTCTCGCCCCACGGCACCTGGGTCGGCGCCACGATCGGCGAGAACGCCGACACGCTGCGGTAGCGGCCGGGATTCTTCAGCGCGATGACCAACGCGCCGTGACCGCCCATCGAATGCCCGCTGATCGCGCGGCGGCCGTTGTGCGGAAACTGCGCTTCGATCAGCGCCGGCAGTTCCTGCACCACGTAGTCGTACATGCGGTAGTGCGCAGCCCACGGCGCCTGCGTGGCGTTGACGTAGAAGCCGGCGCCCTTGCCCAGGTCGTAGCCCTCGGCATCGGCGACCTGCTCGCCACGCGGACTCGTGTCGGGCGCCACCAGGATCACCCCGTGCTCGGCCGCGTAGCGCTGCGCGCCGGCCTTGGTGATGAAGTTCTGCTCGGTGCAGGTGAGGCCGCTGAGCCAGTACAGCACCGGCAGCGTGGCGTGCTCGGCCTGCGGCGGCAGGTACACGGCCACCTGCATGGGGCAGCCAAGCACGGCCGAGTCGTGGCGATAGACGTCCTGCCAGCCGCCGCAGCAGGCATGGTGTTCGATGCGTTCCATGGACAGTTCCGTAGAGAGAGCGCCTGCGGCCGCGACCGGCCGCAGGCGGGGATGCCGCGACGCGCCGAACGGCGACGCGCGCGGCAGCGGGCTTCAGTGCAGCACGCCGTTCTTGCGCGCCACGTGGGTGGAGATCGCGTCCATCAGCGGCGGCGACAGGCAGTCGTACGGTTCCAGCTGCAGTTCGCGCAGGCGCTTGCGTACCCCGTCCATCGCCTCCGGGGGCGTGCCGCTCTCGATGATCGACGACACGAACGCGGCGAAGCCCGGTGCCGACCAGCCCTGCTGCGGCGACAGTTCGGTATGCACGAAATCCAGGCCGTAGAACGGATGCTCGGTGTTCTCGATGCGTCCGTACATGTGCACGCCACAGCCGGTGCAGGCGTGACGACGGATCGTCGCGCTCTCGTCCACCACCTTCAGCTTCTCCGGATGCGCGGTGACCTTGACCTTGTCGCGTGCCACCACCGCCACCACCGAGAAGGTCGCGCCCTTCGGCTTCCAGCACTTGGTACAGCCGCAGGCATGGTTGTGCGCGGTCTGCGCACCCACGTCCACCACCACCTTGTCGCTGGCGCAGTGGCATTCCAGGGTGCCGCCCTGGAACTGCTCCGCGCCGGCACGCACGCCGGCATCCACCGACGGATGAATCGTCACAGTACTCATCTTTCCCCCTCCCGGGTTCGTTGCGTCGCTGCAATGCGCGGAAACGGCCGCGCGCCGGACTGACCTTCGGGTCAGAAGTGGATGACGGTACGGATCGACTTGCCCTCGTGCATCAGGTGGAAGGCTTCGTTGATCTCGTCCAGCGGCAGGGTGTGGGTGATGAACGGATCGAGGTCGATCTCGCCGTGCATCGCCTGCTCCACCATGCCGGGCAGCTGGGTGCGGCCCTTGACCCCGCCGAACGCGCTACCGCGCCAGACGCGGCCGGTGACCAGTTGGAACGGACGCGTGCTGATTTCCTGGCCGGCGCCGGCCACGCCGATGATGACGCTCTCGCCCCAGCCCTTGTGGCAGCACTCCAGCGCCGAACGCATCACGTGCACGTTGCCGATGCACTCGAAACTGAAGTCCACGCCGCCGTCGGTCAGCTCGACGATGACCTCCTGGATCGGCTTGCTGTAATCCTTCGGGTTGATGCAGTCGGTGGCGCCCATGCTGCGCGCCAGTTCGAACTTGCCCGGATTGGTGTCGATGGCCAGGATGCGCCCGGCCTTGGCCTGCACCGCGCCCTGGATCACCGCCAGGCCGATGCCGCCCAGGCCGAACACCGCGACGCTGTCGCCTTCCTTCACCTTGGCCGTGTTGTGCACCGCGCCGATGCCGGTGGTGACGCCGCAGCCGAGCAGGCACACCTTCTCCAGCGGCGCTTCGGGATTGACCACGGCCAGCGAGATCTCCGGCACCACCGTGTACTCGCTGAAGGTGCTGCAGCCCATGTAGTGGTAGATCGGCTGGCCGTTGTAGGAGAAGCGCGTGGTGCCGTCAGGCATCAGGCCCTTGCCCTGGGTGGCGCGCACCGCCTGGCACAGGTTGGTCTTGCCGGACAGGCAGAACTTGCACTTGCGGCATTCGGCCGTGTACAGCGGGATCACGTGGTCGCCGACCTTGACGCTGGTCACGCCCTCGCCCACCGCTTCGACGATGCCGCCGCCCTCGTGGCCGAGCACCGCCGGGAAGATGCCTTCCGGGTCGTCGCCGGACAGCGTGAACGCGTCGGTATGGCATACGCCGGTGTGGGTGATGCGCACCAGCACCTCGCCCTGGCGCGGCGGCTCGACATCGATCTCCACGATCTGCAGCGGCTGGCCGGCTTCGAAGGCAACGGCGGCTCGGGATTTCATGCGATTTCTCCTGGCTGAGGAAATGGGTGTGGGGTATGGATCACTTGAGATAGGAGCGGACCAGCATGCCCATCTCGCGCACGCGCGCGGCGCGCTGCGCGTCGGAGCTGGCGGGCTGGCCGAATTCTTCGCGAACGTGGGCTTCCATCACCTCGGACATGAGGCCGTTGACCGCACCGCGGATGGCGGCGATCTGCTGCAACACCGCCGCGCACTCGGCGCCGCCCTCGAGCGCGCGCTCCAACGCTTCGGTCTGGCCGCGCAGGCGGCGGATGCGGGCGAGGACGCGCTTCTTCTCGTGCGGGGTATGCGGCATGCGACGGGGAACCCGGGAACTATACTGGGGGATAGTATTCCCGCAGCCGGCAAAAGGGAACGCCCGGACCGCCCCGCAGCCCGTCGGCGCGTCCTCGGCCGCCGCCGGAGACCCCGCCAGCGCAGGTGCCGGCGCATGGCAACGCATGTCGGCACAGGACACGAACCGGCCATGTTCGCGCCCCTGGCGCTGCCTATGATGGCCATGCGTTCAAGCGCGGCCCCCGGTTCCGGCGGCCACGTCCCTGTCCGCCCCAGTTCCAGGCAGCCGCGGCCACGTCTAGACTGGGCGACTCCCCGTGTGGCCGCCCCTCAAGATCGTGGATATGAAATCCTTCATTCTGGTCGTCGACGACGATCCGGATCTGCGCCGACTCATCAGCGAGTTCCTGAGCGACCACGGGTATCAGGTGGACACCGCCGAGACCGTGGCGGAAATGCGCCTGCGGATGGCCGAGCGCCAGCCGGACCTGGTGATCCTGGACGTGATGATGCCCGGCGAGGACGGCCTCAGCGCCGCCCGCCAGCTCGCCAGCGAGCGCGGCGCGCCGGCGGTGATCATGCTCAGCGCGCTGGGCAGCGACACCGACCGCATCATCGGCCTGGAAGTGGGCGCCGACGACTACCTGGCCAAGCCGTGCAACCCGCGCGAGCTGCTGGCGCGGGTGCGCGCCCTGCTGCGACGCAGCCAGGCGGCGACGCTGCCGCCGGAAGCGCGCGGCAACGTCTACGAATTCGCCGGCTGGCGGCTGGACGTGATCCGCCGCGACCTGCGCGACCCCACCGGCATCTTCATCAACCTTTCCGACGGCGAGTTCGCGCTGCTGCGTACCTTCGTCGAGCACCCGCAGCGTGTCCTCAGCCGCGATCAGTTGCTCGACTACGCGCGCGGCCGCGACACCGAGGTCTACGACCGCGCCATCGACAGCCAGATCAGCCGCCTGCGCCGCAAGATCAACGAACGCGTGCAGACCGAACTGATCCGCACCGTGCGCAACGAGGGCTACATGCTGCTGCCGAGCGTCGCCCGCCTGTGAGCGGGGCCACGCGCGCCCGCCGCGGCGTGCCGATCTTCGCCCGCGCCTTCCTGCTGCTGGTGGTGGCGCTGCTCACCGCGCAGCTGATCGGCATCGCCCTGGTGCTGCGCACGCCGGTCTACGAGATGCCGGTGCATCCGCCGGAAGTGATCGCCCTGCTCAGCACGCGCATGCCGGCCGGCACCCAGACCCTCAAGGTGCAGGACACGGCGCATGCGCCGCTGCCGGCGCGCGACCAGGTGCGCGACCGCAACGTCGAACGGCTGATGGCGCACTGGCTGGAAGTGGCGCCGGACCAGGTGCGCTTCTACCGCAACAGCGACGGCCGCCTGGAACGCCTGCGCCTGCGCCTGGGCGAACGCCCACCGCCGCCGCCGCACGCGGTCGCCGCCGACGACGACGCCCCCGCGCCCGCCGCGATGGCACCGCCAGCCACCGCGCAGCAACCGCCACCGCTGGAGCCGCCGCACGCGCCGGGCGAGGCGCCGCGCAATGGCGCCTTCGGCGCGACCATGCGCGCGGTGGGCTGGCGCGAGCGCGGCTTCGCCCCGGCGGTGCCGCTGCTGGACGGCTTCACCGCAGCGCTGCGCCAACCCGATGGGCACTGGCGCAGCGTGATGTCGCCGCCGCGGCGGTTCTCCAACGAATTCAAGACCCAGGTGGTGATGCTGTTCCTGGTCGGCATGCTGGCGATGCTGCCGCTGGCCTGGTGGTTCTCGCGGGCGCTGTCGGCACCGATCCGGCGTTTCGCCGAGGCGGCCGACCAGCTCGGCCGCAATCCCGACGCGCAACCACTGCGCCGTAGCGGTCCCAGCGAGATCGTGCAGGCGGCCGATTCGTTCAACGCCATGCAGGCGCGTCTGAACCGGCTGATCAACGAGCGCACGCACATGGTCGCGGCGATCGCCCACGACCTGCGCACGCCATTGGCGCGGCTGGCGTTCCGCCTGGAGACCCTGCAGCCGCCGTTGCGCGAGAAGACCATGGCCGACATCGACGAGATGAAGGCGATGATCTCCGCAGCGCTGGACTTCATCCACAACGACAGCCGCCGCGGCACCCGCTCGCCGCTGGATTTCCGCCTGCTGGTGGAAAGCGTGGTCGACGACGCCAGCGACACCGGCGCCGACGTGGTGCTGCTGCTCGGCGAGGCCATCACCCTCGACGGCGACCCGCTGTCGCTGCGACGCATGGTGATGAACCTGGTGGAGAACGCGCTGAAGTACGGCAAACGCGCGCGCCTGCAGTTGCGTCGCGAGGCCGGCGAGTGCGTGCTGTGGATCGACGACGACGGCCCCGGGATCGATCCCGCGCAGCGCGAGAAGCTGTTCCTGCCGTTCTTCCGCGGCGAGAACTCGCGCAACCGCGATACCGGCGGCATCGGCCTGGGCCTGTCGGTGGCGCACAGCATCGTGCTGGCGCATGGCGGCCAGATCGCCCTGGACAACCGCCCCGAGGGCGGCCTGCGGGTCAGCGTGCGGCTGCCGTGCCAGGCGGTCGGCGGCTGAGCCGGGCGCGCCGCCGTACCGCCTCATGCCGATCGGCTCAGCGCTGGTTCGGCTCGACCACCACCGCAGTGCCGTAACACAACACCTCGGTCAGGCCGGCCATCAACTCGGTGGCGTCGTAGCGCACCGCGACGATGGCATTGCCGCCCATCTGCCGTGCGTGCTGCAGCATGTCCCGGTAGGTCTCCAGGCGTGCCTGCTCGCACAGCTGGGTATAGATGGTGATATTGCCGCCGAAGATGGTCTGCAGCCCGCCCAGGAAATTGCCGACGATGGAGCGCGAGCGCACGGTGATGCCGCGCACGATGCCCAGATTGCGCACGATCCGGTAACCGGGAAGCTCCAGCGCGGTGGTCACCATCGCATCGTTCAGCGGCGAGGCCGCCGCACGCGGCGGCGAGGAATTGTACGGATCGGTCATCGATGCCCCCTGGTGGCGTGGCCCGTGGCTCCGCGGACCGCAGACCCGGTGCGCGCGCACCGAGGCCGGCAGTGTTAGCACCGCAGAAAGAACCACGCAATCGCCAGGACCAGGCCGCCACTCCACAGCAGCAGCATCGCCACCACGCCGGCCAGGACGATCGCCGCGCGCCGCCACCGGCGCAGCCCGCGCGAGCGCCGTACCGCCCACACGCACAGCCAGCCGCCCAGCACCACGCCGCTGACGATCACGGCCCAGCCGAGCAGATCGATGAGCGGATCCTTGGAACCGAACTCGGTGGGGCATTGGCTCGTCGCATGCGCGGATGTCATGCATCCGAGCGACGCGGCCACAAGCGCAACTCGTTCGGGAAGACGCCATCGAACGTTCCTGCGCTCTGCGAGCGCCTGCGAACGCGTGCCGTGCGCCATCAAGGCGCGTGCTTGAGATTGGATTTGCGCAGGCCAAGCCCGTTCCAGAACGCCGGCGGATAGCTCAGATCCGGGCGGCCGACCCACCCCCGCACCAGATCGAGTTCGTAGCCATCGTCCAGCTTCCGATACTGGACGGACGCAATGGCGATCTGGTCCCAATCGCCAGTGAAGGTGAGATCGGCCAACGACGCGGGATAGGACCCGGTACGCAGCTTGTACAGCTCCACCAGCGATACCACCGTCTTGAAATGCTGGTCGCCGAACTTGGCGTCGGCCTGCTTCTGCACGCCGCAGGCGCAGACGGCAAGGGCAACGAGCAACGCCATGCCAACGTTCTTCAGTTTCATGCATCCCCCATATGATCTCTTCGCCGCCGCTGCACTGTCCGCCCGGACCGCAACGGCGACGCGGACATTCCTCAGCGACAGCAGGCACGCAAGCTGCGCAGCTTACCTCGCCAACGGGGGCAGTCGGCTACGGCGGAAGCGGGCACCATTCCGCGATCCAGTCCTGCGACGACGCCGCAAGCGGCACGCACTCTCCTCGGCCAGCGCACCCAGATCGCACAGGAACACCGGATGCGCCGGTGCGACCAGCGCGACCAGCATGCCCTAGCCGCCGCTGTCATCGCCGATCAGCACATGGCCCGCAGATCACGAGCGACCTCGAAGGGCGCATTGCGTTCGGCCAGGTCGGCGGCGGCGTACGGCAGCAATCCATCCGTGCGCGGCTGCCCCGCCTGCGACGCAACCAGCGCGCGGATGGGCGGTGGCAAGGCGGCTAGCGCGAGCGGAATAGCCGTCGCCACCACGACGCCCGCGCGGCGCCCGCGTGGCGCTGCGCCAGGGCCGCGGCGTGGCGGGCAAGCAACAGCGGCACGGCGGTCGCCCGCCAGAACACCAGGCTGACGTACCCCGAGGACATGCCGCCATGGCTGAGGCGCGGCACGAAGACCGACTCGACGGAGGCGTCGTCCAGCGCCGTGCCGACCAGGCGCGCGAAGGTCTCGGTGAGCAGCGCCTCGCACTGCGCCGCCGTCGCCGGCAGCGGCACACCGGCCAGGGTCGAGGCCATCTCCTGCCACAGATACGGATCGCCCCGTCCGCCCCATCGCATCGGCTCGCCCTGGAACAGGCCCGCCATGTCCTCGATCGCGGTCATCGTCCTGCTGGCCTAGGGGCGTGCGGCGCGACGCTCAGTACGCGAACTCGCGGAACACACGGTCGATGTCGCCCTGCCACGCGCCGTGGTACAGCGCCAGCTTGCGCTCGGCCGCGGTCTCGCCGGCGTGCAGGATCTCCACCAGCGGTTCGAGGAAGCGCGATTCGTCCTGGCCGTCGAGGTTCAGGCGCGCGCGGCGGCGCAGACCGTCCAGGGCGATCTTCACCGCCTCGGCGGCAAGGTCCTGCACGGTGCCGTTGCGGAACGGCAGCTTCAGCGCCTGCTTCGGCACGCCATCGCGCAGCGCGTGGCGTTCGACCAGGCTGAAATCCTTGACCAGGTCCCAGGCCGCGTCCAATGCGGCATCGTCGTACAGCAGGCCGACCCAGAACGCCGACAGCGCACACAACCGGCCCCACGGACCGGCGTCGGCGCCGCGCATTTCCAGGTACTTCTTCAAGCGCACTTCCGGGAACGCGGTGGTCATGTGGTCGGACCAGTCGCGCAGCGTCGGCAGCGCGCCCGGCAAGGCCGGCAACCTGCCCTGCATGAAATCGCGGAAGCTCTGCCCGCTGGCGTCGACGTAGGTGCCGTCGCGGTAGGAGAAGTACATCGGCACATCGAGCAGGTAGTCGACGTAGCGCTCGTAGCCGAAGCCGTCCTCGAACACGAAGTCGAGCATGCCGGTGCGGTCGGCGTCGGTGTCGGTCCAGATGTGCGAGCGGTAGCTGAGGTAGCCGTTGGGCTTGCCCTCGGCGAACGGCGAGTCAGCGAACAGCGCGGTGGCGATCGGCTGCAAGGCCAGCGACACGCGGAACTTCTTGATCATGTCCGCTTCGCTGGCGTAATCCAGGTTGACCTGTACCGTGCAGGTGCGGGTCATCATGTCCAGGCCGAGCGAACCGACCTTGGGCATGTAATTCTTCATGATCTGGTAGCGGCCCTTGGGCATCCACGGCATCTCGTCGCGGCGCCACTTCGGCTGGAAACCCATGCCGAGGAAGCCCAGGCCCAACTCGTCGGCGACCTGCTTGACCTCGTTGAGGTGGCTGCCCACCTCCACGCAGGTGTCGTGGATGGTCGGCAGCGGCGCGCCGGACAGTTCCAGTTGCCCGGCCGGCTCCAGCGTCACCGAAGCGCCGTCGCGCAGCAGGGCGATGGTGTGCCCGGCTTCGCGTACCGGCTCCCAGCCGAAACGGGTCAGGCCGAGCAGCAGCGCCTCGATGCCGCGCTCGCCCTCGAAGGTCGGCGGCCGCAGGTCGTCCAGGCGGAAGCCGAACTTCTCGTGCTCGGTGCCGATGCGCCACTGCGCTTCGGGCTTCTCTCCGGAGGCGAGCACCTGGACCAGTTCGGCCCGGTCGGTGATCGGCGTCTCGGCAACGTAGCTGGGGCTCGACAAGGGCAGGACTCGCACGGCGGGTGAGGCGATGTGGGGACAATGTCCCGCCATCGCAAGGCCCGCACTATAGCGTGACGGGGGCGAGGCCCGTATCGCTACCGGCGGCACTGCAGCATTCCACGGTCGCGCCGCTGGCGGCGTCGAGAGTGAGACGCAGCAAGCGCTCGCGGCACTGACTCGGCTAGGCTGCGGTCTCCTTCCGCTCCGCTGCAGGCAGCGCCATGCGCCAGACCCACGCCGAACGCCATCGCACCGACCGCGCCGGCTGGCTGCGCGCGGCCGTGCTCGGCGCCAACGACGGCATCCTCTCCGTGGCCGGCCTGGTGGTCGGCGTGGCCAGCAGCGGCGCGTCGGCCGCCACGGTGTTGACCACCGGCATCGCCGGCCTGGTCGCCGGTGCGATGTCGATGGCCGCCGGCGAATACGTGTCGGTGCAATCGCAGGCCGACACCGAACGCGCCGACCTGGCGCTGGAGCGTCGCGAACTGCACGAGGATCCGCAGAGCGAGCTGGACGAACTCACCGCGATCTATCGCCAGCGCGGGCTCGATCCCGTGCTGGCCCGCCAGGTCGCGGAGCAGTTGACCGCGCACGATGCGCTGGGCGCGCACGCGCGCGACGAACTCGGCATCACCGAGAGCCTGCGCGCGCGTCCGCTGCAGGCGGCGGCCGCGTCGGCGGCGGCGTTCTGCACAGGTGCGGCGCTACCGATCATGGCCGCATGGCTGGCGCCGGACGGCCGGCAACTGTGGGTGACCGGCGCGGCGACCCTGGTCGGCCTGTCGCTGACCGGCGCGCTGGCCGCGCGCGCCGGTGGCGCCCCGGGCCTGCGCGGCGCGGCGCGCGTGGTGTTCTGGGGCGCGGTGGCGATGCTCGCCAGCGGCGCGATCGGCCATGTATTCGGCGTGCATGTCTGAGCGGGCGCGGCGCACGCCACGGTCGCATCGCGGCATGGCCGACACCCGATCTCCCGGAGGCTCGCGATCGGCAGGCTGGGCGCCTGACTGACGGCGCCAGGAGAGCACTGACCACCCCGTCATTGCCGGTGCCTGCGCCTCGAAATCCCCAGGTGGCAGCGACAGGAGTGTCCTGTCCAGCGAGGCGCCATGGGTAGAACACAAGGCCACGACGCGCCTATCCTTCGAACAGAACGGGAAGCAGAGTGATGAATAGCAAGACCGATACCGTCGTCGTCGACCACGTCGGATTCTCCGTTTCCTCATTGGAGGAGGCGATCAAGTTCTGGACCGAGGCCCTGGGCTTCGAACTTGTTCGCACGGGCGAAATGGGCGGCGACTTCCTGCAGCAGGTGACGGGTGTCGAGGATCCGCGTTGCCGCATGGCACTGGTGGTCTCGCCCGCCGGGTTTCCCATCGAACTTCTCGAGTACTCGACAGCCCGCACGTTGGGCAAGGCACCCGAGAGCGCTGGCGCGATCGGCGCGACCCATCTGGCCGTCACCGTGGCGGATATCGACTTGGTTGTCGCCAGGATCCAGGCGCAGGGCTGGCACCTGAAAGGATCTCCCCGGCCTATCGAGGCCGGGCCACGCGCGGGAACCGTCGTTGCCTACGTCAGCGGGCCCGATGGGATCACGATCGAGGTCATGCAACCTCCCGCGTAGGCCTCATCCGGCGTGGTGCAAGCCGCCGCGGCTCTTTCGATCGCCGATGGCGAGCGCGTGTCGTGGGCGGTGAGGCGAGATGCGTCGGCGGTCCGCAGCGCATCACCGCGCTGTACCCGTTGCCCGGGCAGCGAGCCTGGGGCCACGGCGCACGCCTTGTCTCCCTGGCGCCGCCTCCGGTCTGCATGGCGGGTGGCGGTCCACGGCGCGGCGGCAATGCTGGCCACGATGCGATCGGCCGGATCCTGGCGTGCAGGTCCGAGCCCGCGCGCAACGCGCTGCGGTAGCATCGTCAGCCATGGCCGACACCGCCTCCCCCGACGCCCTGCTGCTGGCGCGCCTGGCCAGCCTGGCCGACTGCGCGCAGGCCGAAGGCTATGCCTGCATCAGCGCGCGCCGCGAACACGGTGCGCGCTCGGTGGAGATCCCGCGGCCGCAGCTGGCGATCCTGCTGCAGGGACGCAAGCAGGTGCGCACCGCGACACAGACACTGGCCTTCGTGCCGGGCGATCTGTTCCTGGTGACGCGGCGCTGCCGCATCGATGTGGTCAACATCCCGGATCCGCACAGCGGCGTGTATCTCAGCGTGCTGGTGCCACTGTGCGAGGAAGCGCTGAGCGCCGCGCGCGTGCTGTGGAACGAACCGCTGCCCGCCGCCGGCGCGGAGCTGGCGCGCCTGCGCGCCGAGGACGTCGGCGGCACCCTGCTGCAATGGCGACAGGCGCTGCAGGACGGCCGTTACACCGAGGCGCGGCTGGCGCTGGCGGCGCTGGTGGTGGCGCTGTGCCGGCGCGGCCATGGCGGCCTGCTGCTGCCGCCGGCGCCGAGCGTGGCCGCGCAGGTGCGCGACCTGGTCGCCGCGCAGCCGCAACGCGCCTGGCGTTCGCGCGACATCGAAGACAGCCTGGGCCTGAGCGGCGCGACCCTGCGCCGGCACCTGGCCGGCGAAGGCACCTCGTTGCGCGAACTGCTCGCCGATGCGCGCCTGGCGCATGCGATGCAGTTGCTCTACACCACGCGCTGGCCGTTGAAGACGGTCGCCGCGCACGCCGGCTACCGCTCGGTACGCAGCTTCAGCCAACGCTTCCAGCAACGCTACGGCCTGGACCCGTCCAGCATCGGCAACTGAGCCGCGTCGGCGCTGAGCGCCGCGCGCAGCGGAATGAGCGAATCGCGCAGCCGCGCCGGCGCAGCATGCCGGTACCGCGGCGCCTGCCGCTTTGCCAGGAAATCCCCATGCCCCTGTTCCCGTTGCGCGCGCTGTGCGCGCTGGCGCTGAGCGCCAGCGCGGCGCTGACGCTGCCGTCCCCCGCCCATGCCGCCGCACCGGAGGCGACCGCTGCGCAGGTGCCCGGCGTCTATCGCCAGGCGATCGGCCGGCTGCGCGTCACCGCCCTGTTCGATGGCACCGTAGCGCTGCCGCGCACGCAATTGCACAACGTTCCACCGGAGGCGATCGCGCGCCTGCTCGACCATCGCTACGTGCCGGAGAGCGACAAGGGCCTGCAGACCGCGGTCAACGCCTATCTGGTCCAGGACGGCACGCACCTGACCCTGGTCGATACCGGCACCGCCACCTGTTTCGGCCCCGGGCTCGGCCAGGTGCTGGCCAACCTGCGCGCGGCCGGCTATGCGCCCGAGCAGGTCGACGACGTGCTGCTCACCCACGCCCATCCCGATCACCTGTGCGGCCTGCTCGACGCGCACGGCCAACCCGCCTATCCCAAGGCGACGGTGTGGCTGAGCAATGCCGACGCCGCGTACTGGCTGGACACGGCCAGCGAGGCCGGTGCGCCGCAGGCGCTGCGCTTCGCCTTCCCGCTGGCGCGTGCGGCGGTGGCGCCCTACCAGGCCACGCAGCGGCTACGCCGTTTCCGCCCCGGCGACGCGCTGCCTGGCGGCGCGGTCGCGCTGGATACCCACGGGCACACGCCCGGGCACGTGTCGTACCGCTTCGATGGCAGCGATGGGCAACAGTTGCTGGTGTGGGGCGACCTGATGCACTACCACGCGGTGCAGTTCGCGCAGCCGCAGGCATCGTACGAGGCAGACAGCGACCGCGATGCCGCGATCGCCGCGCGCAAGCGCATGCTGGCGCAGGCCGCGGACCACGGCTGGTGGGTGGCCGGTGCGCACCTGCCGTTCCCGGGGCTGGGCCACGTGCGCCGCGCGGACACCGCCTTCGCCTGGGTGCCTGCGGAGTTCTCGCCATTGCCGGCGACGCCTTGAGACCGGTCTTTTCCCGTTGGAAGAAAGAGCCGCTAGCCCCTCTCCCTCCGGGAGAGGGGTTGGGGTGAGGGTCCGTCGCGAAGCGTCTCGCAGAGTCCAAGCACGCGAGGCTACGCCCGGACCCTCATCCGCCCCTTCGGGGCACCTTCCCCCAAAAAGGGGGCCATGGTCCCGATGGGAGAAGGAAACGGCCGTTAGCCCCTCTCCCTCCGGGAGAGGGGTTGGGGTGAGGGTACGTCGCGAAGCGTCTCGCAGAGTCCAAGCACGCGAGGCTACGCCCGGACCCTCATCCGCCCCTGCGGGGCACCTTCCCCCAAAAAGGGGGCCATGGTCCCGATGGGAGAAGGGAACGGCCGTAGCCCCTCTCCCTCCGGGAGAGGGGTTGGGGTGAGGGTACGGCGCGAAGCGTCTCGCGGCGTTCGTGCGCACGAGGCCTCGCCCATACCCACGCCCGCCGCCGCGCTCACTCCGCAGCGGGCGGTTCGACGTCAAGCCCCAGCCAGCCGCCGACGATGCCGCGCGCCTCGTCCACGCCCTGGCGGGTCTCGCCGGAGAAGGTCTGCACGCTGACCGTGTCGCCGAACGCGCTGGTCAGTTCCTTGCGCACCTGCTGCAGCACCTGCCCCTGCTGGCCACGGCCGAGCTTGTCGGCCTTGGTCAGCAGCGCGTGCGCGGGCAGGCCGCGCTGGGCGGCGTAGCCGAGCATCTGCCGGTCGTAGTCCTTGAGCGGGTGGCGGATGTCCATCACCACCACCAGTCCGCGCAGGGCCTCGCGGGTGCGGAAATACCTGTCGATGAACGCCTGCCAGTGCGCCTGCAGCTCCTGCGGCACCTTGGCGTAGCCGTAGCCGGGCAGGTCCACCAGGTAGCGCTCGGGCTGGACCTGGAAGAACACCAGTTGCTGGGTGCGGCCGGGCGTCTTGGAGACGCGGGCCAGGGCGTTCTGCCGGGTCAGCGCGTTCAGCGCGCTGGACTTGCCGGCGTTGGAGCGGCCGGCGAACGCCACTTCCCAGCCACCGTCGTCGGGCAACTGGCGGGCGTTGTGGGCGGAAAGGAGATAGTGGGCACGTTCGAGGATCAGCGACATCCCGCTAGGATCGCACGTCCGCGGCCCCGGGCGGGCTTCGTTGACCGCCGGGCCGCAGCATGCCGATAATCGCGCGAGTGCGGTCGCCGTCCGGCAGCCGCGGGGTCGGGTCATACGGAGCTTCAGCTAATGCGCCACGCTCGCGTTCTTGCCTTTGCCGGTCTAGCGGTTTCCGTCGCCGCCGCGGTCGCGTTCGCGCAGACCTCGGTGGTTCCCATTCCCGACCACGCCCCGGTGCGCACCACGCCGCTGGAGGGCGACATCGGCAAGGCCGCCTGGGGCGACCCCAAGGCCGGCCAGGCCAAGGCCGCGGCCTGCGCCGCCTGCCATGGCGCCGACGGCAATCCCGCCATCGCCATGTATCCGCGCATCGCCGGCCAGGTGGAGCGCTACAGCGCGCGGCAGATGGCGCTGATCGCCCACGGCGAGCGCACCAGCGGCGCGGTCGCGGCGATGGTGCCGTTCGTGCAGCCGCTGAGCGCGCAGGACATGCGCGACATCGGCGCCTACTTCGCCACGCAGAAGGCCGGTGCCGGCATCGCCGACGACGCGGTGATCGCCGACGGCCCATACGCGGGCATGAAGTTCTACGAGGTCGGCCAGCAGTTGTATCGCGGCGGCGACGCGACCCGCGGCATCCCCGCCTGCATGGCCTGCCACGGCCCCGCCGGCGCCGGCAACCCGGGGCCGGCCTACCCGCACCTGGGCGGCCAGCACGCCGATTACGTGGCGCGGCGCCTGCAGGAATACCAGGCCGGCACCACCCAGGAGCGCGACCCGACGATGTTCAAAATCATGGCGCAGGTGGCCAAGCCGCTGACCGACCAGGAGATCAAGGCGCTGGGCAGCTATCTGCAGGGCCTGCACGACCGCGCCGACGACGCGGCCGCCGCGCAGGCCGCACCGGCCACGGCAACGCCACAACAGCCGGCGCCCGCGCAACAATCCTGACCGTGCGCCGCTGCGGCGGCGCCGGCCCGTTCCCCCTTCGCGCCGGTCCAGACGACCGGCGTTCGTTTTTGCCATTGGAGATCGCATGAACCGTTTGCCCCGCCTGCTGTTGTGCCTGCTCGCCCTGCTGCCGTTGAGCGCCTGCGCGCAACCCAAGTCCGCGACCGCGGTGGAAGGCGAGGACTACACGCTGATCGCCGATCCCAAGCCGTTCGCGCCGCTGGCCGGCAAGATCGAGGTGGTGGAAGTGTTCGGCTACACCTGCCCGCACTGCGCGCACTTCGAGCCACTGCTGGAGGAATGGGCCGGCAAGCAGGCCAAGGACGTGCGCCTGACCCTGGTGCCGGCGGCGTTCGGCGGTTACTGGGACAGCTTCGCCGCCGCCTTCTATGCCGCGCAGCAACTGGGCGTGCAGAGCCGCAGCCACCGCGCCATGTTCGAGGCCATCCACGACAAGCGTAGCGTGCCGGTGCAGAACGTGGCGCCGGAGGAACTGGCCGCGTTCTACGCCGGCTTCGGGGTCAAGCCGCAGGCCTTCATCGCCGCCTATCAGAGCCCGCAGGTCGCCGCGCAGGTGAAGACCGCACGCGATTTCGCCGTGCGCGCGGACATCTCCGGCACCCCGGCGCTGATCGTCAACGGCAAGTACCTGGTCAAGGGCAAGAACTTCGAGGACATGCTGCGCATCGCCGATGCGCTGATCGCCCGCGAGCGCGCAGGCAAGTAATCGGCGCACGGCGCTTCATCCGCGCCATGGCATCATGACGGGGTGGCCGGACCGCGCTTGCGGCGCGTCCGGCATTTTTCCCCCATCCTGCTGGAGATGTCGCCGATGAAGACCCGCTTCGCCCTGACCCTGATGGCCCTGCTGCCGATCCTGGTGGCATGCAAGGCCCAGGACGGCACTGCCGACGCCGTCGCCCCTGCCTCTGGCACCGCCGCGACCCCGGCGGCCGCGCCCGCCACCGGCAACGACGCTGCCGCTACGCCCGCCGAGACGCCGGCCGCTCCCGCGGCCACCAGCGCCGATGCCGCCGCGCAGCCTGCCGCCGAAGGCGACAGCGCCGCGCCGGCCAAGCCGGTCGCGGCCAAGACCCCGAACGGTCCGGAGCCGGTCGCCGGCACCGACTATGTCGACATCGCGGGCGGCCAGCCGTTCCAGCCGACCAACGGCAAGATCGAGGTGGCCGAGGTGTTCGGCTACGTCTGCCCGGCCTGCGCGCGCTTCCAGCCGCTGATCGGCCCGTGGAAGGCCGGCCTGCCGTCCGACGTGCGCTTCGTCTACGTGCCGGCGATGTTCGGCGGCACCTGGGACGACTACGCCCGCGCGTTCTACGCCGCCGAGGCGCTGGGCGTGCAGGAGAAGACCCACGATGCGCTGTACAAGGCGATCCACGTCGACCAGACCCTGAAGGGCGAGCGCGGCCGCGACTCGGTGCAGGACATCGCCAACTTCTACGCCAAGTACGGCGTGGACCCGAAGCAGTTCGCCGACACCATGGGCAGCTTCGCGGTGGCCACCAAGACCAACCGCGCCAAGCAGTTCGCCACCCGCAGCGGCATCAGCGGCACGCCGTCGCTGATCATCAACGGCAAGTACCTGGTCAAGGGCAAGAGCTACGACGACATGCTGCGCATCGCCGATCACCTGATCGCGCGCGAACGCGCGGCGATGGCCAAGTAAGCCGTCCGCCCCGGGCCGCACCGCCGTGACCGCTCCCGCCACCCGCACCCTGCGCGTGCTCACCGCCAACATCCAGGCCGGTTCCAGCACGCGCCGCTACAGCGACTACGTGACCCGCAGCTGGTCGCACGCGCTGCCGGCCGGGCGCAAGCGCAGCAGCCTGGACGCGATCGCGCAGCTGGCCAGCGACCACGACATCGTCGGCCTGCAGGAGGCCGACCCCGGCAGCCTGCGCTCGGGCTTCACCAACCAGACCCACTACCTGGCCGAGCGCGCCGGCTTCAACTACTGGAGCCACCAGCCGAACCGGCGCGTGGGCGGCGTGGCCTCCAGCGCCAACGGCCTGCTCAGCCGGCTGGAGCCGGTGGAAGTGCAGGACCACGCCCTGCCCGGCCGGCTCGGCGGGCGCGGCGTGTTGCTGGCCAAGTTCGGCAACGGCGCCGAAGGCCTGGCGGTGGCGGTGGCGCACCTGTCGCTGGGCGCCAACTCGCGCGCGGCGCAGTTGGCCTTCATCGCCGAACTGCTGTCCGACCATCCCAACGTGGTGCTGATGGGCGACTTCAACTGCGTCGCCGATCGCCCGGAAATGCAGTTCCTCTACCAGCGCACCCGGCTGCAACCGCCGGGCTGCGTGGTCCCGACGTTCCCGAGCTGGCGCCCGCAGCGCGCCATCGACCACATCCTGGTCAGCGACGGCCTGCGCTGCAATGCGCAGCGTGCGGTGCCCGCCGCCTTCTCCGACCACCTGGCCGTGGCCACCGAGATCGAAGTGCCGCAGCACTTGTTGCGCTGAGGCGGCGACACCGGTTCTTGCACCACGCGTAGGAGCGGCTTTAGCCGCGACGGGCGTTCCCAGGGAACATTGGTCGCGGCTAAAGCCGCTCCTACAGCATCAAGGTTGCTTCGCCCCCGCATCAGCCGCGCCCTGCGAGAGCGAACGCTCGCTCTCGCAGGGTGCCATCGCGGGCAGCGCCTAGAACTTCAGATCCGCGCGCACGTACAGGTAGCGTCCACCGGGAATGCCGTAGGTGGAGGCGTCGTAGCCGTTGAGCGAGCACGACAGGCAGATCGGCGGATCCTTGTCGAAGACGTTGTTGACGCCGCCGCTGAGGGTCAGGCCCTTGAGCCAGTCGAAGCGATAGCCGACCTGCAGGTCGTGGTAGGTGATCGCGTCCAGCGTGTTGGTGCCGGCCACCGGATTGCTGCACACCGGGAACGCGACCGCGTCGCCGCACTGTTCGGTCAGCTCGGAAATGTGCCGCAGCGTCCACGACGCATTCCAGCGGCCGCGCGACCAGTCCAGGCTCAGGTTGCTGGTCCACTCGGGAATGGAGCTGTCCACCACTTCCACGCCCGGGCGCTGCGGCTGCACCTGGCCGGCCGCGCCGGTGGCGACGTAGCGGGTGACGAAGGTGTTCTGCCAGCCGATCTTGAAGCGGCCGGCGGCGGTCTCCGGCGAGTTCCAGAACAGGTCCACGTCCCAGCCGTCGGTCTTGATCGAGCCGAGGTTGGTGAGCCGATTGTTGAAGCCATTGATGCCGCCGGTGGAGGCGCGGGTGATGCCGTCGCAATAGGTCGGCGACAGCGTATCCACGCACAGGTCGAGCTGGGTCTGCGCGTTGATCGCCTGGATCGCGCCGTCGATGTCGTGGCGGTAGAAGGTCACCTCCACATCGAAGCGGTCCGACCACGGCACGTTGCTGGCGAACCACGGGCTCCAGACGAAGCCGGCGCTGAAGCTGCGCGCCTTCTCCGGTTCCAGCGCGCGGTTGCCGCCGGTGGTCACCGAGATCTGCGAGTTGGCCTGCTGGTAGCCGGCCGGCACGCCGAGCGTGGCGCAGTTGCTGGCGCTGCCGCGCGGCGCGGTGCCGCCCAGGCCGATCGAGCACGGGTCGGACAGGGTCAGGTCGGCGCGCGCGGCCGAGCCGTACAGTTCGCCGATGCTGGGCGCGCGGAAGCCTTCGGCATAGCTGGCGCGCAGCACGAAGTCCGGCGCCACCTGCCAGCGCAGGCCGTACTTCGGGGTGAACTTGCCGCCGAAGGTGGAGTAGTCGGAATAGCGGCCGGCCAGGCTCAGGTCGAGTTTGTCGCCCAGCGGCGAGTCGGCGAAGATCGGCACGCTCAGTTCGAGGTAGGCCTCCTTGACGTCGTAGCTGCCCTGCGTCGGCAGCGACGGCACGCCGTTGTAGTGGCCGATCACGGTCAGCGGATCGGGGCGATAGAAGCCCTCGTACTTGCGGTACTCGACGCCGGTGGCGAAGGACACTGCGCCGGCCGGCAGCCGGAACAGGTCGCTGCTGAGGTTGGCGGTGAACTGGGTCAGCTCGTTCTGGCTCCGGTCGTGCACCACCGGCTGGATCCAGCGCAGCATGTCCGGGGTGATGCTGCCGGCGCCGCCGAAGATGTTCAGCGGCACGCAGCCGGCCACCGCCGCGCACGCCGCTGGATCGCCCAGCGCCAGGTTGATGTTGTAGATGTTGTAGCTGCCGTAGTTGGTCTGCTCGGCCTTGTTCTTGCTGTAGGCGCCGTTGACGTCCCAGAACCAGGTACGGTCGGCGCTCTCGAAACTGCCGATGAAGCCGGTGCCGACGTACTGGGTGTCCACGCGCTGCTCGAACACGCGCGCGCCGCCTTCCACCGGGCGGCGCCCGATCATGATCAGGTTGCTGCCCGAATCCAGCGCGAAGCCGAACGGGTTGTACGGGTTGGCGGCGGAGATGACGATGTTGTCGGCCAGCGGATTGCCGGTGCCGGCATCAGGGCCGAGGAAGATCGGCTCCGGCGCGGCCTGGTTGGTCGATTCGCGGCGGTTGCCGAGCAGCTTCAGGTACCACTGCACGTCGTCGTTGAAGAAGAAGCGGAACTGGCCGAACACGCCCTTGCGCTCGGACGGCGTCAGCAGCAGGTTGGACGCGGCGAAGTTGTAGCGGTCGGCGGTGGTGAAGCAGTGGTAGTCGTCGCTGCGGCTGCAGCCGCCGGCGCCGTCGTAGCGGGGCGTGCCTACGCCACTGTTCGGGGTCAGGTTCTGCTCGGCGCCGGTGTTGGGGTCGACGAAGATGAAACGCCCGTCCGGCGTGGCCGAGCTGCCGAAGCTCAGGCCGGTGCCGGGAATCGGATACAGCGACTGCGCGCGGTCGCGCGCGTAGATCGGATCCTGCTTGGTGTAGCTGGCGCCGAGGAACAGGCTGGTGCGCTCGGTGCTGTGGCCCCAGGCCAGGTCCACGCCCTTGCTGGCGCCGTCGCCCTTGTCGTACTCGCCGTAGTTCAGCGTGACCTGGCCGCCTTCGAAATTGCGCCGGGTGATGATGTTGACCACGCCGGCGATGGCGTCGGAGCCGTACAGCGAGGAGGCGCCGTCCTCCAGCACCTCGACGCGTTCGACGATGGCCAGCGGAATGGTGTTGAGGTCGGTGGCTGCGCCCACGCCCGAGGCGGAGGACTCGTTGACCCAGCGCATGCCGTCGACCAGCACCAGCACGCGCTTGGCGCCCAGGTGGCGCAGATCCACCTGCGCCGAGCCGGCGCCAACGCCGCTGCCGTCCGGCGGGAAGCCGAAATTGCCGGAGGAATTGAACTTGGCGTTCAAGGCCGAGCCGGAGGCGGTGAGTTCCTGCAGCACATCGCCGATGGAGGTGAGGCCGGTGCGTTCGATGTCGGCGCGGCTCAGCGTCTGCACCGGCACTTGGCCCTCGACTTCGGCGCGGCGGATGCGGGTGCCGGTGACCTGCACGCTGTCCAGGGTCGTGGCATTGCCGGGAGCGGCCGGGGGCGTCTGTTGCTGGGCGCCGGCGATGGCGGGGACACCGCCGAGCAGGGCCAGGGAAACCGCGAAGACCAAAGGATGGCGGTGCAGGAAATTCATCCGTCTCTCTCTCCAGAAAGGATGTGGGTCGGCCGCTGCGACCCCCTGCACCGCGACGGCGTGGAATTCTTTGTAAACAAATCGTAAACGGCCTGCAAGCATCCGGCGGACAAAGCGCGGGCGATCGCGACGACTGGTCGATCTGGTAGACACGGGGGTGCGAGATGTCGTCAACCGGCGCCGCTATGCCGAAGCCCCTCTCCCCTCGGGAGAGGGGTTGGGGTGAGGGTCCGGCACGCGAAGCGCCCGCGCCGATCTCGCGACACGAGGCTTCGCCCGCACCCTCATCCGCCCCTGCGGGGCACCTTCCCCCGAAAAGGGGGCCATGGTCCCGGAGGGAGAAGGGAGAAGCCGAAGCCCCTCTCCCACCGGGAGAGGGGTTGGGGTGAGGGTCCGGCACGCGAAGCGCCCGCGCCGATCTGGCGACACGAGGCTTCGCCCGCACCCTCATCCGCCCCTGCGGGGCACCTTCCCCCGGAAAGGGGGCCATGGTCCCGAGGGGAGAAGGGAAAAGCCGAAGCCCCTCTCCCACCGGGAGAGGGGTTGGGGTGAGGGTACGGCGCGCGAAGCGCCCACGCCGATCTGGCGACACGAGGCTTCGCCCGCACCCTCATCCGCCCCTGCGGGGCACCTTCCCCCGAAAAGGGGGCCATGGTCCCGAGGGGAGAAGGGAGAAGCCAAAGCCCCTCTCCCACCGGGAGAGGGGTTGGGGTGAGGGTACGGCACGCGAAGCGCCCACGCCGATTCGTGTATCCAGTGCGATCGCCGGCGCGCCGGGACGACGCGGAACGACAGCGCCGCAGCCGCGATGCCGGAACGTACCACTGCGTGCGCCCTCGCCCGATGGCACGGCGATTCATCGGCGTTCGGTATAGTCCCGCGCATGATCCTGCGCACGTCTCTCCTGCTGTTCGCCGCCGCGTTGTGCGGCCCCGTTTCCGCCCTCGCCCAGTCCCTGGACGCGCAACGCCCGGCGATCCGCTCGGCGATCGACGATGCCGAGCAAGGCCGCTTCGATCCGGTCCGCGCGGCCGCGTTCAAGCAGCATCCGCTGTACGGCTGGCTGGAGTACGCCAACCTGCGCCGCAACATCGACAAGGTGTCCGATGCGCAGGCGCAGGACTTCCTCAAGCGCTATGCCGGGCAGCCGGTGGCCGAAAGCTTCCGTGCGCTGTGGCTGCCGGCGCTGGCGCGGCGCGAGGACTGGCCGGCGCTGCTGGCGAACTGGAAACCCACCGAGAACCTCGGCCTGCGCTGCGCCCAGCTCAATGCACGCCAGGCCACCGGCCGCGCCGACGCGCAGTGGGTGGACGAAGCGCAGGCGTTGTGGCGCAACGCCGGCAAGTCGCTGCCCGACGCCTGCGATCCGGTGTTCGCTGTGCTGCAGGCGCGCGGCGGCATGACCGACGCGCTGCGCTGGGCGCGGGTGGAAGCGGCTGCGGACGCACAGCAGCCCGCGGTGATGCGCGCCGCCGCACGCGGCCTGCCCGCGGCCGACCTGGCCCTGGCCAACGACTACGCCGCGTTCCTGGACGCGGTGCATGCCCGCGCGCTGAGCTGGCCCAAGACCGAGCGCAGCCGCAAGGTGGCGGTGGACGGGTTGGAGAAGCTGGCCAAGGCCGATCCCGACGCGGCCGAGCGGCAACTGCCGCAGTTCGCCCAGGCGCTGCAGTTCAGCGAGGCGCAGCGCAGCGCGGTGCTGTACCAGATCGCGCTGTGGACGGTGGCCTCGTACGGCCCCGATTCGGCGCGCCGGCTCAACGCCGTGCCCGAGTCCGCCTACGACGAACGCCTGCACGAGTGGCGTGCACGCGAGGCGATGGCGCGCGGCGACTGGCCGGCGGCGCTAGCCGCGATCCGCAAGATGCCGCCGACGCAGCGCAGCGATTCGCGCTGGCAGTACTTCGAAGCGCGGCTGGCGGAGAAGACCGGCAATGCCAGCGAGGCGCAGCGGCTGTACCGCGAGGCTGCCACCTCCGCCACCTTCCACGGCTTCCTGGCTGCCGACCGGCTCAAGCAACCGTACGCGCTGTGCCCGTGGGAACCGAACGACAGCGCGCAGGCGCAGGCGGCGGTGGCACGCGATCCGGCGCTGATCCGCGCGCTGGAGCTGTTCAAGATCGACCGCGCCGGCTGGGCAGTGGCCGAGTGGAACGATGCGCTGAGCCGCTTCGACGACACCCAGCGGCGCCTGGCAGTGGAAGTGGCCAGCGCCAACGGCTGGTTCGACCGCGCGGTGTTCTCGCTGGGCAAGCGCCCGGAGGAACAGCGTCTGTACACGCTGCGCTTCCCGCTGCACCACGATGCCACCATTCGCCGCGAAGCCGGCAAGAACGCCATCGATCCGGCCTGGGTGGCCGCCGAGATCCGCGCCGAGAGCGTGTTCAATCCGAACGCGCGCTCGCCGGCCAATGCGATGGGCCTGATGCAGGTGGTGCCGGCCACTGGCGCCAGCGTCGCCCGCAACCTCGGCCTGGCCGGCTACGGCGGCGCCGCCAGCCTGTACGACCCGGACACCAACATCGCCATCGGCACCGCCTACCTGCGCCAATTGCTCAACACCTACGGCCTGCCTTACCTGACCATCGCCGCCTACAACGCCGGCCCCGGCCCGGCCGCACGCTGGCAGAGCCAGCGCCCGGGCCACGATGCCGACTTCTGGATCGAGACGGTCAGCTACAAGGAAACCCGCGAGTACGTGGCGCGCGTCCTGGCCTTCAGCGTGATCTACGACTGGCGCCTCAACGGCGACGCCCTGCCGCTCAGCGAGCGCATGCTCGGCAAGCTGGATGCGCCGCGCAAGAAGTTTGTGTGTGAGGCGGGGAATCGGGATTAGGGAGTCGGGATTGGCAACAGCGCAGCGCATCCGTATGCAGGTAGCATCCGCCGGAATAGGCCAGGGCAGCGTCCATTCGCACGACGCCGCTCTGGCCAATCCCGAATCCCCAATCCCGAATCCCCGCCCATGAACACCTACCTCGTCGGCGGCGCCGTCCGCGACGCCCTGCTTGGGCAGCCGCCCGGCGACCGCGACTGGGTGGTGGTCGGCGCCACCCCGCAGCAGATGCTCGACCTGGGCTACAAACAGGTCGGGCGCGATTTCCCGGTGTTCCTGCATCCACACAGCGGCGAGGAATACGCGCTGGCGCGCACCGAGCGCAAGTCGGGGCGTGGCTACCACGGCTTCGTGGTCGATGCCGATCCGTCGGTGACGCTGGAGGAAGACCTGCAGCGCCGCGACTTCACCATCAACGCGATCGCCCGCGACGAGGACAGTGGCGCGCTGGTCGATCCCTACGGCGGCGCGCGCGACATCGAACGCCGCGTGCTGCGCCACATCGGCCCGGCGTTCGGCGAAGACCCGCTGCGCGTACTGCGCGCGGCGCGCTTCATGGCACGACTGGCGCCGCTCGGCTTCAGCGTGGCACCGGAAACCATGGCCTTGATGCGCGAGATGGCGGCCAGTGGCGAACTGGACACGCTGGTGCCCGAGCGCGTGTGGCAGGAACTGCGCCGCAGCCTCGCCTCGGCGCAACCGTCGGCGTTCCTGCGCACCCTGTACGACGCGGGCGCGCTGCTTAGCGTGCTACCTGAGCTGGACGCGCTGTACGGCGTGCCGCAGCGCGCCGAGTACCACCCCGAAGTCGACACCGGCCGCCACCAGGAACTGGTCAGCGACATGGCCGCGCGACTGGCGCCGGGCGATGCGCTGATCGGCTTCGCTGCGCTCACTCACGACCTGGGCAAGGCGCTGACGCCGCCGGAGGAATGGCCGCGCCACCTGATGCACGAGCAACGCGGCCTGGCGCCGCTGCGCGCGCTGTGCGAACGCCTGAAGGTGCCGCAGGAGTACCGGCAACTGGCCGAAATCGCCTGCCGCGAGCATCTGAACGTGCATCGCCTGGACGAGCTGCGCGACCGCACCGTGCACGAACTGCTGCAGCGCTGCGACGGCTTCCGCAAGCCCGAACGCATCGCGCAGCTGGCAACGGTGTGCGAGGCCGACAAACGCGGCCGCCTCGGCAGCGAGGATGCCGACTACCCGCAGGGCCGCACGTTGCAGCGCCTGCACGCAGCGGCCCTGGCGGTCAACGCCCGCGACCTGGCCGCGCAAGGCCTGAGCGGCCCGCAGATCGGCGAGGCCCTGGCCAAGGCGCGGATCGCGGCGATCGCCGCGGCGCGCCGCGCATCCGCAGACTGACGCGGCCGGGCCTTGCGCCGCATGCCGTTCCGCAGGTACGGCGCGGTTTTCGCCTGATGAACGGCGGTTCGAAGCGGCTGCGGGGACGCGAAGCGCTGCGTTTGCAGCGGCTGGCCGAGCGCGGCTCCGCGCACCTCGACCACTGCGGCTGTTCCAGGCCGCGGGCCTCTGCCCTTGGTCAACGGCCCAGCCCTGACTGACCGGGAAACTGGATCACCACGTCGTTGAGCGGCAGCTGCGACCGGCGATCTTCGATGGGCGAGGCGTGCCATGGCTCGCCCTGCCCAAACAGCTGGGCTTCGGATTCGGTGCCGAGATAGCCGAAGCGCTCGAACGCGTAAGGCACGCCTTCGGAACCTTCGAACGCGACGGCATTGGACAGCTGAAAGTGCAGATGCGGCGCCGCGGAATTGCCGGACTGTCCCAACTGCGCGAGCACTTGTCCCCGCCGCACCCGCTCGCCCGCTTTCACCTTGAGGCTGCCCCGGCGCAGATGCGCATAGCTTGCGAACGTGCCAGGTGCGATTTCCAGCACCACGTAGTTGCCGAACAGGCCGTCACTGGTGAGCGAGGCGGGTTCCGGTTGCGCACTGAGCGGCTGGTGTTCGGCCTCGCCATCGCGCGCGCTGCGCACGACGCCGTCGGCCACGGCAAGCACGTCCGCGCCGTAGCCGATCCAGTCGGCGTAGCTGGATCTGTGGATGTCCTTCACGCCGGCTCTCAGCACGTGCCCGGCATCGTCGACACCCACCAGATCCAGGGCGTAGCGCTGCGGAATGGTCAGTTGCCCGTTCACCGCCACCAGGCTGCCCCAATGGTGCGACTGGGCGGCACCGGGGCCTTCGTGGGCCAACCAGCGGCCGCCGCGCAACGGCGCGCCGATGACCATGGGCTGCGCATCGCCGACCTGGACGGTGGCGCCGTCGAGCATGCTGCTCGCATGGGCGTCCGCGGTGAAGTGGATGCGGTGACGCAAGCGGTGCGGCACCGACACCCCCGCCGGCAGGGTCAACCAGACGAAGAACACCGCGCGCTTGCCGGGGAGGATCGCCACCGGCTCCTGCGCCGCCGGCGCAGGCTTCACCACGTGCGACAGTTGCTTCGCATCCAGTGCCAGCAGGGGCGTGGCCGCATCGTCACCGAACACGTCCAGCCCCTGCGGCGCCAGCGCGCCGGAATCGCCATAGAAATTGGTGACGTGCAGCTCATAGGCCAGATGCGTGCGTCCGTCGCTGCCGGTGAACGCAGCGGGCGCGAACGGGACGCGCGCTTCCACCGGCGCCAAGGCGTCCTCGGCACGGGCGGCGGAAATGCCGGCGATTCCTGCAAGCAGGAGCACCAGTGCAGCGCTGCGAGTCATTCGATGCACACTCCTGGCAGATGCATGGAGCGCGGCGACGACCGTGCGTCCCTGCGCCATCGCTGCGTGGAAACCGATGGCCAAGCTTGCCGATGACCCAGGCCGGCCGCAAGGTGTCCTTCGGCATGCCTACCCAAAGCGGGACAGCACCCGCTCCACGCCAGGCAGCGCTTGCACCTGCACGATGCAGCAGCGGCTTTTGCGAGGACTCGCGCTGCCACTCCCACGAGTGCGCTTCCCGGAGCGAGCAGAGGCGCCTTTCCGCCTCGACCCGCTGGCCATCACCGCCGCCGCTGACCGGCGCATCGCCGGAAAACGCGGCAATGGCAACTTCGCTGCCGTCGATCGGCGCACCGCCGGCCCAACGACCGCTACGGCACCTGGATCGCCTCTCCGCTGGCCACGACCACCGTGGCGATCTGCGACGCGGCATCGCGGCTGTCCACATCGGCCAGCGTCCCCAACAGCGTGCTGTTTTCCTGCATCTCCAGGGCGTCCCGGTAGCGCGCGTTGGCCACATCGACCAGTTGCAGGCCGAGCTCGCTGGTACGCAGCGCTGCCGCGTCCAGCACACCGTCCAGCAGCTGCGCGCCCTGCAGGGCGATGCGCGCCGCGCGCGCGTTGGCGGTATCGCCCAGGTCGACGACGCCGGTGAATCCCTCCAGCGTGCCCGCCGCGTCGATCACCTCATCCATCAACTCGCCATACACGAGCGACACGCGCTTGGCCGACGCCGACAGCGCGCCGCCGGCGTTCGCGCTGCGCCGCACGCGCAGTTCGGCGCTGGCATCGCGCGCGTCGACCAGGTCCAGCAGTTCGTCGACTAGTTCGCCCTCGACGATGTCCAGCGCCTGGACCCGTGCGTTGCCGGCATCGGTCATGTCCAGGCGCAGGTCCGCCTGCGCGAGCAGGCCCTGCAGGTCGAGTGCTTCGTCGATCAGTTCGCCATGGGCGATGGTCAGGGCGTCGCCGGTGACATTGCCGCTGTCCGCGAACGCGATGGTGAGCGTACCGCCGTCGAAGGAGGCGGCATCGATCGCCTCGTCGATCAATTCGCCCTCCTCGATCCGCGCCGTCACCGCATCCAGATTGCCGGCATCCTCGAACCGCACCGACAAGGCCGCGTCCTGCACCGCACCGACGTCGATCGCTTCGTCGATCAGCTCTCCGTCCACGATCAGCGCATCGGCGGCGACGGCGTTGCCGCTGCGCAGCAGCGTCACCGCCACGTCCGAGGCGAGCAGATCGGACGCGTCCAGCGGCTCGTCGATCAGCCCACCATCGCGGATGCGCAATGTGCCGGCGAGAATCGCGCTGCCGGCATCGCTCAGGCGCAGGTCGATCGCCGCGTTCTCCACGCGCTCGGCGTCAACCAGTTCGTCGATCAGCACCGCATCCTGGATCTCCAGCGCGCGCGCATCGACGTTGGCGACGTTGGCCAGCCCGATCGCGATCTGCCCACCCAGCCACGGCCCGGCTTGTAGTACCTCGTCCAGCAGCTGGCCGGCGAACAGGCGGACCTCGTCCGCCGCTACGTTGGCCACGTCGTCAGCCTGCACGGCGACGCGGCTGCCACGCAGCGGATGCGCGACCAGCGCGCCCTGCAGGCGGCCGCCGCCGACCGTCAGCACACCGCGACCGCCGCGGACCCGGTCGCTGCGCTCCACCGCGACCTCGAGGCAGGCCGCATCGGCGGCCACGGCCGACGCATCGCGCGGCGCGATCAACCGTTCGCTCAGGCTGCCGCCACCCAGATGCAGATGGCTCTGCGCCGTCTGCAAGCTGACGTTGGCCGAATCGCGCAGGTGCAGGTCGATGCGCGCACCGGCCGCGATGGGGCCGTCGACCAGCGTGCCGATCAGCGCGGCCTGCACCGGCCCCACCGGCGCGCGCAGCGTGCCATCGGCGGCGAGCGTGTCCTCGCCCAGGGTCAGGCGCCCGTCCAGCGCCACATTGGCGCTGTCCTGCACCAGGATCGCCAGCGCGGCGTCCGCGCCGACGCTGTGGACCAGCGTCGGCAACAGCGATGGCTGTGCCAGCCAATGCGCATCCTGCACGGTCTGGTTGGCCTGTCCGCAGATCGCGATGGCCAGGGTCTGCCCTGCCGGCACGTCGAGCGGCGCGGCGAACGCGTAGGGCTGCCAAGGGCCGGCATTGCGGGCGACGAAGCGCCCGACCGCGTTCGGGCCCGTACAGGCCACCGGCAACGCAGGCCGCCGGCATGCGGCCGGTGCCGTCGCCGCCCAGGCCGGCCAGGACACGGCCCACAACAGCAGAACGATCCCGGCACCGATGCCGCCGGCACTGCGCGGATGGGGCCCCTGCCAGTGCTGATGGCGCCGCCCTCGCGGCGCGCGCGGCACATCGGCGCCGATGCCCTTCCACTGTATTCGCCAGGTCGCGGCGATGCGCGACACACCGTCGAACCAATCTTGGCCGCTGCCGCAAAGACGCGGCACGACCGTATCCACGATCCGCATGACGATCTCCCCCTGTGGCGATCGCCCGCGATCCTACTGCATGCAGGCGACAGCATCGGCACACAGGTGTGGCGGAAGCCCTTGGCTGCCGAGGCCGAGGATCGTCACCTCGCCGGGAGACACCTGCCGTGTTGGCGGCGGTGCCCGCGGCCGCCTACTCCATCGCGCCGGCGATCCAGGTGTGGCGGACCTGCAGCGCCTCATCCAGCAGCACCAGGTCGGCCTGGTAGCCGGGCGCGATGTGGCCGTAGCGGTGGTCCAGGCCCACGCACTGCGCGGGGTACAGCGAGGCCATGCGCGCGGCTTCTTCCAGCGGCACGCCCAGCCATTGCACGCTGTTGCGTACCGCGCTGGCCATGTCCAGCGCCGAGCCGGCCAGGGCGCCGGCGGCATTGCGCACCACGCCGTCGATGGCGGTGATGGTTTCGCCGTACAGGTCGAACGCGGGACTGTCGGCGCCGACCATCGGCATCGCGTCGGTGACCAGGAACACGGTGCCGCGCGGCTTGGCCGCCAGCGCCACGCGCAGGCTGGCCGGATGCACGTGCACGCCGTCGACGATCACCCCGCACCAGGCGTTGCGGTCTTCCAGCGCCGCGCCGACCACGCCGGGATCGCGCCCCTGCAGCGGGGTCATGGCGTTGTACAGATGGGTGAAGCCGCAGATGCCGGCGTCCAGCCCGGCACGGGTCTCTTCGTAGCTGGCGGCGGTGTGGCCGGCGAACACGCGCGCGCCGGCCGCGGCCAGGGTGCGGATACTGGCCGGCGGCACGCGTTCCGGTGCCAGGGTGATCAGGGTGACGCCGTTGTCCAGCGAGGTAGCCAGCGCCAGTTCCTCGGCGTCGGGCACGCGGAACTTGTCGGCGTTGTGGGTGCCCTTGCGCGCCGGCGCCAGGTACGGCCCTTCCAGATGGATGCCGAGCACGCCCGGCACGCCGTCGGCGATGGCCTGGCGGGTGGCGTCGATCGCCGCGCGCATCACCTCCAGGTCGTCGCTGATCAGCGTCGGCAGGTAGCCGGTGGTGCCGTAGCGGCGATGGCCCTGGCCGATGCGGCGCAGCGCCTCGACGTCGGTGCGGTTGTTGAACAGCACGCCGCCGCCGCCATTTACCTGCAAGTCGATGAAGCCCGGCAGCAGGCTGCCGCCGCCCAGGTCGTGCTGCACCGGCGCTGCCGCCACGCGCGGGTCGGCGTCGTCGAGCAGGGCGAGGATGCGCCCACCCTCCAGCAGCACGCTGACGCCGTCGAGAAACCCGTCCTCGCCGAGCACGCGGGCATTGCGCAGCGCCACCGTGGTCATCAGACGGTCTCCGTCACTTTGTTCAGATGCGGCGGCAGGTCCGGGTTGTAGCCACGGCGCAGCGCCAGGGCGTTGATCGCGCGGTAGAAGCTCTGGATCGCCAGCAGCGGCGCACAGGCCGGGTGCGGCGCGGCCACCAGCGGCAGATCGCCGCCGGCGCTGGCCAGCCACACCTGCGCGCCACGGCCGCGGAACTCCTCGGCCAGGCGCCGGGTGCCCTCGCCGGCCTCGTCCGGCTGGTCGAAGGCCAGCACCGGGAAGCCCGGACCCACCAGCGCCATCGGCCCGTGCTTCACTTCCGCCGAGCTGTAGGCCTCGGCATGCAGGCCGCAGGTTTCCTTGAACTTCAGTGCCGCTTCCTGCGCCGCCGCCAGGCCCAGGCCGCGGTCGAGCACGAACAGGTTGTGGGCATCGACCAGGCCGTCGGTGAGCGAGCGCCAGTCGGCCTGCCAGGCCGCGCGCAGCGCCTGCGGCAGTTCCTGCAGCGCGCCCAGCAGCGCCGGGTCGTTCTTCCAGTGCGCACCGAGCTGCAGGATCGCCGCCAGCGAGGCCAGGTAGCTCTTGGTCGCGGCCACGCTCTTCTCGGGGCCGGCGCCGAGCGGGATTACCGTGTCGGCCAGTTGCGCCAGCGGCGAATCCTCGACGTTGACCAGGGCCACCACGCGCGCGCCGGCATCCTTGGCGGCCTGCGCATTGCGCAGCAGGTCCGGGCTCTTGCCCGATTGCGAGATCACCAGGTACAGCGCCCCACGCAACTGCAGCGGCGCCTCGTAGACCGAGCCCACCGAGGGCGAGGCCGAGGCGGTGACCACGCCGAGCTGGGTCTCGAACAGGTACTTGGCGTAGGTGGCGGCGTGGTCGGAACTGCCGCGCGCGCAGGTCACCACGAACGGCGGCGGATCGGCGCGCAGCGAGGCGGCCAGTGCGGCCACCGTGGCGTGGTTGCGCTCGAACTGCGCGGCGACGACCGCGGCGGCTTCCGCGGCTTCGCGGAACATCAGGGTTTCGGTTTCGGAGGGCAGCGCCATGGGCAGGGTCATGTGGGGTCGGGGGAGGAGGAACGGCGGGAATGCGGCTGGGAATGCGGCTGCATGGGCGCAGTCGAGCCGCGCACCACCAATTGCGGCACGAAGCCCTGGTTGTGCACCGGCGCCGGATGGTCTTCGTAGGCATCGCTGCGCAACTGGCTGATCAGCAAGCGCGCGGCATGGCGGGCGATGTCCTCGGTGGCCTGCTTGGCGGTGGTCAGCGGCGGCCACGACTGGCGCGAGAACGGGCTGTCCTCGAAGCCGGCGATGGACAGGTCGTAGGGCACGTTCATGCCCGCCGACTTGGCCGCGGCCAGCACGCCGGCGGCGATCTCGTCGTTGGAGCCGAAGATCGCCGTCGGCGGTTCGCGCAGTGCCAGCAGGCGCCGCGCGCCACGGAAGCCGTCGTCGAAGGTGTAGTCGCCGGGGATCACCAGGTGCTTGTCCAGGGTGATGCCGTAGTCCTTCAGCGCCGCCTCGTAGCCGGCATAGCGCTCGCCGCTGGAGCGGTGCGAGGTGCCGCCCCACAGAAAGCCGATGCGCTGGTGGCCGAGCTGGATCAGGTGTTCGGTGATCGCGTAGGCGGCGTCGCGGTCGTCGACGTAGACGCACGGGCCGTCCTGCGGATCCTCGGTGGCGGCGATGATGCGCACGGTCTTGATCCCGCGCGCGGCCAGCGCCGCGACCAGGTCGGCGCGCTCGGACATCGGCGCGGTCAGCACCAGCCCGGCCAGGCGCGAACGCTGGGTCCACTCGGCCAGTTCCTCGGCCAGCATCGGCGCGGTGGAATCGCAGGGGTGGATCTGCAGGCCGAAGCCGGTCTCGCGGCAGGCGGCGAGCACGCCGTTCTGCACGCCGATGATGTGGTACGGATTGGGGTTGTCGTACACCAGCCCGATCACGAACGGGGTGCCGCTGCGCAGATTGCGCGCCGACGGATCCGGCTCGTAGTCCAGTTCGGCGATGGCATGCAGCACGCGCGAGCGCGTGGCCTGCATCACCGACGGTTCGTTGTTGATGACCCGCGAGACGGTCTTCAGCGACACCCGCGCCCGTTCGGCGACGTCTTTGATGGTGGGTCTGCGCATTGGATAGTTTGCCGAGTTGGGGGAAAAGCGCGTCAGCGCGCCGCGCCCTGGCCGACGCGGTGACCGCGCAGCGCAAAGAACAAGATGTAGAGGTAGCAGGCGATCATCAAGCCGGCGAAGACCACCTGGAAATCGAAGAACTCCTTCAAATGGGCGAACAGCTGCGGAACCGCGGCGCCGCCCACGATGCCCATGATCAACAATGCAGCGCCCTTTTCGGTGAACTTGCCCAGGCCCTTGATGGCCAGGGGGAAAATGGCCGGCCACATGATGGCATTGGCGAATCCGAGCGCGGCCACGAATGCCACCGACACGTAGCCGCCGGTCAACATGGCACACAGCGAGAAGACGATGCCCAGGCAGGCCGAGAAGGACAGGTACTTTTCCTGGGAGATGTACTTCGGGATCAGCACCAGGCCGAGCAGGTAGCCCGCCAACATGCAGGCGAGCGTGCCGATCGTGAAATATTTCGCGTAGTCGAGCGACAGACCGAGGCTCTTGCCATAGATGCCGATCGCATCGCCCGCCATCACCTCCGCACCGACGTACACGAAGATGCACAACGCGCCCAGCCACACATGCGGAAACGCAAAGATGCTGTCGCGGTTTCGCTCGTCCGATGCCGACGCGTTCGCCTTCTCGGGGCTGATCTCGGGCAAGGGCGAAAACAGGAGGGCGACAGACAGCACGGCGAGGACGCCGGCGATCGCCATGTACGGGCCGTGGATTCGGCCAGCGAACTCCTGCAGCAGGATTTCCTTCTGCGCAGGCAGCACCCGTTCGATCTGGGTCGAAAAATCCTCCATGCCGTGCAGGACCACTTTCGCCAGGCCATAGGTGGCCAGCGCTCCGGCCACCTTGTTGCAGATGCCCATCAGCGCGATACGACGCGCAGCGCCGTCGATCGGCCCGAGAATGCTGATGTACGGATTGACCGCGGTCTGCAGCAAGGCCAGGCCGCCGCCGATGATGAAGATGCCGCTCACCGCGCCCACGTAGGAGCGGTCATTGGTGAACTGGCCGAAGATGGCGGCACCGATCGCCATGATCAGCAGGCTCAGGGCCAAGCCCTTCTTCATCCCGGTCAGCTTCAGGATGAACGAAGAAGGCAGCGCCAGGCAGAAGTAGGAAATGTAGAACGCGCTCGGGATGAGGAACGCGAACGCGTCGCTGACGTTGAAGGCGACCTTGGCGAACAGGATCAACGGCCCGTTGATCCAGGTAAAGAAGCCCATGATGAAGAACAACAGGCCGACGATGGCGATGGAGGCGTAGGGACTGGCGGGCCGTGCGGTGGTCATGGGCGGGCGTGCTCCGGGAGGGCGCGGGGTTCGGCGATCAGCGTCGCAGCTCGGCGACGAAGTCGTAGTAGTCGTTGTGGCAATAGGTGTCGGTCAGTTCGATCGCGCTGCCGTCGCGGGTGTAGCCGACCCGCACCACGTGCAGGATCGCCTCGCCT
Source organism: Xanthomonas sp. 3307 (assembly GCF_014199735.1). Taxonomy (NCBI): domain Bacteria; kingdom Pseudomonadati; phylum Pseudomonadota; class Gammaproteobacteria; order Lysobacterales; family Lysobacteraceae; genus Xanthomonas; species Xanthomonas sp. 3307. The sequence goes on along the minus strand of NZ_JACHOG010000010.1, from coordinate 48,540 downwards.
TCCTTCATGCCCAGGTGGCCGGCCAGCCGCGCCGGCAGGTTGATGGCGCGGAAGTACTGCAGCGCCCGCACCACCGGGGTGCCGCGCTCGTCCAGGTAGGTGTAGAGCGAATCGGCGATGGCGTGCGGATCGGGCACCACGTGCTGCGGCAGCACCGCCTTCTCGTAGGCCATCACCCGGCCGTCGGCGCTGCGCAAACGGGTCAGCGCCGCGACCACCGTGTCCGGCGATAGGCCCAGGCGCAGGATCTCCTCGCCGTGCGCCGGGCGCGTGCGCCGCTCTAGCCAGCGCGTGCCCGGCTCCAGCCCCTTCATGCGCAGGGTCTCGCTGAAGCTGGCCAGGCCGCTGAGCTGATGCTGGATGTGCGAAGTGACGAAGGTGCCGGCGCCCTGGCGGCGCGACACCAGGCCTTGTTCGACCAGCGCATCCACGGCCTGGCGCAGGGTCACTCGCGACACCTGCAGGTACTCGCACAGTTGCCGCTCGGCCGGCAGCGCCTCGCCCGGCTTCCACTGCCCGCCCTTGATCGCCTCCACCAGCTTGCTGGCCAGTTGCAGGTACAGCGGGGTCGGCGCGTCCGGATCCACGGCCAGCGCTTGCAGGCGGGGATCGGCCTGCGGCTTGGGCTTGGTCATGGCGCGCTCTCCAGTCCGCATGAATTCGTTATGTCCAATATAGTACCAATTCGCGGTCCGTGCACGCCGGGCTACAGCCGCAGGTACAGCCGCCGTCGATCCATCCACCAGCCCATTCCCCAGCACAGCAGGGTGTAGGCCAGCGCGCAGGCCAGGCTGCCCCAGGGGCCGGGCAGCAGCCGCTGGAACACCTCCACGCCCAGCCACTGGTACAGGTCCATGCCGCTGGCACCGGCCGGGATCAGCCGCAGGCAGACCACGAACAGCTCGGAAAACAGGTAGATCGCCAGCGGATTGCGCCCGAGCACGGTGAAGAAGCCGCTGCCGGCCCGCCAATGGCGCACCTCGATGGCCCACAGCAGTGCGCCCAGCAACAGCAGGTCCAGGCCCACGGTCAGCAGCACGAACGAGCCGGTCCACAGCTTCTTGGCCAGCGGGAACCACGGCTGCCAGGCCAGGGCCAGCAACGTCAGCGCGATCCCGGCCAGCAGCAGCCAGCGCACCGTGCGCGCCTGCTTGCCGGCGTGGCGCACGTACAGCCCGGTCAGGTAGCCGGCGATGACGTTGACCGTGGCCGGCAGCGTACCGAGCAGGCCTTCCGGATCGAATCCGCCGTCCTTGCGATACAGCTGCGCCGGGTCCAGCAGCCACAGGTCCAGGCGCGTGCCGGCGTTGCCGAGCTTGCTCAGCTCCGCGCCCGGCTGGCCCCACAGGTACAGCGCGCCCCAGTAGCCGAGCAGCAGCGCGACGCAGGCGCCCAGCAGGGCGCGCGGCGACAGCCAGCGGCACAACAGCGCGGCCAGCGCGTAGCACAAGGCGATGCGCTGCAGCACGCCGGGCACCCGGGTCTGGTCGATCGCGGTGAGGGTCCAGTGGCCGTCGGCGCCCTGGTGCACGAACGGAAACCAGTACATCAGGAAGCCGAGCAGGAAGATCAGCGCGCTGCGCTTGCCGACCCGGCGCAGGAAGGCGCCGAGCGGCTGGCCACGATCCAGCGCGAAGCTCATCGCGTTGCCGACCGCGAACAGGAACGACGGGAACACCAGGTCGGCGGCGGTGAAACCGAACCACGGCGTGTGCCGCAGCTGCACGAACGCATCGGCGCCGGCGCCCGGCGTGTTGACCAGGATCATCAGGAAGATGGTCAGGCCGCGGAACACGTCCAGCGACAGGAAGCGTTCGCGCGACGGCGCCGCGGCGGGAGGGCTGGCGGGCACGGCGCTCATGGCGCATCCACCTGTTGCAGCAGCGCACGCACCGCGGCGACCGGATCGGCCGGCGCCTGCCGCGCGTAGGCCGTGTCGCGCGCCACCCAGTCGCGCTCCCAGGCGCGCAGGCGCTGCTGCAGCTGCGCCTCGTCCACGCTGCCGCCGGCCACCGCCGCGTCACGCAGCATCTGCAGCGCCAACGTCCAGCGCGGCAGGTAGTAGTCGGCGTACATGCCCTCCCAGGCCTTGGACGCGTAGTCGCCAAGATTGCCCTCGCCGCCCCACACGCTGACCTGCGCCTTGGCGTCGCGCCGGTAGTACGCGGCATCCTGCGGCGTCTTGGCATAGTCAGCCGCGGCGTCGAGCCAGCTTGACAGGGTCTCCTGCTGGCCGCCGACCAGACGGTCGAGTTGCGTCACCGCTTCGCGCACCCTTTCAGTCGCGGCGTCGCCGGCCGCGACGTCGCCGCGTCGGTAGGCGGCCACCGCCTGCTGCAACTGCGCGTCCACGCGACCGGTGGCGTAGTGGCGGGCGAAGTCGACCAGGTCGTAGCGATACAACGGCGCGTTGGCATATTCCGGCGCCAGCGCCAGCAATTGCTGCAGGGCGCGGCGCAACCGTGGCGGATCGCCGGGGGCCTCATCGAAGTCGCCGATGTCCAGCGTCGGCCGCTTGAATAGCAGGTAGGCGCCGGCCCGGCTGCGCCACCAGCGCGGCGTCCAGTAGCGGGTCGACAGCACCGAGGCCTGCAGGTCGTCCCAGGCCGCGCGCAAGGCCGGCGAGGTGTGTCCGTAGCGGGCGCGGGTGTAGTCGTCGAGCCAGTCCTGCAACGGGCGCTGCTGTGCGCCCCAGGCCAGCGCGTACATGTATTCGTAGACCACCGAATTGGTGTGCAGCCCTTCCGGGAACGCGCCGAAGCCGACCAGGTGCTGCTTGTCCTTGTCGGCGAGCAGTGCGCGCAGGTCCTGCCGGTAGAACGCCAGGTCGCCGTACACCGGATTGCTGCCGCCGTAGTTGTGCACGTAGCCGTAGATCCATTGCTTGCCGTCGAACGCGTCGGAGAGCTTCCAGGTACCGGGGTAGCGGTCGTTGCCGATGTCCAGTACCAGCAGCTTGTCGTTGGGCACCTCGCGCAGGAACGCGGCGATCGCCTGCGGCGTCCAGAAGTGGCGGTCGGCGCCGAACAGCCAGCCCTGCATCACCCACACCGCATCCGGATTGGCGCGATGGATCGAGGCGTACAGCGCGCGGCCGTATTCGGCCAGGCGCTTGTCGCGCTGCGCCGGCGGCACCTCGGGTGGCGCGGCCTTGGCGGTGTTGGCGGTGCTGTCGCCGTAGCTGGCCAGGCGCGCGTCGCTGCCGTCGGCGGCGATCGGCGGCAGCATCTCGTTGAACGCATCGGCCAGATAGTAGGTGCCCTTGCCGTAGGTGCGGTCGTAGAGTTGGATGAAGCGTTGCGCGATCTGTGCGAACAGCGGATCGGCCGGATCCAGCCAATAGGTCTCGTGGAAGCCCTCCCAGGCGCGCATGCGGTAGATGCGCGCCTGCGGATGCGCCTGCGCGAACGCCTTCGGCACGTAGCCGGCGAAGGCCGGCAGCACCGGCTTCATGCCCAGTGCGCGCATGCGCTGCAGGATGCGCAACTGCAGGGCATGCTTGTCCTCGATCCACTGCTGCGGCAGCGGCGCGTCGTAGCCCTCGATGTTGCCCATGCGCTGCCACGGCGCGAACGCCGGGCCGGAGAAGTACTGCGCCAACTCCGCATCGGCCACCCCGAACTCGCGCCACAGCGCCTGCCACACGTACTCCTGGCCTTCCATCGCCAGCGGCATGTCGATGCCGTGCAGGGCCATCCAGTCGATCTCGCGCTCCCAGCGCGCCCAGTCCCACCACGGCGTGGTGTAGCCGTAGGTGCAGACGTTGAGGTAGGCGCGGTGCGCGAACGGGGTGGCCGTCCGCTGCCCGCGGAAGTCCGCATAGGCCGCAGGCAAGGCGATCCGGCTGCCTTCCCAACTCACCGATGCCGCGCCGATCGACTGCAGATAGCTGTAGGCGCCATGCGCCAGCGCCACTTCGGACGACCCGGACACGCGCAGCGCGCCGGCCTCGGCGGCGACCTGGTACCAGTCGTTGCCGCGGCCGCGCGGCTGCCGTTGCAGCTGTAGCTCGGCCGCGCGCGGGCCGAGCGTGCGCAGCAGCACGCCGCGCGCGGCATCGCCCTGCGCGTCCTGCACGTCCTGCGCCGCCGCGGCGGACGCGACCGGCACCAGCAGCGCACAGGCCAGCAGCAACAGCACGGCATGCGCGCGCATCGACAGCGCCTGGACGCGGCGCAGCCCGGCATGGCCATGCGGGAAGATCTGGCGGAAAGCACGTTTCATTGGCTCAATACTCCACTGTCGCGACATCGTCGAAGCCGAACGGCGTTCCGGCCGTCACCTGCATCACCACGGCCAGCACGCGTTCGCCGGACGCTGGCGGCAACCGAAGGGACACCGGCTGCCCCGCGGCCACGCTGGCGACCCGCTGCCGGTCCAGATACACCTGGACCGCGCCGGTCGCGCGGCCCAGCCGCAGCCGGCCACCACGCTGCTGGATCCCGGCCCAGGGCGTGAACGCGGTCCGATACAGCACGTAGCCGTCGCGCTCGGCACGCGTCTCCAGGTTGCCGGGCTGGCAGAAGCTCCAGCTGTTGTTGTCGTTGGGCGCGCGCGGCAGCGCCGGATCCGGCGGCGCGGCGAACGGCAGGGTATGCCGCCAGCCGCCCACCACCATCGCCGCGGCAGCCGGCGGCAACGACAGCGGCGGCGGCGCCGCCTCCAGCGCGATGCTCGCCTGCGCCGCCCGCAGGCCCGGCGCGCTTGCCTCGATGCGCAGCCGGCGGCGATCGCTGCCGGCCTCGACGATGGCCTGCGCCAGGCCGTTGAACAACTGCACCTGCGGCACGTTGTCGGGCGCATGCCGGTTCGGGTCGCCGTTGCCGACGCCGAGCAGGCGCCCGCCCTCGATCTGCAGCGTGATCTGCGCGTCGGCGAACGGCACGTGGCGGCCTTGCGCATCCACCGCCTCCAGGGTGATCGGTTGCGCGTCGCGGCCGTCGCCGCGCATGCGCAGCCGGTCCGGGGTCAGCCGCAGCGCCACCGGCGCGTCGACCGTCTGCACCCGCTGCCGCGCGACCTCGCGCCCGTCGCGGTACGCCACCGCTTCCAGCACGCCGGGCGCGTACACGACCTGCCAGGTGTTCATCGCGATCCGGTCCACCGCCTGCCGCCCCTGCGAGCGGCCGTTGAGCCACAGCTCCACCTGCTGCGCGTTGCAGAACGCCATCACCTTGATCGGGATGCCCTCGCGGCCCGGCCAGTTCCAGTGCGGCAGCAACTGCAGCACCGGCGCATCGTCGATCCACTGCGCCTGGCGCAACCAATAAGCGCCTTTCGGGAAGCCGCACAGGTCCATGATGCCGAAGAACGAGGACACCGAGGGCCATTCGAACGGGGTCGGCTCGCCGCGATAGTCGAAGCCGGTCCAAACGAAGCTGCCGGCCAGGTAGGGCCGCTCGTCGATCAGTTTCCAAGACTGGCGATGGGTGTTGCCCCAGGGCGCGGCGACCGAATCGTCCTCGGCGATGACGTGCGCATCCATGTCGGTGAACCAGGCGCCGCGGGTCTGGAACGCACTGGTGTCCTCGCTGGACAGCAGCGGCGTGTGCGGCATCGCCGCATGCACCCGGTCGTAGTTGAACTGGCGGTAGTTGAAGCCGACCACGTCCACCGCATGGGCCGCGTTGCGCTGGGTCAGCATGCCGTCGTTCATCGCCGCGGTCACCGGGCGGCTGTCGTCCAAGGTGCGCACCAACGCAACCGCGCGGCGCACCATCTCGTAGCCGGCGGCGGTGCCCTGCATCGGCTCTTCGTTGAACACCGACCACAGGAACACGCAGGCGCGGTTGCGGTCGCGGCGCACCAGCCAGCGCAGTTGCGCGGCATAGTCGGGCGCGGGATTGAACACGCGGTTCTCGGCCATCACCAGCATGCCCAGCCGGTCGCACACGTCGAGCAGTTCGGCGGCCACCGCGTGGTGCAGGCGGATCGCGTTGCAGCCCAGCGCCTTGAGCCGGCGGATGCGGAATTCCAGCAGGCTGTCCGGCACCGCCACGCCGACCCCGGCATGGTCCTGGTGCAGGCAGGCGCCCTTGATCTTGAGCGGCCGCTCGTTGAGGAAGAAGCCTTGCTGCGCATCGAAGCGCAGCGTGCGAAAGCCGATCGCGCATTCGCGGCGGTCGCGCTCGCGGCCTTCGCTGCGCAGCACCGTCGCGAGCCGGTACAGGTGCGGCGCGGCCACGTCCCAGCGCTGCGGCCGCTCTACCTGCAACACCACCTGCGCCTCCGCCTGCGCCAGTGCGCCGGCCTGCAGCGCGGTACTGCCCTGCGCCACCACCGTGCCCTGCGCGTCGTACAGCGTGGTTTCCAGCCGCGCCGCATCGGCCTGTTCGCCGACATTGGCGACGGTGACCGTCACCGGCAGCGTCCAGCGATCGTCGGCCCCGGCGCGCGGCACCGCATGCACGCCGTCGCCGACGATATGCAGGGCATCGCGCACCGCCAGCCAGGTATGCCGGTAGAGCCCGGCGCCCTCGTACCACCACCCGTCCATCGCCTCGGCGTCCACGCGCACCGCGATGGTGTTGAGATCCTGGCCATAGCGTGCGATCGCGCTGATGTCGATGGCGAGGCCGTCGTAGCCGCTCCAGCCACGCGCCATCAGCAGGCCGTTGACCCACACCGTGGCGCGGCTGGCGACGCCGTCCAGGCGCAGTTCCAGCGCCTTGCCGCGCTGCGCCTGGTCCAGCCGCAGGCTGCGCCGGTACCAGGCGATACCGCGGCGACGATAGCCCTGCGCCACGTTGGCGCTGGCCTCGATCGGCTGCTCGATGGCGAAATCGTGCGGCAGCCGCAGTTGCCGCCACTGGCTGTCGTCGAAATCGCCGGCGGCCGCGCCCCAGGCCTTGCCGGCCTTGGCGTTGTCGTAGCTGGCGTCCTGACCGGTGATCGGCGGAAACGGGATGTCGCCTTCGTGGAAACGCCAGCCCTCGTCCAGGCAGAACAGGCCGGGATCGGCCGCGAGCGTCAGCCCCGGCACGGCCGCCACCGCGGCGGCGCCGCTGCCGGCGATGCCCGCGGACGCCGCCATGCCGGCCCAGCTTCCGCGCGGCAGTGCCAGCAGCAGGCCGGCGCCGGCGCTGCCGGCCAGGAACGTTCTTCGTTGCATGCGCTTGTCCTCATCGGATCGAGCGCCCGGCGCCACCGCGGCGCCGGGCCAGGGTCGCGCTAGCCCGCAGGCGCGTGCGCCGCCCTCACAGGATGTCCCACTGCATCGACACGTAGAAGCTGCGGCCGGTGACCCCGGTCATCTGCCAGCGGCTGCTGATGTCCTTGTACGCCTCTTCTTTCTTGTTGGTCAGGTTGAGCGCGCCGAGCTGGAAGCTGAGCTTGTCGGTGGCCTGGTAGCCGAGCACCGCGTCGACCTGGGTGCGCGCCTTCATGGTGTGGCCTTCGCGGGCGAAGAAGCTGTCGCTGCTGTCCTGCTCGTACTCGCTGCGGTGGTTCAGCGACAGGCGCGCGGAGAACATCGCGTTCTCCCAGTAGCCGGTGGCGTTCCAGGTCTTCTCCGACAGGTTGCGGATCTTGAAGTCGGTGTCGCGCTGCGGGATCACCCGGGTGAAGTTGGCGGTCAGGCCGAAGCCGGGGATCGGCAGCCAGGCATCGAACGATTGCGTCCAGCCCAGTTCGTAGCCCTTGATCTTGACCTTGCTCGGGTCGTTGCGGGTGGCGGTGATCTCGTAGATGTTGCCGCCGCCGTCCACGCAGTCGCCGGCGCCATTGGTGGACAGCGCCGTGCCGTTGAACGTGGCCGGGCAGACGATGCTGTTGAAGGTACCGTTCTTGACGTTCTTCCAGAAGCCGGCCAGGGTCAGCCCGCCGCCTTGCCCGTAGTACCACTCCAGGCTGAGGTCGGCCTGGTCGGCGGTCAGCGCCTTCAGGTCGGTCTGGCCCAGCGACACGTCGTAGGTGGTGGTGCCGCCGGTGTTGCTGCCGGAGGAGATGGTCGTGGCGATGGCGGTGTTGCTGTCCAGAATCGGCCGCACCAGCACCTTGCCGGCGGCCAGGCGCAGCAGCAGGTCCTCGCGCATGTCCAGCACCAGGTTCAGGCTGGGCAGCCAGTTGTGGTAGTCGTACGGCGCGCGCTCGGTGCCGACCACCTCGTTGGCATCCTCGCTGTACTGCGAGGCGGTGGTCAGGTAGGTGTCGGTAGTGCGCTTGGTGTTCTCGTAGCGCACGCCGACGTTGCCGCGCAGGCGCATGCTGCCCAGGTCGGTGTCGATCTTGGCCAGCGCATACGCGGAGAAGATGTCGTTGCGGATGTGGTAGCTGGCCTGCGGCGCGAACAGCACCGGCACGGTGATGCCGGAGGCGGCCAACGCCCTGGCGTAGGCGTAGACGTCCGGTGCCACCCAGTCGCTCTGCGAGGCCAGGTTGCCGTCGAGGAAGTTGCTGACGTTGGAACTGGCCGCCGACAGCTCCGGGAACATGCCGTAGCCGGACACCGCGCCGGAGTTGATCAGGTACAGGAAGTCGCGGCGCCAGACGTTGCGGTCGAAGGTCTCGCGGCGGAACTTGGTGCCGACCTTGATCGCGTCGAGAAAGCCGTTGCCGACGTAGCGCTCGGCATCGAACTGCAGCGACCATTCCTTGTTGCGCAGCGCGTTGATCGCGCCGTTGGGGTACTCGTCGCGGACCAGGTTGGCCTTGTTCCAGGCGCTGGCATCGGTGGCGTCGGCATCGGTGGTCAGCGAGATCGCGCCGGGGTTGGACATGTCGAACAGCGTCGCGGTCGGCTTGCGGCCGAGGATCGCCGCGCGCTCGTCCTCGTCGGTCTTGCCTTCGGTGTAGTTGGCCACGCCGCTGAAGGTCCATGCGTCGCCCTTCCAGCGCGCGTCCCAGGTCAGCAGCTGCGAGGTCAGGTCGTGGCGCTCGAGCTGGCGGTTGTTCTCCAGCCAGTAGTTGGACGCCGACACCTTGGTCGCGGTCAGGCCGTCGGTCTGCAGCACGCTCAGGTAATTGCGTTCGAAGGAGTAGACCAACTGGTTCATGTCGTTGTCGGTCTTGTCCTGCGAGTACAGCGCCGTCAGGTTCATCTCCAGCCGGTCGTTGGGCTTCCACTGCAGCCCGGCGGTGAGCATCTTGCGGTCGGTCTCGCGCTCGATCGAGCGGTAGCGCGGACGGCGCGGGATGTAGAGCGTGCCGTCCCCGGTGTCCTGGGTGTACCAGCGGTCGATCCACAGGTAGTCGGCGCGGTCCTTGAGCTTCTGGTAGCCGGCGTTGACGAACACGCCCAGTTCGCCGCCGTCGGCCAGATGGAACTGGTCGATGTAGGTCAGCACGCCCTTCGGCGTCGGCGCGCCGCCGGCGAATTCGGAATACTGCTCCTTCGCCGAAAAGATCAGCTTGCGCTCTTTGTAGTCCAGCGGCTTGGTGGTCTCGATGTTGACCGTGCCCGACAGCCCGCCGGCGTCCATGTCCGCCGAGGGCGACTTGATCACTTCGATCGCCGCGGCCACTTCCGGCTGGATGATGTCGTAGCGGAAGCCGTCGGTGAAATCGGCGCTCTTGATGGTCTGGCCGTTGATCGTGGTGGCCGAGTACTGCGGACCCAGGCCGCGGATGCTGATGGTCGAGCCGCGGCCGTTGATGGTGGAGATCTGCACGCCGGGAATGCGCTGGATCGCCTCGGCGATGTTCTCGGCCGGGAACTTGCCGATGTCCTCCGACGAGATGCCGTCGGTCATGCGCGCGTCTGCGCGTTTGTTGTCCAGCGCGGTGATCAGGCTCTTCTGGTAGGAACTGGTGACGGTCACCGTATCGAGCTGGGAAATCGAATCGGACGCTGGCGCTTCCTGCGCCTGCGCACCGGTACTGAGCAGGCCGAACGCGATGGCGCTGGCGAGGACGGACAGGGGACAACAATGCGAACGGGAGCGGGCGACATGTGGCATTGGGCTATCCTGGTTGATGGCTGATCGGCACGACGACGGCTGACATCCAGGGCGGCGATCGGCAGGCAGCACCCTCCATCGCGCCCCACGCGACGCGCAGGGCGATGCCGTCCGTGCGGACACGGAATCGATGAAGCGTTCTGTCTGTTTCCTGCGCCCTGTCTTGCGGGAGGCGCGTCCCCGTCCCTTCCCCGGAACGGGCGACTGCATGTGCTGCTGGACGGATCGAGCCCGAATTGGCAAGGACCAATTCCAGGCGCCTCGATTCTTATGGTCTTAGAAAGATTGTGTCAACGCCGTGCCGCACGAAATCGCACAATGACGCCTGGACTCGCACGCGGATCTCAGTAAATTTCTTATTTATCAATTACATGCGCGGATAAAATATTTCCGGCGCGGCATTTTCCACGCATCGTTGTCACGATACCTATGCCGCACCAATTGTGACAACGAGACCAATTTTGTGCGATGCCACATAACCGCACTGCATTCTCATCTGTGCACGGTCGCGAACCCGCCCGACCGCTCGCACAACCACTTGATAACCATGCATTTCTCCCCCGGCGCAACATTCTTTCCGGGATCCAATACCGATTTTTTGTGGCAAAACCAGAACCAGACAAATTTTCCTGCCAAGACTTGACATCGTTGTCATAGCCTCGTAAGAATCGGCGCACACGGGGGTGTAGCCGCGCATGTGCGGCGCGAAAGCGGGGCCAGGGGAGGCATGTGATCGCAATGATCCGGATGCGCGTACCGCGTGTCGCACGCGGCACTTCGTGGCATGAGCAGAGACGGCGGCCCGCCCTGCCCGGCTTGCGGCCGTCGGCGCATGCCGCGCCAAGCCCCCTGTCGCGATGGCTGCGGCATCTCGCTGTCGGTGCGTGGTCCGATCGATCGCCACGGGCGGCGTCGCCGTCATCCGCACCCGATTCACGCCATCTCGCCCTGAACACGCCGGAGCCCTTGAGGAACGCGCGTCTGCGCGACACCGGCAGCACCCGCCTTCCTGCGCAACGCGACACGGCCTCCGCGTTCCGCATCACCCGGCACTCCAACCCGCTTCCGCACCACAGGCAGTAAGGCAACAGGCAACTCCGGCACGCGGCCCGACGTCCGCGCAATCGCGTTGATTCATTGAATGATGAGGGAGAGACATCATGCAATATCGCCATTCCGTCCTGTCCGCGGCCATCGCCGCCAGCGTCCTCGCCTTCGCCGCGCAGGCGCAGCAGGCCGACTCCGCCGCCACCGATCTGGACGCGGTCCAGGTGGTCGGCATTCGCGCCAGCCTGGAGAAGTCGCTGGACACCAAGCGCAACAACGTCACCGTGTCCGAGGCGATCACCGCCGAGGACATCGGCAAGTTCCCCAGCACCAACGTCGCCGAAGCGTTCGCGCAGATCCCGGGCGTCACCATCGACCGCCGCTTCGGCCAGGGCGAGCGGGTCAGCATCGACGGCACCGATCCCAGCCTCAACCTGTCGTTCCTGGACGGCCACCCGGTGGCGCAGGCGATCTGGCTGTACGGCGAGCAGCCCAACCGCGGCTTCGACTACACCCTGCTGTCGCCGCAGATCCTGGGCCGCGCGGAGATCGTCAAGTCCACCGAGGCGCGGCTGACCGAGGGCAGCCTCGGCGGCACCGTGCTGATGCACAGCCGCCAGCCGCTGGACCTGAAGGCCAACGAGATCGCCGGCTCGGTGGGTTACAGCTACAGCCAGCAGGCCAGCGAGGGCAAGCCCAACGCCTCGCTGCTGTACAGCTGGAAGAATCCGCAGGAAACCTTCGGCGTCGCGGTCTCCGCGCAGCACTACGAAGAGCGCGTGGACCGCCAAGGCCTGGAGGTGTTCGGCTACGCCAAGGCCAGCACCTTCGCCAACGCCGCCGGCGTGCCCGCCGATGCCGACGTGCCCAACTCGATCAACGCCGCCTGGTTCCAGCAGGACCGCAAGCGCGACAGCGCGGTGCTCAACCTGCAGCTCAAGCCCAGCGACGCGCTGGAGTTCAACCTCAGCGGCCTGTACATCAAGGAAGACTTCGACAACTACAACCAGTCGATGTACAGCTTCCTGACCTGGAACCCGGGCACCGTGGCCGCGGTCGACGCATTGGGCGACGTGCGCAACGGCGTGGTCAACAGCGGCCATTCCAGCGCCAACGCCAGCGCGGGCGGCGGCACGGTGATCTACGACAACAACGTGCGCCAGTCGCAGGTGACCACCAAGGGCCTGGACCTGCGCGGCGCCTACCGCGGCGAACGCTGGACCTTGCGCGGCCAGGTCGGCCAGAGCAAGTCCGACAACGACCACCTGGCACAGTATTTCATCGAGCCGTTCTACAACGGCGGCTTCCGCTGGGACCTGGATCGCGGCATCCGCTTCGACGATGCGGCGGCCGCGCGCAATCCGGCCAACTGGGGTTCGGCCGGCGGCTGGATCGGCAACAACGGCGTGTTCTCCACCCAGAGCAAGGACCGCTACGGCCAACTCGATCTGGACCTGCAGTTCGACGGCGTGTTCAACCAGTTGCTGGTCGGCGTGCGCCAGGGCAAGCACGACGAAGACTTCGCGCTCAACGTGTACGGCGGCGTCACCCCCGCCACGCTGGCCGACATCGGCACCATCGGCCTGACCGACATCCGCGGGTTCTATCCCGATCAGGGCCAGCACGTGCAGGCCGGGCGCGGCAACGTGATCGACTGGATCCGCAACAGCCCGGTCGACTACGCCAATCCCGACCCGTCCAGCTACCTCAACAACACCTGGGCGCTGCAGCAGACCAACAACGCCGCCTACGCGCAGCTCAATTTCTCCAACGGCGGCCTGCGCGGCAACCTGGGCCTGCGCTACGTGCGCTCCAAGACCGAGGGCAGCGGTTTCGTCTACAGCGGCACGCCGACCCTGCAGGACCTGGACAGCAAGTGGCAGTCCCGCACGCAGACCGAGCATTTCCTGCTGCCGTCGCTGAACCTGGCCTACGACACCGACAACGACTGGGTGTTCCGCTTCGGCGCCGGCAAGGTGATCGCCTGGGCGCCGTACAACCAGATGGTCAACAACACCTTCCTCAACGACACCACGCTCACCGGCAGCGGCGGCAATGCCGAGCTCTCGCCCTACGAATCGTGGAACTTCAATCTCTCGGCCGAGTACTACTTCGCGCCGCAGGCGGTGGTGGCGTGGTCCATCTTCTACAAGAAGATCGACAACTACATCGACACCTCGGCCACCATCGAGCGCCAGTACAACGCGATCCGCGACACGTCGCCGCAGACCTGGGCGCAACTGCTCGGCAGCAACGGCTGCACCGCCGACGGCTATTGCGACTACAGCATCCAGCGCCCGCGCAACGCCGGCGACGGCAAGGTCAAGGGCTTCACCCTGGCCTACCAGCAGCCGTTCGGCGAGAGCGGCTTCGGCCTGTCCGCCAACTACACCTACGCCAGCGGCGAGAACAACAGCGGCAACCCACTGCCCTACCAGTCGCGCAACAGCGTCGCCTTCAGCCCGTACTACGAGAAGGGGCCGTGGAACGCGCGGATCAGCCTGAACTGGCGCGACAGCTACCTGGCCGGCGGCTACGTCGCCGGCGCCGCGCCGGCCAGCGTTGACGACTACACCGACCTGGGCGCCAGCGTGGGCTACGCGATCAATGCGCAGTGGTCGCTGCAACTGGACGCGCAGAACCTGCTGGACGAGGAATACCTGCAGTACCTGGGCGACAAGGACCATCCGGTCGGGCGCTACCACAACGGCCGCCGCTACATGGCGACGGTGCACTTCAAGTTCTGAGCCAGCAACGCGCCTGCACCGCGGAGCCATCTCCGCGACGCAGGCGCGCGTCTACCGATAGCGCATGCGCGACCGTGCTTCAGCGCGGAAACTGCACGTGCCCGTCGGCGAAGTACACGTCCTTGTCGCCCTGGCTGGGCAGCGCGGCGAGCGTATCGGTGACCACCTGGCCGCGGATGTCGGTGAGGCGGATTTCCAGCAGTTGCGCGCCCATCTGCTCGCCGACGAAATGGTTGTACGCGGTCTTGGGCAGGCTGATCCAGTCGCCGTTCTTCTTGTATTCGAACTTCACCACCGGATAGCGGTGGTTGCGCACCTGGATCGCCGCCCAGTATTGCGAGCTGCCCTCCTTGATCCGGTACACCACGTTGCCGCTGACCGGCGCGGCCACCACCTGCCAGCGGATCGGGATGCGCCCGGCGCTGGTGTCGCCGATCGCGGCGAAGGCATTGGGCGACAGATCCAGCCCGCAGTCGGCGCCTTCCGGATACAGGTCGGTGACGTAGACGGTGACCGTACCCCGCGGTCCCTGCACCTGCAGGTAGGCGCCGGCCAGCGCCGCCTGGATTCCGCCGTAGTTGAGCTGCGTCGGATTCAACGCGGTGATCGGCGCGGTGGGATCGATGGGATCCAGCAGCAGGGCGCCGCCGGAATAGCCGGAGCTGGTGTAGGTGGCGGTGCCGCTGCAGACATCGTTCCAGGCCGCGCTGGCGGGGGTGGCGCTGGCGGCCAGGCACAGCGCGGCGAACAGGCCGGCGCCGCGCGCGGCACGGGGGGAGTGGCGTGCTTGCATGCGTGTTCTCCTGCACAGGCGCGCGGAGTCGCCGCGCGGCGACCGGGCAGTCTGCCCGGCGCCGGCACTCTAGGCTGCCGCGCGCCTGCCGCGCCTTGCGCGCGGCCGGGAATTCCACAACTTGGCCGACGCCGTAGACCGCGCGGCGACATCGTCAGCGACGGCGCAGGCTGCCGCGCTCCAGCCGCCAGAGCAGATCGCGCCACGGCGTGGCCGCGGTGGCCATGCCGGCCGCCACGCCCAGGGCATCGGCCAGCGCATCCAGCGGATCGGCCGAGCGCGTGGTGGTCCAGGCGCCCTGCGCGAACTCGATGCCCACGCCCAGCGCCAGCAGGCCCAGCGCAGCCCAGGCCCAGGCGCGTGGCCCGGCATAGACCTGCACCGCCGCGGCGGCCAGCAGCAGGTAGGCAATGAAGTGCTCGGCCTTGTCGCTGTCGGGCAGGTCCGACAATTGCGGCGGGTGCGGCATCATGCACACGTAGATCAGCACCGCGATGCCCAGCCACCACAGCCCCAGCCACAACCAGGGCCAACGGAAGGCGCGCACCGCCGCCATCACAGCCGCCAGGTCAGGTCGCCGGACAGGAACGCCGGTGCCAGCGACACGTCGCGCTCGAAGCCCATCACCTGGAAGCGCTCGCCCATCTCGCTGGGCAGGGTCAGCCGCTTCACCTGCTGGCGCAGACGCAGTTGCGCGGCTTCGTCGCCGCGCGCCTCGGCCTCGGCCAGCAGCGCGTCCAGGCCGTTACCGAGCAGGAAGCTGGCCTGGTTGCAGTAGCCGGCCAGGTCGAAGCCCGCTCCGGTGCCGGCCTCGGCCAGCGCGGTGAAGTCCACCGACGCGGTCAGGTCCTGCAGGCCCGGCCAGCGGTACGGGTCGGCGTGCGTGCGGTGCCGGTAGAACGCGCGCAAGGTGCCGTCGTCGCGCTCGGGCAGATAGAACTCGCGGCGCGGATAGCCGTAGTCCACGAACAGCATCGCGCCGCTGCGCAGGCCGCCGGCCACCGCCTGGATCCAGTACGGCAACTGCGGCAGCAGCTCGGAGCGGTAGCCGTCGGCGAACGGCACCTGCAGATAGCGCTCGATGTGCCGCACCGCCGCCGCCAGCAGCGGGTCGGCCGGCTGTTCGCCGCGGCGGAAGCGGCCCTCGCCGTCCAGGGTCACGGTCTCCTCGAACACTTCGCCGTCGCGCAGCGCGAAGCGCGGCGTCGGCAAGGCATCGATCACCTCGTTGGCGAACAGCACGCCGTTCCAGTCGTCGTCGAACGGCCGGTCCAGCCACTCCACCAGATCGAACACCGGCGGGATCAGCGTGCGCGCCAAGCGCTCGCGCTGGCGTTCGCGCAGGTCGGCACTGGGTTCCAGGATCGCGTAGCGCTCGGGCAACGCATCCAGCGCCAGCAGGCGCTTGAGCATGACCTCGGCGAAGGCGCCGCTGCCGCCGCCCACCTCCAGCATGCGTGCCTGCGGCCCGAGTTGTTGCAGCACCGGCGCCAATGCATTGGACACGGTCGCGGCGAACAGCGGCCCCAGTTCCGGCGCCGTGACGAAATCGCCCTCTTCGCCGAACTTGCTGCTGCCGGCGCTGTAGTAGCCGAGGCCGGGCGCGTACAGCGCCAGCTCCATGAAACGCGAGAAGGGAATGGCCCCGCCGGCGGCGGCGATCTCGGCGCGCACATGCGCGGCCAGGCGCTCGCTGTGGGCCAATGCGGTGGCATCGGGCAAAGGAAGGTCGGTGGGCATGCGGTGCCGGATTGCGTGGACAATGCACAGCATAGCCGAGCATGGAACCCGTACATGACCCAGACCAAAGTCGCCCTGATCACCGGCAGCGCGCGGCGCATCGGCGCCGGCATTGCCCGGCGCCTGCATGCGGCCGGCTACGACGTCGCCTTGCATGCGCACACCTCGCAGGCCGAGCTGCACGCGCTGGCGCAGGAACTGGAAACCGTGCGCACCGGCAGCACATTGACCCTGCAGGCCGATCTGCGCGACACCGCACGCCTGCCCGAGCTGGTGACGCGATGCGTGGCGCGTTTTGGCCGGCTCGATGCGCTGGTCAACAACGCCTCCAACTTCTATCCCACGCCATTGCATGACGCCACGCCAGCGCAGTGGGACGACCTGTTCGCGGTCAACGCGCGCGCCCCGCTGTTCCTGGCGCAGGCCGCGGCCCCGCAGCTGCGCCAGCATGGCGGCGCGATCGTCAACCTCACCGACCTGCACGCCGAACAGCCGCTGCGCGCGCATCCGCTGTACAGCGCGGCCAAGGCCGCCCTGGCGATGCTGACCCGCTCGCTGGCACTGGAACTGGCACCGCAGGTGCGGGTCAACGCCATCGCCCCCGGCGCGATCCTGTGGCCCGACGCCGGCAAGGACGCCGCCGCGCAACAGGCACTGCTGGCACGCACCCCGCTGGCGCGCACCGGCCAGGTCGAGGAAATCGCCGAGGCCGTGCGTTGGCTGCTCGACGACGCCAGCTTCGTCACCGGACAGACCTTGCGGCTGGATGGGGGGCGCGGGCTGATGTGAGGCCGGGATTGGGGATTCGGGATTGGGGATTCGCTGTGAAGCAGGGATTCGGGATGTAGGGATTCGGGATTCGCTTCAGGCAGCAGCAACGGCGAGAGCGCATCGGGTATCCGCTTTTGCGAATCCCCAATCCCGAATCCCCACTACTCAACCAACTCCACCACCTCGAACGCCTTGCCATGCTCCGCATGCGCCTGCCACAGCGCACCAAGGCGTTGGCCGCTGACAGGATCGACGAAGTCCGCGGCGATGTCGGCCAGCGGCTTGAGCACGAAGGCGTGGCGCAGCTCGGGGCGGGGGATGCGCAGGTGGCCGGGACCTTCGACGATGCGATCGCCGTAGAACACCACGTCGATATCCAGGGTGCGGTCGCTGAAGCGCGGGCCGCTGCGGTCGCGGCCGTGCGCATCCTCCAACGCGTGCAGCCAGGTATCCAGCGGCGCCAGCTCCCAATCGGTCTGCAGTGCCACTGCATTGTTGAGGAACGCCGGCCCATCGAAACCGACCGCTGCGGTGCGATAGGTCGGCGACACGACGATCGCGCCGAACTGCCGGCGCAGCGCCGCGATCGCCGCGGCCAGGTGGTGATGCGGGCGCAGGTTGCTGCCCAGGCTCAGAAGCACAGTGGTCATGCACTATTCGCGCATGCCGCGGCCGCGAGCGTCAACCGGCAAATGCGCTCGCCACCACGGCGCCGGGTCGCTGCCGACTGCTCCGCCCGTTGCGCGCGATAGAAGATCCATCGGATGCGCTCTGCGAACATGGCGATGCATGCGAAGCGCAGGCCTTCGGACGGTAAAGACGACACGCCCGTCGTCTCACCCTAGAGAACGTCACCCCGGATCGACCGTTCCCGGCGCCAGCACCGCTCGCGCCTGTGACCACGCGACAACACGGCCCGAGAGTTCAGCGCGCGACCGCGCGTCACGCCGGAACGGATGGCCCGGCCTCGATGCCGCGCGGAATCCTCATCGCCCGTCGCGGCGCCAACGCAGGGCGCGCAGGGCGGGCCTGTCATCTGCTGCAGCGAATGACCCCACGGAACAGCCCGCGGCCATGCCATGGCGTAACCGCGCGGGGCCGATACCCACGCGCTGCGGGTCGCATCACGGAGATCTGCTCATGCCCAACCAGACCAGCGTGCTATCGCAAAACGACACTCCGGCAGCCCATCACACCTTGCTCACAACAGCCCTAAAGGTCTCTGCTCACCCGCCGATACGTGAAGAGTTCGTCAAAATTGACCTCATTTTGTAAACAAATTGGCTTTACTTCACTAGTGTTTCAGATTTGTTCATAAATGCAGTCAGTCCGCAACTTGTCCATTCAAATCAAACACCTCCATCCTCCCAAGGACCCGTAATGGCACTCGTGAAACATTCCCAGAAGCAAGCCACCAGGGCGTCCGACGGCCCGCGTGCGACCACCACCCGCGATGCCGAAGCGCAGCGCAAGCGCGCCCGCACCCTGGCCAAGCAGCAGCAGGCCGCCGAGCGCATCGCCGCGGCGACGACGCAACTGGCCTCGGGAATCAACGAGGCCGCCGCGGCGGCCGAAGAACTGAAGCGGGCCTCCGATCAGATCGCCGCCGGCGCGGAAGAAGCGAGCAGCGGCGCGCAGGAATCATTGGCCGCCTTCAAGCTGATGGACGACGCCATCGCCCGCCAGCGCCACAACGCGGACCTGAGCCAGGCGCGGGTGGAATCCACGCAGGCGCTGGTGGCACGCGCCAACACCGACATCATCAGTCTGGTCGCCAACGTCGGCTTCGTCGCGCAACGCCAGGCCGCCTCGGTGCAGCGGGTGCAGGAACTGGAGCAGCAGGCCGCCAACATCGGCGACATCGTCAAGGCGGTGGTACGCATCGCCGACCAGACCAACCTGCTGGCGCTCAACGCCGCGATCGAGGCGGCCCGTGCCGGCAAGCATGGCAAGGGCTTTGCCGTGGTCGCCGACGAGGTGCGCACGCTGGCCGAGACCTCGGAGAAGAGCGCCAAGCAGATCCAGGACCTGGTCGGACAGATCCAGCAGGAAGTGAAGGTGGTGGCCGAGGGCATCAACACCTCCGCGACCTCCATCGAAAGCGAAGTGGCCAAGGGCCGCACGATCACCGAACAGCTCGAGCAGATCCGCAAGGACGCCATCGAGGTCGCCGCCGGCGCCACCGAGATCGCCAATGGCGCGCAGCAGTCCGCCAGCGCCACCCAGCAGGCGCTGAAGGGGTCGGAGAACATCGCCGCGGCGGCCGAGGAGCAGTCGGCGGCGGCCGAGGAATCGGCCAAGACCGTGGCCGAACAGTCGCGTGCCCTGAGCGAGTGCGAGCAGACCACGCAGGCGCTGTCGGAACTGTCCGAGGACCTGAAGAGTTCCACCGATGTGGCCAAGAGCGCCGAGGAAGTGGCCTCGGCCGCCGAAGAGCTGTCCTCGGCGGTGCAGGAGATCAACCGTTCCAGCGCGCAGATCCTGACCGCGATCGACCAGATCCGCCGCGGTGCGCAGGTGCAGGCGGCCAGCGTCGAAGAAGCGGCCACGGCGGTCGCGCAGATCGAAAGCGGCCTGACGATCGCGCAGAACCGCGCGCAGACCAGCAACGAGCGCGTGATCGCGATCAAGGGGCTGATGGCGGTCAACAAGAGCGCGGTCGATACGCTCATCGCCGGCATCGGCCAGTCGGCCGAAGCCACCCGCATCAGCATCCGCCAGATCACCGAACTGGAGCTGGTGTCGCGGCGCATCGACAAGATCGTCGACGCCATCACCACCGTCTCGATCCAGACCAACATGCTGGCGGTCAACGGTGCGATCGAAGCCGCACGTGCCGGCGAGTTCGGCAAGGGCTTCGTGGTCGTGGCCACCGACATCCGCAACCTGGCCCACGATTCGGCCGAGAACGCCGACCGCATCAAGGACCTGGTGAAGGCGGTGCAGGACCAGATCGGCGTGGTCGGCCGCGACCTCAACGAGATCGTCACCACCACCTTCAACGAAGCCGAAAAGGCCAAGGTCAGCACCGCCAACCTGATCCAGATCGAGACCGACATCACCGCCGCGGAAGCCGGCATCGCCGAGGTGCTGGCCAGCGCCAACGACATCGCCACCGCGATCTCCCAGGTGCGGACCGGCATGACCCAGATCTCGGCGGCGGCGCAGCAGGCCGAAAAAGCCGCCAGCGAGTCCGCCGCCGCCGCCCAGCAGCAGTCGCAAGGCACCGAAGAACTGGCCGCCGCCATCGAGGAGATTTCCTCGCTGGCCGACGAACTGCAAAGCGCGTGAGCGCCAGCGAGGGTCTTATGAGCAACGATCCTTCTTCGCAAGCCGCAGCGGCTGCGCGAATGGACGACGACGCGTCGGACGCCGAGGGCGCCGGCACGTCCAGCGGGCGCCTGTTCGTCACCTTCCTGGTCGGCAGCGAGGTCTTCGCGGTGGACATGGCGCCGGTGCAGGAAATCATCCGCGTCCCGGACATGGTCCGCGTGCCGCTGGCGCCGCCGGCGCTGGACGGCCTGGCCAACCTGCGCGGCCGGGTGTTGCCGATCATCAGCCTGGCGCGCGTGTTCGGTCTGCCCGAACGCCCGGCCGACGACAGTTCGCGTGCGGTGGTGATCGACCTGGGGCAGCCGCTGGGCTTCGTGGTCGACCGTGTCGCCAGCGTGGTGGAGGTGCAGCCGGATTCCATCCAGGACATCGGCGAGATCAGCGCCACCGTCAACAGCGAGCTGCTGTCGGGCCTGCTCAAGGACGTGGGCGGGCACCAGATGGTGATGGTGCTGGATTTCGCCCGCCTGATCGCCAGCCAGTTCGGCACCATCGGCGCGCTGGTCCGGCATGCCGGCAGCGCCGGCTTCGTCGAGGACGCGCGCGACGAGGAAGACGACGCCAACAACGATCAACTGCAGTTGGTCAGCTTCGAGGTCGCCGGGCAGGAATACGCCATCGGCATCGAGCAGGTGCAGGAAATCGTGCAGGTCCCGGAACACCTGGTGCAGGTCCCGCACTCGCAGCAGCACGTGCTTGGCGTGATGACGCTGCGCCAGCGGCTGCTGCCACTGGTGTCGCTGCGCAGCCTGTTCGGCCTGCCCAGGCAGGGCGTCAACGAACGCAGCCGCATCGTGGTGATCAACAGCGGGCACCTGTCCGTCGGCGTGGTGATGGACAGCGTCAAGGAAGTCCTGCGCGTGCACCGGAGCGCGGTGGACCAGGTCCCGGCGCTGCTGGCGCGCGGCGGCGACATGGCCGAGATCAGCCAGATCTGTCGCCTGGACCAGGGACAGCGCCTGGTGTCGATCATCGAAGCGAGCAAGTTGTTCGACCACTCGAAGATAAAGGAAGCCCTGCACATGGATCTTTCCCGCCAGAACGACGCCGCCGACGAACTGCTCGACGAGGAAATCGACGACGAAGAGCAGGTGGTGGTGTTCCACCTGGACGCGGAAGAGTTCGCCGTGCCGATCGCCAGCGTGCAGGAAATCGTGCGCGTGCCGGCGGAACTGACCCGGGTCCCGCGGACGCCGGCTTTCGTCGAAGGCGTGATCAACCTGCGCGGCGCCGTGCTGCCGGTGATCGACCAGCGCCGGCGGCTGGGCCTGGCCCGCGTGGACCGTGACGACCGGCAGCGGATCATGGTGTTCCTGCTCGGCGGCGTGCGCACCGGCTTCATCGTCGATGCCGTCACCGAAGTGCTGAAGCTGCCGCGCCAGGCGATCGAACCGGCGCCGCAGCTGAGCGAGGAGCAGGCCAACCTGATCACCCGCGTCGCCAACCTGGAGAAGCAGCGCCGCCTGATCCTGCTGATCGAGCCGGAGCGGCTGCTGCCGCACAGCGACCTGCAAGCGCTGGAACACCTGAGCGAGGCGGCGTGATCAAGCTGCTCATCGTCGACGACTCGGCGCTGATGCGGCGCAAGTTGTCCACCCTGTTCGAGCAGGCCGGCGGCTTCGAGATCCGCCTGGCGCGCAACGGCAGGGAAGCGGTCGAGGAAAACCGTGCGTTCCTGCCGGACGTGGTGACGCTGGACATCAACATGCCGGAAATGGACGGACTTACCGCCCTGTCGCTGGTGATGGCCGAGCGCCCCACCCCGGTGGTGATGCTCTCCTCGCTGACGGTGAAAAGCGCGCTGGCCACCTTCGAGGCATTCGCGCTGGGTGCGGTGGACTGCGTCGCCAAGCCGGACGGCACCATTTCGCTGCACCTGGAGCGGATCGAAGAAGAGCTGCTGAGCAAGGTCAAGCAGGCCGCGCGCGCGCGGCCGCGGACAGCGCGCGCCACGCCGGCGCCCAAGCCGAAAGCGGCGATGCCGGTGCCCAAGCCGGCCGCCGCACCGCGGCGCGAAGGCGGCCTGGTGCTGATCGGGGTGTCCACCGGCGGGCCGCGCACGCTGGAAGACATCCTGCCGCTGCTGCCGGCGGACTTCCCCTGGCCGGTGCTGATCGCACAGCACATGCCGGCGGCGTTCACCGGCCTGTTCGCGCAACGCCTGGATCGCATCTGCGCACTGCAGGTACACGAAGTGGCCGAACCGATGCCGCTGGTGCCCGGCAACGTCTATATCGCCCGCGGCGGTGGCGATGTAGTGGTGAGCAAGCGCCGCGACCAGCGCGTGGCCCTGCCGCAGCCGGCGCATCCGCAGCACCTGTGGCATCCATCGGTGGAACTGCTCGGGCGCTCAGCCCTGCAGCACTACCCGGCGCGCGAACTGGTCGCGGTGATGCTCACCGGCATGGGCCACGACGGCGCCGAGGCGTTCGCCGAGATCCATCGCGGCGGCGGGCTCACGGTCGCCGAATCGGAGGAGTCGGCCGTCGTGTTCGGGATGCCGGAACGGCTGATCCAGCAAGGCGGCGCCGATCGGGTGCTGCCGGCCAACCGGATCGCCAAGCAACTCGTCGAATGGCTTCACTAACAGGATTCCCCCGATGCCGCTGATTCCTTCCCGCGCCGCCCTCCCCACCGACAGCGGAACCGACTACGCCGACCTGCTGGCGCAACTCGCTGCCGACTCGGCAGCACAGCGTCGTACTGCCGCCCGTGAATTGCAGGCGCACCCCGATGCCGCCGCAGCGCTGGTCGCGCAGTTGCAGAACGAGAGCAGCCCCAGCGTGCGCGAAGCGATCCTGCTGACGCTGGCACACCTGCGCGATTCGGTTGCGCTGCAGGGCCTGGTGGACTGCCTGCGCAGCGAAGACGCCGCGCTGCGCAACGAAGCCATCGCGGCGATGCAGCAGTTGCCGGAGGAAGTGGCGCCGCTAATGAGCCAATTGCTGACCGACCCCGATTCGGACGTGCGCATCTTCGCGGTGAACATCCTCGAATCCTTGCGCCATCCGGAGATCGAGGAGTGGCTGCTGCAGGTCATCGAGCAGGACGCGCACAGCAACGTCTGCGCCACCGCGGTCGACCTGCTCGGCGAAGTCGGCAGCGCGCGCGCGCGCGGGCCGCTGCAGCGGCTGAAGCAACGCTTTCCGGACGACCCGTTCATCCGCTTCGCGGCCGACCTCGCCCTGCAACGCCTGGAAGCCCCGTGACATGAGCATGTCGCTGAGCGACGCGGACTTCCACAAGTTCCGCGAATTCTTCTACCGCAAGACCGGCATCCGCTTCGACGACAGCAAGCGCTACTTCGTCGACAAGCGCCTGCTGGACCGTATCCGCGACACCGACAGCGGCGATTTCCGCAACTATTTCGTGACCCTGCGCTTCGAAGCCTCCGGGCAGGAGCTGCAGACGCTGACCAACCTGATGACGGTCAACGAAACGTACTTCTTTCGCGAGGAGTATCAGTTCCGCTGCCTGGTCCGGTCGCTGATGGAGGAGATCGTCGCGCGCAAGACCGATCGCAAGCCGATCCGGATCTGGTCGCTGCCGTCCTCGTCCGGCGAGGAGCCCTACTCCATCGCGCTGTATCTGCTCGAGTACTGGAACCGCATCAACGACTGGGACGTGGAAATCATCGCATCGGACATCGACACCGCGATCCTGCGCCAGGCGCAGCAGGGCCTGTTCAGCGCGCGCTCCATCCAGCATCTGCCCCCCAGCGTCCTGCAGCGGTATTTCGAGAAACAGGCCGACGGCTTCCAGCTCTGCGACGACGTGCGCGATGCGGTCCGCTTCACCCGCGTCAACCTGATGGATGCGGACGACGTGCGCGGCCACGACAGCTTCGACGTGGTGTTCTGCCGCAACCTGCTGATCTATTTCGACGACCTGTCGCGACGCCGGGCCGCGGAGACCTTCTACGAGGCGCTGGTGCCGGGCGGCTTCGTCTGCCTGGGGCATTCGGAGTCGATGAGCCGCATCTCGTCCTTGTTCCGCGTTCGCAAGTTCCCCGAAGCGATCGTCTACCAGAAGCCCTTGGAGGACCGGTGAAACGCATCCTGATCATCGACGACGCCGCGACCGTGCGGCTGTATCACCGCAGCATTCTGGAAAGCGCCGGGCACGGCGTGGAAGAAGCGATCAACGGCATCGAGGCGCTGGAGAAGGCCTTGTGTGCGCCCTACGACCTCTACCTGGTCGACGTCAACATGCCCAAGCTCGACGGCTACGGCTTCCTGCGCGAACTGCGCGACCAACCGATTCCGCAGGCGCCGGCGCTGATGATCTCCACCGAGTCCGATCCGATCGACGAGCGCAAGGCCTACGCCGCGGGCGCCAACTTCTATCTGGTCAAGCCGGCCAAGCCGGAAGAACTGCTGATCTATGCCGGCCTGCTGCTCGGGGAGATCGCCGCGTGAATCCCCTGCTCGCCCAGTTCATCGCCGAGTCGCGCGACCTGCTGCAATCGATCGGCCAACATCTGATCGAGATGGAGCTGGCGCCGGACGACGACGCCCTGATGAACGAACTGTTCCGCATGGTGCATACCCTCAAGGGCAACAGCGGCCTGTTCGAACTGCCCGGCATGACCTGGCTGCTGCACGCGGCCGAGGATCTGATGGATGCGGTGCGCCACGGGCGCGTGGCCTACTCGCGCGACCTCGCCGATACGCTGCTCGAGGCGATGGACGAGGTCGCGGCGCAACTGGACCTGCTCGAAGAGGGCGCCGAACGCATCGCCGAGTCCGCGGCCACCCGGCAGCTGGCGGCGGGACTGCGGGCCCTGATGGACACCGACACCGCCCACGCCCGGGTGACGACGGCGCACGACGCGCCACACGTGCAGGGCGCACAGGACACCGAGCCGAGCGTCGATGCGCAGCTTCAGGCCGAACTGCAGCAGATGCCCGAAACGCTGCGCATGCAGCTGTTCCGCGAGGCCTGCGCCGGCGCGACGCTGCACTGGGTGGTGTACCAGCCCGAACCGGATTGCTTCTTCAAGGGCGAGGATCCGCTGCACCTGATGCGGCAGATCCCGGACACGCACTGGACGCGCGTGCAGCCGCTGGCGCCCTGGGCGCCGCCGACCGAACTGGACATCTATCGCTGCCAAGTGGTGTTCCACGCGCTCAGCAGCGCCAGCGCCGAGGCGTTGGACCACCTGTTCCGCTATGTCACCGAGCAAGTCGTGCGGCACTCGGTGCCGGCAGCGGCGCTGGTCGTGGCGCAGGGACAGCCTGGCGCCTGGGCCGACGATGCGGCATTCCAGCAGGACGCGCTGGCGGTGCTGGAGGGCGGCGACCTGTCCGCGTTGCGCCAGCACGTGCAGGCACGCCTGGAGCAGTGCCCGGAAACCTCGTGCAGCGCCTCGGCGTTGCGCTGGCTGGACCTGCTGCTGGACTGCGCCGTGCCCGATGTGGCGCTGTTGCGGCGGGTGCTGCGGCAAGACGATGCGGTCGCGCAGAGCGCGGCCGCCGCCGTCGCCCTGTCGCCGGCGCAGCAGATCGCCTTGCGCAACCTGATCCAGGCGCAACGCCAGATCCTGGGCCAGGCCGATCCGCTGTCGCCGGGCAGTCTGCTCGGCGTCGGCGCGACGCTGTCGGCCTGCTGCGCCGCCAGCGGCCAGACCGCACTGCAGCCAGCGCTGACCGATGCCCTGGACATGAGCCTGGTCAGCCACTCGGCACAACCGCTGCTGGACTGGCTGGAGCGCCATGCCCGGCAGTTGCCCACAGCCGCCGCGGCGACGCAACCCGACACGCCACCCGCTGTGGACGCAACGCCCGTCGTCACCCGCGACGCGACGCCCGCGCTGCCTGCAACGACGACGCAACCCGCCGATACGATCGCCGCGCCAACGGCGCCATCATCGGGTGCCGACGCCGGCGCACGGCGCAGCGAAGAAGGCGGCCAGGGCTCGCGCATCCTGAAAGTCGACCAGGCCCGCATCGATCGGCTGATGGACCTGATCGGCGAGATCGTGGTCGCCAAGAACGGGCTGCCCTACCTGGCATCGCGTGCCGAGGAGCACTACCGCGTGCGCGAACTCGGCCGCGAGATCAAGGCGCAGTACGCGGTCATCAACCGGATCGCCGAGGAGTTGCAGGACGCGATCATGCAGGTGCGCATGCTGCCGCTGTCGTTCATCTTCCAGCGCTTTCCGCGCCTGGTGCGCGACATCTCGCGCAAGCTGGGCAAGGAGGTGGAACTGGTGATCGAGGGCGAAGACACCGAGGCCGACAAGAACATCGTCGAAGCGCTGGCCGATCCGTTGATCCACATCCTGCGCAACAGCCTCGATCATGGACTGGAAACGCCCGAGCAGCGTCGCGCCGCCGGCAAGCCGGCGGTCGGGCGCCTGTTGATCCGCGCCCAGCAGGAAGCCGACCGCGTGCTCATCGAGATCAGCGACGACGGCCGCGGCATCGATCCGCACGTCATCAAGCGCAAGGCGTATGCCAAGGGCCTGATCAGCGAAGCGGCGCTGGACAACCTCAGCGACGTGGACGCGCAACGGCTGATCTTCACACCAGGCTTTTCCACCGCCGAGACGGTGTCCGATCTGTCGGGCCGCGGCGTGGGCATGGACGCGGTGCGCTCGGCGATCGAGAAGGTCAACGGCAGCATCGGCCTGGACAGCACCCCGGGCAAGGGCACGCGCCTGCGACTGACGCTGCCACTGTCGATGGCGGTCAGCAATGTGATGGTGATCGAGACCGCCGGACAGATCTTCGGCATCCCCATGGACCAGGTCGTGGAGACCGTGCGCGTGCCGCAGTCGTCGGTGCGCACCATCAAGCAACAGCGCACCGCCACGTTGCGCGACCGCATCGTGCCGTTGGTGGCCCTCAACGACCTGCTGGCGCTGGACGCGCCGCCACGCCCGAACGCCGATGACGCGCTGGCCACCCTGGTGGTGCGCGTGGAAGGCGAACACGTCGGCATCCTCGTCGACGACTTCCGCGCCACCACCGACATCCTCCTCAAGCCGATGAGCGGCGTGCTTGCCGGACTCGGCGGCTACGCCGGCTCGGCCCTGCTCGGCGACGGCTCGGTGCTGATGGTCCTCAATCCCAAGGAGCTGCTCTGATGCCCATCGCGTATCGCAAGCGCTCCGCCACCCTGGCCGGCGTGGTCAGCGTGGAAGACGCCGAAACGCTGCTGGCGTGGCTACAGGCCAACCGCAATGCCAAGCTCAATTGCGCCGACTGCGAACACCTGCATACCGCGGTGCTGCAGGCGTTGATGGCGACGCAGGCCGGCGTGTCCGCCTGGCCAAAGGACTCCCAATTGCGGCAATGGCTGCATTCCGCCCTCCATCCCTGATTCAAGGAACCCCCACCCAATGTCCAAATCCATCCTCCTTGTCGACGATTCAGCCACGATGCTCATGAGTCTGCGCAGCAGCCTGGAGCTGTCCGGCGGATTGACCGTGGAGACCGCCAGCGACGGCGTGCAGGCGCTCAAGCGCCTGCGCAGCGGGCCGCGCCCGGACCTGATCATCACCGATATCAACATGCCCAACATGGACGGCCTGGAACTGATCCGCCAGGCACGCCAACTGCCTGGCTTGCGCTTCACGCCGCTGCTGGTACTTAGCACGGAAAGCCAGCAGACTCGGCGTGACGAAGCCAAGACCCTGGGCGCGACCGGCTGGCTGGTCAAGCCGGTCGCCCCCACCGAGCTTCTGCAGGTGATCAAACAGGTGCTGCCCGGCGCATAGCCGAAAGGACGCTTCTCCCATGCTAGCCCCCGCTTCCTCTCCCGATCCGCTGGCGCGCTTCCGACGGCACCTGCTGTGCGGCCTCGCCGTGCTGGTGCCCTGGCAATGGCTTGGCTGCTGGCTCCTGCTCGGCCATGCCAGCGGCCGTCCGCTGCTGCAGGCCACGCTCGCCGCCGGCATCGCCGTGCTCGGCGCCGCCGTACTGGCGCTGTGGCTGTTCCGGCTGCCGTTCGCGGGCTGGCGCGAACTGAAAGCGAGCGCGTCGCAAGGCCGCGTGTTGGCGCACAACCAGCGCGTCGACGCCGAGGCCGGGGCGAAACTGGATGTGGCGATGCACGAGCGCCTGCAGGACGTGATCCAGGAAACCGAGCATTCGGCCTTGAACATCCTTCGCAAGCTGGAGTCGCTGCGCAAGCATTCCGATGAACTGCTGCAATACCTGCACAACTCGGCGCACAACAACGTGAGCCTGCAGGACGATATCGTCGCCAGCACCAAGCTGATCGAGGAAACCGGCGAATTTCTTCTGGCGCTGCCGCAAATGCTGTCCAACGAGTACGCCAATGTGCATCGGCTGGTGGACGAGATCGGCGCGCTCGGCGATCTGGTCAAACTGGTGCGCGAAATCAGTGCGCAGACCAACCTGCTCGCGCTCAACGCGTCGATCGAGGCGGCCCGGGCCGGCGAAGCCGGGCGTGGCTTCGCGGTCGTCGCCGAGGAGGTCCGCAACCTCGCCAACCGCTCGGCCAACGCGGCGCAGTTGGTGCAGAAGAACATCGAGCAGGCACAACGCCTGGCGATGGACAGCTTCGCCCTGGAAAGCCAGCTGAAGGAAAGCGTGCCGCTGCGCAACGCCTGCAAGCTGGCGAGCACCGTCGCGGAACTGCGGGCCAGCTATGTCGACCTGCGGTCGTTCCACAACACCCTGACCGCCAACGCCACAACGCACAACCAGGAGCTGGCCAACGGCATCGTCGATCTGCTGGGCGACATCCAGTACCAGGATGTGGTCCGGCAGCGGCTGGAGCGCATCCAGACGGTGCTGCGGCAGCGCAGCAGCGGCGACGTCGGCGACCCCAGCGCCCTGGTCGCGCAGTACCTCAGCCAGGACGGCCACCACGCACGCTACGGCCAGGCCGGGGTGCAACGCATCGAGCTGTTCTGATGGATGTACAGGGCGCCCCGAGCCCGCTCCGGGCCACCCGGTTGCCGCCAGCAACGGTAGCCAAGTCAGAGCCACCCCGCATAGAATCGGGACGTACCTGGTTTTTGGCAGCGCCATGACATATTGCGTCGGCATCGAAGTGGACGAAGGCCTGGTCTTCGCCGCTGACACGCGTACCAACGCCTCGCTGGACGACGTCCGCGTGCATCGCAAGCTGCACGTGTTCGAGTATCCGGGCCAGGCGGTGTTCGCCCTGATGTCGGCCGGCAACCTGGCGACCACGCAGCTGACCCTCTCGCGCCTGCAGCGCGACGCCGACGATCCCGACGCGCCGCGCAGCCTGCGCACCTTCCGGCATCTGTTCGAGGTCGCCGAGTACGTCGGCGAAGTGCTGGCGTCCAGCCAGATCAAGCTCTCCGAGCAGTCGCAGAACAGCGGCGTCAACGTGCAGTCGACGCTGATCCTGGGCGGGCAGATCGCCGGCGAACGGCCCGGGCTGTACATGATCTATCCGCTCGGCAACGCCATCGCCACCTCGCCGGAGACGCCGTATCTGCAGATCGGCGAATCCAAGTACGGCAAGCCGATCCTGGACCGCATCATCCGCTCGGAGATGCAACTGGAGGACGCCGCGCGCACTGCGCTGGTGTCGCTGGACTCGACGATCCGTTCCAACCTGTCGGTGGGCATGCCGATCGATGTGGCGCTGATCCGCCGCAACGACCTGCGCGTCACCGAGCGCATGCGCCTGGAAGCCGATACCCCGCTGTACGCCGAGATCCACGACACCTGGTCGCGCAAGCTGGAAAACGCCGTGCGCACCCTGCCGCGCTTCCCCTGGGAACCGGCGCTGGCCGCCGATCACGACGACACCTCCCGCGACACCCTGCCGCCCCTGCCCCCGCGTCGCGCCCCGGCCCGCCGCGACCCGGAAGACCAGTCGGCGCAGCAGTGAAAGGCTGGGATTGGGGAGTTGGGATTGGGGGTTGGCTGTGAAGCAGGGATTCGGGATTTAGGGATTAGGGATTCGTTTCAGGCAACAGCAACGGCGAGGCCAGCGTCATCGCGGAAATCGCAGAGAGGTTCAAACAGGCGCTATCAGACCAGCGCAACCCGCTTCTGCGAATCCCCAATCCCGACTCCCGAATCCCCGCTTCACAACGAATCCCCAATCCCCAATCCCAGCTCCTCAACCGCTTTCGAGGGCATGCGCCACCGCACGGAACACGCGCTGCATTTCCAGCGGCTTGCGTAGGACGTGCACGGCGATGTCGGCGGGGAAGTGGTCGCGTTCCAGGTGGGTGCCGGTGTCCTCGAGCACGATCGCCGGGCCCTGGTAGCCCAGGTCCTGCAGCGCCAGCAGCAGGCGCACCGCCGACAGCAGGATGATGTCGCTGTCGACGATCATCAGATCCGGCAGGCCGTGCTCCTCGACGTCGCGCAGCGCGGCGGCGCCGTCGGACGCCAGTTGCGGACGATAGCCCTGGCTGGACAGCGCATTGCCGAGCAGCGACAGCCGCGTGGCCTCGCCGTCGACCAGCAGCACGCGCTGGCCCTTGCCCATCGGCAACGACAACTCCGGTTCGGCCGATGGCGCCGTCGCGCGCAGCGGCATCAGCATTTCGAAGCAGGTGCCCTCGCCCGGCGTGCTGTCCACGCCGATCTGGCCGCCGTAGCTCTCGACGATGCGCTTGCACGAGATCAGGCCCAGGCCGGTACCGTCCGGCTTGGTGGTGAAGAACGGGCTGAACAGCCGCGCCTGAGTCTCCGCGTCCATGCCGATGCCGCTGTCGCGGACCAGGATGCGCACCTGCTCGCTGCCGTCGGCGCCGATCGCCGGCGTCGCCGACAAGCTGAGCTGGCCGCCGTCCGGCATCGCCTGGATCGCGTTGAGGCCGAGGTTGAGCAGGCACTGCTGCAGCTCGGTGTAATTGGCCTCGATCGACAGTGTCGGATCGGCCACGTCCACCTTCAGCGTCACCCGCTCCGGCAGGCTGCTCTTGAGCAGCATCTGCACCGCCTGGAACAGCTCGGCCAGGCGCACCGGCTCGCTGGGCGTGCGCGAGCCGCGCACGAACGACAGCATCGACTCGGCCATCTCATGGCCGCGCCGGCCGCACTCTGCGATGACGTCGGCCAGATGCCGCAGTTGCGGATCGTCGCTGCGCCCGACGATCAGTTCCGGCACGATCAGCAGCGGCTGCAGGATGTTGCGCAGGTCGTGACTGAGACCGGCGGCGAGCAGGGCCAGGCTCTCGAGCCGCTGCGCGCGCATCAGTTCGCGCTCCACCCGCTGCCGCTCGCGTTCGGTGCGGGCCTCGCGGATCGCGCGCGCCACCGCCGACGGCAGACGCGTGGGGTTGTGCTTGATGATGTAGTCGTTGGCGCCGTCGCGCAGCGCCTCCACCGCGGTCTCCTCGCCGATGGTGCCGGAGACGAAGATGAAGGGCACCGCGTTGCCGTCCTCGCGCACCACCCGCAGCGCCTCGTGCCCGGAGAAACCGGGCATGCTCAGGTCCGACAGCACGATGTCCGGGGCGAACTCGCCGAGCGCCTCGCGCAGCGCCGGCTCGCTTTCCACGCGGCGGAACACCGCCTCCAGGCCGGCCTCCAGCAGCTGATCGGACAGCAGCTCGGCATCCTCCGGCGAATCCTCCACCATGAGGATCCGGATCGGGCCAAGCCTGGGGCCGGTGGTGGGCATGCGCGCTTACTCTTTGTCCGGCGCCTGGTTGATCAGCGCCCAGAAGGTTCCCAGGGTCTTCACCGCGGTGAAGAACTGGTCCACGTCCACCGGCTTGACCACATACGCATTCACGCCCAGGTCCCAACTGCGGGCCAGGTCGCTTTCCTCGCGCGAGGACGACAGGATCACCACCGGCAAGCGCTTGAGCGACTCCTCGCTGCGCACCAGCTTGAGCACTTCCAGGCCATCCATGCGCGGCATCTTGATGTCCAGCAGCAGCACCGCCGGCAGGCCTTCCTCGCGGTCGGCGTAGGCGCCGCGGCGCAGCAGGTAGTCCATCGCCTCCACGCCGTCCTCGACGTGCACGATGGGATTGGCCAGGCGCGCGTCGCGCAACGCATCCACCGCCATTTCGGCGTCGGCGGGACTGTCTTCGGCAAGCAGGATGGTGCGGATGGCGGTCATGCGATGAACTCGGTAGTGGGCGCTTCGGGCGCCGGAGGCAGGACGAAATGGAAGGTGGCGCCCTGTTCGGGGGCGGACTCGGCCCAGATATGGCCGCCATGGCGGGTCAGCACGCGACGCACGCTGGCCAGGCCGATGCCGGTACCGGAATACTCGCTGGCCTTGTGCAGGCGCTGGAACACGCCGAACAGCTTGGCCGCGTAGGTCATGTCGAAGCCGGCGCCATTATCGCGCACGCTGAAGTGATGGCTGCCGTCCGGCTGCACCTGATAGTCGACCTGGATCTGCGCGACCTCGCGCTTGGCGCTGTACTTGACCGCATTGCCGAGCAGGTTCAGCCACAGCTGCCGCATCATGTTCTCGTCGGCGACCAGGATCGGCAACGGCGCGATGGTCCACTCGATGCGGTGGCCGCTGTCGCCGTGGTCGGACTGGTAGTTGGCGTCGAGCACCGAGCGCGTCTCCGCCACCAGCGACTGCATGTCCACCGCCTGCAGGCGCAGCGCGCTGCGGCCCAGGCGCGAGTACACCAGCAGGTCGTCGATCAGCGAGGCCATGCGCCGCGCCGAAGTGCCGATCACCTCCAGGTAGTGCCGGCTCTTCTCGTCGGCGCTGTCGCCCAGGTGGCGGGCCAGCTTGTCGGCGAAGCCGGCGACGTGGCGCAACGGCGCGCGCAGGTCGTGCGAGACCGAGTAGCTGAACGCCTCCAGTTCGCGGTTGACTTCCGACACCTGCTCGACCTTGCCCTCCAGCTGCCGGTTCAGCTCCTGGATGCGCTGCTGCGCGGTTTTCTGCAGGGTGATGTCGCTGACCGTCATCAAGACCACTTCGTCCTCGCTGTCCGGCAGCGGCATGCGCCGCGCATTCAGCAGCATGGTCCTTGGTACGCCGTCGGCACCGACTTGTTCGTGCTCGAAATCCCACAATTCGCGTCCGCGCAGCAGCACGTCGGCCAATCGCTGCACGATCACCGGATCTTGCCAGACGCCGTCGCCGACGTCGGCGAGCAGCTTCGGCGGATCCGCCAGGTCCATGCCGTACAGTTCGGCGAAGGCGGTGTTGTGCATCAGCATCCGCTGCCCATTGTCCAGGAGCACGATCGGCTCGCGCACGGTCTGCAGCACCGCCGCGGCGCGGCCGTTGGCGCGCAGCATGTGGCGCTCGGCGTCCAGGCGCCGGCCGATCTGCCGTTGCAGCAGCCAGATCACCAGGCCCAGCAGCAGGAGCTGCACCACCAGCGAGGTCCAGCTCATCATCGAGGCGAGCATCCGACGCTGCTCGGCGTCGGCGGTGCGCTCGCTCAGCAGTTCGTCCTCGCGCCGCTGCAGCTCGGCGATCAGGCCGCGCACCGGATTGTCGGCGGTCATGTCCTGGATCAGCGCGCGGATCCGCTCCGGATCGCGCGCCTGGGCGATGCGCTCGGCCAGCAGGCCGCGCCGTTCCAGCGTGCTCTGCAGGCGGCCGATGCGGATCTGCTGGTCGGGATTGTCGCGGGTCAGTTCGGCCAGGTGGGCCATGGTCGGCTGCAACGACGCGCGCGCCTCCTTGAAGCGCGCGGTCAGGATCGGCGACTGCACGCCATGCGACATCGCCATCGCCGCCGACTCCATGTCGCGCATGTCCGCTTCCATCGCGTTCAGCGTGGCGGTCACCTCCTGGCTGTGGCCGACCCAGTCGGCAGCGCGCAGGGTGCTGGCATTCATTTGCCGCAGCAGCAGCGAGGGCAGGATGACGATCAGGACGACGGCCAGGGCCAGCAGCGGCAGGCGCCAGCGGTCCCAAGCATCGTGTTTGGCGATGGTCTGCATAGCGGTGCGTTAGAAGAAGGAACGGCTGCGGCCATCGCGGGCGCGCATTGTCGCCCATCTTCCCCGGCAGCAGATAAATTGTTCAGCGAGCGTGCGACCCCCCGATCGCGCCAGCGGCGTGGACGCTATCCCAGCCAGCACGCACGGCGGTACCGGCGGCAGGCCGCCGCCGAAGCGCCACCCGCGCGCGCCGCTCAGGGTTGGCGCGCCAGTGTAGGGGCGGCGCCGTGGGTGCCGGCCAGGGTCCAGGCCGGCATGCCGGCGCGGACCAGCAGGAAATCGGCGTGACCACGCAGGCGGCGGCGCTCGGACTGGCTCAGGCCCTGATCCAGTTCCTGCATCAGCGTCGTGAACGCCGGCCAGAAACCGGCATCGTCATGGAAAGTCGTCAACAACATGCTCAACTGCACTTCGAGCCTGCGCACCGCGGGCAGCAGCGGCGACGTCTGCGTGTCACGGCTGGACAGCGCAGCGCCCAGCGCTTCGGCAGCCGAAGCCGCATGCCCCGCGGCCGGGTGGGGTTGGGTGTCCAACATTGCGCGCGATCCGTTGACGAACATGAAGGCATGATGTCTGAGCGGGTGTCAAAACGGCGCGAAATGCGATGCAGGTCGCGAATTTACGCCACTCCGCCCCAAAAAAAACGCACCCCGCAGGGTGCGCCATTGGCCGGTGTCGCGAGTGGGGCGCCTCGTCGCACCCCACCCGCGGCCGCGGATCGCAATGCTTACTTCTTGGCAGCGGCGCTGACCGTCAGGTCGGCCGCATCCACCTTCTTGACTCCCTTGATCTTCTTGGCAACCGCCACGGCCTTGTCCTTCTCCGCCTTGGTCGCGACCGTGCCGGACAACTTCACCGTGCCGTTGACGGTATCGACCTTGATTTCGGTGCCCGACACGTTCTTGGTGGCCAGCAGATCGGCCTTCACCTTGGTGGTGATCCAGGTGTCGGTGACCGGCTCGTTGGAGTCGTGATGGCTGGCGTCATGGGCAGTGGTGTCGTGCTGCATCGTGTCCTGCTGGCCCATGGTGCCGTGGTCCTTGGCGCTGGTGGCCTGGCCGGCTGCGAACGCCTGGCCCGCGCCGAACGCGAAACCGGCCACCAGGGTGGCGCCAAGCAGGGTGCGTGCATTGATCGTTTTCATCGTGTCTTCCTCCGCTGAAGGTGTGCGTGCAGTCTCCCCTAGTCCGTTGTACAGGCAACGTGACCGCCGAATCGCCGTAGCGTGAATACGCAAGCCGCCGACGCAGGGCGGGCGATACTGGCGTCCCGTCGCTTCCCGCCCGCGCCCATGTCCGACTTCAATCTCGCCCTGCTCGGCTTCGGCTACGTCGGCCGCACCTTCCATGCGCCGTTGATCGCACACACGCCCGGTCTGCGCCTGCATACCGTGGTCTCGCGCCAGGCCGAGGCAGTGAGCGCAGACTGGCCGCAGGCGCGCGTGGTCGCCGATGCAACGCAGGCCTTCGCCGATCCGCAGATCGACGCGGTGGTGATCGCCACGCCCAACCAAACCCACGCGCCGCTGGCGCTGGCCGCGCTGGCGCAGGGCAAGCACGTGCTGGTGGACAAACCGTTCACCCTGGACGTGGCCGAAGCGCAGCAGGTGCTCGACCAGGCGCAACGCGTCGGCCGCATCGTCAGCGTGTTCCAGAACCGGCGCTGGGACGGCGACTTCCTCGGCGTGCGCGCCTTGTTGGAGGCCGGCACCCTGGGCGAGATCGCCGAGTTCCATTCCCATTTCGATCGCCATCGTCCGCAGGTGGGCGACCGCTGGCGCGAGCACGCCTTGCCAGGCTCGGGGCTGTGGTTCGACCTGGGGCCGCATCTGCTCGACCAGGCGCTGCAACTGTTCGGACCACCGCAGGCGCTGCAGGCCGACCTGGCGCTGCAGCGCCCCGGCGCGCAGGCGGTGGACTACGTGCATGCGGTGCTGCGCTATCCGCGATTGCGGGTGGTGCTGCATGCCGGTTCGCTGGTCGCGGCCAACGGCCTGCGCTTCGCGGTGCACGGCACCGGCGGCAGCTACCTCAAGCACGGCCTGGATACGCAGGAAGCGCAGTTGCGCGCCGGCGTCGCGCCGGGCGCGCCCGACTGGGGCGCCGATCCCCTGCCCGGCCAGTTGCGCTTGGTCGGCGCCGATGGCACGCACGCGCTGCAGACCCTGCCCGCGCATCGCGGCGACTACCGCGAATGCTACGCGGCCTTTCGCGAGGCGATGGCCGGGCGCGCGCCCGCGCCGGTGGATGCGGCGCAGGCGCTGGCGGTGATGCGCCTGCTGGAGGCGGGCGTGCGCAGCGCCGCCTCCGGGTGCAGCGTGACGCTGGACTGAGGCGTCAGGCGGGACGCGTGCCGCCCGGCGCGGGCGCGTCGCCGCCCTCGTGCTTGATCGCATGGCCGCCGAACTGGTTGCGCATCGCCGCCAGCAACTTGTCGGCGAACGAATCGTCGTCGCGCGAGCGCAACCGCTCCAGCAACGACAGGGTGATCACCGGCGCCGGCACGTCCAGGTCGATCGCCTCGGCCACGGTCCAGCGGCCTTCGCCGGAGTCCTGGACGAACGGCGCGATCCCGGCCAGGGTCGGATTGGCGCCCAGCGCATCCGCGCACAGGTCCAGCAGCCACGAACGCACCACGCTGCCCTCGCGCCAGACCTCGGCCACCTGGTGCAGGTCCAGCGCGAATTCCTGCTTGCGCCCCATCAGCGCGAAGCCCTCGGCATAGGCCTGCATCATTCCGTACTCGATGCCGTTGTGGACCATCTTGGTGAAGTGGCCGGCACCGCTGGGGCCGACATGTCCCCAGCCGGCATCGGCGGCCGGCGCCAGGGTCGCGAACACGTCGTGCAGGCGCTGTACCGCGGCGGTGTCGCCACCGATCATCAGGCTGTAGCCCTCGCGCAATCCCCACACCCCGCCGCTGGTGCCGCAATCGACATAGGCGATGCCGTGCGCGGCCAGTTCACCGGCGCGGCGCATCGAATCCTTGTAGTAGGAATTGCCGCCGTCGATCACCACATCGCCCTTGTCTAGCAGCGGCAGCAACGCGGCCAGGGTGTCGTCGACGACCTTGCCGGCGGGCACCATCAGCCACACCGCACGCGGCGCCGGCAACGCCGCGATCAGCGCGGCCATGCTGTCGACCGCTTCCACCCCGCGCTGCTGCGCCGAGTTGCGCGCGGCCTCGCCCAGGTCGAAACCGACCACGCGATGCCCGCCGCGCACCAGCCGCTCGGCCATGTTGGCGCCCATCCGGCCCAAGCCTACAAGTCCCAGTTCCATGCGTCGTTCCCGGTTCGAAAAAAGGAGGATTAGGGTCTCACGAAGCGACGGCGCCGACGTGACGCGCAGCTAAGGCGCTGGTGCGGCGGCGGGCGCCGGCGCTGGCGCTCGCGCCTGCGCGCAATCGCGCAGTTGCAGGTCGCGCCAGCGTTGGTACAGCGTGGTGTGCAGATTGTGCAGGGTCAGCTCGACCGCGAACGGCGTGCGCGGATTGCGATCCAGCAACCGCACCACGTGATAGCCGATCGGCTTGACGCCCTTGGGATGCACATAGACCTGGAAGCCGCGGTAGAACGGATCGTCGAGCAGGGCGTCGAGTTGCGCGAGCGCCGCCTGCTGCGTCGGATCCAGGCGCGCGCGCAGCGCCGGGTCGCGCGCGTACAGCAGCCGTTCGAAGCGTTCGCGGCCCGGGCCGCGCAGCGTCTTCGCTAGTTCCCAGATGCGCCGGTTCTGTGCGTCGTAGTACGCGAAGCCGCCGTGCGCGCGCAGCGCCGCCGCGGCCTCGGCGCTGACCGCGGCGACCACGAAGTTCTCCGCCTGGTTGTTGATGTCGTCCAGATAGCGGCGCTCGAACACATGCACGATGTAGCCCGGCGCGCCGAGGAAGGCGGCACGGCCGCGCTGCGACGTCTTGACCGCCTTGCCGTCGGCGAAGAAGGTGCCGGCATGCGCGCCGAGCAGGATGCTGTCGGTGTCGTGCAGGGTCAGGAAGGTGCCGATCGACAACTCGTCGGCACTGAACGCACGATCGAATGCGGCATCGCCGTACAGCTCGCGCTGCGTGGCCAATTGCGCGATCTGCCGGCCGACGCCGCATTCCGAGCGCACGTGGCCGCTGTAGAACGCCTCGATCGCCTGCGCATTGCCGCCTGCCGGGCGATAGCCGCGGCCGAAGCTGCGGAAGCGCTCCCAACCCTGCGCCTGCGCCCCGCGCAGGCCGAAGCCGATCCAGCCCAGTTGCAGCGCCGAGAAGCGATAGCCGGGATTGTCCTCCAGCCGTGCGACCGCGCGCGTGGTGGCCGCGCCCAGCTGCAGGAAATAACCGCACTGCGTCGCCGGCGCGTCCAGCAAGGCACGCAGCGCCTGCTGCCGTTGCGCGGCGTTCCAGGTCGCGGGCAAGGCCGCCTGCAGATCACCGTGCGCCTGCGCCTCGGCCAGCGAACCGCGTTCGCATGGCGCGCCGGCCGCAATCTGCGGTTGCGCGGCGGCGGTGCTACCGAGGCGCCAGCCCAACCGCTCCAGTAGTGCCGCCAGGCAGGCCGCGCTGGCCTGGTCGGCCGGCGCTGGCGCGGCCGTGGCCGCGGCACTGGCGAGCAGTGCGGCCAGCATCAGGCCAACGCTGCGGCGCAGACGCGGCATGCGAGCGAAGCGGGGTGGTTGGATCATGGGGCGGGCATCGAGAGCAGGAACGTCCGTTGGCCGCGCCGCGGCGGCGCCCGCGCAGCGTCCCGCATGGCCCGTGCAGGCATCGCGAAACCACCCGCCACATCGACGGCCCCCGGTATTCACTCTTCCGCCATGCCCAGCGCCCCTACACTGCGGCTCCCTTGGCGCCAGCGATCCCCTGCATGCACGTGCTCGTTACCGGAGGCACCGGATTCATCGGCCGCGCGCTGTGCCCGGCCCTGCTCGCCGCCGGGTACCAGGTCAGCGTACTCACCCGCGACCCCGCACGCGCGGCGCGGCTGTTGCCGGCGGTGCAGGTGCTGGACGACCTGCAGCGCGCCGCAGCGGCCGACGCGGTGATCAACCTGGCTGGCGAACCGCTGGGCGAGGGCCGCTGGAGCGCCACGCGCAAGCGCCGCTTCCGCACCTCACGCATCGGTACCACCCGAGCGCTGATCGACTGGATAGGCAAGCTCGACGCCGCGCAGCGTCCAGGCTGCCTGATCTCCGGCTCGGCGATCGGCTACTACGGCGACCGCGGCGACGAGGTCCTGGATGAGAACAGCACGCCCGGCGACGACTTTTCCGCGCAGCTGTGCCGCGACTGGGAAGCCGAAGCGCTGCGCGCGCAGGAACTGGGCGTGCGCACCAGCCTGGTCCGCACCGGCGTGGTGCTGGGCCGCGACGGCGGGGCGCTGGCGCGGATGCTGCTGCCGTTCCGTTTCGGCATGGGCGGGCGCATGGGCGATGGCCGCCAGTGGATGAGCTGGATTCACCGCGACGATCAGGTCGGGCTGCTGATGTGGCTGCTGCAGCAAGGCGGCGAAGGCGCCTATGACGCCACGGCGCCGGCGCCGGTGACCAACGCCGCATTCGCGCAGCAACTCGCCGCGACGCTGCATCGCCCCGCGCTGTTGCCGATGCCGGCGGCAGCGCTGCGCCTGGCCTTCGGCGAGATGGCCGACCTGTTGCTCGGCAGCCAGCGTGTCCTGCCGGCACGCGCGCAGCGCGAGGGCTATGTGTTCCGCTATCCGCAACTGGACGTGGCACTGCGCGCCCTGCTTGCCGACTGAGGCACCGCGTCGCCACATCGCGCAACGTCGCACCGCACACCAAAACGAAAACGCCCCGGCGGAGGCCTCCGCCGGGGCGAGCTGCATCAGGTGGCCGCGTCGGCGTCAGGCGCCGATCGGCACGCTGCGGTCGCGCGACTCAATAGCGCTTGCAGACGGTCTCGACCACGCGATTGCCATTGGCCTGCTGACGCTGACCCTGGATGTAGCGGCCGGTGGCACCGCCGGCGACCGCGCCGCCGACCGTGGCCAGCTTGCGGCCATCGCCCTTGCCGATCTGGTTGCCGAGCAGGCCGCCGATCGCCGCACCCGCCACGGTGCCGCCGATGCGGTCGGGGTCGGTGCTGTTCTTGCGCACCGCGACCTTCTTGCAGTGCACGCGGGTGCCGTCGCTGAAGCGGCGGCCGGCGTCCTCGGGACCGTAGTGGCGTTGCGCCTCGGCCAGCGGCGCAGCGGCCGTGGCGATGGCGAGCACGGAAAGACACAAGGCGGACTTGAGAGTGTTCATGCTGATTGCTCCTGGGTGGCGGAGCCGATGCGCAAGCACCGCGCTCTTGACGGGCGCCACCTTCTCACCGGCTTCGCGAATGGTTCGTGAAGCGAAATTTGCCGCATTCAGCTTCTACAGCTGCACCTGAATCAGTCGGCCCCGCCGGGGCCGCCGCTCGGCGGCACCGTGGTGGCCGGCGGC
Organism: Xanthomonas sp. 3307; assembly: GCF_014199735.1. Classification (NCBI taxonomy): domain Bacteria; kingdom Pseudomonadati; phylum Pseudomonadota; class Gammaproteobacteria; order Lysobacterales; family Lysobacteraceae; genus Xanthomonas; species Xanthomonas sp. 3307. The sequence goes on along the minus strand of NZ_JACHOG010000010.1, from coordinate 7,935 downwards.
GGCACCGCGGTGGTGGCCGCGGGTGCCGGCGGCGGCGTGGGCGCCGCGGCGGGCGTCGGAGTCGGCGTCGGAGTCGGTACGGGTGCCGGTGCGGACGGCGTCGGGGCCGGCGCCGTCACGGCCGCGGGCGGATGCGCAGGCGGCTCCGGTGCCGGCTTGCTCTTGGGCAGGTACTCGGTCATCAGCTGGAAGAAGCGCTTGTAGAAGTCGCCGTCCTGCACCGTGCTGCTGGCCACGCGCACCATCGAGTCGTCGCTGCTGCCGATCGGCAGCGACACCGAACCGAGCACGCCGACGCCGACGCTGGCCGAGGTCGGGCTCTTCTTCAACGCATAGCGGTCCTGCAATGCACTGACGAACACCCAGGACTCGTCCTGCCCGTGCGCCACGCAGGACACGCGCAACTCGAGTTGCTCGTGCAGATCGTCGCTGGGCTGGAAGTTCTTGGTGCCCTCCACCGCATCGGCGGTGGCCTTGGACACCACGTAGCCCTGGCTGAGCAGCGCGCGGCGCGCCGATTCGCAGGCCTGCGCCGGCTGCACCGGGTAGTTGCGCGAATAGGTGTTGTCGGAATTGAAGGTCTCTTTCACCAGGCCGTCCTGCTTGCGGGCGAAGCAGCCACTCAGGCCGATCGCAATCAGCGCGAGCGCGGGAATGGCGAGAACCTTGGAGGTAGCGGACATAGGCCGTTGACCGAAGAGAGGGAACCGCGGCAAAGGATAGCCGCAAGCGCGTCGGCACGGCCTTGACGCCGCCACGGCCGCTCATCCCGCGGTTAGCGAGGTGCGCGGCGTGGGGTACCGCCGCGTCAGGCGGCGGACTCCAGCGCCAGGTCCACGCGCAGCAGGCCGCCGTCGCGGTCGCGGCGTTCGGCGCGCAGGTAATGATGGGCGTCGAGCAGTGCCAGGGTCGGCGGCGTCGCCAGCGGTTCGCCCCACAGGCTCAGCAGGAAGCCACGTGCGCGCAGCCAGTCGAGCAGCCGCAGCAGCCTGTCCAGGTCGCGCGGCAGCAGCAGGTCGACGTCGCCGGGCAGGCGCGCCGCCGCCGCCGGATCGGCCAGCCAGCATGGATAACTGCCGTGCACCGCGAAGGCAAACCCGTCGGCACGCAGGGCCGCCAGCAATTGCGCCGTGCCCGGCAGGTCGATGGGCTGGCGCCGGTGCTGGAAGATCAGCGCGTACTCGTGGCTGCGGTCGCTGCGGGGATCGCCAGGTGCCAGCGACTGCGCCGTCGCGCGCGGGTAGCACAGCACGCGCTCGGGACAAGGCGCGAACAGGCTGCCGAGGATCCGCGCCAGGTCCCAGGCCTGCGGCAGCGTGGCCTCGCCGAGTTGCACGTTCTCCACCATCGCGATGCAGAAGCCGTCCTCGCGCAGCAGGCGGCGCACGCCATGGAACACGGCGCGCAGGCCCTGCAGATAAGCGGCGTAGTCGGCGCTGGCGTAGAGCTGACCAGGCGCCGCCGCGGCCGGCCAGGCGCAGCCGAAATACGGCACGTTGGTCAGGCACAGATCCACCGGTGCGTCGGGCACGCACAGCGGCAAGCCGCCGTCCAGCACTTCGGCCCGTAGCCCGAGCCGTTGCAGCCGTTCGCGCGCCAGCAGCGCGCGCGCCGCGTCGATCTCCAGGCCGATGCCGTGGCGGCCTTCCACTTCGGCCGCGAGCAAGGTGCTGCCGAAGCCGCAGAACGGATCCAGCACGCGCTCGCCTGGCGCGCTGAAGTGACGCACGAACGGACGCATCTGCCCGACCCAGCCGCAGTCGCGCGCGCCCAGCGGATCGCGCTGGCGCAGGTCATCAGGCAAGCGATGCTCCGGCGGATCCTGCACCGGCGTCCACCAACTGCGGCTATCCATGCTCCGCCCGCCACAGCAGATCGCGGTCCGGCTGCCAGCCGGCGCACAGCCGGCCGTCGGCGAAGAACACCAGCTTGTAGATGTCGCCGCTGTCGTGGCGCGCCTGCATCGCGCCGTAATCGGAGGTCTCGAACACCACCTCCATGCCGTCGGCGGTGGCCAGGCGCAGGTTCCAGAAGTAGTAGCCCTCGGTGATCTGCAGCGGCTGCAGGTCGCGCCACCATGGCGCGGCCATGCAGGCGCCGAGCACCTGTTCCACCGCGACCCGTGCCTGGGTCAGATAGCGCGCGGTTCCGCCGTCGCGGTAGCCGTCGCCGAGCCGGGAGAACTCGCGGAAGATCACCGTACGCGCCCCGCAGGCGCGCGCCCAGTCCAGATAGGCCGCGACGCCGTCGGCATCGGCGATGCCGCCGTGCTGCAGGATGCACACCAGGCGCAGCGGCAGCGCGTCGGCGATGCGCTTCGCGGTGGCGACGAAGACACCCGCATCGGCGATCGCCTCGCCGGGGCGAAAACGCATGATCGCGTCGTTGCGCGCCTGTTGCGGATGGTGCCGCGACAACTCCAGCCACGACAGGCCGAAACGCTGCAGCGCCTGCAGCAGCGTCTCGCCCTGGCCGCGGGCGAAGCCGGCGCCATTGCTGTACAGCACCCGCTGTTCGACCAACAGGCCCTCGCGCTCGGCCGCGCCCAGGGTCTGCAGCAGTTCCACGAACCAGTCTTCGTCGTCGGTCATCTCCAGCCCCGACAGCGAATGCGACAGCGGCAGCCCGCGCAGCTGCGCCAACGCCTGGCGCAACTGCGGGAAGTAATCCGGCGGCGGCCGCAGGCTGGCCGCGGCGGTGCCGCCGGCCTGCGGCCGCAGGGTTTCCGAGCAGAAGCGGCAGCGCGCCGAACACGGCCGCACCGACGCGTAGGGAGTGAAAGTCACCGGCTGCGCGACGCGGTAGTCGCGCGCAGCGATGCGCTGCTGTCGCCAGCGCGACGCATCCGCCGCGGCCGGCACCCGCCATTCCAGATGCGGGGTGCTGGCGCGCAGGGCGGCGAACAGCGGCGAGCCGCCGCTCAACGGCGGCGGACTCGGCAGGGACGCATCCATGGGCGCCTCCTACAGGCGCGCGGCGTTCGCGCGCTCGCGCACCTCGGCGAAGGTCCAGTCGTGCAGCAGGCGGCCGTTCTCCCACACGGTGACCATCGCATCGTCGTAGCCGGCCGGACCGGCGACCGCCTCGGCCGACACCGCGTCTGGCGCCACCGGCTCGGTGCGATAGCTGCCGTACTCGCGGTGACGCAGCAGGCGCATGCGGCCGCGCTTGCTGAGCTTGCCCTTGTCGGTGACCGGGTCCTTGTAGACGTCGATCCAACGCCCGTCGACACGGGCGGCCGAGCACTTCAATGCGAACTTCTGCGTATCGCGATCGAGCCGCTGCAGCAACGCACCGCCCATGCCGAAGGCCAGGTTGTCGGTGGCGTAGCCGGCGCTGGTGATGCGCTCCAGGATCGCGCGAATGCTGGTCGGGTTGACCCCGTCGCCCTGGATCACCCGCACGTGGTTGAGCACCTTGTAGCCCTTGCCGTTGACGGTGTGGCCGAAGGCCTCGTCGAGCAGTTCCAGGCACTGGTGCACCACCGCCACCGGATCGCCGGAGTCGGGGCGGATCACCACGGTGGCGCCGGAGGCGATCACCTCGTCGCGCAGCGTGGTGCCCCAATGCTCGCGGATCGCGTGGAAGATGTCGTAGCTGTCCGACACCACCGCGACCACGCCGCCGGGCTTGCCGAACTGCTTGAGCATGTTGCGGTACGCATCGACCTCGCGCTCGCGGCCCCAGCTGGTGATGGTGCTGTGCTCGGCGGCGGGAATCGAATAGCCGGCCATCGGCTCGTGGTAGTGCGCGCGCGCCAGCAACAGCCCGGACACGGTGTCGGTGCCGAGGAAGTTGACCAGGTGCGAGGCACCGCCGATCGCCGCCGATTCCAGGCTGGATACGCCGCGCGCGCCGAAGTCGTGCAGCTTGAACGGCAACTGCCCATCCGGATCGTCGCTGGTGCGCTCCAGGAACTGGCGCAGGGTCTGCTTGGCGTGCCAGCTCACCGTGGCCACCGTCACCGGGTACCAGATGCGCAGCAGCAGCGTCTCCAGGTACGACGGCACCCAGTAGGCCTGCGCGTCGGTGGATTCGATGGTCATCAGCGCGTTGTGGGTCGGCACCACGCTGCCCTCGGGCACGGCACGGATGCGGATCGGCAGCTGGCCGCCGAGGCGGTCGACGATGTCGCGCCAGCCGGCCTCGTTGAACGGCTCGCCGTGCGCGGCGAACAGGTCGCGCGCCTCGTCGATGTCGGCATGGGTGACGGGGCGGCCCAGCGCCTCCTTGAGGATCGACTGCAGGCCGAAGAACACGGTCCGGTCATAGACGCCGCCGCGCGATTCCACGTAGAAGAACGTGGCGTCGGTGCCGGGCGGGTACTGCAGCCAGTGGCTGGCCTTGTAGCTATCGGTGTTGAGCAGCAGGTTGTTCAGGCATTGCATGACGGAAGCTCCTTCGCGTCTGGGAAAGCCGGCGGTCTGTCCGCCGGCCGGGAGGCCGCATCAACCGCGGCCCAGGAAGAATTCGAGCAGGTGCAGATGGTCTTCGAACAGTTTCGGGCCCATGCCCAGCACTTCGCTCACCGGCACCCAGCGCGCCTTGTCGGCGTCGTCGCCGCCGCGCACCTCGGGCAGTTCGCCGAACACGAACTCGAAGTGGAAGGCGTGGGTGATGGTGCGCCCGCGCAGGCTGCGCTCGGGATGATCGAACACGTGGCGGTTCTTCAGCGAGCCCTTGAGCACCGGCACCGGGATCTTCAGCCGGGTCTCCTCGCGTAGTTCGCGCAGGCAGGCGTCGAGGATGCTCTCGTGCTGGCCGACGAAGCCGCCCGGCAGCGCCCACAGGCCCTTGCCCGGGGCCGCACGGCGGCGCACCAGCAGCACGTGCCCGGAATGCACCACCACCGCGTCGGCGGTGACGAAGGTGGGCGGATACGGCGCCTCCTTCCAGGCGGCGCGGTACTGCTCGATGAACTGGTATTCGGCGAGCAGTTCGGCATACGAGGGCGAGTTCTTGCGGAACGCCTCGAGCATGTCGAACACCGGCGTCGGCACGTTGCCGCGCAGCATCAGCAGCGCGCCGTGGAAATCGATGCTGCCGGCCTCGAACAGGTAACGGCGCAGCTCGGTCGCCGACAACGTCTCGGTATGCTGCACGTCGACCAGCGGCCACTGCGGGAACTCGCGCAGGTAATAGCTGCTGGCGTCCTTGTCCATGCCGATCAGGCCAATGCGCGCCTCGGCGCTGCCGCCGTCGCTGCGTACCGCCTCGGCCACCGTCGTCTGCACCGCGGCGATCCACTGGCTTTCGTTGTACAGGTGGTCGCGCAACGGACGCAGGATCAGCCGCTCGCCGGCGCCTTCCAGCGCGGCCTGGATCATCACGCTGCGCTCGGCAACGGTCCAGGGATTGCGAATGGTGCGGGGGGTCTCGGCCGAGCCGATCAGGAAGATGAGTTTCTGTCCACGCGCCAGGGCGTGGCGGGCAACGGCGGCGTGGCCGTTGTGGAAGGGCTCGAAGCGCCCGATGAACACGAGATAGTCGAATTCCATGAGCATCCCTCACGGTTGGGTGGATCGCCGCGGGTCTGTCCCTTGGCGTGAGCGGAATGCTACGCCGATGCGGCATCGCGTCAAGTGACGCACCGCGCAGATTCATCGGCCGTCCAGACAGCGCTTGCGGACGCCGCGCCGGAGGAGCCCCGCTGCAGTGCAGCGCGCGTCGCCACGACGATCGCGCTAGCCTCGTGCGCGCCGCGGCCGCGGGGACGGTCCGGCACGTCCTGCAGGCCGCCGCTCAGGGCCACGCGACGCCCTCCCTCCCCGCTCCCACATCACCGCGAGAATCGCATGAACCGATCGAGCAAGCGCATGTCCGCCTGGCTGCTGTTGTTGCTTGCGTGCCTGTGTGCGCCGGCCATGGCGCAGAGCTTCGCCAAGGGCGCCGATGTCAGTTGGATCGACCAGCAGGAGAGCAGCGGCCGCGTGTTCCGCAACGCCTCCGGTGCCACCACCGATTTCTTCGCGCTGCTCAAGGGCACCGGGGTCAATGCGATCCGGCTGCGCGTGTGGGTCAATCCGCAGGGTGGCTGGAACGACGGCGCCGACACGCTGAACATGGCCAAGCGGGCCAAGGCGCAGGGCATGCGCATCATGATCGACTTCCACTACAGCGACAGCTGGGCCGATCCCGGCAAGCAGACCAAGCCGGCGGCCTGGAACGGCCACGACTTCGCCACGCTGGTCAAGGACGTGTACGCGCACACCAGCGGCATCCTCTCCTATCTCAAGTCCAACGGCATCGACGTGAGCTGGGTGCAGGTAGGCAACGAGATCAACAGCGGCATGCTGTGGCCGGACGGCAAGACGCCCAACTTCGGCAACCTCGCGCAACTGATCAACAGCGGCTACAACGCCAGCAAGTCGGTCTACCCCAATGCCAAGGTGATCGTGCACCTGGCCAACGGCTACGACAACGCGACCTTCCGCTGGTTCTTCGACAGCCTCAAGTCGGCCGGCGGCAAGTGGGACGTGGTCGGCATGTCGCACTATCCCTCCACCAATGCCTGGCAGAGCGCCAATACCCAGATCGCCAGCAACATGCAGGACATGGTGACGCGCTACGGGTCGGACGTGATCGTCAGCGAGGTCGGCATGGACTGGCAGCAGGCCGCCACCACCCGCGCGATGCTGGCCGATCTGCTGAGCAAGACCCGCGCGCTCGGCAGCCGCGGCCTGGGCGTGTTCTATTGGGAACCCGACGCGTACCCGGGCTGGCAGGGCTACACGATGGGCGCGGTCGACAACAACGGAAAACTCACTCAGGCACTGTCGGCGTTCAACTGATCGCCGCTCGGCGGGAGCGCCACGCGGTGGTCACCGACACCACCGCCATGCCACCATCGCGTGCTCCGCTCCTGTCGAGATCTGCCATGTCGCTGTCGCTGTCGCTGTCGTCCGCGCGCAAGCTCGCGCTCCCTCTGATGCTGGTGCTGGGCGTGTGCATCGCGCCGGCGCAAGCGCGCGAGCCGGCGTCGCCCGCCGCACCGGCCCCGCTCAAGGTGATGAGCTTCAACGTGCGCGTGCCGGTCGACACCGACGGCGACAAGCGCTGGGACGTGCGCCGCAGTGCGATGGCCGCGCTGATCCGCGCGCAGCACCCGGATGTATTCGGCACCCAGGAACTGGTCAAGCGCCAGGCCGACTACCTGGCCGCGCAATTGCCGGAGTACCGCTGGTTCGGCCCCAGCCGCGACGGCAAGGACGACGGCGAACGCATGGGTGTGTTCTACGACAGCCAAAAACTGAAGCTGGTGGAATCGGGACACTTCTGGTTGTCGGACACGCCGGAAGTCATGGGTAGCATCAGCTGGGGCCATCCGCTGCCGCGCATGGTCAACTGGGGGCTGTTCGAGCGCGTCGGCGATGGCCGCCGCTTCTATCTGTTCGACACCCACCTGCCCTATCGCGACGAGGACGAAGCGGCACGCGCCAAGGGCGCGGCGCTGATCGTGTCGCGCCTGAAAGGCCTGCCGGCGGACGTGCCGGTGGTGCTGACCGGCGATTTCAACACGGTGCCGGACTCGCCGACCTACCGCACCCTCACCGCCAGCCTGGCCGATGCGCGCACGCAGGTCACACAGCCGCAGGGCCCGGAAGCGACCTTCCACGATTTCACCGGCCACCCGGACCGGCGCATCGACTGGATCCTTTCGCGCGGGCTGCAGGCCACCCACTACGCCACGCTCGACGCGCGGCCGCAGGGTCACTGGCCGTCGGACCATTTCCCGGTGATCGCCACGTTCGCCTGGCCGCAGTGACGGGATGACGCCTGCGGCATGGACCGCAGGCGCGCGTGCAGGAGCGGTTTCAGTTGCAAAGAGGCGCTAGCGGTAACGCCTGTCGCGGCTGAAGCCGCTCCTTGTATCTGGACCTGGCGCCCTTAAACAGGCGTCATGTCTTCCGACTGATCATCGGAGGAGGTGGGGGA
>NZ_JACHOG010000009.1:0-185977 GCF_014199735.1 Xanthomonas sp. 3307 | reverse complement strand
GCGGCCACCGAGACCGAGGCGATGGTGACGCCGTTGACGACCATGCCGGAGAAGCTGCCGCTGGCGGTCGCGGTGCCGGAGGCCAGGGCGGCCGAACCGGTCTGGGTGGCGGCGAAGCCGGCCTTGCCCAGCGAGGCGGCGCTGGCGTTGACGATGGTGTTGATGCCGATGGTCTGGCCGGCGTCGGCGCCGACCTGGAACAGCGCGCCGGAGAACGAACCGTCCAGCAGCTTGGTGCCGTTGAAGTTGGTCTGCTTGGAGACGCGGTCGATTTCCGCGGTCAGCTGCTTGACTTCCGAGTTCAGCGCACCGCGGTCGGTGGTGGAGTTGGTGGCGTTGGCCGACTGCACCGACAGTTCGCGGATACGCTGCAGGTTGTTGCCGATTTCGACCATCGCGCCTTCGGCGGTCTGCGCCAGCGAGATGCCGTCGTTGGCGTTGCGCGAGGCCACGTCCAGACCGCGGATCTGGGTGGTGAAGCGCTCGGAGATCGCCAGGCCGGCCGCGTCGTCCTTGGCGCTGTTGATGCGCAGGCCGGAAGACAGGCGCTGGATCGTCGTCGCCAGGCTGGTGCTGGTGGTGTTGAGGTTGCGCTGAGCGTTCAGCGACATTACGTTGGTATTGATGACCTGTGCCATTTTGATATCTCCTCTTAGCGATTTGTCCGGCGACCGGTTGGTGCCTGGAGTCTCCGCAGGGGGCCATCAATTGGCCAGTGCGGCTGGTGATATAAGTAACGGCGACAGGTGCGCAACCTTTAGCGGTTTACTGCAGAAAATTTGCCGTTCCGACAATGCGCAAAAGACCCGGGCCACGGCGAAGAGCCTGATTCGACCGCGATCCGGCAAACTTTAGGGCTTCTTTCGCCTTGTCTACCGCGCCGTCGGCGATGGCGGTCTTTTGTATAACGCGAAAGGCCCGGAGGCGTCGCCGCGCTCCGGGCCTTTCGGTATATCCGGTTTATCGCTTGATGATCAGAGCCTGTCGAACAGCGACATCTTCTGCATCTGGGTAAAGATGGTCTGTGCCGCTTTCAGCGCCGACTGTTCCAGCTGGTATTGGGAAATCGCTTGCGCGTAGTCGAGGTCGCGCAGCGAGGACAGGGTGGTCTTCAGGGTCACGTCGTTGGCGGCGCGCAGGTCGGTGGCGTTATCGATCGCCGCCAGTTGGGCGCCGCCGGCGGCGCGCGCGTCGATCATCTTCGACGAGGCCTGGGTGATGTCGCGCATCGACGATTGCAGGCCGTTCTGCAGTGCGGCCTTGGCCGTGGGGGTGATGGGATCGGTGTTGAGCAGGTCGACCAGGTTGCTGATCGTGGAGAACACGTCCTTGGTGGTCGACGGCCCGATCTGGAAGCTGTCGCCGGCGGCGGGTGCGCCGTCCACGCGCATCTTCAGGCCGGGCAGGCCGATGCTCTCGCCGGCGGCATAAGTGCCGGTGTTGACCACGGTGCCGCTGCTGTCGCGCACCTCGTAGGTGGTGGCGGCGGTGAACACGACGTTGTAGCTGCCGCCGTTCCAGGCGGTCGCGCTCGAGCCGTCGCGGCTGAAGTCCAGCAACAGGCCGGTGCCGGTGTTGGAGGCGGCCGCGTGCGCGTCCACGGTGCCGTCGCCGGTCGGCACGCGCATGAAGATCTCGCTGCCGGGCAGGGTGTCGGAGACCTTGGTATCCGGGGCCACCTCCACGCTGCGCTGGGTCTGGTTGCCGCTGTACACCACGTTGCCGGAGACCACGGCGAAGGGTGCGGCGTCGTCGGCCGTGCCGCCGAACAGGTAGCGGCCGGAGCCGTCGGTGCTGTTGGACAGGCTGAGCAGGCTGTCGTGCAGGGTCTTCAGTTCCGCGGCGATGGCCTTGCGGTCGGGGGTGGTCAGCGCCGAACTATTGGCTTCCACCGTCAGATCCTTGACCCGGGCCATCAGGTCCCCGGCCTGCGACAGCGAGTTCTCCTGCAGGTTGAGCCGGTTCTGTACGTTGTTGGCGTTGTCGCCGAAGCGGGCCAGCGCGGCCACCGTGCGATCCAGGCTGACCGCGGTACCCGCGGCGACCGGGTCGTCGGCCGCGCTGACGATGCGCTGGCCGGTGGAGAGCTGCTGCTGCAGGTGCGAGATCGTCGCCTGCTTGCCGAGCATGGTGTTGAGCGACTGATTGAAGATCATGCCGCTGGAGATGCGATTGCTCATCGGACCGCGCTCAGGATGGACTGGAACAGGGTGTCGGCGGTGGAGATCAGGCGCGAGGCCGCCTGGTAGGCCTGCTGCAGCCGCAGCATGTCCGCCGCTTCCTCGTCGAGGTTGACGCCGGATAGCGAGTCGCGCGCATCCTGGGCGCTGCTCTGGATCACGTCCTGCGCGTCGGCGGCGTACTTGGCCTGGCGGGCCGCCGAGCCGACCGTGGTGGTCAGGCCGGCCACCGCACCGTTGAGGGTGATGGTGCCGCCGTTGAAGGCCTTGGAGTCGTCGAGATTGGACAGCAGCAGGGCGTTGCCGTTGTTGCTCGAGCCGACGCCGGTCGGGCCCACCGCGAAGCTGTCGCCGGCCGACGGCATGCCGTCCATGGTCAGGCTCCAGCCATTGGCGCTGATGGTCTGGCCGGCGGTATAGGTCTGCGGTGCGCCGCCGTTGATCGAGTAGTGCGTGGAATCGATGAAGGCGATGCTTGCCGGCGTCAGCAGGTTGGCGTTGCTGGCGTCGGTTGCGGTGACCCCACTGACCTTGCCGGTGCCCAGGTTGCTCAGCGTGGCGCTGGCCTGGATCGGCGTCGCCGCGGCGATGCGCGAGGGGTCGGTGATGGCCACGGACAGTTTGCTGATGGCGTTGGCCGTGGGTTGCAGCAGGAACTTGTCGCCGCTGGCGGCGGTGCCGGACACCTGCAGGGACACGCCGTTGACCACGAACGGATCGGCACTGGTGCCCGAACCGCTCATCGGGACGCTGGCGCCGGTGTCGCTGCGGCTGGCGCTCCAGGCGGTGCCGTTGTAGGTCAGCAGCAGGTTCTGCCCGTCGAGCTTGCTCAGGTCGCTGACGTTGGCGGTGAACGCCGCGGTGCCGGTGTTGGCGCTGTTGCCGTCCACGCTCGGCGCCGGCAGGTTGAAGAAATCGCCGCCCAGCTGCCCGTACAGGTCCATGCCGGCATGGTGCTGCTGGTTGTAGCTGCTGGCCACGCCGGTGGCGATACGGCCGAGTTCGGCCTTGGTCGGATCCAGGACGTTGCTGCGGAACTCCAGGAAGCCGCCGAGCTGCCCCCCCAGCGCCTTGCTGGTAAGCGGCGTCGAGCCGCCCGGCGTCTTCAGCGCGATCTGCAGCTTTTCCGGCTGGTAGGGGTCGGGACTGGTGACCAGCGTCGACGCATTGGTGCCGACCACCATGGCCTGGCCGCCGGAGGTGTAGACGTTCATCATCCCGCCGTCCTGCTGGATGACGCTGCCGCCGGTGTAGCCGATGAGCTGGCTGATCATCTGGTCGCGGCGATCGAGCAGGTCCGGCGCGGCGGCATTGGCGTTGGAGCCGATCTGGCCGTTGAGCTTGGCGATCTCGGTGGCCAGGCGGTTGGCCTCGGCGGTGCCGGCCAGCAGGCCGTTGTTGACCTCGCTGCCGAGCGAATCGAGCTGGCCGTTGAGCTGCTTGAAGCGGGTCACCAGCGAATTGCCGGCGTCCAGCAGGTTCTGCCGGTTGGCGCTGGCCGAGGCGTTGGAGGACAGGCCGCTGGTGGCGTCGAAGAAGTTCGACCACTGCCCGGCGATGCTGGTGGCCTTGTCCGAGAACAGCCCGTCCACGCGGCTGGACAGGCTCGACAGCTGCTTCAGCCGGGCCACTTCGCCGGTGCTGTCGAACAGCCGCGAGATCGCCAGCTGGTCGGCGACGCGGGAGACGTCGGTGATCTGGGTGCCGTTGCCGATGAACTCGCTGCCGTACTGGCTGGGGACCGTGGTCGCGAACGTCGTCCGCTGCCGGCTGTAGCCGTCGGTATTGATGTTGGCGACGTTGTGGCTGACCGTGGACAGCGCCCGCTGGAAGGCGAGCAGGGCGCCGGTACCGGTAGAGAGAATGGACATGGGCGGCTACCTCAGCGGCGCACGAGGCCGGACGAATCGACGGTGCTGGCCAGCACGCGCTCGATGCCGCCGGCGGCGGCGCTGCCGATCGCGGCGACCGCGCGACCGATGGTCGGGCCGCCGGCGATGGCGGCGATCTTGGCCGCATAGGCCGGATCGGTGGCGTAGCCGGCGCGCTGCAGGCCCTGGGCGAAGCCGCGGATGTCGGTACCGGCCTTCAGCGCCTGCTGATAGCGCGGATTGGTCTTCAGCAGGCGCACGTAGTCGGCGAAACTCTCCGCCGGCGAGGAATAGGCACGGAAATCGGCGGTCTGCGACTGCTTGACCCCGTCCACGTACTCGTGGGTGCCGGTGGTCACGCGGTCGCCGTTCCAGCCGGTGGCCTTGATCCCGAACAGGTTGTTGGAACTGGCGCCGTCGCCGCGGGAAATGCCGCGGCGGCCCCAGCCGGTTTCCAGCGCGGCCTGCGCGACCAGGGCGCGCGCGTCCACGCCCAGTTCCTGCGCGGCCTTCTGCGCATGGTTCCAGATCTTGGCGACGAAGCCTTCCGGGGTGCGCTCGCCGAGGCTGGCCGCGGCGGCATTGGCTGCCGCGGCGGCGCTGGGATCGATGGCGTTGCCGCTGTCGGCGGTGGCCTGCACGTTCGACCAGCGGTCGTCGGCGCCGGCCCAGGACATCCCGGCGCTGCCGTCGGCCGGGCTGCTGCCGATGGCCTGGTGCATCGCGCTGCTCTCGCGGCCGGCAATCATGTCCAGCACCTGCTGCTGCGGCGAGGCGGTCGCCTCGGCGCCGCTCCACGGGCCAACGCCGGCGCCGGCCGTGGCACCGGCGGCCAGCGCGGCGTCGCCCTGCAGCGGCATCGGGCCGTTGCCGGACTGGCCGGACACCAGCGAATAGGCCTTGGCCGCCTTGGCCGCGTCCAGCGAGGTATTGGTGGGCGTGGCCGCGGCCGACTGCCCGCCGCCCAACTGCTTGGAGATCATCGCGGCCAGGCCCAGCCCCTTGCCGTCGGTCAGGCCCTTGGCCAGTTGTTGGTCGTACATGTCGCGGAAGGTCTGGTTCTCGCCCGGGAACAGCGAGTTGCCGAAGCTTGCGTCGCGCATGCTCTTGACCAGCATGTTGGCGAACTGCCCTTCGAGCTGGCGCGAGACCTTCTCGATCTTGGCCGGATCGTTTTGGGTAGAGGCGTGCAGGTCGAAGGGAGCGGCCGAGATACGCATGTCAGATCACCTCCAGCTCCGCGCTCAGGGCACCAGCCTGCTTGAGCGCTTCCAGAATCGCGATCAGGTCGCCAGGTGCGGCGCCGACCTCGTTGACCGCCCGGACGATCTGATCCAGCGAGGTGCCGCCCTCGAACTTGAACATGCGGCTGCCTTCGTTGGTGGCGGTGATGGTGGACTTGGGCGTGGCCACGGTCTGGCCGCCGCTCAGGGCATTGGGCTGACTGACCTGGGTGCCTTCGCTGATGGTCACCGTCAGCGAGCCGTGCGAGATCGCCGCCGGGCTGACCCGCACCTGCGAGCCGATCACCACCGTGCCGGTGCGGGCATTGACCACCACCTTGGCCGCCGCCGCGCCCGGCGACAGCTCCACGTTCTCGATGCGTGCCAGCAGGCCGATCCGCGCGCTCTGGTCGGTGGGCGAACGCACCGCCACGGTGGAGCCGTCCACCGCGTGCGCGCTGCCCGGGCCGAAGGTGCTTTCCAGCGCGGAGACCATGCGCGAGACGGTGGTGAAATCGGGCTGATGCAGGTTCAGGGTGATCTCGCCGGTGTTGCCGAACACGTCCGGCAGCGCACGTTCCACCGTCGCGCCGTTGGGAATCAGGCCGACGCTGGGCACGTTCACCGAGATCCGCGAACCGTCCTTGCCCTGCGCGCCGAAGCCGCCGACCACCAGGTTGCCCTGCGCGACCGCATAGACCTGGCCGTCGGCGCCCTTCAGCGGCGCCATCAGCAGGGTGCCGCCGCGCAGCGAGATGGCGTTGCCGATCGAGGAGACGGTGATGTCGATGGTCTGGCCCGGCTTGGCGAATGCCGGCAGCTGCGCGCTGATCGCCACCGCGGCCACGTTCTTCAGCTGCGGGTTGACGTTCGACGGCACGTTGACGCCCAACTCGCCGAGCATGTTCTTCAGGCTCTGCACGGTGAAGGGCGCCTGGCTGGTGCGGTCGCCGCTGCCGTCCAGGCCGACCACCAGGCCGTAGCCGACCAGCGCGTTGTTGCGCACGCCGCCGACCTGGGCCAGGTCCTTGATGCGTTCGGCCGCGGCCGGCGCGGCCAGGCCCGCGCACAGGGCGACGGCGGCGAGCAGGCGGCAGGGCAGGGACAGGAGATTCATGACGGGCCTCAGTACGGCGAGATGCGCGAGTTGAAGAAGCGGCTCAGCCAGCCCATTGCGTTGGACTGCGCGACCGCGCCGCGGCCGCCGTAGGCGATGCGCGCTTCGGCCACCTTGCTGGAGGGAATGGTGTTGTCCGGGGCGATGTCGGCGGCGCGGACCACGCCCTGCACCTGCACCAGTTCGTCGCCCTGGTTCAGCCGCAGGTTCTTCTGGCCCTGGATCACCAGGTTGCCGTTGGGCAGGCGCTGCATCACGGTCACGGTGATGCTGCCCTGCATGGTGTTGCTCTGCGCGGTGTTGCCCTTGCCGGCGAAGCTGCGGTCGCCGCTGGTGGAGTTGTTGAGGATGTTGGTGCCGTTGACGGTGAGCGGCGCGCCGAGCAGGGTCGGCGTGGCCATGGTCACCGCATCCTTCTTGCTGATGCTGGTGTTGGCGGTGCTGCTGGCGTTGGTGCTTTCGACCAGGGTGATGGTCAGCAGGTCGCCGACGTCGCGGGCGCGACGGTCCGAATACAGCTGCAGGCCGGGGCCGGCGGCGTAGATCGCGCCAGCCGTGGGCTGCGCCTGCGGCGCCATCACCGGCGTGATCGGCGCCATCGGCGCGTACGGACGCACGTCGCCGGCGGCCACGCCCAGACCGGCGCAACCGCCGAGCAGGACCGGCAGCAGCAGCACGGCGGAGAAGGAGAGAGAGGACAGGCGCGACATGGCGGATTCCGGAGGCGAGGGGATCAGACGTTGTTGTTCAGATAGCCGAGCATGGAGTCGGTGGTGGAGATGGCCTTGGCGTTCATCTCGTAGGCGCGCTGGGTTTCGATCATGCTCACCAGCTCTTCCACCACGTTGACGTTGCTGCCTTCCAGCGCACCCTGCGCGATGTTGCCGAGGCCGTTGAGGCCGGGCGTGCCGTTCGTGGCCGGGCCGGAGGCGGCGGTTTCCACGTACAGGTTCTGGCCCTTGGCCTGCAGGCCCGAGGGATTGATGAAGTCGGTCAGGGTCAGCGAGCCGACCTGCAGCGCGGCGGCGGTGCCGGCGACCTGCACGCTGACCGTGCCGTCGTTGCCGATGGTCACCGACTGCGCGCCTTCCGGGATCTGGATACCCGGCTGGATCGCGTAGCCGCTGTTGGTGACCAATTGGCCCTGCGCATCGATCTGGAAGCTGCCGTCGCGGGTGTAGGCCGTGGTGCCGTCCGGCATCTGCACTTCGAAGAAGCCGCGGCCGTTGACCATCACGTCCAGGGCGCGGCCGGTCTGCTGCTGGCTGCCCTGCTCGAAATCCTTGGCGGTGGCGACCACGCGCACGCCGGTACCGATCTGCAGACCCGAGGGCAACTGCGTCTGCGAGGAACTGGCGCCGCCGGGCTGCCGCACCTGCTGGTACAGCAGGTCCTCGAAGTTGGCGCGGTCGCGCTTGAAACCGGTGGTGTTGGTGTTGGCCAGGTTGTTGGAGACGACCGACATGCGCGTCTGCTGCGCATCCAGTCCGGTCTTGGCGACCCACAAAGCCTGATTCATGACCCGAGTTCCTCTGATGGTGGCCCCGGCACGACGCGCCGGGGGCGCAGGGAGTGATGCACGTGCCGTGCCAAACCGGCGCCCGAGGCGCCGCGGCGTGCCTTAGCCGTTCAGACGCAGCAGGGTGTTGGCCGACTGCGCGTTCTCGTCGCCGTTCTTGATGACCTTGACCTGCATTTCGAACTGGCGCTGCAACTGGATCATCTGCACCAGCGCGCCGGCGGCATCGACGTTGCTGCCTTCGAGCATGCCGGTGCGCAGCGAGTTGCCGGTGGCCGGCGCGAAGGCCTTGGCCGGATCGTCGCTGACGTTGCGCATCAGGCCGTCGGGACGGCGGCTGAGCTGGTCCGGCGGCGCCTGCACCACCTTCAGCGTGGCGATGGTGCTCATCGCGGTGGGGGCTTCGCCCAGCGGCACGATCGACACCGTGCCGTCGTTGCCGATTTCCAGCGACTGGTGCGGCGGAATCGAGACCGGGTTGCCCTGGTCGTCGAGCACCGCATGGCCGCTGGCGGTGACCAGCTGGCCATTCGGGGTCAGCGCCAATTCGCCGCCGCGCGTGTACGCCTCCTTGCCGTCGGACGACTGCACCGCCAGCCAGCGATCGGCATCCAGCGACACATCCAGCGGATTGCCGGTCGTGTGCTGGGCGCCGACGTCGCGGTTGAAGCCCTGGTCGATGTGCAACGCATCGATGCGCGACGGATAACCGGCGCCAGGAATCCGATACGCCTCGGTGTTGGCCAACGCCGCCTTGAACCCGGAGGTCTCGACATTGGCCAGGTTGTGCGACACGGTGGCCTGCGCCTGCAGCGAGGCGCGGGCGCCGGTCATGGCGACGTAGAGGGCTTTGTCCATGGGTGTGGGCCGTGATTCGGGAGAAGGGATTCGGGATTCGAAGAAGCGGAAGTACCGCAGACGATCGGAAGTGGTGGCTCAAGCTGGCGCCCGGTCGACGGGACGCCAGCGGTGACGAATCACCAATCCCGAATCACCAATCCCGGCCTTAACGCATATTGATGATCGTCTGCGTGACCTGATCCTGGGTCGAGATCACCTGCGAGTTGGCCTGGAAGTTGCGCTGGGCCACGATCATGTTGACCAGCTGCTCGGTCAGGTCGACGGTCGAGGATTCCAGCGCGCCGGACTGCACGCTGCCGAAGTCCGAGGTCGCCGGTGAGCCGGTCCGGGCCAGGCCCGAGGCCGAGCTTTCCGCCCAGGCGTTGTCGCCGAGCGAACTCAGGCCCTGCGGATTGACGAAGTTGGTCACTGCGATCTGGCCCAGCGCCTTGTCGGCGTTGTTGGAGTAGCGCGCGTAGACGATGCCTTTCTCGTCGATGCTGATCGAATTGAGCTTGCCGCTGGCATAGCCGTCCTGGGTGGCGCCGCGCAGGGCGAAGGCCTCGCCGTACTGGGTCGACCCGAACACATTCAGGTTCAGCGACAGGGTGCCGGCACCGGTGCTGGGGGTGAAGGTGCCCAGCGCGATCTTGCCGTCAGGCGGGCTGACCAGCGCGCCGCTGTTGGAGAACTGCAGCGTGCTGGCACCACCGGCGGCGACGCCGTCCACGTAGTTGTAGACGGTCCACTGGTTGGGCGTGGAGGTCTTGACGAAGTACGAGGTCTGCACGTGGGCCACGCCCAGCGAGTCGTACACCGTGGTGCCGCCGCTGGAGTTGTTGTAGCTGTTGGCGTCGTTCGGATCGAACGTGGCCACCGTCGGCGGCTGGGTGTTGCCGGGCAGGGTGAAGGTCAGGTTGACCGTACTGGTCTGCTTGGGCGGGCTGTCGGTGGTCAGCAGCTGCAGGTCGGTCAGGGTACCGGCGGCGAAGCCGTTGCCGTTGCTGGCCGGCGGGAATACCTGCAGGCGGCCGCCCTGCGGATTGACCACGTAGCCGTTGGCGTCGGTCTGGAAGTTGCCGGCACGCGAGTACACGCGGGCACCGTTGTTGGACAGGGTGAAGAAGCCGGAACCGGAGATGGCCAGATCCAGGCTGCGCCCGGTCGGATCGATGGTGCCCTGCGAGAACTGCTGGGCGACGTTGCTGACGCGCACGCCCGAACCCACCGCGTTGCGCGCCAGGCCGTAGCCGTTGAGCGTGAACTGGTCGGCGAACTCGGCGCGCGAGCCCTTGAAGCCGGTGGTGTTGGCGTTGGCGATGTTGTTGGCGGTGACGTTGAGGTCGGTATTGGCCGCCCTGAGGCCTGACAGCGATGTATTGAAACCCATGGTGGACTCCTGTGGATGGTCGGCGTGGCGTTAGCTGACGCGGAGAACGTTGGTCAGCGGCGTGGTGCCGAGCCCGGTCAGATCGAGATAGATGCCGTCCGATCCGATGATGGCGCTCTCGACCGGCGCCTGGACGTAGGTGGACAGGGAGAGCTGGTTGCCCTTGGCGTCGGTCTGCCCGGCGGTGATGCTGTAGCTGCCGGCCGGCATGCGCTTGCCGCTGGCGTCGGTGCCGTCCCAGGCGAAATCGAGCTGGCCGGCCTTGTCGGCGGTCAGGCTGATCTTCTTGATCGGCTGGCCGTTGGCATCGCTGACGGTGACGTCGACCACGCCTGCGTCCTTGGCCGCCACCAGGCCGCCGGTGCTGCCTTCGGCGCCCAGCGGCAGCGAGGCCGACGGCACCAGCACCTTGTGGCCGATCAGGTTGGCGCCGCGCAGCACCTGGTCGGTGCTCATCGACGAGGACAGCGCGGTCACGGTCTTGTTGAGGTCGCCGATGCCCTGCACGGTGGACAGCTGCGCCATCTGCGCGACCATCTGGCTGTTGTCCATCGGCTTGAGCGGATCCTGGTGCTGCAGCTGTTCGGTCATCAGCTTCAGGAAGTCGGCCTGCTGCAGCGCCTTGCCGCTGGTGGTGCTGGTATTGCTCGAGGCGCTCAGGCCAAGACTGGAATAGGTGGTGTCGGTGGAACTGGTGACGCTGGTCATGGAGGCGGTCCTGGAACGTGAGACGGCGGAAGGAGGGCGGCTCAGCGGCCCATGGTCAGAGTGGCCAGCGCCAGTTCCTTGGCAGTGTTGAGAACCTCCACGCCGGCCTGGTAATTGCGCGAGGCGGAGATCAGGTTGACCATCTGCGAGACCGGGTCCACATCGGGCGAATAGATGTAGCCCTCGGAATCGGCGAGCGGATGGCCGGGTTCGTAGCGCTTGATCGGCGGCGCGTTGGTCTGGGCGATTTCCTTGACGTTGACCGAGGTCAGGCTGCTGTCGTGCGGATTGCGCACCGCCTGGAAGATCGGCTCGATCGGCTTGTAGGCCGCCTCCGCCGAACCGGCCACCGAATCGGCGTTGGACAGGTTGCTGGCGATGGTGCTCATGCGCACCGACTGCGCCTTGAGCGCGGAGCCGGCGACGTCGAAGATCGGCAGGTTGCTCATGCTTATTGGCCCGTGATCGCGGTGAGCATGTTGCGCACCTTGGATTCGATGAAGCTCAGCGAGGCGCGGTACTCCAGCGCGGCGCGGCCGTAGGCGGCGCGTTCGGCATCCGGATCGACGGTGTTGCCGTCCAGGCTGGGCTGGCTGGCGAAGCGGGTGACCTGGAACGGGTTCAGGCCATCGCCGCCGACGGCGATGTGGCGGCTGTCGTCGACCGCGAGCTGGGTGCCCTCGCGCTGTCCCTGTGCGGCACGCATCGCCGCGTCGAAATCCAGGTCCTGGGCCTTGTACCCGGGCGTGTCGACGTTGCTGAGGTTGCTGGCGATCAGCTTCATGCGCTGCTCGCGCAGCGGCAGGGCGTCGCCATGGACGCCGAAGTAGGCTGTGATCGGATTGGACATGGCACGATCCCGCGGTTCGTTGCCGAAACAACAGGCAAGGCGCGTGCCAAAGTCGGGTGCCGAGCCCGTGCGATCAGGGTTCGGCCGCGGGACGCCGGAGCGTCCGCTGTCTTTAATATGCCGTCAGGCAGGCCGCGCGGCGGGGCGCGGCGCCCGGGTCAGGCCGCCTGTGCGGCCGCGGCGACGACCCGCAGCCGGGTCAGCACGTACTCGGCCAACTCGTTGGGGCTGTACTTGGCCACGAAGGCGTTGGCGCCCACGCGCTCGACCATCGCATTGTTGAACACGCCCGACAGCGAGGTGTGCAACAGCACGTACAGGCCGGCCAGGCCTGGATGGCGGCGGATTTCCGTCGTCAGCGTATAGCCGTCCATCGCCGGCATCTCGATGTCCGAGATCACCATGGCGTAGCGTTCGGCCGGATTCTCGCCGGCCGCATGGATCTGCAAGAGATGGTCCAGGGCCTGGCGACCGTCCGAGAGCAGGGTCGCGGCGACCCCGAGCTGGTCCAGCACGCTGCGGATCTGCTGCCGCGCCACCCGCGAGTCGTCCACCACCAGTACCTGCAACTGCGGGCCGGTGAGGGCCAGCGACGGGTCCAGATTGGCCTCGACCCGGGTCTGGGCGATGTCGGCCAGCACGCTCTCCACGTCGATCACCTGGATCAGCTCGCCCTGGAAGCGGGTCACCGCGGTCAGGTAGCTGGATTCGGCGCCCAGTTCCGGCGGCGGATGGATGTCCTCCACCGCGATGTTGACGATGCGCTCCACGCCGCTGACCAGGAAGCCCTGGACCGACCGGTTGAACTCGGTCACCACCAGATAGGCTGGCGCGGTATCCGCGTTCGGCTCGCGCTCCGGGTGGCCGATGGCCAGGCCCAGGTCAAGCACCGGTACCGAGCGCCCGCGCACGTCGGCGACGCCGGAGAATTGCAGTGGCAGCCCGGGCACCTGGAACAACTCCGGCCGGCGCAGCACTTCCTGCACCTTGAAGACGTTCACGCCAAAAAGCTGACGACCGCCCAGCCGGAACAGCAGCAGGGCAAGCCGGTTGTGGCCCGCCAAGCGGGTGCGCTGGTCGATTCGGTTGAGAAGGTCATGACTCATGGCGTTCATATCGGCGCCTGCGCGGCGGAACTTGAGGGCGCGGTGCGGATCGGGCGTGCGGTTTGCGGCACGGCCTTTGCATGGTGTCGGCGACCTTTCCCACAGAGACGGCCATGCGCCCGATCCTATTGCTGGTCCTGCTGGCGGCGACGCCGGCCTGGGCCGCGGACTTCCAGTCGGTGGACTCGATCCGTGCCGCGGCGCTGTCCCTGGCCGGGGCCGACGCCGACGCCGAGGCGACCCTGGACCCGTCGGTGCGGGTGCCGCTGTGCCCGGTGCCGTTGCAGGCCCAGCCGACCGGCACTACGACCGTTGAGGTGAGCTGCCCGCGCGAGACCGGCTGGCGGCTGTTCGTGCCGGTCAAGGTGCGGCGCATGCAGCACGTGCTGGTGCTGGCGCGCGGCCTGTCCGCTGGAGAAACCATCGGCGCGGCCGATATCGTTCCCGAGAAGCGCGACGCGGCGCGCATCGTCGGCGCCGCGATGACCGAGCCGGAGATGGCGATCGGCAAGGTGGCGCGGCGCACCCTGCCGGCCGGCACCTTGTTGTCTGCCACCGACCTGGTCGCGCCGCGGCTGGTCCGGCGCGGCGACAATGTGGCGCTCGTGGCACGCAGCGGCGGTCTGGAAGTGCGGATGGCCGGGCGCGCACTGGGCGATGCGGGCGAAAACGAGCGGGTGACCGTCGAAAACCTGTCGTCCCGGCGTATCGTTCAGGGAACTGTGTCACAAAATGGCGACGTTTTAGTGACGCGCTAAGAATCCGGCTAAAGTTCTCCGACGCTGTGCCGTTACCTACACCGAACCCGTAACAGGATGTCCGTCATGACCCAGAAAATTGAAGGGAATTTGCCGAGCCCGGCCACCCTTCGCACGTCGTCCGTCTCGACCAAGGCCGCCTCCGGCGCGTCCGAGGAAGGCAAGGACCGTGCGGTCGGTGCGGCCGCTGCAACCGATAGCCTGCGCCTGACCGGCGAGGCCTCCGGCCTGCAGACCCTACAACGCCAACTGTCGGCCGCGCCGGCGGTGGACAGCAGCCGCGTCGATGCGGTGCGCAGTGCGCTGCAGAACGGCAGCTACAAGATCAACCCCGACGCGATCGCCAGCCGCATGATCGATATGGATCGGCAACTCGGCGCATGAACATGTCCGTGACCAACCTCCTGCAGCAGCTCAGCGACGCGCTCGCCGGCGAGCGCCAGGCCTTGTTGGATCACAACGTGGAAGGCCTCATGCAGGCGACCAGCGCCAAGCTGGCGGCACTGCGCGCACTGGAGGCCGATGTGCCCGCCGGCGCCGAGGCCGAGTTGCGCCTGCGCGAGCTGGCCGACGCCAACCGCGCCAACGGCGCGCTGCTGTCGCGGCGACGACGCGAGGTCAACTGGGCATTGCGCCACCTCGGCCGCAGCGAGAGCGCGTCGTCCTACGACGCCAACGGCCAGTCCAGCACGCCGCTCTCCCAGCGTCCCCTGGCAGTCGCGTAAGCCGCAGCGCGTCCCAACGCGGGTCGCGCATCCGCCGGCGCCAACGGCGTATATTGGGCATCCATCGATCGCCCGCGGCCTGTCGTGAATTTCGCCGAAATCAATCCCAACCAACCGCTTGTCCTGCCCTCGCGCGAGCACCTGCTCGCGTTGAGCGAACTGTTGTACGAAGGCGTGGTGCTGTTCCGTGCCGACGGGCAACTGCTGCTGGCCAACAGCGCCGCGCGCCGCCATCTTTCCGGCACCGACGCCGGCCTGGCCGCGCACCTGGCGCAGTGGCTGCCGAGCGATGCGCTGTCACAGGCGCGCAGCAGCGGCCGCTGGAGCGGGAGCCTGCCGACCGAACACCACGTGGTGCTGGCGCATCTGTACTTCCATGCCGATGCAGACGGCGGCCATTACCTGATGCTGATCCAGGGCATCGAAGGCCAGCAGGACTACGAACAGGAACTGCAGCAGCGCCACGCCGAGTTGCGCCAGGCCTACCTGCGCCTCAACGGCGCTCAGGAAAAGCTGCTGCAGTCGGAGAAGATGGCCTCGATCGGCCAGCTCGCCGCCGGCGTCGCCCACGAGATCAACAATCCGATCGGCTATGTCCACTCCAATCTGGGCAGCCTGCAGGAGTATCTGCGCAGCCTGTTCACCCTGATCGAGGCCTACGAGCGCGCCCTGCGCGCGCCCGATCCGAAGGCGCTGATCCCGGAGATCGACGACATCCGCAACCGCTTCGACATCGACTTCATCAGCCGCGACCTGCCGCAGCTGATGGCCGAGTCGCGCGAAGGCATCGAGCGGGTCACCCGCATCGTCCGCGACCTCAAGGACTTCTCCTATTCCGGCCGCGAGGAGTCGTGGAAGCTGGTGGACCTGCACTCGGGTCTGGAGTCCACCATCAACATCATCTGGAACGAGCTCAAGTACAAGGTCACCCTGGAGCGCCACTACGGCAACCTGCCGCTGGTGGAGTGCCTGCCGTCCGAGCTCAACCAGGTGTACATGAACCTGCTGCTCAACGCCGGCCAGGCGATCGGCGAGCGCGGCACCATCGTGGTCAGCACCGGCCAGGACGGCGAAGAGGTGTGGATCGAGTTCAAGGACTCCGGCGCCGGCATTCCGGCGGACCTGCTGCAGCGCATCTTCGACCCGTTCTTCACCACCAAGCCGGTCGGCAGCGGCACCGGCCTGGGCCTGTCGATCTCCTACGGCATCATCAACAAGCACCACGGCCGCATCGATGTCAGCAGCACCGTGGGCGACGGCTCGACGTTCCGGATCGTGATTCCGGTGCGGCAGCCGAAGTAGCTGAGGGGCTGGGATTCGGGAGTGGAGATTCGGGATTGGCAAAAGCGCTTTTGCGTTTGCTGTTCCCATCCGCGCGTGTCAATGAAATGCCGACACCGCGCTTTTACGAATCCCCAATCCCCAATCCCCAATGCCCAATCCCAGCCCCTCAGGGCCCCGCATCCCGCCGCTGCTCATCATGCGTGCGGAAGGCCTGGCGGATGTGTTCGCGCAGTTCGTCGTCGTTCCACGGTTTGGTCAGGAAGCGGTAGATCGCGCCACGGTTGATCGCGTCGGTGACGGTGGCCAGGTCGGTGTAGCCGGACAGGACCAGGCGGATGGTGTCGGGGTAGAGCATCTTCACCCGGCCCAGGAACTCGGTGCCGCTCATGTCGGACATGCGCTGGTCGGACAGGATCACCTGCACGTCGTTGGTGGCGAGCAGGTCGAAGGCGTCGCGGACGTTGCCGGCGGCGAGGATGCGGTAGCCATCGCGGCGGAACAGCCGCACCAGCGAGCGCAGCACGTTCTCCTCGTCGTCGAGCAGCAGCAGGGTGCGGTCCGGGCGGGTTTCGGTGAACGATTCCGGGCGCAGGTAGCGCCGGCGCAGCGCCATGCCCGCGGCTTCGGCGGACATCGGTTCGCCGAACAGGTAGCCCTGGAAGATGTCGCAGTCGTTGCGGCGCAGGAAACCCAGCTGCGCCTGCGATTCGACGCCGTTGGCGATCACCACCATGCCCAGCTGGTGGCCCATGGCGATGATCGCGCGGGCGATCGCCGCCTCGCGGTTGCCGGCCGGTGCGCTCTTGATGAAGCTGCGGTCGATCTTCAGCTTGTCCACCGGGTAGCGCACCAGCGCGCTGAGGCTGGAGTCGCCGGTGCCGAAGTTGTCCAGGCTCAGGCTGATGCCTTCGCGGCACAGGTTGGCCAGGGTCTCGTGGACGAAGTTGACGTTGTTGGTCAGCGCGCTTTCGTTGATCTCCAGCACCATCATCTGCGGTGGCACCCCGGCCGCCTGCAGCGCCGACATCACTTCGTTGAAGAAGGTCGGGCGCAGCAGCTGCAGGGTGGAGACGTTGACCGCGATGGTGAAGTCGTCGAAGCCCTGGTCGCGCCATAGCCGCGCCTGGCGCAATGCGCCCTCCATCACCCAGGTGCCGATCTGCACGATCACGCCCAGGCGCTCGGCGGTGCGCATGAAGCGCTCCGGCACCAGGATGCCCAGGGTCGGCGACTGCCAGCGCAGCAGCGATTCCATGCCGACCACGCGTCCGTCGCGGGCGCTGACCATCGGTTGGTAGCGCAGGCGCAGCTCGCCGTTGGGAATGGCGTCGACGATCTGCCGCGAGATGATGCTCTCGCTGTGCGCGCTGGGCGGGCCGTCGGCGGCATACAGGCGCACCAGGTTGCCGCCTTCGCGCGCGGCCTGGTAGACCGCGTCCTCGGCGAAGTCGAGCAGGGTCGACAGGCGCGTGGAATGCTCCGGGCACAGGCTCACGCCGATCTTGCCGGTCATGAACAGGGTGTACGGCAGCACCGACAGCGGCAGCTCGATCTGCTGCCGGATCTCCTCAGCGAAGGCTTCCGGCGGCGGCACGTCGGCGGTGCGCGGCACGGCCATTACCAGTTCGTCGCTGCCGTGGCGCCACAGCAGGCCGCGGCCGCGCAAGTGCGCCTGCAGCCGGTGCGCCAGCAGCGCCAGCGCCTGGTCGCCGACCTCCGGGCTCATGTTCTCGTTGATCGAGGCGAAGTGGTCGATGTCGATGTGCAGCAGCATCACCCCCGGCCCACCGGCCAAGGCCTCGGCGATCATGCCGGTCAGGGCGGGATGGCCCGCACCCAGGCGCGACGGCAGTTCGTCGTCCACGGGTACGGCGCTGGCGGGATTCCACATCGGCTCAGGTTCCAGGCGGGGGCGACGGCGCTGCCGCGGTGGTGTAGGGCAGGCACAGCGAGACCCGGGTTCCAGCGCCGGGCGCGGTGTCGATCTGCAGGGTACCGCCGGCGCTCTGCGCGCGCTCGCGCATCACGATCAGGCCCAGGCCGCGCGGGCCGGCCGGATCGAAGCCGTCGCCATCGTCGACCACTTCCAGGCGCAGGCGCTGGCGTTCCTCGTCGCCGAGGGTCATCCGCACTTCGCCGGCGCTGGCGTGGCGCAGCACGTTGGTCAGGCTCTCCTGGGCGATGCGGAAACAGGCCTGTTCGACCTCGCCGCTGGGGCGCTCGGGCAGGGCGGCGATGTCCAGATGCAGGCGCACCGGCGAGGCGCGGAACAGCATGCCGGCCTGCCAGCGCAGCGCCGCTTCCAGGCCCAGCGCGTCCAGCTGCGGCGGCCGCAGCAGGGTGGAGAGGTTGCGCAGCTTGGTGATGCTGCTGTCGGCCAGGTTCACGATCTCGCTCAGGTCCTCGCGCCGGCGCTCGGCGTCGGTCTCGTCCAATGCGGCGTGCGCGGACAGCTTCATCGCGGTGATCGCCTGGCCGATGTCGTCGTGCAGGTCGCGCGAGATCGCGCGGCGCTCGTCTTCCTGCAGCGAGAACAGGCGCCGCGCCATCGCCTGCAGCTCGCGGTTGCTCTGCGCCAGCGCATCGCGCATGCGCTCCGGTTCGCTGAGGTCGCGCACGATCAACAGCTTGCAGTCGCGGCCGCTGTAGCGGACGTTGCCGAACGACAGCCCGGCGTGGAACAGCGAGCCGTCGCGGCGGCACATGCGCGCGGTGGCGCCGCGTTCGCCCTTGGCGCCGGCAGCGCCCATCCGCTGCCGCACGAGCGGCAGATCGGCGCTGTCGACCAGGCCCTGCAGCGGCTCGCCGAGCAGGTTCTCGCCCTCGAAGCCGAACTGTCCGGCACAGGCGGCGTTGGCGTACAGCACGTGTTCCTGGTGCAGGATCGCCACGCCGTCCGGCAGCACCCGCACCAGTTCCCGGAACTGCTCCTCGCGCTCGTGCAGCAGGCGCCGCGAGCGCTCGTGCTCGGTCACGTCCTGCAGGGTGCCGTGCACGCAGGCGCTGCCCTCGTCGTCGCTGGACGATTCGGCGCGCAGGTGCAGCATGCGCGCCTGGCCGTCGGCGGCCAGCACCGGCAGCAGCATGTCCAGTTGCAGCGGCGCGCTGCCGCACAGGTCCTCGATCACCCGCTGGATACGCGCCTGCGACGGCACGTCGGGCGGCACCAGCAGCTCTTCCAGGCGGTGCTGGCGCGGCTGTTCCGGCACGCGCCGGCCGAGCATGCGGTAGACCTGCTCGGAATAGCTGCCCAGGCCGCTGGCCCGGTCCAGTTGCCACGAGCCCAACCGCGCGATCGACTGCGCCTCCTGCAGATGCTGCAGGGCCTGGTCGCGGCGGCGCTGCGCGTCGTACTCGGCGCTGCGGTCGCTGATCACCACCAGCCTCGCCTGCCGGCCGTGGTAGTCCAGGCTGGTGCTGCGCGCCTCGGCCATGCACTGGCTGCCGTCGCGCAGGCGCAGCGGCTCGGCCACCACGCAGGTCTTGGACGGCGTCTGCCGGATCGTCTCGATCACCTCGGCCAGGCGGGCGCTGGCACTGGGCGGCCACAGCCGGGCCAGCTCCAAGCCGACGAACTCGTCGTGCGACCAGCCGAAGAAGGCGACCGCCGCCGGGTTCACGTCGAGGATGCGCAGGCCTTCCAGGTCGTAGACCAGCATCGGGCTGGGATTGGCGTGGAACATCTGCCGGTAGCCGGCCTCCGACAGCGCCAGCCGGGTGTGCGCCTGCACCGCGGCGCGCACCAGCGGGCGCAGCAGGTAGTAGAGGGCAACCGCGGTCAGCGCCAGGAACAGGGCGTCGTTGACCAGCTGAAGAGCGACCAACGTGCCGCGATCGTCTACGAAGTGCACCAGAACCAGGTCGCTGCCGATCGACAGCGCCAGCCCCAGCAGCACGTACAGCAACACCACGCGCCAGATGCCGCGGTCCAGGCGTTGCGCCAGGCGCATGCCGGAGGTCGCCTGGGTGGGCAAGGCACTGTCGCGTTGTGGTTGCATGCCCCGGCAGCCTGCTGCGGTGATCCGTGTCCGGCGGACATCTTAGCCGCTGACGGCCGCCGCGGCCCATCGCCGGGCAGTGTCGGCGCTCAATTAATGCCAGCGGATGCCGTTATCACCTTCGACCGCTGGCCTTCAGGGCGGCGAAACGGAGTATCTCGGCGTGGATCAAGGCGTCATCGCAAGCTTGCTGCAGCACCCGCTCACCTCGGCGCTCGTCCTGCTGGACGCCGATGGCAGGCCGCTGGCGGCGAACCGGGCAGCGCAGGCACTGGAGTTGCCGCGCACCGTGGAGGCGTATGCCGAGCTGCTGCGTGCGGCCCGCGAGCGCCTGCTTGGCGGCGAGACCATGCTGGCCTGCGCCTTGCCCGGCACCGCCGGGCGGCGCCTGGACGGCTGGCTGCGTGCGGTCCGCGACGACAGCGGCGGCCTGCTGGCCTACACCCTCAGCGTGCCCGAACCGGTCGGCAGCGACGGCGCCACCCGTTGGGAAATCGCCCTGGACAGCGCCGAGCACGGCCTGTGGGACTGGGACATCCCCAGCGACACCATTTTCCGCTCCGAACGCTGGAAACGCATGCTCGGCTACGGCGGCGATGCCCCGGCCGATGGCCTGAACGCGCTGCTGCCGCTGGTCCACAGCGACGACCAGGAGCGCCTGCGCCAGGCGATCCGCGCGCATTTCGAGGGCAGCACCGAAACCTACATGTGCGAGTTCCGCCTGCGCCGGCAGGACGGGCAGTGGCACTGGATCCTGGACCGCGGCCGGATCGTCGCGCGCACCGCCGACGGCAGCCCGCTGCGCATGATCGGCACGCACACCGACATCCACGAGCAGAAGCTGCTCGAGCAGCGCCTGCGCGACCAGCAGACCCTGCTGCGCGAGGCGCAGCGCATGACCCGCATGGGCAGCTGGTCCTGGGATCCGCTGAATGACCGGGTGTGGTGCTCGCGCGAGTTCCTGCGCGTCACCGGCCTGGACGAACAGCAGACGCCGAGCAGCCGCGGCTGGTTGCGCCTGCTCAGCCGCGATTCGATGGCGCAGCTGATCTCGATCTGGCGGCGCATGGCGCGCGAGGCCAAGCCGGCCAATTTCGAGGTGGAGCTGTTGCGCGGCAGCGAGTCGCCGCTGCACCTGCGGGTGTGGGCGCAGCCGCAGGTGGAGGCCGACGGCCGCGTCCAGCGCGTGCTGGGCCAGGTGCAGAACATCACCGAGCAGCGCCAGACCGACGCGCTGATCCGCTGGCGCACCGAACTGCTCAACCGGGTCTCGGCGCTGGGCAAGATCGGCGGCTGCGAGATCGAGGTCGGCACCCGGCGCATGCAGTGGACCGAGGAGTGCTATCGCATCCATGGCCTGCGCAAGGAGGCCATCGATCTGGATCACGCGTTGGCCCTGTACACCCAGGACTCGCGCGATGCGTTCGAGTCGGCACTGGCGCGCATCGCCGAGGGCGGCCTGCCGGAGCAACTGGACCTGTGCTTCCACCGCCCGTCCGGGCAGCGCATCTGGGTGCAGGTGCTGATCGAACTGGACGAGCGCGACGGTCTGCCGCCGCGCTTCGTGGTGCTGTTCCGCGACATCACCCGTGAACGCGAGGCCAGCGAGCGCATCGAGCTGCTGGCCCACTACGACCTGCTCACCGGCCTGCCGAACCGGCAGCTGCTGCGCGAACAGGCCGAGAAGGCGATGCACGATTCGGTGGAGCGCGGCACCACGCTGGCGATGCTGTTCGTCGACCTGGACGGCTTCAAGAGCATCAACGATTCCTTCGGCCACGCCACCGGCGACGCACTGCTGAAGCTGGCGGCCACCCGCATGCATCAGCAACTGCGCACCAGCGACCTGTTCGGCCGCTTCAGCGGCGACGAATTCGTGGTGGTGCTGCGCGACCTGGCCGAGCCCGGCGACGCCGGGCACGTGGCGCGCAAGCTGATCGCGGCGCTGGCCGAACCGCTGCACAGCGGCGAGAACGTGATCAAGATCGGCGCCAGCATCGGCATCGCGCTGATGGAGGAGGGGCGCCAGGACTTCGACGGCCTGCTGCGCGCGGCCGATGCGGCGATGTACGCGGCCAAGGAGTCCGGACGCAACACCTGCCACTACTACAGCCAGGACGTGCTGCTGCGTGCGCAGCGGCGCCTGGAGATCGAGCACGCCCTGCACGGCGCGCTGGACCGGGAGGAGTTCTCGCTGGTGTACCAGCCGCTGGTGCATGCGGCGGGCGAGCGGGCCCCGGCGGTGGAAGCGCTGCTGCGCTGGCATCGCCCCGGCCATGGCCACTGCAATCCGGCCGAGTTCATTCCGATCGCAGAGGAGTGCGGCGAGATCGTGCGCCTGGGCGACTGGGTGATCGGCGAGGCCTGCCGCCAGGCCGCGGCCTGGGATGCGGCGGGGCTGAGCTTCGACCGCGTCTCGGTGAACGTCTCGGCGATGCAGTTGCGCGACCGCGGCTTCGCCGAGCGGGTGATCGAGCTGTGCCAGCGCAACGGCTGGTCGCCGAAGCGGCTGGAGCTGGAGCTGACCGAGTCGGCGCTGATCCGCGACAGCGAATCGCTGCGCCGCTGCTTCGAACTGTTCGAGCAGGAAGGCGTGCTGCTGGCGGTGGACGATTTCGGTACCGGCTTCTCCAACCTGCATTACCTCAACCGCTTCCCGGTGCAGCGCCTAAAGATCGACCGCAGCTTCGTGCAGGACATGCTGCACGACACTGGCACTGCCAAGGTCACCCAGGCGATCGTTCAACTCGGCCACGCGCTGGGCATGCAGGTGGTGGCCGAGGGCGTGGAAACCGTGCAGGAAGAGGCGCTGCTGCGCGAGCAGGGCTGCGACGAGATCCAGGGCTATCTGCACTCGCGGCCGCTGCCGCCGCGCGAACTGGCGGCCTGGTTGCGCGCGCGCCAGCAGGTGGCGCCGGCGACGCATCCGCGGCTGGTGCTGGCTGCGCAGTGAATGCGCGGCGCCGCCTGCGCCGCGCGGACTTGCGGCGCCGCAGCGGCTGGCTATACTGCGCGCGCCCATCGTTTCCCGGCCAGAGGCCACCTTCCTTGGACAGTCATCCTAGACCGACGCTGCAGCGACAGAGCTGACAGGACCGCCACGGTCTGGGTCGTCCCAGATGGGTCCCGTCCGCTCAGGACGGGATCGTTCGCCAGCCCCTCGCGGCGCTGGCCTTGATTCCGATAGTGCGCAAGCCCGATCCGCGAGGACTCCGAGCGTAGCCCCTGGCGTTTCCCGTCGTCGGAGCCGCCCATGCGCCTGTCATCGCCCTCGTCCCTGATTCGTTCGTCGCTGCGCGGTCGCGTGGCGCGGCGACGGTGTGCGTGTGCCATCCAACCGGCGCATGCCCGCGCGGCCGGCAGCGGCTGACGCACGGCGTACATCTTCCCCGGTCACACTGGGCGGTCCGCTTCGCGACCCGCGCCAGCGTCCTTTTTCCTTGCGGCGTCCGCTGCCGCTCCTGCCGGATATTCCCATGCTGCCATTCGCTCGCGACCGCTCCGCGCCCGGACAGCTCGCCGCACGTCCCGGCGTGCTGCCCAACCTGCACGATCTGGCGGTGTTCGCGCTGCTGCTGGGCCTGGGCGCGCTGCTGCTGCACGGCGCGTCCGACATGCGCGCGCCGCTGCCGCCGGCAGGCACCGCCGCGGTGTCGCTGGATCTGTGGCAGTTGCCCGAATACGGCCTGCGCACCACCTTGCGCATGTTCGCGGCGATGGCCGCCTCGCTGGTGTTCACCTTCGTGGTGGCGACCCTGGCCGCCAAGAGCCGGCGCGCCGAGCGGGTGATCGTGCCGGCGCTGGACATCCTGCAGTCGGTACCGGTGCTGGGCTTCCTCACCTTCACCGTGACCTTCTTCCTCGGCCTGTTCCCCGGCCGCCAGATCGGCGCCGAGCTGGCCTCGATCTTCGCCATCTTCACCAGCCAGGCCTGGAACATGGCGTTCTCGTTCTACCAGTCGCTGCGCAACGTGCCGCGCGACCTGGACGAGGTGTCGCGTGGCTTCGGGCTTAGCGCCTGGCAGCGTTTCTGGCGGCTGGAGGCGCCGTACGCCACGCCCTCGCTGATCTGGAACATGATGATGTCGATGTCCGGCGGCTGGTTCTTCGTGGTCGCCTCCGAGGCGATCAGCGTCGGCGACCACACCCTGGAACTGCCCGGCATCGGCTCGTACCTGGCGCTGGCGATCGGCCAGCGCAACTTCGCCGCGGTCGGCTGGGCGGTGGTGGCGATGGCCGTGCTGATCGCGCTGTACGACCAGTTGCTGTTCCGCCCGATCGTGGCCTGGTCGGACAAGTTCCGCGCCGAACTCACCGCCTCGCAGGACAAGCCGCAGTCGTGGCTGTACGACCTGCTGCGGCGCACGCGCCTGGCCAAGCGCCTGGTCGCGCCGCTGGCCTGGATCTGGCAGCGCGCCATGCTGGTGCGCTGGGCGCCGCGGCGCCAGCCGCAGCCCGTGGCGGCACCGCGCGCATCCGGCCGCAGCGGGGTCTGGGGCGATCGTCTGTGGAGCGCGGCGCTGGCCGTCGCCGGTGCGGCCGCGGCCTGGTTCGCCTACGACTATGGCCGCCGCCATCTGGGCCTGCACGACCTGTCCGAGGCCTTCGGCGGCGGCCTGGCGACGTTACTGCGGGTGGTGGTGCTGATCGCCCTGGCCAGCGTGGTGTGGGTGCCGATCGGGGTGTGGATCGGGCTGCGTCCGAAGGTGGCGCAGCGGGTGCAGCCGCTGGCGCAGTTCCTGGCCGCGTTCCCGGCCAACGTGTTGTTCCCGTTCGCGGTGCTGGCCATCGTCAGCACCGGCGCCGACCCCAACATCTGGCTGTCGCCGCTGATGATCCTCGGCACCCAGTGGTACATCCTGTTCAACGTGATCGCCGGCGCCAGCGCGTTCCCCACCGATCTGCGCGAGGCCGCGACCATCTACCACCTGCGCTCGTGGACCTGGTGGCGGCGGGTGATCCTGCCCGGCATCTTTCCGTACTACATCACCGGTGCGCTCACCGCGTCGGGCGGTTCCTGGAACGCCAGCATCGTGGCCGAGCTGGCCAGCTGGGGCCACACCCAGGTGCAGGCTTACGGCCTCGGCGCCTACATCGCCCGCGCCACCGCCGCCGGCGACGGCCCGCGGGTGCTGCTCGGGGTGGCGGTGATGTCGCTGTTCGTGACCCTCTTCAACCGCGCGGTCTGGCGACGCCTGTACGTCTTCGCCGAACGCCGCCTGCGTTTCGACTGATTCCTGGAGACCGACCATGAACTATTCCGCAAGCGTGCCCGAGCGCGCCCCACTGGTCCGCGTGCAGGGCGTGCGCAAGACCTACGACAAGGGCGGGGCGACGCCGCTGGTGGTACTGGAGGATGTCGACCTGACCCTGCACTCGGGGCAGATCGTGGGCCTGCTCGGCCGTTCCGGCTCGGGCAAGTCCACCCTGTTGCGCGCCATCGCCGGGCTGCTGCAGCCCAGCGCCGGCAGCATCGCCTTCCGCGACGCCGCCCCTGGCCAGGTCGCCGACGACATCGCCATGGTGTTCCAGAGCTTTGCCCTGTTCCCGTGGCTGACCGTGCTGCAGAACGTGGAAGTGGGCCTGGAGGCGCGCGGCGTGGCCGCCGACGAACGCCGCCGGCGCGCCCTGGCGGCGATCGACCTGATCGGCCTGGACGGCTACGAGGGCGCCTATCCGAAGGAACTGTCCGGCGGCATGCGCCAGCGCGTGGGCCTGGCGCGGGCGCTGGTGGTGCGGCCGAAGCTGCTGCTGATGGACGAACCGTTCTCGGCGCTGGACGTGCTGACCGCCGAGACCCTGCGTACCGACCTGCTGGATCTGTGGTCGGAAGGGCGCATGCCGATCGAATCGATCCTGATGGTCACCCACAACATCGAAGAGGCGGTGTTGATGTGCGACCGCATCGTGATCTTCGGCGCCAACCCGGGGCGGGTGATCGGCGAGATCGAGGTGACCCTGCCGCAGCCGCGCAATCGCCTGGCACCGGCGTTCCGCGCCCTGGTCGACGACATCTACGCGCGCATGACCGCCAGCCCGCAGCGGCCACAGACCCGCGAAGGCGTGTTCCCGGGCAGCGGCATCGCCATGGTGTTGCCGCGGGTCTCGAGCAACCTGATGGCCGGCCTGATCGAGGCGGTGGCGGCCGAGCCGTACCACGGCCGGGCCGACCTGCCGCCGCTGGCCGCCGGCCTGCAACTGGAAGTGGACGAACTGTTCCCGATCGCCGAGACCCTGCAACTGCTGCGCTTCGCCGTGTTCGAACAGGGCGACCTGCAGCTGACGCCGGCCGGGCAGCGCTTCGCCGAGCTGGGCACCGATGCGCGCAAGCAGCTGTTCGCCCAGCACCTGGCCACCTACGTGCCGTTGGCCGCGCACATCCGCCGCGTGCTCGACGAACGCCCCGCACATCACGCGCCGGCGCGCCGCTTCCGCGACGAGCTGGAAGACCACATGTCCGAGGCCTATGCGGCGGAGACGGTGCAGGCGGTCACCAGCTGGGCGCGCTACGCCGAGTATTTCGCCTACGACAAGCAGGCGGACCTGTTCTCGCTGGAGAATCCGAGCTGATCCGCCAGCGGTGTACGGCGTCGCGTAGAGCGGCTTCCGCCGCGACCCGACGCCCGACAGTGCGGAAGCGGCTTCAGGCACTGGCCCGGATGCGATGCCGGTCGATGTCGCATCTCTATCGCCGAATTCGCGCTTGCATCAACGATGCCGCGATCTGATCGCGGCCGTTGTGGCAGGGATTTGAATTCCGACTGCAAGCGCATCAACGCTACCGGAGGGCGTCACGCGTCGCGACTGAAGTCGCTCCCACAGGAGCGTTCCCGCGCTCCGGCGCTGAATTGCGTTGGAAGCTTTACCCACGACGCTGGATGCGATGTCGGTCGATGTCGCAGCTCGCCGCCGAATCCGCTTCTGGAACGACGATGTCGCGATCTGATCGGAGTAGGTGTGGGAGGAACTTCAGTCCCGACTGCAGGTGGCCGGCCGGGCACGCGTCGCTCGCTTGCCGCGACCAAACGGCATTGCGCATCGCTGCGTCTTGCCGTGGTCTAGCGAGACCAGACATCGCCTTGTAGGAGCCCGGACGATCGGCTCGGCCTCATGCGCCAAGCGAGATCCAACGCGATGAGGTTGGGTGAATCTTCTTGGCAGTGCTCCGAGCGCATGCCACGCACAGGCTGCGCGCGCCGCCCGCAAACGCAACCGCCGCGATCGACTCAGTCGCCGTCGTAGAGCGGGAAGTGCACCGGCGGCGCCGGGGTGCCGGCGGCGGCGACCGCGCTGCCGTTCAGGCCCATGTCCCAGGCCAGGCCGGCCCAGACCGGGTCGGCGATGCGCGCGTCCTGCTGCGTCGGTGTGTGCGCAATCAGCAACTGCCGCAGTTCGGCCTGGGCCAGGGTCTCCAGCCGCCGCAGCGCGTGGCCGGGCTGGCGCGGCGCGGTCACCGGCCGCGGGCCGGGATCGGCCACCGGCTCGGACGAGGACGCGTGTGCGCTGCTGCGTTCATCGCAGGACATGGCCGCAACTCGGGACAGGGACTGGAGAGGCATCGACATCGACGGGGCTGGACGGGAAGGGCAGAGACGACAAGCCCCGGCAGGGGCCGGGGACTCGTCGGTTCATGGCGCGGAGGACGATTTAGAACAGCTCGACAGTGCCGGCGCCCATGCTCTGCTGCGCCACCGGCTTGTGCGGCGGGCGCTCCCACTCGGTGCGCATGTCGCGCAGGCGGTTGCCGACCCGCTGCAGAGCGTCGATCAGTTCGTGGTCGAACACCCCGCCATTGCGGTGCAGCAGTTCCTGCAGCGCCACGGCCTCGCGGTTGATCGCGGTCAGGCGGTCCAGGTGGGTGTGCACGCCGCCCAGGGCCTGGGTCGCGATGTCCTCGAACTGCAGGGCGCGCACCGCTTCGGCGACGCTGCTGTCGATGGCGCGGCCGCACTCGGAGATCTCGCGCATGCCGTCGCCCAGCGAGTGGTTGATCGCGGCCACGTTGTCCAGCATCGCCGCGGCCTCGGCCCGCGCCTCGCGGGAGCGGTCCATGTCGCGCGATGCCATGTTCGAGACCGTCTCGCGGACCTTGGCGATGGCGTCCTTGGAGCTGTGCGCCAGCTTGCGGATCTGCTCGTTGAAGGTGGTCGAGCGCTCGGACAGGTTGCGCACCTCGTCGGCCACCACCGCGAAGCCGCGGCCCGCCTCGCCGGCACGCGCCGCTTCGATCGCCGCGTTCAGCGCCAGCAGGTTGGTCTGGTCGGCGATCGACTTGACGTCCTCCAGCAGGGCGAAGATGCCGTCCAGATGCTGGGACATGTCGTCGATGTAGTGCACCGTGGTGCTGCTCTGGCCGCTGACCTGCTCCAGTGCCTCCACCAGTTGCTCCATGCGCTGGCTGGCATGCTGGGCGAAGCGGGCCACGTCCACACCGGCACCGCCGTCTTCGCCGGCGCGGTCGACGATGCGGGCCAGCGCCACGCTCTGCTGCCGCGACTTGCGGTTCATTGCCTCGAAGCTGCCGCCCAGGCCGCTGACGGCTTGGCGGATCAGTTCGCGGGCACGTTCGATCTCGGAGCGGGAGCCCTCGATCTCGTTGCCGACGAAGCTGCGCAGCTCGTTCAGCAGGTGGTCCTGCTCGCGCATGACCTTGGCCTGCTCCGGCGAGCGCCGGGTCTGGCTGTACGCGGTCCAGCCGGCGAAGCCGAGCCAGCTCAGCGTCATGGTGGTGAGGATGGCCCAACGGACCGGGGCCGGCCAGTCGAAACCGGCGGCGATGGGGAACAGCAGCGTCAGGGCGAGCGGGGCGGCCAGACGGATCAGGAGGCGTGAGTACATGGACGTTCTCGGCAGATTCACGATTGCTGTATCGGCCGTCCCCCCCGGGTCTTTAGCAACGCCGTGAGCGGATCATCGAAACCTGCCGACATTCATACGATCGGCGTCGCAGAACGGCCGAGCGGGGCGCGCTGCATGGCCCCGCGCCGGTGCCCTCGCGGGCTCAGCCCAGCGCGCGGTCCACGGTGTCGCGCATGCGCCGCTTGGCCAGCAGGAAGTCCCACAGGCTGCCGCCCATCTGCCGCCACAGCACCGCCGCGCGCACCGCCGCCAGCAGCAGCGCGCGGATCTCGGCCACCACCCCGGCCTGGCCCAGGTAGTGCGGATTGCCTTGCACCATCACCCGGGGGCGCAGGTGGCTGATGGTGTCGGCATAGAGCTGGCCCAGCGCCGCGATCACCTCCGGGTGGGTGCTGTCGCCATGGCGCTCCAGCAGCGGCGCGATCCGGGCCAGGCCGGCGTCGACCTTGGCGTCGGTCTCGGCATCGCCGGCGAAGCGCCGCTCCAGCTGGATCACCGCCAGCGCCAGCCGCGGCAGCACCTCGTCCTGGCCCTGGTTGCGGAAGTAGTTGTGCAGCAGGCGCAGGCCTGGCGCCAGGTCGGCGCGGCGGCCGTACACCGCCTCGGGGCTGGGCGCGTCGATGCGGAACACGCTGTCGAGCAGGGTGCGCACCAGCGACGCCTCCGACTGGCCGGTCTCGGCGATGCGCCGCACCTGCTGCAGGGCCTGGGCCATGCCCGCCAGCGCCAGCATGCGCGCGTCCATGGAATCGGTCATCGAATCGTGTCCTCGTGTGCGGCGGGTGCCTGCTGCGCCAAGCGGCGCTCCAGCGGGGCATCGGTAGTGGCGATCACGGCGCCGCCCAGGCATTCCTCGCCCTGGTACAGCACCAGCGACTGCCCGGGGGTGACGGCGCGCTGCGGGCGCGCGAAGCGCACCGACAGGGTGCCGTCGTCGCCGACCTCGACCGTGCAGTGCTCGTCGGCCTGGCGGTAGCGGGTCTGGGCGGTGCAGTCGAAGCGTCGTGCCGGCGGCGCGCCGGCGATCCAGTGCGCGGTCTCGGACTGCAGCCGGTTGGCCATCAGGTAAGGGCTGTCGCGGTCCTGGTCGACGTACAGCAGGTTCCGGGCGACGTCCTTGCCGACCACGTACCACGGCGCGGCGGCGCGCCCGCGCACCCCGCCGATGTTCAGGCCCTCGCGCTGGCCCAGGGTGAAGTAGAACACCCCCGGATGCTCGGCCACGACATGCTCGTGCGGATCGCGGATCTCGCCGCGCCGGGCCGGCAGGTAACGCCCCAGGAATTCGCGGAAATCGCGTTCGCCGATGAAGCAGATGCCGGTGGAGTCCTTCTTGGCGTGGGTCGGCAGGCCGGCCTCGCGGGCGATGCGGCGCACCTGCTCCTTGGGCAGCTCGCCGACCGGGAACAGCGTCGCAGCCAGTTGCGCCTGGCCCAGCTGGTGCAGGAAGTAGCTCTGGTCCTTGTTGCGGTCCAGCCCACGCAGCAGCCGCCAGCGGCCGCCGACGCTGTCCACCCGCGCATAGTGGCCGGTGGCGATGCGTTCGGCGCCGAGTTCGCGTGCCGCGTCCAGGAAATGCTTGAACTTGACCTCGCGGTTGCACAGCACGTCCGGGTTTGGGGTGCGCCCGGCGGCGTATTCGGCCAGGAAGTGTGCGAACACGCCTTGCCAGTACTCCTGCGAAAAATCGCGGAAATGGAACGGGATGCCGAGCCGCCCGCACACCGCCACCGCATCGCGGCGGTCGTCGTCGGCGCGGCAATCGCCGCTGCCGTCATCGGCCCAGTTCTGCATGAACAGCCCGGACACCGCGGCCCCCTGCTGGACCAGTTGCCAGGCCGCCACCGACGAATCCACGCCGCCGGAGACCCCGACCATGACCGTTGCGCCGCTCATGCCACCTGCCGCAACAGGTCCAGCGGGTAGCGGCGTCCGGCCAGGAAATCGGCCACCACCTGCCATACCAGCGGGCTGCGCCAGCGCGGCGCGGCGGCCTCCAGCTCGGCCGGGGTCATCCACAGCGCGCGCACGATGCCGGTGTCCAGCGGCCGCTGCGGATCGTGCGCGACCGGGTCGGCGGCGAAGGCGAAGCGCAGGTAGTGGCGGCCGTTGTCGGCCTTCCACTGGTAGGCGCCGATGAACGCGGTCGGCTGCACCTGCCAGCCGGTTTCCTCCAGCGTCTCGCGCACCGCGGCCTCGATCAGGCTCTCGTCCGGCTCCAGGTGGCCGGCCGGCTGGTTCAGCACCAGCGCACCGGCGATGGCTTCCTCCACCTGCAGCAAG
Organism: Xanthomonas sp. 3307; assembly: GCF_014199735.1. Classification (NCBI taxonomy): domain Bacteria; kingdom Pseudomonadati; phylum Pseudomonadota; class Gammaproteobacteria; order Lysobacterales; family Lysobacteraceae; genus Xanthomonas; species Xanthomonas sp. 3307. The sequence goes on along the minus strand of NZ_JACHOG010000009.1, from coordinate 155,266 downwards.
CGCCCGTCGCGCACCACCACCGTGGCCACGGTCACGTCCGGCTGCCAGGGTTCTGCGGCCGCCGTCATCAGAACAGATCCTTGCCGCCGTTGAGTTCGGCGTCCATCGCGTCGGCGCCGCGTGCGGCCGCCTCCAGCGCCTCGCGCAGCGCCGTGTCGTCGGCATCGGCGGGGATCTTGACCACGAACACCGCGGTGCCGCCCTGGCGGACCCAGCCGCCGAGGATGTCCGACTGCGCATCCTCCAGCAGCCGGTTGGCGACCTTGGCGGGCAGGCTGTCGCCCTGCGCCTGGTAGGCCGGCGACCACACCTCGCGGATGCGGTAGCTGCCGAAGGTCTCCACCGGCGAGCGCACGTAGGTGAGCTGCTTGCGCTCGCGGCCTTGGTCGCGCAGGCCGAACAGCACCTGGTAATCGCCGTCCTCGTCGGCCTGCACGTCGTAGCCCAGAGCCTGCAGGCGCTTGCCCAGCGCCGCGTCCGGCGGCTCGGCGGCGGCCGGCAGGGCCACGGCGAGCAGCGTGGCGAGCAGCGGAACCTTGGGGAACATCGTCGAATGCATGCGAAGCGCCATCGAAAGGAGGGGAATTGTGCGGGCAGGGCCGGCGATCGTCCAATCCGGGCCGGCGGCCCCCGTATATAATGGGCGGATGCCCCGCAAGAATTCCCCCGAGCACGATCATGGCGTCATGGTGGAGACCGGCAAGCCGGAAATCGCCCGCCCGCCGATGTATCAGGTGCTGCTGCTGAACGACGACTACACCCCGATGGACTTCGTGGTGACCGTGCTGCAGCAGTTCTTCTCCCTGGACCTGGAGCGCGCCACCCAGGTGATGCTGCACGTCCATACCCGCGGCCGCGGGGTATGCGGGGTCTATACCCGCGAGGTGGCTGAATCCAAGGTGGCTCAGGTGAACGAGTTCTCGCGGATGAACCAGCACCCCCTGTTGTGCACGATGGAAAAAGCCTGATAGTGGGAGGCGTCGGTCACCGGTTTGCCCGGACTAACGCGGTGTGAACACACTGATCCGATAGGGTTGTGGAAATTCGCAACTCAAGCCACATATTGTTGGCAACAGACGTCGGAGTACACCATGTTCAGCAAAGATCTCGAGCAGACCATCGGCCAGTGCTACAAGCGCGCCCGGGAAGCCCGTCATGAGTTCATGACGGTGGAGCACCTGCTGTTGGCGCTGCTCGACAACCCCTCCGCCCAGGCCGTGCTCAAGGCCTGCGGCGCCGACGTCGAGCGCCTGCGCAGCGACCTGGAACAGGCCATCGAGGCCTCGGTGGCGCGCCTAGCCGAGGATGACGGCCGCGACACCCAGCCCACCCTGGGCTTCCAGCGGGTGCTGCAGCGGGCGGTCTACCACGTGCAGTCCTCGGGCAAGAAGGAGGTCAGCGGCGCCAACGTGCTGGTGGCGATCTTCGGCGAGAAGGACTCGCACGCGGTGTACTTCCTGAACCAGCAGGACATCACCCGCCTGGACATCGTCAACTACCTGTCCCACGGCATCGCCAAGATGGGCGAGGACGGCGAGCACGCCGCGCCGGCCGACGGCGAGCCCAAGGGCGAGGCGGGCGAGGGCGAGCCGAAGGGCGACGCCCTGGCCGAGTACGCCACCAATCTGAACGAGCAGGCCCGCAACGGCCGCATCGACCCGCTGGTGGGCCGCGCCGACGAGATCGAGCGCACCATCCAGGTGTTGTGCCGCCGCCGCAAGAACAATCCGCTGTACGTGGGCGAGGCCGGCGTCGGCAAGACCGCCATCGCCGAAGGCCTGGCCAAGCGCATCGTCGAAGGCAGCGTGCCCGCGGTGCTGGCCGATGCGGTGATCTTCTCGCTCGACCTGGGCGCGCTGGTCGCCGGCACCAAGTACCGGGGCGACTTCGAGAAGCGCCTGAAGGGGGTGCTGACCTCGCTGAAGAAGGTGCCCAACGCGGTGCTGTTCATCGACGAGATCCACACCATCATCGGTGCCGGCTCCGCCTCCGGCGGCACCATGGACGCGTCCAACCTGATCAAGCCGGCGCTGTCCTCGGGCGACCTGCGCTGCATCGGCTCGACCACGTTCCAGGAATACCGCGGCATCTTCGAGAAGGACCGCGCCCTGGCGCGGCGCTTCCAGAAGATCGACATCGTCGAGCCGACCGTGGGCGAAACCTTCGAGATCCTGCAGGGCCTCAAGCCCAAGTACGAGGCGCACCACGGCGTGACCTATGCCGACGACGCGCTGCAGGCGGCGGTGGACCTGTCGGTCAAGCACATCGGCGACCGACTGCTGCCGGACAAGGCGATCGACGTGATCGACGAGGCCGGCGCGCGCCAGCGGCTGCTGCCGGAAGGCCAGCGCAAGGAGTTGATCGACATCGAGGAGATCGAGACCATCGTCGCCAAGATGGCGCGGATCCCGGCCAAGCAGGTCAGCGCCACCGACAAGGACGTGCTGCAGCACCTGGAGCGCAACCTGAAGATGGTGATCTTCGGCCAGGATCCGGCGATCGAGACACTGTCCTCGTCGATCAAGCTGGCGCGCTCGGGCCTGGCCAATCCGGAAAAGCCGATCGGCAACTTCCTGTTCGCCGGCCCCACCGGCGTGGGCAAGACCGAGGTCACCAAGCAGTTGGCGCTGCAGTTGGGCATCGAGCTGGTGCGCTTCGACATGTCCGAGTACATGGAGCCGCATTCGATCAGCCGCCTGATCGGCGCGCCCCCGGGCTACGTCGGCTTCGACCAGGGCGGCCTGCTGACCGAGAAGATCGTCAAGACCCCGCACTGCGTGTTGCTGCTGGACGAGGTGGAGAAAGCGCACCCGGACATCTTCAACATCCTGCTGCAGGTCATGGACCGCGGCGTGCTCACCGACACCAACGGGCGCGAGGCCAATTTCAAGAACGTGATCCTGGTGATGACCACCAATGCCGGCGCCACCCAGGCCTCGCGGCGCTCGATCGGCTTCACTCAGCAGGACCACTCCACCGATGCGATGGAGATCATCCGTCGCAGCTTCACCCCGGAGTTCCGCAACCGTCTGGATGCGGTGGTGCAGTTCCAGCCGCTGGCCTTCAGCCACATCCTGCGCGTGGTCGACAAGTTCGTGATCGAGCTGGAGATGTTGCTGCAGGAGAAGCACGTGTCGCTGTCGGCGACCCCGACCGCACGCGACTGGCTGGCCCAGCACGGCTTCGACCCGCTGATGGGCGCGCGGCCGATGGCGCGGGTGATTCAGGACAAGGTCAAGCGCCCGCTGGCCGACGAGCTGCTGTTCGGCAAGCTGGTCAACGGCGGCCGCGTCACCATCGACGTGCGCGACGGCGAGCTGGTGGTGGAGACCCAGGCCGAGCCCGAGCGCCTGCTGCCGGCGACGGTGGACTGAGGCCGACAGGCACGACGAAAGGCGGCTGCAGAGGCTGCAGCCGCCTGGCGAAGTCACCGTCGTTCCATCGTTGCAGACGCGAAAGGCGGCCACTGGCCGCCTTCTTCATGTCCGCCCGCGGCGGATTACTTCATGCGGTAGGTGATGCGACCCTTGGTCAGGTCGTACGGGGTCATTTCGACCTTCACCCGGTCGCCGGTCAGGATGCGGATGTAGTTCTTGCGCATGCGGCCGGAGATGTGAGCGATGATTTCGTGTCCGTTTTCCAGCTTGACCCGGAACGTGGTATTGGGCAACGTCTCGCTGACGGTGCCTTCGAATTCGATGGAGTCGTCTTTCGACATGTAATCCTGTGCGATTCGGAGCGGCCAAAGGCCTGAAGAGCGAGGATTTTACTCGCCTGCGCCGCGCCATGCAAAGTTTGCGTTAATCCCGCTCAATCCTGGGCCAGTTCCAGCGCCGCCAGCGACCCGAATCGCGACGTCCAGGGCCCGTTCTGGGCCGGCGCCGCCGCCAGCGGCGCGATGGTCTCCAGGAAGCGCGCGCGCGGCCAGCGCTCGGCGCCCAGGCTCAGCAGGTGATCGTTCTCCACCTGCGCGTCGATCAGCGGCCAGCCCCAGCCGTGCAGGCGCCGCGCCAGCGCCGCCAGCGCGACCTTGGAGCCGCCGCTGCGCGCACTGAACATGCTCTCGCCGAAGAACATGCGTCCGCGTGCCACTCCGTAGATGCCGCCGACCAGTTCGCTGCCGTCGAACACTTCCACCGAATGCGCGTGGCCGGCCTGGTGCAGGGTCAGATAGGCGTCGCGCATCGGTGCGGTGATCCAGGTGCCGTCCTGCCCAGGGCGCGGGATCTGTGCGCAGGCATCGATGACCTGCGTGAAGGCGGTGTCGGCGCGCACCGTCCACGGGCAGTGGCGCAGGCTGCGGCGGAAGCGCGAGGACAGGCGCACGCCATCGCTGCGGAACACGGTGCGCGGGTCCGGGCTCCACCACAGGATCGGCTCGCCGTCGGAATACCAGGGGAAGATGCCCTGCACATAGGCCGCAAGCAGGCGCGTCGGCGACAGGTCGCCGCCGACCGCGAGCAAGCCGTCCGGCTCGCGCAGGGCGCTGGACGGCGGCGGGAACGGGGCGGCGGGATCGGCCGCGAGCAGGGCAGGGAGACGACGCATCGCCGGCAGCGTAGCCGATGCCTCAGGCGTCGTGGCGGAACGGCGAGTGGCGCTGCAATTCCGCCGCGTGCTGGCGCACCTCGGCGCGTTCCTGGGCGCACCACTCGGCCAGCGGCACACGGAAGCCCGGGTCGGCGATCCAGTGGCGGCTGCGTACCAGCCGCGGCAGGAAGCCGCGGGCGATCTTGTGCTGGCCCTGTGCGCCCGGTTCGAAGTGGGTCAGGCCCTCGCGCAGGCAGTATTCGATGCCCTGGTAGTAGCAGGTCTCGAAGTGCAGGCCGGGCAGGGCGTCGCCGCCCCAATAACGGCCGTACAAGGTGTCGCCGCCGCGCAGGCAGAACGCGCCGGCTACCGGCGCGCCTTCATGCATGGCGAGGAAGATCAACAGGTTGTGCGGCATCGTTCGCGCAAGATGTGAGAAGAATTCCAGGGTCAGCGCCGGCGAATTGCCGTAGTCGTCGAAGGTGCGCAGATAGAATCCGTACATCGCCTGCAGGTCGGCAGCGCTGGCCTCGTCGCCGTGCAGCACCCGGAAGTCGATGCCGGCGCGCTGCACCTTGGCCCGCTCCTGGCGGATGTTCTTGCGGTGCTTGTGGTCCATCGCGCCCAGGTAATCGTCGAACTCGGTCCAGCCGGCGTCGTTGTGCCACTGGTACTGCACGTCGTTGCGCTCCAGCCAGTCGGCGCCGAACGCGGCGTCCTCTTCGGCGCGGTGGAAATTGACGTGGGCCGAGGACAGGTTGGTGCTCTCGGTCAGCGCCTGCATGGCCGCGAGCAGTTCCTGTTGCGCCGCCTGATCGCGCGCCAGCAGCCGCGGCCCGGTCACCGGCGAGTACGGCACCGCGCACAGCCACTTGGGGAAGTAGTCCTGGCCATAGCGCGCGTAGGCATGCGCCCAGGCATGGTCGAACACGAATTCGCCGTGCGAGTTGCTTTTGACGTACCCCGGCGCCGCGGCGACCAGCGCCTCGCCGTCCCAGACGGTGAGATGCAGCGGGCTCCAGCCCCAGTCCGGGCGCAGGCAGCCGTGCTGCTCCAGGCCGGCCAGGAACGCGTGGGCGACGAACGGATTGCAGCCGCCGTGCAGGGCGTCCCAGTCGGCAGCGGCGACCGCGTCGAGCTGGCGCAGCCAGCGGATCCGGCTCATCGCTGTGACGACTTGCGGTAGAGGGCGGCGCAGCGGCCGCGCGTGCCACCTGCCGCACGCGCGGGCGCACGGCCGCCGCCGGCCGGACGCCGGCAGCTCAGGGCCTGCGTGGACTCAGGCACCCTTGTCCAGGTAGCGCTCGGCGTCCAGCGCGGCCATGCAGCCGAAGCCGGCCGAGGTGATCGCCTGGCGGTAGTGCTGGTCGGCGACGTCGCCGGCGGCGAACACGCCGGGCACCGAAGTCTCGGTGGCGGCGCCGCCCAGGCCGGAGCGGATCTCCAGGTAGCCGTTGTGCATGGCCAACTGGCCGTCGAACAGCTGGGTGTTCGGGTGATGGCCGATGGCGACGAAGAAGCCGTGCGCCTCCAGGTCGCGGGTGCTGCCGTCCTGCACCGACTTGACCCGCACGCCGGTGACGCCGGCCTCGTTGCCCAGCACTTCGTCCACCTGGTGGTGCCAGACGGTCTCGATCTTGCCGGCGGCGACCTTGGCGAACAGCTTGTCCTGCATGATCTTTTCCGCGCGCAGGGTGTCGCGGCGGTGGACCAGATAGACCTTGCGGGCGATGTTGGACAGGTACAGCGCCTCTTCCACGGCGGTGTTGCCGCCGCCGACCACGACTACGTCCTGGTCCTTGTAGAAGAAGCCGTCGCAGGTGGCGCAGGCCGACACGCCGCGGCCCTTGAACGCCTCTTCCGAGGGGATGCCCAGGTACTTGGCGGTGGCGCCGGTGGCGATGATCAACGCGTCGCAGGTGTAGTCGCCGCTGTCGCCGCTGAGCCGGAACGGGCGCTGCGCCAGGTTGGCGGTATGGATGTGGTCGAAGATCACCTCGGTCTCGAAGCGCTCGGCATGCGCCTGCATGCGCGCCATCAGGTCCGGGCCCATCAGGCCGTGGGGGTCGCCCGGCCAGTTGTCGACCTCGGTGGTGGTCATCAGCTGGCCGCCCTGCTGCAGGCCGGTGATCACCACCGGCTTGAGATTGGCGCGCGCGGCGTAGACCGCGGCGGTCCAGCCGGCCGGGCCGGAACCCAGGATCAGCAGGCGGGAATGCTTGGCGGAATTGGCGGCAGAGGGGCTCATGTATACTCGCGAACAGGGTGAAATGGCGGCCGAAGCGCGGCATTGCGCGGGTTCCGGCGAAGTCACATAGAGTGGCGGCCGGCCTGGAACGAATCAAGCCGCGTGGCGGAAACGCTGCGGCCCGCCGCGACAGACAGCGTGCGCCGCACGTCGTTGCCCGCCTCGATCGGGCATTGCCAGCGTCGGCCTGCGCAAAGACCGGACGATTCAGGTACCGACTGCTGAAATGCAAGGGCGAGTCGTTTATTATCAATCACTAACGATGCATTTCTAAGGTCTGGTCATAGCGTGGCGAAGCAGGTTCCGGAACGCGGCAAATCCCAGGGCGCCAATGCGGCGGCACGCAAGCAGGGCGCCGCGCCCAACCCACGCCGGCAGAAGCTGTGGCGCGATCTGGCGCTGATCGCGATCGCGCCGTTGCTGCTGTACCTGCTGGCCAGCCTGGCCACGTACTCGGCGACCGATCCGGGCTGGTCGCATACCGGCAGCGTGGTCGCACCGGTGCACAACATGGGCGGCAAGTTCGGCGCCTGGATCGCCGACGTGCTGCTGCAACTGTTCGGCTACGTGGCCTTCCTGCTGCCGGTGGTGATCGGCGCGATCTCCTGGATCGCGCTGTTCGGCATGGACAGCGATGGCGATGGCGAGGCCGACCTGGGGCCGGCGCTGCGCCTGGTCGGCATCGTCGGTTTCCTGATCGCCGCCACCGGGCTGCTGCACCTGCGCCTGTTCGCCGGCGACGTGGCCGGTGCTGGCGGCATCCTCGGCAAGCTGGTCGGCAATTCGCTGGGCGCCGGGTTCGGCGCGCTCGGCGCCAACCTGTTCGTGCTGGTGCTGCTGCTGGTGTCGGTGACCCTGGCCACCGGGCTGTCCTGGTTCGCGGTGATGGAGCGCATCGGCAAGGCGGTGATGACGCTGCCGGCGCTGGCCCGCCGCGGCAGCCAGCAGGCCAACGAGTGGCAGCAGACCCGCGCCATGCGCGAGGAACGCGAGGAAGTGCGCAAGGTCGACGCGGTGCAGCGCGCCAAGCGCGAGCCGGTCAAGATCGAGCCGCCGCCGGCGCCGGTGGTGGAGAAGAGCGAGCGCGCCAAGCGCGAACAGCAGATCCCGCTGTTCCACGGCACCGGCAGCGACCCGTCCGGGGTGCCGCCGCTGGCCTTGTTGGACGATCCCAAGCCACAGGCCAAGGGCTATTCAGAGGAGACCCTGGAAACCCTGTCGCGGCAGATCGAGTTCAAGCTCAAGGACTTCCGCATCGAGGCGCAGGTGGTCGGCGCCTATCCCGGCCCGGTGATCACCCGCTTCGAGATCGAGCCGGCGCCGGGCATCAAGGTCAGCCAGATCAGTTCGCTGGACAAGGACATCGCCCGCGGCCTGTCGGTGAAGTCGGTGCGCGTGGTCGACGTGATCCCGGGCAAGTCGGTGATCGGCCTGGAGATCCCCAACGTCAGCCGCGAGATGATCTATCTCAGCGAGCTGCTGCGCTCGAAGGAATACGACAAGTCGACCAGCCCGCTGACCCTGGCGCTGGGCAAGGACATCGCCGGCCGCCCGACCGTGGCCGACCTGGCGCGCATGCCGCACCTGCTGGTCGCCGGTACCACCGGCTCGGGCAAGTCGGTGGCGGTCAACGCGATGGTGCTGAGCCTGCTGTACAAGGCCTCGGCCAAGGACCTGCGGATGCTGATGATCGACCCGAAGATGCTCGAACTGAGCGTCTACCAGGGCATCCCGCACCTGCTGGCGCCGGTGGTCACCGACATGAAGGAGGCCGCCAACGGCCTGCGCTGGTGCGTGGCGGAGATGGAGCGCCGTTACAAGCTGATGAGCGCGGTGGGCGTGCGCAACCTGGCCGGCTTCAACAAGAAGGTCAAGGACGCGCAGGACGCCGGGCAGCCGTTGATGGACCCGCTGTTCAAGCCCAACCCGGACCTGGCCGAGGCGCCGCGGCCGCTGGACACGCTGCCGTTCATCGTCATCTTCATCGACGAATTCGCCGACATGATGATGATCGTCGGCAAGAAGGTCGAAGAGCTGATCGCGCGGCTGGCGCAGAAGGCCCGCGCTGCCGGCATCCACCTGATCCTGGCCACCCAGCGGCCCTCGGTGGACGTGATCACCGGCCTGATCAAGGCCAACATCCCGACCCGCATCGCCTTCCAGGTCAGCTCCAAGATCGACTCGCGCACCATCCTCGACCAGTCCGGCGCCGAGACCCTGCTCGGCCACGGCGACATGCTGTACCTGCCGCCGGGCACGGCGATGCCGGATCGCGTGCACGGCGCCTTCGTCAGCGACGAGGAAGTGCACCGGGTGGTCGAGCATCTCAAGGCCAGCGGCCCGGCCGACTACATCGAGGGCGTGCTCGACGAAGTGCAGACCATGGGCGACGGCACCGTGATCGGTGCCACCGGCCTGCCCGAAGCCGGCGGCGGTGGCGGCGACGAGTCCGACCCGTTGTACGACGAGGCCCTGCGCATCGTCACCGAGACCCGCCGCGCCTCGATCTCCGGCGTGCAGCGGCGGCTGAAGATCGGCTACAACCGCGCCGCGCGGCTGATCGAGGCGATGGAAGCCGCCGGCGTGGTCAGCCCGCCCGAACACAACGGCGACCGCAGCGTGCTGGCGCCGCCGCCGCCGAAGTGATGCGCACCGCGCCCTCCGCCGGCCATGGCCTGCGCCTGAGTGGACTGGCGCCGCTGCGCGCCGCGCGCTGGCTGTTCGGAGCGGCGCTGCTGGCGCTGGCCGGCGCCGCCGCCGCGCAACCGGCGCCGGCCGCACATGCTGATGCCGACCAGGCGGCGGGCGCGGCGGCCGCACCGGTGGTCAGCAACAACTACAGCTACGTGCGCTACCGCGCCGACTACGAGGTGCGCGAAGACGCCACCAGCGTCGAGACCGACGAGTACGAACTGCTGCTCAAGACCAAGGCCGGCGTCGACCAGTTCAGCCAGGTGCGGCTGGGCTACAGCGAGAAGCTGGAGACCCTGGAGGTGCTGGCCGCCTACACCCTGACCCCGGACGGGCTGCGCCACGACGTGCCGGCCGACAAGATCTACACCCAGGAGAGCTATTCCAGCGCGGCGGCGGCGATGTACGCCGACCGCAAGGTCAAGGTGGTGGTGTTCCCGAACCTGATGCCCGGCGCGCGCCTGGTGTACCGGGTGCGCCGCACCCAGAACGTGCCGTACTTCCCCGGCTATTTCAGCCTGTGGGAAACCTTCAGTGTGTTCTCCCAGTACGACGACGCCACGGTGACCCTGGTGGCACCGCGGCGGCTGCAGATGCACCTGTACACGCGCGGCGTGCAGGGCAGCGACACGCCGCAGATCGACGGCGAGCAGGCGCGCTGGGAATGGCGCTACAGCCGCCGCGAGCCCATGAAGAGCCAGAACTGGACGGCGGCGACCTGGGAATTCAGCCCGACCATCATGGCCAGCAGTTTCCGCCGCTGGGCACAGATGGCCCAGGCCTACCAGCACAGCAGCGCCGCCGCCGCGCAGGTCACCCCGAAGGTGCGCGCACGCGCCGAGCAGATCACCGCCGGCATCAGCGACCGCCGCGCGCAGGCCGCGGCGCTGTACGACTGGGTGGCGCGCAACATCCGCTACGTGGCGGTGTACCTGGGCAATGGCGGGCTGCAGCCGAACAGCGCCGACAGCATCCTCGACAACCACTACGGCGACTGCAAGGACCACACCGTGGTGCTGGAGGCGCTGCTGGCGGCCAAGGGCATCGCCAGCACGCCGGTGCTGATCGGCGCGCAGGGCGGGCCGACCCTGCCCGAGGTGCCGGTGCTGGGCCGCTTCAACCATGCCATCACCTATCTGCCCGAGTTCAAGCTGTACGTGGATTCGACCAGCCCGTATGCGCGCTTCGGCCAGTTGCCGGCCGGCGACCTGGGCGCGCCGGTGCTGCACACCGCCGACGGCACCGTGGCGCGCACGCCGCCGGACGATGCCAAGGTCAATCGCTACCTGGTCGAGACCGACTACCGCTTCGCCGCCGATGGCAGCCTGAGCGGCATCACCCGCCTGGACAGCGGCGACGTCGGCGAGGTCGGCCTGCGCACGATGTTCGTGCAGCTCAACGCGCAGAACCGCACCCGCATCGAGGAGTCGATCGTCGCCGCCTCCGGCTTCGACGGCAGCGGCGAGCTGCTGCTGCAGGGCACGCCGCAGGATCTGACCCGGCCCTTCGGCTACGCCTACCGCTTCCGCGCCCACGACTACGTCGACTTCGGCGTGGTCGGCGGCATGAGCCTGCCGCTGATGCCCGGCGCCGACTCGGTGCGCGGGGTCTACAGCACGGCTTCGGCCGAGCGCAATCTGACCCCGTTCTACTGCAACGACAACGCGCGCAGCGAGACCTACCGGCTGACCTTCCCGGACAGCGTGCCGATCATCGCGATCCCGGCCGACACCCATTTCCGCAACGCCGCCGGCGAGTACGCCGCCACCTGGGTGCGCGACGGGCAGACCGTGACTGCCACGCATACGCTGCACCGGCGTGCGATCCATGGCCCGGCGGCGCTGTGCCAGCCGCAGGATTACGCTGCGTTCCGCGAGTTGTACCAGCAGGTGCGGCGCGGCTTCCGCGGGCAGATCCTGTACGGCGACCTGAGCCGGATGCAGACCGGGCCGTAGCGTGGCGCGGCCGGCCGCGCCCTCTGATCGCCTATTCAGGCGCGTCGCGTCACACTTCCCACACTCCATCCGGAAATCCATCCGCATGCTTCGCACACTCCGCTACACCGTCCTCGCCACCGCGCTGCTGGCCGGCTCCGCCTTCGCCGGCGCCCGCGAGGACCTCACCGCCTTTACCCGCGGGCTGAAGGGCCTGGACGGCCAGTTCGCGCAGAAGGTCTACGATGGCAAGGGCACGCTGAAGGAAAGCTCCAGCGGCCGCGTCGCGCTGTCGGCGCCGCGCCTGTTCCGCTGGGAGTACCGCAAGCCCTACACCCAGTTGATCGTCGCCGATGGCAGCAAGGTCTGGGTGTACGACCCGGACCTGAAGCAGGCCACGGTGCGCGCGCAGGGCAGCGAGGAACAGAACAGCCCGCTGACCGCGCTGATCGATCCGGGCCGGCTCGACCGCCAGTACGACGTCAGCGAGGAAGCGGTGGCCCGCGACGGACTGCAGTGGCTGACGATGACGCCGAAGGTGGACACCGAGGCCAGCTTCCAGATGGCCAAGCTCGGCTTCGACCGCAACGGCCTGGCGCGCATGGAAGTGGTCGACCCGGTCGGCCAGCGCACCGACATCAGCTTCAGCGACTGGAAGCGCAATCCGGCCTTCGCCAGCGGCACCTTCCGCTACGTCCCGGACAAGGACGTGGACGTGGTCGGCGACCGCTGAGCCGACGGCCGCCGCGCGCCGGGTCGGTGCGCGGCGGGCTTTTCGCTCAGCTGGGGCAGGTCTGCACTTCGATGCTGACGTGGCCCAGTGTGGCCACGCCCTGCAGGCGCGCGTGGTAGAACGCCGCCGGCCGAGGCCGGTGCGTCACCAGCGACACGATCGCCGCGTGCTGGCCGGGGCCGACCCGCCACACGTGCAGGTCGGCGATGCGCTCGTCGTCCTGCTGCAGGCGGTCGCGGATCTGCGCCTGCAGCGCCGCCGGCGCCGAGGCATCGAGCAGCACCGCGCCGGTGTCGCGCAGCAGCGCCAGCGACCAACGTGCGATGACGATGGCGCCGATGATGCCCATCAGCGCATCGGTCCAGGTCCAGCCCAGGTACTTGGCCAGCAGCAGGGCGACGATCGCCATCACCGAGGTCAGCGCGTCGGCCAGCACATGCATGTAGGCCGAGCGCAGATTGTGGTCGGCGTGGGCGTGCCGGTCGTGGCCGACGGCCTGTGCGGGCGCGGCGTGGGCGTGTGCGTGCTCGTGGTGATCGTGAGGGTGGGGATGGTCGTGACCATGCGCATGATCGTGGTCATGCCCATCATGGTGCGCGTGCGCATGGTCGTCATGCCGATGCGCAGCGTGTGCGTGGTCGTGGTCGTGGTCGTGGTCGTGGTCATGATGATGGCCGTGGCCGTGGCCGTGGCCATGCCCGTGATCGTGGTGGTGGTCGGCACCCAACATCCAGGCACTGAGCAGGTTCACCAGCAGGCCCAGCGCCGCGATCCACAGCGCTTCGTCATAGGCGATGTGCACCGGCTGCGCCAGGCGCAGTGCTGATTCCACGCCGATGCCCAGGGCGATCAGCGCCAGGATCAGCGCGCTGGAGAAGCCGGCCAGGTCGCCGACCTTGCCGGTGCCGAAGGTGAAGCGCGGGTTGTGCCGGTGCCGCCGCGCGAACCAGTAGGCGAAGCCGGCCAGCGACAGCGCGCCGGCGTGGGTGGCCATGTGCAGGCCGTCGGCCAGCAGCGCCATCGAGCCGGTCCACCAGCCGGCGACGATCTCCACGATCATCATCGCGGCGGTCAGCGCTACCACCGCCCAGGTGCGGCGCGCGTTGTGCTCGTGGCGCGTGCCGAGGAAGTCGTGCTGATGGGTAAATGCGTCCAGGGTGTCGTGGTGGCTCATGGCGGGGGGCGGCCGGGCAGGGGAGGCGCCGCGATTCTAGCGCTGGCGTCGGTGCCGCGCGGGCTTGCAGCGAGCGGGCCGCGGGCAGGGCGCATGCAGGCCGCACGGCGTGCACGGGCCGCGGCGATAGAATGGGCGCATGGCCAAACGCAGACCCTTCGCTTCCGATACGCCCGACCTGCTGAGCGTCGACCGCGAGGCCATGCGCCCGCTGGCCGAGCGCATGCGCCCGCGCACGCTCGACGAGATGGTCGGGCAGAAGCGCCTGCTGGCACCCACCAGTGCGCTGCGCCGCGCGGTCGCGTCCGGCCGCGTGCACTCGATGATCCTGTGGGGGCCGCCCGGCTGCGGCAAGACCACCCTGGCACTGCTGCTGGCGCAGTACGCCGAAGCCGAGTTCAAGGCGATCTCGGCGGTGCTGTCTGGCCTGCCGGAAGTGCGGCTGGTGCTGGCCGAGGCCGCGCAGCGCTTCGCCGACGGCCGCCGCACGGTGCTGTTCGTCGACGAGGTGCACCGCTTCAACAAGGCGCAGCAGGACGCGTTCCTGCCGCATATCGAGCGCGGCACCATCCTGTTCGTCGGCGCCACCACAGAGAATCCGTCGTTCGAGCTGAATTCGGCGCTGCTGTCGCGCTGCCGCGTGCACGTGCTGGAGCCGGTGTCGCCACAGGACATCGCCGAGGCGCTGCAGCGGGCGTTGCACGATCCCGAGCGCGGGCTCGGCGCCGAGCAGTTGCAGGTCTCCAACGCGGCGCTGCTGGAGATCGCCGGCGCCGCCGATGGCGACGTACGGCGCGCGCTGACCCTGCTGGAGATCGCCGCCGAACTGGCCCAGGACGAGGGCGGCGAGATCACCGCGCAGACCCTGCAGCAGGTGTTGGCCGACCGCACGCGCCGCTTCGACAAGGGCGGCGAGCAGTTCTACGACCAGATCTCGGCGCTGCACAAGTCGGTGCGCAGTTCCAATCCGGACGCGGCGCTGTACTGGCTCACGCGCATGCTCGATGGCGGCTGCGACCCGTCCTACCTGGCGCGGCGGCTGACCCGCATGGCGATCGAGGACATCGGCCTGGCCGACCCGCGCGCGCAGTCGATGGCGCTGGAAGCCTGGGACATCTACGAGCGCCTGGGCAGCCCCGAAGGCGAACTGGCCTTCGCGCAACTGGTGCTGTACCTGGCCAGCACCGCCAAGTCCAACGCCGGCTATGCCGCGTTCAACCAGGCCAAGGCCGAAGTGCGCGAAACCGGCACCCAGGAGGTGCCGCTGCACCTGCGCAATGCGCCGACCAAGCTGATGAAGACCCTGGGCTACGGCGCCGACTACCAGTACGACCACGACGCCGAAGGCGGCATCGCCCTGGACCAGACCGGCTTTCCCGATGCGATGGGCGAGCGCGTGTACTACCGCCCGGTGGAGCGCGGCCTGGAGATCAAGCTCAAGGACAAGCTCGACCGCCTGCGCGCCGCGCGCGAACAGGCGCGGGCTGACAAGGCCGGTCGATCGGCTTCATAATCGGCGCACAGGAGATGGCATTCCTCCTCGAACCGCCCGCAGCACTGCGCGCTGATGATGCCTGCCCAACCCCCGCCGGGGTGGCAGGCTCGTGCCCCGGCATCGTCCTTGTGGAGAATCCGATGCCCGTTCCTTCTCGTTTTTCTGCTGCCACTCCGGCGTTCGTCTCGCGGAGGCGCGCATGAACCTGACCCTGTGGTGGCAGCAACTGCTGCTGGCGATGGCCGGTGGCGCGGTCGGCTCCGGGCTGCGCTTCGCGGTGGGCAGCGCGCTGCTGCAGCGCTACGGCGCCGGCTTTCCTTGGGGCACGCTGGCGGTGAACCTGGCCGGCGCCTTCGTCGGCGGCTTCCTGCTGGTGTGGATCGAAGGCCGCGGCGCCAGCGCGCCGTACTGGCGGGCGCTGCTGATCGTGGGCCTGGTCGGCGGGCTGACCACGTTCTCCTCGCTGATGATGGAAAGCATGGTGTTCGTGCGCAACGGCCGCCTCGGCACGGTGCCGCTGTACCTGGCGATCACCCTGGCGGCGGGGCTGGTGCTGGTGTTCGCCGGCGCGCGCACCGCCGCGGAACTGCGGCCGCCGACGGCGACTGCCGGCCGCTGAGCGGACGTGGGTCTCTAGCCCAGCAGGGCGGCGCCCACGCCCAGCGGCGGCGCCAGCAACGCCAGCGGCACGATCAGCCGCGGCCGGTACGGCAGCAGGCCCAGGGTCAGCAGCGCCGCGCTGGCGCTGAGCGAGCCCACCCACAGCACCGGGCCGATGTCCCAGCCGCGCGCTGCAACGCAGCTGGCGAATGCCGCGCTCAGCAGCAACCAGCCGGCGGCCTGCAGTCGCCGCAGGCGCGGCGGCGTGGCGCGGCGTGCGCCGTACAGCTCGAGCTGGTGCTTCTCCATGCCGAGGCACAGCGCGACGAAGCCGGAGAAGGCCAGGCACAGACCGAGCACGGTCATGCGCCCTCCGTGGCCAGCACCGGCTTGCCGGGTCCGCCGCGTTCGCGGGCGCGGCGTTCGGCCGCCGACAGCGGCGGTTGCCAACGCTGCATGCGCCGCGCGGCCAGCGCCAGGGCGATACCGAGGAACAGGCAGACCAGGTCGAACCCGGCCAGCGCCCAGTCGCCGGCCAGCAGGCTCACGCCCAGGTGCGCATCGGTGGTGACGGCGTTGAGCAGCGGCAGCAAGCCGAACAGCGCCGCGCCCGCATACAGTTGCCAGGCCCACATCGGGCGCTTCGGCCACACCTGCGCGGCGATCAGGGCCGCGGCCCAGGCCAGGAAGAACACCGTCGCTTCGCTTTCCGGGCGGGATTCCAGGTGCAGCGGCAGCAGCCGGTTGCCCCAGAAATAGGCGGCGAAGGCGATGGGCAGCCCGGCCACGGTGCCGATGTTGAGCGCGTCGACCAGGCGCAGGCCCAGGCCGATGCGGCCGGCCTTGGCGTGCTTGGGCCGCTCCTTGACCGCCCACAGGATCGCGCCGCTGGCCACCATCAGGCAGCCGAGCAGGCCGCAGCCGAAGAACAGCCAGCGCAGCCAGGGCCCGGCGAAGTGCGCCAGGTGCAGGCCGTACAGGGTGCTGCGGGTTTCCGCGGCGGCGCCGAGTTCGCCGCTGCGGCCGAGGATCTGCCCGCTGGCCGCGTCCAGCAGCAGCGAGGGCGTGGTGTAGCCCAGCCGCTGGCCGTCGCCCTGGCGGATCTGGATGGCCGCGGCGGCGTCGCCGGCGTTGTACACGGTGAAGCCGGCGATCGGCGCCTGCGCGCCCCATTCGCGGCGCGCCACGTCCAGCAGCTGCGCGATCGGCAGCATGTGCCCGGGCGTGCCGCTGGCCTCGCGCAGGTTCTGCGGCTCCTGGAAAGCTTCGGCGTAGAACGCCTGCTCGGCATCGGGATAGGCAGTCTTGATGCCCCAGGGCAGGTACATCAGCATCAGCGTGACCAGCCCGGTGTAGGTGATCATCGCGTGGTAGGGCAAGGCGAGCACCGCGCTGGCATTGTGGAAGTCCAGCCACGAGCGCTGGCCCTTGGCCGGACGGAAGGTGAAGAAGTCCTTGAAGATCTTCTTGTGGGTGATCACGCCGCTGATGATCGCCACCAGCATGAACATCGCGCAGAAGCCGACGATGTAGCGCGCCCACAGCGCCGGCAGGTAGTGCAGGTCGAAGTGCAGGCGGTAGAAGAAGTCGCCGCCGCGGGTGTCGCGGGTCTGGCTGGCCTCGCCGCTGACCGGGTCGAGCAGGGCGTTGCCGAACATCTCCTTGCGGCTCTGGCGGGCGCCGTCGGCCGGCGGTGGATTGCGCCAGAACAGATCGGTGAACGGCGCGCGCGGGTTGGCCAGCGACACGAACCATTGCGGCGACTGCGGCGCCTCGCGCTGCAGCAGCGCCACCGCACGTGCGGCGACCACGTCGGTGCTCGGCTGCGCGCTCGGCAGTTCCGGACGCATCCAGCGGCTGATTTCGTTGCGGAAATAGCTGGCGGTGCCGGCCATGAAGATCAGCAGCAGCACCCAGGACACCAGCAGGCCGCTCCAGGTGTGCAGCCAGGCCATCGATTGGCGGAATCCCTGCTTCATGGCGCGTGCTGCTGCAGCCAGGCGATGGCCAGCGCCATCGGCGCCAGCAGCGCGGCGATGCCCAGCCAGGCACGTCCGGCGCTGCGCGCGGCGAATGCCCACAGCACGGTGCAGGCGCAGACCAGGATGCCCAGCATCATGCCGCTCAACACCGCTTGCGCACGCACCGACGGCCACAGCAGCGGCAACAGCACCGCCGTGGCCGCGGCCAGCGCATAGCCGCCGACGATCGCGGCCAGGGTGCGCGCCAGCGCGCCCAGCCAGGGCGGCAGCCCACGCGAGGCGGCGGTGGGCGGGGTGGAGAGACGCGGCGACGCTGGCGGAACAGGGTGCATGGAGGCCCGTCGGGAGAGGCACCGGCTTGGCGACAGGGCTAGGCGGAGCGGATGGCAGCGAGGGCTGCAGGTCAGTTAATGATACGCATTCCTATTTTCGACGCAAATCCGCAGCCTGGCCGGTGCGGCTGGCAGGACACGTACCCGGCTGTGGCAGCGGTGGCCGGACTCCTGCACCATCGGTCCGGCCATCGGGCTGCCTGGGGATGCCATGAAGATTCTGGTCGTCGACGACTACCGCACGATGCGGCGCGTCATCCGCATGCTGCTGGGCCAACTCGGCTACGAGGACGTGGTCGAGGCGGCCGACGGCGAGGCGGCGCTGGCCGCGATGCGGGCAGAGAAGATCGGCCTGGTCATTTCCGACTTGAACATGGAGCCGATGACCGGTCTGGCGTTGCTGCGGGCGGTTCGGAGCGACGCGAAGCTGAAAGGCACGCCGTTCCTGATGGTGGTCGCCGAGTCGCGCAGCGACAATGTGACCGCGATCCGGGAAGCCGGGGTCAGCGGTTACATCGTCAAGCCGTTCAATGCGGACACGCTGAAGGAGAAGATCGCGTCCGTGCTCTGAGTGGACCGTGGCGCGCTGGCGCGATCGGCGGGGGAGCGTCAGCGTGGCGTGGCGGTCGCTGCGCTTGGTGCGGCGAGCATCGCTTCGGCAGCAGCGATCTTCTGCGTCACCGCGTCGCGCAACGGCGAGCCGGCGGGCAGCAGGGTCAACAGGTGGCGCCAGTCGCTGGCGGCGGCGGCATAGCGCTGCTGCTGGAAGGCGGCGATGCCGCGCATCCATAGGGCGCGCTGATTGTCCGGTTGCTGCGCCAGCACGCGGTCTAGCATGGCGCGTGCGGCGCTGCCGACGGTGAGATCGGCGCGTTGCGCGATGTCGGTCTCGGCCCAGCCGAGCAGGGCCTCGACATTGTCCGGGGCGATCCGCAGGGCCTGCGCATAGGCCTGCTGCGCCTCGTGCGGGCGCCGCGCCTGTTGCGCGTCCCAGGCCTGTTGCAGCCAGCCTTGCAGCAGCTGCGCGGTCTGCTCCGGCGCGGCCGGCGGCAGCGGGTGCAGCGGGACACCGGCCAGGGCCGTCGGCGTGCCGATGCGCCAGTACAGGCTTGCACCGAGCAGCGGCAGGCTCAGCGCCAGCAGCAACGCGATGCCGCGTTGCGCAGATGCGCCGGAATGCTGGACGAGTAGTGGACGCAGCACCGCGAACAGGGCGATGCCCAGCATCGCCGCGGCGGCAAACAGGAAGCCGGGCGTCACCAGGCGTCCTCCGCATCCGCGTCCGCCGTCGCGGCGCCGATGGCGCGGCGGCGTTGCCGCAGCGTCGCCAGCACCATCGCGGCGCCGCCCAGCAGCAACAGCGCCGGCCCGAACCACAGCAGCCAGGTGCCCGGCGCCAGCGGCGGGTCGTACAGGACGAAGGCCGAGTAGCGATCGACCATGTACTGCTTGATCTGCGCATCGCTGCGCCCGGCCTGCAGTTGCGCGAACACCTGGTGGCGCAGGTCGCGCGCCAGGGTGGCGTCGGAATCGGCCAGGTTCTCGTTCTGGCAGACCAGGCAGCGCAACTGCGCGGTCAGTTGCTGGAAGCGCTGTTCCTGCGCGCGGTCCTTGAACGGCAACGGGTCCACTGCCTGGGCAAACGTCGGCAGTGCACCGCCCAGCAGCCACAGCAGCACCAGCAATCGCCACCATGGCGTGCGTCGGCACGTCCGTGCGACGCGCGCGCTCATCGCCGCGCCTCGTCGAGCGACGCGATCGCCGGACGCAACTCGTCGGCCAGCACCTGCGCCGTCAGCACGCCGACGTGCTTGTAGCGGACCACGCCGTCGGCATCGATCAGGAAGGTTTCCGGTGCGCCGTATACGCCCAGATCGATCGCACGCTGGCCATCGGCGTCCACCAGTACCAGCGCATACGGATTGCCGCGCCGCGCCAGCCAGGCGGCGGTATCGTGCGGATCGTCGCGGTAGGCGTAACCGACCAGGGTCACCCCCAGGTGCCGGGCCTTCGCCATCAGCAGCGGGTGCTCCTCGCTGCAGGCCATGCACCAGCTGCCGAACACGTTGAGCAGATACGGGCGACCGCGCAGTTCCTGGCTGCCGCTGCGCAGCTCCGGCCGGTCCAGGCGCGGCAACGCGAACGCCGGCACCGGCTTACCGATCAGCGGCGAGGGCACCTCGCGCGGATCGTGGCTGCGGCTCCACCACAGGCCGAACCCGAACAACGCGGCCAGCAGCAGGAAGCCAGCCAGCGGCAGCAGCCGGCTCATGGCGCGGCTCCGGCGAGCGCGGCCGGCGTGGCGGCGCTGTTCGCGACCGGTTGCGCGCGCAACCGGCGCGCGCCGGCGCTGATGAAGCTGCCGAGCATCATCAGCAGGCCGCCGGCCCAGATCCAGCGGATGAAGGGCTTGTCGTACAGGCGCAGGGTCCAGCCGTATTCGATGTGCTGGTCGTCGACCGGTTCGCCCAGCGCGACGTACAGATCGCGCAGCACGCCGGCATCGATCGCCGCCTCGGTCTGGATCCGGTCGCTGCTGTACAGGCGCTTCTGCGGATGCAGCACCGCCACCACGGCGCCGTCGCGCAGCACGCTCACCGTGCCTTGCTCGGCCTTCCAGTTGGGGCCGTCGACCAGGCGCACGCCATCGAAGCGGAACGCATGCGCGCCGACCTGGGCGCTCTGGCCGGGATCCAGGCGCACGTCGCGTTCCACCGACAGGCTTTCCGACAGCAGCACGCCGGCCACGAACACCGCGACGCCGGCATGCGCCAGCAGCATGCCGGCCAGTTCGGCGGGGAAGCGGCGGCCGCGCGGGGCGCTACGCCAGCGGGTGAGCGCATACAACGCGGTGCCGACGCCGACCCAGGCCGCGGCCGCGACGCCGGCCACCGCGCGCAGCGTACCCGCGCTCAGCAACCACGCCAGCAGTGCGCAGCCCAGTGCCGCCAGACCGGCGCGCGCGGCCACCGCGCGCAGTGCGCCGGGGTCGGTACGGCCCCAACGCAGGTAGGGACCGAACGGCAACAGCAGTACCACCGGCAGCATCAGCAGCGGGAACAGCAGGCCGAAGTAGGGCGGCCCGACCGAGATCTTGCCCAGCCGCAGGGCATCGCCGAGCAGCGGGAACAGCGTGCCCAGCAGCACCATCGCCGCGGCCACGCTGAGCATCAGGTTGCCGATCAGGATCGCGGTCTCCCGCGACAGCGCGGCGAACGGCTTGCCCGCGGCCAGGCGCGGCGCGCGCAGCGCGTACAGCAGCAGCGAGCCGCCGACCACCAGCACCAGGAAGCCGAGGATGTACAGGCCACGGCGCGGGTCGGCGGCGAAGGCGTGCACCGAGGTCAGCACGCCGGAGCGCACCAGGAAGGTGCCCAGCAGCGACAGCGAGAACGCCAGGATCGACAGCAGCAGGGTCCAGGCGCCGAGCGCGCCGCGTTTCTCGGTGACCGCCTGGGTGTGGATCAGCGCGGCGCCGACCAGCCACGGCATGAAGCTGGCGTTCTCCACCGGATCCCAGAACCACCAGCCGCCCCAGCCCAGCTCGGCGTAGGCCCACCAGCTGCCGGCGACGATGCCGGCGCTGAGGAAGCCCCAGGCGACATTGGTCCACGGCCGCGCCCAGCGCACCCAGGCCTGCTGCTGTTCGCCGCCGAGCAGGGCGGCGATGGCGAAGGCGAAGGCCACCGAAAAGCCGACGTAGCCGGTGTACAGCACCGGCGGGTGGAACACCATGCCCGGGTCCTGCAGCACCGGGTTGAGCTCGCTGCCGTCGCGCGGCATCGGCGACAGCCGCGCGAACGGATTGGAGGTGAACAGGACGAAGGCCAGGAAGCCGCTGGAGATCAGCCCGAGCACCCCGAGCACGCGCGCGGCGAAGGCTTCCGGCAAGTGCCGGCTGCTGCGCGCCAGCGCCACCGTCCACAGGTTGAGGATGGCGATCCACAGCAGCAGCGAGCCCTCGTGTGCGCCCCACACCGCGGCCAGCCGGTAGTACCAGGGCTGCGCCAGGTTGGCGTTGGCGGCGACGTAGCGCACCGAGAAATCCAGCTGCAGCAACACGTAAGCGAGCAGGCCGAAGGCCAGCCAGGCGAAACCGGCCTGGGCGTAGGCGGCCGGCCGCGCCACCGCCATCCAGGCGCGCTGGCCGCGCCAGGCCCCGAGCAGCGGCAGCACGGCCTGCACCAGCGCCAGCAGCAAGGCCAGGATCAGGGCGCATTGGCCGAGCTCGGCGCTCATGGTGCGGCTGCTCCGGCGCGGTGGGACGCGATCGGACTCATGGTCGTGCGGTCGCCGCAGCGGCCGCCGAGGTGTTGCCGACGTGGGCGCGATCGGCATGCGCCTGCGCCATCGCGTCCTTCAGTTCCTGCGGCATGTAGGTCTCGTCGTGCTTGGCCAGCACCTCGGTGGCCACGAAGCGCGCGCCCCGCATCGAGCCGGTGGCGATCACCGCCTGGTTGTCGCGGAACAGGTCCGGCAGGATGCCGGTGTAGTCGACGGCGGTGGCGCCGGCCTTGTCGATCACCGTGAACTGCACCTGCAGCGAATCGGCGCTGCGCGTGATCGAGCCGGCCTTGACCATGCCGCCGAGCCGGAACACCCGGTAATCCCTGGCCGCGCCGGCCTGTACCTGGCTCGGCGTGAACAGGTAGCTGATGTTGTGCTGCAGGGCCAGCACGAACAGGCCGGTGGCCAGCGCCGCGGCGCCGAGCAACAGCAGCACCAGCAGCAGGCGGCGCTTACGGGTGGGATGCATCATGCGCTCCGTTGGTGGCCGCGTTGCCGCGGGCACGGCGGGCCTGTTCGCGGGTCACTTGCGCACGGATCTCGGCGAGCAGGCGGCGCTGGCGGCGGCGCGGCAGCAGGCTGTCCAGGAGCAGCACCACCAGCGCAAGCGCGTACGCGCTCCACACATAGACGGCGTAGCCGCCCATCGCCCAGAACCCGCTCATGCCGCGTGCTCGGCGGGCCGCGGCGCGGTGCCCGCCGGCGACGTCGCCACCGGCGCGGCCTGCAGCGCAATCGCACGCACCCAGGCCTTGCCGCGCTCCAGTAACAGCAGATCGCTGCGCATGCGCCCGCACAGGCTGGCGATGTAGTAGCACTTGCTGGCGACCACGCCGGTCAGCAGCGGCCACAGCATCGACAGCGGCATCTTCGACGGGCCGAGCACGCGTACTGTGGAGCCCTGGTGCAGCGTGTTCCACCAGACCACCGAGTAATGCACGATCGGCAGGTTGATCAGCCCGACCAGCGCCAGCAGCGCGGCGGCGCGCGCGCCCTGGCGCGGGTCGTCGATGGCGCGGTGCAGGCCGATCACGCCCAGGTACAGGAACAACAGCACCAGTTCCGAGGTGAGCCGGGCGTCCCAGGTCCACCACGTGCCCCACATCGGCCGGCCCCACAGCGAGCCGGTGCACAGGGTGACGAAGGTGAAGGCGGCGCCGATCGATGCCGAGGCCATGCAGGCGATTTCCGCCAGCTTCACCCGCCACACCAGCGCGACCAGGCCGGCCACGCCCATCGCCGCGTACACGAACAGGCTCATCCACGCGCAAGGCACGTGCACGAAGATGATGCGGTAGGCGTCGTGCTGCTGGTAATCCGGTGGCGCCAGCACCAGCCCGCCGTAACACGCCACGGCGCCGAGCAGCACGGCCGCGGCCAGGCTCCAGGGACGCAGCGCGCCGGCCACGCGGTAGAAGGTCGGCGGCGCGCCGAGCCGGTGCAACCAGAGCGGGATCCAGGAACGCATGGGGTGACTCAGCGGGCGAGGGGAGCGCTGCGCGGCAACGCCTGCACGGCGGCGGCGGCGTCCACCTGCAGCAGGCCGTCGCGCGTGCGGCTGGTGCGCAGCAGCAGGTCGTGCACGCTGCGCGCGTCCAGTTGCGGCGCCAGCGCCAGCAGCAGCGCGACCACGCCGCTGACGTGGGCGGTGGCCATCGACGAGCCGGAGGTGAAGTCGTAGCCACCGTTTGGCTGGGTGGTGAGGATGTCCTCGCCCGGCGCGCTGAGCACGCCCGCCGGTGCCGGCGTGGCGGCGCTGCTGCGCACCACGATCACCCCGGGAATGCCATCGGGAAACCCGTCCATGCGGCCGTTGGGCGGCATCGCCGCGACCACGATGCGGCCGTCGCGCAGCAACTGTTCCATGAGCTTGCGCAGCAGCGGGTCTGCCGGACCGCCCAGGCTGAGATTGATGATGCGGGTGCGGGTATCGCCGATCGCCGCCAGCGCCTTGGCCAGGGTGAAGGAGTTGCAGCCGGCGCCGGCACCGGGGCGCTGCGGATACCAGCAGGCCTTGTACACGTCGAGCATCGCCTTCGGCGCGATGCCGACGATGCCCAGGTGGTTGTTGCTGCCGGCGGCGATGATGCCGGCGACCTCGGTGCCGTGGTGGTCGCGGTTGAACGCGCCCGGATCGGCGGCGACCAGGTCGCGGGTGTTGCGCAGGCGTCCGCGCAGGTCCGGATGCGACGTGTCCACGCCGGTGTCGACGATCGCCACGTCCACGCCCTGGCCCTGGCTCAGCGTCTGCGCGGTGGCTGCATTGGTGGCGGCGAAGCCGCGCTGCATGTCCACGTAGGGGTCGTTGTAGCGCAGCGGCTGCGCCGGCGCGGCCGTGGCCTGACTATCGGCCGAATACGTGCCGAAGTCCTGCAGCGGCTGCGACAGCGCCACGCGGTCATCCTTGGCCAATTGCGCCAGCAGCGCCTCGCGGTCACTGCCCGGCGCCGGCTCCAGCACCACGCAGTACAGGCCCAGCGCCTTGATCGGCCAGCCGGCGACCTGGCGCAGGCCGTAGCGCTTGTTCAGCGCGTCCAGGGTGGCGACCGCCTGGGTGCCGGCGCCGTAGTAGCGGGCCGAGGCGTAGCCGAGCAGGTTGGAGCCGGCGTGGCGGCTCGGCGCGGCCATCGGGTTGGCCACGGCGAGGACGATCTGGCGCTGGCTGTCCAGCGCCGGCGACGGATCCAGACTGGGCGCCTTGGCCGCGGGCGCAGGATCGGCGACGGCCGCCGGCGCGGCGTGGGCGCAGGCGCCAAGGCCCAGGCAGGCGAACAGCAGGCTGGCGAGATGCAGCTTCATGGCGCGGCGATCGGCTCCGCCAGGCGGATGCCGGCGGTGGCGCGCAACTGCTGCACGCTGCGCTGCGGCTGCGCCGCCGACCCGGCCTGGATCGGCACCACGGTGTAGGCGCCGGCGGCGTTGGGGCCGCCGATGACCCGCAGCTGCAGCTTGCGCAGCAGCGCATCCCAGTCGGCCAGGGTCATGCGTGCGTCCGGCACCACCCGGATCGCGTCGGCCGCCAGCGGCTGCGTGGCATCACTGAGGGTGCGGTAGGCGGTGCTGCGCTCGTGCTCGGCGGACAGGCGCACGCCCAGCACGCCCAGGCCCACGGCCTGCAGCAGGGCGGCGGCAACCAGCGCCCGCGTGGTCCAACTGGTGCGGCTGCGCTGCGGCTGTGCCTTGGGGACCGGCGCGTCCAGGCGCTGCAGCAGGCGCTGCAGCCCGGCCTCGGCGTCCACCGGCACGTCGCTGGGCAGGGTCATCGCCATGCGCAGGCGGCTCTGCTGGGCGAACTCGGCACTGCAGTGCTGGCACTTGGCCAGGTGCGCGACCAGCCATTCGTTCTCGTCTTCCGTGGCGCTGTCCTGCAGCACCCACGGCATCAGTTCCCAGGCATGCGCGCATTCGTTGCCTGGCTCATTGAAGCCCGTTTTCATCACGCGCTCTCCGTCAGCGTGGACGCGTCGCCGGCCAATCCCGGCAACACGTTGCGAAGCTTGACCCGGGCATGGAACAGCCGGGCCTTGATGGTGCCCACCGGGCACTGCATGATCGCGGCGACCTCGTCCAGCTTGTGGCCGAGGCCGTAGACCAGTTCCACCACCAGCCGCTGGTCGGCCGACAGGCGTTCCAGGCCCTTGCCCAGCCAGTCGCGCAGCTCGCGGTCCTCGTCCGGGTCCGCCGCCGCGGCGTGGTCCTCGGCGGCCACGCCATCGTCGATGGCGTCGTCGCTGTGGTGGCGGATCGCCTTGAGCCCGCAGCGGTAGGCGATGCCCATGATCCAGGTCGAAACCTGCGAATCGCCGCGAAAGTCGCCCGCCTTCTGCCAGACGATCCAGAAGCAGTCGTTGATCGCTTCCTCGATGATGTCCGGGCGCCGGGTCAGCCGCGACAGGAACCGGCACAGGCGGCCGTGGTAGGCGCGGTACAGGCGGGTCAGCGCCTCGCGGTCGCTGGCCGCCATGCGCCGGAGCAGCATGCGGTCGGTGGCATCGCCGAGCAGGTCGGTGTCGTTCATGGGGGCAGGTGTGGCAACGGGCACCGGTATGTGCCGGGGCGGCACGGAAAGGTTGCGCTCGGATCAGAAGCTGCGGGAGACGCTGGCCACCCAGGGCCAGATCCCGTGGTTCGCGCCGCCGTGGGTGTCGTTGAACATGCGGTCCACCTCCACGCTCCAGCGCCCGGCGTTCCAGATCAGCCCGGCGTGGCCGTAGCGATAGTGCGCCACGTACTCCAGTCCGTACAGGGCCGGCGGCGCCTGGCTGACGCCGACCCCGGCCGACAGCGACAGCGCGCCGTGGAGCGGCTGGTGCGCGGTGAGGTCGAGCGCGCCGTACCAGCGCTGGCGCAGGCCGCTGTCGGGCAGGCGGAACGCGGCCAGCGACAGGCTCAGGCGGTCGCGGTAGCTCCAGCCCAGGCTGAGCTCGTCGCGGTTGAACGGACGGTCGACACGCCGGCCGGGGTAGCGGTACAGCAGCGCTTCGGCCTGCAGTTGCCAGTTGTCGGACAGGGTCCAGCCGCGCGACAGGCCGGCGCTGCCCATCAACACCTTGCCCGGCGCGTCCAGTGCCACGCTGGCCGAGCCGCTCAGCGACCAGCCAGGCGCCGGCAGCCAGAACAGCGCGCCCTGCAAGGTCGGGGTAGCGCGGGTCACGGCGATGCCTCGGTCGACCAGTTGCGAGCTGATCCCGGCGGCACCGCCGACGTCGCCGGCCATTGCCGCCGGCGCGTGCAGGGCGGCGAGCGCCAGGCCCACGGCCAGGGCCGCGCCGCGGCCTCGACGCGACGACGGCCGGGCCGCGTCCGCCAGCCGACCCGCGCGCACGTTCAGCATGCCCGGGGCGCCCCGCGGTGCGGGGATGCGGCGGGCAGCAGCGACGAGGCGCCGCGGACGGCAGGGAAAACACGCACGGTGGCTCGATGCTCGCAGGTCAGGAATCGGGCACGGGCGCGGCGCGACGGCCGGCCCGTGGGGCGCCGAATATGACCCGATCGGGCAGCGAGTTCAATGCAGGCTGTGCAGGTAGGCGATCAGGTCCTGCAACTGCTTGGGATCGTCCAGTCCGTCGTACTTCATCTTGCCGCCGGGCAGGGCCTTGGATGCCGGTTGCGACAGGTAGCTGCGCAGCTTGTCGTCGCTCCAGGTCCACTGGCTCTGCTTCATCGCGTCGGAATAGGCGTAGTCCGGCACGCTGCCGGCGCGGCGCCCGACCACCCCGAACAGGGTCGGGCCCTTCTTGTTCTTGGCCGGTGCGGCGCTGTGGCATTCGGCGCATTCGCTGGCGAACACGCCGGCGCCGGGCGCGCCGCCGGCGGCATGCGCGGACGGCGCCACCGCGGCGGCCAGCGGCAGCAGGCCGGCCAGCAGGGTGCACAGGGGGAGGGCGTTGGTGCGTTTCATGGGGGGAAGCTCCGTGCGGGGGATCAAAAGGCCAGGCTCAGGCTCAGCGCGAACTGGTTGAGGTCGCGCGGGCGGGTGATCGGGGTAGCGCCGAACACGTTGCCGGTGCTGCCGTTGAACTTGCTGAAACGGAACCAGGTCGCGGACAGGCGCAGGTTGGAGATCGACGAATAGCTGTCGTCCTTGCCGAACGGCGCCCACGAGGCGCTGATCAGGTTGCTGGTGGTGTCCGGCGCGCCGTACGGGCGGTAGCGGAACGGATCGTCCGAGCCGGTGTTGATGAAGTGCGCCAGCAGCAGGCTGTAGCTCTGCTTGTAGGTGTAGTTGAGGCTGATCGACTGGTCGCGCACGCTGGCCCGGCGCGGGCCGGCCAGGGCCGGGTCGGTCGGGTCGATCAGCGCGCTGCCGTAGCGGCGGCGCTCGTAGATGTTGAGGTAGCCGAGCTTGAGGATGTGCTCGCGGGTGCCCAGGAACTGGTAGTTGAGGTCGTAGCCCAGATCGGTGAAGTCGTCGCGCGGGCCGGTGCTGCGCGGCAACTGCCGGCGCGTGGTCAGTGCGACCACGCCGGCGGAGAAGAACTGGCGCTTGAGGTCCTTCATGTAGCTCAGGCGCAGGTAGCCGGTGTCGCTGAGCTTGCCGGGATCGCCGCCGATGGCGTAGCCCAGGTCGTCCTGGGTCGACACGGGCAGGGCGGTGTAGGTGCCGACTTCGCCGTACCAGTTGCGGTCGTACAGGCCGTAGACGCTGGTGCCGATCACCCGGTTGGACAGCGAGGATTGGTTGAGCAGGGTGGTCGAACTGGAATAGGCCGAGGCCGGGCCCAGCCCGGAGGCGTTGGGCAGCATGCCGATCGGGTCCTGGCTGCCGGGATTGTTGTTGACGCTGACGCCGAGCAGGGTGTCCTTGCCGCCGAGCTGGAAGCTCTTGACCACTGCGCGCAGGTCGACGTTGTCCAGGCGCGTGGTGTAGTCGTTCTTGCCGTTGTTGGTGGTGGCGACCTTGACGTAGCCGCCGACGTTGTCGGTGATGCGCCCGGCCAGGTACAGGTCGGCCTCGCTGAAGCGGGTGCGGCTCTCGCCGCGCGCCGGCACGCTGCGGTTGGCGGTGAGCTGCGCGGAGGCCGGGATCTTGGTGCCGTTGCCGTCGCTGTCGGTGTAGCCGCCGAGCTTGAAGCGCATGCCGTAGGGCGTCAGCGCCGGACCGTAGGCGCCGATGTGGCAGTCGGCGCAGGACGAGCCGGTCTGCCGCGCGAACGCCGGCACCGCGGCGGCGCGTGGGCTCAGCACCAGCAGCAGCGAGCCCAGCGCCGACCACAGCAGCGCCTGCTCGGTGCCGCGCGTCCTGTCGCTGCGGGAGGAGGTGGAGGGGGACGACGGGGCCTGGTGCATGCGGAAGGTCCTTTGGCGGGCGGGTGGGTGCGGCGACGGACGGAAACGAGGTGAGCGGAGATGCGGCTCAGCGGCGGCGCAGGAACGGCACCATGCGTTGCAGCACGGCGTCGCGGCGCACGAGGTGGTGCCACAGCGCCGCGCCGATGTGCAGCAGGATCAGGCCGAGCAGCAGCCAGGCCGCGTCCACGTGCCAGGCGCCCAAGCTGTCGGCGAGATCGGGATCGGGCGCGACCAGCTCGGGCAGGGTCGCGCCGAATAGATGCACCGGCTTGCCCATCGATTGGCTCAGCGCCCAGCCCAGCACCGGCAGGGTCAGCAGCAGCGCGTACATCACCACGTGGGTGGCGCCGGCCAGCAAACGCATCAGCGCCGACCCGGCCTCCGGGTCGTGGCGCTTGCCCAGGCGCATCCGCAGTGCCACGCGCACGCAGAACAGACCGAGCACGAACAGGCCGAAGTGGCGGTGGCCTTCCAGCAGCCACTGCCGCCACATGCGGCCGTCGACCTCTTCGCGCAGCAGGATCAGTCCCGCCGCCAGCACCAGGCACAGCACGGTGAGCCAGTGCAGCCACACCATCGGCCGCGGCAATGCCGCCGACGCGGCAGGAGGGGAAACGGGCGGTTTCGGAGCGGCCGGCGTGGGCGAGGTCATGGCGGTACGCGGTGTCCTTGGGGGCGACGAGGCAGGGGCGCGGCGTGATGCCGGCGGGGCATCGCTGCAGCGGTGGTCGTCGATGGGTGCCGGCGCTGCGGCGAAAGGTTGCGTCGCGGTGCGCGTCGGCGTTGCGCAACCTTTCCGCGGACCCGCGGCACTCAGCCTGGACACTCCGATGTGGAGCCCGGTCGGGCACTCTGATGGCAATCGAACGAATCCAGTTGCGGACGCACGGCGACGCGCGCGGCCAGCTCGTGGCGCTGGAGCAACAGCGCGACGTGCCTTTCGACATCCGCCGCGTGTACTACCTGTTCGCCACCCGCAACGGCGTGCACCGCGGCCAGCATGCGCACCGCCATCTCAACCAGTTGGCGGTGGCGCTGCACGGTTCGGTGTCGTTCCTGCTCGACGACGGCAGCGGTCCGACGCAGGTGGTGCTGGACGATCCGCGGCAGGGCCTGCTGCTCGGCAGCATGGTCTGGCGCGATCTCTACGACTTCAGCGCGGACTGCGTGCTGATGGTGCTCGCCGACCAGGCCTACGACCCCACCGACTACATTTTCGACTACGACGAGTTCCTGCGCGAAGCGGCGGGCATGCGCCGGCAGGAGGCCTAGGCGATGGCGCGTCCCCTGGTCATCGTCGGCGCCGGCGAACTGGCGCAGATCGCCTGCGAATACTTCACCCACGACAGCGACTACGAGGTGCTGGCCTTCAGCGTGGAGCGCGACTACCTGTCCGCGCCGACCCTGGCCGGCCTGCCGGTGGTGGCCTACGAGGAGCTCGAACAGCGATATCCGCCGTCGCAGGTGGAGGCATTCGTGGCGATCCCCGCCAGCGGACTCAACCGGCTGCGCACGCGGTTCTATCTGGACGCCAGGCGCCGCGGCTACCGCATGGCCAGCTACGTTAGCTCGCACGCCTTCGTCTGGCGCAACGTGGAACTGGGCGAGCACTGCTTCGTGTTCGAGCACAACGTGCTGCAGCCGTTCACCCGCATCGGTGCCAACTGCATCCTGTGGAGCGGCAACCACGTCGGCCACCGCACGGTGATCCACGACCACGTGTTCGTGGCCTCGCACGCGGTGATTTCCGGCTACTGCGAGATCGGCGCGAGCAGCTTCATCGGGGTCAACGCCACGCTCAGCGACCGGGTCAAGGTCGCCGCCGACAACGTCATCGGCGCCGGTGCGCTGCTGACCCGCGACACCGAACCCGGACGCGTCTACGTCGGTGCGCCGGCGCGGGCGGTGGCCGGCAAGTCCAGCTTCGACGTGGACCTGTGAGACGCATGTTCGCCTGGCACAAACGTGGATTGGTGTTCGACACCGCGCGCGACGGCGTCGGCGGCTGGATGCGGCATTCGGCGCTGACGCCGACCCCGCTGCGGCTGGATGCCGAGCGTCTGCGGATCTACGCCGGCTTCCGCGACGATGCCGGGGTCAGCCGCATCGGCTACGTGGACGTGCGCGCCGACGATCCTACCCAGGTGCTCGGCATCAGCGCCGCACCGGTGCTGGACATCGGTCGCGCCGGCTGCTTCGACGACAACGGCATGATCCTCGGCGACGTGGTGCATGGGCCGGACGGCCTGTACATGTTCTATGTCGGCTTCCAGCAGGTGGCGCGGGCCAAGTTCCTGGCGTTCACCGGCCTGGCGGTCTCCACCGACGGCGGCGACACGTTCCAGCGCCGCCAGGACACGCCGCTGCTGGACCGCGCGCCGGGCCGCAGCACCATCGCCGCGGTGCATTCGGCGCGTTACGAGAATCGCCGCTGGCAGCTCTGGTACGCGGTGGGCGACGACTGGGAATGGATCGGCGGCACGCCGTACCCGCGCTACCACATCCGTTGCGTGGAGACCGACGACCTGCAGGCGATCCCGCGTCAGGACACGGTCTGCCTGCAGCCGCAGGGCGACGAGTACCGTATCGGCCGCCCGCGGGTATACCGGCACGATGGCCGCTATCTGATGTATTTCACCCACGGCAGCCGCGCCGGCGCCTATCTGCCCGGCATGGCGGTCAGCGACGACGGCCGCCACTGGCAGCGCTGCGACGCGGCGTTGGGCCTGCCGCTGTCGGCCGATGGCTGGGACGCACGCACGCTGTGCTATCCGGCGCTGATCCGCCACGGCGAGCGCCTGCTGCTGTTCTACAACGGCAACGACATGGGCCGCGACGGGTTCGGCGTGGCCGAGGCGGTGGTGCCGGCCGGCATGGCCTGGGAGGACGGCGATGCTGTCGGTTAGGGCGTATACCGCGACCGACGCGCCGGCATGGGATGCCGTGGTGGACGCCTCGCGCAACGGCAATCTGCTGCACCGGCGTGACTATATGGACTATCACGCCGCACGCTTCGTCGATGCTTCGTTGTTGGTCGAGGACGCCGGCGCGCCGGTGGCGGTGTTTCCTGCGAACCGCGATGGCGACGCGGTGACCAGCCATGCCGGGCTCAGCTATGCCGGCTTGGTGTCGACCCACGCGCTGCGTGCGACGGCGACGCTGGAGGCGTTCGAGCGCATCGCCGCGCATTATCGCGACACCGGCGTGCGCACGCTGCTGTACAAGGCGGTGCCGCATCTGTTCCACCGCAGCCCGGCGGAAGAGGACCTGTACGCGCTGCACCGGCTCGGCGCGCGCCTGCAGCGCCGCGACCTGTCCTCGGCGGTGCCGCTGCGCGCGCCGCCACGCTTCGCCGCCGCGCGCAAGCGCTCGGTCGCCAAGGCACGCCGCGCCGGGCTGCGCGTGCAACGGGTGGAGGATCCGGCGCCGCTGCATGCGCTGCTGGGCGAGGTGCTGCAACGCCACGGCGCGCGCCCGACCCACAGCCTGGACGAACTGCGCCTGCTGTGCGCGCGCTTTCCGGCGCAGATCGTGCCCTACGAAGTGCGCGACGGTGCCGACCTGCTGGCCGGCACGCTGGTGTACGACTTCGGCCATGTCGTCCATACCCAATACCTGGCCTGCTCGGAGCAGGGTCGCCGTGCCGATGCGCTGAGCCTGCTGCTGGCCGAACTGATCGAGCAGGTCTACGCGCAGCGCGAGTTCCTTAGCCTGGGCATTTCCACCGAGCAGCAGGGTCGGGTGCTCAATGCCGGCCTGGTCGAACAGAAGGAGCGCTTCGGCGCACGCGCTGTGGTCCACGATTTCTACCATTGGGAATTGCAATGAGTCTGCCAGCGGCCAGCGTGCCGTTCCTCGACCTGCGCGCCAGCAATGCGCGCTATGCCGACGAGCTCAAGGCCGCCGCGGCGCGGGTGATCGATTCCGGGTGGTACGTGCTCGGCGAGGAACTGGACGCGTTCGAGCGCGAGTTCGCCGCTTACTGCGGCACCGCCCATGCCATCGGCGTCGGCAACGGCATGGACGCGCTGACCCTGATCCTGCGCGGCTACCGCGCACTCGGCCGGCTGCGCGAAGGCGACGAGGTGCTGGTGCCGGGCAATACCTTCATCGCCAGCTTCCTGGCGATCAGCGAGAACCGGCTGCGGCCGGTGCCGCTGGAGCCGGAAGCGGTCAGCTTCAATCTGGATCCGGCGCAGGTGGAACGGGCGATCGGCCCGCGCACCAAGGCGATACTGGCGGTGCACCTGTATGGGCAACTTACGGAGATGGCCGCGTTGCGCAGCATTGCCGAGCAGCATGGCCTAATCCTGCTCGAGGACGCGGCGCAGGCGCATGGCGCACGCCGCGACGGCCGCCATGCCGGCAGCTTCGGCGATGCCGCCGGTTTCAGCTTCTTCCCCGGCAAGAACCTGGGCGCGCTCGGCGACGGCGGCGCGGTGACCACCGACGACGAAGCGCTGGCGGCGCAGCTACGCGTGCTGCGCAACTACGGCTCGGACATCAAGTACCGGCATCTGGTGCAGGGCGTGAACTCGCGCCTGGACGAACTGCAGGCGGCGCTGCTGCGGGTCAAGCTGCGCCATCTGGATGCCGACATCGCCGCGCGCCGCGCGATCGCCCAGCGATACCTCGATGGCATCGCGCATCCGCAGATCGCAGTGCCGCAGGTGGCCGACCCGGCCGCGCACGCCTGGCACCTGTTCGTGGTGCGCTGCGCACAGCGCGATGCGCTGCAACAGCATCTGCAGGCCCAGGGCGTGCAGTGCCTGGTGCATTACCCGACGCCGCCGCATCGGCAGCCGGCCTATCCGGAACTGGCGACGCTGCAGTTGCCGCTGTGCGAGCGGTTGGCTGCCGAGGTGCTCAGTCTGCCGATCGGCCCGACCCTGGACGACGCGGCGGTCGCGCAGGTGATCGACGCCTGCCGGCGTTTCGGTGGCGTGGCGGCATGAACGTGCTGCGCAGCGGCGTGTACAGCGGCGTGGCCACCGCGGCCAAGCTGCTGGCCGCGTTGCTGGTGCTCAAGCTGGTGGCGGTGTACGCCGGGCCGGCCGGGGTCGCCCGGCTCGGCCAGTTCACCAGCCTGATGTCGCTGCTGGCGGTGGTGGCCGGCGGCGGCATCGGTGCCGGCGTGGTCAAGTACGTGGCCGAATACCGCGACGATGCGCAGTCGCTGACCCGGCTGCTGGGAAGCGCCTTGGGCTATGCCTGCGTCGCAGCGTGCGCGATGGGCGTGGCCGCGCTGCTGTGCAGCCGCCTGATCGCCGAACGTCTGCTCGGCGACGCGCAGTACCAGCCGCTGATCTGCGTGCTGGCGGTGGCGCAGCTCGGGATTGCGCTGGCCAACTACATCCTGGCCGTGGTCAATGGCTTCATGGACGTGCGCCGGCTGGCCTTGATCCAGGTCGCCGGCGCGGTGCTGAGCGTGCTGCTGGTGGCGGCGCTGGCGCACGGCATGGGCCTGTATGGGGCGCTGTTGGGCCTGGTGCTGGGGCAGGTCGCCTGGCTGTGCGCCGGGGTACCGGCGCTGCGGCGCAGCCCGTACTTCCGCCGCGAGATGCTGCGCATCCGCTTCGACCCGGCGATGGTGCGGCGGCTGGCCGCCTTCTCGGCGATGACCCTGGCCTCGGCGCTCCTGCCGCTGCTGGTCAACATCGGCGTGCGCGATCATCTGGCCGGCCAGCTCGGCTGGCAGCAGGTCGGCTATTGGCAGGCGGTGAGCCGTGTCTCCGATGCCTACCTGCTGTTCTTCACCACCGCCATCAACGTCCACTACCTGCCCAAGCTGGCGGCGCTGCACACGCGCGCCACGCTGCTGCAGGAACTGCGCGGCGCCTACCGCTACGTGCTGCCGGCGGTGATCCTGGCCGCGGCGGCGGTGTACCTGTGCCGCGACTGGATCACCCGGCTGCTGTTCTCGGCCGATTTCGCCGCTGCGCTGCCGCTGTACGCGCCGCAGCTGCTCGGCGACGTGCTCAAGATCGCGTCCTTCGTGCTGTCCTACCTGATGCTGGCCAAGGCGATGACGCGGCTGTTCGTGCTCTCCGAATGCTTTTTCGCCGCCAGCTACCTGGGCCTGGTGGTGCTGTTCACCGCACGCCTGGGCCTGATCGGCGCGACCTACGCGTTCGCCTGCAATTACGCGCTGTACCTGGCGTTCAACGTGCTGGTGGTACGCCGCTACCTGCGAGGACTGGGCTGATGGACGCACCGCACACGCCGCCGACGCTGCCGCTGGTGTCGGTCCTGATCCCGGCCTACAACCACGCGCGCTTCGTGCAGCGCTGCCTGGACAGCGTGCTGGAGGATCCGTACCCGAACAAGGAACTGGTGATCGTCGACGACGGCTCCCGCGACGGCACCGCCGAGCGCATCGCCGAGTGGATTGCCCAGCACGGCGACACGTTGCACGTGCGCTTCTGGCCGCGCGAAAACCTCGGCATCGCCGCCACGCTCAACCACCTGGTGGCGATGGCACGCGGCGAGTTCCTGCGCCTGGGGGCCAGCGACGATTACCTGCTGCCCGGCGGATTGGGCGTACAGGTGGCGTACCTGGGCGCGCATCCGCACAAGGCTGCGGTGATCGGCGACGCCATCGTGGTCGACACCCAGGGCCGCACCGTGCACCAGAGCAGCATGCGCGACCTGCACGGCGTGGACAAACGCCTGTACCTGAGCGAGGCCGGCATCCGCCGCGCGGTGATCCGCCACTGGGCGGTGAGCGGGGCGGTGGCGCTGGTCCGGCGCAGCGCACTGCAGCCGGGCGCGGAGTGGGACGAGGGCCTGCGCATCGAGGACTGGGACTTCTTCCTGCGCCTGGTCGCGCGCGACGCCCTCGGCTTCCTGGACGTGGCGGTCTGCGCCTACCGCGTGCACGACCACAACGCCAGCCGCACCCGGCACTTGCCCAGCCGCCTGGCCAACTTGGCCGAATCGCGGCAGGTGGCGCTGCGCCGCGCGCGGTTGTTCGATCCCTCCAGCCGCACACTGCTGCACGCGCAGGCGCACTACATCGCCGCCAAGATCGCGTTCCTGCGGCGCAGCCCGCTGGCGCTGGGCGGGCACCTGTTGGCACATGCGTGGCTGTCGCTGGTGGCGCGGTTGCGCCAGGGCGGTCAGCCAGCCCTGATCGAGCGCACATGAGCCGCCTGCTGCGCCTGCCGTCGGCGTATTTCGGCCTGCCGCTGCTGCTGAGTTGTGCGCTGACCCTGCTCAGTTTCGACCTGCCGCCGGGCTATCTCGCCGGCATCGCGCTGCTGGCCGCCGTGGCGCTGGCGACGCTGGGGCTGGACGCATTGCTCGGCATCCGCCTGCCGCCGTTGGCGGCGTTCCGGGCGCGCGACTACGCCGGCACCCGCGAGGCCTTCGTCGCGCTCGGCCTGGCCGCCGCGGTGGGGTTGTTCTGCCTGCTGGACCTGTTGCTGTTCCCGATTCCCTTGCTGCACAACCCCTCCGCCTACGCCGACCTCAGTCCGCTGCAATCGCATGTTCGGCATGTGTCGAACATGTGCTGGATCCTGCCGCCGATCGGCCTGCTGTGCGTGCGCGAGCGCAGTGTGCGCAACGCGCTGCTGCTGGCCGGCTTCGCCTTCCCGGTGCTGGTGATCGACCGCAACCGCCTGTTCGCGGCGGTGTTCAGTGTGGGCCTGTTGCTGTTGCTGCGCCGCGATCCGGCACGGTCGCTGCCGTGGAAGCGGGTGCTGGCGCTGCTGTGCGCGGGTGCCGCCGCGTTCTCGCTGCTGGGCACGTTGCGCTCGGGCTCGCTGGATTCGGTGGCGCTGCCGTTCGGCGCGCTGTACCGGGCCGCGCCGCAGGGCATCAAGTGGCTGCTGCTGTACATCGGTGCCGGCCCGTACAACTTCGGCGCGCTGCTCAGCAAGGGCTACGAGAACGCCAGCTTCCTGGTCAACCAGCTGGTGCCGCTGAGCGGTTCCATCGCCACTGCCGGCACCGGCATCCCGCTGGATGCGCCGAACATCAATGTCGGCACCGAGTTCCTGCCGTTCCTGCTGGCCGGCGGCCCCGGCGCCGCGCTGGCGGCGATGCTGGCGCTGTACGCGGCGCTGCTGTGGAGCGTGCGCCTGCTCGGTCGCGGCGTGGCGCTGTTCAACCTGCTGGTGTTCCTGCGCATCGCCTACGCCTGCGTGATGTCGCCGTTCGCGCCGCAGGCCTTCACCTGGACCAATGCCGGCTTCGTCGCGCTGTGCCTGCTGCTGCACGCCTGCAGCGCCTTGCTGCCGAACCGCCGCGACGCCGCACCGGCGGCTGCCCTGCCTTCCGTTCCCCCGAGATCCCCGCTGCCATGACCGACACCGCCATGCCCCAAGACGAAATCTACCTGATCGACCTGTGGCGGATCCTGCGGCGGGAATGGCGCTGGTGCCTGCTGCCGCTGTTGCTCGCATTGGCGCTGGCGGCGCTGTTCCTGCATGGCGCGACCCGCCAGTGGCAGGCCACCGCCTGGGTGCAGGTCGGCGAGTTCGGCCCGACCCCGTCCGGGCGCGACCCCAAGCTGGAACCGTTCCAGCGGGTGATCGACCGGATCAAGACCCGGCAGTTCCAGGAACAGGTGCTGCGCGGCGCCGGCGTAGCGTTGGACAGCCGCCAGGCCGCGCTGTACCGCGACAGCCTCAAGCTGGATCCGGACCCGTACGCCAACCTGATCCAGCTGACCCTGCGCGCCCAATCGCCGCAGCAGGCACGGCAGCTGGCGACGGCCACCATCGCGCAGCTGCAGGCGCTGCACCGGGGCATCCAGGCCGGTCCGCTGCAGCAGGCCAATGCACGGCTGCAGGCGCTGGCCGCGGACATCGCCGCCACCCAGGCCGAGCGCGACCGCTTGCTGCAGCAGCAGCGCGAAGGCCGCGGCAGCGTCGAGCAGCAATTGCTCGGCAACATGCTGCTGTCGGAGAAGACCACCACGCTGCGCGGCCTCAAGGCCGAACGCGAGGATCTGCTCGGCCGGCTCGGCGCGCGCTACACCTACGACACCTCGGCGCCCTGGGAGACCTATGTGCCGCCGCGCGCCGCGTTCCCCAACCCGGTGCTGGTGCTGGCCGCGGCGCTGCTGGCCGGGCTCGGCGGCGGCGTGCTGGCCGCGGTGGTGCGCAACGCGCTGCGCCGCCGCCAGACGCGGCCGACTGCGGCTGCCGCATAACGGCACCTCGCCGATTCAACCAAACGGCGCCGCCGCCGCACCTACCGTCAGTACCGCGCGCTCGATGCGCGCGGATTCCGACGAGGGCAGGGGAGTGGAGAGGTGCAGGTGACAGCGAACGGCAAGGCGGGCGCGACGGCGCATACGACCACTCTGGACCCGGTGCGGCTGCTGGACACGCAGCGCGCCTTCGACAGCGTGGCCGCGGACTACGATGGCCCACGCGGCAACAACGCGCTGATCCAGCGCATGCGCACCACCTTGTGGGACACGGTGGCGACGCAGTTGCCGGTCGGTTCGCGCCTGGTCGACCTGGGCTGCGGCACCGGCCTGGATGCGCACGCCTTCGCCCAACGCGGCTACCGCGTGCTGGCCACCGACTGGTCGCCGCAAATGGTCGAGCGCACCCGTGCCCGCGCGCAGGACCCGTGCCTGCACGGCCGGCTCAGCGCGGCCCACGTCGGCATCCAGCAGCTGGATCTGCTCGATGGCGAGTTCGATGGCATGTACTCCAACTTCGGCCCGCTCAACTGCGCGCCGGATCTGCCGGAGGTCGCCGGTCACTGCGCACGGCTGCTGCGCCGCGATGGCCGGCTGGTGTTCTCGGTGATCGGCCGGCTGTGTCCGTGGGAACTGGGCCACTACCTGCTGCGCGGGCGCCTGCGCCGTGCCGCCGTCCGCGCCGCCCGCGGCGCCACCGCGGTCGGCATGAACGGGCACACGATCTGGACCTGGTACTACTTCCCACGCGAGTTCTACCGCGCGTTCGCGCCGCACTTCGAGTTGGAGTCGTACCGCGCGCTCAGCCTGTGCCTGCCGCCGCCGTACCTGGTCGACCACTACCAGCGCCACCCGCGTTTGGGCGAGGCACTGGGCCGCCTCGACGACCGCATCGGCGGCTGGCCGCTGCTGCGCGACATGGGCGACCACTTCCTGATCGTGATGCGCAAGCGCTGAGCATGGCCGCGCCTGCCGCTCCCGTCGACGTCTGCCTGGACGGTGCGCGTGTCGCGCATGCCGGCGGGGCAGTGCACGCGCCGCTGGCGCTATGCGCCGGTCGCGTCGCCGCGTCGGTCACGCCGGCGGCGCTGCACATCGCCTTGCCGCGGCACCTGCTGCTGCCGGGCTTGATCAACGCCCACGAGCATCTGCACGTCAATGCGGTGCCGCCGCTGCCCCAGGCCGCGCCGTTCGCCAACAGCTACGCCTGGATCGACGCCTTCGCCGCGCATTTCCGCGCTCCGGCGGTGGCCGCCGCGCTGGCTCTACCCAAGCCGCTGCGGCTGCGCCATGGCGGGCTGAAGAACCTGCTGGCCGGGGTGACCTGCGTGGCCCACCACGACCCCTGGCATGCCGCGCTGGACGCGGCCGACTTCCCGGTGGCGCTGCTGCACGATTTCGGCTGGAGCTACACCTTGCATGGCCCCGACTACGGCCCGCCGCTGGCGCAGAGCTTCGCCGCGGCGTCGGCTGCCGGCTGGCCGTGGATGATCCACCTGGCCGAAGGCACCGACGCGGTGGCCGCCGGCGAACTCGCCGAGTTGGAGCGGCGCGGCCATCTGGCCGACAACACGGTGCTGATCCACGGCGTCGGCCTGGGCACGCACGATGTCACGCGCGTGCTCGCCTGCGGCGCAGCGGTGGTGTGGTGCCCGAGCAGCAACCTGACCCTGCTCGGATGCACCCTGGACCCACGACGCCTGAGCGCCGCCGGGCGTCTGGCGCTGGGCAGCGATGCGCGGGTCAGCGGCGGCCGCGACCTGCTCGAGGACCTGCGCTTGGCCGCTGCCCACGGCCTCGACGCGACCCAGGCGCTGCGTCTGGCCACGACCGCCGCGGCCGACATCCTGCGTTTGCCGGAGCGCGGGCATCTGGCGCCGGGCGCATACGCCGATCTGCTGATCGTCGCCGATCGCGGTGGCGCACCGGCGCAGAGCCTGGTCGGGCTGTCGCGCAGTGCACTGCGCGCGGTGGTGCGCGACGGGCGGCCGCGGATCGCCGATCCCGATTTCGCGCCGTGGTTCGCCGCCGTCGGCGTGGACACGGTGCCGGTGACGCTGGACGGCGTGCCCAAACTGATGGCCGCGGAGCTGGCCGATCCTGAGTTGCTGGCGCTGGAGCCGGGCCTGGAATTTCAAGTTGCGCCGCCGCGTTCGCGCAAGGCGGACATGGTGCAGGTATGCCACGCATGAGCGCAGTCCCGACCCTCGATCCGCTCGCCGCCTACGCCCTGTGGGCGGACAGCTACCCGGCGCAGGCGCATAACCCGGTGATGCAGGCCGAGCAGCGCGCCATGCTGGCCTTGCTGCCGCAATCGTTGCGCGGCCAGCACGTGCTCGATGCCGGCTGTGGCAGCGGCCGCTACCTGCTGCATGCCCTGCAGCGTGGCGCAGAGCACGTCACCGGCGTGGACCTGTCGCCGCAGATGCTGGCGCGCGCCGCGCAGGAACTGGCGGATGCCGACGCCGGCCGCTGCACCTTGCAAGAAGGCAGCCTCGAGGCCTTGCCGCTCGCCGATGCCAGCGTGGACCTGAGCCTCTGCGCGCTGGCGCTGGGGCACCTGCCGCAGTTGCCGCCCGCGCTGGCGGAACTGCGCCGCGTCACCCGGCCCGGCGGCTGGGTGCTGTGCAGCGACGTGCACCCGATCGGCCCGGCGCTGGGCTGGCGCCGCGACTTCAAGGCCGGCGGTCAGCGCTACGCGGTGCGCCACACCCAGCACCTGTACAGCCACTGGCACGCCGCCTGCGCCGCGCTGGGGCTGGCCATCGACGCGGTCAGCGAACCGATGCTCGACCCGGCGGACATTCCCGCCGGCGCCCATTTCGATCCCGCTGCATTGCAGGTGCCGGTGGCCCTGGTGCTGCGCCTGCGGCGCCTGCCGTGACCCCCGTCCTGCGTTCGCCCCGTATGTCCTCCACACCCAACACGCTGCTGGTCAATCCCACCATCACCAAGCCGTCCAGCGCCCGCTTTCCGCTGTCGCTGCTGAACCTGGCGGCGGCACTGGACCGCCACGGCGACAGCCGCATCATCGACGGCAACGTCGACCGCGACTTCATCGACCGCAGCCTGCAGGCGCTGCAGGAGCAGCACTTCGATGCGGTCGGCATCAGCGTGATGGGCGGGCCGCAGCTGGCGCCGTCGATCGCGCTGTCGCAGGCCATCCGCGCGCGCTTCCCGGCGCTGCCGATCGTCTGGGGCGGCTATTTCCCCACGCTGTACCCGGACACCGCGCTGGCCGCGCCGTACGTGGACTACGCGATCCGCGCGCAGGGCGAGGACACCTTGCCGGAACTGCTGGCCGCCTTGCGCGGCGAGGGGCCGACGCTGGCGCAGGTCGACGGGCTGTCCTGGAAGCAAGACGGCGCCGTGGTGCACAACCGCAACCGCGCCTTCCAGCGCGGCGATGCACTGCCGTCGCTGCCCTACGAAAAACTCGGCGAGCCGCGTCGCTATCTCGGCCGCACCTTCCTCGGCCAGCGCACCGCCTCGCACCAGGCCGCGCTGGGCTGCCGCTTCCGCTGCACGTTCTGCGGGGTGGCGGCGATGTTCGGCGGCGCCACCGCCTTGCCGACCGCGGCACGCCTGGAGCGCGAGCTGGGCTATCTGAAGTACGGCCTGGGCGCCGACTCGATCCAGTTCTTCGACCACAACTTCTTCGACCGCGAAGCCGACATGATCCCGCTACTGGAGGTGATGGCGAAGCTCGAGATGCCATGGTGGTGCTATGCGCGCGCCGACGCGTTGCTCAACCTGTCCGAGAGCACCTGGAAACTGGTGCGCAAGAGCCGCCTGCGCATGGCCTACATCGGTGCCGAGTCGCCGAGCGGGGCGATGCTCAAGGAGATCCGCAAGGGCACGCGCCCGGACCAGACCCTGGAAGTGGCCGAGCTGTGCCGGCGCAATGGGGTGATCCCGGAATTGTCGTTCATGGTCGCGCCGCCGCAGGACAGCGAGCGCGAGACCGAGCAGACCTTCGAGTTCATCCGCGAGCTGAAGCGGATCAACCCGCAGTCGGAAATCATCGTCTACGTGTACACCCCGTTGCCGGAAAGCAGCCGCCACGAGAAGGACCGCGGCCGCCGCGCCGGCATGCCCTTGCTCGACCGCGACGGCGTGCCAGTGCAGTTCCCGCGCACGCCGGAGGAATGGGCGCAACCGCAGTGGGTGGACTACGCCTGCCACGCCGATGCGCCCTGGCTCACCGATGCGCTGCGCCAGCGCATCCGCGATTTCGTCACGGTGCTCGGCTGCCGCTATCCCACCGCGCAGGACCCGCGCTCGCCGGGCTGGGCCAAGCGTGGCCTCAGCGCCCTGGCCGCGTGGCGCTACCGCTACCGGCGCTACGACCGGCCATGGGAGCTGAACCTGGCCAACCGGCTGGTGCGCCTGCACCGGCCGCAGGCGTCCGGGATCTGAGCATGGCCGGCAACGCCGCCCGCGCCGTACACGCCGTGCAGCTCAACTTCGTGCCGCTGCCGGACGGGGTGACGCCGGAGCAGGCGTTCGCGCTGTGGCCATCGCTGGCCGATATCGCCGAGGCCGTGGCCAGCGCCGGCACCCGCGTCTCGGTGATCCAGGCCGCTGCGGTCGATGCACAGCTGCGGCGCAACGGCGTCGACTATCACTTCGTGCGTCGCGCCGACGCCGGACGCCGGCGCCACCTGCGGCGCATCGCCGCGTTGCTGGCCGAGCTCGATGCCGACGTGGTGCACGTGCACGGCCTGCAGTTCGCGCGCGAGGCGGCGACGCTGGCGCGCTGGCGGCCGTCGCTGCCGATCCTGCTGCAGGACCACGCCAACCGTCCGCCGCGCTGGTGGCGGCGGCCGCAGTGGCGACGCTGGTATGCGGCCGCCGCCGGCATCGCCTTCACCTCGCTGGGCCTGGCGCGCGGCTTCGTGGGTGCCGGGCTGTTCGCCGGATCCACGCGGCTGTTCGCCATTCCCGAATCCAGTTGCCGCTTCACTCCCGGCGAGCGCGACCAGGCGCGCCGCGACAGCGGACTGCACGGCGCGCCCTGTGTGCTGTGGGTCGGCCATCTGAGCGAGGGCAAGGATCCGCTCACCGTCCTCGAAGGCGTGGCGCGCGCCAGCGTGCAGTTGCCCGAGCTGCAACTGTTCTGCGCGTTCGGCGATGCGCCGCTGCTGCCGGTGGTGCAGCAGCGCCTCCAGGCCGATCCGCGGCTGGCCGGCCGCGTGCACCTGCTGGGCCGGGTGGAGCACGCGCAGATCCAGACCCTGATGCGTGCGGCCGACCTGTTCGTGTCCGGCAGCCTGGCCGAGAGCTGCGGCTACGCCGCGCTGGAGGCCTATGCCTGCGGCGCGGTGCCGGTGCTGACCGACATCCCCGCGTTCCGTGCGCTCAGCGATGGCGGCCGGGTCGGCGCGCTGTGGCCCTGCGGCGACGCCGAGCGCCTGGCGGCCACGCTGCTGCAGGCCTCACGCGACGGGCCGTCGCGGGCGTTGGTGCGCGCGCATTTCGATGCGCAGCTGTCGTTCTCGGCGGTCGGGCGGCGCTGGGCACGCGCCTATGCGCAGCTGCTCGGCGCCGCGCCGCAGAGCGCAGCATGAAGCTGGCGCTGGTGGTGCCGGGCGGCGTCGACCGCAGCGGCGAGTACCGGGTGATTCCGGCCTTCCTGAGCCTGATCGAACGCCTGGCACGCGTGCACGAATTGCACGTGTTCGTGCTGCACCAGGAGCCGCTGCCGGCGCAGTGGGAGCTGCTGGGCGCGCACATCCACAACATCGGCGCGGTGCGCACGCGCTGGCGCGCGATCGCCGCGATCCGCGCCGAGCACCGCCGCGCGCCGTTCGACCTGGTGCAGTCGCTGTTTTCCGGCCACTGCAGCCTGATCGCGGTGGTGGCGGC
Source organism: Xanthomonas sp. 3307 (assembly GCF_014199735.1). Lineage (NCBI taxonomy): Bacteria > Pseudomonadati > Pseudomonadota > Gammaproteobacteria > Lysobacterales > Lysobacteraceae > Xanthomonas > Xanthomonas sp. 3307. The sequence continues at coordinate 111,440 of NZ_JACHOG010000009.1, read as the reverse complement.
GCGCTGGCTGCGGCGGCCGAGCCTCGTCCACATCGCCGGCGGCGAACTGGTCGCGCTGCATACCATCGGCTACGGCGGCCGGCGCAAATGGCAGGGTCGGCTGCGCGAGGCGCTGGTGTTGCGCCTGGCGAGCGCGGTGACCGCCGCCAGCGCGCCCATCCTCGACAGCCTGCGGGCGTTGGGCATCGCCGCCGAACGCGTGCCGCTGGGCGTGGACCTGCGCGCCTGGCCGCCGCGCCCGCCGCGTGCGCGCGGGGAGGGGCCGGCGCGCCTGCTGCACGTGGCCAGCCTCAATCCGGTCAAGGACCAGACGACCCTGCTGCGCGCACTCGCCGCGCTGGTCCGCGCCGGGGTCGACTTCCGCGTCGACCTGGTTGGCGTGGACACCCTCGACGGCGCGATGCAGCGCCTGGTTGCCACGTTGGGGCTGAGCGAGCGCGTGCGCTTCCTCGGCTTCAAGACCCAGCGCGAACTGCGGCCGCTGGTGGAGGCGGCGGATCTGCTGGTGCTGTCGTCGCAGCACGAGGCCGGGCCGCTGGTGCTGCTGGAAGCGGCGGTGGCGGGCGTGCCGACGGTGGGCACTGCGGTCGGGCATCTGCAGGAGTGGGCGCCCTCGGCGGCGCTGGCGGTGCCGGTGGGCGACTGGGCCGGCCTGGCCGATGCGCTGCGCCAGGTGCTCAGCGACGACGAACTGCGCCTGCGTCTGGCCTGGGCGGCGCAATGCCGGGCCGTGCGCGAGGATGCCGACTGCAGCGTGCGCGGCTTCACTGCGCTGTATCAGCGCCTATGCGCACCGCGCAACGCCGATGGCCGGCGCGCCGCGCAGCATGGTTGACGCGCAGCGCGGCATTCCGGCGCTTCGCCTTCAAGACGGAATCACGCTTTGTGGTAGGAGCGGCTTCAGCCGCGACATGCGCCGCCACAATGGCTGTCGCGGCTGAAGCCGCTCCTACGACGGTCTTTTACTGCGCGCTCGATGAGGGCGTGCGTCAATCCGACGACGGCACATACCCCTGCAGCGCCGTCCGCACCGCGTACAGCGTGTCCATCCGCGGCACCGGACGCAGCAGCCGCTGCAGCACGCGGCGACGCTGCGGCAGACGCACCCAGTCCTGGCCCTGCAACCACAGTTGGGTGCGGATCATCTCGGCGCGTTCCTGCCGGCTTTCCGCCGAGGGCTGCAGGCGCTGGCGCAGATAGTCCAGCACCTCGCGGCCCGAACGCGCCCACTCGATGCCCGGCACTGCCGGTAGCCACAGTTGCGAGCACGACGCCGCGGTCAGGTCCAGCCCGCGCGTGCGCAGCCGCAGCAGCGGCGGGCATTGCGCGCGCAGTTGCTTGAGCACCGCCGACGGGATCGCCGCTCGGTAGTAACGCAACATCAGCCGCAAGGGCGACCATGCCCACCAGGCATCGGCGCCGGTCAGCACCTGCCAGTCGCTGGCGCGCATGCGCGGGGCGAGCAGGGCCAGGTCGTGCAGGTGCATCAGCCGCAGGCTGCGGCTGCACAGCCCGCCGGCCGCATGCAGCAGCAGGTGGCTCATCAGCGCGCCGTTGCTGGGGTAGGGATTCAAGCCAGGCTTGCCGTCGCGCGGCAGGATCCGTTCGCCGAGGTCGACCGTGTGCAGCGGCAGGCGCTCCTGGATGCGCACGTGCAGTTCGATGTTGATCGGGGTGTCGCGGTGCTCGCCCAGCGCCGGCACGGCCTGCGCCTGTGCCGGGCGGAAGGTCTGATGCTTCCATTGCACGAACTCGGCCACGTAGCCCAGCGCACCGAGCAGCGCCGCGGCACGCTCGGCGTCCTCGGGGCGCACCAGCAGGTCGATGTCGGCCATCGGGCGGTCGCCCGGGCGATACAGGCCTTGCGCATGCAGCGCCGCGCCTTTCAGCGGCACGATCGCCAGGCCGGCGGTCTGCGCCAGGGCATCGATCCGCTGTAACAGTGCGGCGATGCGCTGGTAGCGATGTGCCACGTGCTCGCGTTGCCCGTCCAGGAACGCGCGCCACGGTCGGTCCGGCCACTGCGAGCGCTGGCTCAGCAGCGGCGCCACGCCGTGCGCGACCGCCGCCGCGGCGGCCAGTTGCCAGTGCAGACCGCTCCAGGCCGGCATCGGCGCACCCGGGCGCGCCAGCTCGTGCGCCAAGGTTTCGGTGGCCAGGCGCAGGCCACGACCGATGCGCCGCAGCGGCAGTTGTGCCGGCGTCACCGTGGGGACCGCCGCCGGCGGGTCGGCCGCCACAGCGGGATTCGATGGCGTCGCCACGTCGTTCATGAGCGCTGCACCAGCGGGATGCGGCGGCTGCTACCGGCGGCGACCGCCTTGGCCGGCGGCGCTGGCAGCGCCTCGGTCCGATGCTGCGCCTCGCGCGCGATCAACGCCGCCCAGTCGGCGTCCAGCGCCACCCAGTCCTGCGCATGCGTCGGCGCCGGGCGCGCATCCTCACGGCATTGCAGGTCCACCTGCCGGTGCAGCAGGTCGCGCACCTGGCGATAGAACGCCGAGTCGTAGGCGCCGCGGAACATCATCGCCAGGTCGTCGCTGTCCTGCCAATGCGTCTTGCGCCCGAGCTGGTCCTTGACCTGCTGGTAGAACACGGTGCCGGGCAGGGGATAGGACACGCTGACGCCGATGTCGTCCGGCCGCGCCTGCGCCACCAGTTGGCGGGTGGCGAGGATGTCGTCCAGCTGCTCGTCCAGGTAGCCCAATTGCAGGAAGAAGCCGACGCGGATGCCCTGCGCGCCGAGGCGCTGGCGCGCGGCGATCACGCCGTCCACGTCGGTGCCCTTGGTCATCTTGTCGAGGATGCGCTGGCTGCCGCTCTCCGCGCCGATCCAGGCCTCGCGGCAACCGGCCCGCGCCAGCGCGGCGGTCATGCGCTCGCTGCACAGGTCGGCGCGGGTCTGGATGGTGAAGGGCACCGCGCCGTCGGCGGCGGCCAACGCGTCGGCGAAGTCCTCCACCCAGTCGACGTGGAAGCCGAAGATGTCGTCGGCCATCCACACATGGTCGGGCGCGAAGCTACGCTTGAGCTGGGTCATCTCCGCGGCCACGTCCTGCGCCTCGCGGCGTTTGTAGTGATTGCCCCAGATCGGCTTGGCGCACCAGTTGCAGCGGAACGGGCAGCCGCGCGATGCGGCCATGTTCAGGCTGAAATGGCCGTGCCGCTGCTGCCAGAACGCACGGTAGCGGGCGATGTCCAGCAGGTCCCAGGCCGCCGTCACCGACAGCCGCGGATCCGGCGGCCGCGCGCCGATCTGCGCGCGCTTGAGTTGCGGCAACACCGCGCTGGCCACTTCGGCGATGCCGGCCACCCAGCGCGCCGGGTCGATGTCCGGTTCCGCCTGCAGGCGCGCCACCAGTTCCAGCAACGCCGCGATGCCTTCGCCGATCAGCACCGCGTCGGCACCGGCGGCGAGGAATGCCCCCGGGTGATCCGACGCGTCGGAGCCGGCGACGATCACCCGGCTGCCGCCGGCGCGCGCCTCGGCGATCATCCGGCACGCGGCCTCGCGCATCCGGCTCAGGCACATCTTGGTGAGGAAGTTGAAGTTGTCCTCGTAGAACACCACCAGGTCGGGCCGCTGCGTGCGAACGGCGTGGTCGTAGTCCTCCACACCCTCGGCGAGCATCGCGTCGAACAGCGTCAGTTGGTGTCCGTGCTGGCGCAGCAGTGCCGCCACCTGCAGCGTGGCCAGCGGCGGATACGGCTTGCCACGCTCCCATTGCTTGGGGTCGTAGCGCAGGAAGTAGGAGTGGCTGACCTGGATCTTGAGCATCGGCGAAAGGTCTCGTTCGGCGCCGTGGGGGAGAAGGCGCATGCAGCGATGGCCGCGCGCAGGTGGCCGTGGCGGTAGGTGCCGGGGCTGCGTCGTTTGGTTGCGCGCTGCGTGGGTGGCGCCGGCGCAACCTTTGGCCGCGACCAGCGCACCCACGCTGCATCCACTCAAGCGACTCTTCTCCGATGCAGCGATCGACCGTGCGTGTTCTGGACGTGGAGACAAGCGACCACGCCGCGCCTGTCGTCGCCGCGAGCGGCGCCTGCGATCCGTTCCACACCCGGTTGCCGCGACCGCACACGCTCAGCAAGCAACTGCTCGGCGGCCGCTTCCACTTCGAAAGCAACAGTCCGACCCTGCTGGCCTTGGTGGAGGCCGCTTTCGGCGCGGTGCCGGCGCATCGCCTGCCGGAGAGCGCTGCGTTCCGTATCGAGCTGACCCTGGTGAACCGCGGCGAGGCGCCCTACGCGCTGGCGTTGGAACCGCCGCCGGTGCAGACCCATTCCGGTGCCGGCGTGTTGAGTGGGGTGATCGATGCGCACAACTACGTGGTGCTGGTGCCCGAGCAGGGCAGGGCGCTGGTGGTGGTGTCCGAGGACATGCTCGCGCACGCCTACCACGTGCGTTACGAACTGATCGAGTTCGCCGTGTTCGTCCTCGCCGCGCGCGGCATGCGCCTGGTGCCGCTGCACGGCGCCTGCGTCGGCCGCGATGGCCGCGGCGTGCTGCTGCTCGGCGGCAGCGGCGCCGGCAAGTCGACTCTGGCCCTGCACAGCCTGTTGCGCGGGCTGGAGTTCCTCGCCGAGGACGCCCTGTTCGTCGCGCCGCAGTACCTGCTCGCCACCGGCATCGGCAACTTCCTGCACCTGCGGCCGGAACTGCTGCGCCTGCTCGACCCGCAGACCTGCGCCTGGATCGCAGCGGCACCGATGATCCGCCGCCGCAGCGGTGCGCTCAAGCACGAGGTCGACATCCGCCAGGGCGACTGGCGCCTGGCACAGGCGCCATTGCGGCTGGCCGCGGCCGTGTTCGTCTCGGCCACCGTGGCGGCCGATCCGCAGCGCCTGCTGCAGCCGCTGCCCGACGCGGACGTGGCGGCGCGCCTGGCCGCGGACCAGCCCTATGCCGCGGGCCAGCCGCAATGGCCGTTGTTCGCCCGTCAGCTGCAGCGGCTGGGCGTCTACGAACTGCAGCGCGGCACCCATCCGGAGGCCTCGGTCGATGCGCTGCAGACGCTGCTGGGCTGAGTCCTCGCACATGGTGATGGTGCCGGCGATGCGCATCGCCGGCGTCCCGGAGTGTCGGCTAGGCAAGGTGTTCATGGTCCACGGCGCAGACACCCGACGATGAGCACGCGACCGGATCCAGCCTCGCACCTGCTGCGTGCCTTCATTGCCGTACTCGGTCGCGGCGAGTGCCTTCGCATCGCCTGGTACGTGCTGCTGTCGCTGCTCGGCGCGCTGGCCGGCGCGCTCGCCGCGGTCGCGTTGGTGCCGCTGGTGCAACCCAGCCATGTACTGACCCTGGCCGGGCACGCCTTGCCATTGCCGAGCGGCTTCCTCGCGCAGACCCTGCTGTTCGTCGCCGCCAGCAGCGGCTTCGCCCTGCTGCGCTGGTGGGCGACGCGACTGGCCGCGGACCTGGCCAGCCGTCACGCGCTGGACCTGCGCCGGCAGGTGCATGCGCGGCTGCTGCAGGCGCCGCTGCCGGCCCTGGCCGATGCCAGCTCGGCGGAAATCGCCAACCTGCTCACCTACAACGTCGAGATCGTGGTGCAGGGCTTCAGCGCGCTACTGCAGCTGCTGGTGGCGGCGATCACCGCGGCGGTGAGCCTGGCCGCGGCATTCCTGGTCTCGCCCATGCTGGTGCTGGCACTGCCGCCACTGCTGGCGCTGGGCCTGCTTGCCTTCCGCATCGCCGGCCACGAACAGGCCCGGGTCAGCCGCCAGTACGTCGCCGACATGACCCGGCTGTTTTGGCTCAGCGAGGATTTTCCGCGGCGCCTGCGCCACGTGCGTTCGTTCGCGCGCGTGGCGCGCGAGCAGGAAGCCTACGAGGCGATCGCCGGTCGGCTCGCCCATGGCTACGCGCGGCAGCAGGCGCTGGTCGCGTCCGGCCGCCTATGGCTGGAACTGGCGGCGGTGGCGGCCGTCGCCGCGATCATGCTGCTGGCCGGGATGTGGCACGGCATCGATCGCGGTGCGCTGATCACCGTCGGCCTGCTGCTGGGACGGCTGCTGCCGTACCTGGTCTCAACCCGGCAGAGCGTGCAGCAGCTGCGCTCGGCGGCGCCGGCGCTGGAGCTATGGCAGCGCTATGTGGCGCTTGGTACGCCAGCACCGGCGCCAGCGCCGGCACCGCCAACCACGGTGGCAGCGCAGTCCAGTGCAGCGACCGAGGCGGCGGCGCCAGCGGCCATCCAGATCGAACGCATCGGTCTCGCCCCGCCGCTGGCCGCCGTCGCCTTGACCGATCTGGTCCTGGCGCCGGGCACGCTGACCCTGATCAGTGGCCCGTCCGGGGTCGGCAAGAGCAGCCTGATGGATGCGCTGGCCGGCATGGTCGCGCCTCCGCAGTTCGTCGCCCACTGCGACGGCCGCGCGCTCGACTTCGCCGGCTATCGTGCCGTGCTACAGCCCTTGGCCTACGTCGCCCAGGGCGTGCGGCCCTGGCAGCACACCGTGCGGCACTGCCTGGCCTGGGCGGCGCCGAGCGCGGGCGAGGCGGCGATGTGGGAGGCCCTGCGCGACGTCGGCCTGGCCGCACGTCTGCAGGGCGGCGCCGGCCTGGACACCGCCGCGCACGGCGCCGGCGCGCGCCTGTCCGGCGGTGAACTGCAGCGGCTGCTACTGGCCCAGGTGCTGCTGCGGCAACCGCGCGTGGCCTTGCTCGACGAAGCCACCAGCGCTCTCGACGCCATCGCCGAACAACAGGTCCTGGGGACGCTGCGGCGCCGCTTGCCGCAGACCGCTCTTGTGGTGGTGTCGCATCGGCTCGGCCTGACGGCGATCGCCGACCAGTGTTTGATGGTGCAACGCGGGACTGTGGCTCCGCTGCTGTTGGCGGACCGCGCGTCCTGAGCGACCGCGGCGGTGCGCTGGCGAACCCAGGACGCTGTCGTTTCCAGCCGCCAGCCCGATGCGTCGGTCCAAGCGTGCTACGCGCGGTTTTGTCTAAGCGCCAGGGGCTGGGCGTCGCTAAGCTCTGCGCACAGGGGGAGAGCATGGACGTCATTCAACGGGTAGCTGCAGGGCTGCTCCTTATCGCCGTCTCGGTGACCGCATCCGCGCAAACGCGTTCCGCGATCGGGCGGGGCCTCGAGCGTGTGAACCCGCAGCGCAACGTCGCCCCGATTCCACGCCTGGATTGCCGCAAGCTGCTGGCAAACGATCCGCGGCCCTGGACGCATGCCTATTGCGAACACGTGGACTTCTCCATACAGGACAACCTGGCCCATACCTTCGGCCGACCGAGGCCATCCCGGATCCAGCTCGACATTCCCGCACTGGGCACTGCCGAAGCCCGTGCCGCCGGTGTTTCCTGCTCGGAGGGGCGCGTGATCCGCAAAGTGGGCAACGGCTGGGAGCAGGCCCTGGACCGTGATCGCAATTACTTGCGTTGCAGACCATCGGTGGAACTGCCGTCGATTTTCATTGGCAGCTGACGGAGCGTGCGTGCTCGGCACACTCACAAAAAACGAGGACCCCGCAAGCGAGGCCTCGTTCGCATTCAAACTCAGGTGGTGTAAGTCCACCTGACGTCCAACTCACCCCTGCGGGATGTCGCACTTCATCTTTCCATCCACGTAGTACGGCTTGGGGACGTCCGGATTCTGGCTGGTCTTTTCGAACACCACCTCGAACGAGTTGGGATCCGGCGTGCCCTTGCGCGACGTGCAGGCCTCCTGCAACTTCTTCTTGACCGCGGCGATGCCGGCTTCGCGGTTGGCACCGTCCGCGCTGTTGGTGAGGTTGGCGACCTCGGCGAAGGCCGGCGAGGCGAGGCCCAGCAAGCTTCCTGCGAACACGAGTGCGTACAGCTTCTTCATGGCGTCTCCTTGTTGTTGGGTATCCTTACGCAGCCGGAGGCGTTTGTCGCCACGCATGCGGCAATGCCTGGCACAGCGGCCGTCTTCCAGCGCGGGGCTAGCATAGGCAGCGGTGGTTAAGGCTTCGTGGGGATAGCGGCGGCACGACGTTGCAGCACCACCCTCGCAGCGATCATGCATTTCGGTCTCGGTTGCGCCCTGTAGCCGATACGCGTGGCCCGGGGGTGCCCAACCCTGAAAGGGCATGCCGCCAGCGCGACAGCGGAGGCTACTCGGTACGCGGCGCCTCGTAGCTCTGCCCAGGCTGCAACGTCGTCACGTAGGGACCGTTCCAGTCGCGGTCGAAGATCCGCGTCAGCGTTTCGGCCGGGCCCTTCCCTTTGACGAACACCGAAGCATCCACTGCGGTGTTGAAGTAGCTCCACTCCCAGTTACCGGTGCCGATGACGCTGCTGCGGTCGTCGGCCACCGCGTACTTGGCGTGCTCGACCCGCGCGTACGGAATGAAGCCCTGCGGCGCCGGCGGCAGACGACTGAACTTCACCGTGATGTTCGGCAGCGCGGCCAGGCTCTTCAGATACCCCTGCATCGGGTCGCGCAGCGCCCAATCGGCGACGATGATGTGCACGTGCACGCCGCGCGCGGCGGCATCGCGGATGGCGCTGTCGACCGGCGCCCACCAGCCCTTGGGGCCGAAGCTGCGGATCGCCGAGAGCGTCATCACCTGGATGCGCAGCGCATGCTGGCTGGCGCGGATCATCTCGACCAGCGCCGGCTCCTCGGCAGTGACCCATGCCGGCTGCAACGCCGGCGGGCTGAACGCGGGGAAGGCGGTCAGCGGTGCATCGCTGCCGGCGTCCAGCAGCACCGGATCGCTGGCAGTGACCGGAACGAAGTCCGGCGGCAGCACGCCGCGCGCCTGCGCCTTGGCCAGATCGCCCTCGTCGGCCAGGCGCCAGCTGTAGTCGAAGCTGGCGGCGAAGGTCCTAGCGAAGCGTGCATCATCGATGCGCGCCCCGATCTCGTGGATCTGCTCCAGCGCCCGCCAGTCCCAGTTCTGGCTGCCGACGAATACGCTGGCGTCGTCGACGATCATGTACTTGGCGTGCAGCACGCCGCCGGTCAGCGTATCGACCGGCAGCACCCGCACGGTGATGCCCGGCACCTTGCCCAGCCAGGCGACGCTGTCCGGATTCTTGGCCAGGAAGGTGTGGTCGACCAGCAGGTGCACCGCCACCCCGGCACGGGCGCGGGCGGCCAGCGCGTCCAGTACCGGCGTCAGGCCGGTGCCGGGCTTCTCGGAGATGTAGAACGCGGCGATGTCGATGCGCTGCTTCGCCCCGTTGATCATCGCCAGCCAGGTCTGCTGGGTGCGCGGCACCCCGGGTTCGCCGTAGACGCTGGCCTCGGGCACGCTCTCGACGATCTGGAACTGCGAGGGCTGCGGCCGGGACTCGGCACCGGTGGCTGCCGACAGCAGCAGGCAGACCATGGCGGCGGACAGGAAACGGCGTGCGCGATGCGCGCTGGCGATGGAAGCGAGAGGCACGTTGGGTGTCCTTGCGGGAGCTGGGAAGTGGACGCCGGGCGGCGATGCGCGTGCATGCTACCGGCAGCCGTCGTAGCTTGGCAGCCCGTTGCTGCAACGCACGTGTCAGTGAGATGCCCCGGTGCCGATGGGTTCCGGATAGCTTGGCGCGGTCCTGTCCAGGCGCGTCAGCGCGTCAGGGTAGAGCGCGCCGCCGATGCGCGCGCCGGTCGGGGCCGACCTCCATCGCTTGACGACTCACTGCCCGCATTGGATCAGGACCTTGCCATGCAGGGCTGCGCCGCGACCGACACGCCCGGCCGAGCAGCGGTTGCAGAAGAAACGCATCGCGGTCCAACGGCACCCGCGACCGCGTCGCGCCATGCGGGAGGGTTCAAACGCGACCATCGGCGAATGCAGCCTGCGCCTGCGCAAACCACTGCAGCACCTGCTGGCGATGCGGCTCGCCCCAGCAGCGCACGAACTGCTGGGTGTGATGGTCGGTGGGATCGTTGAGCGCAGCGATACGTTGCGCGATATAGGCAGGCTCCAATCGCAGGCCGCAGTCGACCTCGATGCAGTGGCGCCACGCGGTGTAGCTATCGGGAATGATGGAAAAAGACATGAAGATCCCTGAAGTTCGGCACCCACCGCGGCACAGCCCCCGTGCGACGCACGTCGATGGTGGCCGGATGCGAACCGCGGCTGACTGACGGCAACGGCAGGCTTGCGCCCGCGATCGATTGTTCACTAATGTTATAGTGTAACTAAACCGATGCGCACCTTATGCGACCTGGCATTCCCCTGATCCTGTTGCTCCTCTTCGCCAGTTCGCCCGCCGCTGCGGTCCGCCACCACGGCCCGCATGTGCACGGCCAGGCCAACCTGGAAGTCGCCGTGGATGGCACCGCCGTGGACGTGCAGCTCAGCGCGCCGGGCATCGGCATCCTCGATTTCGAACACCCGACGCGCGATGCCGGCGAGCGCCAGCGCCTGCAGGCCGCCGTCGCCACCTTGCGCGGTGCAAGCTGGTTGCAGTTCCCGGTCGCGGCGGCCTGCTCGCTGCGCAGTGCGCAGGTCACCACCGAGGGCTACGACGTGGCGATGGCCGATCCGGACGAGCCCGGCCACAGCCATGCAGAATTCCACGCCCACTACGCATTCAACTGCGCCCGGCCGACGCGGCTGGATCATTTACAGGTGCTGTTGCCTCAGCGTTTCCCGGGTCTACACACGGTGGTGGTGGACGTCGCCACCGCGGCCGGGCAGGGCCGCACCGAGGTCGTGCCCGGGCAGACCCGGGTGAAGTTGCCGGAATGAACCAGCAGCCCGTCGTCGAACTGACCGAGGTGCGCTTCGGCTATCCCGGTGGCACTGCCCCGGTGCTGGACATCGCATCGTTCGCGCTGCCGCGTGGGCAACAACTGTTGCTGCGCGGCGCCAGCGGATCGGGCAAGAGCACCTTGCTGGCGTTGATCGCCGGCGTGCTACAGCCCACCGCCGGCTGCGTGCGCGTGGCCGGGCAGGACCTGGCGGCGTTGCGCAAGGCCGCACGCGACCGTTTTCGCGCCGACCATTGCGGCGTGGTGTTCCAGCAGTTCAACCTGCTGCCGTTCCTGAGCACCCGCGACAACATCGCCCTGGGCCTGCAGTTTTCCGCGCGCCGCGGCCGGCTGGCACCAGGCACGCAGGCGCTGGACACGGAGATCGAGCGGCTGATGGTCGCGCTGGGCCTGGACGTGGCGGCGCTGTGGTCGCGCCCGGCCGCCCGCCTCAGCGTCGGCCAGCAGCAACGCGTGGCCGCTGCGCGCGCGTTGATCGCGCGGCCGCCGTTGCTGCTCGCCGACGAGCCCACCTCCGCGCTCGACCCGTTGGCGGCGCAGGCCTTCCTGCAACTGCTGTTCGCCGAGTGCCGGCAAGGCGGCACCAGTTCGATCGTGGTCAGCCATGATCCGTCGATCGCACCGCTGTTCGACGCTCAGGCCGACCTGGCCACGCTCAACCGCGCCAGCGCCGGAGGTGCGCGATGACCCTGTTGAAGCTGGCCCTGGCCAGCCTGCGCAGCCGGCGACTGGGCGTGGCGTTGACCGTGCTGGTGATCACCCTGAGCGTGACGCTGCTGCTGGGCGTGGAGCGGATCCGCATGCAGGCGCACGAGGGTTTCGCCAGCACGGTGTCGGGCACCGACCTGATCGTCGGCGCGCGCTCGGGCCCGGTGAACCTGTTGCTGTACTCGGTGTTCCATATCGGCGACGCCACCAACAACGTCTCCTGGAAGAGCTACCAGGACCTGAGCGCGATGCCCGAGGTCAAGTGGGCGGTACCGCTGTCGCTGGGCGATTCCTACCGCGGCTACCGCGTGGTCGGCACCAGCACCGGATTCTTCGAGCACTATCACTACGGCGCCAAGCATCCCCTGGCGTTCGCGCAGGGCAGGGCATTCGACGACCTCTACGATGCGGTGATCGGCGCCGACGCCGCCGCCGCGCTCGGCCGCCACCTGGGCGACGAAATCGTGCTGACCCATGGCACCGGACGCATCAGCCTGGCCACCCATGCCGACAAGCCGTTCCGGATCGTCGGCATCCTGCGCCGCACCGGCACGCCGGTGGACTCCAGCGTGCTGGTGTCGCTGCAGGCGATCGAGGCGATCCATATCGACTGGCATTCCGGTGTGCGCTTGCCGGGCCAGCACGTCAGCGCGGCGCAGGCGCGGGCAATGAACCTGACCCCGGACACCATCACCGCCTTCATGCTCGGCCTGAAGACCCGCATCGCCACCTTCTCGGTGCAGCGGCGGATCAACGAGTACCCGGAAGAAGCGATGCTGGCGATCATGCCGGGCGTCACCCTGCAGCAGCTGTGGGGCACGCTGGGCACCGCCGAAGGCGCCTTGCGCATGATCGCCTCGCTGGTGGTGCTGCTCGGCCTGGTGTCGATGGTCGCGTTGCTGGTGGCCACGCTGCAGGAGCGCCGGCGCGAGATGGCGATCCTGCGCGCGGTCGGCGCACGGCCGCGCGACATCGCCTGGTTGCTGCTGTTCGAGGCCGGCCTGGTCACCGTGGTGTCGTGCGCGCTGGCACTGTTGGTGGTGACCGCGGCCAGCTGGCTGGCGCGCGGCTGGGTGCTCGATCATTTCGGACTGGCGCTCAACCGCATCGCGCCTAGCGCAGCGGAGTGGGGCTGGCTCGGCTGCGTGCTGCTGGCCGGCGTGCTCGCCGGCATTGTGCCGGCCCTGCTGGCCTATCGCCGCACCCTGGCCGATGGCCTGTCGCCGGAGCTGTGAGCATGACCCGCTGGATCCTTCCCTTGCTGGCGCTCGCCGTGTTGTGCGGTTGCGGCCGGCAGCAACCCGCGGCCCCGGTGAAGCCGCAGGAAACAGCGGCGGCCCAGCCAGCGCCGACCAACGACGCGGCGATCGACCCGCCACTCGGCGAACCTGACGCCGACGGCTATCGCGAGCTGGACTGGAGCGCGATGCTGCCGCCGGCCGAGCTGAAGGCGCTGGAAAACAGCGATGAGGCGCCGGTCAACCACACCGGCCAGCGTGCGATGCCGCAGACCGGCACCTACAACACCGTTGCCGCCGTGCTGGCGCGCAAAGTGCGCCTGCCGGGCTATGTGGTGCCGCTGGACAGCGACGACGCCGGCCGCGTGCGCGAGTTCCTGTTCGTGCCGTACTACGGCGCCTGTATCCATGTGCCGCCACCGCCGCCGAACCAGATCGTGCATGTGCGCCTGGACACCCCGATCGACCCGCCCGACATGTACAGCCCGTTCTACCTGACCGGCCAACTGCGCGCCGAAACCCTCCACGGCGAACTCGCCGGCACCGCCTACACGATGGAGCAGGCGCACCTGCATCCTTATGAAAAAGGCTGATCGCCATTTCGCGCTGGTCGCGGTGCTGTGCCTGCTGGCGGCCTGCCACGGTGACGGCGGGAAGCAGCCGGACGCCGCGCCGACACCATCACCGGTAGCGACGCACGCGACCGCAGCCGCCGACAGCGTCCCGGACACAGTGGAACGCTGGGAACAACTGGCACCGGCCAACGACATCTACCAGCGCCCGCCGCCGCGGATCGGCACGGCCTGGCGCGGCGACGCCGCGGTGATGGATCAGGCGGCGCCGGTCGACGATGGCCCGTCGGTGGTCAACGGCATGCCGATCGACCATTCCGGCACCCAACGCGCCGCGCAGTTCGGATCGTCGCAAGTGGTGAAGGGGCTGGAAGGCAAACGCTTCGCCCTGGACGGCTACGTGGTGCCGCTGGAAAGCGACGACGAGGGCAAGGTCAGCGAACTGCTGTTCGTTCCGTTCTATGGCGCCTGCATCCACGTACCACCGCCGCCACCGAACCAGATCCTGCACGTGGTGCTACGCACCCCGATCGACGTGCCCGAGTTGTGGGACCCGTTCCACCTGCAGGGGCGTCTGCATCTGGCCGACTTCAAGGCGGATATCGCCAATGCCACCTACGAGGCAGAGGACGCCACGATCACTCCGGTGCAGGGCTGAATGCGCGGATCTGTGCGCCTGAAGTCACCGGTCTTCTGGGGCATCGCGCTCGCTGCCTTCGCGCTCGCCATTGTCGGCGGCGTGCTGCTGACGTTACGCGCGCAACGACACGCAATACCGGCGCAAAGTGCTGCCACCGCGACGGCCCGCCCGCCGATTGCTCCCGCATTTCCTGTCGCACCGTTGCCTGACGATGCGGCCGACAAGCGCATCACCGCACTGCTGCACAGCAATCCCGCATTCGCGCGCGACGCCACGTTCCTGATTGCAGCCAGCGTGCGCGAACGCTGCGCACCGGCCCATGCCGGCGAACTGGCGAAGATGGCCAATCGCGCGCGCCTGCCGGTGCTGGCCGCAACGTCCGAGGTAACGGCGCGCGAACCCGACCTGGACCATCCGATCTACCAGGCGATCCAGCGCATCGCCGCCGCGGCACCGTGCGGCCGCACGTTCGACCTGACGGCGACCGGCATCCCGCTGCAACTGGACCCAGAACGCTACGCAGCAGCGTTCCCCGACAGCTACTACCAACCGACGCTGGACACCGTGCCGCACGAATACGCCGGTCAGCCGCTGGGCGACCGCGCGGCGCAGGAATGCCAGTCGATCGCCTACGCGGTGCTGCCGTTGGGTCGGGAAGGTTGGCAGTGCAGGGCGCTGTGGTCCGGCATGCGCCCGCGGATCGTCAAGGCCTGCGAGCAGGCCCGTAGCGAAGGCGGGCAGGGGGCTGGTGAGGCGATTCCACCTGAAGTCGCCCACCGACTGACGCCGGTGGTGGCTGGCTTGCTGGAGAAGTTGCCGGAATCCTGTCGCTGAGCGCGCGTGCTTTCGCACGGCGGAAGCTAACGGCTCCGAAAGGCCGGAGTTGGCCAAGACAGAAGTTCGCGAAGCAGCTGATTAGGGTGGCTCCCACGCCACGTTATCGCGTCGGGCCTTACGTTGACGTGCCCCCGAACCCCTGCAACCGCACCTGGATGAACTCCAGCAACGCCCGAACCCGCGCAGTGACCGAATGACGGTGGCTGTAGGCACCAAGCAATTGCAGCGGTGCAGGGCTTAGATCCAGCGGCACTTCCTGCAACCGGCCCGCGGCAAGATCCTCCTGGCACGGGTAGGCCGCAACGATCGCGAAGCCAAGGCCCTGGCGCGCGCCCGCCACTGCAAGTTCTCCGCTGTTGACGCGGTAGCGGCTGCGCACAGGCACCTTCACGATCTCGCCCGCAGGATCGAGAAACTGCCAGGGCTGGCCCTTCAGTGCGCTCACGGTGGTGATGCAAGGCAAGGACTTGAGTTCGCGCACGTAGCGCGGCGTTCCGGTTCGGGCCAACAGCGCGGGGGACGCGACCACGATGCTGGGTAGTGTGGCCAGTTCGCGGGTGATGAACGCACTGTCATCCTGGCGCCCGCGGTGGAAGACGATGGAGAGGTCCATGTCTTCCCGCAGCACCTCCAGGCCGGTCAGGCGCGTATCGCATTCCAACGCAATGCCAGGATGAAGACTGCAGAACTCGGCGAGGATAGGCGCGAGCAGCCTGGGCGCTTCGTTGGGCATGCACATCCTGAGAGGCCCCTTCAAATCGCCCTGTACCGCGCCAAGCTCCTCCTCCGTGGACAGCAAGGCGTCGAGGACCGGTTTGGCGCGCTCGTAAACCAGCCTGCCGGCTTCCGTCATGCGCAGATGGCGCGTGCTCCGTTCCAGCAAGCGCACGCCCAGCCTGCGCTCCAGCGCCGCGACGTGACGGCTGACGTTCGACGACGGCAGGGCCAGCAGGCGACCCGCGCCGGAAAAGCTCTGCTCGTCGACGACGGCCAGGTAGACGCGGACTGCATTCAGGTCGAGCTTGCTGCGCACCGTTATCCCACCTGAGGTATGAAAGCCCGCCATTTTTGCATGCTAGTTTGTGCAATTGGTGGGGACCAAGATGCACTCCCGTCCAACGGCTGCCCTTCAACGGCACGCCTGGACAAATTGAATCGGGATGCATCGGAATGGAGATCGGAATACTGGGTGGCGGCATCGCAGGCCTGAGCGTGGCGCTTGCTTTGCACAAGCAGGGGCACACCGTCCGCGTCTATGAACGTCGGAACGGGCTGGCGACCATGAGCGCTGGCGTGACGCTTTGGCCCAACGCTGGCTTTGTGCTGCAAGAGTTGGGGTTGTTGGAGGATGTCGCGGCAGCGGGCGGCCGGCCATTGTCAGTGCAGCGCAAGGACGCAGCGGGTAACTCGCTGGGAGGCCTGGACATCACGCTGCTGGACCGACTCATGGGCTACCCGACCCATACGATCCTGCGTCGGGACTTGCAGGCGGTACTGCTCGACCATGTGGCACGCGCTGGTATCCAAGTGGAGTTCGGGCATCGCGCGGTAGCCATTGATCTGGATGCCGGCGACAAGGCTGTGGCGCGGTTCGAGAACGGGAAGCGTATCCGCCCGGACCTGCTTATCGGCGCGGATGGGCGCATGAATTCGGTGGCGCGCAGGTTCGTCGCAGGGGACAACACGCCCATTTACCAAGGCTTTGTGAACTGGATCGGCGTTGCACAGGGAAGTGGCGCGTTGGTGAGCGACCTCGCAATTCAGGACTACTGGGGGTCTGGCGATCGTTTTGGTTGCGTCCCGATCCGGACAGATCTGGTGTACTGGGCCGCCGCGCAGGCGCGGCCATTGCCCGAGGCGACGCCGGCAGCGGATTTGCGCAAGGAGGTGATGGATCTGTTTGCAGGATGGCCCGAGCCTGTCGCCTGCCTCATCGAGGCCACACCGGCGCACACCATCCAGCTGATTGCAGTGCACGACGTCGAGCCGTTGCACACGTGGAGCCGAGCAAATGTGCTGCTCGTCGGCGATGCGGCGCACGCGCCACTGCCGACCTCGGGCCAGGGCGCCTGTCAGGCCTTGGAAGACGCCTGGCATCTGGCGCCGTGCCTCGCTGGCGCCGACGGTGGCCTTGATGAAGCACTGCTGCGCTTCGCCGCAGTCCGCGGACCAAAGACCACAAAGCTGGCAGAGCAGGGCAGACTGTTCGCGCGCGGACTTTTCGCCCAAGACCCCGAAACCTGCCGTCTTCGCAATGAGCGCGCCAAGGCGTCCGATCCATTGCGCGATGCCCAGGCCATGGCGGCAACATGGTCGCAGGGGTTGCCGATGGCCGACTGCCTTGACCGGGCGCCGGCCAACGGTGCTGGCAGTCTGTATCGTCTATGACAGACGATTTTGATCCGGGCGTAGCATGGTATTTCTGGCCGCCCGAGCCAAAGATCAGCAGTTTATCGCCTCTCGTTCGTCCACTCTTCGTGGGAGAAAAAAGTGCGGGCTAAGCCGGAAGGCATGTCAACGAGGGCGCTCAGTCTTTAGCTGACCCGCAGCTCTGAGAAGCCCAAGTGCCCACTCGACGCGGTCTGATGCAGTGTCGACCAAGTTTCCGGGGTCTTCTCCCAGCAGCGCTCGAAGTTGATGCGGGGCGAAGACCAGGTCGACGAAGTTGCGTGCCAACGTGGACGGGTCGGCAGGTTGATCCGGGCCATCGAGAATCGCCACGCGGACGCGCTGCAGCCCGCCCTCCCAACCGATCCGGTTGACCTCAGCGGCAAGCGCCGGCGCTCGGATGGACGTGCCGACGACCAAACGCATCATGGCCACTGTCTCGGGTTGCAAGGCGTGCGCGAGTATTCCTTGACCTGCGAGCCTTAGCCGCCCCTCCAGATCCATCGGGACGCTGGCAGGGGCGGGCGCGGGCTGCGTCTCGACATCACGGCGAATCACCGCCTCGAAGATGGCGTCTTTGTTGGCATAGCGGGCATAAAGACTTGCCTTTCCTGCGCCCGCCAATCGCGCAATGTCTTCACACGAGGTGTGCTCGAAGCCGCGTTCCAGAAAAAGTTGCAATGCCGCGTCGAGTAGGCGCCGCTCGACATCGCCCGCCTTATCTAGCGGCGGCCTCCCGCCTTTGGATTTCTGCTTCGCAGCTTTCATCGGCGAAAAGTTACACGGCGCTTGCGTTTTCAACAACTGAACGATATCGTTCAGTTGTTCTCTGCACGAGCTCTGGGCTGCACATTGCATCGCAGCCGATGTGACAGGGCGCTTGTCTCTTCTATTGCACTGGCCATCTGCGGGTTT
Source organism: Xanthomonas sp. 3307 (assembly GCF_014199735.1). NCBI lineage: Bacteria > Pseudomonadati > Pseudomonadota > Gammaproteobacteria > Lysobacterales > Lysobacteraceae > Xanthomonas > Xanthomonas sp. 3307. Next base: position 93,445 of record NZ_JACHOG010000009.1, on the reverse strand, counting down.
CGGCGCAATAAAGAGTCAAGCGAGAACGATGTGTCGAACGTCGGTCTGAATTCGCGGGTTGTCGTCGCCGGCGCCTTGACCTAGCTGGATAACGATCGCTACTGCGTGCGAACTTGGCAGACCGATCGTCGGACCCTAACCAGAACGTATGCATCGGGAGCCTAAAATGACGGACGCCATTGCACCGTTTCAGATCCACGTCTCACAGTCAGAACTCGATGACCTCCAGCAACGTCTCGGGCAAACCCGCTGGCCCAGCGCGGAAACGGTGAGCGACCAGAGCCAGGGCCCACAAGTCGAGCGCATTCGACGTCTGGTCGACCGCTGGCAGACTGGCTACGACTGGCGCGTAACGGAGAAGCTTCTGAATGGCTGGAACAGCAGTCGCACTGCCATTGACGGATTGGATATCCATTTCCTTCATGTGCGCTCCCCGGAACCGGATGCGCTTCCATTGCTGTTGACGCATGGATGGCCGGGATCCATTCTTGAGTTTCGTGAGGTCATCGGCGCACTGAGTGACCCGGTAGCCAATGGCGGTAAAGCGTCGGACGCCTTTCATTTGGTGATTCCGTCGTTGCCTGGCTTTGGTTTCTCCGGGAAACCCGTCACCAGCGGATGGGGAGTAGGGCGAACGGCGATGGCATGGGTCCAGTTGATGCAGCGGCTGGGCTACGGCAAGCGGTGGGGTGCCCAGGGTGGCGACTGGGGCAGTGCGATCACGACAGCACTTGGATTTATGCAGCCGCCAGGCTTGGTCGGCATCCATCTGAACATGGTGATGTTCGACCCGAGAGCAGAGGAGATCGCCAACGCCACGCCTGCTGAGCAGAGGATGCTCGATGACGCCAAGCGCTACTACACGGAATTTTCCGGCTACATGCGGCTTCAAAGCACGCGGCCGCAATCTGTGAGTTTCGGCTTGGCTGATTCTCCGACCGGCTTGGCTGCCTGGATCTATGCGCTCTTTCAGGACGTCTCCCAAAGCAACGGCGAACCCGAAAAAGTGGTCACATTGGACCATCTCATCGACGACATCATGTTGTACTGGCTCCCCAATGCAGGCCCAAGCTCCGCGCGGTTTTATTGGGAAGCCGCGCATGAAATAGGGACAGCGATGCCTTCGCACGCGATGCGGACTCCAACGGGCATCAGCATGCTTCCAGGAGAACAGGTGCGTATTTCCCGGCAATGGGCAAAGCGACGCTTTGAGGATTTACGTTTCTTTGGAGAAGCGGAGCGGGGCGGGCATTTCGCTGCAATGGAAAATCCGTCCGCTTTTGCTGATCACGTGCGAGAGACCTTTCGGTCGCTTCGATGATGGTTGGCGGATTGGATGGATCCAGAGCGTTGGAGATCGCTATGGCGATCGCGTCACCATAGACGCCGATGGTGACCGGATTGTTGGAGACGTTACCGGAATCCTGCCGCTAAGCGCGGTTGCGGTTGTGCTGCGAGCGTAAACTGCTCCGAGCGCCGCTTCTCAGGCTTCTCGTTGCGCGCAGCGTGACGAGCAGCGCTTACGCATCCCGAAGCAGAAGGCGCCCACAAAGCGCTGCTTATTGAGCTTCAGCACATGCAGGAAGCGACGCCGCCTGAGCGCGACACTTTTACCCAACGTGGGCGCGCCAGCGAAGATCGGGCACATGCGAAGGTAGATCGGGCGTGCTAGGAGATCAAAGAGGCTCATCAATTGAGAGCGAACAGGTAGGTAGGGTACGGTCTAAGCAAAGGACACGAACCGGAGAAGCTGCTGACGCGTTTCTAGCCGGGTCCAATACAGGCGCGCCCGTGTCAGGCGAACATGTAATTTCGCATAATGTATCTTATGTAAAATCGAACTGCAGCAGTGCCCCTCGCGTCAGCCCCTCAGCGCTTCCCCAGCCGCCGCTGTATCTGTGCCATCTGCCTGGCGTTGAAGTCCCTGCCGTGACGATCCAGCAACTCCACCACAGTCGCATGTGCCTCATCGGCCCGGCGGCGCAGCTCCTGGATGGCGGCGTGCTCGATGGCTCGCCATTCTTCGGCAGTCTTGCCTGTTGGGACGGCTTGGCGCTGGCGGTTGGTGTCCAATGCGGTACTCATGTGGAAGCTAGTCCTGAACGCATTCTTCGTGCAGTGACTTTACCGCAGCGCCGATCTCAAACCTGCCGTTTGCGCGGATTTGGCGCAGGCGCGTTGCCTCCACCCGGGCCGGCGTCACCTGGAAAACCAGGCGGCAAACGCACCCGCGCGCACAACCCGCCGCCTTCGCGGTTGGCGAATTCCAGCGCGCCACCGTGCGCATGGCAGATGGCCGCGGCGATCGACAGGCCGAGGCCGCTGCCGCCGGAATGGCGTGCGCGCGAGTCGTCGGCACGCCAGAAACGGTCGCCCATCCGCGCCAGCGCTTCCTCGTCGACACCGGGACCGCGGTCGGCGACGCGGATCATCACACCGTCGGCATCGGCCTGCGCCTCCAGCGCCAGTTCGCCACCGGCCGCGGCGTAGCGCAGCGCATTGTCGATCAGCACCGACAGCACCTGGCCCAGGCGGTCGCGGTCGGCGCTGATGTGCAGCTGTTCGGGAATGCGTACCTGCACCTGCATGCCGGCCTCCTGCAGCGGCTGCGCGGCCCAGGTCAGGCGTTCGCGGACCAGCGCGCCGAGCGCGAACCGCTGCGGTTCCAGCATCAGCTGGTTGGCGCGGGCCATCGACAGCAGGTGCAGGTCGCCGACCAGGCGATTGATCTGCTCCAGTTGGCGCTGGACCATGCGCAGCTGCTCTTCGCTGCTCGGGAACACCTGGTCGAGCATGCCCTGCACCCGGCCCATCGCTGCGTTGAGCGGCGTGCGCAGTTCGTGCGCCAACATCGCGCTGGATTCGCGCACCTCGCGTTCGTACTGCTGCAGCTGCGCGCTCATGCCGTTGAAGTCGATGGCCAGCCCGGCCAGTTCGTCCGGTGCACCGGGTACCACCCGCGCACGCGCGGCGAAATCGCCGTCGCTGATCCGCCGCGCCGCCTCGGCGACGTTGGAGAACTGCCGCGACAACGGCCGCGAGGCGAGCAGGCCGCAGACCACGATCACCGGGATCGACGCCAGGATCATGCCCGCCAGCAGCAGCCAGTCGCGACTGGCCAGCCCGGGCAGGAAATCGGCCACGTCGTAGTAGGTCTCGAACAACTCCCACAGGCGCCGCGCGTTGCTGTGCGGATCCTCGCGCAGTTGCAGCATCTCCTGCCGCGCCTGCGGCGGCAGGCGGCTCAGCGTGGAGGCATCCCAGATCGCGAAACGCAGCAGCATGCCCAGTGCGATCGCGATGATGGTCAGCACCGCCAGCGCGCTCATGCGCAGGCCTACCCACTGCCACAGCGGCACGTGACGCTTGCGGCGGAACCAGGCCCAGTTCATCGGAAGCGGTAGCCGATCGCGCGCACCGTCACCAGCAGGCCGGTGACCTGTTCGTGTTCCAGCTTCCTGCGCAGGTTGTGCACGTGGGCATCCACCACCCGCTCCAGCGCATCGCTGTCGGGCAGGCAGATCTCCAGCAGTTCGCTGCGGGTGAAGGCCTTGAACGGCGTCTTCATCAGCGTCGCCAGGATGTTGAACTCGGTCGGGGTCAGTTCCAGCGCCACCTCGTGGCCATCGGCATTGCGCACGGTGGCGCGCACCGCCGCCGTGTCCACGGTGAGCCGCTCGTGGCGCAGCGGCTCCTCGCTGGCGCGCGCCGGCCCGGCGCGGCGCAGCACCGCATACACCCGCGCCACCACTTCCTTGGGGCTGTACGGCTTGACCACGTAGTCGTCGGCGCCGTAGCGCAGCGCGCCGAGCTTCTCCGGCTCGTCGCCCATCGCGGTCACCATGATCACCGGCGTGTCGCTGCTGCGGCGGATCGTGGACAGCACCTCGGTGCCGCTGAGCCGCGGCAGCATCACGTCCAGCAGCACCAGGTCCGGCTTCCACTGCGCATGCACGGCCACCGCCTTCTGCCCGTCCTCGGCAATGGTGACCTCGAAGCCGTCGCGGCGCAGGTAGGCCTCGAGGATGCTTGCGCTGTCGGCATCGTCTTCGACCAGCAGGATCTTCTTCGCGTGCATTGCCTGGTGCCTGTATTTCGCGTCTTGATGGAATCTTGAAGATTCCTAGAAGGCGGCTTGAACATGCCCGCCCATGCTGGCAGTCGAGTTCGATCACCCGACCGCCGCCATGATTCTACCGTCCCCGCTGCTCCGCCCGCGCCGCACCGGCGCCCTGCTCGGCCTGCTCGCGCTTGTCCTGGGTGGCTGCTCCCTGGCGCCGGTCTACCAGCGCCCGCAAGCGGCCCTGCCGCCCACGCTGGGCGCGACCACTGCGACCGAGGCTGCCGCCCCGAACCGTAGCGACAATGGGCTCACCGAGCAGGAACAGCAGTTCGTGCAGGCGTTCTCGCCACAGCACGACCTGACCCCGCTGTTGGCGCAGGCGCTGGCCCACGCCCCGGACTTCCGCAATGCCGTGCTGACCGTGCAGCAGGCGCGCGCGCAGTACCGCATCGAACGCGCGCAGCAGCTGCCGCAGCTCGGCCTCGATGCCCAGGGCACGCGCCGCAGCTACGACGACGCGGCCACGCAGGCGCGCTACGGGCAGAAGCTGAGCACTGTCGCGGTCGGCGTGGACGGCTTCGAACTGGATCTGTTCGGCAAGCTGGCCTCGCTGTCGGCGGCCGCGCAGCAGCGCTACCTGGCTTCCGAAGACGGCCGCCAGGCGGCGCGCGGTGCGCTGATCGCCGAGGTCCTGCGCGCCTACACGCTGGAACGCGCCGCCCTGCAGAGCCAGCAGCAGGCGCAGACCATCGCCGAACGCAGCGCCGCGCTGCTGGCGATCGCCACGCGCCAGCAGTCGGTCGGGCTGATCTCCCGCGATGCGCTGGACCGTCAGCGCCACGACGACGACCAGGCCCAGGCGCGCGCGCAGCAAGCTGTCAGCGACCACGCCGCCGCCCGCCGCGCCCTGCAACTGCTCGCCGGCTACGCCACGCCCGATGGCGCCGGCACCCTGCAGGATCTGCTGCCCCGCGCCGAGCAGGACGACGGCCACGCCTGGCGCGACCTCGACTCGAAGCTGCTGCTGCAGCGCCCGGACGTGCGCCAGGCCGAGGCCGAGCTACGCGCGCGCAATGCCGACATCGGCGCCGCGCGCGCCGCGTTCTTTCCGTCGATCCGCCTGAGCACCTCGCTGGGCACCGCCAGCGAGGCATTGAACGGCCTGTTCATGCCCGGCAGCCGCACCTGGAGCTTCATGCCGCAACTGCTGCTGCCGCTGTTCGATGGCGGCCGCAACCGTGCCAACCTGGATCTCGCGCAGCTGCGCAAGGACGGCGCGGTGGCCGACTACGAGAAGACCGTGGAAGCGGCGTTTCGCGAGGTGGCCGATGCGCTGGATGCGTTGCCGGCGCTGCAGCAGCGCGAGCGCGGCGAACGCACCAACCTGGAACGCGAACGCCAGCGCGCAGCGTGCCTGCAAGAACGCGTGGCGCAGGGCCTGCAGGACCGCCCCGAGCTCCTGGCAGGCGATATCCAGGCCGCGCAGGCCGAACTGGCGCACCTGCAGGCACGCCAGGATCTGCTGCTCGATCGCATCGCGCTGTTCCGCGCGTTCTACGGCGTGCCGCTGCCGCACGCGCCCTGACCTTCCCCCCGCACGAGGTTGCCCCGATGAAACATGTCCTGTCCGCTCTTTCGCCCACGTTGACCATGGCCTTGCTGGCGCTGCCGCCGGCCGCGCACGCCGCAGACTCCGATCCGGCTTCAGTTGCTGGTCTGTTCGGCGACCGCACCCAACTGAGCGTGGGCATCGGCGCCATGCTGACCCCGCGCTATGCCGGTTCCGCCGACGATCGCGTGCAGGCGGTGCCGGTGTTCTCTGTGCAGCGCGGCATCCTGTTCGCCGACACGGTGCGCGGCGCCGGCGTGCAGTTCCAGAATGCGCATGGCTTCTCCGCCAGCCAGTCGTTCGGCTACGACCTGGGCCGCCTGCAGCGCAACAGCAGCTGGCGCCCCGGCTCCAGGAGCCTGGCTGGCATGGGCGACGTGCCCGGCGCGATCACCGCGCGCAGCCTGGTCATGCAGCAGCTCACCCCGTACCTGGCGCTGGACGCCGAAGCCGAGTTCGCGCTGAAGGACGGCGCGCGCCGCAACCGCTATCGCGCCGGGGCGCGCTTCACCCTGCTGCAGGCCGCGGCCGACAACGTCACCCTGGACCTGGACGCGCACTTCGGCGACCGCCGCTTCAACCAGGCGTACTTCGGCGTCACCGATGCGCAAAGCGTGACCAGCGGCTTCCAACCGCACCGCGCCGATGCCGGCGTGTACGCCTACACGGTCGGTGCCGAATGGGATCACACCCTGTCGCCGCACTGGACTGCCTCGCTGCTGCTCAACGCCACCCGCTACGTCGGCGCCGCCGATGGCAGCCCGGTGGTGCGTCGCCGTGCCGCTGCCGGCGGCGGCGCCACCGTCACCTACACCTTCTGATCGCTTCCGGGACACCGCCGACCATGACCCTGCGCCCCACCCTGCTTCTCATGCTGTGCCTGCCGCTGGCTGCGCTGACGCTGTCCGGCTGCGACCGCGAGGCCGCGCCGTCCGCCGATGCGCCGCGCGCGGTCAAGCTGGAAACCGTCGGCAGCGACGCCGCGCATGACAGCACCCGCTACCTCGCCCAGGTGCGCCAGCAACAACGTGCCGATCTCGGCTTCGAAGGCGGCGGCCGCATCGCCACCATCGCCGTGGACGTGGGCGACCGCGTGCACGCCGGACAGGTGCTCGCGCGCCTGGATCCGGAGCCGAACCGCCTGCGCCTGCAGCAGGCCGAGGCCGGCGTCGGCATCGCCGCGGCCGACCTGCAGCAGCAACAGACCCAGCTCGCCCAGCAGCAGGCCATGTTCGACGACGGCGCCGCCTCCGCCGCGACCCTGACCGCCGCCAAGAGCGCCTTCGCCGCGGCGCAGGCGCGGGTCCGCAGCGCACAGTCGGACCTGGCGCTGGCGCGCCGCGCGGTGCGCCAGTCGGAACTGCGTGCGCCGTTCGACGGCAGTGTGGTGGCGCGGCTGCAGCAGCCCGACACCTTGGTCAGCGCCGGCCAGCCGGTGCTGCAACTGGACGGCGCGGATCGCGCGCAGGTGCTGGCGACGCTGCCGGCCGATCGCGCGGCAGCGCTGCAACCCGGCCAGCGCGTCCTCGCCTACCGCAGCAGCGCGCCGCAGCAGGGATTGCCGCTAAGCCTGCGCAGCGTGTCCGAACGCGTGGACGGCGGCGCCACCGTGCAGGCGCTGTTCGACAGCACAGGCACCGATGCCGCGCAGCCGCGCAGCGGCGAATCGCTGCTGCTGGCCCTGCCCGACAGCGCCGCCAATCAGGCGCCGAGCGTGCCGTTGAGCGCGCTGATCCCGAGCATGGCCGATGGCCAGACCATGGTGTTCGTGTACCGCCAGGACAGCGGCAGCGTACGCCGCCGCCAGGTCGTCGCTGGGCACGCCGATGGCGGCCGCGTGCAGATCCTGCGCGGCCTAGCCGCGGGCGAACGCATCGTCGCCGCCGGCGCCGCCTTCCTCCACGACGGCCAGCACGTCGTGCCGTTCCGTCCCACCACCCGCCTCGGCACCACCTCGCCATGAACCTGACCCGCGCCACCCTGCAGTCCAGCCGCCTGGCGCTGTTCAGCGCCGCCCTGATCCTGATCGGCGGCATCGTCACCTTCCTCGGCTTTCCGTCGCAGGAGGAACCCAGCGTGACCGTGCGCGATGCGATCGTGCAGGTCGGCTTCCCCGGCATGCCCAGCGAACGCGTGGAAAACCTGCTCGCGCGCCCGCTGGAGGAACGGCTGCGCGAGGTCAGCGGTCTGAAGAAGATCGTCACCACCATCCATCCCGGCAGCGCCATCGTGCAGGTCACCGCGCAGGACAGCGTCAAGGACCTGCCGGCACTGTGGCAGCGTGTGCGCAGCAAGGCCGCCGAAGCCGGCGCCGAGCTGCCCTCGGGCACGCAGGGGCCGCTGGTGGACGACGACTTCGGCCGCGTCGCCATCGCCTCGATCGCGGTCACCGCACCCGGCTTCAACACCGCCGAGATGCTCGGGCCACTGCGGCAGATGCGCGCGCAACTGTACACCGTGCCGGGCGTCGAGCGGGTCACCTTCCACGGTCTGCAGGACGAGCGCGTCTATGTCGCCTTCGACCGCACCAAACTGGGCGAGGCTGGTCTCACCCCGGCCACGGTCGCGCAGCAACTGCGCGCGCAGAACGTGGTCGCCGGTGGCGGCCTGGTCGCCGCGTCGGGCATGGCGATGACCGTGACCACCTCCGGCGAAGTGCGCGACCTGGACGACTTGCGCAATACCCCGATCGCCACGCAGGGCGCCGACGGCCCGCGGCAGATTCCGCTGTCGCAACTGGCGCGGATCGAGCTGATGCCGGTGGATCCGCCGGAGGCCGGCGCCATCTACCAGGGCCAGCCGGCGGTGGTGGTGGCGGTGTCGATGGCCCCGGGCAACAACGTCGCCGAGGTCGGCAAGGCGCTGCGACGCACCCTGGGCGAGACCGCCAAGGCGCTGCCGGTGGGCTTCGCGCAGCACGTGGTCACCTTCCAGGCCGACGTGGTCGAGCGCGAGATGGGCAAGATGCACCACGTCATGGGCGAGACCATCGTCATCGTGATGGCGGTGGTGATGCTGTTCCTCGGCTGGCGCACCGGCCTGATCGTCGGCGCGATCGTGCCGCTGACCATCCTCGGCGCGCTGATCGCGATGCGGGCGCTGAACGTGGAACTGCAGACCGTGTCCATCGCCGCGATCATCCTGGCGCTGGGCCTGCTGGTGGACAACGGCATCGTCATCGCCGAGGACATCGAGCGGCGCCTTGCCGCCGGCGAGGAACGTCGCGCCGCCTGCGAGGCCGCCGGCCGCAGCCTGGCGATCCCGCTGCTGACCTCCTCGCTGGTGATCGTGCTGGCGTTCTCGCCGTTCTTCTTCGGCCAGACCAGCACCAACGAATACATGCGCTCGCTGGCGATCGTGCTGGCGGTGACCCTGCTCGGCTCGTGGCTGCTCAGCATCACCATCACCCCGCTGCTGTGCATGTACTTCGCCCGCGCGCATGCCGCGCCCGGCCACGGCGATACCTATACGTCCAGACCGTATCGCCTGTACCGGCGCGCGATCGAGGCGCTGCTGGCGCACAAGGCGCTGTTCCTGGGCAGCATGCTGGCGCTCCTTGCGCTGGCGGTGACGGTGCTGGTCTCGGTGCCGTACAGCTTCCTGCCCAAGTCCGACCGCCTGCAGTTCCAGATGCCGGTGACCCTGCAACCGGGCAGCGATGCGCGCGAGACCCTGCGCACCGTGCAGTCGATCAGCCAGTGGCTGGCCGACCGCCGGCAGAACCCGCAGATCGTCGACAGCATCGGCTACGTCGCCGACGGCGGCCCGCGCATCGTGCTCGGACTGAACCCGCCGCTGCCGGCGGCCAACATCGCCTACTTCACCGTCAGCGTGCGGCCAGGCAGCGACATCGACACGCTGATCGCCAAGGTGCGCACCCACCTGCGCCGGGCCTACCCGGCGGTGCGCGCCGAGCCCAAGCGATTCTCCCTGGGCTCGACCGAATCCGGCGTGGCGATCTACCGGGTGATCGGCCCGGACGAGGCGCAACTGCGCCGCCTCGCCGCAGGCATCGCCGACGCCTTGCGCGCCCTGCCCGGCACGCTCGACGTCAGCGACGACTGGGACAGCCGCATTCCGCGCTACGTGGTGCAGGTGGACCAGGCCAAGGCACGCCGCGCCGGCGTCGCCAGCGAGGACATCGCCCAGGCGCTGCAGCTGCGCTACGGCGGCGTGGACGCCTCGGTGATCCACGACGATGGCACTAACGTGCCGATCGTGTTGCGCGGCGACAGCGCCCAGGGTGCGCGCGGCAGCAATCCCGGCAACACGCCGATCTACCCGTCCTCCGGCGCCGCGCCGCTGCCGCTGGCGGCGATCGCCGACATCCAGTTGCGTTCGGAACCCTCGACGATCCAGCGCCGCAACCTGAGCCGCGCCATCACCATCACCGGCCGCAACCCGGACCTGACCACCGACCAGGTGGTGGACGCACTGGCCGACAAGGTCGCGGCACTGCGCCTGCCGCCGGGTTACCGCATCGAGATGGGCGGCGAACTGGAGGACGCCGCCGAAGCCAACCAGGCGCTGCTGCAATACATGCCGCATGCGCTGGGCGCGATCCTGCTGCTGTTCGTGTGGCAGTTCAATTCGTTCCGCAAGCTGTTCATCGTGGTCGCCAGCATTCCGTTCGTGCTGATCGGCGCCACCCTCGCCCTGCTGGTCACCGGCTACCCGTTCGGTTTCATGGCCACCTTCGGCCTGCTCGCGCTGGCCGGCATCATCGTCAACAACGCGGTGCTGCTGCTGGAGCGGATCGAAGCCGAACTGGCCGATGGCCTGCCCCGGCACGAGGCGGTGATCGCCGCGGCGGTCAAGCGCCTGCGCCCGATCGTGATGACCAAGCTGACCTGCATCGTCGGCCTGATCCCGCTGATGCTGTTCGCCGGCCCGCTGTGGACCGGCATGGCCATCACCATGATCGGCGGCCTGGCCCTGGGCACGCTGGTGACCCTGGGCGTGATCCCGGTGCTGTACGACTTGCTGTTCGCGCGCCGTGCCGGCATGCCGGCGAAGGCCGCGGCATGAGGCGGCAGCGCTGGCACCGCGGAATCTCGACTTGCGCGGTGCTGGGACTGGCGCTGTGCGCCGGCGGTTGCGCCAGCGTCACCGTGCAGCGCGTGGATGCGGCGCGCTACATCCAGGCCAAGCGCGGCGACGCGCTGAGCGCCGCTCGCCCCAGCGACGCCGCCCTGCAGACGCTGAACGTCGCCGGGCTCGACGTGGCAAGCTGCATGGCAAAAGTGCCGCCCTGCATCGACCAGTTGCTCGGCAATGCCGACATGGACCAGGAACGCGTCCTGGCAACGGCAGCGGAACTGTCGCTCCTGGCCGCGCAGCGTGCCGCAAGACAACAACCGGACAGCGATGCCACGCTGGCGGCCTGGCTGCAGACCGCGCGCTACGCCTACCTGTTCTTCAGTGGACGCACGCCCAGCGACCGCGCCTTCGAGGAACGCCAGACCCAAGTGCGCGACTACTACAACTATGCCGTGCAGCAGGCCGTGACCGCCTTGTTCGCACGCTACCGACAGCATCCGCCCGCCACGCACGACGCCGACGCGCAGATCGCCGCCCTGCCCGACTGGACGGTGACGCTGGATGCCAGCGTGGGCAGCCCGCAGGACATGCCAATGCCCGAGGCGGTGCTAGCGGCCAGCGGCCTGCGCTTCGACGGATTGCGCAGCGTGTATCGGCGAGACGGCTTCGGGGCGGAAATGGTCGCGGTCCTGCCGCAGCCGGCGGGCGCCACGCGCGACGCCGATGCCACGCCCGCCTACAGCGACATGCCCACGCCCAACCTCACGGTGTTGCTGCGCTTCGACGGCCGCAGCCTCAGGGAGGTGCTGGCCAGCCACACCGCGCACGTGGAGGTCCACGACCCCTCGGTCAGCGAGCGGGTGGCAATGGGCGGTGTCGACGTGCCGCTGGCGGCCAACTTCAGTGCCGGCTATGGCGTGTGGATGGCGCGCGCCGGCTTCGCCGCGCAATCGCTGCGCACCCTGCTCGGCCTGGGGCACGGCATCGACCGGCCGCATGTGTTCCTGACCCAGCCCTACGATCCGAACCGGCGCGTGCTGGTGCTGCTGCACGGGCTGGCCAGCAGCCCGGAGGCCTGGGTGAACCTGGCCAACGACCTGCTCGGCGATCCGCAGGTCCGCGCGCGCTACCAGATCTGGCTGGTGTACTACCCGACCAACCTGCCGATCCCCTACACCCACCTGCAGGTTCGCATGGCGCTGCAGCAGACACTGGATCAGCTCGATCCGCAACGCCGCAGCGTGTCCGCACACGACATGGTGCTGATCGGACACAGCATGGGCGGCGTGCTGGCGCGCTTGATGGTGTCTTCCAGCAGCGGCGAGCGCCTGTGGCGAACCTTGTTCGACGAAACGAAGCTGGATCCGCAGGCACGTCAGGCGCTGCAGGACAGGCTCGGACAGATGCTGCATTTCGCGCCGATGCCGGAAGTGTCGGAGGCGATCTTCCTGGCCACGCCGCAGCGCGGCACGCCCGAGGCCGCCGGCACCGTCGGCGAACTGGCGCGCGCCGTGATCGGCCTGCCCCGGCGCGTCCTCGATCAGTTCAAGGACATCGCCGGCAAGGACAGGCTCGGCGCACTGCCCAACAGCATCGACAGCCTCAGCGACCGCGATCCCTTCATCCTCGCCGCGGCGCAGTTGCCGATCTCGCCGCAGGTGACCTACCACTCCATCATCGGGCAGGAGGATCCGCGCGTGCCGCTGGCGCAGTCCAGCGACGGCATCGTGCCGTACTGGAGTGCCCACCTGCCCGGCGCCGCCTCGGAAACGGTGATCGTCTCCGGGCACAGCGTGCAACGCACGCCGCAGGCGATCCTGCAGATCCGCCGGCTGCTGCACTGAACGGGCGTCAGCCCCTCTCCCCTCGGGGGAGGGGTTGCGGTGAGGGTACGGAGCGCAGCGACGCGCGGTCGGAATGCAAATGACGTATGTGCTGACGGCTGGAATGCTATGCGCGGCCGTACCCTCATCCGCCCCTGCGGGGCACCTTCTCCCGAAGGGAGAAGGGAGAAGCAAAGCCCCTCTCCCCTCGGGAGAGGGGTTGGGGTGAGGGTACGGGCGCAGCCACGCACACCATGGATGCAAGCAGGCACTCAGAAGAAAGCCATTGTTCGAAGATGCAAGCAATCCACCGCTTGAAGCACACGCCCTGCGGCGCTCTTCCGTTCACCGCCCACGCCCACAACACCCATAAAAAAACACCCGGCAATGCCGGGTGTTTTCGAAAAATGGCGTCCCCACGGGGATTCGAACCCCGGTCGCCACCGTGAAAGGGTGATGTCCTAGGCCTCTAGACGATGGGGACGCGGATAACGATGTTGCTTTGCGGACGGCCTATGTCCGAAAAGTTGGTGGAGCCAGCCGGGATCGAACCGGCGACCTCTTGCATGCCATGCAAGCGCTCTCCCAGCTGAGCTATGGCCCCACGTGTACTGGCAGAAGCGGAATCATACCCGACTTTCTTCCGATGTACAAACCCCGCACTCAACATGTTCGGCAGAGCCGAACCCGGATGCGCGCGAGGAATTCCTGCGAAAATGGCGTCCCCACGGGGATTCGAACCCCGGTCGCCACCGTGAAAGGGTGATGTCCTAGGCCTCTAGACGATGGGGACGCTGTGTAACGGTGTCGCCTTTGCGGACGGCCTATGTCCGAAAAGTTGGTGGAGCCAGCCGGGATCGAACCGGCGACCTCTTGCATGCCATGCAAGCGCTCTCCCAGCTGAGCTATGGCCCCACGTGCTGCGAGGAGCGGAATATTAACGATCGTGATCGGCACACGCAAGCGTTTTTTTGCGGAACGTTCGCGACATCGCAAAGGCCATCGCCACGCCCTCTGGAATCGACTCGCGCCCCTGCTTTGCGCAGGGCGCACGGCTCACGCCAAGCCATTGCTGCGAGCTGCGTCTGGCGCGGTGCGTAGCGCAGAATCGCGCTGCGCCCGCGTCGCCACCGGTCGCCCGCGATTGCCGATATCGGCACAACGCAAAGGGCGTGCGTGGCAAGCGCGCGGCAAGGGGGTTGCAACGGCGCACCACACATATAGGACGCACCGCAGGTGCAGAGAGCGGCTCACACCACCACAGCCTCCGCCATGTCCTCACCTGCCCGGCCCCGACAACAGCAAGAACGGATCGCTAGCGGCGCGGGCGAACAGTCGGCTATACTCCGCGGCCGCGCCGAAGTGGCGGAATCGGTAGACGCAGCGGACTCAAAATCCGCCGCCCTTAAAAGCGTGTGGGTTCGAGTCCCACCTTCGGCACCAGGACTGACGGCAGCTTCGGCTGCCGTTTGTTTTTTGCGCGATCACCACAGCGCATTGACGGCGATCACAGGTAAACGCTTCATTTTCCTGTCGTCGTTTGTCTAGGCGGCGGCCGTGACGGTCCCGTTATACTTTCCGTTCCCAAACCTTAACGAGCAAGCGATGTCGGCATTGCGGGGCCTGCGTATCCTGGTGGTCGAGAACGACGAGATGAACGCCACGCTGCTCGAGCTGCAGCTTGCCCAGGCCGGTGCCGAGGTGGTTGGCGTCGCCGCCTCCGTGCAGCAGGCCCTTGCCCTGCTCGACAGCGAACGCCCGGACCGGGCCGTGCTGGACTTCCGCCTCTCGGCCGGCGAGACCAGCGAGCCGGTGGCGCGGGCGCTGAGCGAACGCGGCACCCCCTTCGTGCTCGCCACCGGGGTGGCGGCCGACGCCCTGCCTCCCGCCTTTACCGCCGGCGTGGTGCTCACCAAGCCCTACCTGTCCGAGCAGCTGATCAAGGCATTGCAGGACGCTCACGCCAAGACGACCGCAGGCCCCTGAGAATCCTCGGCAGTAAGCCCGCCGCCTGGCGGGGACGATTCGAGGGACTCAGCCATCAACGCCCAGGACTGTTCGCCGCCTCCTGTCCGGTTTCCCGCCGGCAGCGCCACGGGCGCCTTGCTGCGCGCCATCGATTGGCATGAGCACGAACTGGGCCCGATGGAGCAGTGGCCGCGGAGCCTGCTCACCGCGCTGTCGATCTGCCTGAACTCGCGGTTCCCGATGGCGGTGCGCTGGGGCGAGCGCCAGTTCAACCTCTACAACGACGCCTACGTGCCGATCCTCGGGCTGCGGCATCCGCAGGGCTTCGCCCGGCCGATGGAAGAGGTGTGGCCGGACGTGTGGCCGGAGGTCCGGGTGCAGGCAGACCAGGTGATGGCCAGCGGCGAATCGACCTGGAACGAACATATCCCGCTGAAGATGATGCGCAACGGCTACAGCGAGCAGGTGTACTTCACCTTCTCCTACAGCCCGCTGTTCGACGACGAGGGCCGCATCGCCGGCGTGCTGTGCGTGTGCACCGAGGACACCGCACGGATCACCCTGGCCCGCGAACGCGACACGCTGCTGAAGGCGCTGGACGCGCAACGCGCGCAGATGGCCGACGCGTTCGAGCAGTCGCCGGCGGCGCTGGCGATCCTGCGCGGCCCGGACTACGTGATCGAGACCGTCAACCGGCGCTACCAGCAATTGATCGGACCACGCGACGTGGTCGGCCGGCCACTGACCGAGGCCATTCCCGAAATCCAGCAGCAGGGCGTCATCGGCCTGCTCGACAACGTCCGCACCAGCGGCGAGGCGTTCATCGACGAGTCGATGACCTTCCACCTGTGCCGCAGCCCGCACGAAGCGACCTCGGAAACCACGCTGGAATGCGTGTACCAGCCGATGCACGACACCGAGGGCCGGGTCAGCGGGATCCTGGTGCACGGCATCGACCGCACCGAGCAGGCGCGCGCGCAGGCGCACGACAGCTTCCTGCTGATGCTCGAGGACACCCTGCAGAACCTGCACAGCACCGAAGCCATCTGCGAGACCGGTGCCGCCCTGCTCGGCCAGCACCTGGGCGCCAACCGCTGCGCCTACGCGATCGTCGAGGCCGATGAGGACGTGTTCGACGTGCGCGCCGACTATGTCGACGGCGCCTCGCACCTGACCGGGCGCTCGCGCTTCAGCGACTTCGGCAGCGATCTGCTGGAGTGCATGCGCGAAAGCCGCCCATGGGTGGTACAGGATACCGAGACCCACCAGCCGCCGATGCGCCTGGACGATCCCAACTACCGCCGGCTGGGCATGCGCGCGGTGCTCACCGCGCCGCTGCACAAGGCCGGCCGCCTGGTCGCGGCGATCGGCGTGCACCAGACCCATCCGCGGGTGTGGACCTCGGCCGAGATCGAGTTGGTGCGGCTGGTCGCAGCGCGCTGCTGGGAGTCGATGGAGCGCGCGAGCGCGCAAAGTGAACTGGCCAGCAGTGCCGCACGCCTGAGCGAGCTGGCCGATGCGATGCCGCAGATCGTGTTCACCTCCACGTCGGATGGGCATGTCGACTACTTCAACCGGCGCTGGTACGAGTACACCGGGCTACCGGTCGGCGAGGCCGGCTACGACAGCTGGCGCAAGGTGCACACCGACGAAGGCCTGGCGCGGGTGATGGAGGTGTGGCCGGAGGCGCTGCGCAGCGGCAAACCGTACGAAATCGAGTATCCGCTGCGTCGCCACGATGGCGAGTACCGCTGGCACCTCGGCCGCGCCCTGCCGATCCGCGACGACAGCGGCCGCATCGTGCGCTGGATCGGCACCAACACCGACATCCACGACCGCCGCCTGGTCGAGCAACGCCTGCAGGAAAGCGAACTGCGCTTCCGTCAGCTGTGCGACAACGCGCCGGTCATGATCTGGATGTCCAATGCCGATGGCGACTGCGAATACATCAGCCGCCAGTGGTATCTGTTCACCGGGCAGAGCGAGCAGGAAGCGCTGGGCAGCGGCTGGCAGGAAATGATCCATGCCGACGACCTGGCCACGGTGGGCCGTACCCTGGCGCGCGCCTGCGCGGATCGTCGCGCCTACACCGTGGAGTACCGCCTGCGCCGCCACGACGGGGAATACCGCTGGTGCGTGGACACCGCCACACCGCGCTTCAGCTCGTCGGGCCAGTTCCTCGGCTTCATCGGCTCGCTGCTGGACATCGCCGAGCGCAAGCGCATCGAGAACGCCACCGCCGCCGAGCGTGCGGCGCTGGAGATGATCACCACCGGCAAGCCCCTGAACGCCGTGCTGGAGTCGATCGCGCGCGGCATCGAGTCGCAGAGCGACGTCGGCCTGCGCTGCACCATCATGCTGGTCGACGAGCACCGCCAGTGCCTGCTGGAAGGGGCCGCGCCAAGCATGCCGCAAGGCTTCCGCAAGGCCGTGCAGCGCTTGCCGATCGGTCCCAACACCGGTTGCTGCGGACGCGCCGCCTACCTGCGCCGGCAAGTGCTGTGCAGCGACGTGCGGGTCAATCCGCATTGGCAGGACTATCTGGCCGTGGCCATGGAAGCGGACATCATCGCCTGCTGCTCGACGCCGATCCTGGCCAGCGACGGCGAAGTGCTGGGCGTGGTCGCGCTGTACCACCCGTTCGTGCACTACCCCAACCCGCACGAACAGGACCTGGCACGCTCGGCCTCGCACCTGGCCGGCATCATCATCGAGCGCCGCGGCACCGACCTGCGCCTGCAGCAGCTGCTCGCCGCCGAGCAGAGCGCACGCAGCGAGGCCGAGCGCGCCAGTCGCATGAAGGACGAATTCCTGGCCACGCTCAGCCACGAACTGCGCACGCCGCTCAACGCGATCCTGGGCTGGTCGCGGTTGATGCAGGACGAGGCGGTACGCGAGAAGGATCTGGGCAAGGGTCTGGAGGTGATCGAACGCAGCGCCCATTCGCAGGCGCAGATCATCGACGACCTGCTGGACATGAGTGCGATTCTGTCCGGCAAGGTGCACCTGGAGCCCAACGACCTGGACCTGCGCGCACTGCTCGGCGAGACCATCGATGCGGCGCGCCCCGGCGCGCAGAACAAGGGTGTCGACATCGTCCTGGTCGCCGACGAGGCCACCGCCCTGCCCTATCTGGGCGATCCGGTGCGGCTGCAGCAGGTGCTGACCAATCTGATCGGCAATGCGATCAAGTTCACCCCCAGCGCCGGCACGGTCACGGTGACCCTGGACAGCACCAGCACCCATGTGCGCATCGCCGTCAGCGATACCGGCATCGGCATCGACCCGGCGTTCCTGCCGCATGTGTTCGACCGCTTCCGCCAGGCCGATGCGAGCAGCACGCGCAGCGCCGGCGGTCTCGGCCTGGGCCTGGCGATCGCCAAGCAACTGGCCGAACTGCACCAGGGACAGTTGTCGGTCAGCAGCGATGGCGTCGGCCTCGGCGCGACCTTCACCCTGCTGCTGCCGCGCAACGATCTGCAAAGCCTCGATCCGATCCGCCGCGACGACGCGGCGCTGTCCGGCGGCGCGCTGCGCCGCGGCGGCATTCGCCTGGACGGCGTGCGCGTGCTGGTGGTGGACGACGACATGGATTCGCGCGGCGTCACCCAGCGCTTCCTGCAGGAGGCCGGCGCCGTGGTCGAGACCGCGGTCTGCGCCGACGATGCCGAGGCGCTGCTGCGCGAGCGGCCGTATGCGCTGCTGGTCAGCGACGTCGGCATGCCGCGCCGCGACGGCCACAGCCTGATCCGCAGCGTCCGCAGCCGCGGTGCCGGTGCGGCCAGCCGCATCCCGGCCATTGCCCTGACCGCCTATGTGCGTGGCGAGGATCGTGCGCTGGCCCTGGAGGCCGGTTTCGATGCGCACCTGGGCAAGCCGGTGGATCCGGTCAAGCTGCTCGGGCTGGCCGCTTCACTGGTGGCGCCGCCACCGGCCACGCTCGCGCCGGACCAGAGCCCGCACGCCGAACCGGCCTGATCAGGCCGGTTCGGCGCATTGCGCGACCGCAGCGGGCGATCGCGACTGCAACGGCCGGCGCAGGCGCGCCGGCGCTTCTCCTCTTCTGGAACGTCAGCCGCGCTTGGCGCGGGCGAACGCGTCGGCCAGCGCGCTGTTGACCGGCGCCGCCGCCGCGGCCGGACGCGGCTTGGCGTTGCCGCCGCCCGGGTTGCCGCGCCCGTCGCGCTCGCGCCGCGGCGGGCCGCCGGCATTCCGCGCACCGCTGTCGCGGTCGGCGGGACGCGCCGGTGCCGGCGTGTCGTCCAGGCGCCGGGTCAGCGCGATGCGCTTGCGCGCCACGTCCACCTCCAGCACCTTGACCTTGACGATGTCGCCGGCCTTGACCACGTCGCGCGGATCCTTGACGTAGCTGTCCGAGAGCGCGGAGATGTGCACCAGACCGTCCTGGTGCACGCCGATGTCGACGAACGCGCCGAAGGCGGCGACGTTGCTGACCACGCCTTCCAGCACCATGCCCGGCTTGAGGTCCTTGATGTCCTCCACGCCGTCGGCGAAACGCGCGGCCTTGAACTCCGGGCGCGGATCGCGGCCCGGCTTTTCCAGTTCCTTGAGGATGTCGCGCACGGTCGGCAGGCCGAACTTCTCGTCGGTGAACTGGTCCGGCCTGAGGCCGCGCAGGAAGCCGCCGTCGCCGATCAGCGCCTTGATCGGCTTGCCGGTGGCGCCGACGATGCGCTCCACCACCGGGTAGGCTTCCGGATGCACCGCCGAGGCGTCCAGCGGCTCCTCGCCATCGGCGATGCGCAGGAAGCCGGCGCATTGTTCGAAGGTCTTGTCGCCCAGCCGCGGCACCTTGAGCAGGTCCTTGCGGCGCTTGAACGGGCCGTTGTCGTCGCGGTGGCGCACGATGTTCTCGGCCACGCTCGACGACAGCCCGGACACCCGCGAGAGCAGCGCCGCCGAAGCGGTATTGACGTACACACCGACCGCGTTCACGCAATCCTCCACGCGCGCATCCAGCGCCCGCGCCAGGCGGTACTGGTCGACGTCGTGCTGATACTGGCCCACGCCGATCGCCTTGGGCTCGATCTTGACCAGTTCCGCCAGCGGATCCTGCAGGCGCCGCGCGATCGACACCGCGCCGCGCAGCGACACGTCGAGCTGCGGGAATTCCTTGGCGGCGAACTCGGAGGCCGAGTACACCGAGGCGCCGGCCTCGCTGACCACGATCTTCTCCAGCTTCAGCTGCGGGTTCTGCTTGATCAGGTCCGCGGCCAGCTTGTCGGTCTCGCGGCTGGCGGTACCGTTGCCGATCGCGATCAGCTCGACGCCGTGCTGCGTGCACAGCTGCCGCAGCGTGTGCAGCGACTGGTCCCACTGCCGGCGCGGCTCGTGCGGATAGATGGTGTCGGTGGCCAGCAGCTTGCCGGTGGCGTCGACCACGGCGATCTTGCAGCCGGTGCGGATGCCCGGGTCCAGGCCCAGGGTCACGCGCGGCCCGGCCGGCGCCGCCAGCATCAGGTCCTGCAGGTTGTCGCCGAACACCGCGATCGCCTCGGCCTCGGCCTTTTCGCGCGCCTGGTTGAACAGGTCCAGCAGCAGGTGCATGTGCAGCTTGGCGCGCCAGGTCATGCGACAGGCATCCAGCAGCCAGCGGTCGCCGGAGCGGCCCTGGTTGGCGATGCCGGCACGCAACGCGACGCGGCCTTCGGCGTACTGGTGGCCGGCCTCGGCCTCGCTGCCCGGATCCAGTTCCAGGTACACGATCTCCTCGCGGCGCGCGCGGAACAGCGCCAGCAGCCGGTGCGAAGGAATCTTGGCCAGCGCTTCGGCGTGATCGAAGTAATCGCGGTACTTGGCGCCTTCCTGCTCCTTGCCCTCGGCCACGCGCGCGCGGATGACCCCGACCTCGCCCAGCCAGCTGCGCAGTTCGCCGACCAGCGCGGCGTCCTCGCCCCAACGCTCCATCAGGATCGCGCGCGCGCCTTCCAGCGCGGCCTTGACGTCGGCCACGCCCTTGTCGGCATCGACGAAGCCGGCGGCGAAGGTCTCCGGCACCAGCGTCGGATCGGCCAGCAGGCCGTCGGCCAGCGGCTCCAGCCCGGCCTCGCGGGCGATCTGCGCGCGCGTGCGGCGCTTGGGCTTGTATGGCAGGTACAGATCTTCCAGCCGCGACTTGGTATCGGCGGCGACGATCTCCGCGCGCAACTCGTCGCTGAGCTTGCCCTGCTCGGCGATGCTGGCCAGCACCGCGGCACGGCGCTCTTCCAGTTCGCGCAGATAGGTCAGGCGCACTTCCAGGTTGCGCAACTGGGTGTCGTCCAGCCCGCCGGTCACTTCCTTGCGGTAGCGCGCGATGAACGGGACGCTGGCGCCCTCGTCGAGCAGGGCGATGGCGGCGCGGGCCTGCGCCGGCTGCGCGCCGATCTCGGCGGCGATGGTGTTGGCGATCTGCTGGGCGAGCTGAGTGTCGTGCATTGCGTCCGGCCGAAGCCGCCTTGCGGAAAACCCGCATTTTCGCAGTGCGCGCGCCGCCGGGAAACCCCGTTGACAGGCGCGCGCCGACCTGTCGGTCAGCTCACGCCGTTGGGACCGTCCAACACCATGCGCACCTTGCGGGTGAGCTCCTGGCGGTTATACGGCTTGGCCAGCACCTCGAACTCGTTGCCGCCGGCATCGGTGCGCTCGATCGAGGACTCCGCATAGCCGGTGGTCAGCAGCACCTTGATCTTGGGCCGGCGCCGCCGCGCCTCGCGCGCCAGCATCACGCCGTTGAGGCCGCCCGGCATGATCAGGTCCGAATACAGCAGGTCCACGTGCACGCCGGTGTCGAGCAGTTCCAGCGCCTCGCGGGCGTTGTAGACGACATGCGTGGCATAGCCCTGGTCCTCCAGGAACAGCCGCGCCAGCTCGGCGATGTCCGGCCGGTCCTCGACGATCAGGATGGTCTCGTCGCCCTGGCGGTCGAACGGACGGCGCGTGCGCGAATCGCGCGGCGCCATGTTCTCGACGTTGTCGTCGATCGGGAAGTACAGGCGCACGGTGGTGCCGTGGCCATCCTCCGAATACAGGCGCACCGCGCCGCCGGACTGCTTGGCGAAGCCGTACACCATCGACAGGCCCAGGCCGGTGCCCTTGCCTTCTTCCTTGGTGGTGAAGAACGGATCCAGCACCCGCGTCAGCACCTCCGGCGGCATGCCGCTGCCGTTGTCGGTGATCGACACGCATACATAATGGCCGGGCAGCAGGTTGTCGTAGGTGGTGGGTTCGTCGGCGCGCACCGAGACGTTGCGGGTCTGGATCACCAGGCGCGGCGATGCCTGTTCGGCCATGGCATCGCGGGCATTGATCAGGATGTTCAGCAGCGCCACCTCGGCCTGGGTCGGGTCGATCCGGCAGTTGCGCAGGTCCGGCGCCAGTTCCAGCGAAAACGCGATGCCGTCGCCCAGCGTCCGCTCGGCCACATCGCTCATCCCGGCCACCAGGGTATTGAGGTTGAGCACGCGCCCTTCCAGTTTCTGCTTGCGCGCGAACGCCAACAACTGCTGGGTCAGGCGCGCGGCCTGGCCGGCGGCATCGCGCGCGCGGTCCACGCTCTTGCGCAGCAGCAGCGGATTCAGCGGATCGCTCTCGACCGCATGCTCGATCAGTTCCAGGTACCCGGACATGACCTGCAGCAGGTTGTTGAAGTCGTGGGCGATACCGCCGGTGAGCTGACCCAGCGCTTCCATCTTCTGCGCCTGGCGCAGCGCATCCTCGGCGTCGCGGCGACGGCTGACGTCCAGCTGCGAACCGAAGAAGTACACCAGCTCGCCGCGGTCGTCGTAGACCGGAGAGATGTACAGCGCGTTCCAGAAGCTTGAACCGTCCTTGCGGTAGTTGAGGATCTCCACCGCCACTTCGTCGCTCGAGGTGATCGCATCGCGGATGCTGCGCACCGTTTCCCGGTCGGTGTCCGGTCCCTGCAGGAAACGGCAGTTGTTGCCGATCAGCTCATCGCTGCCATACCCGGTCATCTCCAGGAACGCGCGATTGACGAAGATGATCGGGTTGTCCGGCTGCCGCGGATCGGTGACGATCATGGGCATGCGCGTGGTCTGCACGGCAGCGAAGAAGATATCGCTGCGCTGGTTGGACATGTCGGTGGGAGCGTCAGGGTCGACGGTGGTGTGCGGCGCCGGGCAGTTGCTGATTTCTGGTGCGGGCATGGTCGATGGCAGGTCGATGCGAACCGTCGCTGGCCCGGCTAGACGGGCGGCCACACCGGGGTTCGCACGCCGGCGTCAACGCGAATAATACCTGTGCAGGCGTTCTACCACGATATCGTCCTGCAGCGACTCCAGCGCCATGATCCGCACCTGCCGGTCGCTCAACGCCAGCACGCGCTCGACGTAGATTTCCGGGCCTGCCTCGGTTTCCTTCATGGACTTGCGGAAACCGTAGGGCATCACGCCCTTCTCTCCGTCCTTGCTGCCACCGATATACAGAACGACCGACATGACGCTTTCTCTACAGGGAATTCGTGGAACTGGCGCGCACCATACACAGCGCCATGTGAGGGCCTTCTGCACCGAGGTTAATCGCGGCTGTTTGCCCGAGCATGACGTCCGCCGCGGCTCACGCTGACTTAACCAGGCCTGCGCGTAAGTCGCACATCTTCTCTGTGCCGGGGCGTCATGGATCTCAAGAGCGGTTATCCCTTCTGGTCGGTCCGCAACGGCCTCATGCAGAGTTTCCCGCAGCTACGCGACGACGTGCGCTGCGATGTCGCCGTGGTCGGCGGCGGCATTACCGGCGCGCTGATCGCCGAAGAACTGAGCACGCACGGGCACGCGGTGACGGTGCTGGAGCAGCGCGACATCGGCTGGGGCAGCACCGCCGCCAGCACGGCACTGTTGCAGTACGAGATCGACACCCACCTGATCGACCTGGCCAAGCGCTATGGCGAACCCGCTGCCGCGCTGGCCTATGGCGCCTGCGCGCAAGCATTGGAGCAGCTGCGCGACCTGGTGCGGCCGCTGCGCGATGTCGACTTCGGCTGGAACGACAGCCTGTACTACGCCAGCAAGCGCCGGCACGTGCGGGTGCTACAGGAGGAGCTGGAGGTGCGTGCGCGGCACGGCCTGGACGTGGAATGGTTGGGCGCGCAGGCGCTGGACGCCAACTACGGCATCCAGGCGCACGGCGCGATCCTCAGTCACCAGGCCGCGCGAGTGGATCCGTACCGCCTTACCTATCGCCTGCTCGGCCGCGCGTTCCGGCGCGGGGTTGGCGTCTACGACCGCACCCGCATCGCACGGATCCAGGTCAATGGCCGAGGCGTGACCCTGCACACCGACCAGGGCGCGCAGGTGCGCGCCGGCCACGTGGTGATGGCCGCCGGCTACGCCAATCAGCATTGGCTGGACCAGCGCGTGGCGCGCAACCGCAGCAGCTACGCCTTCGTCAGCGACCCGCTGGAACCCTCCGTTCTCGGCCCGCTGCGCGACACCATGATCTGGGAAAGCGCGCGGCCGTACCTGTACCTGCGCAGCACCGGCAACGGCCGCGTCGTCGCCGGCGGCGAGGACGACAGCGTGGATGTGCCGGCGCGCCGCGACGCGCGCGTCGACAGCAAGGCGCGCACGCTGTCGCGCAAGATCGCCAAGGTAATGCCTGGGCTCAAGCTGCAGCCGACCTTCGCCTGGGCCGGCACCTTCGCCGAGACCGAGGACGGCCTGCCGTTCTTCGGCCCGCACCCGCAGCACGGCCCGCGCGTACAGTTCGCGATGGCCTACGGCGGCAACGGCATCACCTACAGCATGATCGGCGCCGGCCTGCTGCGCGCGCAGATCGAGCGGCATGCGCATCCGCTCAAGCGCCTGTTCGGCTTCTCCCGGCTCGACTGACCCGAGCCGCTACAAGCGCCACTGGTACCTCCGTAGGAGCGGCTTCAGCCGCGACGGGCTTTCCCGGGAACGCCCCCTGTCGCGGCTGAAGCCGCTCCTACGCGATAACGTCGTGCATGGCGAACGCAGCGGTTTGCTGGCGCCACGCACTCAACCAGTGCCCGGCCACCAGCCGCGGCCTTGCAGCGCATAGCGATCCGCGGCGCGTTCCAATGGATTGCGCACGCTGACACCGCCGCACGCCAGGTACACCGGCAGGAACAACGGTCCCAGCAGCATGTACTGCAGCACGTGCGCACGTTCGTGGTCGCCGAGCCGTACCGCGGGATGCCGGCAACGACCGGCGGCGTGTTCGTAGGTGGCGCAGGCCACGTCCAGATCGTCGGCGCTGAGCAGGATCACGTTGCCCAGGGTCATCGCCCCGCGCGGCCGCAACGGCATCCGTTCGAACACCAGCGCCAGCTCGCGGCGGCTGAAGCGCAGGCGCGCACCGAAGGCCAGCGCGATGCCCCCAGCAAGCACACCGAGCAAGGTATTGGGCAAGGTCCACAGCACACCGACGGCGATGCCGGCACGGCGCCAGGCCGGCGGCAGCGGCCGCTTCAGTCGGCTTCGTTGGGAATCAGCAGCCACAGGATCAGATAGACCAGGATGCCGGGGAACGCGGCCGAGACGATCGAGCCGACCACGTACAGCACCCGCAGCAGGGTTGCATTCCAGCCGAAGCGGTGCGCGATGCCGCCCATCACGCCCGCGATCATGCGGTCGTTCAAGGAGCGCGACAGCGAACGGGGTTGCGACATGGCGGCGGCTCCAGCAACGGCGGCAACCCACTCTACCCGCGCCAGGCGGGCACCGCGTGACGGAACGCGGCGATCAGCGCTCAGTGCCCGCCATCGCGTTCGGCCAGCCACCGGTGCAGCGCCGCCGGCACTTCGCGCTGGGCACGGCCGGAGACGTAGATGCCGATATGGCCGCCGCGGAAACTCAGTTCGGCGTAGTCGCAGCTGCCGACCACGCCGCGCAGCGCCCGCGACGCGTCCGGCGGCACCAGGTGGTCCTGCTCGGCATAGACGTTGAGCACCGGCATGGTGACCCGGCCCAGGTCCACCGTGTGCGCACCGATGCGCGCGCGCCCGTGCATCAGCGCATTGTCCTGGTAGAACTGCTTGACGAACTCGCGGAAGGTCTCGCCGGCCAGATCGGGCGAATCGAAGATCCATTTCTCCATGCGCAGGAAATCTTCCAGCGCCCGCGGATCGTCGAGGATGTCGAGCAGACCGACGTACTTCTGCAGATTCAGCCGGAACGGCTTGAGCATCAGGTAGCTGACGTTCATCAGATCCGCCGGCACGTTGCCCAGCGTGTCCACGAACAGGTCGACGTCGACCTGGCGCGCCCAGTTGGACAGCATGTTGTCCGGGGTATGGAAATCCACCGGCGTGACCATGGTGACCAGGTTGCGCACCTTCTCCGGCTGCAGCGCCGCGTAGCACAGCGAGAACGTGCCGCCCTGGCAAATGCCGAGCATGTTGACCGGCGCGC
Organism: Xanthomonas sp. 3307; assembly: GCF_014199735.1. Taxonomy (NCBI): domain Bacteria; kingdom Pseudomonadati; phylum Pseudomonadota; class Gammaproteobacteria; order Lysobacterales; family Lysobacteraceae; genus Xanthomonas; species Xanthomonas sp. 3307. The sequence continues at coordinate 67,549 of NZ_JACHOG010000009.1, read as the reverse complement.
CGTCAGCGGCCGCGCGCAGATGGTCCACTGCGCCGTCGATATAGCGCAGCAGGTAATCCTCCAGCGTCAGGTAACGCTCGGACCGATCCGGGTAGCCCCAGTCCAGCACGTAGACGTCCTCGCCCAGCGCCAGCAGGCCCTGCACCAGCGAGCGGTCGGCCTGCAGATCGACCATGTAGGGGCGGTTGACCAGGGCATAGACGATCAGCAGCGGCACCTTGGCGGTGGGCGGGCGCTCGCCGACGAAGCGGTACAGCACCACCTTGCCGTCGCGCCACACTTCCTGGCGCGCGGTGGCGCCGTAGTCCACCGTGTCCAGGCCCGGCAGCACGCGCAGGCCTTCGAGCAGCTTGCGTTGCAGCTCCAGGGTTTCCTGGAGCAGATCGTCGCTGCTGAAACTCAGCGGTCCCTTCATGCGCGACTCCGACGCCCAGCGGGCTTGGGTCCCGCCCGCCGCGACGGGGTGGCGGGCGCGGCCTTCGCTGGCTTGGCGGCGTTGGATCTGGATTTGGATTCGGGTGCGCCTGCTGCCGCCTTCGCAGCGGCGGGCTTGGCGGCGGTCTTCCTGGCGCTTTTCCGCGGCGCAGAAGGAGGGGGCGCAGCAGCAGGTGCAGGCGCGGCAGGCGCACCCTGCCCTTCTGCGCGCTCGATCCGCCGCAGCCGCCGTTCCAGGTCGGCGATACGCCGATGCGCGGCATCCAGTTCGGTGCGTGTGGGCAGGCCAACCTGCTCGCAGACCTGCTCGGTCTCGCGCTGCAGCAGGGCGCGCAGGCGCATCTGCGCGTTGGCGACGTCTGCGTAGACCTGGCGGAACTCCGGCGACAGCGCGGCCGCCGCATAGGCTTCCTCGGCCGCGTCGATCCACAGGTCGAACATCGCCCGCGCATTGGTCAGTTGCCGGCCCGGGTCCTCGTGGCCGCGCAGCTTCTCCTCGAACAGGCCGAAGGCGCGGTCGATGGCGCCCTGCAGCAGCCCCAGATAGGCCTGCAACTGCGCCTGGTAGTCCTGCTGCGCCTTGGCCAGCGCCCGCCAGCGCGCCTGGTGGTTGCGCGCCGGGCCGAACCCGGGCATCTGCAGCCACGGACCGCTGTCGCGCTGCAGCCCTTGCAGCCACTGCGCCGCCTGCTGCAACCACGGATCGATGCCACCCTGACCGGTACCGCGCACCGCGCCCAGCAGCCATTGCAGCAACTGCTCGCGCTTGCCCTGCACCTGGCGTTTCCAGGCCTCGGCGACGTCGGCGCTGCTGGCGTCGCGGCCGGCGAACTGCGCGGCCACCTGCTGCATCGCGCCGAGCCAGTCGCCGGCATGTTGCTGGAATTGCGCCACCGCGTCCTCGGCCTGCGGCGCGCCACCGCGCGGCAGCCACTGGCTCCAGGCCGCGATCGCCTCGCGCCAGGAACCGGTGCCGTCGCCAGCCGCGGCCGACGCGGGGGCCGGTGCGCCCTGGCGCAACGCGGCATTCCAGGCCTCCCAGTACTGCCGCGTCATCGCCTCGAAATCGCCGGCGCCACCGCCGCCGCTAGCCTTCATCGCCACTCTCCCGAACTGGCCCGCGATGATAGCAACCCGCTGCGATCAGGGCTTGGGAATGCGCAGCGTCTTGCTGATCATCAGCGAGCCGGACAAGGCGAACAGCAGCGACAGCGGGTGCAGCAGCCACGGCCCCAGTCGCCATTCGCCCCACCACAAGGCATCGCCGATATGGCCAAGGTGCGCCGCGATCGCCAGCACGATGACCAGCCCCAGGCTGCTCGGGATCGGCGTGCCCTCGAAGTACGGCACCTTGTCGCCGTCGCCGGCGATCTGCTCGGCGGTGACGTTGTAGCGGGCCAGGCGGCTGACCCCGCAGCAGACGAAGAAACTCAGCACCAGCCAGTCCCAGCCGCCCTGCATGCCGCAGGCATAGGCCAGCGCCGCCGGGGCCACGCCGAAGGAGATCACGTCGGCCAGCGAGTCCAGCTCGCGGCCCAGGGTCGAGGACGACTTGCGCCAGCGCGCCACCCGGCCGTCCAGCGCGTCGAACACGAACGCCAGCGGGATCAGCGCCATGCCGAACAGCAGATCGCTGCGCCGGCCGTCCTGCAGGAAGCGCATCGCCGCGAACACCGCGCCGGTGCCGCAGAAGGCATTGGCCAGGGTGAACCAGTCGGCCAGCTGGAACTCGCGCAGCATGGAGAAGTGGCGTTTCATCGGCATAACGTGGCGGATCCGGCGTGAGCGGCGAGCGACAGCACAGGGTAGCGTGGCGCCGCCGCACTGGCGAGCGGCCGCTGCCGGGCGTCGCCGCGCGCTGCTACGCTGGCCGCTCCCCACTTCCGCGCAGGCACTCCCCATGCAGACCGTCCTGATCACCGGCGCCGCCAGCGGCATCGGCGCCGGCATCGCCCACGAACTTGCCGCGGGCGGCCGCCACATCGTCGTCAGCGACCTCGACCTGGCTGCCGCCGACGCGGTCGCCGCGCAGTTGCGCCAGGCCGGCGGCTCGGCCGAGGCGGTGGCGCTGGACGTGGCCAGCGCAGGCAGCATCGCCGCGGCGCTGGCCGCCGTCAGCCGGCCGGTGGACGTGCTGGTCAACAACGCCGGGCTGCAGCACGTGGCGCCATTGCAGGAGTTCCCGATGGACAGGTGGAGCCTGCTGGTGGAGGTGATGCTGACCGGCGTGGCGCGGCTGACCCAGGCGGTGCTGCCGGGCATGCGCGAGCGCGGCTTCGGCCGCATCGTCAACATCGGCAGCATCCATTCACTGGTCGCCAGCCCGTACAAGAGTGCCTACGTCGCCGCCAAGCACGGCCTGGTCGGCTTCTCCAAGGTGATCGCGCTGGAGACCGCCGATACCGACATCACCATCAACACGCTCTGCCCCAGCTATGTGAAAACGCCGCTGGTGGACAAGCAGATCGCCGACCAGGCGCGCACCCGCGGCATTTCCGAAGCCGACGTGATCGCCCAGGTGATGCTCAAGCCGATGCCCAAGGGCGTGTTCATCGCTTACGACGAACTGGCCGGCTGCGTGGCGTTCCTGGCCTCGCCGGCGGCGCGCAACATCACCGCGCAGACCATCGCCATCGACGGCGGCTGGACCGCGCAGTAGCGCTGCGGCAAGCACGCAGGTCCGGCTGCTGGATCGCGCGATCGACACTGGCGAATTTTTCGCCAACACGGCGGCGGCCGTTGCGGCACAACGCCACCCGGATCTTATCCACAGCGTTCGTGCGATTTCATCCACACCGGCTGTGGAGAAGCGCGACCGGGACTGCTGAAATTTTCACCACCCGGCAAAATCGGGCAGCCATTTCAGTGACTTGCCACGCTTGCCCACAGGCTTGTGCAGAATCGATCCACAGCCGCTGTGGACAAGCCCGACGCGGCATCACGCGGGGGTCGACCGAGCGGTGCGCCGGACGACGGGAGAGGCGCCAGCGCTCGTCCTTCTCCCCTCGGGAGAAGGTGCCCCGCAGGGGCGGATGAGGGTGCGGGCGAAGCCTCGTGCACCCAAACTCCGCGAGACGCTTTCGCGCCGTACCCTCACCCCCAACCCCTCTCCCGGTGGGAGAGGGGCTTAGGCTGTTCCCTTCTCTCATTGGGAGAAGGTGCCCCGCAGGGGCGGATGAGGGTGCGGGCGAAGCCTCGTGCACCCAAACTCCGCGAGACGCTTTCGCGCCGGACCCTCACCCCCAACCCCTCTCCCGAAGGGAGAGGGGCTTTATGGCAGCGCGAGCGTGTCAGACCCGCGAATAGCGCCAGGACTGCATGCGCCCGTCGCGGTACGGCATGACCCCGTGGAACGGGCGCGGGTCGCCGTCGAACACCAGCGGCAGGAAGTGACGGTCGCCCTCCCACAGCGGCAGCGTGTCCATCTGCTCAATCGGCACCCAGGCCAACGTGCCCTCCGCGTTCTCGGCGAACGGCTCGCCCGTGTAAGCCTCGATCAGGAACACGAAACCCAGCCAGTCCTCACCGTGCTTGCCGAACCCCGGCCAGCTGATGGTGCCGCGCAATTGCAGCGCCTCGCAGGTGATGCCGGCCTCTTCCAGGATCTCGCGGCGCATGCCGGCCAGCACGTCCTCGTCCGCCTCCACCTTGCCGCCAAGACCGTTGTACTTGCCCAGGTGATGGTCGCCGGGCCGGGCATTGCGGTGGACCAGCAGCACCTGGGTACGGTCGGGCGAGAGCACGTAGCCCAAGGTGGCGACGATGGGGGTGTAAGGCATGCGGTGACGGCGGAGGGCGACGGGCGCGCAGTATGCCGTATCCGCGCTGTTGCCTGGTCTAGCCTGAGGCTAGACGTTTAAACGGCCGGCGTCGCGGCGTCGCGCGGCAGGGGCGGCGCCGGTCGCAGCGTGGCCACGCCGTGGCCGCGCTCGGCCAGGTATTCCAGCCATTTGCCGAGGAAGGTGTTCATGCGCATGCGGTGGCTGATCAGCTCCGCCGGCGGCGGGTACAGCCCCATCACGTCCTGCCAGCGGCGGCCGACGTAGCAATGCGTGGTCTCGGCCTGGCGCGCGTCCAGGTACAGGCGCACGTAGGCCGACGGGTCCGGCTCGCCGGTCAGCGGATCGCACAGGTCGTAGGTCAGGCGCAGTTCGACGGTGTAGCGGTGCCGCTCGATCACGTCCAGGCGCAGGTCCAGGCCGTCGCCGATGCTGGACACGTAGCTGCCGGCCTCGAGGTCGGCCGGCACGAACAGGCGGTTCAGGTGCAGATAGTTCTCGGCGTACAGCCCCATCAGCCAGCCGAAACGGCTGAGCCGGGGGATGCGTTCGCTGCGGGTCATGGCGTGCTGCATGGACCGATCCTACACGCTGGATCGCGCCGGCGGCAGCATTGACGGATCGGCGCCGGCGGCCTACCGTGGAAATCCATGCGGCGACGTGCGGAAATTCCATTGCCGCCAGGAGCGGCCCCGCCCGCTCAGAACATCTCGCGCTGCAATCCCAACGTCGTCAGCACCTTGCTGGAAATCTCCTCGATCGAGGTATGCGTGGTGCTCAGGGTCGGAATCCGCTCCATGCGGAACATGGTTTCGGCGGCCGCCACTTCGCGCCGGCAGGTCTCCGCACTGGAGTAGCGCGAATTCGGCCGCCGCTCCTGGCGGATCTGCTGCAACCGTTCCGGATCGATGGTCAGCCCGAACAGCTTGTTGCGGTAGGCACGCAACCGCGGCGGCAACCGATCGCTCTCCAGATCCTCGTCGGTCAACGGATAGTTGGCCGCGCGCACGCCGTAATGCAGCGCCAGGTAGATGCAGGTCGGGGTCTTGCCCGCGCGCGAGACCGCCACCAGGATCACGTCGGCCTCGTCGTAGGTGAGCGCGATGCCGTCGTCGTGCGCGAGTGCGAAGTTCATCGCGTTGATGCGGCGGTGGTAGGTCTCGAAATCGACCAGACCGTGCGCCTGTCCCACCCGCGAGTGCCGCGGCGCGTTCAATTCGCGCTCCAGCGGCTCGATGAAGGGCGCGAACACGTCGAGCATCAGCGCCCCGCTCTCGGCCAGCAACATGCTCAGTTGCGGATCGACGCAGGAGTTGACCACGATTGGCCGAACCTGATAGCGCTCGCCCGCGGCATGGATGCGCTGCGCCGCGTCACGGGCTTTTTCCGGATCGTCGACGAACGACATGCGGTCGGTGACGAAGCTGAAACCGCTGAACTGGGTGAGCAGGCTATGCCCAATGGTTTCAGCGGTGATACCGGTTCCATCGGACACGTAGAACACCGGTCTGATCGTCGACATTGCCTGCATTCTCCTGGCTGAAACCCAACGGATGCGCCCGCTTCGCTTGTGCCGGCTCGGGTGCGCACTGCATCATATCGGCTTCTTCCCTCACGGACGCGGCCATTCAGCCCGCCTCGGGCGATGGCCTAACGGAGCATCGCGCTTGAACGAGAACATCCTGTGGTTGCATGAGCTGCGCCTGGCCGACCTGGCTCGCGTTGGTGGCAAGAATTCCTCCCTCGGCGAAATGATCGGCAACCTGGCGGGCCTCGGCGTGTCCGTGCCGGGCGGCTTCGCCACTACTGCCGAAGCGTTCAAGGCCTTCGTCGCCCACAACGATCTGTACCAGCGCATCTTCGACAAGCTGGCCACGCTGGACGTGGAAGACGTGAGCGCACTGACCGCCGCCGGCAAGGAAATCCGCGGCTGGGTGATCGACGCGCCGCTGCAGCCGGAACTGGACCAGGCGATCCGCGAGGCCTATGCGCAGCTATGCAGCGAGAACGGCGGCGGCGACGTGGCCGTGGCGGTGCGCTCCTCGGCGACCGCCGAAGACCTGCCCGACGCCAGCTTCGCCGGCCAGCAGGAGACCTTTCTCAACGTGACCGGCGCCGACGATGTCGTGCACAAGGTCAAGGAAGTCTTCGCCAGCCTCTACAACGATCGCGCCATCGCCTACCGCGTGCACCACGGCTTCAAGCACGAGGACGTGTTCCTCTCGGCCGGCGTGCAGCTGATGGTGCGCTCCGGCGTCGGCTCCTCCGGCGTGCTGTTCACCCTGGACACCGAATCCGGTTTCCGTGACGTGGTGTTCGTTACCTCGAGCTTCGGCCTCGGCGAGATGGTCGTGCAGGGCGCGGTCAATCCCGACGAGTTCTACGTCTACAAGCCCACCCTCAAGGCCGGCAAGCCGGCGATCCTGCGCCGTTCGCTGGGCAGCAAGCTGATCCGCATGGTGTATTCGGACGTGCCCGGCGAGCGCGTGCGCATCGAGGACACCCCGGCCGAACTGCGCAACACCTTCTCGATCAACGACGAGGATGTGCAGGAACTGGCCAAGCAGGCGCTGGTGATCGAGCAGCACTACCAGCGCCCGATGGACATCGAGTGGGCGAAGGACGGCGTCAGCGGCAAGCTGTTCATCGTGCAGGCGCGCCCGGAGACGGTGAAGTCGCGCGGCCACGCCACTCAGATCGAACGCTTCGCGCTGCAGCAGCGCGGCGAGGTGATCGCCGAAGGCCGTGCCATCGGCCAGAAGATCGGCGCCGGCGTCGCCCGCGTGGTGCGCAGCCTGGACGACATGAACCGGGTGCAGCCCGGCGACGTGCTGGTCGCGGACATGACCGACCCCGATTGGGAGCCGGTGATGAAGCGCGCCTCGGCGATCGTCACCAACCGCGGCGGCCGCACCTGCCACGCGGCGATCATCGCCCGCGAGCTGGGCGTGCCGGCAGTGGTCGGTACCGGCAACGCGATGGAGCTGGTCGAGGACGGCAAGGAAGTGACGGTCAGCTGCGCCGAAGGCGACACCGGCTACATCTATGGCGAGCGCCTGCCGTTCGAGCGCACCACCACGGACCTGGGTAACATGCCGCCGGCGCCGCTGAAGATCATGATGAACGTGGCCAACCCGGAGCGCGCGTTCGATTTCGGCCAGCTGCCCAATGCCGGCATCGGCCTGGCGCGCCTGGAAATGATCATCGCCGCGCACATCGGCATCCATCCCAATGCGCTGCTGGAATACGCCAAGCAGGATGCGGCGACCAAGAAGAAGATCGACGCGAAGATCGCCGGTTACGCCGACCCGGTGAGCTTCTACGTCAACCGTCTGGCCGAAGGCATCGCCACGCTGACCGCGTCGGTGGCGCCGCACCCGGTGATCGTGCGCCTGTCGGACTTCAAGTCCAACGAGTACGCCAACCTGATCGGCGGCAGCAACTACGAACCGCACGAAGAGAACCCGATGATCGGCTTCCGCGGCGCCAGCCGCTACGTCGACCCGAGCTTCGCCGCGGCGTTCGCGCTGGAATGTAAGGCGGTGCTCAAGGTCCGCAACGAAATGGGCCTGGACAACATGTGGGTCATGATCCCGTTCGTGCGCACCCTCGAGGAAGGCCGCAAGGTCGTCGAGGTATTGGCCAGCAACGGTCTGCGCCAGGGCGAGAACGGCCTGAAGATCATCATGATGTGCGAGGTGCCGTCGAACGCGCTGCTGGCCGAGGAATTCCTGGAGATCTTCGACGGCTTCTCGATCGGCTCCAACGATCTCACCCAGCTCACCCTGGGCCTGGACCGCGACTCCTCGATCGTGGCGCACCTGTTCGACGAGCGCAATCCGGCGGTCAAGAAGATGCTGTCGATGGCGATCAAGGCCGCGCGCGCCAAGGGCAAGTACGTGGGCATCTGCGGCCAGGGCCCGTCGGATCACCCTGACCTGGCCGAGTGGCTGATGCAGGAAGGCATCGAGTCGGTGTCGTTGAATCCCGACACCGTGGTCGACACCTGGCTGCGCCTGGCCAAGCTCAAGAGCCAGGGGTGATGCCGATGCAGTCGTGGCTGACGGCACTGACGGTGGCCACGACCGCTGCGCCTGCGGCGCGGGCGGCGCGCCCGTTCGACTGGCGGACGCTGGACTGGGCGCAGTACGCGCTCAACTGGGGCGTGGCGATCCTGATCCTGGTGGTCGGGATGTGGATCGCCAAGCGCCTGAGTGAATGGCTGCGCAGAGCGCTGCTGCGGGCGCGGGTGGAAACCACGCTCAGCAACTTCCTGCGCAACGTCGCCTATGCGTTGATGCTGGTGCTGGTGCTGGTCACCGCGCTGCAGAAGATCGGCGTACCGCCGACCTCGCTGTTCGCCGTGCTCGGCGCCGCCGGCCTGGCGGTGGGCCTGGCGCTGAAGGACTCGCTGTCCAACATCGCCTCCGGGGTGATGCTGATCGTGCTGCGGCCGATGCGCGACGGCGACCACGTGGTGGTGGCCGGGCAGGAAGGCGTGGTCGACGAGATCCGTATCTTCCAGACCCGCATCCGCACCTTCGACGAGCGCATGGTGACCCTGCCCAACAGCACCATCACCACCGCGCCGATCGTCAACTACAGCACCCTGCCCAACCGGCGCCTGGAGATCACCGTCGGCGTCGGCTACGGCGACGACCTGAAGAAGGCGCAGGAGCTGTTGCTGCAGATCGCGCAGGAGAATCCGAACATCCTGAAGACGCCCGCCCCATTCGTGCAGGTCACCAACCTGGGCGAGAGCACGGTGGACCTGATGTTGTTCGGCTACGCCAAGAACAGCGATTTCGGCGCGGCCAAGAGCAGCACGCTGGAGCAGATCCGCAACCAGCTGCTGGAGAACGGGCTGAGCATTCCGTATCCGCAACGCGACCTGCACGTGTACCACCACGATGCCGACGGCCGCCCGATCGCGGAATTGTTGACCAAAGGCGTCACCGACGACGGCGAGACCAAGCCGGGACCGCCGCTGGCGCGCTGAGCGGCGGCTTCACCTTCTGTATTCCTGCACCACTGCATCCGCCCGACGAGCGTCGGGCGGTGTTCCGCATGCGCCCCGACGCGCAAGGTTCGCGGATCAGCCCTCGCCCTGCCCGCCCAGCCTGCCCATGAAGGGACGGTAGTAGCGCAGTTCGTCGATGGAATCGTGCACGTCGCTGAGCGCGGTATGCGAGGAGGTCTTGGTCAGGCCGGCCGACACCGCCGGCGCCCAGCGCCGCGCCAGTTCCTTCAACGTCGACACGTCAAGATTGCGGTAGTGGAAGAACCGCTCCAGCCGCGGCATCTGCCGGTGCAGGAAACGCCGGTCCTGGCAGATCGAGTTGCCGCACATCGGCGAGGTGCCGGGCTTGCACCACTGGGTCAGGAACGCCATGGTCTCGGCCTCGGCCTGCGCCAGCGTGACCTGGCTGTCGAGCACGCGCTGCCACAGACCGGAATGGCGGTGCTGGTTGCGGTTCCACTCGTCCATCGCCTCCAGCGTCTGCAGCGGATGAGCGATGGCGAACTCCGGGCCTTCGGCCAGCACGTTGAGCTGCGCGTCGGTCACCACCGTGGCGATTTCGATGATCGAATCGCGATCGGTATCCAAGCCGGTCATTTCCAGATCGATCCAGATCAGCCGATCGTTCGCCACGTGCGCTTGCGCCATATCACCGTCCTGTCGTTCGCGGCGGCGAGGCCGGCGCGGAAGTGTCGTATCAAGCGTCAATGATACCGCGCGGGCTGCGTGACAGGCAGGGGCTGGACGCTCACTCGCCGAGTGGCGGCTTGCCGCGCTTGGCGCGGAAATAGTTGGTCAGCCGCGTGCTGGCCGCCGCCGCCAGCACCCCGCCACGCACCTGCACGCGATGGTTGTGGCGCGGGTCGGCGATCAGGTCGAACACGCTGCCGCAGGCCCCGGTCTTGGGATCGGTGGCGGCGTAGACCAGCTCCGCCACCCGCGCATGCACCACCGCCATCGCGCACATCGCGCACGGTTCCAGAGTCACGTACAGGCGGCTGCCGACCAGGCGATGGTTGCCGAGCCGGCGGCCGGCCTGGCGCAGCGCGACGATCTCGGCATGCGCGCTGGGATCGTGTTCGGCGATGTTGAGGTTCCAGCCCTCGCCCAACACCTCATCCTCGGCCGAGACCAGGACCGCACCGACCGGGATCTCGTCGAACTCGCGCTCGGCGCGCTCGGCCAGGGCCAGTGCGTGCCGCATCCAGTGCTCGTCGCGCGCCAGTTGCGCGTCGTCGCCGACAGTCATCGCGCCGCGCCGTGCTTGCGCACGAATTCGGCGAACACCGCCAGCGTCGCTTCGCTGACGTGATGCTCGATGCCCTCGGCATCGCGGCGCGCGGTGTCGGCGTCGATGCCCAAGGCCAGCAGGAACTGCTCCACGGTCTGGTGGCGCTGCCGGCTGGCCGCGGCCAGCGCCTCGCCCTCAGGGGTGAGGAACACGCCACGGTAGGGGCGCTGCACCACCCAGCCGCCCTTGACCAGGCGCTTGAGCATCTTGGCCACGGTCGGCTGGGCCACGCCCAGGCGCGCGGCGATATCCACCTGCCGCGCTTCGCCGCCATCGGCAAGGAGGTCGGAAATCAGCTCCACGTAGTCCTCGATCAGCTCCAGGCGGTGCGCCTCGCGCACCTGGCGGAAGCTTTCGACCTGCACTTCGGCGTCGAGCAGCACCGCCGGCGGCGCCATCGACTTCCCGCTTTTCTGCATTGCAACGCCCTTGTCCGGTGCCGGCGCCCCGCCGACCACCTGCCTATTCTGGCCGAAATCCGGGCTATCGCAGCGATTTGAATTGCCAATGCTAATCCATATAGCACCTGCTATATACTCGTTTGCACCCCGCCCCACCCATCGTCGCCATGGCCGCCCCCCTGCCCCTGCCGAGTTCCGCTGCCGAGCACGCCAGCCGTGGCGAGGCGCGCCCCAGCCTGGGCGCCATGCATGCCAGCGTCGCCGTGCCACGCAACGGCCTTGGCTGGCGCCGCTTCCTGGCCTTCCTCGGGCCCGGCTACATGGTCTCGGTCGGCTACATGGATCCGGGCAACTGGGCGACCGACATCGCCGGCGGCTCGCACTTCGGCTATCTGCTGCTGTCGGTGATCCTGCTCTCCAACCTGATGGCGATCGTGCTGCAGGGGCTGGCCGCGCGCCTGGGCATCGCCACCGGCCTGGATCTGGCCCAGGCCTGTCGCGCGCACTATTCCAAGCCTGTGAACTTCCTGCTGTGGCTGGCCTGCGAGGCGGCCATCGTCGCCTGCGACCTGGCCGAGGTGATCGGCACCGCGATCGCGTTGAAGCTGCTGTTCGGCATCCCGCTCACCGCCGGCGCGATCATCACCTCGATCGACGCGCTGCTGGTGCTGTTCCTGATGCGCCGCGGCTTTCGCGCGCTGGAAGCGTTCGTGATCGCCCTGCTGATGGTGATCTTCGCCTGCTTCCTGGTGCAGATCGTGCTGGCCGCGCCGCCGCTGCGCGAGGTGCTGGCCGGCTTCATCCCGCGCACGCAGGTGGTCACCGACCCGGCCGCGCTGTACCTGGCGATCGGCATCATCGGCGCGACGGTGATGCCGCACAACCTGTACCTGCATTCCTCGATCGTGCAGACCCGCGCCTACGAGCGCACCGATCAGGGCCGCCGCTCGGCACTGCGCTGGGCACTGGCCGACAGCACCATCGCGCTGAGCCTGGCGCTGTTCGTCAACGCCGCGATCCTGATCCTGGCCGCCGCGGTATTCCATGCGCACGGCCGCACCGACGTGCAGGAAATCGAGCAGGCCCACGAACTGCTGGCGCCGATGCTCGGCGTCGGCCTGGCCTCGACCCTGTTCGCGGTGGCGCTGCTGGCCTCCGGCATCAATTCCACCGTCACCGCCACCCTGGCCGGGCAGATCGTGATGGAAGGCTTCCTGCACCTGCGCCTGCCGCCATGGGCGCGGCGCCTGCTGACCCGCGGCCTGGCGATCGTGCCGGTGGTGGCGGTGACCTCGCTGTACGGCGAACAGGGCACGGCCAAGCTGCTGGTGCTGAGCCAGGTGGTGCTGTCGATGCAGTTGCCGTTCGCGGTGATCCCGCTGGTGCGCTTCGTCACCGACAAGCCTCGGATGGGTCCGCTGGTGGTGCGCCGCGGGCTGGCCTGGCTGGCCTGGGGGATCGCCGCGCTGATCGTGGTGCTGAACCTGAAGCTGCTCATCGACACGCTGCTGCACTGACGGCGCGGTTGCGGTGCGCTTCCGGGCCCTGGTCTTTCAGGACCCGGCGTCGATCACTAACACAGCGAAGCGGTGTCCGATCTGCCGGCCATGCCGGCATTGGCCCGCACTTGCTGCAGCGCGTTGGCCAGTTCGTCCAGCCGGTAGGGTTTGGACAGGATCTGCACCCCTTGCGCCTCTGCCGCGGACTTCGCCGCTTCGGCGTAGCCGCTGGTGAGCAGGACCGGCAGCGCGCCACGCCGCATGCGGATTTCCTGCACCAGCTCCAGGCCGTTCATGCCGCCGGGCATCATGATGTCGGAGAACACGATGTCCACCACGCGGCCGTTGGCCAGCGCACCGAGCGCCGCGCCCGCACTGGCCGCGCGGACGACCTCGTAGCCGAGTTGGCGCAACATCTCCCCGACCAGCGCGGCGACTTCGTCGTCGTCCTCCACCAGCAGCACGCAGCCGGCCTGGCCGGGCTCATCTCGAACGACCTGGAGGTCCACCAGGTGCCGATCTTCTTGCACTGGCGCACGATGCGAGCGCGGCAACAGCAGATGGATCGCCGTGCCGCGCCCCGGCTCGCTGTCGATGTGGATGGAACCGCCCGACTGCTGCACGAAACCATGCACCTGGGCCAGGCCCAGGCCGGAGCCCTTGCCGATGTCCTTGGTGGTGTAGAACGGCTCGAACACCCGCGCCTTCACCTCCGGCGCCATGCCGCTGCCGTCGTCGATGATCGACAGGCGGATGAAATCCGGGTCGGTGGCGACGGCGCCAGGCAGGTTGCGCGCCCGTACCACGATGGTGCCGCCGTTGGGCATTGCATCGCGCGCGTTCACGGCCAGGTTCAGCACCACCAGTTCCAGTTCACCTGGGTCCACTTCGACCGGCCACAGGTCGTCGGCCAGATCGAAATCCACGTGCACGTCGCCACGCAGACTGCGGTCCAGCAACTCGCGCATGCCGCCGATCTGCCGCGACAGGTCGATCGGCTCGGGCTTGAGTTCCTGCCGGCGCGAGAACGCCAGCAGTTGCCGGGTCAGCCCGGCGCCGCGCTGTGCGGCCTTCTGCATGCCGTCCATCAAGCGTTTGCGGATCGCCGGATCGCTCTGACTGTCGAGCATCGCCAGGCCACCGGAGATCACCATCAGCAGGTTGTTGAAATCGTGCGCGACGCCGCCGGTCAACTGGCCCAGCGCCTCGATCTTCTGCGCCTGGCGCAGGGTCTCCTCGACCCGCGCGCGTTCGTCCATCTGCCGGCGCAACAGTCGATTGGCCTCCTCCAGCTCGCGCGTGCGCGCCACCACCTGCGCCTCCAGCTGCGCCGCGGCCGACGCCTGCGCCTGCAGCAGCGTGCGCACCTCGTATTGCCGCGCCCGTGCACGCAATGCGGCCTTGATGGTGCTGGTGAAGGTGATCGTTTGCACCGGGCGTTCGAGCAGCGCCACGTTGCGCAGCGCACCCACCAGCTTGCGCCGCCATGCGACCACGAACGGCTGCTCCTGGTGGCTGGTCAGCACCACGAACGGCAGGTCCGACCAGGCCGGCTGCGCGTCGGCCCAGGCGAACAGCGCCGAGGTGTCCGCGCCGAACAGCCCCTCCTCGGCCAGGAATACCGCCGCCGCGCCGACGTGCAGCTCGCGCACCAGCATGCCCAGGTCTAAACAGTGGCACGCCACCACCCCGCCGCGACGCAGCAGTTCCACCGACGCCGGGCCGTCGCGCCCGATCGGCGTGTACACCAGGACGCGTTTTTCGGGTGCGTCGCTGCTGCTCATGCAAGCGGGTCCAGCAGCGGCAGGTCTCCCCCGCCATAGCGCGGCGTGCCGGAAAAGATGCCGCTGAATTCCTTGAGCGGCGGCCCCACGTCGATGCCCTTGCTGCTGAGCCGGAACTCGCGAATGGTGTTCTCGTGGTTGCCGCTGCGCTTCTTGACGACCGACAACGCGCGGCGCACGGTGCCGCCCACTTCGAAATACCGCAGCATCAGCACCGAATCGCTGAGATAGCTCAGGTCCAGCGGGGTCTCCATCGGGCCGACCAAGCCATGCTGCGCCAGCACCAGGATGGTCAGCACGCCGTGCTGGCCCAGATAGCTGAGCAGTTCGTGCATCTGCAGGATCAGGAAGCGCTCGTCCGGCATCGCATTGAGATAGCCGTTGAGGCTGTCGATGACGATCACCCGGGCGCCGTCGACCTCGACGCTGCTGCGCACGCTGGCGGCAAACTGCCCGGGCGACATCTCGGCCGGGTCGATCTGCTGGAAGCGGATCAGCCCGCTCGCCAAGTGCTTCTCCAGCGGCAGTCCCAGGGTGCGAGCGCGCGCCTCGACCGTGCCGCGGCCTTCGTCGAAGGCGAAGAACACACTGTGTTCGCCGCGTTCGGCAGCGGCGATGGCATAGGTCAGCGCCAGCGAGGACTTGCCCACGCCGGCAGCGCCGAGCAGCAAGGCATTGGTGCCGCGTTCCAGCCCGCCACCGAGCAGCCGGTCCAGTTCGGCATTGCCGCTGGAGGTGAATGCGTCGATGTGGTGATGCTTGTAGTCAGCCGCGACCAGCCGCGGATAGATTTCCAGGCCGCCCCGTTGGATGCTGAAATCGTGGTAGCCGCCGCGGAACTGGATGCCGCGCATCTTCACCACGCGCAGGCGCCGGCGTTCGGCGCCGTAGTCGATCGCCAACTGTTCCAGCAGCACCACGCCATGGGTGATGGAATGCAGCTGGAGGTCGTTTTCCTGCGAGGACAGGTCGTCGAGCAGGATCACCGTGCATTGGCGGCTGGCGAAGAAATGCTTCAGCGCCAGCACCTGGCGACGGTAGCGCAGTGGACTTTGCGCGAGCAGGCGCAGTTCCGACAGGCTGTCCAGCACCACGCGGCTGGGATTGAGCTGTTCGACCTTCTGGAAGATCAGCTTGGTGGTCTCGGTGAGTTCCATCTCCGCCGGATGGAACACGGTGAGTTCGCGCTCCGGGTCCAGTGCGGTTTCCGGCGGCACCAGCTCGAACACGTCGACCTGCTCCATGCTCCAGCCGTGGCGCGTGGCGACCAGATGCAGTTCGCGCTGGGTCTCCGAGAGCGTGATGTACAGCACGCGCTCGCCCTGCCGAACGCCCTCCAGCAGGAACTGCAGGGCGATGGTGGTCTTGCCGGTGCCCGGACGTCCTTCGTAGAGATACAGGCGGTTGGCGTCGACGCCGCCGCCGAGGATGTCGTCCAGGCCCGCGCTACCGGTGGAAATACGCGGCAATTCATCGCCATTCACGTGATCGGTCCGCCGATGGGGCGTCATGGTCGTCCTTTCTGTGCTGTTTGCACTGTGGTCAACGCGTCGTGTGCTCGGGGTGCGTGGTGACCAAGTGCAACCCGGCCGGAGGTCGCGACCACCGCATGCCGCGACGTGCACGCGCGTCGAGCACGCCGTCTCCCTTGCACTTCTTCGCCACGAACCACGCTACGTTCGGCAAAGTGATTTTTCTGTGTAGGCAAAGGCGATGGGCGGACGTCCGCGCCGCATCGCTGTCATCCGTCGGGTAGCACATGGCCGCACATCGACGCCGGCTTCGCTCGCATGGCTTGGCGCCGAACCGGTCAAAGACGTGCTACCGCACGCATGGGCGGCAAGCAGGCCATACCGACAAAACATCTGGAATGCTGCAAGTGACGGTGCCGCTGGTGCAGGCTCGCAAATCCGAGGCGAAAGAAAGACCACGCACTCGCCTGCGGCACCGATGACGTGCGACGCGTCTCACACTGTCGCCTACGCCAGCAACTGTCTACCCTCGACGCCGATCCGGCTTATACAGTAGCCGCGACATACCAGGGATGGCGGGGATGGCCGCGGCAAGAGATTTCGCCAAAGGCGTTCTACTGAGCGCGACCTACTGCATCGCCTTCCTGCTGGCGTGGCGCTGCTCCGTGGATCAGTGGTATCTGCCGGCAGGCGTGCGCGTCGCCAGCCTGCTGTTCCTGCCCGCGCGACGCTGGCCGTGGTTGCTGGCCGGCGATGCCGCCGCGCTGCTGACGCTGCGCATTCCCATGAGCGAGGCCTGGGGCGCGAGTACCGCCTGGGCTTACCTGAGTCCGTTCCTGCTGATGCCGGCCGTGTCGCTGTTGCCGGTCCTGGTGCGTCAGCGAGTACCGGATCTGGCGCGCAACGATCACTGGCTGCTGCCACTGGCGCTGGCGACCGCGCTGTGGAGCACGCTCTGCAACATCGCCATCAACACCGCCTTGGGCGGCCCAACGGGGCCGGCGCCGCTCGATGTCCTGCTGCGCTACTGGCTCGGCGATTACCTGGGCACCTTGATGTTCGTGCTGCCGGCGTTGCTGTGGTTGCGCCGCGACGAACCTACGCAGATGCATGCTTCGCTGTTGCGCGAGGGGTTGGCGTCGATCGCCGTGGTCGTCGTGCTGTCGGCGTCGATCGCCGGCGTGGACGATGCCCTGCTGCGGCAGTTGCTGATGGTGTTGCTGGTGGTCCCGGCGATCGTGCTGACGCTGCGCCATGGCTGGCGGGGCGCGGCGCTCGGCGTGGTCCTGGCGAACGTTGCGGTGGCGCTGTCCATGCCCAAGGTCGTGGCACCCGGGATCCACGACGCCGACGCGTTCGTGGTGCAGATCCTGCTCGCCGCCACGGCCACGGTGATGTTCGCGTTCGGGTCGCGCATCTCCGCGGCCTATCGGCACATGCGCGACGACGGACGCCTGCGCGAGCAGGCGCTGGCCTTCGCGCAGGCCGGTTACCTGTCCGCCGAACGCACGCTGCGCCGGCGGGTGGTCGACTACACCGATCTCAGCACGCAGATCAACAAGCTGCGCCGCGACGTGGTGGAGGATCTGCGCGCGCGCGGACACTACGCCGCCGCCATGCAGATGACCCGCACCGGGGTGATCCAGGCGCAACTGCTGGACGAGTACGTCACCGCGCTCTACCCGCTCGGCATCGAGACGCATGGCCTGTACCCCACCCTGCACTCGCCGACCTTCGCCAACCTGTGCGCGACCGAGTTCCGCTGCCGCCTGCATGGCGATCCGCGGCGCTTGTCGCTGGGCCTGCAACTGGTGGCCTATCGCTGCATCCTCGACGCCATCGAGACCCTGCCCGTCGCCCACACCCACCTGCTGCAGGCGCGGGTCTGGCGAGCCAGGGGGCGGCAGGGCATCGCCATCCGCATCACCGCCGACGCCGCCATGCTGAGCGCAATGCGGCGTCGCCCGGAGGCGCCGGCCCGGGAACTGGCGGTCCGCCTGCAAGCGCATGGCGGCACCTGCCGGCGCCGCCATGCGTTGAGTTTCAGCTTCCTGGTGTCGGAAAGCGCTGCCGCCAGCCTTCACTCTACCGACGTGACCTCCCACGCATCGCCGCGCCCATCCGCGCGCAGCCGCACCACCACATCCGCGGTCCGATAGACCACACGGCCCGGCACCACTGGCGCTGCCGTCACCGTGACGCGCGCCACGTCGCTGCCCATCGGCAGCACCCACAGCGTCTTGCCGATGCGGCCGACCGCGGCGCGGACCACGCCGTTGGCATCGTTGATCTGCAGGTAGTTCACGCCGTCGCGCGAAAACTCGTAGATGCGCCAGGCCGAATCCGTGGCGAGATTCAGCGCCTGGGGCACGCTCTCTCCCAGCCCCTTGCCGACGACCCCATGCCCGCCGGAGGGGCAACACGTCTGCGCCTGCGCCTGAAAGGACAGCGCCAGCGCCGCTGCCGCCACGATTGCCAAGCCTTTCGCCTTCGTTTCCATTCCATCGATCCTTTCCCACGCGGGGAATTCCGCCTGCATCTCAGGCTGGATCAAGGTACGTGGTCCTGGCCCGGAAGCGGTCGACAAACACCATCAGCAAGGCCGTGCAGGGCCGCTGGCCTTTGGGGAGTCCGATCGCTGAACCGTTCCGTCGCCGGCGCGTAGGAGATCGGCCTGCTGCTCACCATTCTGTACGCAGTCCCCGGGCAATCGACTACAGACACAGCGGCGCTGGGTACCCGCCGCGCCGGCTCAATCGTCCTTCGCCAACGCCACGAAATGGGCCAACGGCGAGCCGGAGGGCGCGTCGCGCCAGATCAAGGTCAACGGAATGGTGAACGCGGATGCCGGATCCAGCGTCCGGTACACCACGCTCTCGCGATGCAGCGACTGCAGCGCCATCGGCACGATCGCGACGCCCTGCCCGGCTGCCACCATGGCGGCGGCGGACAGCAGACGCGGCACGGTGGCCACAGCCCGCGGCGCGAAACCGGCGCGGTGGCAGGCAGCGGACAGCACGTCCAGGATGCCTGGCCCGTCCGGACTGCGATACAGCACGAACTCCTCCGTCGCCAATTCTTCCAGCGCCAACGCATCGGTTGCCGTACTCAACCGGTGCCCACGCGGAAGTGCGACCACCACGGCTTCTTCAGCAAGGGTGATGGCGTGCAGCGGCGCAAAGCGCTCGGCGGGGGCGCGTACGAACGCCGCGTCCATCTCTTCGGCCCGCACCGCACGAAACAAGCCGTCGGTCGCATGCTCGCGCACATCCAGCGCGACCTGCGGATAGCCTTCGCGGAACGCTCGCAGGATCCGCGGCACCAGCGGATGCAATGCAGCCGAACTGGTGTAGCCCACCACCAGCCGACCCAGTTGCCCCTGCGCCGCACGCCGGACGCGAACGACGGCGTCATCGGCCGCGGCCAGAATGGCCTGCGCATCCGCCAGGAACACGCGCCCTGCATCGTTGAGGCGCACGCTGCGCGGCGTCCGCTGGAACAGTTCGACACCCAGTTCGCGCTCCAGATCGCGGATCTGCTGGCTGAGTGGCGGCTGCTGCATACCCAGATGCGCCGCCGCCTTGGTGACGCTCTGCGCAGCTGCCACGGCGACGAAGTAACGGAGATGGCGCAATTCCATGGCGTTAATGATATTCAAAATATCTGCTCATGGTAGCAAGCAGATATTTTACATTCCGATTATCCCTCCCTAGCATCGCGGTCCTTCGTGATCTCTTTTATGGACCACTGCCGATGCCCATCGATTTCCACGCACGCCAGAACCGATACACCTACTCCGGCAGGGACGTCGATCCAGGCTGGATGGACGCCATGCAGGTCCTTGTCGAACCCGTGGGCAAGCGGATTGCCGACGTTGGCTGCGGGGGCGGCCTTTACTCGCTGGCCTGGCAGGCGCTGGGTGCCGCCCACGTAACGGGCGTGGATTTCTCCGCGGAGATGGTGGCGGCAAGCCGCGAGCGAGGCACGGGCGTGGACAACCTCTGCTTCGTGCAAGGCTCCGCCGCCGCGACGGGGCTTCCCACGGCAAGCTGCGATGTGGTGTTCCAGCGCGCATTGATTCACCACCTGCCGGACTACGTGGCGTGCTTTGCCGAGGCTCGCCGCCTCCTGGCGCCCGGAGGACGCCTGCTCGTGCAGGACCGCACACCCGAGGACGTCGACCTGCCTGGATCCAGCACGCACCTGCGCGGCTACTTCTTCGACTGCTTTCCGCGGCTTCGTGCCGTCGAGGCCGGCCGTCGGCCTACGCACGCGACCGTCGCGGCGGCAATGCAAGCTGCCGGCTTCACCGACATCGCCGAGCGTTCGCTGTGGGAAACACGCAAACGCTACGATGGCGTCGAATCGCTGGCCCTGGACCTGGCGGCGCGCTCGGGTCGCTCGATCCTGCACGAACTGAGCGATGACGAACTGCAGTCCCTGATCGACGACCTCCGTAGCCGATTGCCCGCGCATGGGGAAATCGTCGAGCAAGACCGCTGGACGCTCTGGGTTGCACGATCCGCCTGATGCGCGTGCGTGGGCCACCGCGCATAGCGCGCACGCGATCGCGATCCCGTCACCTGCAGCACAGCAGACAGGCAATGCGTGGCGAGACCGCCATCGGCGCGCGCGACGGCCTGCATGCCAGACCGATCGAAGCCGCTGGCGGGTCTCGGCGTGGCGCCAGCGCCAGGCCTCCAAGTCGAGAGCGAACCCATGCAGGTCCGCCTCGTCGCTGACGTGGGAAAGGCGGTGTGGAAACCGTTCTCGTTCGGGCTGCGAGACTCCATGAAGCGATGCACACGCCGGTCAAGGCATGTGTCCGACGGCTGCCACGGTGGCACTACAGGCTTCCAAATGCGGCCGTCGGCTGCAGCAGCAGCCGCACCAGCGGATTCGGGAAGCGCCGCGACATGGTGACGGCGTGGAAGGTCTCCACGATGTCCGGCAATTGGTCGCCTTCCACCAGCACGCCCGCGGCGATCTCGTCCTTGACCACGATCGGCGGGAGCACGGCCAGGCCGATGTCCTCGCGCGCCAGCAGTCGCATCATCGCCATGTCCTCCACTTCCGCCACGATCTGCGGGCGCACGCCCAGGCGATCGGCCAAGGCGTCGAAGCCCGCGCGCACGCTGTTGTCCACCGTCGGCAGGATGATGGGGTGGTGGCGCAGGCGGTCGGCGATGCTGGCGGCGTGACCCAACCGATCCGGCGTGCCCACCAGGCTGACCGGGCGCTCGGCGAGCCGGTGGGTCACGAACGGGGTCAGCGCGTCGCCCGGCGGCGCCTGATTGAGCAGCACCACGTCGAGGTTGAGGGCCTCCAGTGCCCGCAGCAATTCGCCGGCACTGCCCGAACGCAGGATCAGGTCGATGTCTGGCCGGCCGAGCAGCGGCCGCAGGAACTCCAACTGGAAGTTGCGCGACAGCGTGGCCAGCGAGCCGACCCGCAGCGCCTGCCGGGCAGCGCCGGTCTGCCGCAGCGTGCCCAGCAGTTCGTCGCCGGTCGCGAAGATCGCATCGGCGTGGTCGAGCACGATTTGTCCGGCTTCGGTGAGGTGCAGCTGCCGCCCGCGCCGTTCGAACAGCGCATGGCCGAGGCGCTCCTCGAGCTTGCGGATCTGCACCGACAAGGCCGACTGAGTGAGGTTGAGCCGCTCGGCAGTGCGAGTGAGATTGCCGTCGTGGGCCACAGCCCAGAAGTAGCGCAGGTGGTTGTAGTTCAGGGCGGCCATCGTTCGATAATAACGAACGATATCGCGAAAACAATGAATTTTTGTTCCAGCCCGACGATCGCTATCGTGGCGCCGCCCGCCACTGCGCTCGATCCAAGGGGATTGCCTTGTCGCTCTATCTGCTGCCGCTCTCTGCACCGTTCTTGCTGCTCGCCGCCGCGATGTTCGGCTTCGTTCGCAGCGGCCGACGTCCACGCCTGCTGCCCGCCTTCGCCGAAGGCGCCGCGCTCGGCGCGCTGCTCGTCGCGCTCGCTTCGCTGGCGCTGCTGATCGTCCGGGGCTCCGGCGACAGTGGGATGATCGGCTGGGGCTGCATCGGCCTGTCGGCACGGCTGGATGCGGTGAGCACCACGATGCTGCTGCTGGTCGCCTTCGTCGGTTGGATCGTGGTGCGCTACACCCGCACCTATCTCGATGGCGAGGCGCGCCAGGGCTATTTCACCGGCTGGCTGTGCGTGGCGCTCGCGGCGGTACTGCTGCTGGTGCAGGCCGGCAACCTGGTCCAGATCGTCGTCGCCTGGATCGCGACCAGCATCGCGCTCAATCGCCTGCTGCTGTTCTATCCCGATCGCGTGGCGGCACAGCGCGCTGCGCGCAAGAAGCGCCTGTTCTCCAGCATCGGCGCCATCGCCCTGATCTGCGCGGCCCTGCTTGTCTGGAAGAGCCTGGGCACCACCGACATCGCCACGATCAACGCGCTGGCCCGCGGCGGCCGGCACGACTGGCTGCTGACGGCCGCCGCCGCGCTACTCGCGCTCGCCGCGGTGCTGAAATCGGCGCAGTTCCCGACCCACGGCTGGCTCACCGAGATGATGGAGGCGCCCACGCCGGTGTCGGCGCTGCTGCATGCCGGCGTGGTCAACGGTGGCGGCTTCCTGCTGATCCGCTTCGCCGACCTGATGCTCGCAGCCCCTGGCGTGCTCGCCGTGCTGGCCATGCTGGGCGGGTTCACCGCCTTGTTCGGTGCGCTGGTGATGCTGACCCAGCCCGCGGTCAAGACCTCGCTGGCCTGGTCCACGGTCGCGCAGATGGGCTTCATGATCCTGCAGTGCGGGCTTGCGCTGTTCCCGCTGGCGCTGCTGCACATCGTCGCGCACTCGCTCTACAAGGCGCATGCCTTCCTGGCCTCCGGCGGTGCCGTCGAGCAGGTGGCCTCGATTCGCCGACCCGGGCCCGTTGCGGTGCCCGACGGCGCGGCGGTCGGCCGCGCCTTCCTGATCGCCCTGGCGATCTATGTCGGGATCGGCGCCGCCTTCGGGTTCGCCTTCGGCTTCGAGCACAAGTCTCCGCAGGCGCTGGCATTGGGCGCCATCCTGATCTTCGGCGTGGCCTATCTGCTGGCCCAGGGCCTGGCCGATGCCGCGCCGCGTCCGCTCACCCGCAGGACGGCGCTGTACGCCAGCGCCGCGGCAATCGGCTACTTCGCCCTGCAGACGGTCGCCGAATGGCTGACCACCGGCGTGCTACCAACGACGCCGGCGCCGGGCCGGCTGGAGTGGACGCTGATGGCGCTGGCGGTGCTGAGCTTCGGCTTGGTGGCCGTGGCGCAGGCGCTGTTCCCGCTGTGGGCCTCGCACCCGGCCGCCGCCGGACTGCGCGTACATCTTTCCAACGGCCTGTACGCCAACGCCACGCTCGACCGCCTGCTCGGCGGCTGGTCTGTTCGCAAGACGTCGTGACCTCTACCCGCCAGGACACCCCCATGCTGATGACCGCGACCAACGTACCGCCCCTGTCCCACGCTGCGATCATCGCCGCCGCCGAGCGTGCGGCACGCGCCATTCCCCCGCTGTGGCCGCTCGCCTCGAGCGTGGCGGTCAATCCCTTCCTCGGCCAGGCCGGCGAACCGCTGGCGACCGCGGCAGCGCGCCTGCGCAATGCCGCCGGCATCGCCCTGACCATGCCGCGCACCTGGTATGCGGAGCGGCTGCAGTCCGGCGAGATCGCCGAGGAGGATCTGCAGGCGGCCTGGCACAACGCGCCGGCCGCGCTGCGCCCGCCGAGCCTGTCCGCGCTCAAGCACGCCATCGACGCCGGCCGCTCTGCCCCGCAGGCGATCCCGACGATCGCCGATCTGGCGCGCGACGCCTCGTTGATCGACTGGCCGGGCATCGTCGACGAACGCATCGGGCACTGGGCCGCCGCCTATTTCGACCAGGGCCAGGCGCTGTGGGTCGCCGGACAATCCGGTGGCGCCTACAACGCATGGCGTCAGGTCGCGACGCATGATCTGACGCCGGAAATCGCCGGGCTCACCCGATTCGCGCAGCAGGTGGCGGACGCACCAGCGAATGCCGAAGAGGCGATCGTCGAGGGCGTCGCCCGCCTCGGTCTCGCGCCAGACGCGCTGGACGGCTATTTCCACCGCCTGCTGACCACGCTGGGCGGCTGGAGCCAGGTCGCCCGGTATCGGCTCTGGCAAGCGGAGTTGAGCGGTGGCACCGATGCGTGCGTCACCGACCTGCTCGCCATCCGCATCAGCTGGGAAGCGGCGCTGTTGGGCAAGTTCGGTGCGGAGATCGCGCCACAGTGGCGATCCGCCATCGCCGTCTACGCCACGCCGGTGGCAGCGACGCCGGACGATGTCGTCGACAGCATCCTGCAGGAAGCGGCCGAACGGGCGGCGCAGCGGCGGCTCGACAGCGTGCTAGCAGTACCTGCTTCAACTCCTGCCGCGCCCGCCCGGATGAAATTGCAGATGGCCTTCTGCATCGACGTGCGCTCGGAAGTGTTCCGGCGCGCCTTGGAAAGCCTCGATTCCGGCATCCAGACGCTCGGATTCGCCGGATTCTTCGGGCTGGGCATCGGCCATCGTCGGTTCGCTTCGGACGTGGTCGAGGCGCGCCTTCCGGTGCTGCTGACGCCGGGGTTGCATACCTGCTCGGGAGACGCGACGTCGTCGCTGGCCGAATCCGACCTCGCCGCACGGATCACGGCCCGTGCGAAGCGTGCCTGGGGTCGCTTCAAGCTCGCCGCCATTTCTTCCTTCGCCTTCGTCGAGGCCACCGGCCCGATCTACGTCGCCAAGCTGCTGCGTGATGGATTGGGACTGACGCGGCACTCAGCGCCGAACGATCCCGCGCCGCGCCCGACCGACGCGCTCGACCTCGATACGCGGCTGACCATGGCCATGCGCATCCTCAAGGCGATGTCGCTCACCACCGACTTCGCCCGACTCGTCGTGATCGCCGGCCATGGGGCAAACGTGGTCAACAACCCCCATGCCAGCGCCCTGCACTGCGGCGCCTGCGGCGGCTACTCGGGCGAAGTGAACGCGCGGCTGCTCGCCACGCTGCTCAACGATCCCGAGGTACGCGCCGGCCTCACCGAACGCGGCATCGCGATTCCCACAGACACGTTGTTCGTGGGCGCACTGCACGACACCACGACCGATGCGGTCATGCTCTACAGCGCCGACCATCCTTCGCCCGCGCATGCCGCCGATGTCGATCAGGCGGCACGTTGGCTGCACGCCGCCGGCGCACTGGCGCGTGGCGAGCGGGCGCTGCGCCTGCCGCGCGCGCAGCGCAGCCAGGACATCGCGCATCGCGCCCGCGACTGGGCCGAGCTACGTCCCGAATGGGCGCTGGCCGGCTGCCAGGCCTTCATCGCCGCGCCGCGCGCGCGCACCGCCGGGCGCGACCTGGCAGGACGCGCCTTCCTCCACGACTACGACTGGCGGCGCGACGAGGGCTTCGGCGTGCTGGAATTGATCCTGACCGCTCCGGTCGTGGTCGCCAGCTGGATCAGCCTGCAGTACTACGGCTCGACCGTCGCGCCCGAGGTCTTCGGCGCGGGCAACAAGCTGCTGCACAACGTCACCGGCGGCATCGGCGTGGTCGAGGGCAATGGCGGCCTGCTGCGCGGCGGACTGCCATGGCAGTCGGTGCACGACGGCGAGCGGCTGATCCACGAACCGCTACGGCTTTCGGTGCTGATCGAGGCACCGACAGACGCGATTACCAACATCCTCGAACGTCACCCGCAGGTTCGCGCGCTGTTCGACAATCGGTGGCTGCATCTGCTCGCGCTGGACGACGAAGGGCGGATGGCGTCGCGCTACACCGGCGAGCTGCGCTGGGAGATATACGCTGGCGATGCGTCTTCCGAGCGCGATCCCGTGCCGGCCCTGGCGTGACCCAGTGTTTTCGCTCACTCCGCCCTTCCGAACGCAGGCGGGAGGGCGGGCGACGGTTCCCCAAGCAGGCGGACATTTACGGCATTGCGCATGGCAGCGCCCCTGCAACTGCTGCGATGACACCGATCACTCCCCGTGATCGGCGCGGGCCAGCACCGCAATGGTCCATGACAACGACGTCGCAGCCTTCGAACCCCGATCGTGCATGCGTTCGCCGGATCCGCTGGCGATCGCGGTTACGCGCCCAGATCAGCGTGATGCCGCACGGTTGCCGACACCAGCAACGAGCATCTCGACAAATGCGGTGACCTTGGATGGGCGAAAGCGCGCCGTCGGGTACACCACGTGAATGCCGCCGGCCGGCAACGACCAGTCCGGCAGCACAGCGACCAGCGTTCCGGCTGCCAGGGCGTCTGCCACCAGGAAATCCGGCAAGACCGACACCCCGCCACCGGCCAGCGTCGCCGCCAGCACGGCCGGCGTCGCATTGGTCGACAGTGCCTGGCGCATGTGGACCGTGCGCCGCTCGAAATCGTCCTTGACGAAGTGCCAGGTCAGCGGCTCGCGCAGCGCGCTGTTGGCGACGAACGGAACCTGCGCGAGATCGTCGGGGCCTGCGACCGCCAAGGTCCTGGCCAGTTCCGGGGTGGCGACCAGGCACTGCCGGAAACCGCCGATGCGCCGTGCATGCAGGCTGGAATCGTCGAGCCAGCCCACCCGGATGGACAGATCGATCTGGCTGGCGACGGGATCGACGCGCGTATCGGCCAGGATCAGTTCGACCTGACACGCCGGATACCGCCGGGTGAAGGCGGCGGCCAGCGGCGCGATCCTGGAGGTCCCGTAATCGTTCGGTGCGGCCACCCGCAGCACGCCGCTCGGCTCGGTGTTGGAGCGCGTGACCTCGCCGATGGCGTCTTCGACCTGGCGCAGCACGCTCACGCTGCGCGCATGCAGCAACCGCCCGGCTTCGGTCGGCTCCACCCGACGGGTCGTGCGCATCAGCAGCGCGGTCTTCAACTCTGCCTCGAGCTTGGCGACCTGCTGGCTGACCACGGTCTTGGTGATACCCAACCGTTCGGCCGCGCGCGTGAACGAGCCCGTGTCCACCACGGCCGCGAAATAGGCAAGCCTGTTGAGATTGACGGCTTCCACGCCGACCTCGCCGCACTGTAAGCCAATGACTTACAGACTGTAGCATTACACACGATTTATCCGTCAATCTCGCTTCGCTATGGTGGCCGCACCTCCTCAAGCGGATCCCACCATGCGCCTCACTTACCTCTTCGATCCTCTTTGTGGGTGGTGCTACGGCGCCATCCCAGCCCTGGACCAGCTTGCGCAGGTCCCGGGCGTCACCGTGCGGCTCGCCCCCACCGGCTTGTTCGCCGGCGAGAATGCGCGGCCGATGGAGGCGTCCTTCGCCGTCTACGCCTGGCAGAACGACCAGCGCATCGCCCGCCTCACCGGGCAAGCGTTTTCCGAGGCCTACCGCAGCCAAGTGCTCGGCGCGACCGGCACCCTGTTCGATTCGGCTCCCGCGACGCTCGGCGTGATCGCCGTTGGCATGACCGCGCCGGAGCGCGAACGCGAGGCGCTGAAGACCCTGCAACGTGCCCGCTATGTCGACGGCCGCAACACCTCCGATCGCGTGGTCGTGGCGGAGGTACTGTCCGGCGCAGGGTTTGCCGATGCCGCCCAGCGCGTCGTATCGCCCGATGCCGACATGCTCGGTGCCTATCGCGCGAGCATCGATGCCGCACGCGGCGAGATGGCGCGTTTCGGTGCACAGGGCGTTCCCACGCTCGTCGTCGACGACGCGCACGGCAGCCGGCTGTTGCCGAGCGACGTGCTGTTCGGCAACCGCGACGCCCTGGCCGCGCATCTGCGCGCCGCCTGAACTCTCCACCCTTCATTCCCGCTGCCTGCACGCTCGAACAAGGAGACCTGCAATGACCAACGACCGCCAGACGTCCACATTGACCTGGACCCATTTTCCCGCCGGCCAGAACGGCTTCTTCCGCGCGCCGGTGCTGTTGACCGGTGCAACCGAAGCGCTGCTGATCGACGGCGGTTTCACCTATCCCGACGGCAAGGCGTTGGCCGAGGCGATCAAGGCCACCGGCAAGACGCTGACGACGATCTACGTCAGCCAGTCGGACCCGGATTACTACTTCAGCCTCAAGCCGGTGCGCGAAGCTTTCCCGCAGGCCAAGGTCATCGCCGCCTCCGACACGCTCGCCGCCATCCAGGCCAACGTCGAAAAAAAGCTCGCCGTGTGGGGGCCGCAGCTCAAGGAGAACGGTCCGCAGACGCTGGACGACATCGTCCTGCCCGAGGCGTTCGACGGCGCCTCGCTGTCGGTCGATGGCGAGACGGTGGAGATCGTCGCGGCCCAGGGTCTGGGCAATCGCCGCTATCTCTGGGTGCCGTCGCTGCGTGCCGTGTTCGGCGGCGTCATGATCTTCTCCGGCGTGCATGTCTGGACCGCCGATACGCAGACGAAGGCGCAGCGTGCTGCCTGGGTCGCCAATCTCGATGCGATCGCCGCGCGCGCGCCGGCGATCGTCGTGCCTGGCCATCTGACGCCCGACGCGGCGACCGACCTGTCGGCCATCGCCCACACCAAGGCCTATCTGCTGGCCTTCGAGGAGGCGCTTGCGACGGCCAAGGACGCCGCATCGCTCAAGGCAGCGATGGAAGCGCGCTTCCCGAATCTCGGCATGGGCGTCGCCCTCGAGATCGGCGCCAAGGTCGCCACCGGCGAAATGCCCTGGGGCTGAGATGACCGACTGATCCGGAGGACCTATGAAGGGTCCTCCGAGGAGAACGGCAAGCACCTGTTGGCAGTGCCGTCGCCCGACATCGAATGGACGGAGGCCGAACGCGTCAAAGAGGAACCGCGCCGGACGCCGCGCGTATCGCCGCAGCGATCTCGTCCTCGCTGCGTCCCCCATTGATGGCAATGCTTTCCGCGAAGACGAAATGGGGAACCGAGCGGACACCGGCATCCGCCGATTTGGCCGCTTCCGCCTCAACGCGGCGGTGCTGCGCAGGATCGAGCGCGATGGCACGCGCCTGGTCGCGGTCGAAACCATGGCCGGCTGCGATGTCGGCCAGCACCTCCGCATCGCCGATGTTCTTCGCTGCGATGAAGTAGGCATCGGTGATGGCGACGGCGAGCCGATGCTGGGTGTCGCGCCCGGCGGCGGCGAGGATCAGCGCATGCGCGGCCTGGGTCGGATAGGTCCAGAGTTGGCGACCGAGATCCAGGTCGAAGCCCGACGCGCGTGCTTCTCCCTCGGGACGCGCGAAGGCGGCCTTCGGATCGGTGATGCCGTAGCGCGAGCGCAGCAAGTCGGGAATGTAGAGACCGCTCGCCGGCGCATCCGGCAACAGCAGGACCGGATGCTGCCGGATGTCCACGGCCAGGTCGGGGAAACGCTCCGCCAGCACTTTGTCGAGGCGGTGATGGCCGACGAAGCACCAAGGGCAACTGATCTCGGTATAGAGGTCGATTTTCAACATGCCAGATTTCCCTTCTTCAACCATTGGCGATGCCAGGCGCGGCCCGCACGAACTGCTTGTCAGTGATCTGCCTCACCAGAAAATCCGCCAAATTTCCGCGGGAAAGCTTCGAACCGAGCCTGGTTGTTCCATACCAACCCACATCGATCTTTCCGTTCGCAGGGCCATCCTGAAGGAATGGAATCCGCACCAGTGTCCAGTCCAAATCCGAGTTGGCGATCAGTTCGCCCGTAGCGTTGATGTCGTCGTACGCCTTGCGGGCAATCACCTTGAACATCAGCGCGTTCGCGCGCGAGCCAAGGTCAAAACCATCCTTGGGATCGCGATAGGCAGCAGTGGAAATCTGGATGAGGCGGCGCACGCCGGCCTGCTGCATCGCGGCGATGATGTTGGCCAGGCCGTGCATGACCGGCTTGTCGCCCTGCACCTTGAAACCGTTGGGGCCAAGCGCGCTGATGACCGCATCCGCCCCTCGGACGCATTGTGCAATGGCGTTGCGGTCCTGCAGATCGCCGACCACGATCTCGACCTTTCCCGCGAACGCGGCGAGCTTCGCGGCGTCGCGCGTGTAGACCGACAACCGATGGTCACGCTTCAAGGCGTCATCGATGAGCTGCCGCCCGGTCGGCCCGGTTGCACCGAACAGCGCGATGGTCTTTTTCGCGGTCATGCGCTTACGCCGCTTTCGCCAGCAAGGCAGTGATGGCCGTTGCAGCCTTGTCGATGGTGGCATTCACCGCATCGGGGCCGAGCACCGTGCCTTCGACACGCACCACCTCGACATCGGTCAGGCCGATGAAGCCGAGCAGGTGCAACAAGTAGTTGGTCTGAAAATCGAACGGTGCCCACGCACCTTCCGAGAACACGCCGCCGGTGGCGGCGACGAGATAGACCTTCTTGCCGGTCAGCAGTCCTTGCGGCCCCGCCTCGCCATAGCGGAAGGTGACGCCGGGCCAGGTGACGTGATCGAACCACGCCTTGAGCTGCGAGGGCGGGCCGAAGTTCACCATGCCCGAGCCGAGCACGATCACATCGGCGCGCGTCAACTCGTCGACGAGTTCCTGGGCGATGTTCACCGCATCGACCTGTTCCGGTGTGCGCTGCTCCGGTGGCGTGATCCGGCCCTGGATATAGGCCGCGGTGATGTGCGGCGGCGGAGTCGCGGCGAGGTCGCGCACCGTCAGCGCACCGCCGGTGCGGGCCTGGATGCCCTGAGCGATGTCGGTGGCGAAGCGCGTGGAAAGGCTGTCCGCCCCCCGCGGACTGGAGGTGACAAGTAGCGTGTGGCGCATGACGGCTCCTAAGTATAAAATAAGAACTAAGTAATAAATTGGTTTTTACTTACCAATTTATACAAAGGATGGTATGGTCCCTGCCGCTGCCCCACAAGAAGGCACATGCATGTCACCTGGTCACATCACGCGCCCTGTCGAGTTGCCTGCACCCGACGCGGGCGGCTGTCTGGCGACCCGTCAAATCCTGGATCGCATCGGCGACAAGTGGAGTCTCTACATCGTCGCCATGCTGCAAAACGGCCCGCAGCGCTTCAACGCATTGAAGCGTGGCATCGACGGCATTTCCCAGCGCATGCTGACGCTGACCTTGCGCGGACTGGAACGCGACGGACTGATCACGCGCACGCTGTATCCGACGATCCCGCCGCGCGTCGATTACGAACTGACCGACCTGGGAACAACGCTGTTGAAGCCGGTCATGGAACTAGTCCAGTGGGCGAACGACAACCAAGCCGCCATCGCCGAGGCGCATCAGCGTTTCGACGAGCAGCCGGAGCCGGATCAGGTCTTGGTGCAGGGGGTTGTGTACCAGCGCCGATAGGCGAGTCCAGGCTGCTGGCTTGCGCACTGCCGCGGCGTCGCTGGCGTCGCCGTGCGCAGATAAGGAGCGCGCGTGGCAGTCAACTCGGG
The DNA here is from genome assembly GCF_014199735.1 of Xanthomonas sp. 3307. Lineage (NCBI taxonomy): Bacteria > Pseudomonadati > Pseudomonadota > Gammaproteobacteria > Lysobacterales > Lysobacteraceae > Xanthomonas > Xanthomonas sp. 3307. The sequence continues at coordinate 36,540 of NZ_JACHOG010000009.1, read as the reverse complement.
CGAGCAGCTGGCGCGTGCCGAACCGCACGGCGGGGACGCGCTTCGCTTCGCCCAGCGGCGTGCGAGCCCCCATTCCCTCACCTGCCGGCGGATCGTGCCGTCGCCGTCAACGTGTCAGCGGTCCGCAGAACATGACGCCTGGCGGGAGTGTCGCGACACGCGCCTAACCAACGTCAAGTCGGATGCTGCGTAGCGTCGCGCAAACACAGAGAAAGGCCGATGCGTGGCTCGACCGCGGCGAGCACCACGCGCGAACAGCAAGCGACACCGGCGTGGCCGGCGAGCGCTATCCGCGATGGTGCTGCCGCAACCGCAACCGACCGCTGGTGATCGGCCCCGAAGGACCGGGGATCATTCCCACTCGATCGTCGCCGGCGGCTTGCCCGAAATGTCGTACACCACCCGCGAAACACCACGCAGCTCGTTGATGATGCGGTTGCTCACGGTGCCGAGGAAGTCGTACGGCAGGTGCGCCCAGTGCGCGGTCATGAAGTCGATGGTCTCCACCGCGCGCAGGGCGATCACCCACTCGTAGGCGCGGGCGTCGCCGACCACGCCGACCGACTTCACCGGCAGGAACACGGCGAAGGCCTGGCTGGTCTTGTCGTACAGGTCGGCCTTGCGCAGTTCGTCGATGAAGATCGCATCGGCCTTGGCCAGCAGTTCGGCGTACTCGCGCTTCACTTCGCCGAGGATGCGCACACCCAGGCCGGGGCCGGGGAACGGGTGGCGGTAGACCATGCTGCGCGGCAGGCCGAGTTCGACGCCCAGGCGCCGCACTTCGTCCTTGAACAGTTCGCGCAGCGGCTCGACCAGACCCAGCTTCATGTGCTCGGGCAGGCCGCCGACGTTGTGGTGGCTCTTGATGACATGGGCCTTGCCGGTCTTGCTGCCGGCCGACTCGATCACGTCCGGGTAGATGGTGCCTTGCGCCAGCCACTTGGCGTTGCTGAGCTTGTTCGACTCTTCGTCGAAGATCTCCACGAACAGGTTGCCGATGATCTTGCGCTTGGCTTCCGGATCGCTGACACCGGCCAGCGCGGTGAAGTAGCGGTCCGCTGCATTGACCCGGATCACCTTGACGCCCATGTGCTCGGCGAACATCGCCATCACCTGGTCGCCTTCCTGCCAGCGCAGCAGGCCGGTGTCGACGAACACGCAGGTCAGCTTGTCGCCGATCGCCTTGTGCAGCAGCGCGGCGACCACCGACGAATCCACGCCGCCGGACAGGCCCAGGATCACCTCGTCGTCGCCGACCTGGGCGCGCACGCGGGCGATCTGGTCGTCGATGATGTTGGCCGCGGTCCACAGCGTGGCGCAGCCGCACACGTCGACCACGAAGCGGCGCAGCAAGGTCTGGCCCTGCAGGGTGTGGGTGACTTCCGGATGGAACTGCACGCCGTACCAGCGCTTGGCCTCGTTGGCCATGGCCGCGACCGGGATGCGGTCGGTGACGGCGGTGATGGTGAAGCCCGGCGGCACCTGCGACACGTGGTCGCCATGGCTCATCCACACATTCAAACGCGACGCGCCTGCGTGATCGGTCAGCCCGGAGAACAGCGCATCGGCAGCGACCACCTCGACTTCGGCGTGGCCGAACTCGCGCTGGTCCGCCGCTTCGGTGGCGCCGCCGAGCTGCGCGGCCAGGGTCTGCATGCCGTAGCAGATGCCGAAGATCGGCAGGCCGCTGTCGAACACTTCCTGCGGCGCGGCCGGCGCACCCGGCAGCGTGGTCGATTCCGGGCCGCCGGAGAGGATGATGCCTTTGGCGCCGAAACCGGCGATCTCGGCCGGATCGTGGTCCCACGCCCAGATCTCGCAGTACACGCCGAGTTCGCGGATGCGCCGCGCGATCAACTGCGTGTACTGCGCACCGAAATCGAGGATGAGGATCTTGTCGCTGTGGATGTTGGTCATCTGAGGCCGGGATTGGGGATTCGGGATTCGGGATTCGCAACAGCGGGGGGCCGCGCTGCGCACGGCCGCTGGAGACGCGGCGGGCGACGAATCCCCAATCGCGAATCCCCAATCCCGCGCATGGGCATCAGCCCATGCGGTAGTTCGGCGGTTCCTTGGTGATCTGCACGTCGTGGACGTGGCTCTCGCGCTGGCCGGCACCGGTGATGGTGACGAACTTCGGCTTGGTGCGCATGTCCTCGATGGTGGCGCAGCCCACGTAGCCCATGGTCGCGCGCAGGCCGCCGATCAGTTGGTGGATGATGCCGCTGAGCGGGCCGCGGTACGGCACGCGGCCTTCGATGCCTTCCGGCACCAGCTTGTCGGCGTCGGAGGCGTCCTGGAAGTAACGGTCCTTGCTGCCCTTCTCCATCGCGCCCAGGCTGCCCATGCCGCGGTAGCTCTTGTAGCTGCGGCCCTGGAATAGTTCGACTTCGCCCGGGGCTTCCTCGGTGCCGGCGAACAGGCCACCGACCATCACCGTGGAGGCGCCGGCGACCAGCGCCTTGCCGATGTCGCCGGAGTAGCGGATGCCGCCGTCGGCGATCAGCGGGATGCGGTCCTGCAGCGCCTCGGCGACCATGTCGATCGCGGTGATCTGCGGCACGCCGACGCCGGCGACCACACGCGTGGTGCAGATCGAGCCGGGGCCCACGCCGACCTTGACCGCGTCGGCACCGGCGTCCATCAGCGCCAGGGCGGCGTCGCCGGTGACGATGTTGCCGCCGATCACCTGCAGCTGCGGGTAGGTCTTCTTGACCCAGGCCACACGCTCGATCACGCCCTGCGAATGGCCGTGCGCGGTGTCGACGATGACCACATCCACGCCGGCCGCGGCCAGCAGTTCGATGCGCTGTTCGGTATCGCCGCCGACGCCCACCGCGGCGCCGACCAGCAGCCGCGTGGCGGCGTCCTTGGCGGCGTTGGGGTTGTCGGTCTTCTTCTGGATGTCCTTGACCGTGATCAGGCCGCGCAGCTCGAAGCCGTCGTTGACCACCAGGATCTTCTCGATGCGGTGGCGGTGCAGCAGCTGCAGTACTTCCTCGTCGCTGGCGCCTTCGCGCACGGTGACCAGGCGATCCTTCTTGGTCATGATGTGGCGGACCGGATCGTCGAGCTTCTTCTCGAAGCGCATGTCGCGGCTGGTGACAATGCCGACCAGCTCGCTGCCGTCCACCACCGGCACACCGGAGATGTTGCGGGCGCGGGTGAGTTTGAGCACCTCGCCGATGGTGGTCTCCGGACCGACCGTGAACGGCTCGGTGATGACGCCGGCCTCGAACTTCTTGACCTTGGCCACTTCGGCGGCCTGCTGCGCCGGGGTCAGGTTCTTGTGGATGATGCCGATGCCGCCGAGCTGGGCCATGGCCACCGCCAGGCGGTGCTCGGTGACCGTGTCCATCGCGGCCGAGAGGATCGGCAGTTTCAGGCGCAGGTCGCGGGTCAGCCGGGTTTCCAGGCTGACGTCCTTGGGCAGGACGGTCGAATGGGCGGGGACGAGCGAAACGTCGTCGTAGGTGAGAGCTTCAGCCTGGATGCGGAGCATCGGCGGACCCGAGTGTGGGGAAGCGCGGCATTTTAACGCATTGGGGCGGGGATTGGGGAGTCGGGATTGGGATTCGTCAAGGCAGCGCCTCGCGCGGCCGCGCCGTTTGCCGGGCTGTCATACGACCGATTCGATAGCCTGCCGATACCGGATGCACCCCGGATGGCCCGTGCCCGTGCTTCTGCCGTTGCTTGAACGAATCCCCAATCCCCACTCCCCAATCCCGCGCACTGCCTTCAACGAATCCCCAATCCCGAATCCCCAATCCCCGCCGCCTCAGCGGCCTCAATCGTGTTCTGCATCAGCGTGGCCACGGTCATCGGCCCGACCCCGCCCGGCACCGGGGTGATCCAGCTGGCGCGCTGCGCCGCCGCGTCGAAGCCGACGTCGCCGACCAAGCGGCCATCGTCCAGGCGGTTGATGCCGACGTCGATCACCACCGCACCCGGCTTGACCCACTCGCCCGGGACCAGCCCCGGCCGCCCCACCGCCACCACCAGGATGTCGGCGTCGCGCACCCGCGCCTGCAGCACCTCCGGCGGTGTGAACTTGTGGCAGCAGCTGACCGTGCAGCCGGCGATCAGCAGTTCCAGCGCCATCGGCCGGCCGACGTGGTTGCTGACGCCGACGATGGTGGCGTTGCGCCCGCGCACCGGCTGATCGGTATGCGCCAGCAGGGTGACGATGCCGCGCGGCGTGCACGGGCGCAGGCCGAATTCGCGTAGTGCCAGGTGGCCGACGTTCTCCGGATGGAAGCCGTCCACGTCCTTGCGCGGATCGATGCGGTGGATCAGCCGGCTGGCATCAGGGATACCCGGTAGCGGCAACTGCACCAGGATGCCGTGGATCTTGGGGTCGGCATTGAGCCGGTCGATCAGCGCCAGCAGTTCGGCTTCGCTGGTGCCGGCCGGCAGGTCGTAGTCGAACGCCTCGATGCCGACCTTCTCGGCCGCACGGCGCTTATTGCGCACATACACCGCGGAGGCCGGATCGCCGCCCACCAGTACCACCGCCAGCCCGGGCCGCGGCTGTCCGGCCGCCAGTCGCGCGTCGACCCGTGCCTTGAGCTCGTCGAGCAGGTCTTCGGCGATGCGGCGCCCGTCGAGGATGCGGGCCGGGACGGAGGAGACGAGCGCGGAATCGGTCATCGGGGCGGGCGGGTGTAGAGTCGTGGGATGTCCATTGTCCCCGATTCCGCCATGACCGACACCACCCGCATCGAGGCCGCCGCCTTCCGCCGCCTGCTGCAGCACCTCAATCAGGACCGTCCCGACGTGCAGAACATCGACCTGATGATCCTGGCCGGGTTCTGCCGCAACTGCCTGGCCGACTGGTACCGCGAGGCAGCGGCCGCCGAAGGCGAAGACTTGAGCAAGGAGCAGGCGCGCGAGCGCGTCTACGGCATGCCGTTCACCGACTGGAAAGCGCAGCACCAGGCCGAGGCCACACCGGAGCAACTGACCGCCTTCGCCGAGGCGCAGCGCAAGCACGGCTAGTGATGCTGCGCTACGCCGCCATTGCCCTCGCCGTCCTCGCCATCGCCTATCTGAGCGTCTGCGCCCTGCTCTACCGGGGCCAGCGCGACCTGCTGTATTTCCCGCAGGGCACGCGGGTGGCGCCGGCGCAGACCGACTTCGCGCTGCGACGCGGTGCGGACGTACAGGTGCGCGGCTGGCAGGTCACTCCCGGCCGCGACAAGGTGCTGCTGTACTTCGGCGGCAATGCCGAGGACCTGCGTTCGGCACGCGCGCAGTTGCAGGCCGCCCTGCCCGGCCACAGCCTCTACCTGCTCGCGTATCGCGGCTACGGCGCCAGCGATGGCACACCCAGCGAGACCGCACTGGTCGGCGACGCCGTGGCGCTGTACGACCATGTGCGCGCCGCGCAGCCGCAGGCACAGATCGCGGTGCTCGGGCGCAGCCTGGGCAGCGGCGTGGCCAGCCAGCTGGCGGCGCGCCGCGCGGTGTCGCGGCTGGTGCTGGTGACGCCATTCGACAGCCTGGTCTCGGCGGCACAGGCGCACTATCCGTGGGTCCCGGTGCGCTGGCTGCTGCGCGATCGCTACGACTCGGCCACCGCCTTGCGCGGCTATCGTGGCCCGCTGCTGGTGCTGCGTGCCGGCCACGACCAGGTGGTGCCGCCGGCCAGCACCGATGCGCTGCTCAAGGCCCTGCCGCAGCGCCCGACCGTGGTCGCCTTCGCGCAGGCCGACCATAACGACATCAGCGACGATCCTGGCTACGTGCAGGCGCTGCAAGCGTTCTTGCGCTGAGACTTGGGCGCCTGTCGTAGGAGCGGCTTTAGCCGCGACCAGGCGTTCCCGGGAAGGCACTGTCGCGGCTGAAGCCGCTCGTACAACTCCCGCCAACGATGGCGGCTAAGTGCCGTCACGCTCCTGCACAGGTTCGGTCACCGGCACGCCTTCCGGATTCAGCGTGCGGCTCTCGCGCCGCGGCGGCGTGAACGGGGTGGGCGTCGGCACCACCGGGGTGATGTTGCCGTACATCAGGCCCCTGCCGGCACGCACGTCGCCGGCAGCGACCTCCAGTTCCAGTCGCTCGGCATCGCGGCGGCGGATCTCGCGGGCGATGGAGCGCGCCTCGCTCTCGTCCATACCCAGTTCGACCAGCGCGGCCTGGCCGAACTCGACCGCCGATTCGAAGGTCTCGCGAATGTGATAGTCGACGCCGGCGGCGATCAATTCCAGCGCATGCTCGCGGTCGTAGGAGCGCACCAGCAGCTTGGCGTGCGGGAACTCATGCGTGGCCAGCTCGACGATGCGGTTGGCCGCCTCGCGGTTGTCGACGCACACCGCGATGGCGCGAGCGCTGTGCGCGCCGGACGCGTGCAGCACGTCCAGGCGCGTGCCGTCGCCGTAGTAGATCTTGAAGCCGAACTTGGCCGCGCTCTGGATCATCTCGATGTCGTTGTCGATGATGGTCACGTCCACGTCGCGTGCCAGCAGCGACTGGCTGGCGACCTGGCCGAAGCGGCCGAAACCGATGATCAACACGCTGCCGGTGAGGCCGTCGGCCGCGTCCACGCCTTCCATGGAGGGCACTTCCACCGGCGCCCAGCGCCGGTACAGCAGCACGAACAACGGGGTCAGCGCCATCGACAGCACCACGATGGCGGTCAGGTTGGCGTTGATCTGCGCATCGATGACGCCGGCGCCGCTGGCGGCGGCAAACAGCACGAAGGCGAACTCGCCGCCCTGCGCCATCAGCACGCCACGATCCAGCGCCTGCGCGTGGCCGCTGCCGGTGAGCCGCGCGACCAGGTAGATGCACGCGGCCTTGGCAGCCATGAAGGCGAGCACGCCGCTGAGGATCAGCGTCCAGTTGGCCGCCACCACTGCCAGGTTCAGCGCCATGCCGACGCCGAGGAAGAACAGCCCCAGCAGGATGCCGCGGAACGGTTCGATGTCGGCTTCGATCTGGTGACGGAAGGTCGATTCGGACAGCAGTACGCCGGCCAGGAACGCGCCCATCGCCATCGACAGCCCGCCGAGTTGCATCAGCAGCGCGGCGCCCAGCACCACCAGCAAGGCCGCCGCGGTCATCACCTCGCGCGCCTTGGCCGCCGCCAGCAGCCGGAACAGCGGGTTCAGCAGCCAGCGCCCGGCCGCCAGCAGGCCGACGATCGCCGCGGCGCCAACACCGATGCCGATCCAGCGCGACGGCGCCGACGCATCCGCCGGCACCGGTGCCATCCACGCCACCACCGCCAGCAGCGGCACGATCAACAGGTCCTCGAACAGCAGGATCGCGACGATCTTCTGCCCGGCCGGCAAGGCGATGTCGCCGCGCTCGCCGAGCAACTGCATCACCACCGCGGTGGAGGTCAGCACGAAGCCGGAGGCGGCGATGAAAGCCACCGGCAGCGGGAAGCCGAGGGCCAGGCCGACGCCGGTCAGCACGCTGGCGCAGACGATGATCTGCGCAGTGCCCAGACCGAAGATCTGCTTGCGCAGGCTCCACAGGTGCGAGGGCCGCATTTCCAGGCCGATCACGAACAGGAACATGACCACGCCCAGTTCGGCGACGTGCAGGATCGCCTGCGGATCGGAAAACCAGCCCAGGCCGAACGGCCCGATCGCAAGACCCGCGGCGAGATAGCCGAGCACCGAGCCCAGGCCGAGCCGGCGGAACACCGGCACCGCCACCACGGCCGCGCCGAGCAGCGCCACCACCTTGATCAATTCGCTGCTGTCGGCTGGACTGGTCATGCGCTGATTCTACGCACACCGCCGAGCATCCCTATGGAGCGGGATGCGACATGAGACGCGGCGCACTGCGTGCTGCGCGCACCATGCGTCGCCTGAGACATGCAGGCGGTCGATTGCCGGCCAATGTCGATCGTGCGATCAACGCGCAGAGCACACCTTCCTTTTCCCACCAGGAACCTGTTTCCCTTCTCCCACCGGGAGAAGGTGTCCCTAAGGGGCGGATGAGGGTGCGGGTGCCGCCGCGAACAGCGACACCTACTGCAGGCTGGCACCACGAGTGCGCTTCGCGCCGTACCCTCACCCCCAACCCCTCTCCCGTGGGGAGAGGGGCTTGAGCATGCACAGCGCTGCTTCAGCCATCGAGACCTCGCTTCCCTTCTCCCACCGGGAGAAGGTGCCCCGCAGGGGCGGATGAGGGTGCGGGTGCCGTCGCGCACAGCGACGCTAGTGTGGCTTGGCATCGCGAGGCGCTGCGCGCCCTACCCTCACCCCAACCCCTCTCCCGGAGGGAGAGGGGCTTAAGCGTCGCGACGCCGCTTCAGCCATCGAGACCGCGCCTCCCTTCTCCCACCGGGAGAAGGTGTCCCTAAGGGGCGGATGAGGGTGCGGGTGCCGCCGCGCACAGCGACACCTGCTGCAGGCTGGCACCACGAGTGCGCTTCGCGCCGTACCCTCACCCCAACCCCTCTCCCGGGGGGAGAGGGGCTTAAAGCGTGCACGGCACTGCTTCAGCCACCTAGACCCGCTTCCCCTTCTCCCACCGGGAGAAGGTGTCCCGAAGGGGCGGATGAGGGTGCGGGTGCCGCCGCACACACCGACACCTACTGCAGGCTGGCACCACGAGTGCGCTTCGCGCCGTACCTTCACCCCAACCCCTCTCCCGGGGGAGAGGGGCTTAAAGCGTGCACGGCACTGCTTCAGCCATCGAGTCCTCGCGCCCTTCTCCCACCGGGAGAAGGTGCCCCGAAGGGGCCGATGAGGGTACGGGCGCCGCCGCGAAAAGCGACACCTAGTGGCAGCTAACCCTCAGCACCACAGAACTGCGCGTAGTCGATATAGCCAGGAAACGGCCGCTCCGGCGCACACAGCGGACACTGCGGATCGGCGGACAGGCGGGTTTCGCGGAAGCGCATCGCCAGTGCGTCGAAGTGCAGCAGGCGACCGCGCAGCGGCTCGCCGATCTCGAGCAGCAGCTTCAAGACTTCGTTGGCCTGCAGCAGGCCGACGATGCCGGGCAGCACGCCGAGGACGCCGGCGTCGGCACAGTTCGGCGCGAATTCCGGCGGCGGCGGCTCCGGGAACAGGCAGCGGTAGCACGGCGCCTGCCCGCGCCGGCGGCCGGCGTCGAACACGCTGACCTGGCCCTCGAAACGCTGCACCGCGCCATACACCAGCGGCTTGCCCAGCTTCACGCAGGCATCGTTGAGCAGGTAACGCGCAGGGAAATTGTCCGAACCGTCCAGCACCACGTCCACGTCCTGCAGCAGCCGCTCGACGTTGTCCGCGGTGACCCGCTCGCGCACCGCCTCCACCCGCACGCCCGGGTTCAACGCGACCAGGCTCGCCGCGGCCGAGTCCACCTTGGCCTGGCCGATCCGCGCGTCGCCGTGCAGGATCTGCCGCTGCAGGTTGCTGCGCTCGACCACGTCGTCATCGGCGATGCGCAACTGCCCCACCCCGGCCGCGGCCAGGTAGAAGCCAGCCGGCGAGCCCAGGCCGCCGGCGCCGACCAGCAGCACGCGCGCGGCCTGCAGCCGGCGCTGGCCGTCGACCCCGACTTCGGGCAGGCGCAGATGCCGCGAATAGCGATCGAAGAAGTCCTCCTGCTCCGGCGCCAGCGGCGGCCGCTGCAGCGGCAAGCCCTCGCGCTGCCAGCGCGTCGTACCGCCCAGCACCGAGGCGACCTGCGTGTAGCCGGCCCGCTCCAGGAACACGGCGGTGTCGTGCGAGCGTTTGCCGCTCTGGCAGATCAGCAGCACCTCGGTGTCGGCGCCAAGATAGGCGGCCGGATCGGCCTGCAACTGCGCGCGCGCCACGCCCTGCGCACCGCTGGCCATGCCGGTGGCGCGCTCGTGCTCCTCGCGAATGTCGATCAGGCGCGCGCCCTGCGCCTGCCGCGCCTGCGCCTGTGCGGGGGTCAGTTCTCGAATGCCCATGCGCGCATTATCGGCGCAAACCGGGCGCGCGTCCGCCATGCGCGGCGCAGTTCAGTACGGCACCACCTCGACCACGTCGCCGGCCTGGAACTGGCGTGCGCCCTCCTCCAGCCGCAGCAGCACGTCGCTGTCGGCGGCGCCGCGCAGGCGATGCGAGCCGTCCGCGGGATTCGGCTCCGCCCACAGCTGGCCGCGCGCATCGCAGCGCATGCGTCCGCGCAGGAACTCCAGCCGGTCGTGGCGCTTGTCCCAGCCGGCCGCCAGCCGCGCGCGCCAGGCGCGGTGCGGCTCGCTGCGACGCTGCAGCGCATCCAGCAAGGGCCGCCCGACCGCCAGGAAGGTCGCCAGCACCGACACCGGATTACCCGGCAGGCCCAGGAACAGGGCGCGATCCCACTCGCCGAACAGCAGCGGCATGCCCGGGCGCATGCGCACCTTCCAGAACAGGATGCGGCCATGCTCGGCCAGCAGCCGCGGCAGGTAGTCCTTCTCGCCGGCGGAGACGCCGCCGCAGGTCAGCACCACGTCGAATGCCGAGGCCGCATCGGCGAGCATGGCCTGGATGCGCTGCGGATCGTCCGGCAGGGTCGGCCAGGCGGTCGGCGCCAGGCCGAGCAGACGCAGCTGCGCCATCAACATGTCGCGGTTGCTGTTGTAGATCTGCCCCGGCTGCAGCGGCATGCCCGGCTCGACCAGTTCGTCGCCGGTGGCGAATACCGCCACGGTCGGCCGCGCCGCCACCGTCAGCTGGTCCATGCCCAAGGCCGCCGCCAGGCCGATGCGCGAGGGCGTCAGCAGCATGCCGGCCTCGAGCACGCGCTCGCCGGCACGCACGTCCTCGCCGCGCGCCCGCACGTGCGCGCCGGCGGCGATCTCGGCCGGGACCTGCACCACGCCATCGTGCTCGTGCACGTTCTCCTTGATCACCACCGTATCCGCCCCGGCCGGCAGTGGCGCACCGGTGGTCACGCGCAGGCATTCGCCGGGCGCGAGTGCCTGCTGCCGATCGGCGCCGGCGAACTGCTCGCCGGCCAGGCGCAAGTCGGTCGGCGCCCCAGGGGCCAGGTCGGCATGGCGCAGCGCGAAACCGTCCATCGCGCTGTTGGCGAACGGCGGCAGGTCGATCGGCGCATCCAGCGGTTCCAGCAGGATGCGGCCATCGGCGCGCGACGCCGCCAGGCGCTCGCTGTTGACGGGACGGGCACGCGCAGCGGCAGCGACGATCGCCAACGCGTCGGTGTAGGCGATCCGGGAGGGATAGTCGGTCATGGTGGCGGCAGGATACCCGCTGCGGCCAGGTCCTGCGGCGTGTTCAGGTTGCCCAGCACGATCTCCGGCAGCACCATCGGCCCCATCCGCAGGCGCTGCTGCAAAGCCCGCGGCGCGTAGCGGGCGGCCGCCAGCGCCTCCTCCAGCGCCGGGCGCAGCGCGGATAACCGGTACAGCGCCACCAGCGGCTGCGCGCCGTCGGCATCCTCGACCCAGGCACCGTCGCACTCCTCAGCGGCTGCGGCCAGCTTTGCGGGCAGATCCGGCGGCAACACGCACAGGTCGACCGGCACGGTCAGCAACCAGGGCGTGGCGCAGGCGGCGGCGAGTGCATCCAGCCCGGCGATCGGCCCCAGCGAACGCTCCGCCCCGGCCGGCGCCGCGACGCGGTCCGGCACGGCCTTCAATCCAATGGCGGCGTAGCGCGGCAAGCTGCGGTTGGCGCTGACCAGCACCACGGACACCCGCGGCGCCAGCGCCTGTACCAGCCACTCCACCTGCGCCTGCCCGCCGCGTTGCAGCCAGGCCTTGTCGTATCCGCCCAGGCGCTGCGCGCGGCCACCGGCGAGAATGCCGAGGGTGATTGCGCGCTGCGGGTCCATCGTGCGGCTACTTGCCGCGGACGTGCTTCATCAGGCGCCGCTTCTTGGCGATCTGGCGCTCGGTCAGCACGTTCTTCTTGCCTTCGTACGGGTTGGCGCCTTCGCGGAACATGAAGCGCACCGGCGTGCCGACCAGCTTGAAGCGCTTGCGGAAGAAGTTCTCCAGGTAGCGCTTGTACGATTCCGGCAGCACCTTCAGGCGCGTGCCGTGGACGATGAAGGTCGGCGGATTGCTGCCGCCCGGATGCACGTAGCGCAGCTTGGAGACATGTCCGCGAATGCTCGGCGGCGGATTGCTTTCGTAGGCGATTTCCAGCGCCTGGTTCACCTCGCTGGTGCTGAACTCGCGCACCGCCGAGGCGTGCGCGCGATGGATCGCCTGGAACAGCTCGCGCATGCCCGAGCCATGCTTGGCGGAGATGCGCACCGCCTCGGCCCAGGCCACGAAGCCGAGCTTGCGCGACAGCAGATCTTCCGCCTGCGCGCGCTGGTAGTCGCTCTGCCCGTCCCACTTGTTGATCGCCACCACCAGGGCACGGCCGGCATCGAGGATCGCGCCGAGCACGGTCGCGTCCTGGTCGGTCACGCCTTCGCCGGCATCGAGCATCAGCACCGCCACCTGGCACTGCTCGATCGCCTGCAGCGTCTTGAACGCGCTGAACTTCTCCACCGCCTCCTCGACGCGGCCGCGGCGACGCAGGCCGGCGGTGTCGATCAGCCGGTACAGGCGGCCGTCGCGCTCCAGGTCCACCGCGATCGAGTCGCGGGTGGTGCCCGGAACCTCGGAAGCGATCATGCGCTCCTCGCCCAGCAGGCGATTGACCAGGGTCGACTTGCCGACGTTCGGGCGACCGACGAAGGCGATGCGCATGCGCGCCGGATCGGTGTCCAGGGTTTCGCCGGCGCCCTCTTCGGGCAGCCGCTCCAGGACTTCCTCGAGCAGGTCGTCGATGCCGTGGCGGTGTGCGGCGGAAACCGCGATGGCGTCGCCGAGACCGTAGCGCGCGAACTCGGCGCGCACCTGGTCCTCGTCGGTGCCGTCGATCTTGTTGATCAACAGCAGGGTCGGCCGCGCCAGCTTGCGCAGCCAGGCCAGGATCTCGTCGTCGAGCGAGGACGAGCCCTCGCGGCCGTCGACCACGAACAGGATCAGATCGGCCTCGCCGGCCGCGGCGCGCGCCTGCTCGGCGGTGGCACCGGCCAGGCCTTCCTCTTCGCCGGAGATACCGCCGGTATCGACGATCACGAACGGGGTTTCCGGCTGCAGCCGGCAGACCCCGTAGTGGCGATCGCGGGTGACGCCGGGCTGGTCGTGGACCAGCGCGTCACGGCTGCGCGTCAGCGCGTTGAACAGCGTGGACTTGCCGACATTCGGCCGTCCAACCAGGGCGACCAGCGGCAGCATCGCGACATCCTTCTCTTGTTATTGACCCAACCGGAACGCGGTCAGGTCGCCTTTCGTGTTCTGCATCAGCAGAATTCCGTCTGCGACCACCGGCTGCGCCACCAGCGGCTGGCGCCCGACCCGCTCGCGCGCGGCGAACTCGCCGTTGTCGAGCCGGAGCCAGTGCAGATAGCCCTTGTAGTCGCCGACCACGGCGTAGTCGCCCTGGATCGCCACACCGGTCAGCGAACGGCGCGCCAGCGCCGGCTGCGACCACATCGCCGATCCGGAGGCCTTGTCCAGCGCCCACACGGTGCCGGCGTTGTCGGCCACCACCACGTTGCCGGAGCTCACGCCGACGCCGCCGGCGCCGCCATGATCGCGGCTCCATAGCGGACGGCCGCTCGGACCTTCCAGTGCTACGGTCTGGTTCTTGAAGCTGGTCGCGAACAGCGTGGTGCCGTCGAGCACCGGGGCGCCGTCGACGTCGGCCATGCGCTCCAGCTCGGTGCGGCCTTCCGGCGCACCGATGGTCTGCTCCCACAGCACGCGGCCGTCCTGCATCGCCAGCGCGGCCAGGGTGCCGTCGTCGTTGCCGATGAACAGCACGCCCGGACCCGCCACCACCGGCGCGTTGCCGCGCACGGTCAGGCTCGGCAGTTCCTGCGCGTTGAACCAGCGCTGCTGGCCGGTGGCGGCATCGAAAGCGGTGGTGCGGCCGTCGTTGCTGCGCACGAACACCGTGTTCTGCGCGATCACCGGCGCGGCGATCACTTCGTTGGGCACCTTGGCGCGCCACTTCTCGGTGCCGGTAGCGGCATCGAGTGCGATCACCTCGCCATCCAGCGCACCGACGACCACCAGGCCATCGCCCACGCCCGGGCCGCCGGCGAAACGCGGCAGCGGACGCTTCTTCTCAAGCCGCTTGCGCTCCTTGGCCTGCTGCTTCTCGTTGCGCAGGCGCTGCTTGTAGGCGGCGCGCTCGTCCTTGGTCAGGTTCTTGCCGGACTCGCTCTCGACCTGGCTCTTCGGCTGGTCCTCGACCTGCGCCAGCTTCTGCTTGCGCGCCTGCTTGGCGTCGTATTCCCAGATGGTCTTGCCGGTCTGCAGATCCAGCGCGTAGACCGTGCCGGAGGTCGCGGCCGCATACACCTTGCCGTCGGCCACCACCGGGTGCTGGCGCACGCCGATGCGGCGCTCGCCCTTGCCGGCGTCGGTGGACCACAGCTTCACCACCTTCACCGACGGGGTGAACTTCACCAGTTCGGCCGGCTCGGCGGCCTTCTTGGCAGCCGCATCCTTGCCGGCGAACCAGCCCTTGACCGTGGTGCAGCCCGACAACGCCAGACCCAGCAGGGCCACGGTGGCGACACGCTTGAACATGACTACCTTCATCAGATCGGCTCCGCGGCATTCGGCACGCTGCCGCCCGCATCCATCAATTTCGTTTCGACCACGCGCCGCTGCGGCGAGGCCACGTCCAGGCTGGTCAGCGCTTTGGCGTACGCGTCACGCGCCGCGTCGCGCTTGCCCTGCGCGATCAGCGCATCGCCGCGAATTTCCAGGCCCTGCGAATCGGTGGCCGAAGCCACCAGCGGCAGCGCGTCCTGCGGCTTGCCGCCGGAAATCAGCAGCCGCGCCACGCGATGGTCGACCATCACCTTCATTTCGCCGTCGGTCTTGAGCCCGCGCAGCGTGGTCAACGCGGCATCGGACTTGCCGGCATCGACCTGCGCCTTGGCCAGGCGCAGCGCGGCCAGTTCGGCGTAGATGTTGGTCGACCCCTGCTGCAGCTCGGCCATGTCCTTGGCGGCCTTGTCCAGCTGATTGGCCTGGATGCTCTTGAGCACCGCTTCGTAGCGGGCATTGGCCTGGGCCAGATCGCTGGAGCGCTGCTTGGTCCACCACTGCCAGCCGATGATCGCGCCGAGGCCCAGGACGATGCCGCCGATCAGGCCGGCGCCGTTCTTCCTGAGCCAAGTGCGGACGCGTTCGCTTTGTTCGTGCTCGTCGAGCAGGTCGTCAATCGCCATGCGTACTCTCGCCCCGCCGCTGCGACGGGACATGAAATGTTGAAGATGAGGAACCGCGCCGCCGTCACTCGGAGGCGGGCACCACGGAACCGTCAGAGGATACCGCAAAGCGCGCCACGTTCGCGCGCCTGAACGGGGTCAGATCCACCGTACTCCCGGCATGCTGAACCTGGACCGCGGAGGCATTGCCCAGCACCACGCGCCCGACCTGGCCCGGCGCATAGGTGCGGGTCTCGCCCGCCCTCAGCAGCGCCTTCTCCACCGGCGTGCCGTCGGGCGCGAGGATCTGCACCCAGCTGTCGCCCTGGAACGACAGGCTCAGGCTGTTCTTTTCCGGCTCCGCCGCCGGGCGCGGCATCGGCGTCAGCGAGGCGATGTACGGCGCAGCGCTCGGCGCCGGCCGTGCGGCCACCGGCGCGGCCGGCACCGTCGACGCGGCGCCATTGGCCGGCGCCGCCGGCGCGGCCGCGGTATTGCCCGGCGCGCCCGGCACCACGTCCAGCGACGCGGTGCTGGGGCCATTGTCGTCGGCGAAGTGGCTGCGGGTGGCGTACCAGACCGGCACCGCCAGTCCGGCGGTGATCACCACGTACACCATGCGCCGCGTGGCGCTCTCGAGCATGCGCCGCAGCGGCGGCGTATGCGTGTGGCTGATCAATTCGACCGGCTGCACCGGCGCGATCTGCGCGGTCTGCAGCAGCGGCTCAAGATCGACACCGAGCAGGCGCGCATAGCTGCGCAGCTGCCCGCGGACGAACACCGGCGCGCCGAGGCGCTGCCACTGCTCCGACTCGAGCGCCTGCACCACATGCAGCGGCATGCGCAGTCGGCTGCCGACGTCGTCGATGCTCAGGCCCGCCGCTTCGCGCGCTTCGCGGAGCTGTTGCCCGCAGCCTTTGGCGCGATCGAAAGCGTTCGGATTGGAATCACTGATCACAATGCACTAGCCCCGGGTGTCGTGGTCGCGGCGTCGGGAAACTCCTTGCGCAACCGCTGTTGGTAACGGCCGGCGGCAGCCTTGTCGCCCAGCCTTTGCTCAATCTGAATAGCAAGTTGTAACACGGAAGCGGTGGCAGGCGCAGCCGCCAGACGCCGCTCGGAGAAGGCGCGCGCCTCGAAAAAGCGCCCTTGCGCGACCTGGTTGCGCGCCATCGCCTCCAGTGCGAACGCGTTGTCCGGATCCAGGTCCAGCGCCTTGCGCAGATCGCGTTCGCCGCGCTCGCGCTGGCCGACCTGCAGCGCGCAGCCGCCGGCGTTGGCCAGTGCCGAGGCCGGGGTGGCGTAGTCCTGGAGCGCAAGCGCGCGGTCGAACCAGGCCAGCGATTCGGCCGGCGATCCGTTCGCGCACAGCCAGGCGCCGTAGTTGTTCAAGGTCGCACCGTCGGTCGGCGCCAGTTCGGCGGCCTTGCGGTAGTACCCGCCGGCGGTCGTGGCATCGCCACGGCGATCGGCAACCACCGCCAGTACGGTCAGCGCGTCCACCGAGCTGGGATCCAGCGCCAGCGCCTTGCGCGCGTGCGTCTGCGCCGCGTCCAGGTCGTTGGAGGCCAGCCCGTTGGCGGCCAGGCCGAGTTGCTCCTGCAAGGCCACGCGCGACTTCACCGCACGGTTGTCGCGGAACGAGTAATTCGGCTGCACCTGCTCGGCGGTGCGCACCGTGCCGGTCTTGGCGGCGATCCAGTTGCAGCCCGGCAAGGCCAGCACTGCAATCGCCACCACCGCGATGGAATGCCCTTGGCTAAGCCGCCGCATCCCGATCCGCCCGCGTCTGCAATTCGCGCTTGAACTCGGCCTGGCGGCGGGTGCGGTCCATGACCTGCCCCTTGAGCTGCCCGCAGGCCGCATCGATGTCGTCGCCGCGCGTGCGCCGCACCATGGTCAGCACCTGCGCGTCCAGCAGGATCTTCTGGAACGCGCGGATCTCGGTCTCGCCGGAGCGCTCGTAGCGCGTGCCCGGGAACGGATTGAACGGAATCAGGTTGACCTTGCCGGCGTTCGACGCCTGCACCGCGTTGTCGAACTGGCGCATCAGCCGCGCCAATTGCCGCGCATGCTCCGGCTGGTCGTTGATCCCCTTCATCAGGGTGTACTCGAAGGTCACCGACTCGCGGCGCTTGTTGGCGCGCAGATAGCGCGCGCAGGCCGCCATCAGCTCGGCGATCGGGTACTTCTTGTTGAGCGGGACCAGGGTCTCGCGCAGCGCGTCGTTGGGCGCGTGCAGCGACACCGCCAGCGACACGTCGCTTTCGCTGGACAGCCGGTCGATCTGCGGCACCAGGCCCGAGGTGGACAGGGTCACGCGCTTGTTGGCCAGGCCATAGCCCAGGTCGTCGCGCATCACGCTCATCGCGCGCACGACGTTGTCGAAATTCATCAGCGGCTCGCCCATGCCCATCATCACCACGTTGGTGAGACGGCGCATCTGGTGCGGCACGTTGCCCAGATGCCGCGCCGCCACCCATACCTGGCCGATGATCTCGGCGGTGGACAGGTTGCGGTTGAAGCCCTGGGTGGCGGTGGAGCAGAACGTGCAGTTGAGGCCGCAGCCGACCTGCGAGGACACGCACAGCGTGCCGCGGGTCTTGTCGGGGATGTACACGGTCTCGATCGCGTTCTTGCCGTCCACGCCCATCGCCAGCAACCACTTGTGGGTGCCATCGGCGGAGGGCTTGTCGAACACGATGTTGGGGACGACGACCTCGGCATGCTGCTGCAGCTTGGCGCGCAGCGCCTTGCCGAGGTCGGTCATCTGGTCGAAGTCGGTGACGTAGCGGTGATGGATCCACTTCATCACCTGGTGGGCACGGTAGCGCGCTTCGCCGAGGGTCTCGGCGAAGAAACGCTCCAGACCCTCGCGATCGAGGTCGAGCAGATTCTGCTTGGCCGCCGCGCCGGTCCGCACGGGATCGGCGATGGCCAAGGGAGGATGGACGACCTCGTTCACGACGACCTCGCTTAGCGCGAAACCACTTCGGTGGCGGCGAAGAAATACGCCACTTCGTTGGCGGCGTTCTCGACCGAATCCGAGCCGTGCGCGGCGTTGGCGTCGATCGAATCGGCGAAGTCGGCGCGGATGGTGCCCGGCGCGGCGTCCTTCGGATTGGTGGCGCCCAGCAGGTCGCGGTGCGCGGCCACGGCGTTCTCGCCTTCCAGCGCCTGGATCATCACCGGGCCGGAGATCATGAACTCGACCAGCGCGTTGAAGAACGGACGCTCGCGGTGCACGGCGTAGAAGCCCTCGGCCTCGCGGCGCGACAGCTGCTTGTACTTGGCGGCCACGACCTTCAGGCCCGCCTTCTCGAAGCGCGAGTAGATTTCGCCGATGACGTTCTTGGCGACGGCGTCGGGCTTGATGATGGACAGGGTGCGCTCCAGCGCCATGGGAAGTTCTCCGTTGGGCGGGCCACTGAAGGCCCGAGGTTAACATGAAAAAAACCCGCGTCAAAACGCGGGCTTAGCCAGAATTGCGATGGACAATTCTATCCAATCGGCGCCGGCTTTGCACGGCCAGGCTGAATCGTGCTGCAAAGCAACATGACGCGCCTGCCGCCCAGGCCTAGACTCAAACAATCGTTTGATTGATTCTGGCGGCCGCATGGCAAAGCAAGCGCACTTCTCGACCAAGGACCGCATCCTCAGCGCGGCCGAGGAACTGTTCGCGCAGCACGGCTTTTCCGGCACCTCGCTGCGCCAGGTCACCAGCCAGGCCGACGTCAATATCGCCGCGGTGAACTACCACTTCGGGTCCAAGGAAAACCTGGTCAACGAGGTGTTCCGGCGGCGCATGGACGAAATGACCGCCGCGCGCATGGCGCAGCTGGAGGCCGCGCAGCGGCAGCATCCCGGCCAGCTCGGCCCGGTGCTGGCGGCCTTCGTCGAGCCGGCCCTGGCGATGGCCCAGGATCGGCAGAGCGGCGGCGCCTTCGTGCGGGTGATCGCCCGCGCCTACGCCGAGAACAACGACAGCCTGCGCCAGTTCCTGTCCGACCACTACGGCCACGTGCTGCGCGAGTTCGGCAAGGCCATCGCCGCCTGCGTGCCCGGGCTGAGCAAGCAGGAACTGTACTGGCGCCTGGATTTCCTGGCCGGCGCCCTGACCTACGCCATGGCCGACTTCGGCCTGATCAAGCGTCCCGCCGGCGTCAGCGAGGGTGCCCACCGCGCCCACGCCGCCCGCGAACTCATCCGTTTCGCCGAAGCCGGCTTTCTCGCCCACTCGGCTCCCTGATCCCGCAAACGTTGACCCACAGAGGCTGATCGCTATGTCCAATCCCCTGCTCGTCCGCCGTGCCGCCGTCCTGGGCGCGGGCGTGATGGGTGCGCAGATCGCTGCGCACCTGACCAACGCCGGCGTCGACACCGTGCTGTTCGACCTCCCCGCCAAGGAAGGCCCCGCCGATGGCGTGGTGCTCAAGGCGATCGCCAACCTGACCAAGCTCAGCCCGGCACCGCTGGCCAGCCCTGCCCTGGCCGAAGCCATCACCCCGGCCAACTACGACTCCGGCCTGGAACAGCTGCGCGGCTGCGACCTGATCATCGAAGCCATCGCCGAGCGCATGGACTGGAAACAGGACCTGTACAAGAAGATCGCGCCGTTCGTGGCCGACCATGCGGTGCTGGCCTCCAACACCTCCGGCCTGGGCATCAACGCCCTGTCCGACGTGCTGCCGGAGCAGCTGCGCCACCGCTTCTGCGGCGTGCACTTCTTCAACCCGCCGCGCTACATGCACCTGGCCGAGCTGATCCCGGCCAAGCACACCGAACCGGCGGTGCTGGAAGGCCTGGAAAGCTTCCTGGTCACCACCCTGGGCAAGGGCGTGGTCTACGCCAAGGACACCCCGAACTTCATCGGCAACCGCATCGGCGTGTTTTCGATCCTGTCCACCATCCACCACACCGAGCAGTTCGGCCTGGGCTTCGACGAGGTCGACGGCCTCACCGGCCCGCTGGTCGGCCGTCCGAAGTCGGCGACCTACCGCACCTCCGACGTGGTCGGCCTGGACACCATGGCGCACGTCATCAAGACCATGGGCGACACCCTGCCCAACGACCCATGGCATGCCTTTTTCAAGGCGCCGAAGTGGCTGGAAGCGCTGATCGGCAAGGGCGCGCTGGGCCAGAAGACCGGCGCCGGCATCTTCCGCAAGGTCGGCAAGGACATCGTGGTGCTGGACCTGCAGAAGCAGGACTACCGCCCGGCCGACCGCGCCGCCGCGCCGGACGTGGTCGAGATCCTGAAGATCAAGAACCCGGCCGAGAA
This sequence comes from Xanthomonas sp. 3307, assembly GCF_014199735.1. Classification (NCBI taxonomy): domain Bacteria; kingdom Pseudomonadati; phylum Pseudomonadota; class Gammaproteobacteria; order Lysobacterales; family Lysobacteraceae; genus Xanthomonas; species Xanthomonas sp. 3307. The sequence continues at coordinate 16,106 of NZ_JACHOG010000009.1, read as the reverse complement.
GTTCGCCAAGCTGCGCGAGAGCCAGCATCCGCAGGCGCAGTTCCTGTGGGCGACCTTCCGCGATCTGTTCCACTACAGCGCCTACCACCTGGCCGACATCGCCGAGACCGCACGCGACGTGGACCTGGCGATCCGCTGGGGCTACGGCTGGGCGCTGGGTCCGTTCGAGACCTGGCAGGCCGCCGGCTGGAAGCAGGTCGCGCAGTGGATCGCCGACGACATCGCCGCCGGCAAGAGCATGAGCAGCGCGCCGCTGCCGAACTGGGTGTTCGACGGCCGCGACGGCGTGCATGCCGCCGAAGGCTCGTACAGCCCGGCGCGCGACGCCAAACTGCCGCGCTCGGCGCTGCCGGTGTACAAGCGCCAGCGCTTCCCCGATCCGCTGCTGGGCGAGAAGTTCGCACAGGGCGAGACCGTGTTCGAGAACGACGGCCTGCGCATGTGGCACGACGGCGACGACATCGCCGTGGTCAGCTTCAAGACCAAGATGAACACCGTCTCCGACCAGGTGCTGGACGGCCTGCAGGAAGCGGTGGGCCGCGCCGAGAAGGACTTCAAGGGCCTGGTGCTGTGGCAGCACAAGGAGCCCTTCTCCGCCGGCGCCGACCTGGCCGGCGCGCTGGGCCTGCTGCAGGCCGGCAAGGTCGACGCGTTCGAGGCGATGGTCGCCAACTTCCAGGCCACCAGCCAGCGCATCAAGTACTCGCTGGTCCCCGTGGTCGCGGCGGTGCGTGGGCTGGCGCTGGGCGGCGGCTGCGAGTTCCAGATGCACAGTGCCAAGACCGTGGCCGCGCTGGAGAGCTACATCGGCCTGGTCGAGGCCGGCGTGGGCCTGCTGCCGGCCGGTGGCGGCCTCAAGGAGATCGCGGTGCGCGCGGCGCAGGCCGCGGGTCCGGGCGGCGACGTGTTCGCCGAACTGAAGAAGACCTTCGAAACCGTGGCCATGGCCAAGGTCTCCACCTCGGCGGTCAACGCCAAGGAACTGGGCCTGCTGCGCGGCACCGACAAGGTGGTGTTCAACAGCTACGAATCGCTGTACATCGCCAAGGCCGAGGCGCGCGCCCTGGCCGAGGGCGGCTACCGCCCGCCGCTGCCGGCGCGACGCATCCAGGTCGCCGGCGACGTCGGCATCGCCACCTTCAAGATGCTGCTGGTCAACATGCTGGAAGGCCGCTTCATCAGCGAGTACGACTACGAGATCGCCACCCGCATCGCCACCGTGCTGTGCGGCGGCGAAGTCGACCGCGGCGCGCTGGTGGACGAGGAATGGCTGCTCAAGCTCGAGCGCAAGCACTTCGTCGAACTGGCCCAGCAGGAGAAGACCCAGGCGCGCATCGGGCACATGCTCAAGACGGGTAAGCCGTTGAGGAACTGAGATTCGGGAGTCGGGATTGGGGATTCGTTACGGCGGATTCCCAATCCCTGATGCCACCCTCGCCTCCCACCATTTATCAGCCGGGAAAAACGCATTCGACGCCGGGATCCGCTCTGACGAATCCCCAATCCCGAATCCCAAATCCCGGCTTTCGGAGAAAGCCAAATGAGCAAACAGATCCAGGAAGCCTACATCGTCGCCGCAACCCGCACCCCGGTCGGCAAGGCGCCCAAGGGCATGTTCCGCAACACCCGTCCCGACGACATGCTGGCGCACGTGCTGCGCGCGGTGGTGGCGCAGGCGCCGGGCATCGACACCTCGCGCATCGACGACGCGATCATCGGCTGCGCGATGCCCGAGGGCGAGCAAGGCATGAACGTGGCGCGCATCGGCGTGCTGCTGGCCGGGCTGCCGAACTCGGTGGCCGGGCAGACCATCAACCGCTTCTGCTCCTCGGGCATCCAGGCGGTGGCGCTGGCCGCCGACCAGATCCGCCTGGGCAACGCCGACCTGATGCTGGCCGGCGGCACCGAATCGATGTCGATGGTGCCGATGATGGGCAACAAGGTCGCGCTGTCGCCGAGCGTGTTCGCCGACGACCACGTGGCCATCGCCTACGGCATGGGCATCACCGCCGAGAAGGTGGCCGAGGAATGGAAGGTGTCGCGCGAGGACCAGGATGCGTTCGCCCTCGCCTCGCACCAGAAGGCCATCGCCGCGATCGCCGCCGGCGAGTTCCGCGACGAGATCAGTCCCTACGAGATCCTCTCGCACCAGCCCGACCTGGCCGGCAACGTCATCGCGCTGCGCAAGAAGCTGGTCGACACCGACGAAGGCCCGCGCCCCGACAGCTCGATCGAAGGACTGGCCAAGCTGCGCCCGGTGTTCCGCAACGGCCAGTTCGGCGGCAGCGTCACCGCCGGCAATTCCTCGCAGATGAGCGATGGCGCCGGTGCGGTGCTACTGGCCTCCGAGCAGGCGATCAAGGACTACGGGCTGACCCCGCTGGCCCGCTTCGTCAGCTTCTCAGTCGCCGGCGTGCGCCCGGAAGTGATGGGCATCGGCCCGATCGAGGCGATTCCGAAGGCGCTCAAGCAGGCCGGCCTGAGCAAGGACCAGCTGGACTGGATCGAGCTCAACGAAGCCTTCGCCGCGCAGTCGCTGGCGGTGATCCGCGACAGCGGCCTGGATCCGTCCAAGGTCAACCCGCTGGGCGGCGCCATCGCCCTGGGCCATCCGCTCGGCGCCACCGGTGCGATCCGCACCGCCACCCTGGTGCACGGCCTGCGCCGACACAAGCAGAAGTACGGCATGGTCACCATGTGCATCGGCACCGGCATGGGTGCCGCGGGGATCATCGAGGCGCTGTAAGCGCGCCACCTGGGCTCTTAGCCCCTCTCCCCCCGGCAGAGGGGTTGGGGCGAGGGTCCGGTAGCAAGCACGTGTGAAATGGACCATGCGGGTGCGCGCCCTACCCTCATCCGGCCCTGCGGGCCACCTTCTCCCGGAGGGAGAAGGAGCAGGACCTAGCCCCTCTGCCACCGGGAGAGGGGTTGGGGTGAGGGTCCGGCATCAAGCGTTGCTGTACGAACAACGTACAAACAGAAAAGGCAGCCGCGAGGCTGCCTTTTCTGTTTGTCATCCGATTCGACCCATCTGGATCGAATCAGCGGCTTGACGCTCTTGGATCAGCACTCAGCCGGGGCGCCGCCCTGCAGCGGCGCGCGGCGCCAGGCTCACTCCTCGGCGAGCATCTGGGTGAGCTTCTCGCGCGCCGGCTTGGCCAGCTTCTTGTTCTCCAGCGCGAAACGGATCGTCGCCTCGACCAGGCCCAGGTGGGTACCGCAGTCGAAGCGGGTGCCCTCGAAACGATAGGCGTCGACTTCTTCGCTCTTCAGCAGCGCGGCGATGGCGTCGGTCAGCTGGATCTCGCCGCCGGCACCGGTGCCGGTGCTTTCCAGCAGCTCGAAGATCTTCGAGCTGAGCACATACCGCCCCACCACTGCGAGATCGCTAGGCGCGTCTTCCGGCTTGGGCTTCTCGACGATCTGCGCGATACGGCCCTTGCGGCCGTCGAACGCCTCGGTGGCGACGATGCCGTAGCTGGCGGTGTTCTCGTGCGGCACGTCTTCCACCGCGATGACGCTGGCGCCGCTGCGCTCGTTGAGATCGGCCATCTGCTTCAGCGCGCCGTCGCCACGGTTCCAGATCAGGTCGTCCGGCAGCAGCACCGCGAACGGCTCGTCGCCGATCACCGACTTGGCGCACAGCACCGCATGGCCCAGGCCCAGCGCTTCGGCCTGGGTCACGAAGATCGCGCGCACGCCCTCGGGCAGCACGTGGCGGATCATTTCCAGCTGCTCGTGCTTGCCGGCACGCTCCAGCTTCTGCTCCAACTCGTAGGCCTTGTCGAAATAATCCGCGACCGCGTGTTTGTAGCGGTTGGTGACGAAGATCAGGGTGTCGCAACCGGCTTCGATCGCCTCGTCCACGGCGTACTGGATCAACGGCCGATCGATGATCGGCAGCATTTCCTTGGGAACGGTCTTGGTGGCGGGAAGGAAGCGGGTACCCAAACCTGCCACCGGGAATACTGCCTTGCGGATTCTCTTGCTCATCAGAGCCTTCTGGCCTCGCGTGCGGGGAATGGAACGATGGTAGCGGAGCCGTCGTGATCGCCTTGCTGACGCAGAGGAGCGAACTCCGGCATGGTCATGCGCAGCACCTTCTCGATGGTCTCGCTGTCGTAGTCGGCCACCGCCGCGCGCAACTGCTGCACGCCACGCAGCACGTCCTCGCGTGAGAAGCTGCGCACGCCGGCCTCCAGGATCTTCGGATGCGACGTCGGCCGATAGTTTTCGTCGGCGTAAAACAAGGTCTCGTGCAGCTTCTCGCCCGGACGCAGGCCGGTGTAGACGATGGCGATGTCGCGCCCGGGCTGCTTGCCCGCCAGGCGGATCATCTGCTCGGCAAGCAGGCGGATCGGTACCGGCTCGCCCATGTCCAGCGTGTAGATGGCGCCATGCGACGCTGACGCGGCCGCCTGCACGATCAACTGGCTGGCTTCGGGGATGGTCATGAAGTAGCGCGTCACCTGCGGATCGGTGACCGTCACCGGACCGCCCTGGCGGATCTGCTCACGGAACAGCGGCACCACGCTGCCGGCCGAATCCAGTACGTTGCCGAAGCGCACCGTCACGAAGCGCGTGCTGACCGCCTGGTCGTCCAGCGACTGGCACACCATTTCCGCGTAGCGCTTGGACGCGCCGAGCAGGTTGACTGGGTTGACCGCCTTGTCGGTGGAAATGAACACGAAGGTCGAGACCTTCGCCGCGACACAGGCACGCGCCACGTTCTCGGTGGCCAGCACGTTGTTGCGCACCGCCTCGCGACACTGCCGCTCCAGCAGCGGCACCTGCTTGTAGGCGGCGGCATGGAACACCGCGTCCGGCTCGGCCACCTTCATGGCGTGGCGGATCACCGCCGGATCGCCGCAATCGCCCAGCACGCAGTCGATCTCCAGATCCGGGAAGGTGCGGTGCAGGTCGGCATGGATGGTGATCAGCGCCAGTTCGTTGATCTCCAGCAGCACGATCTTGCGCGCGCCGTGACGCGCGCACTGCCGGCACAGTTCCGAACCGATCGAACCGCCGGCGCCGGTGACCAGCACCGTGCGCCCGGACAGCCAGCCCTTGATCAGCTTCCAGTCCGGTGTCACCGGCTTGCGCCCGAGCAGGTCCTCGATCGCGACCTCCTTCAGTTCGCCCGGCAGGTAGTGGCCCTCGAGGACGTCGACCAGCCTCGGCACAGTGCGGAACGGCAGGCCGGTGCTCTCGCAGATCGCCACCACCCGCTGCATGCCGGCCGCGTCCAGTGAGGGGATCGCGATGACCAGCAGCTTGGCCGCGGTTTCCTTGGCGATCGCGCCGGCTTCGTCGATGCGACCCAGGATCGGCAGGCCTTGCAACTTGGCGCCGTGCAGGTGGCCGGCGTCGTCGACGAAACCCACGGGCTGGTAGGCACCGGAGCGGCGCAGGTCGCGCACCAGTGCCTCGGCGGCACGGCCAGCGCCGACGATCAGCACGCGCCGTGCAGTGTCGTCCGAATGGGCGATCTGATAATCCTTCCAGGCGCGGTACAGCAGGCGCGGCGCGCCGAGCAGCGCCGACAACGCAAACGGATACACCATCAGCACCGACAGCGGGATCGCATCGAAGCGGCTGTAGGCCAGCCCCAGCACGATCGCCACCAGGCCATAGAAGCTGGCCTTGAAGATATTGAGCAGGTCGGGAACGCTGGCGAAGCGCCACAGGCCGCGATACAGGCCGACCTTCCAGAACACCAGCCCCTGCGCCACCAGCACGATGGCGGTGTTGAGGTTCCACAGCGGCAACGGATGCTCGCCAGGCAGCATGGTGTAGCGGGCAGCATGCAGCAGTTGCCAGCAGACCCAGACAATGGCCAGATCGTGGACGACCACGGAGGCCTTGGGAAACAGCTCGGTGAATCGGTCGCGCGTGGAAAGCATCAGTGATCCGTGAGAGTTCGGCGCATCCGGTTGCGCAAAGCCAGCCAAAGCACACCTGCCGAACAGAACCAGGCGATCGTCAGACCGGCCTGGACGCCCGCATCCAGGGGCCTGCCCAGCCGCGCGATTGTAATCGCGACGATGCTGAACAGACCGTAGGCGAGCGTGACGACAGTATGGCTACTGCCGGTGTGTACCCAACGCTGATAAAAATGTTGCGCGTGCGGCTGCCACCAACGTTCGCCCGCGAGCATGCGCGAGGCGAGCGTGAAGCCCGCGTCGATGGCGAAGGCCGACAGCGGCAATGCCGGCAGCCATGGCGCCTGCTCACCGGCCACCAGACACCAGGCGAACAGTGCGGCGATCAGGTAACCGAGTGCGCCACTGCCGACATCTCCGAGGAAAATGCGCGCCCGGGGATAGTTGAACGGCAGAAACCCCGCACAGGCGACCAGCAGCACCCAGCATGGCCACCGCAGCGGCGCCGGCAGCAACCAGGCGAATCCCATGGCCGCGATCATCGCCTGGCTGCTGGCCAGGCCATTGATGCCATCCATGAAATTCCAGATATTGATCAGCGAAACCGTTGCCAACCACACCAGCGCGACCACCCACAACGGTTGGCTCGCACTGTAGACAAGTGCAGCGAGCAGGGTCGCCGCCACCGCATGCACCAGCAATCGCAGCGCCGCCGACAGCGGCCGGTGGTCGTCCCACCAGCCGATGCCGGCGACCAGCAGCAGGCCGGCCGCGAAGGTGGCGATGCCGGCACCGTGCTGCGGCCACTGCAGCGCCGCCCAGCCGCAGGCGAGCAGCACTGCCGCCACGATCGCCACGCCGCCACCGCGCGGCGTCGCCACGGTGTGGCTGCGCCGCTCGCCGGGTGCGTCCATCAACTTGCGTTTGAGTGCGTAGCGGCGCGACAGCCAGGTGCCGGCCGCGCTGAATGCCCCGAGCGCCACGAGCAGCGCGGCTCCTGCGATGGGCATTACACCACCGCGTAGTTGAGCAGCGGCTTGACCGTGCCCCACTCCTTGCAACTGGGGCATTGCCAGTGGTGGGTACGCGCACCGAAGCCGCAACGGGTGCAGCGGTAGCTGGGATTGCGCACCAGCAACTGGTCGGTGATGTGCTTGAGGTCCTGCAGGGTCGCGGTGGAGTCGGCGCCCTCGGCCAGGGTCAGGTCGATCAGCGCGGACTCGCCGCGCACCGACGGGCGGTCCTTGAGCTGCCGGCCGAGATAGGAGCGCGCGGCGGAAATACCTTCCTGCGACTCCATCAGACGGGTCAGCGCCAACACCGGGGCGATGCCCCGATAGTGCTCGGTCATCTCCGACAGGAACGCACGCGCGCCGCTGAGATCGTTGCCGCGCCGGTAGCAGTCCATCAGCGCAGGCATGATCTCCGGCAGGTAGTCCGGGTCGTGGCGGGCGGCGCGCTCGAAGGCGCGGATGGCGGCTTCGTCGTTGCCGTCGTCGACGTCGATGCGTCCTTCCAGGATGCCGGCGCGCACCGACTTGGCATCGGCCTGGTAGGCACGCGCGATCGCCGCCCGCGCCAGGTCGTTCTTGCCCGACGCGCGATAGCGGTCGGCCAACTCGCATTCGAACTGGGCGATCAGCTTGCCCATCGGCTCGCCGGTCACCTCTTCGTAGCGGGTGGCGTTGTCGATGGCCTTTTCCCAGTCGCGTTCGGCCTGGTAGATGCCGATCAGGTGCTTGAGCGCCTGCGGCGCGCGCTGGTCGATCTGCGCCAGTTCGGTGAACACGGTTTCGGCGCGATCCAGCAGCCCCGACTTCATGTAGTCCTCGCCCAGCGCCAGCAAGGCCTGCACGCGCTGCGCGTCGCTCAGGTCGCCGCGCTGGACCAGGCCCTGGTGCAGGCGGATGGCGCGATCGACCTCACCGCGGCGGCGGAACAGGTGGCCCAGCGCGACCTGGGTCTCGAAGGTTTCCTTGTCCAGTTCGGCGATGTGCAGAAACAGCTCGATCGCCTTGTCCGGCTGCTCGTTGAGCAGGTAGTTGAGGCCGCGGAAATAGGTACTGGAGAGCCGGCTGACCTGGGTATCGCCATGGCGCTGGCCGCCACGGCGGCCGATCACCCAGCCACTCAGCGCCGCCAGCGGCAGGAACAGGAAGAACCAGAACCACTCGGTCAGAAAGTCCATCGAAGATCAGCGTCCGTCCAAGGGCTGGGCATGGGAAGAAACCGGCGTGACGGCCGGGGTCGCGGCGTTCGCGGCCTTGTTGGCGCGACGCAGCTTGGCATACAGGGGGATCACCAGGGTCGCCAGGACCAGCGAAGCGCCGATCAGCACGCCGGCGAACAGCGAGACGATGATGGCGATGCCGGAGGTGGTGGCGATGCTGGAGAACACGAAGTTGATCTGGATCGGCTGCGAATTGAGCGACCCGATGACCAGGCCGGCCAACAGCAACACCAGCAGGATCAGCAGTCGTGCAATCTTCATGAGCAACTCCAGCGTCGGGAGACACTAGATTAGCCGAACAGGCGTGGATTCCGGCAAACGCCGGACTCCGGACTCAGGGCGTGTCGGATTCGACCGGAACGACGCCGCTCACGCGCTCGCGCAGCTCCTTGCCGGGCTTGAAATGCGGCACGTGCTTGCCGGGAAGCGCGACGGACTCGCCGGTCTTGGGATTGCGCCCCAGGCGCGGCGGCCGGTAATGCAGGGAAAAGCTGCCGAAGCCGCGGATCTCGATGCGATCACCGCCGGACAGGGCGCCGCCCATCATTTCCAACAACGACTTCACCGCCAGATCGACGTCGTCCGACTTCAGATGCGCCTGCTTGCGCGCCAGGATTTCGATCAGCTCGGATTTTGTCATTGCGGATTCGTGCAGTGGGGTCGCAACCTGGCACGGCCCGGGAACACCGGGCCGTGCCAGTAACGCTGCGTGTGGCGGATTACTCGGACTTGTTGCCGTTCAGCTGTGCACGCAGCAGCGCGCCCAGCTGGGTGGTGCCGCCCGACGCGGACTGGTATTCCTCCAGCACTTCGCGCATTTCGGCATCGTCCTTGGCCTTGATCGACAGCTGCAGGGTGCGGCCCTTGCGGTCCATGCCCACGAACTTGGCTTCGATCTTGTCGCCGACCTTCAGGTGCTGGCTGGCGTCGTCGACGCGCTCGTTGGCGATGTCGCGCGCGGCAACGTAGCCTTCGATGCCGTCGGCCAGGTCGATGGTGGCGCCCTTGGCGTCCACTTCACGCACCACGCCCTCGACCTTCGAGCCCTTCGGGTTGGCGGCCATGTACTGGCCGAACGGATCCTGCTCCAGCTGCTTGACGCCCAGGCTGATGCGCTCGCGCTCCGGGTCCACCGCCAGCACCACGGCTTCCAGCGTGTCGCCCTTCTTGAAGTTGCGCACGATGTCTTCGCCGGTGGTGTTCCAGCTGATGTCGGACAGGTGCACCAGGCCGTCGATGCCGCCGTCCAGGCCGATGAAGATGCCGAAGTCGGTGATCGACTTGATCTGGCCGGACACCTTGTCGTTCTTCTTGTGGGTGGCGGCGAAGGTCTCCCACGGATTGGCGGCGACCTGCTTCATGCCCAGCGAGATGCGGCGACGCTCTTCGTCCACGTCCAGCACCATCACTTCGACTTCGTCGCCGACCTGCACGACCTTGGACGGGTTGACGTTCTTGTTGGTCCAGTCCATCTCGGACACGTGCACCAGGCCTTCCACGCCCGGCTCGATCTCGACGAACGCGCCGTAATCGGTGACGTTGGACACCTTGCCGAACACGCGGCTGTTGGCCGGGTAACGACGGGCGATGTTGTCCCACGGATCCTCGCCCAGCTGCTTCAGGCCGAGGCTGACGCGGTTACGCTCGCGATCGAACTTCAGCACGCGCACGTCCAGCTCGTCGCCGACGTTGACCACTTCGGACGGATGGCGCACGCGCTTCCAGGCCATGTCGGTGATGTGCAGCAGGCCGTCGATGCCGCCCAGGTCCACGAACGCGCCGTAGTCGGTCAGGTTCTTGACCACACCCTTCAGGATCGCGCCTTCCTGCAGCTTGTCCATCAGCTGCTCGCGCTCTTCCGAGTGCTCGCTCTCGACCACCGCACGACGCGAGACCACCACGTTGTTGCGCTTGCGGTCCAGCTTGATCAGCTTGAACTCCAGTTCCTTGCCTTCCAGGTAGGCCGGGTCGCGCACCGGGCGCACATCCACCAGCGAACCGGGCAGGAACGCGCGGACATCCTTGATGTCCACGGTGAAACCACCCTTGACCTTGCCGCTGATGCGGCCGGTGATGGTCTCGTTCTTTTCCAACGCTTCTTCCAGCTCGTCCCACACCATGGCGCGCTTGGCCTTCTCGCGCGACAGCACGGTCTCGCCGAAGCCGTTCTCGAGCGAGTCGAGCGCGACCTTGACCAGGTCGCCTTCGGCGACGTCGATCTCGCCAGCGTCGTTACGGAACTGCTCGATCGGCACGATGCCTTCGGACTTCAGGCCGGCGTTGATCACCACCACGTCGCCGCGGACTTCCACGACGGTACCGGTGACGATGGCGCCGGGCTTCAGCTTGGCCAGATTGGCTTGGCTGGCTTCGAACAGTTCGGCAAAAGATTCGGTCATTTGAAATTACTCTAGTGGACACACGGACAGGGCGTTTTTCTTCTGGAAAAACAGCGACTGCCCACCTGTTAGTCGGCCCGAACAGCGGCCGGGTGTGGAATGGAAAAACCGCAGCGCGGGATTGCGCAGCGGAGCCTTTGACACTATCGGTAGAACCTGGATGTAGCGTGTTGCGAGGAACCGGCGGCATGCATGCCACCACCACTCTGCTGCCCTGCCCTGCGCACCGCTCAGACTGGCAACAACTGCAGGACGCGGCCCACCACCTGGTCGATGTCCATGCCGGTGGTATCGAGGAGGACGGCATCGTCTGCCGGCCTCAGCGGGGCCACCGCGCGTTGGGCATCGCGTGCGTCGCGGGCCATGATCTCGCGCAGCAGGTCGTCGAATATAACGGAAACCCCTTTTTCCTTCAACTGCTTATGCCGGCGCTGGGCGCGCTCCTCGGCACTGGCGGTCAGGAACACCTTGTACGGGGCGTCCGGGAAAATCACCGTGCCCATGTCGCGGCCATCGGCGACCAGACCCGGCGCGGTGCGGAAGGCGCGCTGGCGCTGCTTCAGCGCCGCGCGCACCTCGGGAATGGCGGCAATCGCCGAGGCCACCGCGCCGGTGGTCTCCAGGCGCAGCTCGTCGGTGGCGTCGGCGCCATTGATCCGGACCCGCAGGCCGCCGCCGGCGACCTCGTCGAAATCCACCCGGGTGTCGAAGGTGCAGCGCACCAGGGCGGCGGCGTCGGAAATGTCCAGATTGGCCCAGCTGGCCGCGACCCCGACCGCCCGGTACAGCGCCCCCGAATCCAGGTAATGCCAGCCCAGGCGGGCGGCGACGATGCGGCTGACGGTGCCTTTGCCGGCCCCGGACGGGCCATCGATGGTTAGGACGGGAGCGGGCTCGTTCATGCGGTTCCTCGGACGGGGGGCGGCGCATTGTAGCGCCGACGCCAGCCCGACTGGCGCAAGCAGTTGAAACCATGAAGAAAACCAGGCTACAATCGCCGGCTTACTGATCCCGCGCCATGGTTTCGGCCGTGCCGCCCTCCTTCGAATCCACAAGTTTACGCCGAGGTGTGCCATGAAAGTCCTGTCCTCCCTGAAGTCGGCGAAGGCCCGTCACCGCGACTGCAAGGTGGTCCGCCGCCGCGGTAAGGTCTTCGTGATCTGCAAGTCCAACCCCCGTTTCAAGGCGCGCCAGCGCTGATCCGACCCGGCCTACCCTGCCGCGCTGCGCGCAGCGGTGGCCGGTCGTCGACGAAAGCCGCCTTCGGGCGGTTTTTTGTTGCCGAAGTTTGCTGTAATCGACGCTCGTCCTCTGGGGAGTACACGTGATGAAGCATCGTCTGTCCGTCCTGCCGCTGCTGGCCGTGTTGGGCCTGGCCGGCGGCGCCCACGCCGAGACCCTGCTGGTCGAGCGGGTCAAGGAAGAACCCGCCGCGGCGCTGCCGACGCGCGGCCTGAGCATGGCCCAGGTGCAGGCGCGCTACGGCGCCCCGCAGCAGAAGCTGGAGCCGCGCGGCGGCCAGAAGCGGCAATGGCCGACCATCAACCGCTGGGTCTATCCGGCCTTCACCGTCTACTTCGAGAAGCAGAAGGTGGTGGACGTGGTCGCCAACAAGGCCGACGCCAACGAGATCGGACCGAAGCCGGCGATCCGCTGACGTCGGTCCTGCGCCCGGTTGCGCGTGCGCCTGGTCGAACACCCCGGCGCTGCCGCTGGCGACCGTCCCGTCCCGCGGTCCTGCGCAACGCCCCTGCGCCCTCCGGTGCAGGGATACGAATGACACACGCCCTGGCGCGATGCCGGGCACAACCTGAGTACTGGTCGCAATGACTGATCGCCTTCGCCTTCCCGCAGAATGGGAACCCCAGTCCGCCATCCTGATCGCCTGGCCGCATGCCGGCACCGACTGGGCCGAGCGCCTGGCCGAGGTCGAGGAAACCTACATCGCCCTGGTCGCGGCGATCGTGCGCTTCCAGCGGGCGCTGATCTGCGTGGCCGACGCCGACCTGCAGATCTATGCCGAGGCGCGGCTGCGCTCGGCGCGGGTGGACATGCAGCGGGTGCGCTTCGTCGAGGCCGAGTACGACGACACCTGGTTGCGCGATTCCGGCCCGATCACCCTGGCGCGCGCCGGCGGCGGCTTCCAGTTGCTGGATTTCCGCTTCACCGGCTGGGGCGGCAAGTTCCAGGCCAGCCGCGACGACCAGTTGGTGGGCGTGCTGGCAGAGCAAGGCCTGTTCGCCGACAGCGACGTGCGCCGCATCGATTTCGCCCTGGAAGGCGGCGCCATCGACTGCGACGGTGCCGGCACCCTGCTGACCACCTGGCAGTGCCTGCACGAGCGGCACCCGCAGCGCAGCCGCGAATCGCTCAGCCACGACCTCGCCGACTGGCTCGCGCAGCAACGCGTGCTGTGGCTGGATCACGGCTATCTGGAAGGCGACGACACCGACGCGCACATCGACACCCTCGCCCGCTTCGCCAGTACCGACGCGATCGTCTACCAGGCCTGCGACGACGCCGGCGATTCGCACTATGCCGAGCTGCAGGCGATGGGCGCTGAACTGGCCGCATTGCGTACCACCGACGGCGCGCCCTATCGGTTGTTTCCGCTGCCGTGGGCGCAACCGGTGATCGACGATGGCCGGCGCCTGGCCGCGTCCTATGCCAATTTCCTGATCGTCAACGGTGCGGTGCTGATGCCGGCCTACGGCGACGCGGCCGATGCGCAGGCGCAGGCGGTGATGGCGCAGGCCTTCCCGCGGCACGAGATCGTGCCGATCCCCTGCCGCGCGCTGATCTGGCAGAACGGCAGCCTGCACTGCATTACCATGCAGCTGCCGGCCGGATTGCTGGCGGACTGAGCCGCCGCGCCTGCCCCGCACGCCGGCGCAGCGCCGACCGCACCACCCGCGCCGCCGCCACGCGCGGCGCGGGATTCATCTCCCCGGAACCTGCCGCGCGGCCATCCGCGCTACCATGCCGGTTTACCGCGAACCTTGATTCCGCAATGACCCGAACCACTCTTTCCGTCGCGCTGATCCAGGAGCGCAACCACGGCGACGCCGCGGCGAACCTGGCAGCGATCGAATCGCGTGTGGCCGAGGCCGCCGCGCAGGGCGCGCAGTTGGTACTGCTGCAGGAACTGCACAACGGCGCGTACTTCTGCCAACACGAGTCGGTGGACGAATTCGACCTGGCCGAGCCGATTCCCGGCCCCAGCACCGAGCGCCTGGGCGCCCTGGCCAAGCGCCACGGTGTGGTTCTGGTCGGCTCGCTGTTCGAGCGCCGCGCCGCCGGGCTGTACCACAACACCGCGGTGGTGTTCGAAAAGGACGGCAGCCTGCTGGGCAAGTACCGCAAGATGCACATCCCGGACGATCCGGGCTTCTACGAGAAGTTCTACTTCACCCCGGGCGATCTGGGCTTCACCCCGATCCAGACCTCGGTCGGCCGCCTCGGCGTGCTGGTGTGCTGGGACCAGTGGTACCCGGAAGCGGCGCGACTGATGGCGCTGGCCGGTGCCGAACTGCTGCTGTATCCGACTGCGATCGGCTGGGATCCCAACGACGAACAGGCCGAGCAGGAACGCCAGCGCGATGCCTGGATCCTCAGCCATCGCGGCCATGCGGTGGCCAATGGCGTGCCGGTACTGAGCTGCAACCGGGTCGGCCACGAGCCCTCGCCGCTGGGCGCGTCGGGCATCCAGTTCTGGGGCAACAGCCACGTGCTCGGCCCGCAGGGCGAGTTCATCGCCGAGGCCGGTGGCGAGCCGACCGTGCTGGTCTGCGACGTGGACCTGCAGCGCAGCGAGCACGTTCGGCGAATCTGGCCGTTCCTGCGCGACCGCCGCATCGATGCCTACGGCGACCTGCTGAAGCGCTACATCGACTGACCCGCAGCGCCGTGCCGGGTCTTCGCCTGTGCGGCGCCGCTCCCTGCGGCGCAGCGCGACCCGGCCGCAGGCGCCCATGCCGGTCGCGGCCAATGCCCTCACCCCCCTGCCTGCTGAGCCCCGGCGCTGCCGAGGCGCCCTCCGATGAGTGATGGAATGAACGAACTTTCCCAGGCCGACGGCGACGACGCGCTGTTCGACGGCCAGCCGTACCGCATCGTCGAACGCGACGGCATCCGCTACACCCTGCTCGGCACCGCGCACGTGTCCCTGGCCAGCGTCGCCGCCGTGGAACGGGCGATCGGCAGCGGCCGTTTCGACGCGGTGGCGGTGGAACTGGACCCGCAGCGCCTGCAGGCACTGACCGATCCGGACGCACTGACCAAGCTGGACCTGGTGCAGGTGATCCGCAAAGGCCGCGTGGCCCTGTTCGCCGCCAACCTGGCGCTGGCCGCCTACCAGCGGCGCCTGGCCGAGCAACTGGGCATCGAGCCCGGCGCCGAGCTCAAGCGCGCGGTGCTACTGGCGCGCGAACGGCAGTTGCCGGTGTACCTGGTCGATCGCGAAGTCGGCCTGACCTTCAAGCGCGCCTCCAGCCGGCTCGGCTTCTTCGGCAAGCTGAAGCTGGCCAGCGGCCTGCTCGGCGGCCTGTTCGCCTCCGACGAGGTCGGCGAGGCGGAGATCGAGAAGCTCAAGCAGGGCGACATGCTCGAGGCCAGCTTCGGCGACTTCGCCAGCGAAAGCCCGGCGCTGTACGACACCATCATCGCCGAGCGCGACCGCTACATGGCCACGCGTCTGCGCGAGGAACAGGCGCAACAGCGCGCGCTGCCGCTGGCCGGCAACGCCGAGCCACTGGACGGCTCCACCGGTGCCGGCGTGCGCGAGGTACTGGCGGTGGTCGGTGCGGGCCACCTGGCCGGCCTGGCGCGGCACCTGCAGGGCGACCAGGACGATCCCGCGACGCTGCGCAAGGCGCTGGAAGAGGTGCAAACCAAGAAGAAGGTGCCGTGGATCACCCTGACCCTGACCGCGCTGGTGCTGGGCGGCGTGGCCTGGGGCTACTGGCATGGCGGCTTCGCCCTGGGCACCGACCTGTTGCTGCAGTGGGTGTTGTTCACCGGCGGTCTGGCCGGGCTGGGTTGCATCCTGGCCGGCGGCCATCCGCTGAGCGTGATCGCCGGCGCCATCGCCGCGCCGCTGAAGCCGTTCCGCCCCGGCGTGCCGGCCGGCGCGTTCAGCGCCCTGGTCGAAGTGCACATGCGCAAGCCGGCCTACGGCGACTTCCTGGCGCTGCGCGACGACGCGCAGAACCTGCGCGGCTGGTATCGCAACCGCGTCTCGCGGGTAGTGCTGACCTTCCTGCTGACCAACCTTGGCAGCATGCTCGGCGTGTGGCTGGCCGGCTTCCGCATCTTCGGCAAGCTGGCAGGTTAAACCAGCCGAAGCATTGACCTCGTAGGAGCGGCTCTTGTCCCCTTTTGCGGGATCAGCCGCGACGGGCCTTCCCTGGGACGCCTGTCGCGGCTGAAGCCGCTCCTTGTATCTGGACCTGGCGCCCTTAAACAGGCGTCATGTCTTCCGACTGATCATCGGAGGAGGTGGGGGAAGTCCAGTCGCTCCTGAAGCTTAGAGCTTGCATCGTAGATCGGCTCCCCTCTCCACATGCTGGCCCTTGGGTGTCCGAACGGTATCCAGAG
>NZ_JACHOG010000008.1:0-191564 GCF_014199735.1 Xanthomonas sp. 3307 | reverse complement strand
CAAGCTCCTGCACCTCGCCTATGGCGTCCTCAAATCGGGCACCGCGTTCGACCCGAAAAGGGGCCTTGCCTGCTAGGGGATAAGACGGTATCTACACGGGCGACGATGAGATGCCCCGCTGCGCGAGGCGCTCTTCAGTGACAACGCCCCGCATGCACCAGGTGCTGCCAGGCATGCCGCACCAGCCAGCGCGCCTCGTCCCATGGCACCGACAGCATCGGCGCGCACTGGTGATAGGCGTCCTGCAGCACGCGGTACAACTGCGCCTCGCTGGCGCGCGGGTAGGCCAGGTACACGTCGTAGCCGATCTTCAGCAACTGCGCGTAGTCGGTGAAACCCTGATGGCCGAGGCGGCCCTCGGCGTGGGCCTGGCGCCAATACGCCATCTCCGCGTCCAGATCGACGGCGTGGCGGTGCTGATGCGCAGGATGGGCAGGCTGGGCAAATGCGGAGGCGGTGTGCATGGACGTCACTCCGATGTCGGCGATCCCCTGTGATGCCGATCCTAGCCGATGAACGAAGGCTGACCGTGAGGGAGGCGTTTGCCGGGCGTGAAGCCGCGCCTTCGTCGGCCTGAGGGCCAGTCGCGGGCTGGGATGGTCCGCACCCTGCATCGCTTGGCCCTTTGATTGCAGGCATCTCCGGCGTCCCCTGAGGCCCGTGTGTCACGGCGGCCGGGCATGCTGCACTGCAGCTTGCGCCGAAATAATGATGATCTATAACTATTATCAGTCCTAAGTGATCTTTCCTCCCCTCCCCCCATGCAGGCCTATCCATGAGCAGCTACCAAGACCGCTGGCAGACCGTCCAGGTCGAGATCGACGCAGGCATCGCCTGGGTCACCCTGAACCGGCCGGACAAGCGCAACGCGATGAGTCCCACCCTCAATCGCGAAATGATCGACGTGCTGGAGACGCTGGAACTGGACAGCAGCGCCGAGGTGCTGGTGCTGACCGGCGCTGGCGAATCCTGGTCGGCCGGCATGGATCTGAAGGAATACTTCCGCGAGACCGACGGCAGGGAAGAGATCGTGCAGGAGCGCATGCGCCGCGACTGCTCGCAGTGGCAGTGGCGCCTGCTGCGCTTCTACAGCAAGCCGACCATCGCCGCGGTCAACGGCTGGTGCTTCGGCGGTGCGTTCTCGCCGCTGGTGGCCTGCGACCTGGCCATCGCCGCCGACGAGGCGGTGTTCGGGCTGTCGGAGATCAACTGGGGCATTCCCCCGGGCAACCTGGTCAGCAAGGCGGTCGCCGACACCATGGGCCACCGCAACGCCATGCTCTACATCATGACCGGGCGTACCTTCACCGGCACCGAGGCGGCGCAGATGGGCCTGGTCAACGCCAGCGTGCCGCGCGCGCAGCTGCGCGCCGAGGTGACCAAGCTGGCGCAGGAACTGCAGCAGAAGAATCCGGTGGTGCTGCGCTTCGCCAAGCACGGCTTCAAGCGCTGCCGCGAGCTGACCTGGGAGCAGAACGAGGACTATCTGTACGCCAAGGTCGACCAGTCCAATCACCGCGATCCCGAGAAGGGCCGGCAACAGGGCCTGAAGCAATTCCTGGACGACAAAACCATCAAGCCCGGTCTGCAGACCTACAAGCGCTGACCCGTCGCGTCGCCTGCGGCCCGCGGGGCCGCGGCGGCGTTGCCGCACGCCGTACCGTCTCTTTCCTCCGGATGGTTCCGATGAATGCCGCTGAGTCCGTTGCCACCGCCGTGCGCTACCGTCCTGTCGGACTGAGCCACGCGGACACCGAGGTCCACCGCGATGCCGACGGCGTGCTGCGCCTGCGCGCGCGCGAACCGCTGGCGCCGCTGCCGAGGCACCTGCTGCAGCGCCTGCAGCATTGGGCGCTGCACACCCCCGATGCGACCTTCGTGGCGCAGCGCGACGAGGATGGTCAATGGCGGCGCCTGAGCTACGCGCAGATGCTCGAGCGCACCCGTCGCATCGCCGCGCATCTGCTGGACATGGGCCTGTCGGCGCATCGGCCGCTGGCGATCCTGTCCGGCAACGATCTGGAGCACCTGCAACTGGCATTCGCGGCGATGTACGCCGGCATCCCGTACTGCCCGGTGTCGCCGGGCTATGCGCTGCTGTCGCGCGATTTCGCCAAGCTTCGGCATGTGGCTGAAGTACTGCGCCCGGGCCTGCTGTTCGCCAGCGACGGCGACGCGTTCGCCGCCGCCATCGCCGCGGTGTTTCCCACGGATGTGCCGGCCGTGTGCGTGCGCGGTGCGGTGCGCGACCGCGCCTGCCTGCGCTTCGAGGACCTGCTGGCGCCGCGTGCGCTGGAGGCCGCCGATGCCGCCTTCGCCGCCTGCGGCCCGGACAGCATCGCCAAGTTCCTGTTCACCTCCGGGTCCACCCTGCTGCCCAAGGCGGTGATCACCACCCAGCGCATGCTGTGCGCGAACCAGCAGATGCTGCTGCAGACCTTCCCGGTGCTCGGCGAGACGCCGGTTCTGGTCGACTGGCTGCCGTGGAATCACACCTTCGGCGGCAGCCACAACATCGGCATCGCCCTGTACAACGGCGGCAGCTTCTACCTCGACGACGGCAAGCCGACCCCGGCGCTGTTCGAGCAGACCCTGCGCAATCTGCGCGAGATCGCGCCCACCGTGTACCTGAGCGTGCCGCGCGGCTGGGAACAACTGGCGCAGGCGCTGGAACAGGACGCGGCGTTGCGCGAGACCTTCCTGTCGCGCATGCGCATGTTCTTCTTCGCCGCGGCGGCGCTGTCGCAGGAAGTCTGGGACCGCCTGGAACGCATCGCCGAGGCGCATTGCGGCGAGCGCATCCGCATGCTCGCCGGCCTGGGCATGACCGAGTGCGCGCCGTCGTGCACCTTCACCCACGGCACCAGCAACACGCCCGGCGACGTCGGCGTGCCGGCGCCGGGCTGCGAGGTCAAGCTGGTGCCGGTCGGCGACAAGCTGGAAGCGCGCTTTCGCGGGCCGCACGTGATGCCCGGCTACTGGAACGCGCCGCAGCAGACCGCCGAGGCCTTCGACGAAGAAGGGTTCTATCGCTCCGGCGATGCGCTCAAGCCGATCGATCCGCAGCACCCCGAGCGCGGCCTGCTGTTCGACGGACGCCTGGCCGAGGATTTCAAGCTGTCCTCCGGCGTGTTCGTCAGCGTCGGCCCGTTGCGCACGCGGGTGTTGATGGAGGGCGCCGCCTACGTGCAGGACGTGGTGGTCACCGGCGCCGACCGCGACGCCATCGGCCTGCTGCTGTTCCCGCGGCTGGATGCGTTGCAGGCGCTGTCGGGGCTGCCCGCGCAGGCCGACGCGGCGCAGGTGCTGCAGGCGCCGCCGGTGCGCGCCTGGCTGCAGCGGCTGCTGGACACGCTCAACCGCAGCGCCACCGGCAGCGCCAGCCATGTCGCGCGCGCGGCGTGGCTGGAGCAGCCGCCGAATCTGGAAGCGGGCGAAATCACCGACAAGGGTTCGATCAACCAGCGCAACGTGCTGCGCGCACGCGCGGCGTTGGTCGAACAGCTCTACGCCGGGACCGCGCCGGGCGCTGTCGCGGCGCCGTCATGACCGGGCCGCCCCGGCGCGGCACCGCATAGGCGGATCGCGCTTCTTCGCACCACTGGCTTCGAGACTTGGGAGGGAATCGATGACTGTGCCTCTTGCGCGCGCGCGGCGTGCGCCCCGTAGCGTGTGCCTGGCAATTCTGTGCAGCGTCGGCTGCGGCCAGGCCAATGCCGAACCCGACGGCCCGCAGGGCAAGCTGCTGGCCGATCAGGAAGACTATTCGGCGTTGGCCGAGCGTCCGCGCCAGGGCTGGGAGAAGTGGAAGTACATCCCGCTCGGCGACGGCTGGCTCAGCCTCGGCGGCGAGAGCCGCACGCTGTACGACTACCGTGAGCACGCCGGCTTCGGTCGCTTCGCCACCGATCCGCACGGCTACGCGCAGCAGCGCCTGCGGCTGTGGGCCGACTACCGGCCCTCGGCGTATGTGCGCCTGTTCGGCGAGCTCGCCGACAGCCGGGTCGCCGGCCTGCAGACGCGGCCGGTGCAGGCCACCGACCGCAACCCGCTGGACCTGGCGCAGGGCTTCGTCGAACTGTCCGACGGACAGCCGCAGCCGGCCTGGCGCCTGCGCGCCGGTCGCCAGCAGATCGCCTATGCCTGGCAGCGCCTGCTCGACCCGCGCGACCCGGCCAATTCGCGCATGCCGTTCGACGCGGTGCGGCTGCTGACCCGACAGCCGCGCTGGAGCGGTGGCCTGCTGTGGGGGCGCCCGGTGCTGACCCGCACCGGCAGTTTCGACGACCGCAGCAACCGCGACCAGCGCCTGTGGGGCGCGCACGCCGAAGTGCCGCTGGCGCCCAGCCAGCCGAAGGCGGCGCTGCTGGAGACGCTGTACCTGGACACCGTGCAGGACGGGCGGCGCTATGGCGGCGTGGTCGGCGAGGAGCATCGGCACACCTTGTCCACGCGCCTGAGCGGCGCCGTGCAGGGCTGGGACTACGACCTGGAGCTGATCGGCCAGCGCGGCCAGTTCGCCGCCCAGCGCGTGCGCGCCTGGCAGGGCACGCTGTTCGGCGGCTACACCTTCGCCGCGACGGCATGGACGCCGCGCCTGGGCTGGCGCATGGAGGCGTCTTCCGGCGACCGCGATCCGCGCGATGGCGAACTCAATACCTTCAACGGCCTGTACGCGCGCGCCTCGGTGTTCGACGGCAGCATGATCAGCAGCAACGTGCGTTCGTTCGGCCCGGAACTGGTGCTGCGCCCCAGCGAACGGCTGTGGATCGACATGTACGTGCTGAAGCTGCAACGGCAGAGCCTGCACGACGGCGTGTACGCGGCCGGCTGGCGGGTGCTGCAGCCGGGCGACGCCAACGCCGAACGCGACATCGGCACGCGCTCGGTGCTGTGGGTGAAGTACCGCTTCAACGCCTTCGCCAGCCTGGACGTGTACGCCCACTACACCCAGGCCGGGCCGTTCCTGCGCGAGGGACCGGTGCGCGGCCGCGACTATTTCTACATCGCCCCCTTCCTGACCCTGCGCTTCTGAGCCGGAGCCTTTCCATGCGCGATCCGCTGCCATCGTCTGCGCCGTACCGCCCGCTGTATGCGTGGTACGTCACCCTCGTGCTGTTGCTGGCCTACACGCTGTCCTTCGTCGACCGGCAGATCCTGGGTCTGCTGGTGCAGCCGATCAAGCGCGACCTGCAGTTGTCCGACTCGGCCTTCAGCCTGGTCCACGGCTTCGCCTTCGCGGTGTTCTACACACTGATCGGGGTGATGCTGGGTCGCGTCGCCGACCGCCGCAACCGCCGCAACCTGATCGTGCTCGGCGTGGTGGTGTGGATCGCGGCGACCGCCGCCGGTGCCTACGTCACCAGCTTCTTCACCCTGTTCCTGGCGCGGGTGTTCGTCGGTGTCGGCGAGTCCTCGCTATCGCCGGCGGCGTACTCGATGCTGGCCGACTACTTCCCGCCGGAAAAGCGTGCGCGGGCGATGAGCGTGTACACCTCCGGCGTCTACATCGGTTCGGCGGCGGCGTTCATCGTCGGCGGCCTGGTGATCGCGGCCACCAGCAAGGAGAGCATGGTGGTGCTGCCGCTGCTGGGCAGCTTCCGGCCCTGGCAGGCGGCCTTCATCCTGGTCGCGCTGCCCGGGCTGGCGGTGATCGCGCTGATGGCCACCGTGCGCGAGCCGGCGCGGCGCGAACAGGCCGCGGCGGTGCCCAGCGTGCGCCCGGACCTGAGCCACCTGCGCGACAACGCGCGGGTGTACGTGGCGCTGTTCCTGGCCAACGGCGTGATCGCGATGATCACCTTCGGCATCACTGCGTGGCTGCCGGCCACCTTCATCCGCCGCTGGCAGTGGACGCCCGGCGAGATCGGCCCGGCCTACGGCATCATCATCCTCACTTTCGGCATCGCCGGCATGCTGTTCAGCGGCTTCCTCGCCGACCGCCTGGCCGCGCGCGGCAACCGCGATGCGGCGCTGAAGATCTCGCTGGTCGGGGCCGTCCTGCTGGTGATCAGCAGCGCGCTGTTCGCGGTCGCGCCGGGACCATGGCCGGCACTGGCGGCGATCGCGCTGACCACGTTCGTGCTGGGCATGCCGGTGGCGCTGGCGCCGGCGATCCTGCAGGCGGTCACCCCGAACCGGCTGCGCGGCCAGGTCACCTCGATCTACCTGCTGCTGGTCAACCTGATCGGGCTGGGCCTGGGTCCTTTCCTGGTGGCGCTGGGCACCGACCACGTGCTCGCCGACGAGCGTCAGGTCGGCCTGTCGCTGGGCGTGGTGTGCATGGGCGCGGCGCTGCTCGGCGCGCTGTGCCTGTGGACGGCGGCCGCGCCGTACCGGGCGCTGCTGCGGCGCGTGGACGCGGCGTTGTGACCATGCGCGGCCATGCCCCTACAATGCAGCTGCGACGGTGTTGCCGGCCGGCGCCGATGGATGCGTGCGCATCCGCCGTGACCTGGTCGCAGGATGCCCCATGCAGGAAGCGCAGTGAGTTCGAAACCGAGTCCCGAGATGTCCAGCAGCGCGTTGCCCGCCGATCCGCATGTGGACAGCGTGGACCAGCGGCGCCTGACCAGCCTGATCGGCTACCGCATCACCCGGACAGAACTGCAGGTGCGGCGCCTGTTCCAGGATTGCGTGCGCGTGTTCGAACTGAAGCCGGTGGAGTATTCGCTGCTGGTGTTGGTGGACGCCAACCCCGGCATCAACCAGCGCCAGTTGGGCGAAGTGCTGAGCGTGTCGCCGCCGAACCTGGCGATCGTGGTCGCGCGCCTGGTCAAGCGCAAACTGCTGCGGCAGGTGCGCGGGCGCCAGGACCGGCGCATGCAGCACCTGCATCTGACCGCCGCTGGCAATGCGCTGCTGGCGCAGGCCGAAGCCGAAGTGGTGCGCATGGAGCAGCAGCTCGGCACCGCGCTCGGTGCGACCTCGGCGCGCGCGCTGCTGCAGGCGCTGGACCGGCTGGACGCGCTCGAGCGTCTGTAGCGGTCCCCGGCGGCGCGGCTGGTTCCCGCCGACCGCCCCGCTTTTTCACTGATTCGCGACCCGTCGCCAGCGTCCCGCTGACGGCGCGCGTCGCCGCGTGGACGCGCCCTGCGCGCGGCGGCGCCCGTTCGCGTTCCTGTCTCTGTCCCCCCGCACCCCGCCGTTCCCCTTTCGCTTGGAGTGCCTGCCCGTGAAGCGTGTTCGCCGCCGTGTCCCCTCGCCGTCGCGTGCCCGCGCGCGCCTGTCCCTGCTCGCCGTGCTGACCATTGCCTGGGTCGCGCCCGCCGCAGCGCAATCGGTGCCGCAGAGCGCCACCTTGCCGACCGGCATCAATACCGGCGGCACCAGCTTCTTCGATGGTTTCAGCAAACCCAATCCGGGCTGGACGGCGATCCAGTACCTGCGCCGCTACGACTTAGACGCGATCAAGGACGCGCACGGCGACGACGTGCCGGTGTTCCGCGATCCGCACATCGGCTCCTCGGTGTGGGTGACCCAGGTGGCCTACCTCAGCGACTACAAGCTGTTCGGTGGTTCCCTCGGCATCACCGCGCTGGCCGCGCTCGTCGATCTGGACACCTCGTTCGCGTACGACAGCCCGGTGGCGCTGCGCGACAACGGCGCCGGCCTGGGCGACCTGACCATCGGCCCCTACCTGCAGATGGCGCCGGTGATCCGCGATGGCCGCCCGGTGTTCTCGCAGCGCTTCGAACTGGATGTGCTGGCGCCGATCGGCAAGTTCGACCGCAACCGCGACGTGAACCAGGGCTCGGGCTACTGGTCGGTGTTGCCGAGCTGGGCCTTCAGCATCCTGCCCACGCCGCGCTGGGAGATCAGCGGACGGCTCAACTACCTCTACAACTTCCGCGCCGACAAGGCCTCCAACGTGCCGCAGGGCGACGGTTTCGTGTTCCGCAACGGCCAGGCCGGCGACGCGGCGTGGCTCAACTTCGCCAGCTCGCTGGAAGTGGTCAAGGACCTGCACCTGGGCATCAACGGCTACTACCTCAAGCAGCTGCGCGACAACCGCACCAACGGCCAGCGCGTCGCCGACAGCAAGCAGACCCAGTTCTATCTCGGCCCGGGCCTGTCGTGGCGGATCGACCAGAAGAACATCTTCAACGCCAACTTCTACATGCCGGTGGAGGTCAAGAACGCGCCTTCCGGCCACAACGTCAACCTGCAATACATCCACGTCTTCTGACGACCAACCCCGCAACGGACACGCGCTGCCATGAACCTGCATAACAAGACCCTCCTCGTCACCGGCGTGGCCTCCGGCATCGGCGCCGAGGTCGCGCGCCTGGCGCGCTTCCACGGTGCCACCGTGATCGGCATCGACCGCCAGCCGGTCAACATGACCCTGCACGGCTTTCACCAGGCCGATCTCGGCGATCCGGCCTCGATCGACGCGCTGGTGGCGCAGCTGCCCGAGCGCATCGACGCGCTGGCCAACATCGCCGGCGTGCCGGGGACCGCACCGGTGGACGTGGTGGCGAAGGTCAACTACCTGGGCCTGCGCCACCTCAGCCAGGCGTTGCTGCCGCGCATCGCGCCCGGCGGCAGCATCATCAACATCGCCTCCATTCTCGGCGCCGAGTGGCCGCAGCGGCTGGACCTGCACAAGCAACTGGCCGCCGCCGACAGCTACGCCGCCGGCAGCGACTGGCTGGCGGCGCATCCGGTGCCGCAGGCGACCTGCTACCAGTACTTCAAGGAAGCGCTGATCGTGTGGACGCTGCTGCGTTCGCGCGACTGGTTCGCCGAGCATTCGGTGCGCGTCAACAGCGTCGCGCCCGGTCCGGTGTTCACGCCGATCCTGGGCGATTTCGTCACCATGCTCGGGCCCGAGCGGGTCCAGGCCGACGCCGGCAAGATGAAGCGCCCGGCCTATGCCGACGAGGTCGCCGAGGCGGTGGTGTTCCTGGCCTCCGATGCGGCGCGCTGGATCAACGGCGTCAACCTGCCGGTGGACGGCGGCCTGGCCGCCACCGCCCTCTGAACCACTTCTTCTTCCTCTTTCCACGAGAGCACACAGCATGCACAGCACCGAACCCCTGGCCGCCGCGTCCACCTGGAGCGAGCGCATCTTCAACGGCGAGTGGGTCGCCGCCCAGGGCGGCGTCCTCGAAGTGATCGAACCGGGTAGCGGCAAGCCGTTGCACCGCGTCGGCCAGGCCAATGCGGCCGACGTGACCGCGGCGGTGGCGCAGGCACGCGAGGCGCAACGCGCCTGGGCGGCCACGCCGCCGCGCGAGCGCGCGGCCGTGTTCCATCGCGCCGCGCAGGTATTGCAGCAGCATGCGGCGGCGGCCGCGGCGCTGATCGCCCGCGAGACCGGCGGCATCCTGCCCAAGGGCGAGCACGAGGTACGCGAGGCCATCGTGCTGCTGCAGCAGGCCGCGGCGATGCCGCTGCAGGCGCAGGGCCAGGTGCTGCCGAGCGCGCCCGGCCGGCTGAGCCTGGCGCGGCGCCTGCCGCTGGGCGTGGTCGGGGTGATCTCGCCGTTCAATTTCCCGCTGGTGCTGTCGCTGCGTTCGGTAGCGCCGGCGCTGGCGGTCGGCAACGCGGTGGTGCTCAAGCCCGATCCGCGCACGCCGTATGCCGGCGGCTTCGTCATTGCCGAAGTGCTGCAGCAGGCGGGCCTGCCGAAGGGCCTGCTGCACGTGCTGCCGGGTGGCGCCGACGCCGGCCAGGCGCTGGTCGAGGCACCGGGGGTGCCGATGATCGCGTTCACCGGTTCCACCGCCGCCGGCCGCCGCATCGGCGAGCTGGCCGGCAAGCACCTGAAGAAAACCGCGCTGGAACTGGGCGGCAAGAATTCGCTGATCGTGCTCGACGATGCCGACCTGGACAAGGCGGTGTCGGCGATCGCGTTCGGCGCGTACTTCCACCAAGGCCAGATCTGCATGGCCACCGGCCGCGTGCTGGTCCAGCGCAGCATCGCCGCGGAGCTGACCCGCCGCCTGGCCGAGAAAGCGCGGCACCTGCCGGTCGGCGACCCGGCCACCGCGCACGTGGCGCTCGGCCCGATCATCGACCAGCGCCAGCTGCAGCACGTCAAGGAGGTGGTCGATGCCTCGGTGGCGGCGGGCGCGGTGATCGAGGCCGGGGGCACCCACGACGGCCTGTTCTACGCGGCCACGGTGCTGTCGAACGTGCAGCCGGGCATGCCGGCGTTCGAGGAGGAAGTGTTCGGCCCGGTCGCCAATGTCATTGCCTTCGACAGCGACGACGAGGCGGTGGCGCTGGCCAACCAGACCGAATACGGCCTGTCGGCCGGCATTCTGTCTGCGTCGGTCGGCCGCGCGATGGCGCTGGGCGAGCGCCTGCATACCGGCCTGCTGCACATCAACGACCAGACCGTGGCCGATGAGGTGACCAACCCGTTCGGCGGCACCGGCGCCTCCGGCAACGGCACCAGCATGGGCGGCCCGGCCGACTGGGGCCAGTACACGCACTGGCAGTGGGTGACGATCCAGGACAGTGCGCCGCAGTATCCGTTCTGAGTGTTGATTCGCCGGGCGTTGCATCGGCGCCCGGTGATGCGGTGGCACGTAGTGAGTGCAGGGAGCGGCGTTTGCTCCGTTGTGTGCAGGTCGAGGCGTACGCGGCCTGCGCGGTCGGTGTGGCACCGGCACTGCAGTGTGGGAGGGACTTCAGTCCCGGCGCCTCGGCGGCGATTCACCATTGCCGCTGCGTTCGTCGCGGCTGAAGCCGCTCCTACACCGGACGACGCTGAAATATCCCTGTAAATCCTTGTAGGAGCGGCTTCAGCCGCGACCGGGCCGTCCCGACGACCCCCACGCGCTCACCCTTGCGCCCGCTGCCGGAACTGGATCGGCGAACACCCCGCATGCCGGCGGAAGCAGCGGCTGAAATACGCCGCATCCGCATAACCCAGGACCTCGGCAAGCTGCTGCACGGTCAAGGTGGTGTAGACCAGGCTGCGCCGTGCTTCGAGCATGATCCGCCGCTGCAGCAGTTCCAGCGCCGAGGCGCCGGCCAGGCGCCGGCACAGCGCATTGAGATGGCTGCGGCTCAACCCGAGCCGGTCGGCATAGCGGGCCAGCGGCCAGTGTTCGCGGTAGTGCGCATCGATCAGTGCGGTGTAGGCGCGCACATGGCGTGCGCCGCGGTCGGCATCGTGCGGATCGGCATGGACATGTGCCAGTGCGCCGCGTGCAGCCCATAGCAAGGCCTGGGTCGCCAGCGCCTGCAGCATCGGCTCGCGGCCGGGGCGGCGTTGCGCGTGTTCGGCGGCGATGGCGGCGAAGCAGGCATCGAGCATCGGTTGCTGGTCGCCCGCGGGCAGGCATAGCGGCCGCGCCAGCGCTTCGTCCAGACTCGGCCACTGCGCCGCCAGGCGCTGCCGTAGCGGTGCCGACACGGTCACGATGTGGCCGCGCACGTTGCGCTGGAAGCGGAAGCCGTGCACGCACAGCGGCGGCAACAGCAGCAGACATGGGCCACGCAGACGCTGCTGCGTTCCGTCCAAGTGCAGGCCGGCGCTGCCGCGCTGCAGATACAGCAGTTGCAGCAGGTCGTCGTGGCGGTGCGGGCGGATATGCCAGTCGTGCATGCGGCTGCGCGCGGCGATGGATTCCCAGTGCAACAGGTCCGGTGTCTCGCGATCGCCGGTCTCGCCGTACAGGCGGAATGCCGGGACCGTGACGGGCGACGCGACAGCGGCGGAAGCAGTGCGGGGCATCGGCGAAAAGTACCGGAATCGGTCGCGATGATCCATGTCCTCGGTGCGCTGCAACCGGAACACTGTGGGTCGGTCCCATCCTCTGGAGGACATATGCGTACCCAGGTCGCCATCGTCGGCGCCGGCCCGGCCGGACTGCTGCTCGGGCAGTTGCTGCACGGCCACGGCATCGACACCGTCATTGTCGAACGGCAGACGCCCGAGCACGTGCTGTCGCGGATCCGCGCCGGTGTGCTGGAGCAGGGCACCGCCGACCTGTTGTGCGCCGCCGGTGCCGGCGCGCGCATGCAGCGCGAAGGCATCGTCCACCATGGCTTCGAACTGGCGCTGGAGCAGCGCCGCGAACGCATCGAACTGAGTGCGGCAACTGGCGGCCGTGCGGTCACCGTCTACGGCCAGACCGAAGTGACCCGCGACCTGATGGACGCACGCCAAGCGGCCGGCGCCACCACACTCTATTCCGTCGAGGATGTGCAGTTACATAACATCGACGGGCGGCAGCCTTGGCTGAGCTTCGTACAGGACGGTGTCACGCAGCGCCTGGACTGCGACTACGTGGTCGGCTGCGACGGCTTCCACGGGGTCAGCCGCCGCGCGATCCCGGCCGAGGTGCTGCGCGTGTACGAGCGGGTCTATCCGTTCGGCTGGCTGGGCGTACTGGCCGACACCCCGCCGGTGGCCGACGAGCTGATCTATGCGCGCAACGCGCGCGGCTTCGCCCTGTGCAGCATGCGTTCGCCCACCCGCACCCGTTACTACGTGCAGGTGCCGGCGGACGAGCGGGTGGAGGACTGGTCGGACGATCGCTTCTGGGACGAACTGCGCAGCCGCCTGCCCGACGACGTGGCGCAGGCGCTGGTGACTGGCCCGTCGTTGGAGAAGAGCATCGCGCCGCTGCGCAGCTATGTCGCCGAACCCATGCAGTACGGCCGCCTGTTCCTGGCCGGCGATGCCGCGCACATCGTGCCGCCGACCGGGGCCAAGGGCCTGAACCTGGCTGCCGGCGACGTCGGCCTGCTCGCGCACCTGTTCGCGCAGGCGCAGCAGGAGCGCAGCGATGCGCCGCTGCAGCGCTATTCGGAACTGGCGCTGCAGCGTGTGTGGAAGGCCGAGCGCTTCTCCTGGTGGATGACCACGATGCTGCATCGCTTCCCGGACGAAGACGCGTTCAGCCGCCGCCTGCACGATGCGGAACTGGACTACCTGCTCGGCAGCGCTGCCGGGCGTGCCACCATCGCCGAGAACTATGCGGGATTGCCGTTGGCGCTTTGAGAGCGGGGATTGGGGAATCGGGATTGGGGATTCGTCGA
Source organism: Xanthomonas sp. 3307 (assembly GCF_014199735.1). Taxonomy (NCBI): domain Bacteria; kingdom Pseudomonadati; phylum Pseudomonadota; class Gammaproteobacteria; order Lysobacterales; family Lysobacteraceae; genus Xanthomonas; species Xanthomonas sp. 3307. The sequence continues at coordinate 178,559 of NZ_JACHOG010000008.1, read as the reverse complement.
GCCGCGTCCCAGTCAGTCTGTGCATGTCGATCGTGCCCGTCTTCGCTTTCTTCAAATCCCGAATCCCGAATACCCACTCTCGATAGAAACGTTGTCTATCACCGCGATCGATGACGGCGATGAAAAAAGCGGATCGACGGCGGCGTAGACCGTCAGTGCGTCGCTGCGGCAGGCACCGCATACGAACATTTGGGTGCGTGCTACCGCGTCATTTCTGAGGTCGAGGTAACTGTGGCGATGCTCCCAGACCAGGAAAAAAGCCGCTAAATCCGCGCGTTTTTCGTAATTTCCCGCGTCGCGCAGCCACTGCGCATTGCTACGCTGCAGCCGCGCCGGTGCCGACGTTGCCGCGCATCGCGGCCGCGCAGCGTCATTGCGCATTCCCCTGTTCCCCCATCGGAGAGTCTTCCATGAAGATCCGCTTTCAGGCCTGTCTGCTGGCGCTGCTGCTTGCGCTCCCGGTCGCGTCCGCGTTCGCGCAGACCGCGGTCACCGCCAATCCCAACCACGAACAGTTGCTGCATGGCGAAGACTGGCGCACCACCGCCAACAAGCGCCTGGTCTACGACTTCTGGCGCATCGTGTTCGAAGCCGGGCACACCGAATATGCGCCGCTGTACATGGCCAAGGACTACATCCAGCACAATCCGACCGTGGCCAACGGCCGCGATGCGTTCCTGGCGTTCCTGACGGCGTTCGTCAAGCCGACGCCGATCCAGCCGCGGGTGCAGTTGCCGCTGGTGGCGATCCTGGCCGAAGGCGACTACGTGACCCTGGTGTCGGTGCGCACGCTGCCCGATCCCAAGGACGCCAGCAAGACCTACACCACCACCTGGTTCGACATGTTCCGCATCCAGAACGGCAAGATCCAGGAGCACTGGGACGCTGCAACGAAGTGACGCCGCACGGATGAGGTTGAAAACCCGCAGGCGCCGCCCACTGCGGTGGACGGCGCCTGCGGGACGTGCGGATGACGCCGCGCGTGCGGGTCAGAACGCGTCGGCGCGGTAGCCGGTATCGATGCTTAGGCTGCCGCCCAGCGCGCGCGAGACGCAGGCGCACAGCTTGCGGTTGCTGTGGCGTTGCTCGTCGCTGAGGAACACGTCGCGATGGTCCAGCGGCGCGGCGGCCTCCAGCACCTCGACCACGCACAGGCCGCATTCGCCGCGGCGGCAGTCGGCCATGACTTCCACGCCGGCCGCGCTCAGCGCATCCAGCAGCGATTCGTTCTCGGCGACCTGCACGGTCTTGCCCAGCGCCGGCACCTGCACCACGAACGGTTGCGCCGGCGCATTGCCGCTGTTGCCGAAGGTCTCGAAATGCAGACGCGCGCGGGCACGGCCGTCGTCGCGCCAGCGTTGCCGCAGTTCGTCCAGCAGCGGCAGCGGGCCGCAGGCGTAGACGTCGGCGTTGCGTGGCCACTGCGCGATCTGCGCGGCCAGCTCGAGCTGACCCAGATGCTCAGGACAGAACAGCTGCAGGCGCTCGCCGAGCAGGTCCTGCAGGTGCTCCAGGTAGGCCATGCTGGCGCGGCTGCGGCCGGCGTAGAGCAGCTGGAACGGGATGCGCCCGCGCGCCAGCCGTTGCGCCATGCCCAGGATCGGAGTGATGCCGATGCCGCCGGCGACCAGCACGATGTGCTCGGCGGTCTCGTCCAGCGCGAAGTGGTTGTTGGGCGAGGAAATGTCCAGTTGGTCGCCAGGCGCCAGCGTCCACATCGCGCGTGAGCCGCCGCGGCTGTCGGGCACGGCACGCACCGCGATGCGGTAGTGGCCGTCGGCGGCAGGTTCGCCGACCAGCGAGTAGGAGCGTTCGTGCCAGGCCTCGCCGATGCGCACGCGCACGTCGAGGTGACTGCCGACGCTGAACGAGCGGCTGGCGCGGCCCGGATCGAGCACGATCTCGCGCACGTCCTGGCACGGCGTGGCGACGGCGACGACGCGGGCGGTGGTCCACTGGGTGTCTTTGCGCATGGCGGGGTCCGGCAGGCGTAGAAAGTGAGGCGGATAGGAGGTGCGCCGCGATCAGGCGGACGGGCGGCGCCGTAGCAGGCGGCTGCCTGGGATCTGTCCCAGCGCGTTCTGGTCGTGCAGGGCGTGGTGGGCGTTGCGTTGTGCCAGCCGCGCGTGTTCGCGCATCAACGCTTCGGCGCGCGCGCCCTCGCGGCGCACGATCGCGTCCAGCACCTGGCGATGCTGGTCCTGCGCGATCGACAGCACGGTGGCGGCCTGGCCGCGCTCGAGCACGAAGCTGCTGGGCGAGGCGAACGGCAGCTGCGCGACCCGCGCGAACTCGCGCGAGAGCAGCGCACTGCCGGCCATCTCGAACAGCAGCGCGTGCAACTGCGCGTTGCAGCCGACATAGCGCGCGAAGTCATCCTCGCTCAGCGGTCGCGTCGTCAGGACGGCGTCGATCTGGGCCAGCAGCGCCTGTGCCCGCGCCAGCAAAGCCGGCTCGGCACCGCGCTCGGCGGCACGGCGCGCGGCCAGACCTTCCAGGGTGCCGCGCAGTTCGATGGCGTCGTCCACGTCCGCCTCGTCGAACGCCTGCACCGCATAGCCGCCGCCACGCAGCGGCTGCACCAGGCCTTCTTCGGCCAGCCGCTGCAGGGCGGCGCGCACCGGCGTACGCGATGCGCCGAGGCGTTCCACCAGCGCGACCTCGGACAGGCGCTCGCCGGCGGCAAGCGCGCCGGCCAGGATCAGCTCGCGCAGTTCCAGCAGGGCGCGGGTGGTCTGTGCAGCGCTGGAGCGGAACGGATGTGCGGCCGGCATGGCGGGCTCCTGTGTGTGCGGCGGGCTCAGCCGACCATGCGCAACTGCAGGTCCTGGCTGCGCTGCTCGGCGGCGATCATGCGCTCGATCAGGCGCCGCGCCCACATGCCGCCGGCATCGACGTTGAGGTTGTAGAACACGTGGTCCGGATGCGCATCGATGGCGCGCTGCTGCGCTTCCAGTATCAGTTCGTCCTCGCCGAACACGCCGCTGACGCCATCGCGCAGGCGCGTGGTGATCGACTGCTCGTGCAGCGAGTGATTGCGCGCGAACGCCCAGAAGTAGTGGCAGGTGCGATCGGTTTCCGGGGTGATGGTGTTGAGCACGTAGCCGTTGACCCCGCGCGAGCGGTCGCCCTGCGGCGCGCCGCTGCCGGCCACCGCCACGCCGACGTCGATGGCGATGGTGCAGGGCGCTTCGAAGCGGATGATCTGCCAGCGGTCGACCTTGCCGCGGTAGCCGTGCGCGTGTTCGATCTGCCAGGCCCAGAACGGCGGTGGGTCGATGTCCAGCATCCAGCGCGAGACCACCGTGCTGCGTTCGCCGTGGACCACGTCGAACGGCGCCTCGGCGACCTCGTCCTGGCCGATGCTGGAGCCGTGCACGAAGGTCTCGTGGGTCAGGTCCATCAGGTTGTCCAGCACCAGCCGGTAGTCGCACTTGACGTGGATGGTGCGGCCGTCGCCGGCCCAGGCCGGGTCGTCGTTCCAGTGCAGGTCCGGCACCAGCGCCGGATCGGCCAACGCCGCGTCGCCGGGCCACACCCAGACGTAGCGGTGCCGCTCCACGGTAGGGAAGCGGCGCACGCAGGCGGAAGGATTGATCGTGTCCTGCGAGGGCATGTGCACGCAGCGCCCGTTCGCGTCGTAGACCAGGCCGTGGTAGCCGCAGACCACATCGTCGCCGCGCAGCCGGCCCATCGACAGCGGCACCAGGCGGTGCCAGCAGGCGTCCTCAAGCGCGGCCACGCGGCCGTTGCTGGTGCGGTACAGCACGATGTCCAGGTTGCACACCTTGCGCGGCAGCAGCGCGTGCTTGACCTCGTGATCCCAGGCGATGGCATACCAGGCATTGAGCGGAAATGCCGAAGCGGACGACTGCATGGCGGCGACCTCGATTGTGTATACAACGGGCTGGGGGATGATCCTTGCGTGTTGCGGCGCACAACGGCGTACTGGGGCTGTCGCGCCATCGCCGATGCTCGGCGATGGATGAATGTATACAACAGGGCGGGGCAGGCGCGCCGTTGCTACTCCGTTAAATTGTTCGTTTATCGAACTATGCATCCGATAATCGGATTGACCGCCCGTCAGTGCCGGCCTAACGTGGCCTCCCGGAGCGACCTGGAGGAGGATGTCGTGGCAGACCCCGTAATGCGCCTGCGCCGCCGTGCGCTGCGCCCCCGGCCGGCGACGGCGGAGCGGCGCCGATGATCGACAAGACCCTGGCTTCGTGCGCCGACGCGGTGGCCGACATCCACGATGGCGCCACGGTGATGATCGGCGGCTTCGGCACCGCGGGCATGCCCGATGCACTGATCGATGCGTTGATCGCGCAGGGCGCACGCGAGCTGACCATCGTCAACAACAACGCCGGCAACGGCGAGACCGGGTTGGCCGCGCTGATCAAGCACAAGCGCGTGCGCAAGATCGTGTGCTCGTTCCCGCGACAGAGCGACTCGCAGCACTTCGACGCGGCCTACCGCGCCGGCGAGCTGGAACTGGAACTGGTGCCGCAGGGCAACCTGGCCGCGCGCATCCACGCCGCCGGCAACGGCCTGGGCGCGATCTTCACCCCCACCGGCTACGGCACCGAGCTGGCCGCCGGCAAGGAGACCCGCGAGATCGACGGCCGCCACTACGTGCTGGAGTATCCGATCCGCGCCGATTTCGCGCTGATCAAGGCGCACCACGGCGACCGCTGGGGCAACCTGGTGTACCGCAAGACCGCGCGCAACTTCGGCCCGCTGATGGCGATGGCCGCGACCTGCGCGATCGTGCAGGTGGAGCAGGTGGTGGAACTCGGCGCGCTGGACCCGGAAGCGGTGGTGACCCCGGGCATCTTCGTGCAACGCGTGGTGGCGGTGGCCACCGCACAGGAGGACGCATGCACGCACTGACCAGCCGCGGTATCGACCGCAATGCCCTGGCCGCGCGCGTGGCGCGCGACATCCCCGAGGGCGCCTACGTCAACCTGGGCATCGGCCTGCCGACCGCGGTGGCCAACTTCCTGCCGGCGGACAAGGAGATCTTCCTGCACAGCGAGAACGGCCTGCTCGGCATGGGCCCGGCGCCGCCGCCGGGGCAGGAGGACCTGGACCTGATCAACGCCGGCAAGCAGCCGGTGACATTGCTGACCGGCGGTTGCTATTTCCACCACGCCGACTCGTTCGCGATGATGCGCAGCGGGCGCCTGGACGTGTGCGTGCTCGGCGCGTTCCAGGTGTCGGTGCATGGCGACCTGGCCAACTGGAGCACCGGTGCGGCCGATGCCATCCCCGCGGTCGGCGGCGCGATGGATCTGGCGATCGGCGCCAAGCAGGTCTACGTGATGATGGAACTGCTGACCAAGCGCGGCGAGCCCAAGCTGGTGAGCGCGTGCAGCTATCCGCTGACCGGGCTGCGCTGCGTGTCGCGGGTGTATACCGACCTGGGCGTGTTCGCGCTCGGGCCGGACGGCGCGCGCGTGCTCGAACTGGTCGAGGGCGTGAGCCTGGACGACCTGCGCCAGGCCACCGGGCTGGCGCTGACCCTGGCCGATTCCACGGAGGCGGCATGAACGAGGCCTACATCATCGACGGCATCCGCACGCCGATCGGCCGCTACGGCGGCGCCCTCGCCGGGGTGCGTGCGGACGATCTCGGTGCGGTGCCGCTGCAAGCGCTGCTGGCGCGGCATCCGCAGCTGGATCCGGCGCAGATCGACGACGTCTACCTGGGTTGCGCCAACCAGGCCGGCGAGGACAACCGCAACGTCGCGCGCATGAGCCTGTTGCTGGCCGGCCTGCCGAGCAGCGTGCCGGGCAGCACGCTCAATCGCCTGTGCGGGTCGGGCCTGGATGCGGTCGGCACGGTGGCGCGCGCGCTGCGCGCCGGCGAGCTCGGCCTGGCCATCGCCGGCGGCGTGGAGTCGATGTCGCGCGCGCCGTGGGTGATGGGCAAGGCGGAGAGCGCCTTCGCCCGCAACCAGCAGCTCGAGGACACCACCATGGGCTGGCGCTTCGTCAATCCGAAGATGCAGCAGCTCTATGGCGTGGACCTGATGGGCGAGACCGCCGAGAACGTGGCCGCGCGCCACGGCATCTCGCGCGAGGACCAGGACGCCTTCGCGCTGCGCAGCCAGCAGCGCACCGCCGCCGCGCAGGCGGCCGGTTTCTTCGACGGCGAGATCACGCCGGTGACCGCGCCGGGCAGGAAGCGCGGCGAGACCATCGCGGTCAGCGTCGACGAGCATCCGCGCGCCGATACCACGCCCGAGGCGCTGGCCAGGCTCAAGCCGATCTTCCGCCAGCCCGGCACGGTCACCGCCGGCAATGCCTCGGGCATCAACGACGGCGCGGCCGCGCTGCTGCTGGCCAGCGCCGCGCAGGTGCAGGCGCTGGGCCTGACGCCGCGCGCACGCGTGCTGGGCTTCGCCAGTGCCGGCGTGGAGCCAGCGTACATGGGCATCGGCCCGGTGCCGGCCACGCGCAAGCTGCTGGCGCGGCTGGGGTTGTCCATCGGCGACTTCGATGCGATCGAACTCAACGAAGCCTTCGCCGCGCAGGGCCTGGCGTGCCTGCGCGAACTCGGCGTCGCCGACGATGCCGCCCATGTCAACGCCAACGGCGGCGCGATCGCGCTCGGCCATCCGCTGGGCATGAGCGGCGCGCGCCTCACCCTGACCCTGCTGCGCCAGCTCGAGGCCAGCGGCGGCCGCCGCGGGCTTGCGACCATGTGCGTGGGCGTCGGCCAGGGCGTGGCGCTGGCGATCGAGCGGCTGTAGCCGCTCGCCCATCGACGCTGCGCCCCGCACGCCTGCATCATTCTTCCAGCCAACCGGCTCCGCGCGGAGCCAGCGAGACCGCACGATGCACGACGACACCCCCATCGATCCCCTGCTCGGCTATCGCCGCCCGTACCCGGGCACGCAACCGGCCTATCTGCATCCGCCCTACGCCTCCACCGGCGCGCGTGGCCCGACCCGCGATCCGATCGCGATTCCGCTGACCCTGTCCGAGGCTACCGGCCCGACCCTGGACCGCACCACCCTGGGCGACCATGCGGCCGATCTCACCGCCGGCTTCCCCGGCGCGCCGTTGGGCGAGCGCATCATCGTCAGCGGGCGCCTGCTCGACGAGAACGGCAAGCCGGTGCGCAACAGCGTGGTCGAGGTGTGGCAGTGCAACGCCGCCGGCCGCTACCTGCATGCCGGCGACCAGCACGACGCGCCACTGGATCCCAACTTCACCGGCACCGGCCAGGTGCTGACCGACGACCACGGCCGCTACCGCTTCACCACCATCAAGCCGGGCGCGTATCCGTGGCGCAACCACTACAACGCCTGGCGCCCGGCGCACATCCACTTCTCGCTGCACGGCGACGGCATCGGCCAGCGCCTGGTCACGCAGATGTATTTCCCCGGCGATCCGTTGCTGGCGTTCGACCCGATCTTCAACTGCGTGGAGGATCCCAAGGCGCGCGAGCGCATGGTCTCGGCGTTCGACTGGGAGAACACCGCCAACGAGTTCGCGCTGGGCTACCGGTTCGACATCGTCCTGCGCGGACGCAAGCAGACCCCTTGGGAGTGAGGCGATGAGTTTCCAGGCAACCCCTTCGCAGACGGTCGGCCCCTACTACCGTATCGGGCTGGAGCCGCTGTACCGCACCGAGGTCGCGCCGGCGCAGGCGCAGGGCACTCACGTGGAAATCGCCGGCAGCGTGTTCGACGGCAACGGTGCGCCGGTGGGCGATGCGCTGCTGGAGATCTGGCAGGCCGATGCCGCCGGCATCTACGACCATGCCGCCGATCCGCGCCGCGGCGAGCACGATCCGGCCTTCCACGGCTGGGGCCGGGTGCCGACCGACGCGCAGGGCCGTTTCGCCTTCCGCACGGTCAAGCCCGGCCGTGTCGCCGGGCCCAAGGGCCTGCAGGCGCCGCACCTGGTGGTGCTGGTGTTCATGCGCGGCCTGCTGCGTGCCGCGCCGACGCGGCTGTACTTCGGCGACGACGACCTGGACGGCGACGCGATCCTGGCACAGGTGCCGGCCGAGCGCCGCGCCACCCTGATCGCGCAACCGCTGGCGGCGCACCGCTACCAGTGGGACGTGCGCATGCAGGGCGAGCACGAGACCGTGTTCTTCCGCTATTGAGCGCGACAGACATGTTGCACAGGCCGCAGCGGTTACCCTGCTTGACCTCTCCACCGCGGACGAACCGATGAGCGTGTCCGAGTCCCTGTTGCGTCCATTGTTCGGCGATCCGATCGTCGATGCGGCGTTCGACGATCGCGCCCGCCTGCAGGCCATGCTCGACGTGGAAGCGGCGCTGGCGCGCGCACAGGCGCGCTGCGGGGTGATCCCGGCCAGCGCGGCGGCACCGATCGCCGCCGCCTGCGATGCCGCGCGCTACGACGTGGCCGCGCTCGCCGCCGCCACCGCGCTGGCCGGCAATCCGGCGATCCCCCTGGTCAAGGCGCTCACCGCCCAGGTCGCCGCCGCCGATGAAGACGCCGCGCGCTGGGTGCACTGGGGCGCGACCAGCCAGGACGTCATCGACAGCGGCGCGGTGCTGCAGCTGCGCGCCGCGCTCGACCGCGTGGAGGCGCAACTGGACGCGCTGTGCGCGGCGCTGGCGGCACTGGCGCAGCGCGAGCGCGACACCGGCCTGCCCGGGCGCACCCTGTTGCAGCAGGCGGTGCCGGTGACCTTCGGGTTGAAGGCGGCGGGCTGGCTGGACGCGCTGCAGCGCAGCCGCCGGCGCCTGCAGGCGCTGCGCGAGGATGCGTTGGTGCTGCAGTTCGGCGGCGCCGCCGGCACCCTGGCCGCGCTGCAGTCGCAGGGCCTGGCCGTGGCCGAGGCGCTGGCCGCGGAACTGCGCCTGCCGCTGCCGGCGCTGCCCTGGCACGCGGCGCGCGACCGCATCGGCGAGATCGGCGCGGCGTTCGCGCTGCTGGCCGGCAGCCTCGGCAAGATCGGCCGCGACGTCGCCCTGCTGATGCAGTCGGAAGTGGCCGAGGCGTTCGAACCCGCCGCGGCAGGCAAGGGCGGCTCCTCGGCGATGCCGCACAAGCGCAATCCGGTCGGCTGCGTGGTCGCCATCGCCGCGGCCACGCGGGCGCCCGGCCTGCTGGCGACCTTGTTCGCGGCGCTGCCGCAGGAACACGAGCGCGCGGTCGGCGGCTGGCACGCCGAATGGGAAACCCTGCCGGAACTGGTGCGGCTGAGCGCCGGCAGCTTGGCCCAAGTGCGGGTGCTGGTCGAGGGCCTGGAACTGGACCGGGCGCGCATGGCCGCACATCTGGACAGCCACGGTGGCCTGCTCTACGCCGAGGCGGTGGCGGTGACCCTGGCCGCGCACTTGGGAAAGGCCGCCGCGCACGCGCTGGTGGAAACGGCGGTGCGCCGCGCGCTGGCCACGCAGCAGCACCTGCGCGCGGTGCTGGCCGAGGAGCCGCAGGTGAGCGCGGTGCTGGCGCCGGCGGATCTGGATGCGCTGTTCGCCAGCGACAGTTGGCGCGGCATGGCCACGGTGTGGATCGAGCGCGTGCTCGCCGCGCAGGCGCACGCGTGAGCCGCCGCGCCGTGCCTGTCTGCCGCAGCGTCGGCGACACGTTCTAGACTTGCCGGTGCCGCGCGGTTCCATGCCGTGGCGGCCCAATCCATCTTCCAAGCGAGCGCCGACCATGCCGATCCTCGACCTGCCCACGCATCGTCTGCATTACCGCATCGACGGCAGCGAAGGCCGTCCGTGGCTGACCCTGTGCAATTCGCTCGGCACCGACCTGCACATGTGGGACGCGCAGATCGCGGCGCTGGCGCCGCATTTCCGCGTGCTGCGCTACGACCGTCGCGGCCACGGCGCCTCCACCGCCGCGCCGGCGCCGTACGCCATGGCCGATCTCGGCGGCGACGTGCTGGCGCTCTGGGATGCGCTGTCGATCGAACGCAGCCATTTCTGCGGCCTGTCGATCGGCGGGCTGACCGGGCAGTGGCTGGGCCTGCACGCCGGCGAGCGCCTGCTCAGCCTGACCCTGTGCGCCACCGCGGCCAGGATCGGCAGCGCCGAGAGCTGGCAGGCGCGCATCGACCAGGTCCGCGCCGAGGGCCTGGCGCCGCTGTGCGAGGGCACCCGCACGCGCTGGTTCACCCCGGCCTTCGCCGAGGCGCAGCCGGCCACCGTCGAGGCGATCCTGGACAGCTTCCGCGCCACCGACGCGCAGGCCTACATCGGCTGCTGCCAGGCGCTGGCCGAGGCCGACTTCCGCGAGCGCCTGGGCGAGATCCGCGTGCCGGTGCTGGCCGTGGCCGGGCACGACGATCCGGTGTGTCCGCCGGCCGAGTTGCAGGCCATCGCCGCGCAGGTGGCGCAGGGCGAGGACGCCGAGGTGCATGGCCGCCACCTGTGCAACGTGGAGTCGCCACACGCCTTCAACGACGCGCTGCTGCGCTTCCTGCTGCAGTAGCCGCGCCTGCCTTTTCCCTACGTTTCAGGAGTCGACCCGATGGACGAGAACGAACGTTACGCCGCCGGCCTGCAGGTGCGCCGCGCGGTGCTCGGCGATGCCCACGTCGATCGCTCGCTGGCCGCGCGCACGCCGTTCACCGAGGAGTTCCAGGAGTTCATCACCCGCACCGCCTGGGGCACGGTGTGGACCCGCGAGGGCCTGCCGCGGCACACGCGTTCGCTGCTGACCCTGGCGATGATGGTGGCGCGCGGCCACGACGAGGAGTTCAAGCTGCACGTGCGTGCCGCGCGTAACAACGGCGTCAGCGCCGACGAGATCAAGGAAGTGCTGCTGCAGGCGGCGATCTATTGCGGCGTGCCCGCGGCCAACCATGCCTTCGCCCTGGCCGCACCGATCCTGGCCGAGCAGGCCGCCGAGGGCGGCGCCTAGAGCGCGCAGCGCTCCGCTCAGCGCACCTTACGCACTTCGGTGTCGGCCGGGCGCAGCCGCGTGCCGTCGGCGGCGCGCGGCTGCATGCGCGCGACCGGCTTGCCGCTGCGCGTGTCGATCAGCACCGAATGGCGCTCGCCGTGGTCGAACAGATGCCGTTCGCCCCACTGCCGCAGCGCCAGCACCATCGCGAACAGGTCCTCGCCCTTGGCGCTCAGCGCGTACTCGCGGTAGGCGCTGCCGTCGGACGCCTCGCGCGTCTCCAGAATGCCGGCTTCGACCAGCTTGCGCAGCCGGTCGGCCAGGATGTTGCGCGCCATGCCCAGGCTGCGCTGGAAGTCGCCGAAGCGACGCACGCCATCGAAGGCATCGCGCACGATCAGCAGCGACCAGCGGTCGCCGATCAGGTCGGCGCTGCGCGCCACCGGGCAGGGCGAAGCGGGCAGGGCAGGGCGGGACGGCATCGGCGTTCCTGGCAGGCGCTCGGCGGTAGTGGTTGCATTTTAAAACCTATCGGCCTAGCCTGGAACAGGTTTCGTTTTGAAACCGGAACAGGCAAGCCATCGATCATGCAATCCGTCACCGCTGCGCCCGCCATGCCGCGGCGCCTGGTCTGGCTGTTCGCCATCGCCAGCGGCCTGAGCGTGGCCAACGTCTACTACGCGCAGCCGCTGCTGGATGCGCTGGCGGCCGACTTCGGCATCCGCCCGGCGGCGGTGGGCGGCGTGGTCAGCGCGGCCCAGATCGGCTGCGCGCTGGCCCTGCTGTTGCTGGTGCCGCTGGGCGACCTGGTGGAGCGCCGCCGCCTGATGACGGTGCAGGCGCTGGGGCTGGTCGCGGCGCTGGTCGTGGTGAGCGTGGCGCGGTCGGCGCCGGCGTTGCTGGCCGGCATGCTCGCCGTCGGCCTGCTGGGCACGGCGATGACCCAGGGCTTGATCGCCTACGCCGCCAGCGCCGCGGCGCCGCAGGAGCAAGGGCGGGTGGTCGGTGCGGCGCAGGGCGGTGTGTTCATCGGCCTGTTGCTGGCGCGGGTGTTTGCCGGCGGGGTCAGCGAACTGGCCGGCTGGCGCGGGGTCTATGCCGGCGCCGCGGTGCTGATGCTGGCGCTCGCGTGGCCGCTGTGGCGCTGGTTGCCGGTGCTGCCGGTGCCGCCGCAACCGCTGCCCTATCCGCGCCTGATCATGTCCATGCTGACGCTGCTGCGGCAGGAGCGCGTGCTGCAGGTACGTGGCGTGCTGGCGCTGCTGATGTTCGCGGCGTTCAACATCTTCTGGAGCGCGCTGGTGCTGCCGCTGCGCGCGCCGCCCTATGCGTTCTCGCACCTTGCCATCGGCGCCTTCGGCCTGGTCGGCGTGGTCGGGGCGCTGGCGGCCGCGCGCGCCGGGCACTGGGCCGACCGCGGCCATGCCCAGCGCACCAGCGCCGCGGCGCTGGTGGTGTTGGTGCTGGCGTGGTGGCCGTTGTCGCAGTTGCCGCAGTCGCTCGCCGCGCTGGTGCTGGGAATCGTCCTGCTCGACCTGGCCGGGCAGGCGCTGCACGTCACCAGCCAGAGCATGATCCTGCGTCGCCGGCCGCAGGCGCACGGCCGGTTGATCGGCCTGTACATGCTGTTCTACGCGGTGGGCAGCGGACTGGGCGCGATCGCGACGACCGCGACCTACGCGCAGGCCGGCTGGGCGGGCGTGTGTCGCCTGGGGGCGGCGGTCAGCCTGCTGGCGTTGCTGTTCTGGTGGGCGACGCGGCGGGTCGGCGCGGCCTCGGTGGCGCTCAGTCCAGCACCCGGCTCAACTGCTGCGCCGCATGCCGCAGCGCCGGCAGCACCGTGCTCTGCAGGCTGCCCAGGGTCATGCGCGCCACCGAGCTGCCGACGTTGAGCGCGGCGACCACACGGTCCTGGCGGTTGCGCACCGGCACCGCCACCGAACGCAGGCCGATCTCCAGTTCCTGGTCCACCACCGCATGGCCGTCGCGCTGCACACGCTCGAGCAGGGCCTGGAACTGCGCGCGGTCGGTGACGGTGCGTTCGGTGCGCGGACGCAGCGGGTTGCGCTCCAGGTAGCTGTTCAAGGTGTCGCCCGGCTGCGCCGCCAGCAGCACCCGGCCCATCGACGTGCAGTAGGCCGGCAGGCGGCTGCCGGCGCGCAGGCCGATCGACATGATCCGCACCGTCTCCGCCCGCGCCACGTACAGCAGGTCGTCGCCGTCGAGTACGCCCAGCGAACAGGACTCGTGCAGGGTGTCGCGCAGTGCGTCCAGCACCGGCTGCGCCGCCACCGACAGGGCGGCGGTGGACAGGTAGCCGCTGCCGATGCCCAGCGCGCGCGGCAACAGCACGTAGCCGCGGCCATGGGTGCCGGCGTAACCGAGCTTCTCCAGCGTGTACAGCACGCGCCGCACCGCCGCGCGCGGGATGCCGGTGTCGGCGCTGAGCTGGGCCATGCTGACATCGCGGCTGTGCTGGCCGAAGGCGCTGAGCACGGCCAAGCCGCGCGCCAGCGAGGTCATGAAGTTCGGGTCGCCTTCGCATTCGCCGATGCGCCGCATCAGTTCCGCGGCCAGGCCGCGCTCGGGCGGGGTGGGAGCGGTGGCGGCGCGCGCGGTGCGGCGTGCGCGAGGGGGACGCGGGGAATCGGACATGGAAGCGGCGGCGGCGGCGATGCGTCCGATGGTAGTGGCTGTATTCGCGGGCGTCGATGCTGGGGTGTGGTCGAGGGCGCCAGGCGCAAGGCGATCGTCCCCCGTCATGAAGCAGATGGGCGCTGCGGCAGCCGCTCCTACGGTTCTTTTTCGTCCGACACGCAAATCTCAAGCGAAAGCAAAGGCTTTCGCCCTTACGGGCGAGTTACTTTTCTTTGCTCGCGCAAAGAAAAGGTAACCAAAAGAAAGCGCGCCCTGCCTCGCGCCCTCCGCGCTGCGCGCTCCGGGTCCGCGTCCATCCCGGGGATCCGCGGAAGGGGCATCCTGCCCCTGCCGCGGACGGCGCACATCCATGTGCGCCGCCCTTCGGGTTTTTCCCCGCGATGGCCGCCGCTTCGGAAGGGAACCCGGTAAGTCAAAAACAAGGGCAAAAGCAACAGCCAAAGCTAAGCGATCGCGACTCCTACAGCGACTCGCGGTGATCGGTGTCCGGGCGTGATGTGGGAGGGACTCTCGTCCCTTTTTGTGGGATTAGTCCCGACAGCCTCGGGCCTTCTCGCCTCAGTCGCCCAGCCGCACCACCAGCTTGCCGAAGTTGCCGCCGCTCAGCATGTCGATGAAGGCCTGCGGTGCGTTCTCCAGCCCGTCCACCACGTGTTCGCGGTAGCGCACGCGGCCGTCGGCCAGCCAGGCGCCCATTTCGCGCAGGAACTCCGGATACAGCTTGACGAAGTCGCCGACGATGAAGCCGCGCAGGGTCAGGCGCTGGCGCAGCACCTGGCCCATCAGCGCCGGCAGTCGGTCCGGACCCGGCGGCAAGGCGCCGTTGGCGTTGTAGGTGGCGATAGTGCCGCACACCGGCACCCGCGCGAAGTCGTTGAACAAGGGCAGCACCGCATCGAACACGTGGCCGCCGACGTTCTCGAAATACACGTCGATGCCGTCGGTCGCGGTGGCGCGCAATTGCTCGGCGAAGTCCTTGGCGCGGTGATCCAGAGCCACGTCCACGCCGAGTTCCTCGTGCAGGTAGCGGCATTTCTCCGCACCGCCGGCGATGGCGATCACCTTTGCCCCGCGCAGCTTGGCGATCTGCGCCACGGTGGCGCCGACCGGGCCGGTCGCCGCGGCCACCGCGACGGTCTCGCCTGGCTGCGGCTTGCCGATCTCGTGCAGGCCGGCGTAGGCGGTGAAGCCGGGCATGCCGTACACGCCGAGCGCGGTGCTCGGCGGCAACGGCGAGTTCGGATCGAGCTTGCGCCGCAGGCTGGCGCCATCGACGACCAGATGGGTCTGCCAGCCGCCGTTCTGCACCAGCACCAGATCGCCCGGCGCATGGTCGGGGGAATTGGACTGCAGCACCTCGGCCACGGTGCTGCCGACCATGGTCTCGCCCAGTTGCACCGGCGGCGCGTAGGACGGCGCATCGCTCATGCGCCCGCGCATGTACGGGTCCAGCGACAGCCAGCGGTTGCGCAGCAGCACCTGGCCGGGACCGGGTGGTTCAAGCGGCGCCTGTTCGGTGCGGAAGTTGTCGGTGCCCGGCGCGCCCTGCGGGCGCGAGGCGAGCACGATGCGGGTGGTCTGGGTGGGGGCGGTCATGCGGTTTCCTCACTTGCGGTATTCAATTGCGCGATGTCCTCGGCGGACAGCTGCAGGCGCGCGGCGGCGAGCAGGTCCTGCAACTGGTCCAGGCTGGTTGCGCTGGCGATCGGCGCGACGATGCCGGGCCGCGCCATCAACCACGCCAGCGCCACCTGCGTGGGTGTGGCCGCATGCTTGCCGGCGATGTCGTCCAATGCGGCGAGGATGCGCAGGCCGCGCGCGTTGAGATAGCGTGCGACCACGCTTGCGCCGCGCGCCTGGCTCTTGCCGGCGTCTTCGGCGCGGCGGTACTTGCCGCTCAGGAAGCCGCTGGCCAGCGCGTAGTAGCACAGCACGCCCAGGCCCTGTTCGCGCACCAGCGGTTCCAGGTCGGCCTCGTAGCCGGCGCGGTCGTACAGGTTGTACTCCGGCTGCAGCGTCTCGTAGCGGGGCAGGCCGTACTGCGCGGAGACGTTCAGCGCCTCGCGCAGGCGTGCGGCGCTGTAGTTGGAGGCGCCGATCGCGCGCACCTTGCCCTGTTCGATCAGCCGCCCGAACGCCGCCAGCGACGCTTCCAGCGGCACCGAATCGTCGTCCTCGTGCGCCTGGTACAGATCGATGACGTCGGTTTGCAGGCGCTGCAGCGAGTCCTCCGCGGCGGCAGCGATGTTGTCGGCCGACAGGCCCGGGCGTTCGGCCCACTTGCCGACCTTGGTCGCGATCAGCACCTTGTCGCGTTTGCCGCTGCGCTTGAGCCACTGCCCGATCAGTGCTTCCGATTCGCCGCCTTGGTTGCCGGGCACCCAGGCCGAATAGATGTCGGCGGTGTCGATGAGATTGCAGCCGGCCTCGACGAAGGCATCGAGCAGGGCGAAGGAGGTCTTGGCGTCGGCGCTCCAGCCGAACACGTTGCCGCCGAACGCCAGCGGTGCCGCATGCAGGCCGGAACGGCCGAGTTCGCGCGTGTGCAGCATGGAAAACGTTCCACTGTGGGGGAGGCGACAGGATAGTCGTCAGGGGTTGGATGGCCGTCAAATACGCGAGAAAACATCGTTCTGTAGACGTGATTGGCGCTAACGGAAGTGCAACATTCGGCGCTACCGGGCCGCGTGCTAGGCTCGCGGCACCTCTCTTGCGGATGCCTGCCATGACGCTTCGTACCTCGCTCGCCTGCGCCTGTACCCTGGCCGTCGCCACCGCGTTGCTCGCCCCGGCGGCGCAGGCGATCAAGCCCGCCGACACCGCCACGCTGCCGGCACCGGATGCGGCGCTGCAGACGGCGATCAACGGCAGTTGGCGCGACCGCGCCAACGTCGCCCGCGATGCCTATCGCCATCCCGGCCAGACCCTGGCGTTCTTCGGCATCAAGCCGACCCAGACGGTGATCGAGGTCACCCCGGGCAGCGGTTGGTATTCCGAGATCCTGGCGCCGTACCTGCGCGAGCGTGGCCAGTACATCGCCGCGGTGGTCGATCCGGCGGCGGTGCCGGAAGGGCGCGGCCGCGACTATCAGCAGAAGGCGCGCAGCGGCCTGGAGCAGAAGTTCGCCGCGGCGCCGGCGCAGTACGACCGCGCGCGCATCGTGGCGTATGCGCCGAACGCGCCGGTGTTCGGCCCGCCCGGCTCGGCCGACCTGGTGCTGACCTTCCGCAACGTGCACAACTGGCGCATGGCCGGCCAGGCCGAGGGCATGTTCAAGGGCTTCTATCAGGTGCTCAAGCCCGGCGGCGTGCTCGGCGTGGTCGAGCACCGCGCCAAGGCCGACGTGCCGGCCGACGACAAGAGCGGTTATGTCGGCCAGGCGCAGGTGATCGCCATGGCCGAGGCGGCCGGCTTCAAGCTGGCCGGCAAGAGCGAGCTCAACGCCAACCCGCGCGACAGCAAGGACTATCCGGGCGGCGTGTGGACGCTGCCGCCGAGCAACCAGCACGACGCCGCCGACGACGCCAAGTACCAGGCGATCGGCGAGAGCGACCGCATGACCCTGAAATTCGTCAAGCGCTGACCGGCGCGCGGGCGGGGAGGCGCGAGCGCATGGGACAATGCCTGCGCCGCGCCGTGCGGCGCAGGTTCGCTGCCGTTTCCGCCGATGCTGATCGCCTTCAACAAGCCCTTCAACGTGCTGTGCCAGTTCACCGACCGCAGCACGCCGCCGCGGCGGACACTGGCCGAGTTCGGCCTGCCCGCCGACGTGTACGCGGCCGGGCGCCTGGACTACGACAGCGAAGGCCTGCTGCTGCTGACCGACGACGGCGCGCTGGCGCACCGTCTTACCGATCCGCGGCACAAGCAACCCAAGACCTATTGGGTGATGGTGGAGGGTGCACCGCAACCGGAGCAGTTGCAGCGTCTGCGCGATGGTGTGCTGTTGAACGACGGCCCGACCGCACGGGCCGAGGTGACGTTGCTGGATGCGCCGCCATCGCTGTGGCCGCGCGATCCGCCGGTGCGCTTCCGCAAGAGCGTGCCCGATGCCTGGTTGCAGGTGGTGTTGCGCGAAGGCCGCAACCGCCAGGTGCGGCGGATGACCGCGGCGGTCGGCTTGCCGACCCTGCGCCTGGTGCGTGCGGCGATGGGCGCACACCGGCTGGACGGGTTGGCGCCGGGGGCCTGGCGCGCGCTGTAGTGCGTGTTGTGCCGAGTGACGCGGAGGAGCGTTTCAGCCGCAACATGGGAACCTCTGTAACGCTCCGGTCGCGGTAGACGCCGTTCCTGCGTTAGAAAAGCAGGATTGCAGCGAGTCCATAAAAAAGCGACCGGGATGTCTCCCGGTCGCTGCGTTTCATGCTGCGGCTGCCGTCAGCGGCAGTACGCGGATCTCACTCTTCGGTGGCGTCCTGCGCTGCGGCATTGCGGCGCGTGCCGCGGGTGCTGGCGGCGCTGCGGCGCGCACCGACGTTGCCGCGCTTGTTGGCGGCTTCGATGCGCTGCGCGTTGCCTTCGATCGGCGCGCCCTTGTCGCGCTGGCGCTTGCGGTAGATGGCGTAGCCGAGCAGGCCCACGCCCACTGCGGCAGCGGCGATCGCGATGGCCGGGTTGCGGCGCACGGCGGTGCGCGCGACCTTGGAGCCGGTCTTCACTGCACCCATCGCTGCGCCCGCCTTGAGCGCGCCCATCGCCTTGCCCGACTGCAACCACTTGTTCGCCTGCGGGCCGAAGTGCTTGAGGCTGTCGCCGGCGTGGCTGGCGAGATCCAGGGCGCGGTCGGTGATGATGGTCAGCTTGCTCATGGGCGTCCCTACTGGCAGGAATGAAGGGCTGCAGTGTCGCCCGCCTACCGTATACGGGGCGTTAGCGCAGCGCCGCGGATTCGTCTGCCGGCTGAATGCGGGGCGTGGATTTGGTCGCGCCATCAACGGCTGAGTGCGCCGCGTAGGCCTGCCACGCGCACTGCCGTTGGCCGCGTGGCGCAGCGGTGGCTGGCCGTCGGGTCGAGCCGCTTGGAGCCGATTGCGGCTTTCATGACGGCCCATCGGCCTAGGTACGCGCGTGCGTGGCCGCATCGGCGCTCGGACGTGGTCCCGCTTCCCTGGCGCAACCCCGCGTAAGCATGGCATGACGCGCTTACGCGGGGTCGATGACACACGTTAGGTACCGCGCGGCTTGGCGCGGTGGCTGGCGGTGGCGGTCCAGGGGTCGTCCGGCCAGGGGTGGCGCGGGTAGCGACCCTTCATTTCCTTCTTCACTTCCGGGTAGGTGCTGGACCAGAAATTGCGCAGGTCCTGGGTGACCTGCAGCGGCCGCCCGCCGGGTGAGAGCAGGTGCAGCAGCAGCGGCACACGGCCGTCGGCGATGCGCGGGGTGTCGGCCAGGCCGAACAGCTCCTGCAACTTGACCGCCAGCACCGGCGGCTGCGGCTGCCCGGCATGGTCCAGGCTGTAGTCGATGCGCCGTTCCATGCCCGACGGCACCGCGATGCGCACCGGTGCGTGGCGGTCGATGGCCTGGCGCCGGTCCCACGGCAGCCGTGCTTTCAGCGCCTCGCCCAGCTCGTCCTCGCTCAGCGCGTCGAGCCGGGTCTTGCCGGCGAAGGCCGGGCGCAGCCAGTCGTCGAGGCTGTCCAGCAGCGCGGCATCGCCCAGGTCCGGCAGGTCCAGTTCCGGCATCCACTGGCGCAGTCCCGCCACCCGCGCGCGCCACTGCGTCAGACCCTCGCTCCAGGGCAGCGCCTGCAGTCCGAGTTCGCGTACCGCCTCGGTCAATGCCGCGGCCGCCTGCGCCGGCTCGACGCGGCCAGCGGGGCGGCTGTCGAGCACGATGCGATCGAAGCGGGTCTCGCGCAGCGCGCTCAGCGCGCGCCGCTCGGCATCCCAGCGCACCACGTCTTCCTGCGCGAAGCGCTGCGGAAACTGCGCGCGCAGATAGGTCTCGTCCACGGGCGCGGCGCGCAGCAGTAGTGCGTCCTTGGCCTCGTGGCGCAGTTCGGTGGCGACCAGCCAGGGCTCGCCGCGCAGGTCGCTGTGCTCGAACAGGCGCACGCTGCGGCCGTTGGCCAACTGGTAGCGCAGTGGATCGCTGGGGTGACGTGTACCGATGCGGTCGGGGAAGGCATGCGCCAGCAGATCGCCGAGTTCGTGCGCCTCCACGCTGTCCGGCGCGGCGGCCTCGCTGCGCAGGCGCCGCCGCCACTGCTTGGCCGCCGCGTCGATCGCCGCCAGCGCACCGCGGTTGGCGTCGTGCGGCACGCGGCCGCGGCGGAACGCGGCCAGGGCACGCCAGCGCGCGGCCAGCGCATCGCCGCCCTGGCGCAGCGGATCGCGTGCTTCGATCAGGGCGGCGAGGTCGCAGGCCAGCGCCTGCGCGCGCGCATCGTTGGCCGCCAGCAGCATCGCCGCCAGCCGCGGATGCGTGCCCAGCGCGAGCATGCGCCGGCCGCTGGCGGTGATGGTGCCGTTTGTGCCGAGCGCGCCGAGCCGCTGCAGCAGCTCGCGGGCGGCGGCCAGCGCACCGGCTGGTGGCGGATCGACGAAGCGCAGGCCATCGCTGCCCCAGGCCGCCAGCTCCAGCCCCAGCCCGGCCAGCTCCACCTGCAGGATCTCCGCGCGGCGTTGCGCCTCCAGGCGTTGCGACTGCGGCCACAGCCGGTAGGCCCAGCCACTGGCGACGCGGCCGGCGCGACCGGCGCGCTGGTCGGCCGATGACTGGGCGATGGCGGTCACGTCCAGCCGCGAGAAGCCGCTGTTGGGATCGTAGTGCGGCTCGCGCGCCAGCCCGGCATCGATCACCACGCGCACCCCGGGCAGTGTCACCGAGGACTCGGCGACATTGGTCGCCAGCACCACGCGTCGTCGCCCCTGCGGATCGGGCTGCAGCACCTTGCTCTGTTGCTCCACCGGCAACTCGCCATGCAGTGGCAACACCTCCACCCCGCTCCCTTCTCCCTCCGGGAGAAGGTGGCGCGCAGCGCCGGATGAGGGTGCGTCCAAGGCGGTGCCAGCTGGGGTAACGCCAGAGGCGGTGCCGGCTGGGGTCATGCCCGATGCGCCATCTCCTGGCGCTATGCCCGCCACCGCACCACCGCCGACACCCGCCGCTTCCAGCGCCGCCTGCACCCGCCCGATCTCGCGCTGTCCGGGCAGGAATACCAGCACATCGCCCGGATGCTGCTGCAGCACATGCTCGACCGCACGCCGGGCCTGCGCTTCCAGCGACTCCTCGCGTCGCGCCGGGAAGTGCGCGATCTCCACCGGGAAACTGCGCCCGGCGCTGGACAGCCGCGGAGCATCCAGGAACTGCGCCAGACGCTCGCCGTCCAGCGTTGCCGACATCACCACGATGCGCAGGTCCTCGCGCACCTGCGCCTGTACGTCCAGGGCCAGCGCCAGGCCCAGGTCCGCGGCCAGGTGGCGCTCGTGGAATTCGTCGAACAGCAGCGCACCGACCCCGTCGAGCATCGGGTCGTCCTGCAGCATACGGGTCAAGATGCCCTCGGTGACCACCTCGATACGGGTACGCGCGGACACCTTGTTCTCGAAGCGGATGCGGTAGCCCACGGTCTCGCCCGGCGCTTCGCCGCGCTGCCGGGCCATGAAGGTCGCGGCGCTGCGCGCGGCGACGCGGCGCGGTTCCAGCATCACGATGCGCCGGCCTTGCAGCCAGGGCGCGTCGAGCAGCGCTGGCGGCACCTGGGTGGTCTTGCCGGCGCCGGGCGGGGCTTCCAGCACCAGGCGCGGATGGGCGGCGAGGCTGTCGCGGATCTGCGGCAGCAGCGGATCGATCGGAAACACGGCGGACGTCATCGGCCAAGGATACGGGGCCGCTGCGCCGCTGTAGAGCGGTGGCGGGCCCACGGCCCGTACAATCAGCCGCTTTCCCGGCTGATTCCCGCGCAATCGCATGACCCTGATCGACATCGGCGCCAACCTCACCCACGAGTCCTTCGATCGCGACCGCGACGCGGTGCTGGAGCGCGCCCGCGCCGCCGGCGTCGCGCAACTGGTGGTCACCGGCGCCAGCCGCGAGCACTCGCCGCTGGCGCTGCAGTTGGCGCGACAGTATCCGGGCCTGCTGTACGCCACCGCCGGCGTGCATCCGCACCACGCGGTGGAATACACCGCCGAATGCGATGCCGAACTGCGCGCGCTGCATGCGCACGCCGAGGTGGTGGCAGTCGGCGAGTGCGGCCTGGACTACTTCCGCGACTTCTCGCCGCGGCCGGCGCAGCACCGCGCTTTCGAGCGGCAACTGCAGCTGGCGGTGGACACCGGCAAGCCGCTGTTCCTGCACCAGCGCGACGCCCATGCCGACTTCATGGCACTGATGCGCCAGTTCGACGGCAAGCTCGGCCCGGCGGTGGTGCATTGCTTCACCGGAAGCCGCGAGGAACTGTTCGACTACCTGGACCGCGACTGGTACATCGGCATCACCGGCTGGCTGTGCGACGAACGCCGCGGCGCGCACCTGCGCGAGCTGGTGAAGCACATTCCCGCCGAGCGGCTGATGATCGAGACCGACGCGCCGTACCTGCTGCCGCGCACGCTCAAGCCGACGCCGAAGGACCGCCGCAACGAGCCGGCGTTCCTCGCGCACATCATCGAGGAACTGGCGCGCGACCGCGGCGAGGACGTAGCCACTGTCGCTGCTTCCAGCACTGCCGCCGCGCGGACCTTCTTCCGTTTGCCGATGCCGGCCTGAGCGGGCCGGCGCGTTGGGGTTGGGGTTGGGGTTGGGGATTGGCGATTCGGGATTCGGGATTCGTAAAACCGCGCGCTGCCCGCATCTTTTGTAGGAGCGGCTTCAGCCGCGACCGGGCACCCGTCGCGGCTGATGGTCCGTCGGCCATGCCGATCCTCTGCGCGACCCTGCCGGTCAATGCGCCGGTGGAGATCTTGGACGGAGTGGGTTGGGATTTTCTTGTGGGAGGGCTTCAGTCCCGACGCCTGACAATGTCAATCGGCGTTGGGCTTCATTCGTCGCGGCTGAAGCCGCTCTTACGAGTGTCAGTGCGACTCGCCTGGGCAGCACCCACCCTCCTCAATCGACCTGCGCGTCCTCGCGCTTCGCTTCGGCCATCGCTTCCGGCTCCAGCTCCTCGGCGCTGCGGTTGAGCTTGACGAACACGCCCCAGGCGACCAGCAGCAGTGCCGCACACAGACCGACCGCAGCGGCGTAGGGCAGCTTGGCCGGGTCGTCGTGCATCAGTTCGAAGATCGACACCAGGGTCTCGATCGCCAAGGCGATGACGATGACCACGAAGAACCGGGACAGATAGCGGCGCACCCTGGTCGGTCCGCTGACCTTGACGTCGCGCTGCACCTCTTCCTCGTAGATGGTCTGGCCCAGTTCCAGGGTCACCAGCGCCACGGTGAGCAGCCCGATCGCCTCCAGCACCACGTTGAAGCGGTCGCGCACCACCAGTTCGCCGCCCGGCGTCAGGCCGTGCCACAGCTCCAGCACGGCCATGCAGATCAGCCCGGCCGCGCACAGCAGGAACAGCACGATGATGAGGAAATGCCCGCCGCGGAACAGTTTTTCCATGCGCGTGCCCGTTGCCGCCCCTGAGTGGTGGGCGAGCATAGGCGCCAGGCGCGTCAGCGGCGCGCGAAGATGCATGTCCTATGGGGTAGAGGAGGCACCATGACCTGCGGCGCGCACAGCGACCGTGGCAGGCGCGAAGGAAGGGACGGCGTACCGCGCCGCTTCCTCGCGGCGCCCGTCAGCGTGCGGGGAGGCCGGCCTGGTATGCCTGCAGGTGGCAGTACGCGGCCATCAACAGCGGCGCGGCGTGCCCGGCGCTGCGGGCGCGGGCGAGCATGTCGCCGACGATCTGCTGTGCTTCCACCTGCTGCCCGGCTTCCAGGTCGCGCAGCATCGATGCCTTCATCGGCGAGCCGGGCTGGGTCAGCAATTGCAGCGCGCTGGCTTGCGCCGCTTCGGGCACCGGTTCGCCTGCGGCCGCCGCCACCGCCGTGCATTCGGCGTACAGGCCGCGCACCAGCGTCACGCCATCGTCGCTGGCGACGATGCGCCCGATCGGCGCGCGCATCAGGCAGGTGGCGGAGGCCAGTGCGGTGAGGAAGGTGTACTTGATCCATTGTTCCTGCGCGATCCGCGGCGCAGCCAGATGATCCACTTCGGCCTGCGTGCAGGCCTCGGCCAGGGCACGCACGCGTGCGCTGTCGGCACCGCGCCCGTCGCGCTCGCCGAAGGTCAGCGAGGCCGGCTTGGCCAGGTGCTGGATCGCGCCATCGGCGTCGAGCACGGCGCTGATGAAGCACAGCCCACCGATCACCCGTTCCGCACCGAAGCGCGCATCCAGCGCCCGGTAGTGGCGCAGGCCATTGAGGATCGGCAATACGCTGGTGCCGTCCAGTACCGCCGGCGCCACCGCGTCCAGCGCACTGTCCAGGTCATAGGCCTTGCAGCTGAGCAATACCAGATCGAACGGCCGCGCCTGCGCCGCGCCGGGCAATGCTTCTACCGTGAGTGTCTTGACCGCGATCGCCGCATCGCCGCGCGGACTACGGATGCGCAGACCATCGCGTTGCAGGCGAGCGGCCCGCGCTGGTCGCACCAGGAAGCTGACATCGACGCCGGCCTGGGCCAGGCGTCCGCCAAAGTAACCGCCGGTCGCGCCGGCACCGAGAATGAGGATACGCATGGGACGAGGGTCGCAAGAGAGTGGGGATGCGACCCGCTGTCGGGACGCGTGCCGGCAAACGCGCGGCTGCGCGTTTGCCGGCGGTGCGACGCGAGCGGCAGTGCCGCTGTGCCACACCGCAACAGTGCAGGCAACGAGGACGCGACCGCACGCGGCAGCGCCCCTGCGCGGCTCAGTTCTTCTTTACCAGCTCGACGCGGCGGTTCTGCGACTTGCCTTGCTCGGTCGCATTGTCCGCCACCGGATCGGCATCGCCGAAGCCGGCCGCACTCAGCCGCGACGCCTCGATGCCCTGCGCAACCAGCGCGGCAACCACCGCCTTGGCGCGTCCTTCCGACAGCGTCTTGTTGTGCGCGGCATCGCCGGTGCCGTCGGTGTAGCCATTGACGGCCAGCTTCAACGCCGCGTCCTGCTTGAGCAATTGCACGACCTGCGCGATCTGCGGTTGCGAATCGGGCAGGATATCGGTCTTGTCGGTGGCGAAGTTGACGTGCAGCGCCACCTTGCCGGTCCTGTCGATCTGCGTCTTCAGTTCGCTGGCCGGCAGCAGGCTGGCGGTGACCTGCAGCGGCTTGGTCTCGGCGATCAGCAGGCCGCCGCCGAACTGGTAGCTGCACAGGTGGATCCAGATGTCGCGGTCGGCGCGATGCACCACGAACACCTGCACCGGGTTGTTCCAGACATCGCCCAGGCCGCTGTTGTACTTGGTGGCGAAATCCCGCGGCCATTCCTTGATCTTCTGCGTGGCCGCTTCGGGAATCCGGCCGTCGAAAATCTTTTTGCCACCGAGCGCAGTGACCATGGCCTCGATGTTACGTTCCAGTTCGATGTCCGAGAACGTTTTACCGTCCGCCGCATTGATCTGCGCCGACCAGACCTTGCCCTCGACCGGTTGCAGGCGATCACCGGTCCAGAACGGAACTTGATCGAAGTCGGTGCCATCCGGTTTGTTACCGGTGACATATCCGCTGGGCAGGGCGATGTAGGGGAAGTCTCCCAACGGGACGTCGGACACCGGCAAGCTGGCCGGGTCGAATGTGGCACTGGTGGCAGGTTGCTGTGCGGAAGCTTCCTGCGTGCTGCCGGCGGTCGCCGCGGGGGGCGTTGCCTGATCGTCGGAATGCGCGGGCTGCTCATGCTTCTTGCAGGCGCTCAGACTTGCGATGACGGCCAGGACCAACGTCGCCGCTACTGCTCTTTTCACAGAGGTACTCCTTGTCGGGGGACGAACAAAACTAGTGTAACGGGAGGTCGGCCGATCTTGCCGCAGAACCATGAATCCGCGTCGACCAGCGATGGGCGGCGAGCGCTCGGGTCGCAGCGAAAGCGGGATCAGTGCGCAAGATCGGGCGGTTGGAACAACGCATCGGGTTGCGCGCCGTAATCGACGCGCTGGATATCCCATTGCTGTTGCTGCTGAAGTCCGGTCTTGCCGCGATAGGCGAGCACCAAGCCGGTTTCGCGGTCCAGCCACATCGTGCCCTGCCGGGTCCTGCCAGGACCGTCTGGGTTGGCCAGACGATAACGCCATTGCACCGCGGGGCGGCCCGCGCGCAGGCCGCTGTCGCTGCGCTGGCAGTCGGCGAACATGCCCAGCCCTGCGCACGGCTGGTCCGGGTCGAAGCGCAGCGGCCAGCGCATGCCGGGAACCGGCATGGCGCCGCCCTGCTGGTCCACGATCCAGCCGGTCGGGGCGTCCTTTGCCAGGATCAGCGCGTATGGCTTACCGCTGGCATCCTTGAATTGGATGCGCAGCGCGTCGTCGCGAAAGTACACAGTCACCGGTTGCGCCGCGCCACGCGGCTGGATCCGGCTCAGGCCGCCAAGCTCGTTGGTCGTCACCTGTGCGACGCCCGAGAATGCAGCTTCTTCGGCGTGTGCCTCGCCGAAAACGGCATGGCACAGCGCCACCGCGCAAGCCAGCAGTGCGCACCGGCGCATCACTTGTCCAGATTGCCCTGCGTATAGATAGGCGACTGCATGCGCACGATGGCGTAGCTCTCGATGGGCAGGCGATTGGTGAGTGGCTGCAGGGGCGAGGACTCGAAGGTGCCCGACTTCAGATACTGGGATTTTCCGCCGAGTACCCAGCCGACAAAGGGGACGACCAGGGGCGCGTCGTAGACCACCTTGATCTTGAGGATGTTGGCGTCCTGGACATTGACGCCACTGCTGCCGACCGCGTCGCTGCGATAGGCGAGCGTGTCGTTGGGTAACGCGTACTGGCCGTTGTACTGGCGTTCGCGGAAGTTGCTCCAGGCGGCACGCGTGGGATTGATGACCGTGATGTGGCCGTGCACCATGAGGTCGGCGAACGCTTTGCCGTATGCAAGTTCAAGCGCGGCTTGCCCGGTGTCGTGGGCATACAGCGGCATCATGCCCTTGGCGAGGCCCTTGCGCATTTCCATGCGATCTACCCCGCTCACCGCGCCCGCGCGCGCGGCCATCAGCGCGGCGTAATCGAGCGTGGACTTCATCCGGTACAGCAGCACCGCCTGGATGACAGCAAGCAACAGGAACAGCAGAACGGGTGTGATGATGACCAGTTCCACCATGGATTGACCGCGCATCGACGAGCGGCTGCGCGGTGTGCGGACGCGTGCTTTCATGCCCAGGCTCCTGTATCGGAAAGCACCGGCGCGGTGGCGCGCCAGTGCCAGTGTTCGCCGCGCTGCGGTTGCAGGCGGTCCAGCGCACCGCCATGGAACTCGATGGTGGCCGCAGCGCGCCGGCACAGTGCCGTGCGAAACGGCCTGACGTTCTCGCGCCACTCCAGCACGGTGTCGTCGTGGCCCAGGAACACCAGGTCCAGCGGGTAGCGCATGCCGATGGTATGTACGCTGGCACAGGGGCGGATCAGCAAGGCCTCCGAGCCGTCCTTGGCCAATGCCGGACGTGCCAGCAGCCCGCGCGCGCGCGACCACCATGTGTCGGCCGACCACACTCTGGGGATCGGCGCGCCGCCGCTGCGCTCGATGCAGCCGCGCTTCACAGGATCCCCTCCTGCAGCATCTTCAAGTAGATGAAGTAGCCCAGGAACAGGAAGATCAGCGGAAAGAAGAACATCACCAGCGGCAGCATCATCTTCACCGGCGCTTCCAGCGCCAGCTTCTCGGCGCGCAGGAAGCGTTCCTCGCGGCGCTGGTTGGCTTGCGCGCGCAAGGTGTCGCTGAGGTTGGCGCCGACCTTGTCGGCCTGGATCAGCGCACTGGTGAAGCTGGTGATCTGCGCGATGTCCATGCGCTCGGCCATGCGCCGCAGCGCTTCGGCGCGTGGCAGACCCGCGCGCAGATCGCGCAGCATGCGCGAGAACTCCTGCGACAGCGCCCCCGATGGTCCCTTCGCGACGGCCTGTTCGATGCCGCCGGTGACGTTCAGGCCGGCCTCGACCGCCATGGTGATGAAGTCCAGGTAGATCGGCAGGTCGCGCACCACGGTCTTCTGCCGCGCCTTGCGGCGCTCGCCCAGCCACAGGGCGGGATACAGCCAGCCGAGCACGCCGCCGAACAGCAGGCACATCAGGCCCGAGCCGATGCCGAGGTGACCAAGCATGCCGGTGCACAGCAGGAAGAAGGCAACCACCACCAGCGCGCTGGCCATGCGCAGGCCATAGAACTCTTCCGGCGTCAGCGTGTAGTCCTGGCCGGCCGCCTGCAACTGCCGATGGGTCTGCTCCAACTGCGCTACGCTCAGGCGCGGCGCAATGCGCCGGGTAAGGACGGTCACCAGCGGCCACATCAACTGCATCAGCCGCGGCAGGGGATCGTAATAGGTACGGTCTTCCAGCTCGACTTCGCGGATCACCCCGCGCGTGCCGATCACCACCAGCGCGACGGCGCCGGCGGCAAGAAGAGCGACGAGGGCGAGCATCCAGGTCATACGTCGATCGTCATGATCTTCTTGCAGAGGCGGTAGCCCAGGTATTCCATGACCAGGCAGATGGTGATCACCACCCAGCCGTGCCAGCTGTGGAACATCGGCTGCATGGTTTCGCTGTACATCAGGCTGAGATAGCCGATCAGGAAGACCGGCAGCATCGCCATGACGATGCCCTGCAGGCGGCCCTGGGCGGTCAGTGCCTTCACCTTCTTCTCCATGGTCAGGCGCCGGCGCAGCGTCTCGGCCAGGGTCGCCAGGGTCTCCGCCAGGTTGCCGCCGACTTCGCGCGAAATGTTGACCGCCGAGACGAACAGCTCCGCGTCGGTGATGGGGACGCGCTTGCTGAAATTCTCCATCGCCTCATCGGCGCGGATGCCCATGTGCTGCTCGCGCAGTACCAGTGCCAGCTCCTGCGCCAGCGGCGGCTGCCCGTCGTGGACCAGCACCTCCATCGCCGGCGCGAAGCCGACGCCGGCGCGCAGGCTGCTGGACAGCATCTGCAACGCGTCGGGGAGCTGCTCCTGGATCTGCTCCAGCCTGCGCTTGCGCAGGAACGCGTAGATCTTGCGCGGCGCAAAGAGCAGGAAGATGCCGACCAGCACGGCGATGATCAGGCTGCCGGTCAGCATCCAGATGATCAGTGGAATGACCACCATCACCACGGCGCTGATCATGTACACCTGGGCGGGATCCAGGAACAGGAACATGTCCGCCAGGTTCATGCGCGCCTGGTCCATGAAGCTTTCGCGATAGCGCTTCAGGAATTGCTCGCTGGAGCGCGCGATCAGCAGGACGGCCATTACGGTTCCGGCAAACACCAGCAGTGCGATCAGCCAGAGGCCCATCAGCGCGCACCCCCCTGGTTGCGGAAGATGCCCAGGTCCACCGACACGCCGCGCTCGGCGAGTTCCTCGTAGAACTCGGGCACTGCACCGGTCGCGACGAAGTTGCCGGCGACCTTGCCATCGGGGCCGTGATAGGTGGTGGGCTTGAACAGGAACAGGTCCTGCATCTGGATGGTGCCGCTTTCGATGCCGGTGATTTCGGTGATATGGCTGACCTTGCGCGAACCGCAGGGATAGCGGCGCTGGTGCACGATCAGGTTCACCGCCGACGCGATCTGTTCGCGCACGACCACCATCGGCAGCTCCATGCCGGCCATCATCACCATCACCTCGAGGCGCGACAGCGTCTCGCGCGGATTGTTGGCGTGCGCGGTGGTCAGCGAGCCTTCGTGGCCGGTGTTCATCGCCTGCAGCATGTCCAGACACTCGCCGCCACGGCACTCACCGACCACGATGCGATCCGGGCGCATACGCAGCGCGTTCTTGACCAGATCGCGGATAGTGATCTGGCCTTTGCCCTCCATGTTGGGCGGGCGTGCCTCCAGTGCCACCAGGTTCGGCTGCACCAGCTTGAGTTCGGCCGCGTCCTCGATGGTGACCACGCGGTCGCCATCGGGGATGAAGTTCGACAGGATGTTCAGCAGCGTGGTCTTGCCCGAGCCGGTACCGCCGGACACGACGATGTTGCGGCGCTCGCGCACTGCCATGATCAGGAACTCCAGCATCGCCTCGTTCAGCGATCCGAACTTCAGCAAGTCCTCGCCCAGCAGGCGGCGCGTGGCGAACTTACGGATGCTGATGCTGGGGCCGCGCAGGGCGACCGGCGGAATCACCGCGTTGACGCGCGAGCCGTCCTTCAGGCGCGCGTCGACCAGTGGCGAGCTTTCGTCGATGCGCCGCCCCAGCGGGGTGACGATGCGCTCGATCGCGGCCAGGCAGGCGCGTTCGTTGGAGAACACCACTTCGGATTTCTGGATGCGCCCGGCACGCTCGATGAAGATGTCGTCATGGGAGTTGACCATGATTTCGGTGACGGTCGGATCGTCGATCAGGTCTTCCAGCGGCCCCAGCCCGATCGCCTCGTCCAGGACCTGCTTGGCCAGCCGGCGCGGGCTGATGTCCGCTGGCAGGTCGCTGAACTCGCGTTTGATGATGTCGTCGATCAGGTTGATGGTGCTGTCGCGCAGCGCGCTGTCATCCATGCTGCGCACGTCCATGCGGCGCAGATCCATCTGCCGCACCAGCGCCATGTGTAACTTGGTGCGCCAGGTGGCGATATCCGATGGCGGCGGCCCGGCCACCACCATGTCCGTCGCGACAGGCGCAGGCGGCTGGCGATCAGGTGCCATGTCGGTTGCAGGCGCTGCCGCCGCCGCCTCGGTCTTGACGGCCGCACTGTCGTTGGCGGCCGGCGTCTGCCTGACGATGCGTGCGTCGTCGCCGCTGACCTTCAGCATGTACTGGCCGATGCGGATCTCGTCCTTGCCGTCGATCGGCCCCTGCTTGGCCAGCACCACCTTGCCGTTGAGCGTGATCGGCTCGCGCCCGCCCAGCGGCAGGATGAACACGCCGTCGTCCTCGCGCAGCAGGGTGGCGTGCTTGCCGGCGATGTTCCAGCCCTGCAGCATCACCAGGTTGGCGTCGGCGCGGCCGATGCCGCACTCGCGGTGCATGCATTTGACCTGGCGCGTGTCGCCTCCCGGCGTATTGATCAGCACTGTGAACATGGCGGTGAACCTTGCGCTCCGTGGGGTGGGTTACTTGATCAACTTGTCTTGCCGTGGGCTGATCTCGTCCTGCAATTCCTTCTCGATCCCCTGGGCACGCTGCAGATCCTGCAGGTTCTCCGGCGAAGTCGGGCTGACGATGCGCGGGGTCACGAAAATGACCAGTTCGGTCTTGTTGCCACGGAAGCCATCGGAGCGGAACAGCTTGCCCAGGATCGGGATGTCGCCCAGCAGCGGCAGTTTGTCCACGGCCTTGGAGGCTTCCCGGTCGAGCAGGCCGGAGATGACGATGGTCTGGCCGGCAACGACGTTCAGCTCGGTCTCGACGCGCCGGGTCAGGAAGCCGGGTACGCCCTGCACCGATACTGACGGATCGATCCGGCTGACTTCGGCCATGATCGAGGTATTCACCTGATTGGACGAGTTGACCGTCGGGTTGATGTTCAGGCGGATGCCGTATTCCTTGTACTCGATCTGGGTCTGGCCGAGGATCGACGGCACCACGATCGGCACTTCGCCGCCGACCAGGAAGGTCGCGTTGCTGCCGCTCTTGGCGCTCAGCTTGGGCTGCGCGAGCACCCAGGCCTTGCCGCGGCTCATCAGCAGGTTGATCTTCGAGGCGATGGTGGTGGCGATGCCGAAGTAGCCCTGCGGTCCGGACAGCCTGGTCGGCAACCGATCCTTGATGTCCTGGAAGGTCTGGTTCTCCTGCGGCAGCACGCGGAAGTAATCGTTTTTGGTGACGTCGCGGATCAGACCGCCGATCGGGCCGTCGATGGTGCTGTCCCAGCGGATGCCCAGATCCTCCACGGCGTTCTTGTTGAACTCCATGATCGACACGTCCATCTGCACCATCGGCCGCATGCCCACCGGGTCGGCGCCGGCGAAGTTCAGCACCTGCGGATAGATCTTCTGCAGCGCCTGGATCTTTGCCGTGGTGGCGGCGTCGATGTCGTTGCCCGAGATCACCACGTTGGAGCCGATGGCCCGCACGGTGATGCCCGGCGTATTGCCCAGCAGTTCGCGCACGGTCTCGGCCGCGCCTTCGGACTTGCTTCCCCCCACCGTCACGCTGACGTCGCGCTGGCTGCCATCGGCCATCCACAGGTGCACGTTGGTCTCGCCGGGCTTGGTACCGATCATGACCACTTCGGACTTGCCGACCGAGAAGACACTCAGGACCTCGCCGTCGCCGACCGCGATGCGCCGCAGTGCCCCGGGGACTCGCCGAACCACGGCCTCGCCGGCATAGATGCTTTGCGACGACTGGATCAACGGGGCGACCGACGGCTTCTTGTCACCGGCCAGGGCGACGCCGCCGCCACCGCCCGACGAGGCGCCGCTGATGCCCAGTTCCTGGATCTGCGATTCCACCGATTGCTTGAACTGGTCGACCTGGCGCCCTTGCGCCATCAGGCGCGCCTGCTCGGCCGAGGGTGTATCCGCTGCCTGACCAGCCGCCGGTGCGGCCTGCGTTGCAGGCCGTGCCACCGCTGCAGCCTGCGCGGAAGGCCGTGCCGCCGGTGCAGCGCTCGCGGCCTGTTGTGCCGATGCATTCCATCCCCCGATGCCCGCCAGCAACACGCCAGCCAACCATGGCGCCGATGCTCCGGCCTTGCTCCTGCGACGTGTTGCCTGCGTCATGCTTAACCCTTTCCGCCAATGATGAACTCAACGCGGCTGCTTCCGCTGCCTATGTCTGCCGAATCGCCGGAACCCAGCGACCGCAACAACTGACTCTCGCTCATGCCCGTTGCTGCGCCTGGCGAGGTGTCTTTGATCTCGCGCAGCAGCACGCGCACCGCCCCTACCTTCGAGGCGACGGCCAACTGCTTGGCCTGGTACTGGTCCAGCTCCAGGGTCACGCTGGAGAAGCCGGTGGACGTATTGGCTTCCTCGCCGTCCTTCGGCGTCGGCGCCTCGCCGATACGGCTGCCGGCCGCCAGCACCTTGATCTTCTGCAGCAGCGGGAACACCTGTGCGCCCGCGCCCTGGCCACCATTGCCGCCGGTGGTGGCGTCCTTAACGAAGAAGATATCGATCAGATCACCCGGCGCGATCATGCCCGAGATCGAATTGTTCTCGTCGACACTCATCGTGTA
Organism: Xanthomonas sp. 3307; assembly: GCF_014199735.1. Lineage (NCBI taxonomy): Bacteria > Pseudomonadati > Pseudomonadota > Gammaproteobacteria > Lysobacterales > Lysobacteraceae > Xanthomonas > Xanthomonas sp. 3307. The sequence continues at coordinate 145,820 of NZ_JACHOG010000008.1, read as the reverse complement.
GGCGACCTTGCCCTTGGGAATCAGCCGCGAGAACTGGTCGTACAGCGGAACCAGGGCGCTGGCGCTCAAGGGCGCACCACCGCGTGCTGGTGCACGCAGCATCCTGCCTTCGAACTGGGTGTGGTTGTCGGGCGTGACCGCATCGGCGGGCGCGAACTCGGCCGGGATCGTGCGCAGGGCCAGATCGCCACCTTGCAGGATGGCGCCCTGCGGCAAATCGTTCACTGGCACCGCAACGTCGACCATCGGTCGGTTGTCCTGGGTCCGTTCCGCGACCGTGGTGCGGATGTAGCTGACCGCGATGAAGGCCGCAAGGCCGGCCATGACCACTGCGATCAGGATGAAAAGAACGTTCTTGCTGAGTTTGGGTTTCTGCATTGAAAGGCGCCGTCGGGCAGGTCATCGCGAGGAAAGGGGGGATCACCCAACCAGCACGTCAGACGCCGAGATGGCGTAGACGAAGGCGGCATAGAGATCTTTCAGGGCTGTCACCACCTCGGTGATCACATCGGGCTTGGCGATCAGCACGATCACCAGCGCCATGACCACCACGGTGTATTCGATGGTGGATTGACCGCGTTGCAGGCATCGGCCGGCCAAGGCAGGCACGTTCATTCGACGACCGCCACGATCACGGTTCCGGCGTGTCCCCGGCTCGACGTCACGGTGACGCGATCGTCCTGCCGGGTAAAACGGGAGACGCAGTGCGGGCTGCTCGCGGTACAGGCCGAAGAGGAGCCGTCGCGCGCATAGCCTTGCCCAATGAAGTATCGCGCGTAGTACTGCTGGTTCTGCAGCGGCGTGTAGCGGTTGAGCATGCTCAGTGTCCTGACATGACGCGGCGTGTCCATGTAAACGATGTCCTCGGCCACCTGGGTGTCAGGCAGCCGCCCGAAACCCTTGCCGACGCCGTCGGCGGGAAGATCCTTCTTTGGAATTTCCATCACGCCGATCTGGCCCTGCGTGCGATTGGCGTCGCCGCTCAATTCCACCGTGATGTAGTAACCGTCCTTGGTCATGTGCCCAAGCACGGTCTTGTTGCCCATTGGCGTAGTCACGACGGCGTTGCCCCACTCTTTTCGATAGAACTGCTCGACCTGCTTCGGCGATTCGGCGACATTGAAGCGGCTGGCGCGCATTGCAATACCGTTGTAGAGCATGTGGTCGGACACGATCTCACCCGAGGCCTGGTCGGGAACCGGTACCTCCGGCCAGTCCAGCGCATGCGCCTGCTGCGCCGCGAATCCGGACAGGAGCGCGCCGAGTCCGCTAGCGAGCATGCGGTGGGATACGCGCGGACTCATGGCTTGCCCGGCTTGCTTGGATAGTTGGCGAGCTTGTCTGCGGGTACGACATCTGGCTCGATCGTCCCTAACTCGAGATCGCCGAGAGAACCGACCATCGGCAGGATCGGCGTCAGCGGTTTCAGCAAGTCGAAGACCCCATCCAGCCCCTCGAAATAGGAGACCGGCGCAAGGGGGCGCACTGTCGCGATCACGCTGCGTGCGCCGCTGCGTGGGCCGGAAGCATTCCAAGCATCTGTCAGCAGCGTCTGGTGACGCTTGTCGGCCAAGTCGAGGTTGTCCAGCGGCTCGAGAAAGCGCGCGGGTCGGCCATCTGTGGTCTTGAGGTCGCGATAGTTCAGCGTCACTTCCGCAGTGACGTAGCCGCTCTTGTTTGGCGGAAAGGCATTGTCGAAATAGTTCTTCGGTAGCAACTGGGCGGCTTCGTCAACGTAGCCGGGAGAGCCGTTGTTGGCAGTACGTGTGATCGACAGGTCGCGTTTTTCGAGCAGCTTCTGGTTCGAGAAGGTGTTGAGCATCTGGTCGGAGAACGCCCCACTGCTGACGCCGGACGTACGGCTGGTGATAGGTGCGTCGGCGTCGGCGAAGTTGCGGTCAAGGGCCTTGCTTTGCAGCGTGGCACGGCTGGCTGGCTGATAGTTTTTGGCCACGCTGGCTTCCCAGGCGGCATTGCGTGCCGCCTGCATCGCCATCTGCTTGCCATGCCCCAGCTTGGCCACGACCGGGATCAGCAGGAACAGCGGCACCAGCACAGCGGCACAGACCGCCAGCTCCACCATCCCCTGGCCGCGCATCCTGCGCGCTGGTGAAAAGAACGTCGTTTTCATCCTGCGTCCTCCTAGTTTTCTTCCTTCTCACCCGCCACGTTGGAAGGAACCAGACCACTGCCGAGGCTGAACGACTTGACCTGCAGCACGCAGCCGTTGCCACCCTGCAAGGGCTTGGCATCTAGCGGAATTGACTGCAGGTACGCGCCGGCACCATCGATCGTGCAGCCGGCGGCATCGCCAGGTGACTCGGAAAAGCCCCACTTGCTGCCGCCCGACCACATGCACACTTCCTGCTTGCCGTTCTCCCAGCGCGTGCAGGGCTGGCCCTTGACCTGAGCCTCGCCCGCAAGCTTCCAGCCGACGGCCTGGACGGTCTGGCGTTCCTGTGCGCGCGCACCGCTGTCGATGGCCATATACATGCCGTTGGCATCTTGGATGGTGTCCTTGTCCGTGTGCTCCTCAAGCTTGACCATGCAGGCGGCCTGCGCGCTATCGCCATCGGCGCCGAGGGTCCAGCTGACCTGATGGGCGAACTGCCGATGCGCATCGATCATGATCTCGACCTCGCCGGTTCCCAGCTTGGCTTCCTCCTGCGGGGACAGCGCGCGCGTGGGCATACCGGAGCCACGGCAGGCCTCCAGCTTCGCCTGGTAGTTCTTGCGCTGCAGGTTTTCGCCTCCCATGCGCGATTCCCAGGTCAGGACGACATGGAGGGCGGGTAGCGACTTGACCCCGCTTTCGGAGGAGGAATCCTCACCGCTGCCGCCCTCGGTCGCATCGTGCGACTGGCAACCGGCGGTGGACGCCAGCGAGGCCATGCAGGCAAGCGCCAGAGCGCGGGATCGGTTGGTCAATAACATCATGGAGCGGCCACCAGGAGTGTGCGGTCGGAAATGGGGGTTTGCACCAGGCGCGCCTGCCAGTAGGGACTGAACAGGCTGCCTTTTTCGAACTTGTTGTCGCCTCTACCCCACACCGATCGCCGGAACGCGCTGAGTTCATAGGGCCGATTGAAGTAGACCTGCGCACTGGACATCGCGCGCAATTGCTCGCCGCGCGCCTGGTCCTTCAGTTGCATCCGTCCGCTGCCGATTTTCAGTGCCGAACTGGTACGTGCCTTGTCGACCTGGGTGCCGACTTCGACGGTGTAGATCGGCCCCGCATTGGCGCCATCGGGCTGCTGCGAGTACGCATCCTTGACGTCCCGATAGCGTGGGCTGATGCCGTAACGGTAGCTGTTGATGAACGCGTCGTTGCGCTTGAAGTCCGGAATAACGGCTGGATCGCCTTCAATGAACGCGCCGGCGATGTCGCTGCGTTTGGTGCCGTTGTAGGCTCGATAGGTGCGGTTGTTTTCGTAGGGCGACTGCCATCCTCGGCCATTGTTCATGCCGGGAAAGAAGTTCGGCTTGCGATTGTTGACGGCCTGGGTCCCTGCCCAGCCGATCGGAATCTTGAGGGTGGTGAAGAGCAGCGGAAGCTTGAGTTGAAAGGTATCCACGGCCGACCACCGGTCGTACTCCACCATGTCGGTGCCGCCGTTGTTGTTGAATATGCCGAACGCCGTACCGTCGCGTGCGCGCGTGAACGTATCGCGCGATGCCATCACGACGTTACGGTAGCGCTCGCCGCCCTTGTTGGTACTGGTCAGGCCGCGACGTTCGCCGGGGGTATAACTTTCGAGCTGATTGCCTGCGGAAAGGACGTTCTTGGCCAAGACGCCTTTCCCCACCACGGTCAGATCGGCATCGGGCACATTGTCCTTGACGACCTTGCTGGCCATGGCGAAGACGTTGGCTTCCGATGTGATGTCGCCGACTGCCGCATCGGCGGCCAGCGCGTAGGGATGGTCGAGCGCTTGATCCAAGATGCCGATGGTGGTGTCCGCTGCCCGCAGAAAGGTTTGGCGAAATACCTTGAGCGTTCTGTTGATCACCGTCATCGCGCGATCGATGCCGATCAGGACTTCACCGAGGACAGGCACCCAGAACAACAGGACTTCTGCTACTTCTGTGACTTTCTCGAAGTGCACCGACGAGGAGTGCACCATGGTCAGCCAGGAATTCAGGCTGACCATTTGGGCGATCGCCACTTCGTTGGCGACGCGGCCGCGATTCAGATAGGCGGCGAAATTACGCGCGCGCGCCTGCTCGATGGCGATGCTGTAGGCGGCGGCATCGGCGGCGTTGGTGAGCTCGACCTTCTTGCCGACGACCTGTCCGGTATTGAAGGTCACCAGCAGGCCCACGCACAGCACCATCAGGAACACCAGCACCATGGGCATGGCCTGACCTTGCATCCGCGAGCGAACGCGGCTTGGCTTTGACGCGGCCATGGGGGGCGAGGGGGCGGTGGCGGCGATGATCACCATGCGGCTTCCTTCAGGCAATACCCCATCTAGAGCGCGATGCACGCGCATCGGGCCCGGCTGGGTTCCATGGAATTGGGTTGCTTACCAAGTGCAGAGGCCCTGCCTACGGCTCCTGCTGCACAACCAACAACAGGCCACCATCTGCCCTGCTCGGGCAGATGGTGGCAAGGGCCTTACTTGTTGCCGTTGTACTTGTCCATGCCCTTGTCGTTCTGGGCCTGTTGCTGCGCCTTGCCTGCATTGGTGCCAGCGCGGCCGATCATGCCGCTGGCATCCTTGCCCGACAGTTCCTGCGCCATACCGGCGACCTGGCTGCGGACGGTGCCGCCGAAGAACGTGAACACGCCGATCGCCGCGATCGCGATCAGGGCCACGATGATGATGTACTCGGTCATGCCCTGGCCCTGCTGCTTGCGGCCGAAGCGGATGGGCTTGCGTTGGATCTTCATCTGATTCCTCTCCTTGGCTCGATCGCCCAATTACCGGCAACACACAAACGTGCCAGCGGCAACGTGTGGCGACATGGGTTCATTAAGTGAAGTCGTTCACGGAGACGAAGCTGGTCTCCGGCCCGCGCTTTACGTCCAGTAAAGAGATGGTGTGTAGCGGACGTGTGCACTGTAGCGTCGGCTTATTGCCGTTACAAGAAAAGTTGCGTTAATAAATTGGCGATAAATTTGATGTGCATCACACTATAGAGTCAAACTTTGGACGCGTGCGATCCCGTATGGAATATACAATTGTGAATTCGGTGCAGTCGCGCCGTGCGCACCGTCAGATTTGGCTGTGATGCGTGGCGGATATGTCGGCATGTTGCACGGGATGCCATCCGCGAATGGCGCTCCGTCCGCGATCCCACGCGCGGGGCGGGGTGACCGCGGGCGGCCGGCGACGCGGGACGAGACAGTCGGCAATGTGTAGCGATGCGGAGCAAGGCAGATGCGCTTGCTCCGGTCGGGCCGGTAAGGCCGCAGCATCGAATGGCGGGTGACCTGCCGCCGCGCTGCTTGCAGTCAGAGATTCAGAACCGGGCGGACACGGGACGCATCCAGCGGCCCCCGCGCCTGGATGCGTCGGGCATGCGAAGGCGTGGAACCCCTGGACGCCGGGGTAGTGCGGAGAGCACGCGGGGCGTCAGCTCCGCAACCCCACCCCGCGCCGCAGCAGCCACAGCGCCAGCGCCGACAGCACCGCGACGAAGCCCAGCATCAGGCTGTAGGCCACCCACACCGGCACGTCGCTGCTGCCGAGCAGGCCGTAGCGGAAGGCGTTGACCATGTAGAAGATGGGGTTGGCGTGGGTCGCGGCCTCGGCCCAGCCGGGCAGCAGTTTGACCGAATAGAACACGCCGCCCAGGTAGGTCAGCGGGGTCAGGATGAAGGTCGGCACGATCGCCACGTCGTCGAACTTCTTGGCGTAGACCGCGTTGATGAAGCCGGCCAGGGAGAAGATGGTCGCGCCCAGCAGCACCGTGGTCAGGGTCACCAGCGGGTGCGGGATGCGCACCGGGGTGAAGAACATGGCGATGATCAGCACGATCACGCCGACCATCAGCCCGCGCAGCACGGCGCCGGCGACGTAGCCCCACAGGATCACCCAGTTGGGCATGGGGCTGACCAGCAGTTCCTCGACGTGGCGGCCGAACTTGGCGCCGAAGAAGCTGGAACTGATGTTGCCGTAGCTGTTCTGGATCACGCTCATCATCACCAGGCCGGGGACGATGAATTGCATGTAGCTGTAGCCGCCCATGTCGCCCACGCGCGAGCCGATCAGGCCGCCGAAGATCAGGAAGTACAGGGTCATGGTGATCGCCGGCGGCACCAGGGTCTGGCCCCAGATGCGCAGGATGCGCTTGACCTCGCGGCGCACGATGGTGCCCAGCGCGACCCAGTTGCGCTGGGCCGGGGTGGCGTCGGAAACGGGGAGGGTGGAATCGGTCTGGGTGGTCATGGTCGTCGCCGTGGGGGCATCAGGGAGTGGCGGGCGGCGGCGTGGCGCCGGCGCTGGCCGTGGCGGCGTCGCGGTGCTCGCCGGTGAGGCGCACGAACAGTTCTTCCAGGCGATTGCTCTTGGTGCGCATGGAGCGCACGCGGATGCCGGCGTCGCCCAGTGCGGCGAACACGCGGTTGAGGTCCATCGCTCGCGGCATGTCCAGGTCCAGGGTGTGCGCGTCCTGGGCGAGCAGGGTGGTGCCTTCGATCGCCGGCAACTGCGCCGGCAGCTCGCCGTCGATGTCCAGCAGGAAGCCTTCCACGTCCAGCTTGGCCAGCAGTTCGCGCATCGGTCCCTGTTCGACGATGCGGCCGCGGTCGATGATCGCCAGGTTGCGGCACAGGCTCTCCGCTTCCTCCAGGTAGTGCGTGGTGAGGATGATGGTGGTGCCGGCGGCGTTGATCTCGCGCAGCACGCGCCACATGTCGCGGCGGATCTCGATGTCCACGCCGGCGGTGGGTTCGTCCAGGATCAGCAGGCGCGGCCGGGTCATCATCGCGCGGGCGATCATCAGCCGCCGCTTCATGCCGCCGGACAGGGTGCGGCTCATCACCTGGGCCTTCTCCCACAGGTGCGCGCGCTTGAGTTCCACTTCGGCCAGGCGCTCGGCCTCGGCGCGCGGCATGCCGTAGAAGCCGGCGTAGTTGACCAGGATGTCGAAGGGCTTCTCGAACAGGTTGAAGTTGATTTCCTGCGGCACCAGGCCGATCAGGCGCATCGCCGCGCTGCGCTGGCTGCTCAGGTCGGTGCCGAACACCTCGACCTGGCCCGCGCTGAGGTTGACCAGCGAACTGATGATGCCGATCAGGGTGGACTTGCCGGCGCCGTTGGGGCCGAGCAGGGCGAAGAAGTCGCCGGGCAACACGTCCAGCGACACGCCATGCAGGGCCTGCACGCCGTTGTCGTAGGTCTTGCGCAGGTCGCGCACACGCAGGGCGGGCGCCGGCGTCTGGGAAGAAAGAGCAGGTGCGGGAGTCAAGGCGGGCCTTCGCGCCGCATCGACGGCGCAGGAGAAGTGCAGCCGCTATTATAGAAGACCTCGTGGGGTCGCCCCCGGCCACAGACTGTTGCATCTCCGTGCCTGCCCAATTCCCGCTGAAACTGGTCGATCGCCACATGCTGGCCCCGGCCGTCGGCCACTACCGCTTCGTCCGCGACGACGGCCAACCCCTGCCGTTCGCGCCTGGCCAGTTCGTGCAGGTGCACTTCCACTATGCCGACGGCACGGCGACCAAGCGCAGCTATTCGCTGGCCACCCGCCACGATCCGGCGCAGCCGGCCGACGCCACGGTGGAGATCGCGGTCAGCTTCGTCGCCGGCGGCGCGGCCACGGCGCTGTTCGAGGCGCTGGAGATCGGCGGCCAGGTCTGCGCCAGCGGTCCGTACGGGCGCTTCTGCCTGCAGCCGGGCGACAGCAACCGTCGCTATCTGCTGATCGCCACCGGCACCGGCGTCACCCCGTACCGCTCGATGTTGCCGCTGCTGGAAGCGGCGATGGCCGAGCGCGGCGTGGAGGTGGTGCTGTTGCTGGGCGCGCGGACGCCGGCCGAGCTGCTGTACGGTGACGAGTTCCGCGCCTTCGCCGAGACGCATCCCGGTTTCCGCTTCGTGCCGTGTTTCTCGCGCGAGCTGCCGGAAGCGCCGCATGCCGATGTGCGGCATGGCTACGTGCAGCAGTTCCTCGGTGAATTCGCGCCCCAGGCCGAAGGCGACATCGCTTACCTTTGCGGCAATCCGAACATGGTCGATGCCTGCTTCGACGCGCTGAAGGAGGCTGGCCTGCCGGTGCAGCACATCCGTCGCGAGAAGTACGTCAGCAGCAAGTAGCGGTCGGCGCCGGCGTCCCTCGTAGGAGCGGCTTCAGCCGCGACCGCCTCGCTGGGAAGGTCTGTTGGGGGTGAAGCCGCTTGCTCCATAAATGCCGAGCGCGCTTCGCGCCCGCACCCTCACCCCAACCCCTCTCCCGAGGGGAGAGGGGCTTTGGCTTCTTCCATCGCCCCTCGGGACCATGGCCCCCTTTGGGGGGAAAGTGCTCTCCGCAGGGCGGATGAGAGGTATCCGCATCCGGGCGCCGGCGGGTCCATTGATGCTTTCATCCCGTCTGTAAAGGACGCTTGACAGGCGTTCGCGCGGCGCGCATTCTCCTGTCAAGCGTGCTTGACAGGGGGAAGGTCAACATGACAAGGGGCGCAGCCGGAACGGGCGCCGGATCGGTTGGACTGAGATTGGGGGGCATGGGATGGGCAACTGCAGGCGCAACGCGATCGTGGTGCTGTGCGCGAGTCTGGCGCTGTTGGCGGCGGGGGCCTGGTTGCCGTTCGGCGGCAGCGCGTATCTGCGCGGGGTGTGCATGGGCGTCGGCATCGGCGGCCTGTTCATGGCGGTGTTGCTGTGGTGGTCGCGGGGCAGCCTGTACGACAGCGCGCCGCGGGCGCTGGCGCGGCGCTACTACCGCGAGTTCTTTCCGCCGATGGGGGCCTATGTGGTGGTGATGCTGTTCTGGAAGCGTCTGCTCGACAGCGTCGACGTGCTCTGGCTGCGCGTGGTGGTCGCGCTGCTGCCGGCATTGATGCTGGCGCTGGTGATCCGCGCGGTGGCGCGCTTCGTGCGCGATTCCGACGAACTGCAGCGGCGCATCGAGCTGGAGTCCATCGCCATCGCCGCCGGACTGACCTGTGGCGTCTACATGGCGGCCGGGTTCCTGCAGGCGGCGCAGGTCATCGCACTGTCGGCCTCGTCGGCAATGTTGTGGGTGTTCCCCGCACTGTGCATGACCTATGGGGTGGTCAAGGTCGCGAACGCGCGCCGCTACCAATGAACAGCCGCATCCGCGAACTGCGCGAGGCGCATGGCTGGTCGCAGGGCGAACTGGGCGAGCGGCTGGGCGTGTCGCGACAGACCATCAATGCGCTGGAGACCGGTAAATACGATCCGAGCCTGCCGCTGGCGTTCCGTATCGCGCGGTTGTTCGCGCACAGCATCGAGCAGGTGTTCCTGTTCGATGAGGCCGAGTAACCGGGTACTCCGTTCCATGCCCCACCGGGCACCGACGACGCCATGTTCCGGCATGGCATTCTGCAAGCCATGACCTCAAGGATGCGAACCATGCGACACCCTTCCCGGCCGTTCGCCATTGCGGCGGCCACCCTGTTGCTCGCCGCCTGCCAGGCGGCCCAGGCGCCGGCGCCGCAGACGTCCGAACGCAGCTACGGCGCGCTGCGCTTCCACCCGTGCACGCTGACCAATCCGGTGGCCTCCAACAACGTGCCGGCGCAGTGCACGCGCATGGCGGTGGCCGAGAATCCGGCGGCGCCGAACGGCCGCAAGATCGAGCTCAACATCGCCTGGCTGCCGATCACTGGGGAAGGCGGCAGCGACCCGGACCCGGTGTTCTTCCTGGCCGGCGGTCCCGGCCAGGCCGCCACCCAGGTCGCCAGCATCGTCGACATGGCGCTGCGCGAGACACGCAAGCGCCGCGACGTGTTCCTGATCGACCAGCGCGGCACCGGCCAGTCCAACCCGCTGAGCTGCCTGGGCCCGGACGGGAAGGAACTACCGCTGGCCGATCCGGTGCGCGCGCCCACCGCCGCCGAACTGGTCGACTACGCGCGGCGCTGCGCGCAGTCGCTGCAGGGCCGCGCCGACCCGCGCTACTACACCACCACTCAGGCGATCGGCGATCTGGACGCGGTGCGTGCCGCGCTGGGCGTGGACAAGATCAACCTGATCGGCGGCTCCTACGGCACCCGCGTCGCCCAGCAGTACGCGCGTCGCTATGCGCCGCACGTGCGCAGCGTGGTCATCGATGGCGTGGCGCCGAACGACCTGGTGGTCGGCGGCGAGTTCGCCAACACCTTCGAGGATGCGATCGCCCTGCAGGCCGAGCAATGCAAGGCCGACGTGGCCTGCGCCAAGCGCTTCCCCACCGATACCCGCGCGCAGCTGCGGGCCGTGGTGGAGCGCCTGCGGAAGGCGCCGGTGGAGGTGGACTACCGCGATCCGGCCAGCGGCCAGAGCCGCCACGATCGCGTCACCGCCGACACCGTCACCAGCCTGGCGTTCTCGTTCTCCTACGCGCCGCAGACCGCGTCGCTGTTGCCGCTGGTGCTGGACGAGGCCGCCAACGGCCGCTACGGGCCGTTGATGTCGCTGGCAAAGATGATGGGCGGGCAGCTGGACGGGCAGATGAATCGCGGCATGCAATGGTCGGTGATCTGCGCCGAGGACGCCGACCGCTATCGCGCGCCGCAGACGCACGACACGCTGCTCGGCCCGGAGGTGGCGCAGATGTTCTTCGCCGCCTGCCCAGCCTGGCCGACCGGCACCCGCCCGGCCGACTTCACCGCGCCGTTCACCTCCAACCTGCCGGTGCTGCTGACCTCCGGCCAGCTGGATCCGGTGACGCCGCCGCGCTACGCCGAGCGCGTGCTGAAGGGCCTGCCCAACGGCCGCCACCTGGTGGTGCGCGGTCAGGGCCACGGCACCATGACCCTGGGCTGCATGCCCAAGCTGCTCGGCCAGTTCTTCGAGACCGCCGACGCCAAGCGCCTCGATGCCACCTGCCTGGACGCGATGAGCGGCGTGCCGGCCTTCACTTCATTCAACGGATGGGAACCATGAGCTGCGCATCGTTCGACAGGGAGGGACGCGCATGATCGTCGCCGACAATCTGCACAAGGCATTCAAGACCCGCGCCGGCACCGTGCAGGCGGTGCAAGGGGTCAGCTTCCAGGCCGCCGACGGCCAGATCACCGGCCTGCTCGGTCCCAACGGCGCCGGCAAGACCACCACCTTGCGCATGCTGTACACGTTGATGGCGCCGGACCAGGGCCAGGTGCGCGTGGACGGCGTCGACGTGGGTCAGGATCCGATGGCGGTCCGGCGCGCGCTGGGCGTGCTGCCGGATGCGCGCGGCGTGTACAAACGACTGACCGCGCGCGAGAACATCGCCTACTTCGGCGAGCTGCACGGGCTGTCGTCGGCACGCATCGCCGAGCGCACCCGGCTGCTGTCCAAGGCGCTGGACATGGACGACATCCTCGACCGCCAGACCGAAGGCTTCAGCCAGGGCCAGCGCACCAAGACCGCGATCGCCCGCGCGCTGGTCCACGACCCGCGCAACGTGATCCTGGACGAGCCCACCAACGGCCTGGACGTGATGACCACGCGCGCGCTGCGCGGCTTCCTGCGCGAGCTGCGCGAGGAAGGACGCTGCGTGATCTTCTCCAGCCACATCATGCAGGAGGTGGCGGCGTTGTGCGATCGCATCGTCATCATCGCCAAGGGCACGGTGGTGGCCGCCGGCACCGCCGACGAACTGCGCGCCCTTACCGGCGAACCCAATCTGGAAGACGCCTTCGTCAAGGCGATCGGCAGCGACGAGGGATTGCACGCATGAGCCTGCTCCGTACTGTATTCACCGTGATGCGCAAGGAATTGCGCGACCTCTCGCGCGATCGCCGCACCCTGGCGCTGGCCTTGCTGCTGGGCCCGCTGCTGTACCCGGCATTGATCCTGGGCATGGGCGCGCTGGCCGAGAGCCGCGTGCGCACCCAGATCGACAAGCCGCTGGACATTCCGGTGATCGGCCGCGAACGCGCGCCGAACCTGGTCGCCTTCCTCGCCGCGCAGGGCCTGAACGCGGTCGCGCCGCCGAAGGACCTGACCGGGGCGATCCGCAGCCAGGACGTGGATCTTGCGCTGAAGATCGACGAGGACTACGCCAGCGCCTGGCACGAAGGGCGCCCGGCGCTGGTGGAGATCATCAAGGACAGTACCCGCCGCGACGCCGACATCCCGACCCAGCGGGTGCAGGCCGCGTTGAGCATGTACGGCCAGCAGGTCGGTGCCTTGCGCCTGCTGGCGCGCGGCATCGATTCGCAGGTGTCGCGACCGCTCGACGTGGCGTTGCAGGACCTGGCCACGCCGGAGGCCAAGCGCGGCGCATTGCTGGCGATGCTGCTGCCGGTGTTGCTGACCATCACCTCGTTCATCGGCGGCGCCTACCTGATCCTCGACGCCACCGCAGGCGAACGCGAGCGGCAATCGCTGGAGCCGCTGTTGGCCACGCCGGCCTCGCGCAGCGCCATCGTCAGCGGCAAGATCGCCGCGGCGTGCGTGGTCGGCCTGGTGTCGCTGCTGCTGACCCTGCTCGCGTTCAAGCTCAGCGCGCAGGTGGCCAGCGGCATCGGCCGCCAGCTCAACGTCAGTTTCGTGGCGATGCTGCAGATGCTGTTCGTGCTGCTGCCGATGCTGTTCATCGGCACCTCGCTCCTGACCTATCTGGCGGCCGCGGCCAAGAGCATGAAGGAGGCGCAGAGCCACATGACCTGGCTGATGCTGCTGCCGATGCTGCCCGGCTATGCGTTGATGGTGTATCCGCTGAAGACCACGCTGTGGCAGTTCGCGGTGCCGTTCCTGGCGCAGAACCAGATGCTAATGAAGATCATCCGCCGCGAAACGATCGATCCGCAGATCTGGGCGGTGTACCTGCTCACCGGCTTCGGCCTGGCCGCGGTGCTGTGGCTGGCGGCGGTGCGCCGCTACCGGCAGGAGCAGTTGGCGATCTCCAGCTGAGCAGGAGCAAGCGCGCGGGCTGGTCCGCGCGCTGCATGCCCGTCGTCGCGACGCCGCGCCGGGAATGCGATCGTGATGCACACTGCCTGCACGCGCGGCGGATGCGTCCGCCTTTTCGACGTCCCTCCGCAGCGAGCCTTGCATGTCTCCCGATCCACGCGTTGACACCGGAGTGACCGCGACCGCGGGCACGCGCCTGCTGGTACTGGGCCAGGCGCGCATCCTGCAGCCGGGGAGGGTGCGCTGGTTGAGGGCGGTGGCCTGGGCAATCGCGTTGCTCGCGCTGATGGTGGTCGTGGCAACGGCGGTGCCGCTGCTGTGCGCCAGGCTGCTTCCGCCGGGTGCAGAGCGCATCGCGCCATATGCCACGGCATTGACGGCCGCCATCCTCTACGCAGTGGCGGTCCGCCTGGGCGAGCGGCGCTGGCCGGCAGAACTCGCCTGGCGCGCGGCGCCGTCGCAGTTGGCCATTGGCCTGTTGCTGGGCGCGGCGATGTTCGCGGCGGTGATGGCGCTCATGGCGGCCTTCGGCGTGTACGCGATCCGCTGGAGCGGGCCAGCGCCGGCGTGGGGCGCGCTCGGCAAGGCGCTGCAGGCCGGCGTGGTGGAAGAGCTGATGCTGCGCGCGATCCTGCTGCGGCTGCTGTGGCGCGCGTTCGGGCCATGGCTGGCGTTCGCACTGTCGGCGGCGCTGTTCGGCCTGGCCCATCTCGGCAATCCGAACGCGAGCGTGTTCGCCGCGCTCTGCATCGCGGTGGAGGCGGGCATCATGCTGGGCGCCTTCTACGTGCTCACCGGCCGGCTCTGGGTCTCCATCGGCGTGCATGCGGCCTGGAACTTCACCCAGGGCTATCTGTTCGGCGCGGCGGTGTCGGGGACCGACATGGGGCCGGCGATCGCGCGCAGCACGGCGCAGGCCGGGGTGCCGGACTGGCTGAGTGGGGGCGCGTTCGGACCGGAGGCCTCGCTGCCGGGCCTGCTGGTATGCACGGTGGTGGGCGCGATCGCGACCTGGGTGGCCTGGCGCAAGGGGCGCTTCGGCACGTCGGCCCGCAATGCGGGCATGACACCGACGTCCTGATCGTTCCGATCGACGTGTTGCGGTCGGCGCCAGGTTGCGCCGAGGCGTTCGCTGCGCGCCCGGCCACTGCCGGGCACGCGTGGTGTTGCGAGGCTCAGCCGCCGGGATTGAACGCCAGCGTGCGGCGGGTGGTCACCGGCGCGCCGACCGGTTCGAAGCGCCAGCGCTTGGTGGCGTTCAGCGCCTCGCGGTCGAACACCCGCGGCGGCGTGGAACGCAGCACGCGGGCATTGGTGACCGCGCCGTCGGTACCCACGGTGATCTCCACCAGCACTTCGCCGGCCGTGCCCGAGCGCAGCGCTTCGGGCGGGTAGCGCGGGGCCGGGGTGCTGATCGGGCGCAGGGTCTGTGCCGTGGCCGCCGGCGCGGCCGCGGGTGCGGCAGCCGGTGCCGGCGTCGGTTGCGCGGTGGCGGCGGGCGTGGCGGGACGCGCAGCGGCCTGGCGTTCGGCTTCCTGGCGTGCGCTCTCGCGGCGCGCGGCTTCCTGCTGTGCGGCGATCTGCTGCGCCGCCTGCGCCTCGCTGGCCTGCTGCTGCGCCTGCTTCTGTTGCTCGGCCGCCAGCTTGGCCTTCTGCTCGGCGTCTTTCTTGGCCTTGTCGGTCTCGTCCTGGCCGCGCTGGGCCACGGCCTCCATGCCCTTACTCACGCCCTGCTTGAGCCGCGGCAAGGCCGGCGCCTGCGGGTCCATCTTCTCGATCAGGCCGATCAGGCGCTGCGCTTCCGGGAAATCCTCGCGGTTGATGCTCTGCTCGGCGGCGATCAGCGTGTACGGCATCAGGTCGGTCAGCGCGCTCTTGACCCCGGCGTCGTCCGGCTGCTTGTCGCGCAGCGCCAGGTAGTACTCGACCGCGTTGTTGCCGGCCGGCGCGTACATGCGGTTCTCGCGCAGCGCCTGGCTGGCCGAGTCGTGCAACTGTTCGGTGCCCATCGACTGCACCTTGGCCGAGACCGCTGGCGTTGCCGGTGCATTGGCCGCGGTAGTGGCCGGTGCGGCGCTGGGTGGCGCGGCCTCCTCCTGCTTGGAGCAGGCCGCCAGCGCGGCCAGCAACAGGACGGGCGCGACACGGCGCGCCTTGGCGAGTGTGGTGAGTTGCGACATGCGTCCCCCTGAATCCCCGGTGTTGGCAATCAACGATGCGACGGCGGTGCGTTCGCGGTGCTGCGGCCCCCATGCCGCCAGCGCACCCCATCGGTCAATCTAGCATCCGCTGCCGCCGCGTGCGTGGCAGCCGCTGCCATGCGGCAAAAAGCGTGACGCTGCGCGCGTCGGTCAGTGTGCCGGACGCGCCGGCGCGGACGCGGACATGATCCGGTCGGTCCAGGCGATGCCGATCGCCGACAGGATGAAGATGCCATGGATGATGGTCTGCCACAGCACGCCGGTGGCGGTCAGCGTCGCGCAGCTCTTCAGGTCCACCGTGCCCACGGCGCTGGCCAGTTGCTCCGGCGAGCACATCGGCATGCCGCCGAGCGCGCCGACCGCGATGAAGGTCTTGAGCAGGTGGATCGAGGAGATGCCGATGATCGACAGCGCCAGCTTGACCTTGAGCACGCTGGCGTTGACGTGGCTCAGCCACTCCGGCTGGTCCGGATGGCCTTCCAGGCCCAGCCGCGACACGAAGGTCTCGTAGCCGCCGACGATCACCATCACCAGCAGGTTGGAGATCATCACCACGTCGATCAGGCCGAGCACGATCAGCATGATCTGCTGTTCGCCCAGGCGCGGCGCCTCGTGGATCAGGTGCCACAGCTCCTTGCCGAACAGGAACACGTAGACGCCCTGGGCCACGATCAGTCCCAGGTACAGCGGCAACTGCAGCCAGCGCGAGGCGAAGATCAGGTTGGACAGGGGATGCAGGCGGGGCCGCTCGGGAGTCATGGCGTAGTCTGGAATGCTGCGTTGCGGGAGCGGCCAGGGTACCCGGCCGGCGGTGACACTGCCAAGCCGGGGGGCGCCGCTACACTCGAAGGTCCCTGTCCCGGAGCGCCGCCATGATCGATTTCTACTACTGGCCCACCCCCAATGGCCACAAGGTCACCCTGTTTCTCGAGGAGGCCGGGCTGGACTACACGCTCAAGCCGGTCAACATCGGCGCAGGCGAGCAGTTCGCGCCCGCATTCCTGGCGATCTCGCCGAACAACAAGATGCCGGCCATCGTCGACCATGCTCCGGCCGACGGTGGCGCGCCGCAGAGCGTGTTCGAGTCCGGCGCCATCCTGCTGTACCTGGCCGAGAAGACCGGCCGCTTCCTGCCGGCCGATCCGCGCGGGCGCGTGGTCGCGTTGGAGTGGCTGTTCTGGCAGATGGCCGGCCTCGGCCCGATGACCGGGCAGATGGGCCACTTCAACGTCTATGCGCCGGAGAAGATCGGCTATGCGATCGAGCGCTACGGCAATGAGGTGCGGCGCCTGCACGGTGTGCTGGACAAGCGTCTGGCGCACAGCGCCTACCTGGCCGGCGACGCCTACGGCATTGCCGACATGGCCAGCTACCCGTGGATCGAGGTGTACCCCGGCCTGACCCCCGACTACGCCGCCTTCCCGCACCTCAAGCGCTGGCACGACGCCATCGCCGCACGCCCGGCCACCCAGCGCGCCTACGCATTGAAGGAGCAGGTGAACCCGAACGCCGGCAAGCCGCTCAGCGACGCCGAGCGCAAGCACCTGTTCGGGCAGCGCTGAGCCGGCGCGCTTCTCAAATCCCGGGCGCACGCGCATCATCCGTGCGCTCGGTGCTCCATCAGGAACCTTCATGCGCTCTCTGTTCGCCGCTCTCGCCCTCATGCTCGCCACGCCCATCGTTCCCGCCCACGCCGAGAAACTGACCCTGGAGGCCATCACCGGCAGCAAGCCGCTGTCCGGGCCGACCCTGATGAAGCCCAAGGTGGCGCCGGACGGCTCGCGGGTGACCTTCCTGCGCGGCAAGGACAGCGACCGCAACCAATTGGATCTGTGGGAATACGACATCGCCAGCGGGCAGACCCGCATGCTGGTGGATTCCAAGCTGGTGCTGCCCGGTACCGAGACCCTGAGCGACGAGGAGAAGGCGCGCCGCGAGCGCCAGCGCATCGCCGCCTACACCGGCATCGTCGAATACCAGTGGGCGCCGGACGCGCAGGCGTTGCTGTTCCCGCTCGGCGGCGAGTTGTACCTGTACGACCTGCGCAAGACCGGCAGCGCCGCGGTGCGCAAGCTGACCCACGGCGAAGGCTTCGTCACCGATCCGAAGATCTCGCCCAAGGGCGGCTACGTCAGCTTCGTGCGCGGGCGCAACCTGTGGGTGATCGACCTGGCCAGCGGCCAGCAGCACCAGCTCACCCGCGACGGCAGCGAGACCATCGGCAACGGTGTGGCCGAGTTCGTCGCCGACGAGGAAATGGACCGCCACACCGGCTACTGGTGGGCGCCGGACGATTCGGCGATCGCCTTCGCGCGCATCGACGAAACCGAGGTGCCGGTGCAGAAGCGCCCGGAGGTCTATGCCGACCATACCGAGGTGGTGGAGCAGCGCTATCCGCAGGCCGGCCAGCCCAACGTGAAGGTCCAGCTCGGCACGATCGCACCGCGCGCCGGCGCGCAGCCGCAGTGGATCGACCTGGGCAAGAACCCGGACATCTACCTGGCGCGGGTGGACTGGCGCGATCCGCAACGGCTGACCTTCCAGCGCCAGTCGCGCGATCAGAAGCGCCTGGAGCTGATCGAGGCGACCCTGGCCACCGGCAAGCAGCGCGTGCTGATCACCGAGACCAGCCCGACCTGGGTGCCGCTCACCTACGACCTGCACTTCCTCAAGGACGGGCGTTTCGTCTGGGGCTCGGAGCGCAGCGGTTACGAACATCTGTACCTGGCCTCGGAAGACGGCCGCACGCTGCACCCGCTGACCCAGGGCGAGTGGGTGGTGGACGAGTTGCTGGCAGTGGACGAGGCCGCCGGCAAGGTCTATTTCTCCGCGACCAAGGAGTCGCCGACCCAGACCCAGCTCTACGCGGTGCCGCTGACCGGCGGCGCCATCGAAAAGCTGTCCAAGCCCAACGGCACGCATGCCGCCAGCTTCGCCAAGAACGCCAGCGTCTATGTCGACAGCTGGTCCAACACCACCACGCCGCCGCAGATCGAGCTGTTCCGCGCCAATGGCGAAAAGATCGCCACCCTGCTGGTCAACGACCTGGCCGATCCGCAGCATCCCTATGCGGCCTACCGTGAGGCGCAGCGTCCGGTCGAGTTCGGCACCATGACCGCCGCCGACGGCAAGACCCAGCTGCACTACCGCCTGATGAAGCCGGACGGGTTCGATCCGGGCAAGCGCTACCCGGTGGTGGTCTACGTGTACGGCGGCCCGGCCGCGCAGACCGTGGTCGACGGCTGGCCCGGTCGCGGCGATGCGCTGTTCGACCAGTACCTGGCCCAGCACGGCTATGTGGTGTTCTCGCTGGACAACCGCGGTACGCCGCGCCGCGGCCGCGATTTCGGCGGCGCGCTGTACCAGCACCAGGGCACCGTGGAAGTGGACGACCAGTTGCGCGGCGTGGCCTGGTTAAAGGCGCAGCCGTGGGTGGATGCGGCGCGCATCGGCGTGTACGGCTGGTCCAACGGCGGCTACATGACCCTGATGCTGCTGGCCAAGCACAGCGAGGCCTATGCCTGCGGCGCCGCCGGCGCGCCGGTCACCGACTGGGGCCTGTACGACAGCCACTACACCGAGCGCTACATGAACCTGCCCAAGGCCAATCCCGACGGCTACCGCGACAGCCGCGTGGCCGCGCACCTGGACGGGCTGACCTCGCAACTGCTGTTGCTGCACGGCATGGCCGACGACAACGTGCTGTTCACCAATTCCACCTCGCTGATGAGCGAATTGCAGAAGCGCGGCAAGCTGTTCGAGCTGATGACCTATCCGGGCGCCAAGCACGGCCTGTCCGGCAGCAACGCACTGCATCGCTATCGCACCACCGAAGCGTTCCTGGCGCGCTGCCTCAAGCCCTGAGCGCGCCGCTGCGCTTCCATTTCTCCGCTTTCGCACGACAAGGAGTGACGTCATGTCGAGTCCGCCGCCGCTGCCCGGCACGCCCGGCCCCACCTCCACCACGGCGCTGCCACCGGTCAAGCGCGGCTGGTGGGCGCGCCACTGGAAGTGGGCGGTGCCGCTGATCGTGCTGGTGCTCGGCGCCCTGCTGCTCGCGTCGATCGCGGTGTTCGTGCTCGGCATCGCACGCGTCACCAAGTCGTCCGAGCCGTACCGGGTCGGCGTGATGGCCGCACAACACGATCCGCGCGTGGCGGCCGCGCTGGGCGCGCCGATCAAGGACGGCATCATGCCCAGCGGCAGCTTCAACAGCAGCGGCGGTGGAAGCGGCAATGCCGAGCTGAGCGTGTCGCTGCACGGCAGCCGCGCCAACGGCACCCTCTACATCGAAGCCGAGCGTCATGCGGGCGAGTGGCACTACACCACCTTGCAGGTACTGCCGGATGCGGGCGAGGCGATCCCGCTGCTCGATGCACTCGGGCAGGGCGATGAGGCCGACGACGAGGAAGCGGATGGCATGGCGGTCGAGGCGCCGCCGGTGCCCGCAACGAACGCAGACCACGCCACGTCGGCCGAGGACGCCGCAACCAAGTAAGCGGCGGCGAACGTTCTCTGCCGTCTTTGTCGTTGCGAGGTGCATGGCGCCATGGGCGTGGGACCGTTGTATCGCCCGTGTCCGCAGTGATGCACTCCGAATTGCCATCACTGCACGCGCGCTGCGCCGGCTGCAATGCAGGACCGCCCATATGCTGCACCGCCGCGTGGTGGCGGCCATGACCTCCGGCAGATGGCCGATCGGCCTGCGCCGCGTACCGTCCTGACATCATCTGTCGGAGCTGCGCCATGAAGCCACGTGTCCTTGCCATCGCCCTGACCCTGGCGCTGGCGGCGCCTTTGCCGTTCCAGGCGCTGGCGGCTCCGGCCGCACCGCCCGTTGCAGCGGCGAAGCGTGCGCCGGCCTGGGTGGAGCGCAGCAATGCGTTTGCGCAGATCCTGCTGCAGGCGCAGGCGCCGTTCCAGGCCGAGGAAGTGAGCTTCTTCGGCGTGCCCGGATTCGACGACCAGGTCTCCGATTTCGGTCCCGACAACGCGCGGCGTTTCCGCGAGGCCACCGCTGCCGCGCGCCACACGCTGCAGGAAAAGCTGCAGGTGGAGCGCGATCCGAACGTGCGCCAGGATCTGACAATCCTGATCCACGCCGCCGATCAGTCCATCGAAGGCAGCACGCTCAACGAGCGCTTGCTGCTGCCCTGGACGGATGCGCCGCAGCACGTGTTCGGCGGCATCAACAATCTTTTGTCCGAGCAGGTGCCGGCGGCGCGGCGCGCCAAGGCGCTGCTGCGGCTGCAGCGCTACGTCGGCCTGGCGCCGGGCAGTACCTCCAGCCTGCTGCTGGCGCGGCAACGCTACGAAGAAAAGCGTGCTGATGGCAGCCTGCTGCAGCCGACCAAGCGCGAGGTCGAACAGGCCTTGAGCAACGTCGAGACCTACGCCAAGGGCATCCGCGCGCTGTTTGCCGAGTACAAGATCGCCGGCGCAGACGCGGCGCTGGCGGCGATGGACCGGCAGTTCCAGGACTACGCGACCTGGACGCGCACGGTGGTGCTGCCGCAGGCACGCGAGGATGCGCGCCTGCCGCCTGAGCTGTATGCGTTCCAGCTCAAGCAGGTGGGCATCGACATCGCACCGCAGGTGCTGATGCAGCGCGCGCAGCTGGAGTTCATGGAAACCCGCGCGACGATGCAGCAGCTGGCGCCGCTGGTGGCCGCGGCCAAGGGCCTGCGCGGCGACGATGCCCGCGACTACCGCACAGTGCTGCGCGCGCTCAAGCGCGACACCATCCCCGACGACAAGCTCGAGGCGCACTACCGCAGCGTCATCGACCGCATCGATCCGATCATCCGCCAGCAGCGCATCGTCGATGTGCCGCGGCGGCCGATGCAGATGCGCCTGGGCTCGCCGGCCGAGAGCGCCGCGCAACCGGCGCCGCATTTCCGCCCGGCACCGCTGGTCGGCAACACCGGCGAGCAGGGCACCTTCGTGCTGCCGCTGGGCAATCCGGACAGCGCCGGCAAGGGCGAGCACTACGACGACTTCAACTTCGGTGCGGCGGCGTGGACGCTGAGCGCGCACGAGGGCCGGCCCGGCCACGAACTGCAGTTCACCGCCATGGTCGAGCGCGGCGTGTCGCTGGCGCGCAGCCTGTTCGCGTTCAACTCGGTCAACGTGGAAGGCTGGGCGCTGTACGCCGAGGCCGAGATGGTGCCGTACGAACCGCTGGACGGGCAGTTGGTCGCTCTGCAGTTCCGCTTGCTGCGCGCGGCGCGGGCCATGCTCGACCCGATGCTCAACCTCGGCCTGATCGACCGCGAGCGTGCGCGCCTGGTGCTGGAGAACGAGGTCGGCCTGTCGCCGGCGATGGCGCGGCAGGAACTGGACCGCTACATGGTGCGCGCGCCTGGCCAGGCCGGCAGCTACTTCTACGGCTACAGCCGCATCCTGGAACTGCGCATGCGCACCGAACTGGCGCTGGGCGCCAAGTTCGACCGGCTGAAGTTCAACAACTTCCTGCTGGACCAGGGGCTGCTGCCGCCGGACCAGCTGGCCGCGGCGGTGGACGAGGAGTTCGTGCCGTCACAGCGCAAGTAAGCGCGCCAGTGACCACGCCGCTGGCATCGTGGACAGGCTGCCGCTCTCAGTGATTTCCCGGAACAGTTTCGGGTCGCTGCCGTCCCGTCCAATCGCTGGCCTTGCCTCCGCCTACCTGGCAGATGCGCTGGCGTTCAAACCATGCTTTGTACGCGGTCAGGGACCAACCCTTGCAGTACTTGGTACTGACGACCGTGGGGTAGGGGCAGTAGGGCGGAATCGGGGCCCATCCGCTGCCGGAACCTACGGGTTTCCAGTGTCGATCGGGCGATTTGCAGCCTTGCGTACAGAACACGAACGGATCGTTGGAACGGCAAGACAGGTCTTCATAGACCTGTTGTGCGCCCGCGACGCCCTGAAATCCCAGGAACGCAACCAGAATCCATATCCACTGTTTCATCGCACTTCCCTCTGTCGAAAGCGGTCCATCCCAGACGTTCGGACCAAACGTGTCATTGCGGGGCGGGCGATACCCCGAACCCGGCCCCGCGAACGGGTCGTGCCGATTCTGCCCGCAAATAGCTTAGCAAGGGTTTCATCGCGCGAGGGGATGCCGGGCGCCATGGCCCCAACCCGGTCCATCGGGGCTGGATGCGGAAGATGTGTTCTTGGAAGCCGGGGGGCGTCAGCGGCGGGCGCCGGCCGGACAGGGCAGCAGACCGCTGCCCGACCTGACCGGATTCAGGGAACGGGCGGTGGTACAGGCTGCGGGGCAGCCGGCGCCGGCGCCGGTGTTCCCGGCGGCACCCAGATCGCCATGCCGGCGGCGCGCTTCTGCGTGGTGGGGATGCCGATGCCCAGGCCGCCGCCGACGTGGCCGCCGTAGCTGCCCGCGCCGACCGACAGGCCGCCGCCGGAGCGTTGCGAACCCACGCCCATCAGTACCACGCCATTGGCGCCGAGCTTGGCCGCATCGCGCTTGAGCCGGGCCACCGCCGCGTCGGTCTGGCCCTGGGTGCCGAAGCCGGCCGCGCTGGAGGATTCGAGCTGGGCGATATCCACCGCGCCCGGCGGCGGCGCGGAGTAGATCTGCACCAGTGCCGGGTCGATCGGCGGGCGCGCCGCACCGACCATCACCTTGGAGGAACTGGCGCAGCCGGCCAGGGCCAGCAGCAGCGCCAGCGGCAACAACGGTCGGATGTTCATGGCCTTACCCCCGTGTTCGGATCTCACGCGATCATAGGCGGGCCGGGTGAATCGCGCCGAACCCGGCGCCGCCACCCTGGCAGGGCCGCCGTGATCCCCGTGCCAAGAGTCGGGGAGGCCGGGAGGGCAGCACGCCGCCGCGTTGCGCAGTGGCAGGATCGTCAGTGCTCGTAGGGCACGCTTTCCGGACGCCGGCTCGGGTCCGTCCACTCGCCTTGCTTGACGGCAGCAGGGCAGATGTCTTCGTACTGCTTAACGGCCACGATCGCGGTGGGCGTCCACGCGCCGCAGTGCGAGCCGTGCTTGCAGCAGCGGACCGGACTGGGCCGCAAGCAATACCCGGGGTCTGCCTGCCAGGAGCCGCTGATCGGGTCGACCGGGCTCCAGTTCTTGTCCACGCCCTTGCAGCCTTGGGTGCAGAACACGAAGGGGTCGTTATCGCGGCACACGAGCTTCTTGTAGACGGGGGCGGCGATGGCGGGGAAGGACAGCAGGCAGATCGCGAAAATCCATATCCAGCGCTTCATGGGCTGCTCCGAGATGAAGACGGTCCAGGGTTTCCGTCCCGCATTAAGACGATCCAGTGCGCGCCTCCCCTACCGGGTTGCCCAGGTGCTCGGTGTGCGCCGTGACCGTGGATCGGCCGCCATCCGTTGGTCGGATGACAGCGCAGTCCTGTTGCAGCACCTGACACAGGTACGCCGGTCGCCGTAGTTGGTCCTGTCGATGCGCGGCGTGTCTTGGCGTGTCTTCAACACTTCTGGGGCCGCTGTCGCCCCCGGCTCCCGGCGACGTCCAGATCGCCACGCCCGCTGCGCGCATCCGCGTGATGGGGCGCCAATGCTCAGGCCGACACCGACGTGGCCGCCAGCGCTGCCCGCGCCGACCGACAGGCTGCTGCCGCAGCGCTCCGCGTCTACACCCTTCAGGTCCACGCCATTGGTGCCGAGCTTGGCCGCTTCGCGCTTGCGCCGGGCCACCGGGCTTCGGTTCGGTACCGCGTGCCGAAATCGACCGCGTTGGCGACATCCAGTTGGCCATCGACCGCCTCCGGCGCCGGCCCCGAATAGACCTGCGCCAGCGCCGCACCGGCCGGCGGTCGCGCCGCGCCAGGCTGCGCAGTGCGCTATGGTGCAGGCTGACATTCGCATGGAGGCCGGCATGGGCCTGATCAGTCTGCTGTGGGGCATCGTGGCATTGCTGTGGATGATCCTCGCCTTCATCCCGCTGCTCGGCTGGGGCAACTGGTTCCTGATCCCGTTCGCCGCGGTCGGCGCGCTGATCGCCGCGATCGGGTTGCTGTTCACCGCGGCACCCAACCGTGGCCGCGCCAAGACCGGCCTGATGCTCAATGCGCTGGTGATCGTGGTCGGGGTGATCCGGCTGAGCCTGGGAGGCGGGGTGATCTGACGCGCGTGCCGGGCGACCGGCATGCTGTGTTGCAACATCCCGCGCGGCGTGCCGCGCCTGCGGGAGTAACATGCCCAGCCGACGGCGCCCGTGCGCGGGCCGCCTTGCGTTCACGCCGGTGCCGGCGGCGCGGCCCGGGTGCCTGGCGGCCTCGGACCGTGCGACTGGCGCGGCCTCCCAGAATCCGCCCACCCAGGAGCCTGCACGTGGCCCATCCCCACTATCGTCCCCGGCGAATGCGCCGCGATGCCTTTTCGCGCCGCCTGATGCGCGAGCACACCCTCACCGTCGACGACCTGATCTGGCCGGTGTTCGTGCACGACGTGCCCGGCCGCACGCCGATCGCTTCCATGCCCGGCGTGGAGCGGCTGTCGATCGAGGAACTGCTGAAGGAGGCCGAGGCGGCGCTGGAGCTGGGCATCCCGGTCATCGACCTGTTCCCGGTGATCGACCCGACCGGCAAGTCGCTGGACGCGGCCGAGGCCTGGAACCCGGACGGCCTGGCGCAACGCGCGGTGCGCGCGCTGAAGACGCGCTTCCCGGAACTGGGAGTGATGACCGACGTGGCGCTGGATCCGTACACCAGCCATGGCCAGGACGGCATCATCGACGACCGCGGCTACGTGCTCAACGACATCACCGTCGAGGCGCTGGTGCAGCAGTCGCTGTCGCATGCGCAGGCCGGCGTGGACATCGTCTCGCCGTCGGACATGATGGACGGGCGCATCGGCGCCATCCGCCGCGCGCTGGATGCCGACGAGCACCTGCACGTGCGCATCATGGCGTACTCGGCCAAGTACGCCTCGGCGTTCTACGGCCCCTTCCGCGAGGCGGTGGGTAGCGCGGGCAACCTCGGCAAGGCCGACAAGACCACCTACCAGATGGACCCCGCCAACGGCGACGAGGCCTTGCGCGAGATCGCCCTGGACCTGGAAGAGGGCGCGGACATGGTGATGGTCAAGCCCGGCATGCCCTACCTGGACGTGGTGCGGCGGGTGAAGGACGAATTCCGTGTGCCCACCTTCGCCTACCAGGTCAGCGGCGAGTACGCGATGCTCAAGGCGGCGATCGGCAACGGCTGGCTGGACGAACGCGCCTGCGTGCTGGAGTCGCTGATGGCGTTCAAGCGCGCCGGCGCCGACGGCGTGCTGACCTACTTCGCGCCGCAGGTGGCGCGCTGGCTGCGCGAGGCGCGCTGAGCCAGCGTCTCTCTTTCTGTTAGAGACACCGTCTGTTAGAGACACCTCAGTCGCGACGCTTTTCTCGGGAAGGCCCTGTCGCGACTGAAGTCGCTCCTACACAGGCAGGATCTTGCGATCCATCGGCCGCGGATCCTCGTAGGAGCGGCTTCAGCCGCGACCGGGCTTTCCCGTTGCAGCCGGGTCGTGGTTGAAGCCGCGCCCGCGCACGCGTCCGCACTACGCCGATGACGTCGCCGCACTACGCCGATGACGTCGCCGCCGGCAGACAGCCCAGCCCGCGCAGCGTTGCCTCCACCGCCACGTCCAGCGGCGTGTGCGGTTCTTCGCCAAGCAACTCCAGCAGCCGCGCATTGCGCATGCGTAGCGGGTGCCGCCACAGCGGGCGCATCTCGTGCAGTTCGCGCGCCAGCGGCCAGAACGGCAGGGCCAGGGTCAGCAGCGGCCACGGGAAGCGGCGCGTGCGTGGCGACGCCAGGCCGTGGCGTTGCGCGACCCGCGCGATCGCCGCCGCCATCTGCGTGCCGTCGGCGTCCCAATGCCCGTCCATGTGCAGGCGGGCGAAGGGCGGCAGACGCGTGCGCTGTTGCAGCAGCGCCAGCATGGTCCGCGCCACATCGGGCACGTAGGCCCATTGGTGGCCGACGCCTGGAGCGCCCGGCAGGGTCACCGTCGCGACCGGCCGTCCCGGCCGCACCAGCCCCTGCGCGAACCAGCTGTTGCCCACGCGCGGGCCGAAGAAGTCGCCGGCGCGCACCACGATCGCCCGTGCGCCGTGTGCGGTTGCGGCCTGCAGGCGCCGCTCCAGTTCCACGCGGATCGCGCCCTTGCGCGTCAGCGGAGCCTGCGGTGCGTCTTCGTCCGGCGCCGGATAGGCGTCCGGGCCGTAGTTGTAGACCGTGCCCGGCAGGACCACGGTGGCGCGCTCGGCGATGGCCGCGGCGAGGGTGTTGTCGATCATCGGCAGCACCAGCTCCGACCAGCGCCGGTAGCCGGGCGGATTGACCGCATGCACGATCACCGCGCAGCCCTGCGCCGCCTGCAGCACGTCGGCCCGTTGCAGCGCATCGCCGCGGCGCCAGTGGATGCCGTCGCGCTCCTCGCTGGAGTGGGCGAGGCCGCGCTGCAGGGCGCGCACCTGCCAGCCGGCGTCGCGCAACTGCCGCGCCAGTTCGCCGCCGATACCGCCGCTGGCGCCCAGCACCAGGGCCGTGGAAGAAGATGGGGACATGACAGCGCTCCGTTGAGGTCGGCGGTCAGTGTCGGTGCCGGTGCGGCTAAAGAAAATTGGCGAAGATCGCCAGTCGGCTATACATTTCTGTATGGACAACACGATCGGCTGGGAACTCTACCGGTCCTTCCTGGCAGTGCTGGAGGAGGGCTCGCTGTCGGCGGCGGCACGCGCGCTGGGGCTGACCCAGCCTACCGTCGGCCGCCACGTGGCGGCGCTGGAACAGGCGCTGGCGGTGCCGCTGTTCGTGCGCTCGCAGACCGGCCTGCTGCCCACCGATGCGGCCCTGGCCTTACGTGGCCATGCGCAGGCGATGGCCAGCCTGGCCGCGTCGCTGCAGCGCGCGGCGGGCCGCCATGGCGATGCGGTGCGCGGGACGGTACGCATCGCCGCCAGCGAGGTGATCGGTGCGGAAGTGTTGCCGCCGGTGCTGGCGGCCCTGCGCCGCGCACATCCGCAGCTGCGGCTGGAACTTGTGCTGAGCAACCGGATGCAGGACCTGCTGCACCGCGAGGCCGACGTGGCGGTGCGCATGAGCCGGCCGACCCAGGACGTACTGGTCGCGCGTCACGTCGGTGCGGTGGCGGTGGCGCTGTTCGCGCACCAGGACTACGTGGACCGGCACGGCCTGCCGCAGGCCATGGAGGAACTGCCGCAGCACGCGCTGATCGGCTTCGATGCGGAGACGCCTTTCCTGCGCGCGGCGCGCAGCGGCCTGCCGCTGTGGCGGCGCGAGGCGTTCGCGTTGCGCGCCGACAGCGACTTGGCGCAACTGGCATTGTTGCGTGCCGGCTGTGGCATCGGCTTCTGCCAGGTCGCGCTGGCGCGGCGCACGCCGGCACTGGTGCCGGTGCTGCCAAAGCAGGTGAATGTCGGTCTGGAAAGCTGGATCGTGATGCACCAGGACGTGCGCGGCAGCGCGGCCTGCAGCGCGGTGTTCGCGGCGCTGGTCGAGGCGATGACGGCGCACACCGCCTGAGGTGCGCGCGCTTGCAGTGGCGGCCGGTTTGCGCATTCGCGCATCCGGCCGCCCCGACCCGGGCAGGGTGTCAGGACGCTGTTACGAATCCCGAATCCCCACTCCCGAATCCCCGCCTTACGGCAGCGTCAGCGCGATCGGATTCGCCTTCATGCTGGCGCTGATCGCCGGGAACGGATCCACGCCGGCCATGGTGATGACGTCGTTGATCGACACCACGTCGCAGTTGATGGTGCTGTCGTTGACGCACATGTAGGCGGCCGCGCCATTGCCCGGCTCGTACACCGCCTTCCACACGTAGTTCGGCACCTGCACGTTGTCGGCGCCGATGCTGCTGCGCGTGCCGCTGTCGAAGGCCGGGCCGGTGACCACGTAGACCTCGCCGCGCTGCTTGGCGAGCTGGCGCACCTGCTCCTCGATCCGCGCCCACTCGCCGGTGTTGAGCTTGTGGTCCTGCGGGACCACGTTGGCCATCGAGAAGGTTTCCTTCTCCGAGTTGGTGGTCGAGGCGTCGCCGGCCGGGGTCATGTGGCCGCGGTCGAAGCCGGAGTTGGTGTAGTCCGAGGTGTGCGAGCGGTCGGCGGCCGGGATGCCGGTCTCGTCATGGAAGGAGCCGACGCGGCCGATCGATTCGGCGCCGGCGACCTGCTGATCGGTGATGTGTTCGGCCGAGTACAGCGGACCCTTGGTCACGCCCGAGGCCATCAACACGTATTCGGTATGGCAGACCTCGGTGGTGCGGCTGGTGATCGACGCGTCGAGCGTCGGTGCCTTGCCGCCGGCGTAGAGCGTGGGGCAGCTGGTGGCGGCGCTTGCCGCCTGGGCGGCGAACAGGGCAAGCAGGGCAAGACAACCGCGCAGGGAGACGGACATTGCAGGAACCTCGGCTGGTCAGGGGAGTGAAGAAACTGGCGAGGTTCGGTGTCCGTCAGATGACCATTGGATGTGTCGCAAATGGCAACTGCGCCGCTGGTCACGCTTGGCGGTAGACGCCGCGCCAAGGCGGTCAATCGCATGCGATAAGCGTTCTCATTTACAATGCGCGACCGCCCCGTCCTGCGCCTCCGCCGTGATCAAGTCGTTGTTGTTCCAGTTGCACTGGCTCCTTGGCATCAGCGCCGGGCTGGTGCTGTCGGTGATGGGGCTGAGCGGGGCCACGCTGGCCTTCGAGGACGAGATCGTGCGCCTGGCCAATCCGCCGCTGGCGGCCATCGCCGCGCGCCATGCCGCCGGCGAGCAGCCCCTGCCGCTGGCCGAGCTGGCGCGGCGCCTGGACCTGGACGGGGCGCACCGCAGCAACCGGCTGCTGATCGACCCGACCGGCACGCGGCCGTCCGCGGTGCGCCTGCCCGGTCGCGACGGCGGCCGCCTGTATTTCGATCCCTACACCGGCGCGGTGCTGCCGGCGCCGCGCCTGGATGGCTTCTTCTCCTTCGTCGAAGACCTGCACCGGCGCCTGGCCGCGGGCGAGCGCGGCAAGGCGGTCACCGGCGCCTGCGCGTTCGTGCTGATCTTCTTCTGCCTGTCCGGGCTGTACCTGCGCTGGCCGCGGCGCTGGTGGAGCTGGCGCGCCTGGTGGGCGGTGGAGTGGAACCGGCAGGGACGCAGCTTCCTGTGGAGCCTGCACTCGGTGATCGGCACCTGGTGCCTGCTGGTGTACCTGCTGATCGCCGCGACCGGGCTGTACTGGTCCTACGACTGGTACCGGCAGGGGCTGGTGGCGATGCTCGGCGGCGATGCCGCGCCCAAGGAGAAAGAGGGCGGCCGCGGCGGCAAGCCACCGGCAGTGGACTACGCGCGGCTGCAGGCGGCCCTGGCGAGCGTGCCCGCCGCGCAGCGCGCCTACCTGGATCTGCGCCTGCCCGGCCGCAGCGGCCAGCCGATCGTGGCCCGTTACCTGTCGCCCGATCCGGCGCACGACCGCGCCTACGACAGCGTGGAGGTCGATCCGGCCAGCGGCCGCATCCTGCGCCGCCTGGACTACCGCGCGCAGCCGCTGGGGCGGCGCCTGCTGACCAGCATGTTCGCGCTGCACAGCGGCAGCTTCTTCGGCCTGCCCGGGCGCGTGGCGATGCTGCTGGCGAGCCTGTGCATGTCGCTGTTCTTCGTCACCGGCTGGATGCTGTACCTGGACCGCCGGCGCAAGAAGCGGGCATTGCGCGAGGCGCGGCGCGCGCTGCCGGGGCTGGTGGGCGAGGCCGCCGCCTCCTGGCTGGTGGGGTTTGCCAGCCAAAGCGGCCTGGCCGAGCGCCTGGCCTGGCAGACCGCCGCGCAACTGCAGGCGGCCGGCCTGACGGTGGACGTGCGCTCGCTGGCGCAGCTGGACCTGGCGCAGCTGCGCGGCACCCAGCGCGCGCTGTTCGTGATCAGCACCTTCGGCGACGGCGAACCGCCGGACGCGGCGCGCGGCTTCGTCCGGCGCGTGCTGCGCCAGGCGCAGGCCTTGCCGGAGCTGCGCTACGCGTTGCTCGGCCTGGGCGATCGCCAGTATCCGCAGTTCTGCGGCTTCTCGCGGGAGGTGCAGCACTGGCTGGACGCACAGGGCGCGCAGGCGCTGTTCCCGCCGCTGGAAGTGGACAACGCCGATCCGCAGGCGCTGGCGCAGTGGCAATGGCAACTGTCGGCGCTCACCGGCGTGGCGGCGTCGGCACCGGTGCTGCAGGCGCCGGAGCCGCTGGACTGGCGCCTGGTCGGCCGCGTCCTGCTCAATCCCGGCAGCGCTGGCGCCCCCGTATGGCGCATCGACCTGGCGCCGCCGCCGCAGGCGCACTGGCATGCCGGCGACGTCCTGGAAGTGCAGCCCTGCCACGCCGCCGACACGGTCCACGCCTGGCTCGCCGCGCAGGCGCTGGACGCCGAACAGACGGTGCAGGCCGATGGCGTGCGGCAGCCATTGCGGGAGGCGTTGGCGTCACGCGCGCTGACGCCGCCGACGCCGGGCGACGATCCGCAGGCCTGGGTGGATGCGCTGCCGAGCCTGCCGCTGCGCGAATACTCGATCGCCTCGGTGCCGGAAGATGGCCTGTTGCAACTCGTCGTACGCCTGACCCTGCGCGCCGACGGCAGCCCTGGCGTGGGTGCCGGCTGGCTGTGCCAGCACGCGCCGGTGGGTGCAGTGCTGCGCGCGCAGGTGCGGGCCAACCCCGGGTTCCGCCGGCATGGCGATGCGCCCATGCTGCTGATCGGCAACGGCACCGGTATCGCCGGCCTGCGCAGCCTGCTGCGCGAGGCCGAGCAGGCCGGCGTGCACGGGCACTGGCTGCTGTTCGGTGAACGCAACGCCGCACACGATGCGCTGTTCTGCGACGAGTTGCAGTCCTGGCGCGACGCCGGCCATCTGCAGCGCCTGGACCTGCTGTTCTCGCGCGACCAGGCGCACAAGCGCTACGTGCAGGATGGGCTGCGCGAGGCCGCCGACGCGGTCCGCGACTGGGTCGCGCGCGGCGCCACCGTGTACGTCTGCGGCAGCCTGGAAGGCATGGCGCGCGGCGTGGATGCGGCATTGCGCGAGATCCTCGGCGAGGACGCGCTGGATGCGCTCAGCGCCGACGGGCGCTACCGGCGCGACGTGTATTGAGGTGATGCGTCCTGCCGTGGGTCGGGACTGACGTCCCTCCCACAACGGCCCTCTGCTACAGCTCTTGTCTGCCGGCATGGCAGCAGCGTGGGCATCCCGAGACGTTCGGTGGCGGTGCAGGACGGCGCCGGCCCGCTGCACTTCGACACGCCTCGCCATGCAGCCACCCTTCAGCGCGTGGCGTCGCCGTTCAATCGGCGGGTATGCAATCGCTGCTTCCGGTGGCCGCCGGTGCCTTGATCCGGTAAAGGTCGCGCTTGCCGGCCTTCGGCGCGCGGGCGCTGCCGGACAGCAGCAGTTCGCTGGGCTTGGACGCATCCAGCACGGCGCCGGCGGTCTGGCCGTCGCTACCGTTGAACGACAGCGCCAGCGGCTGCGGGTCCGCGTAGCGGCCGCCGGCGCATTGCGCCAGCAGCACCTGGCTTCGCTCGCTGCGGTGGGCACGGGCGAACAGCAGCGCGCGGCCGTCGCCCAGCCAGGCGGCATCGGTGTCGTCGTCGGCGCTGTTGACCCCGGCCAGCGCCGTTGGCTGCGCGAACGTCTGGCCCTCCAAGTGCGCGACGAACAGGTCCAGGCCGCCGGCGCCGCCGCGGCCGTCGCTGGCGAACAGCAGCCGCGTGCCGTCCAGCGAGAGTGCCGGCGCGCGCTCGTTGCCCGGCGAATTCACCGCCGCGCCCAGGTTCTGCGGTGGGCCGTAGCCGCCGTCGGCCAGCACCGGCGCACGGTACAGGTCGGTGCCGCCGTGGCCGCCGGGACGATCGGAGGCGAAGTACAGCCAGCGGCCGTCGGCGCTGAAGAACGGGTCGCTGTCCAGGTTCGGCGAGTTCACCGGTGCGGGCAGCGGCTGCGGGTCGCGCCAGCGGCCGTCGCGCAGCACCGCCTGCCACAGGTCGCCGCCACCGGGCCCGCCGGCGCGGTCGGGACTGGCCCAGACGATGCGCTGGCCGTCGGGCGCGACGCTGCCGCGGGTCTCGTCGGCGGCGGTCGACACCACGCCCATGCCCTCGATGCCGAATTCGGAAAGCGCGAACGCACACGGCGCGCAGAGTAAACTCGCGGCCAGCGCGAGCGGCAGGACAGGGGTCCGCATGTGGGAGTCCATGGAATGTCGCCGCCAGTCTAAAACAACCAACGAGCGCTCCATGCCCAACTCCCGTTTTGCCGTGTTCGGCCATCCCGTCGCCCATTCGCTGTCGCCGCGCATCCACGCCGCCTTCGCCAAGCAGACCGGCATCGCCCTGCAGTACGAGGCCATTGACGTCCAGGCCGATGGCTTCGTCGCGGCGCTGGCCGCCTTCGCCGCGGCCGGTGGCGTCGGCGCCAACGTGACCCTGCCGCTGAAGGAAGCCGCCTTCGCGCTCAGCCTGGTGCACAGCGAACGCGCGCAATCCGCCGGTGCGGTCAACACGCTCAGCTATCGCGACGGCCAGTGGCACGGCGACAACACCGACGGGGCCGGCCTGGTGCGCGACCTGACCGGCCGCAATGGACTGGATCTGCGCGGCCGCCGCGCGCTGCTGCTGGGCGCCGGCGGCGCCGCACGCGGCGTGGCGCCGGCGCTGCTGGAGGCCGGCGTGCAGCAACTGGTGGTGGTCAACCGGGCGCCGGAACGCGCCGATGCGCTGGTCGATGCGCTGGGCGAACCGGCGCGCGCGATCTCGCGCTACTGGGAGGACCTGCGCGAGCTGGGCGATTTCGAACTGATCGTCAATGCCACCACCATCGGCCGCGACCCCACCGCCAGCTTCACCCTGCCGCTGTCGCTGATCAACAGCATGACCCTGGCGGTGGACCTGAACTACGGCGAGGTCGCCATCGCGTTCCTGGCCTGGGCGCGCGCGGCGCGTTGCCGCGACACCGTGGATGGTCTGGGCATGCTGGTGGAACAGGCGGCCGAGAGCTTCGAGACCTGGCACGGCGTGCGTCCGGAGACCGATCCGGTGTACGCCGCGTTGCGCGAGCGCGACGCGGTGCTGGTCAGCGCCGACTGACACCGACGACTGCATCAAGAGGAACGACCGCGTGGACAATGGATTTGCGATGCAACTGCTGACGACCCTGCTGTTCCAGCTGCCGGTCGTGGTGATGTACGTGGTCGGCCTGGCGCTGCTGTTCACGCGGCGTCCTGGCCGGCCACGCACGTTGGCCCTGTGCGGGTTGAGCATCATGCTGCTGGTGATGGTGCTGGGCACGGCGCTGTCGATGTTGCCGATGTTGGCGATGTCGCGCGGCGCCAGCCTTTCCGAGTTCGCCCTGTGGTTGGGGATGCTGCGCGCGGTCCTCGGCCTGATGTTGGCGGTGGGCGTGCTGCTGGTGGTGCTGGCGTTGCGCTTCGCCCTGCCGCCGCGCGTGACGCCGCCGCACTGACCGACGGAACCGGGTTCGAGGGAGGACGTGATGCTGGCGATGGGCGTGCACCCGCTTCTGGACCTGAGCGTGCTGACCGGCGCGCTGGGCCTGCTGGCGCGGCTGTTGCTGCCGCTGATCGCGCTGCTGCTGCTTCCGCGGCTGGCGCCGGGCCACGCCCGAACCCTGGCGCGGTTCGGGCTGACGGTGTTGCTGATGGGCGCGATCCTGCCGCGCCTGTTGAGTGCGGTGCTGGGCTGGGTAGCGCTGATGACACCCCAGTTCCGCAGCACTCATCCGGACGCCTCTGCGCTGGTGCATCTGCTGGACGATGCGCTGTACGTGGTCGGGCTGGGCCTGCTGCTGCGCGCGCTGTGGCTGGCGCTGCCGCGCAAGGCCGCGCCGCCGTCGGCGTAACGCTGCGCGCAACGCCGTTCAGTTCCGGCGTTTCAGTCCTTGCGACGGGACGTGAGAAAATGTCCGGATGACCGATTCCGCTTCGCCGTCGACGCCGCGCGCGTCCGGCCCGTCCCCGCGTCAGCTCACCGAACCGGTCAAGCTGGCCATCCGCGATGCCTATGCCAAGCTGCAGGCCAACACGCCGGGCTTCCGCGTGCGTCGCGCGCAGAGCCAGATGATCGGCGTGGTCTCGCGTGCGCTGGGTACCTCCGGCGGCGTGGGCGTGGCCGAAGCGCCCACCGGCGTCGGCAAGAGCCTGGGCTATCTGACCGCCGGCGTGCCGATCGCGCTGGCCAGCAAGAAGAAGCTGGTGATCAGCACCGGCACGGTGGCGCTGCAGTCGCAGCTGGTCGAGCGCGACATCCCGGCCTTCCTCAAGGCCACCGGGCTGGAGGCCACGGTAGCGCTGGCCAAGGGCCGCACCCGCTACCTGTGCACACGCAACGTCGCCGAACTGCATGGCGAAGCCGCGCAGGACCGCATGTTTGAGGACGAGGCGCCGCTGTACGACCGTCCGCTGAGCCCGGCCGAGGCCGAACAGGCGCGCGCGCTGGCCAAGGCCTATGCCGACAAGACCTG
The DNA here is from genome assembly GCF_014199735.1 of Xanthomonas sp. 3307. Taxonomy (NCBI): domain Bacteria; kingdom Pseudomonadati; phylum Pseudomonadota; class Gammaproteobacteria; order Lysobacterales; family Lysobacteraceae; genus Xanthomonas; species Xanthomonas sp. 3307. Next base: position 111,128 of record NZ_JACHOG010000008.1, on the reverse strand, counting down.
GAACGGCGACCTGGATGCCGCCCCGGAGCCGGTGCCGCCGTCGCTGCGCGCGCGCATCACCACCAATGCCGCCGGCTGCGCGGGGCGCCGCTGCTCGTTCGCGGTGCAGTGCCCGGTGCTGAAGGCGCGCAGCGAGGTGCGCGATGCGCAGATCGTGGTGACCAACCACGCGCTGCTGCTGTCGGCGCTGTCGCTGGGCGACAGCGACAACGGCCAGCCGCTGATCGCGCCGCCGTCGGACATGCTGCTGGTGCTCGACGAGGGCCACCACATCGCCGGCGTCGCCATCGATCAGGGCGCGGCCAATCTGCCGCTGGACGAGATGGCGCGACGCACCGGCCGCCTGCAGGCGCTGGTCGGCGCCGCCTACCGGCTCGCCGACAAGGACCGCATCGGCAACCAGCTGCCCAACGAGGCGGTCGAACTGGCCGCGCAGGTGGCCAAGGGCCTGAAGGCATTCCGCGCCGAGATCGAACGGGTGTGGGTGCCGGAGCCGGGCCAGGACGAACCGATGTGGCGCGCGCCCAACGGCCGCCTGCCCGAGGACTGGAAACCACTGATCGACGCGCAGGCGCAGGACACCGGCGCGCTGCTGAACTGGGTGCAGGCCGCGCACCAGATGGCGGCCAAGTCCAAGCAGGAGGATGCGGCCAAGGAACGCCTGCAGCGCAACCTGGGCATGGCCCTGGAGATGGTCGAGCAGCAGTACGCGCTATGGCTGGGCTGGCGCCGCGAGGACCAGGACGGACAGCCGCCGATGGCGCGCTGGATCACCGCCTCGCGCGATGCCGACCTGATCTGCCATTGCTCGCCGGTGTCGGCCGCGCAGGTGCTGCGTTCGCTGCTGTGGAGCGAGGTGGACGCGGCGGTGCTGACCTCGGCCACGCTCACCGGTGGCGGCGATTTCCAGGCGCTGGCGATCGACAACGGCCTGCCCGCGCACGCCGAGATGGTGTCGCTGTCCTCGCCGTTCGACCTGCCCAACCAGGCCGAGTTGATCGTGCCGGCGTTCCCGGTGGCACCGGACGACCGCGAGGGCCATCCGCGCGAGGTGGCGCGCTACCTGGTGCGCGAGCTGGACTGGGGCAAGGGCTCGATCGTGCTGTTCACCTCGCGCTGGAAGATGCTCAAGGTGGCCGACCTGCTGCCGATCGCGCAGCGCAACCGCGTGCTCGTGCAGGGCGACGGCTCCAAGTCGCAGATGATCGGCGAGCACATGCGCCGCATCGCCGCCGGCGAAGGCTCGGTGCTGTTCGGCCTCAACTCCTTCGGCGAGGGCCTGGACCTGCCGGGCGAGGCCTGCACCACGGTGGTCATCACCCAGGTGCCGTTCGCCGTGCCGACCGATCCGCAGACTGCCACCCTCGGCGAATGGTTCGAGAGCCGCGGCCTCAACGCCTTCAACCTGATCGCGGTGCCGCACGCGTTGCGCACCCTGACCCAGTTCGCCGGCCGCCTGATTCGTACCTCCGACGACCACGGCCGCGTGATCATTCTCGATTCGCGGTTGCTGACCAAGCGCTACGGCAAGCGCATCATCGACGCGCTGCCGCCGTTCAAGCGGGTGATCGGCTAGCGGTTGCACGTGCGATGGCGATGGTCGTGCGCGTGTCGCCGACCGCGCCGATCGTCACGCAGCGTGCGGTGTCGTCGCAACAGGAATTGTCTACCGCACCGACCACGCATGTGCAGCTGCGCGCTTGACGGCGTTTATCCGGCAAGCGATAAACATTCACGCGCTAGGAACGCATGCAGCGCCGCTCAGGGGATGGCAATGGCGGACGGATTCTTCAGGGAAGAAGTGTTTCGAGCGCGCCGCGAGGGCTGGCTCGGCGCCGTGCGCCTGGACGCACCACGCTTCGGTTGGGCTTATTTCTGGGTCAGCGTCGCGCTGCTCGTAATTGTTCTGGTGCTGCTGTGCATCGGCAGTTATACGCGACGAGAAGCGGTCAACGGCACGCTGGTACCCGATCGCGGACTGCTGACCATGACGCCTTCCGCATCCGGACGGGTCGTGCGCACGTTCGCCAAGGAGGGTGCAAAAGTACGTGCGGGACAACCGCTGATCGAGATCTCCGGCGAACAGGACAGCGCATCGCTCGGTGATACGCAGGCATCGGTGATCGCGCAGTTGCGCGTCAAGCGCGAGCGCCTGCGTTCCGACATCGAGGAACAACGCAGCCTGTCGCAAGCACAGGATCGCGACCTGCGCACGCGCATCGAGTTGCTGAAGGGCCAGATCGCCAGTACCGAAGAACAGATCGGTCTGCAGCGGCAACGTGCCGAAAGCGCCATGCGCCTGTACGAACAATGGTCCAGTCCCAGTAATCGCGGGGTGCTGACCAAGGTACAGCTGCTGCAGCAGCAGGATGTGGCGATACAGAATCAGGCGCAGCTCAAGGATCTGCAGAAGCATTCGCTGGAACTGCGTCAGCAGCAATCCCAGTTGCGGACACAGTTGGAGCAGCTTCCGGCAACGCTGATCGGAAAGAACAACGAGATCGACCGGCAACTGGCGGACGTCGCGCAGTCGATCTCCGAGAGCGAGGCCCGCCGCGCGGTGATCCTGCGCGCGCCATCGGACGGGATCGTCGGCAATCTGCTGGTGTATCCGGGGCAGCCGGTCGCCGCGCAGCAGCCATTGATGACATTGTTGCCGCGGGACACGCGTCTGCGCGCCGAGCTGTGGGTGTCTTCGCGGGCGGTCGGGTTCGTCAGCCCGGGCGACCGGGTGGTGCTGCGCTATCAGGCATTCCCGTATCAGAAGTTCGGGCGCCATGCCGGCCGTGTCGCGGAGATTTCGCGCAGTGCGATGAGTTCGGGCGATCTGACCCGGTTGCTGGGCCAGGACATCAAGGAGCAGCGTTACCGGGTGATCGTCGAACTGGGTAGCCAGGATGTCGTGGCGTATGGGCGCAAGGAACCACTGCGTCCCGGAATGGCGTTGGATGCGGACATCCTGCTCGAACGCAGGCACTTGATCGAATGGATGTTCGAGCCGGTCTACGAGCTGGCCTCCGGCATGCGCGACATCCCCTCGAACGAGCGTGGATCATGAGCCGGTCCTGGTCGCCCTGGAGGTCGCCGTTCGCGACGCGGATCGTGCCGATCATGCAGACGGAAGCGGCAGAGTGTGGCCTGGCCTGCCTGGCAATGGTCGCGGGTTTCCACGGCCAGAAGGTCGACCTGCCCAGCTTGCGTCGACGCTTCAGCATCTCGTTGCAGGGCGCGCGTCTCGAACGCCTGATGCAAATCGCGCGCACGATCGGTTTCGACGTCAGACCGATGCGCGCTGAGCTCGACTACCTGGCCGCCGTTGGCGGTCCCTGCGTCCTGCATTGGGATCTGAGCCACTTCGTGGTCCTGGAGCGGGTGACGCGAGGCGTCGCGGTGATCCACGACCCTGCGCGCGGACTGCTGCGGCTGCCGTTGGCGGAGGTGGGCAAGCACTTCACCGGGGTGTTGCTGGAACTGGTGCCCAGCCCGAGCTTCGAGAAGGTGGCGGCGCCGCAGCCGGTGTCCTTGCGCATGTTGACCGGCAGGATCGTTGGGCTGCGTCGCGCGCTCGTGCAGGTCTTCGCGCTGGCGCTGGCGATCGAGATGTTGGTGCTCCTGATGCCATTCCAGATGCAATGGCTGATCGACCATGTCCTGGTCTCTGCAGACATGCCGTTGCTCAAGATTCTGGCGATCGGATTTCTGATCGCAGTGCTGGCGCAGACGTCGCTGATGCTGGCGCGCAGCTGGGTGGTCAGTTGGCTGGGTGCCTCGCTCAACAGCCAATGGATCAACAACCTGTTCGGCCACCTGATGCGGTTGCCGCTGGACTACTTCGAAAAGCGGCATATGGGCGATGTGCTGTCGCGGTTCGGATCGCTGAAGTCGATCCAGACCACGTTGACCGGAAGCTTCGTCGAAGCGGTCCTCAACGGCATGACCGGCATGCTGGCGCTGGTGGTGCTGTTCTTCTACAGCGCCAAGCTCGCCGGCGTGGTGCTGGCCGCATTCGCGTGCTACTTGCTGCTGCGCGTGGCGATGTACCGGGTCCAGTTCGGCATCACGCGTGATCAACTGTTCCATACGGCGCGCCAACAGAGCGAGTTGATGGAGTCGGTCCGTGGCATCCAGGCGATCAAGCTGGCCAACAAGCAGGGCTTGCGTCAGAGCCGGTTGTTCGCGGCGACCGTGCAGGCCGCCAGTCTGGATATGCAGTCGCAGCGCATCGGCCTGGCGTTCACGGCATTGAATGGCGGCGTCTTCGGGATCCAGCGCGTCCTGTTGATCAGTATCGGTGGCTATATGGCGCTGCAGGACGCGTTGTCGGCTGGCATGCTGGTGGCGTTTCTCAGCTACGCGGACTTGTTTACCAGTCGGGCGGGAAGCCTGGTCGACAAGTGCATCGAGTTCCGCATGCTGCGACTGCATGCCGAGCGCATCGCCGATATCGCCATGAGCGATCCCGAGCCGCATGCGCTGGGACACTACAGTGGGCCCGAGCTCGCGCCGGAGATCGAGTTCAAGGGAGTGAGCTTCCGTTACTCCGACGACGACCCGTGGGTGCTGCGCCACTTCGATCTCAAGGTCCGCGCAGGCGAGTCGGTGGCCATCGTCGGACCGAGCGGGTGTGGGAAATCCACCTTGGCCAAGCTTCTGCTGGGTTTGCTTGCGCCAACCGAAGGACAGATCGAAGTGGGCGGCGTGGAGATTCGAAGACTGGGGTTGGAGACCTATCGCGGCATGGTCAGTGCGGTGATGCAAGACGACCAGCTTTTCGCCGGCTCCCTGGCCGACAACATCGCGTTCTTCGACCCTGACGCCAGCCTGCAGCGCATCGTGGCAGCCGCAAAGCTGGCGGCCATTCACGATGACATCGTGCGTATGCCGATGGGATACGAATCGCTGGTGGGCGACATGGGATCGATCCTGTCGGGCGGACAACGGCAGAGAGTGATTCTTGCGCGCGCGCTGTATCGGCAGCCCAAGATCCTGGTGCTGGATGAGGCCACCAGCCATCTGGATCGGCAGCGCGACGAGATCGTCAATGCGCACATCAAGGCGCTGAGCATGACGCGCGTGCTGATCGCGCATCGAGAAGACACCATCGCCTCGGCCGACCGCAAGGTCGTGCTGGGGGCGGAGCGGAATCAAGGCGTGCGACATGGCGCCGAAAGACTTGACGCGTCGCGAAGCGTCGAGAAGCTCGCCGGCATCGTCGCTGGCGAATAACCCTGCTGTCTTTCAAGGAGAGTGTAATGGAAAATGTCGTGAACACGGAAAATTCGCGTCCCGTTGCCCAGCGTTTCGCGCGTGAGATGACCCAGGAGGAAGTCAGTGCGATTTCCTGCGGTGGCGGTCAGGACACTCTGATTATCATCGTCGTCGAGGCCGTGGACACCGAGACGGTCATCATCTTCAGCTGATCGGACGGCGCATGGCGGTGCTGCAGCGCCGCCATGCATCTGGCGAGGATGCACAACGGATGTCCGGACGATGCAGGAAGACGCAAAGAACGTATTGATCGTGGCGCCGCAGCACGATACGCACGCGGCGACCATCGCCGCCATGATCGTTGCGGCAGGACATAAGGTGAATTTCTTCGATAGCGGTGCCTGGCCGACGGGCCTGGCCGGATCGATGCTGTGCGATGCACACGGTGCCCGCTTCGTACGCGACGGGGCGCCGCTCTGCTATGACGCTGCCTGGTGCCGACGGTTGCTGTTCAAGAAGCAGGCGCCGCCGGGTGTGCACGAGCAGGATGTAGGGTTCATTCGTTCCGAGGGAATGCTGTTCGACCTCGGCACGCTGGCCGTCATGGGCAGTGGAGTCGGCGTGCAGCGCTGGATCAATGCGCCGATGCAGGCGTTGATGGCGGACCAGAAGGCGTTGCAGCTGTCCACGGCGGCGTCCAGTAGCCTGCGCGTCCCACGGACGCTGATCAGCCACCGTGCGGAAGACATTCGCCGCTTTCGCAGTCGCGAACCGGACGGCGTTGTCGTCAAGCCGTTCAACGTCGGCGCCTGGTCGGAGAATGCCGGCTACAGCGTGTCGTATGCGACGCGCGTCAGCATCGAAGAGACCTTGGCCGATGGCGACGTGAGCGCGTGCCCGACCAACTATCAGGAGGTGGTGCGCCACCGCGGCGATGTGCGCATCGTCTGCCTTCAGGGCGAGTATGTGGCGGTCAAGATGACGCACGCGCTGGAGGGAGAGATCGATTATCGTGCCGTTCGCCACAAGACGACGATTACGTATGCCGAAGCTGCGCTCCCTGATGAGTTGATCGCCAAGCTCGAACGCCTGCGGCGAACGCTGGGCATCGACTTCTTCTGCGCTGATTTCCTTGTGCCAGCGGATGGAGGGGAGCCGATCTTCATCGAGCTCAATCCCGGCGGCCAGTTCCTCTATCTGGATCAGAGGCTCGCGCAACTGGATATCGCACGTAAGTTCTGTAGCTTGCTGGTGTATGGAGCAACTGCGCGTTATCGAGAATTTCCGAAGCCTGTTGCAGCGGCGCCGTCTGCCCAAGCCCCCGCGCGGGTGTCCACCCCTTCCGAAGCGAATCCCCTATGCGAATGATGATGCGCCTGGCCACCGCGGCCACCCTGCTTGCGATCGCTGGCGGAGGTTTCGCCCGTCCTCAACAGGAGCAATCGATGTCCCATTCCGTTGAGGCCGAACACTTCAACGCCGACTACCGGCAGCAGCTCCTGCAGTTGGCCCAAGCCGACCAGCAGATCCGTGCAGACGCCCTGAAGAAATACACGCCGCAGCAGTTGCAGAGTGACCCCGGCAGCGCACGTGCGCTTGCATTGCAGATTCATGCCTCGCAGCAACAGAATCAGCAGACGCTTTCCGCCTTGATGGCCAAGTACGGCTTTCCTGATACGGCGGTCGCCGGCAGTGACGGCGCACATGCAGGCTTTCTGGTGGCACAGCATGTCGGCGACCGGGCGTTCCGCGATGCGTTCCTGAAAGGCATCGAAGCCGCTGCAGAACAGGGACGCTACAGCAAGGAGGATCTTGCGCTGTTCGTGGATCGCAATCGGGTCCTGAGCGGGCAGCCGCAACTTTACGGCACCCAGCACAAGGCCGATGGCAGTCTGTTCGACGTTGAACAGCCCGAACAACTGCAGCAGCGCCGAGCCGCGATGGGATTGCCGCCGGACGTCGCCGGACACTGAAGCACTCAGTACGTGCGGTTCGGGCACCTGGCTATTCTGCGAGCGTCCGGGCGGCGGCTCGATCGCGGCGGCGCACTGGATCACGAGCTAGGGAGCGGCGCTGAGCTTCTATGGCGGTTCTGTGTTTGCAGATCGGGTGGCCGCGGGCGACAGGGCGCCGAGGCCGGCTGCCAGTGGGCGTCTGAATGGCTATGCCACAGCGCATTGAAGACTTCGCATAAATGAGTGATCTGGTTTGGTCTATAGATGTGATTTCCATCGATAATTCCATGTCGCATAGGCGGCGATCTGTGTTGTCCAGCCCAGATCGGGGACAGGTCGCGCTTACTGGTCTACTATCCCCGCGACAGGGGGAATCATCATGCGAATCGCCAGGCAGTGGGCGTTCGGAGCGGCGTTGTGCGTGCTGACCAGCATCGCCGCGGCGCAGCCGACGGGCACACCGACAGAAGACACCGCAGTGGCGGCGCCGGCCAATCCGGCCTACCGCACGCAACTGCTGCAGTTGATCAGCGACGACGCGCAGGCCCGCGCCGATCTCAAACGGGACTACACCCCGCAGCGGCTGCAGCACGATACCGTCTCACTGCGCGCGTTCGCGCGAGAACTGAGGATGGCGCAGAAGGAAAGCTTCGGGCGCCTGACCGAGTTGATCCGGCGCCAGGGATTTCCCGATGCGCACGCGGTCGGTGCCGATGTGGCGCATGCGGCCTTCCTGATCGCCCAGCGCATCAACGAGCCTGGGTTCCGCGCCGACTTCCAGCGCGGCATCGACGCGGCCGTGCAGCGCGAGGCCTATAGCCGTGCCGATCAGACGCTGTTCGCCGATCGCAGCCGGGCGCTGAGCGCGAAGCGCTAGCCGCCGCCATCGCGGCAAAGCCAGGAAGGGCGGCGACGTTGCACTGGCCCCGTCGCTGGCGCGACGCGCGCGCAACGACGGCCCACTTCGCAGATGCCGCCGCATCGGTCGCGTGCGGAGGTTGTGCGCACGCGCGTTCGGCAATGTCGCTTGCCGCGGTGCTGCGGTGTGGCCCGCAGCCGGCAGACGCCTGTCGCCGATAGACGCCGCAACCTTGTCTCCTGGCGTTGTTCGGCCGCGCGTCTTCCGACGTGTGGCGTCCCGTTGTGTCGCTGCCCGCGCATTCCACCACGCGCTGCTGCCGCAGACGGCCTGGCACGCGTCTACATTTTGCGGCCGATCTGCGCCGGCACGGCCTTCGACTGACGCTGCGCCGGCGCTGCAGCTGCAACGCATTGCGCGCTCCACCAGCGCTCGCGGTCACAGTGCGCGCGCACGATTGGCCGTGTCGATGGCAGTGATTGCAAGGAACGAATGTTCTGCGTGCGGCACTGCCGCCATGCTGCAGCTCCATTCACACGAGCCGACGCCATGCGCCCTGGATCCCTGCTGCTGCTTGTCCTGTTGTCGCCTTCCCTGATCCTGTCGGCCAGCGCCGCGCAGTCCACGCTCACCCGCGACAATGGCGCGCCGGTGGGCGACAACCAGAACTCGCAGACCGCCGGGCCCAACGGTCCGACGCTGCTGCAGGACGTGCAACTGATCCAGAAGCTGCAGCGCTTCGATCGCGAGCGTATCCCCGAGCGTGTGGTGCACGCGCGCGGCACCGGCGTGCATGGCGAGTTCACCGCCACCGCCGACATCTCCGACTTGAGCAAGGCCAAGGTGTTCGCGCCGGGCACCACCACGCCGGTGTTCGTGCGCTTCTCTTCGGTGGTGCACGGCAACCATTCGCCGGAGACGCTGCGCGATCCGCACGGCTTCGCCACCAAGTTCTACACCAGCGAAGGCAACTGGGACCTGGTCGGCAACAACTTCCCGACCTTCTTCATCCGCGATGCGATCAAGTTCCCGGACATGGTGCACGCGTTCAAGCCGGACCCGCGCACCAACCTCGACGACGATGCGCGCCGCTTCGACTTCTTCTCGCACGTGCCCGAGGCAACCCGCACGCTGACCCTGCTGTACTCCAACGAAGGCACGCCGGCCGGCTACCGCTTCATGGACGGCAATGGCGTGCATGCCTACAAGCTGGTCAACGCGCAGGGCCAGGTGCATTACGTGAAGTTCCACTGGAAGAGCCTACAAGGCCTCAAGAATCTGGATCCGCAGCAGGTGGTTGCAGTGCAGGGCAAGGACTACAGCCACCTGACCAATGACCTGGTCGGCGCGATCAAGCGCGGCGACTACCCGAAGTGGGACCTGTACATCCAGGTGCTCGCGCCCGAGGACCTGGCCAAGTTCGACTTCGATCCGCTGGATGCCACCAAGATCTGGCCGGGCGTGCCCGAGCGCAAGATCGGGCAGATGGTGCTGAACAAGAACGTGGACAACTTCTTCCAGGAGACCGAGCAGGTGGCGATGGCGCCTGCCAATCTGGTGCCGGGCATCGAGCCGTCGGAAGACCGCCTGCTGCAGGGGCGCATCTTCTCCTACGCCGACACGCAGCTGTACCGCGTCGGCACCAATGGCCTGAGTCTGCCGGTGAACCGGCCGCGCGTGGCGGTCAACAACGGCAATCAGGACGGCGCGATGAATGCCGGCAGCACCAGTGGCGGCGTGAACTACGAGCCGAGCCGGCTCAGCCCGCGGCCGCAGGATCCGAACGCGCGCTACAGCCAGCTGCCGCTGTCCGGCACCACCCAGCAGGCCAAGATCACACGCGAGCAGAACTTCAAGCAGGCCGGCGAACTGTTTCGCAGCTACAGCAAGAAGGAGCAGCAGGACCTGATCCAGAGCTTCGGCGAATCGCTGGCCGGCACGGACGACGTGAGCAAGCACCTCATGCTCTCGTTCCTGTACAAGGCCGACCCGGCCTACGGCAGCGGCGTGACGCGGGTGGCTAAGGGCGACCTGGCGCGGGTCAAGCAACTGGCCGCGCAGCTGCAGGACTGATCCGTCCCACGCGCGGCCCGGCGGCGCTATCGCGGCGCCGCGCACCTTCTTGCGGAGACCCCCTATGCGTCGTGTTGTCCTCTTTCTTCTCGGCCTCGCCGTGAGCGCCACGGCCGCCGCCGCACCTGCTGCGCCTGCGACCCCCGATCCGGCTGCGGTGCAGGCGCAATTGCGCAGCTACTTCTTCGATGCCGCGCGGCAGGGCCGCCAGGACATGCTGGCCGAGTTCATCCGCGCCCATTACGACCTCGATACCCGCGACGACAAGGGCTACACCGCGCTGATCCTGGCCGCCTATCACGGGCAACAGGCAGCGGTGGAGCAGTTGCTGCGCGCCGGTGCCGACCCCTGCGCGCAGGACAAGCGCGGCAACACCGCGCTGATGGGCGCGATCTTCAAGGGCGAGCTGAGCATCGCCAAGCGGCTGATGCAGGCCGATTGCGCGCCGGACCAGCGCAACAACGCCGGGCAGACCGCGGCGATGTATGCGGCGCTGTTCCAGCGCACCGAGGTGCTGAAGGACCTCGCCGCCAAGGGCGCCGACCTGCAGGCCCGGGACGCGCAAGGCAACGACGTGGCCCGGCTGCAGCGCGGCGAGTTCGCGACCGCACCGGCGCGCTGAGCGGTCCCGCCCCGCTTCCGGGGCGGGTGCCGGGTCGGGCAATCGCACGGCGCGTGGATCGCAGGCCCCGGATCGGCGAAAATGCCCGGGTGGCCGGTTCCTCCGGCCCGCCGCGGCCCGTGCGTCGCCGTTTCCGCTTCGGCGGGCGGTGGCACATCAGGGCCGCGTGCTGCCCTGTCGGCATCGTGCCGGCGCTCTGCCGCGGCTCGCCGTCGCCCATCCCGGATCTGTCTTGAACGCCACTGCCCCCGTTTCTCCCGACGACCTGCCCCAGGCCGAGCGCCTGCGCATCGCCCTGGACCTGCTCGAGACCATCGCTGCCGACCGGCGCGTGCTCGATACCCTGCCGGAGCCCGAGCGGGTGCGCCTGCTGCAGGTGGTCGCCCAGGTCTTCAACCCCGAACCCAAGGCGCGGCGCAAGCTGCTCAAGGACCAGGCGCGCGAGCGCCACCAGGAGAAGGTGCGCAAGGCCGAGGAACTGCTGGCGCAGACCGGCATCCGTGCGCTGCGGCGCAAGCCGGTGTTCAGCACGCCCAACTATTTCCCGCCGCACATGCCGGCCGCGTTGGCGCATGCGCAAACCGTGGCCGAGACGCCCGCGACGCATTCGCCCGAATTGCGCCACTGTTACGTGTGCAAGCAGAAGTACACCGAGCTGCACCACTTCTACGACCAGATGTGCCCGCCCTGCGCCGAGTTGAACTACTTCAAGCGCACCGAGACGGCGGACCTGCGCGGGCGTGTGGCGCTGCTCACCGGCGGCCGGGTCAAGATCGGCTATCAGGCCGGGCTCAAGCTGCTGCGCGCCGGCGCCGAACTGATCGTGACCACGCGCTTCCCGCGCGACTCGGCCGCGCGCTACGCGGAGGAGCCGGATTTCGCCGAGTGGGGCCACCGCCTGCAGGTGTACGGGCTGGATCTGCGCCACACGCCCAGCGTCGAGGCGTTCTGCAGCGAACTGCTGGCGACCCGCACGCGCCTGGATTTCATCGTCAACAACGCCTGCCAGACCGTGCGCCGGCCGCCGCAGTTCTACGCGCACATGCTGGCCGGCGAGACTGCCGCGCTGCACGACCTGCCCGAGCACGTGCGCCGGCTGGTGGGCCAGTACGAAGGGCTACGCGGCCCCGACCTGCTGCCGGCCGGGGGGAACACGCTGCCGGCCGGTGCGGGCCAGGGGCGCGGCGGCGCCGACGGCCTGCTGCGCGCCGCGGAGCTGTCGCAGGTGCCGTTGCTGGCCGACGATCTGCTCGCCCAGCAGCACCTGTTCCCGGAAGGGCGGCTGGACCAGGACCTGCAGCAGGTGGACCTGCGCGGACGCAACTCCTGGCGCCTGCTGCTGGACGAAGTGTCCTCGGTGGAGCTGCTGGAGACGCAATTGGTCAACGCGGTCGCGCCGTTCGTGCTCAACGCGCGGCTCAAGCCGCTGATGCTGCGCACGCCCGAGCGCGACAAGCACATCGTCAACGTGTCGGCGATGGAAGGGCAGTTCTACCGCAACTTCAAGACCACCCGGCATCCGCACACCAACATGGCCAAGGCCGCGTTGAACATGATGACCCGCACCTCGGCGGCGGATTACCAGAACGACGGCATCCACATGAACAGCGTGGATACCGGCTGGGTCACCGACGAGGATCCGGCCGAGATCGCTGCGCGCAAGGTGGAGGAAGAGCGCTTCCATCCGCCGCTGGACATCGTCGACGGCGCCGCGCGCATCGTCGATCCGATCATCCACGGCTTCAACACCGGCGAGCACGTGTGGGGCCAGTTCCTCAAGGACTACGCGCCGACCGACTGGTGAGGCGGCGCCGCTCGACCGGAGCGGTGCGCGCGATGTGCATCCGCTCCGCGCTCGGGGACTAGCCGCGGTCGCGTCCTGCGGTCGTCGCGGTGACGGCGGCGGCGGCCTTCTCGCGGCCCCGGCACTGAACAGCGAAGAACACGCGCGTTCGCCGCCTGCCGCCGCACGCCGCGTGTCCCTGCGTCGCGGCGCCGGACCCGCCCTTACTAGCCCAGGCTTTGCAACTCGCCGCGCGGGCCGGCTGATGTCAGATACAGGTGGCCGATGCTGATCGGCAGGCGAAAGCGGCGCGGTCCGGCGCTGCCGGGATTGAGGTAGAGCACGCCGTCGCGGGTCTGCAGCGACGGCATGTGCGAGTGGCCGCTGATCACCACGTCCACGCCGTCGGCGACGTGTCCCAGCGTCTTCAGGTCGTGGCGCACGTGCAGGCGCACGCCGTCGATGTCCAGGTCCAGGGTCTCGGGTAGCGCCTGCGCCCACGGCGCGGTATCGATGTTGCCGCGGATCGCGTGCAGTGGCGCCAGTTCCCGCAGCGCTTCCAGCACGGCGGGCTTGCCGACGTCGCCGGCATGCACGATCGCGGCGCAGCCGCGCAAGGCCGCCAGCGCCTCGGGACGCAGCAGGCCATGGGTGTCGGCGATCACGCCGAGATGCAGCGGTCGAACGGGACGCATCGGTGGCGCTTCCTGGTGCGTGACCAGCGTCCAGCCTACGCAGTCGGACGTGGTGGCGCCGTCGCGACCGCCGTGTAGGTGCCACGGTCCATGGAGCGAGTCGCGCCAGCGCAGCGAGCGTGGACGCGCAGGGTTCGCACGCCTGCATCGGTACGTCGGCGTGCAGCGGTAAGCCCGGCAGTGCCCCCGCGATTGGCAGCCACCGGCCCTGCAGGACCGCGCCATCGCGCTCGAGCATTAACCTGCACGGAGCGGCGCGCGCGCCGAGTGCGGCGGACGCACACGGCGTGTTGTACCGTTGCCATCCGCGTTCAGCCCTCGATGTCGCGCGACCGCGCAGGGCCTTGCCTTTCTTCTCCAGCAGACTTCGACCGATGACCTCTTCCGCTACGCCCCCTGCCGCCGCCGATGCCGCGCCGCACGGCGCCGCCGCCGTGTTCCGCGTGGTCACCGGCAACTTCCTCGAGATGTACGACTTCATGGTCTATGGCTTCTATGCCACGGCCATCGGCCATGCGTTCTTTCCCTCGCACAACGCGTTCGCCTCGCTGATGCTGTCGCTGGCCACCTTCGGCGCCGGCTTCCTGATGCGGCCGATCGGCGCGCTGGTGCTGGGCGGCTACATCGACCGGCACGGGCGTCGCAAGGGGCTGATCCTGACCCTGGGGCTGATGTCGGCCGGCGTGCTGCTGATCGCCTTCGTCCCCGGCTACGGCACCATCGGCGTGCTGGCGCCTGTGCTGGTGCTGATTGGCCGCCTGCTGCAGGGCTTCTCCGCCGGTGCCGAACTGGGTGGCGTGTCGGTGTACCTGGCCGAAATCGCCACGCCGGGACGGCGCGGTTTCTACGTGGCCTGGCAGTCGGCCAGCCAGCAGGTAGCGGTGGTGTTCGCCGCCGCGCTCGGCGTGGCCCTGCATGCATTGCTGTCCGACAGCGTGATGGACAGCTGGGGCTGGCGCGTGCCGTTCGCCATCGGCAGCCTGATCGTGCCGCTGATCTTCCTGATCCGCCGCTCGCTGCAGGAAACCCCCGAGTTCGCCGCGCGCAAGGCGCCGGACCTGGCCGGCATCGCACGCTCGCTGCGTGCCAATGTCGGGCTGATCCTGGCCGGCGTGGGCATGGTGATGATGACCACCGTGTCGTTCTACCTGATCACCGCCTACATGCCGACCTACGGCCGCGCCGAACTGCATCTGAGCGAACTGGACAGCCTGGTGGTGACCGGCTGCATCGGCCTGTCCAACTTCGTGTGGCTGCCGGTGATGGGCGCGCTGAGCGACCGCATCGGTCGCAAACCGCTGCTGGTGGTCGCCAGCGTGGCCATGCTGCTGACGGTGTGGCCGGCGCTGCAGTGGCTGGTCGACGCGCCCTCGTTCGGTCGGCTGCTGCTGATCGGCGAGTGGCTGTCGCTGCTGTACGGCGCCTACAACGGCGCGATGGTGGTGGCGCTGACCGAGGTGATGCCGGCGGAGGTCCGCACCACCGGCTTCTCGCTGGCCTACAGCCTGGCCACCGCGACGATGGGCGGCTTCACCCCGGCAGTGTCCACCTGGCTGATCCACGCCACCCACAGCCGCGCCGCGCCGGCGCTGTGGCTGTCATTGGCGGCGCTGATCGGCCTGGCCTGCACCTTGCTGCTGTTCCGTCGCCAGCGCGGCGCCGACACGTTCCACGCCGCCTGAGCGCGGCACTGCGTGGAGGAGGGCAGGGCGGCTGCAGTCTGCCGCGCTCTGCCTGGGCAACGCGCCCCGGTATGCGTCCGGCGCTGGTCTAGCTCAGATCCAGTGCGGCAGTCAGATCGCCCGGCACCACGCCGCTGGCGGCGTGCATGGCGCGTTCGCGTTCGACCAGGCCCGGCAACGGCTCCAGGCCGAAGCGGCGGGTGATGAAGCGCAGGATCGAGCCGGTGTCGTAGACGCTGTGGTCGACATGGCCGCGCTTGGCGTGCGGCGACACCACCAGCGCCGGGATACGCGAGCCCGGTCCCCAGCGGTCGGCCTTGGGCGGCGCCACGTGATCCCACCAGCCGCCGTTCTCGTCGAAGGTGATGAACACGACGGTCTTTTCCCACAGCGGGCTGTTGCGCAGCGCGTCCACCACCATCGCGATGTGGCGATCGCCGGCGGCCACGTCGGAATAGCCGGCGTGCATGTTGAGGTTGCCCTGCGGCTTGTAGAACGTCACCGGCGGCAGCGTGCCGGCCTGCACGTCGGCGAGGAAGCGGTTCTCCGGGGCACTGTCGCCCAGGCCGCCGTCGCGCAGGTGCCGCGCCCGTGCCGGCGTGCCCGGGGCGAGGTTGGCGAAGTAGTTGAACGGCTGGTGGTGGATCTGGAAGTTGGGGCTGGTCGGGAACTCGCTGGTGTCGCCCGTGTCGCCCTTGCCCTGCACCGCCAGCGCCCAGCCGCCGGCGTACCAGGCCCAGTCCACGCCCTTGGCGTCGAGCGCGTCGCCGATGTGGCGGTGGGTCTGCGGCGGCAGCGTGTTGGGGCTGTTGGGGTCGGCGTAGTCCGGGCGCGCCGGGTCCTGGCTGGTGCTGGGCTGGAACGGCGGGCTCAGCGTGTTGATCGCCCAGAAGTCCGGGGTCAGCGCGCCGTTGCGCACGAAGCGCGGCCGGCCGTTGAGCGCGCTGCCCGGCGAATCGTCCTGCACCGCCAGGCGGATCTCGTCGGGACGGTCGCTGGCCAGCACGCTGATCTGCGTCCGCCCCGGGCTGCTGTCGGCCTTGGGATAGTACGGCGCCTGCGCGGCGACCAAGTACTGATGGTTGAGGAACGAGCCGCCGAACGCGCCCATGAAGAAGTTGTCGCACAGCGTGTAGTCGCGGGCCAGGCTCCACAGCCGCAGCGTGGCCGGCGCATCGGCGTAGTGGCCCATCACCAGGCCGCCGGCGTCGCTCCACGCGGCGAAGCCGTCGTTGCGGCCGCCGTTGATCTGCATCTGGTTCTCGTAGAAGCGATGCACCAGGTCGCGGGTCACGATGCCGTGCGGCAGCAGTTGGCCGTCGGGCGTGCGCAGCGCGAACGGCGCATTGGGCAGCGGCCCGATCGCGTCCTCGCCGATCTTGTAGCGGCGGTGCGCCACCACCTGTTCGTCCGGTGCCAGCCCGCCCCAGATCGGCGGCAGGATGTCGAGCACGCTGCCGTCGCGGTCCACCTGCCGCGCCTGCGCCGGCGTCACCTTGGACAGCGGCTGTTGCAGCCCCGGGAACTCGGGGAACAGGTTGTTGAAGCTGCGGTTTTCGGCGTAGATCACCACCACGTGTTCGATCTTCTGCCGCAGTTGCCGATCCAGCTCCATCGGCGACAGCGCACGCGCTGGCGCGCGCTTGGCGGTCTCGGCGTGGACCTCGGCGGGACCACCGATCGCGAGCGCGCTGCCGGCCAACGCCAGGCCACCGAGCAGGCGCCGGCGTTGCGGGTTTTCGGGGGTGGTGTCGGTGTCGGCGGGCGTGGTGGACGCAGGATCCTGGGGCGGCTTCTTCACGGGGTCATCGGGCGAGGGAAAGGCACCCGCCAGTGTGGGCCGCGTGAATGACAAGTCAAAGCCAGCTCGTCCCAGCGCCAGACTCGCGTTCAGCGGCCGTATCGCAGAGCGCGCTTCCCGGGTTATGGATGACGCTGCGGCAGGTGGCGCCCGGAGCTACCCTCAGCGGCAGGCGCGCACGCTGCCGAATGCCTGCTCGCACAGCGCCACATAGATGCCCGAGCCGTCGCGCGCTGCCGCGCCGCTGGCGATGGCGGCATTCAGCGCCGGGCCGAGCCGCGCCTCGCCCAGACGCGCAGCCAGCTCGGTCAATTGCGCCTGGAACCGGTGCTGCATGTCGGCGATCTGCTGGGCATCGTGCCCGAGCCAGGCGTAGCCCTTGTCGTTGTACGCGGCGGCACCGTGCAAGGTGTCGGCCAGGTCGCGCTGCGGGTCCTGCGGAGCGGTGGGCATCGTGGGTTGGGGGAGAGATATGCGGCAGCGCCGGTCAGGCAGGCTTCCCGGCATCTTCGGCGCCCTCGGCATCGCCCAGCGCATGTTGCACGTACAGGCGCTTGACCAGCACGTAGACCACCACGGTGAGCGGCGCCGCCAGCACCACGCCCATCGGCCCGAACAGCACGCCGATGCCGAACAGCGAGAACAGCAGCAGCGCCGGCGGCAGGTCCACCGCACGCGCCTGGATCAGCGGCTGCAGCACGTGGCCTTCGAGTTGCTGCAGCACCACGAACAGCAGCAGCGCGCCCAGCGCCACCTGCGGGCTGACGGTGAAACCCAGCAGGATCGCCGGGACCGCGGCCACGATCGGGCCGACGATGGGGATGAAGTCCAGCAGCGCGGTCAACAGGCCGATGCCCAGCGCCACCGGCACGCCCAGCAGCCACAGGCCGATGCCGGTCAGGGTGCCGATCACCGCCATCGCCAGCAACTGGCCCGTCAGCCACGCACGCAGCGCCTGGCCGCTGGCGGTCAGCGCCTCGTCGGCGACGCCGCGGCGGTCGCGCGGCAGCAGGTGCAGCAGGCCCTGCCGATACAGCTTCGGCTGCGCGGCCAGATACAGCCCGCCGACCATCATCAGCACCGCGTCGGTGACACCGCCGCCGGCCGACAGCACGATGGCGCCGGCGTGCGTGGCCAGGGTCGAGGCGCCGTCGCGCAACTGATCGGGGATGCGCTCGATCTGCGGCCCCAGCGGGCCGGACTGTAGCCAGGCATGGAACTTGTTCCAGGCCGCGGGCAAGGTAGCGCGGAAGGTGTCGATCTGCGCGGCGACCTCGGCGCCGAACAGCAATACGATCGCCGACAGCGCCAGCACCAGCACCAGGATCACCAGCGCCAGCGCCGCCCACTCCGGCAGCGGCAACCACTTGCGCAGCAGCGTGGCCAGCCCGTGCAGGAGCACGCCCACCACCACCGCGCCGAACACGATCAGCAGCAGCTCCGACAACTGCCAGGCCAGCAGCGCCAGTGCGCCCAGCGCCATGACGACCAGGACCCGCGCCGTGAAGGGACGCAGGGGCGAGGGGGAACTCGGGAGGGAGGCATTCATCGGCGGCGCAGATCCCGATCAGGACAATGAGCGCGGACAGTAGTGATAGCGCAGTGCAGGGCGAGCGAAGATCGAGTGCCGGCCGTCGGCCGCACCCACCCACCGGTCGGCGGCCATGGGCGATGCCGGCGGGCGCCAGCATGTGGGGCGGCTTCGACGCTCGTTGGTCGGGCGCCCAGCGGTAACTGCCGGCGCTACTGCCCTGCGGGCGGTTGCCAGAGTTCCACCTTGTTGCCTTCCGGGTCGATGACCCAGGCGAATGCGCCGTATTCGGATTCGTCGATGCGCTCCAGCACGTGGCAGCCTTCCTCGCGCAGCGCCGCGACCAGGGCGTGCAGATCGTGCACCCGGTAATTGATCATGAAGGGGGCCGTGCCGGGCGAGAAGTGCGGCTCCTGTGCCGCCGCGCCGATGGACCAGACGGTGGAGCCGGTCACCGGCGCGCCGCTGTCGTCGTTCCAGGCGAAGGCGGTGCCGCCCCAGGCCTGCACGTCGATGCCGAGATGCCGCTGATACCAGGCCTGCAGTGCGGCCGGATCCTGTGCCTTGAAGAAGATGCCGCCAATCCCGGTGACGCGCTTCATGGAGCCTCCGCTGATCCGATGGTGGGCTGGCCGGGCAGCGGTTCGTAGCCGTCGCCGCGGCCGCTCAGCCAGCGCAGTCTACGCTTGCCGGCCCCGGCCAGGTACGCGGCGGCGGCCAGCAGCAGCGGATGCCGCAGGTCCGCATCCGTCATCGTCCTGGCGCGTCCTTCCACTTCGATGCTCAGGAAATGCGCCTGCTCCGCCTCGTCGTCGTAGCTGCGTGCCAGCAGCCGGTCGCGGCCGTCGCTGAAGTGGTAGAGGGTGTAGGCGTAGTAGTAGCCGTCTTCGTCGTCGGGCTCGCTGGCGTCTACGTGGTGGCTGATGTCGACGTGCATGTGGGCTCGGTGTGGACCGCCGTGTTCGTCAGGCCGTACTCGAGACCACGTGGCCTGTCCCGGCGTTGCCGTTCGCCCAGAGCGTGAAATCAGTGCCTGCCGGGAAACATGCAATTGCCTCAGACATCAACAACTGTACCGCTGCCCGGAACGTATCGCCGGGCGACGGGCTGCCGGTGAAGGTGAGGCGGGCGGACCATTGTTGCTGATCGATGCAGAGAATGGCGCACCACTGGCCGGGGACGAGCGCAATCGCCTTGCTTCCTGGCTGCGCAGGATGCAGATGCAGGTCGGCCAGGAAGTGATACGGCAGGCCTGCATCAGGCATATGTCCGGTCACGGCTTGCCCCAGCGCTCCTCGACATTGAACAGCACCTCGCAATCGCAGAAGCCGCCGTGCGCACCGAGCCAGGGGATGACCGACTCCGGCGCGACACCGTGGGACGCGAGGAACTGCGTGGTGAGCCGCAAGGAATGATCGCAGCCATCGGCGAGCGCGTCGTTCAAGTGATCGAACAAGGCCCAGAGTGTTTCCTTGGGAAGGGGAAGCGCGGCCTCTTCAGATGTGCGCTGCTCGGACTCCACCTTCCTGCGGAGCGCTTTGCGACCTTGGGCTTTCGGGTCTTCTGTCATTGTCGCTGTCGCTGGTAGAAAACAATGCTGCGGCGGAAGTAGCGGGGAAGTACGGCGCGCGCCGGACGATCAGTTGTCCTTGATCCAGGCCTTGATCGCCAGGTTGACCCGCTGGCGGGTCTCGGCATCCGCCTTGCGAACCAGATACGGCGACCGATTGCCCAATACCCCCGGCGCGGTCGACTGCACGCGCTCGGCGAGCTGCGCGATGAAATCACGTCCAAGGGCGCGGAACTGCGCAATTTCCTGGGCAGTCAGTGCCATGGTCCACTCGTAACCGACGGGGCCTTGGCTGCAGTTGACGTCGAGCAGCAGGGTGTCGCCGTCGCGCAGGAGGAACCAGGCATGAGGCGCGTGATCCACTACCTGCATAGCACGTTCCTTCGACGCGCGAGAACAATGCTTCGCGTCCATGTTGCATGCATGACGTAACAGCTCCTGTCGCTTACGTCGACGGCTTGTTCTTGCTGTACACGATCTTCTTGCGTCCTGCCTCGCAACTGCCAATGACCTTGCGATCCTTGACATCGGCGTTGTCGACGGCGTCCAGCGTGTAGTTCTTGACGCCGTGGGCATCGAGTTTCGCGGTGAGCTCTGCCTTCAACTCATCGCAGTTCTTGCCGGCAAGCGCCGGCGACGATACGAGGGCAAGCAATAGGAAGGCGATTGCGTATTTCATGATGGGGCCGATGGTTGAGGAAAGGGATCTTTCGGAGTCAGCAAAAAGAGGTGCCGGATTGACGGTGAAACCGAACACTTGCCTGCAGAGAGCGCTAAGTGAGACCTGCATGTATGCGTCGAGTGTAGCAACTTGCCGATTGCGGCAATCGCCACGGGCCGTCGCACTCTTCTTGCGGTCCGCCATGCCAGACGCGGCAGGCGACGTGCTGACGAGGGTGCGCGAGCCGTACTGCATCGCGTTCAAGGGTCGGCCCAGACGCCCGAGTCGTACATCAGCCGCATGGTGTAGTTGAGCTGCAGGGTCTGGTTAGGGCCGCAGGCGATCTGCGTGATCTTGTCCGACGCTCCAGGTCCGGAGACGGAAATGGACGAGGCGGATCGGAGTGGATCGAACAGGCTGTACCGGTAGCCGCCGTTGCTGAACTCGATCGATGCATTGCCGTTCAGGAACGAGGTGTAGGTGAAAAGCCCAGTCGGCGGCTTCTTGTCGGCGGGATACTGCATCACCAGTTTGCCACCGTCCGACGCCCTGTACTGCAGGTAGCCCGAGGTCCGGTTGACCACCTTCGAGGAACATAGAGAGAACACGCGTTTGCGCGTTTGGCACGTCCACAAGGTGAGTTCTTCCTTGGTGCAGAGCGGGCTGTGTTGGTACTCGCTCTCGGACTCCTTCAGTGTCGATTGGGTGATGGATGGCACCGGCTCAGACGCCGGTGCTGCGAGCGGCAGACTCGCCAAGGTCGCTGTCATTGCGATGCACGCTAGGGTCTTCTTCATTCTAGTGCCAATCCTGTTGGGGAGGATCGTGTCAGAGAGATTTCTGTGCGGGTACCGATGGTGTCGCCTTTGACACGAATGTAAGGCTAATGCGGATGATGGCTCCTCACCAGGAGCGTCCGAGCGTGTTTTTCCAGCCTGTCGCGGTCTCTCAAGTAGATCGTAGGGGCATGGGTGATCGCAACGGTCGCCGCAGCCTGCATTGGTGAGAGCTGGCTGAGCGGCTTGCCGAACTCCCGATGGGAAAAGCTGCTCAGTCCATGATCTTGGCCGTTGTAAGAAAGGGTGGCGTAAATGCCGTACATTTGCGACTTGTCGAAATGCATTGGCAACAGCAGGCTCCAAAGCGCGTTGCGCACGCGCGACTGACGTTGCGCAAAATCCGGGTAGACGAGGGACGTCACCAGGCGAGCCGCATGCGGGGAGGGCGACCCCACATTCGCATCAATCAGCCTGCGGATCGCTTCGGGAGGAGAGGCATCTTCTGGACTGGCCTGGGCGAGCAGATCACGAATTCGGGCCAGATGTGGGCGGACAGCGAGTGCATCGTAAGCGACCAATGCGACAAGCGTTGCCAGGAGGAGCAGTGCCGTTCCTCTTCCAACGAATTTGATGATCTTGACCATGAGCGTCAGCCAGCCCTCGGGTGACTTTGGCAGGTGAAGTCGTGCGCTGCAGGCGACTACAGCATCCGGTGTTGATCGGCCGCGTGCCGAAACACCCAGCCGACGAGCAAGCCGAGGCCTGTGGAAGCGAGTAGCTGCAGCCATTCCAAAGCGAAAAACATGGCCGGTTCATCAGTCATGTCTGGCGGCAATAGCGCTGCGACCACATCCGCGAAGACGGCGTACATGGCCAGGATGAGGCAGGCATGCGCGAGGCGGTGTTGCGCCACCCGTCGCGTCATATGTGCGAACAGCGCGGCGCAGAGCAGGAACGAGAGGAGGTTCCAGGCATTGATCCATCCAAGAGGGTCAAAGAACCCGCTGGCAATGCCAGTGCCGCACTGGATAAGGAACAGTAGCGCGGTGTAGGCAAGGATCGCTTTCCAGTTCATGGGGCATCTGCGAGGTGCGTGGTGGACGTGGAGTTCAACGACTGTCCGCCGCAGCGCGCTGGACGATCACTCGTATATTTTTCCTAGGTACAGAAAGACTGCTAGATCTGTCCAGCTTGGCTCAGATGTATTGCCCCAGTCATCTTGCGCCTCAGCTCCCGCCAGTGCGCAATCGAGAAAGGAAGAGATTGCTCCGTTCTGCCAGCCATTAGCTCCGCCCAATTGGTACCGCTTGGGGTCAGCCCTTTCAAGCTGCTCAGCATTCTCACGATCAGTGATTAGTGCATGAACAAAGCGGACAAAGCTTTCTCTGTCTTTTACCGAGTCTGGATCAAGTGGATCGTTTTTCATATGAAGAGCCTTATGCCTGAATTAAGCCAAGCCCCGAAGCGGTCTAGCTCGAATGATTGTTAGACACCAGTGGTGCGCAGAGTGCTGGCTGGCAAGAAACTATCTAGGATGTTAGCCCGTCACAGCCAACGGTGCGGTAAACTTTGCATCAACTGTTCGGAGTTCTTTTCCGGTGCTGAACCAGGCCCGGCGTCCAAACCCGATGGGTCCGAGCCAAGCAGATCCTCAAAGAGCATGGCCGCGTCATCTGGTTTGATCCCTGGATCAGCCATTTTATAGAGCGTGTCGAACACGGCCTCATAAGATGCCATGCGATAGAGGAGGGACAGGTCGCGCCTCGATGCTCCCAAAGAAATCAGCCGTTCCAGGGCTGGCCCGGCGTCCCCGAATGGACCGTCAGGCTGCTTCCGCGATGCGTCAATTGCATTGTCGATCCAGACTTCCTGCATCGGCGAATTGATGATGTCACTCCACAGTAGACCTAGGAACTCTTCGCGGCTCGGGCGCTCTTCAGAATCATCCATGTTGTAGTGGTCTCGTATGCCTGTGATTGAGTTTTGTATCTAACACCTGAGTTAATCCCCTCCGCGAAGTGGCGTCGGATTGAATGGATTATTAGGTGGCCGGATTTATTTTCCGAACAGCTCGTGGGCGATATCAACGATCACCCCTGCATGAACTCCAATCAGGTGTTTTGATTCCGGGTCGCGCGCAATGACTATACCAGCGAGCATGCAATCGATCTGTGTATTAGGGGCAAAGTCGTGCGTGACGAAAACCGGACCACCACTAATACCCTGTGGACATGGCGCGATCACTTCTTTTAAGTTTCCTCGGTAAGTTTTTTTAAGATTTATCTCTATAGCAAAATGGAAGCTTGGATCGTAGTCACAGTGGTGACGGGCGGCGATGTTCTTTGCTTTACCAAAATAGCCGTATGGGCGACTCGACAGTTCTTTGCCCTTTCTGCGATTCTTTGTTTCAGGAAATCCACAAGCAGCCAAATAGTGAGTGCTTGTAGTCGGGCTGGCCATCACTGCGCTTAGGGGAATTGGTGCAGATACAATTTGGCCTGGATCATGAGTCTCTGGCACGAATACAGATATGTCTAACAGCTTGCCATTGGGTAGCGGAAGAATCGCCGTTTGAAGTCGATTGAGCTGGTCAATCTTGCCGCCGACAAAAGCGTAAAGCACGTTGTCTTCGTCGCATGGATTAGCGTTGTCCTTCTCCAGCACATGCTTAGCTGTGACCAGTACGATCTGATGTCCAAGATCAATTCCTGTAAGAGTCCCCGCGTGGTAGGGGCGGCCGTCGCAGTCTGCCTTGTAGCACGCGACATAACTTCTGGAGAACTTCGCGGCGTTAATCGAGATTTGTTCCGAAAGCTTGCGAGTTTGCACGGACAGCCGCCTAACGCCTGAATTAAGCCGCGCCGCGAAGCGGCGTCGGCTTGAATGAAATGTTATGCCCCAAGTGGCAGCAGGACTTGGAGCAGTGGTGCTCCCGCTGCGCTGATGAGGGTGCCGACTACTGCGAGTGCCAAGCCAAGCTCTTGTGCAAACGAATCACTTAGATCCTCCACTTCTTGCCACATGGCTTGTACGTTGAACTGATTGCGGTTGATCACAAGTGGATCATTGGGAGCATTGAGGTCGCGAGCGCCTTTGCGAAAGAGCTTCCGTAGGCCGAGCAACGCTCCAAGCAGGGCAACGATGCCGCCGCTACGCTCAAAGTAAGTCCAGTCTCCCTTCATTAATGACAGCCAGGCAAAGAACGCAATGGCCACAGCGGAGATTGCCACATAGCGCCACGCCTTGATGCGCTTGTAGTGGGCCCAGCGAGAAACTTTTGGTGGTTGGTCTTGGGGCATAACTACTATTGGACCGCCGAAAAGCGGTGATGTCCCAAGTATCCACCAACGCCAGACGTCTGCAAAGAGGGAAATTCCTACTTCGCATCAATGACTTGCCGGGTGGTGATCGCGGCTCCGGATGTCAATGCTGGCTGCGTTATCGACGTTCGAGCTGGCGTATGAGTTACACCCATGACGATGAAGGCGTAACGGCACATCTACCGCCTGTCACACGCTGCGTCATTCCTTCGCCACGCATGTGCTCGAGGCCGGTCACTATGTCCGCACGGTGCAGGAACTGCTGGGCCACAAGGATGGGGCCACGACGCAGATCTATACGCATGTGCTGGGTCGTGGGGCATATGCGGCGCGCAGTCCTCTGGATGGGCTGGTCGCCGGCGACGAGGATGCCAGCATCAAGAGAAGCAACCCAACGGTGGTCGTTCGTGGTCGCGCGTCGGGACTGAGGTCCCTCCCACAGTGCAGTGCGGGGACGCCCCTGAAGACCGCCGAGTTCCACGGTCTTCAGGCAATACCTCACCCATCCAACATCGCCTTGTTCCGCACCGCACCCTTGTCGGCACTGGTCGCCAGCAGCGCGTACGCCTTCAGTGCGGTGGTGACCTTGCGCGGGCGATGTTCCACCGGCTTCCAGCCTTGCGCGTCCTGTGCAGCGCGGCGGGCGGCCAGTTCGGCGTCGTCGACCAGCAGGTTGATGCTGCGGTTGGGGATGTCGATCAGGATCTTGTCGCCGTCGCGGACCAGGCCGATGGCGCCGCCCGCCGCTGCTTCGGGCGAGGCATGGCCGATCGACAGGCCGGAGGTGCCGCCGGAGAAGCGGCCGTCGGTGAGCAGGGCGCATTGCTTGCCCAGGCCCTTGGACTTCAGGTACGAGGTGGGGTACAGCATTTCCTGCATGCCCGGGCCGCCCTTGGGGCCTTCGTAGCGGATCACCACGACGTCGCCGGCCTTCACTTCATCGGCGAGGATGCCCTTGACCGCGGCGTCCTGGCTCTCGAACACCTTGGCGTTGCCCTCGAAGACGTGGATGGATTCGTCCACGCCCGCGGTCTTCACCACGCAGCCGTCCACGGCGATGTTGCCGTACAGCACCGCCAGGCCGCCTTCCTGCGAGTAGGCGTGGGCGACGTCGCGGATGCAGCCGGTGGCGCGGTCGGCGTCCAGGCTCGGCCAGCGCGTGGCCTGGCTGAAGGCGACCTGGGTGGGAATGCCGGCTGGCCCGGCCTGGTAGAAGGTCTGCACCGCGGGGTCTTCGCTCTGGGTGATGTCCCACTGTGCGATGGCCTCGGCCAGGCTGCGGCTGTGCACGGTGGCCTGGTCGGTATGCAGCAGGCCGCCGCGCGCCAGTTCGCCGAGGATGGCGACGATGCCGCCGGCGCGATGTACGTCCTCGATGTGGTACTTCTGCGTGTTCGGCGCCACCTTGCACAGCTGCGGCACGCGCTTGGACAGGCGGTCGATGTCGCGCAGGGTGAACGGCACTTCGGCCTCCTGCGCGGCGGCGAGCAGGTGCAGGATGGTGTTGGTGGAACCGCCCATCGCGATGTCCAGGGTCATCGCATTCTCGAACGCTTCGAAGGTGGCGATGCCACGCGGCAGCGCGCGCGGGTCTTCGGCGCCGTACCAGCGGTGGCACAGTTCCACCGCGGTGCGGCCGGCCTTCAGGAACAGTTGTTCGCGGTCGGCGTGGGTGGCGACCACGGTGCCGTTGCCGGGCAGGGCCAGGCCCAGCGCTTCGGTCAGGCAGTTCATCGAGTTGGCGGTGAACATGCCCGAGCAGGAGCCGCAGGTGGGGCAGGCGCTGCGCTCGAATGCGGCGACCTTTTCGTCGGAGGCGGTGGGATCGGCGGCGATCACCATCGCGTCGATCAGGTCCAGGTTGTGGTCGGCGAGCTTGGTCTTGCCGGCTTCCATCGGCCCGCCGGAGACGAACACGGTGGGGATGTTGAGGCGCAGTGCGGCCATCAGCATGCCGGGGGTGATCTTGTCGCAGTTGGAGATGCACACCAGGGCGTCGGCGCAGTGCGCGTTGACCATGTACTCCACCGAGTCGGCGATGATCTCGCGGCTGGGCAGCGAGTACAGCATGCCGTCGTGGCCCATGGCGATGCCGTCGTCCACGGCGATGGTGTCGAACTCCTTGGCCACGCCGCCCACGCGCTCGATCTCGCGCGCGACCAGCTGGCCGAGATCCTTCAGGTGCACGTGGCCGGGCACGAACTGGGTGAAGGAGTTGGCGATGGCGATGATCGGCTTGTGGAAGTCGGCGTCCTGCATGCCGGTGGCGCGCCACAGCGCGCGGGCGCCGGCCATGTTGCGGCCGTGGGTCGAGGTCTTGGAGCGATAGTCGGGCATGGGAGCAGCAAACGAGCGGGCGGGGAGGCTGGCGATGGTGGCGCGATCGGATCGTTGCTGCTGCAACCGTCCTGGCGCCCACCGGTGGGCCGACCACGTTAGCACGCACGCTGGCGCCGCCATACGCCGGCCGGGAGTGCGAAGCGGGTCGCAGACCCGCCTGCCTGTGCTTGGCAGACTGCGGAGGCCGGTGCGTCAGGGGGCGTAGGCCCGGCTCGCCCATCCTGACCACAGGAGGTGTCCATGCTCCGGCATGTGCGTTCGTCTTCCGCTGTTTCCTCCCCCACCCCGTCCCTCGCCTCCACCCCGGCCGATCCGGGCCGCCGCAGCGTGCTGCGCGCCGGTGTCGGCATCGCCGCCGGTGCCGCGCTGTGGGGCCTCGGCGGCCAGGCCCGCGCTGCGGGCACGCTGCCGTTCGCCGGCCTCAACCTGTCCGGGCTGGCGTCCAACAATTTCGTGGACAACGCCGTCATCGACCGGCACTACCGCGACATCCGCGACCAGCACATCGCCGCCGCCGGCGCCTGCCCGCTGTTCCGCCTGCCCACCACCGCCGCACGCTTCAGCACCGGCCAGGGCATACCGCTCAACGCCACGTATTGCGACCAGGTCGAGCAGGTGCTGAATCGGCTCGCGCAGCGCGGCAAGGTGGCGATCCTGGAATTGCACGACTACATGCGCCTGCCGATCAAGGTCGCGAGCAAGTCCGGTTACCGGCGCGATAGTTCCGGTCAGTTGGTAGGGCCCGATGGGCGCGCGGTCACCGATCCCGCCGACCAGACGGTGTGGGACGGCACCTACCGCAAGGGCAATTTCCTGTACCTGGGCTATTTCGATCCTGCCGACAGCCTGCTCAAGCTCTACGAGTACCGCGTGATCGGCACGCCGGGCTGCACGCTGTACAACGCCGCCGGCCTGCCGGACCTGTGGAGCCGCATCGTGCAGCGCTTCCGCTCGCATCCGGCGATCTTCGGCTGGGGCCTGATGAACGAGCCCTACCAGGGACCGGAGCTCAACGCCGACGGCAGCAAGCTGGTGATGGCCGACCACTGGCTGCGCACCGCCACCGCCACCGCGGCGCGCATCTTCGATTTCGACCGGTCGCATTACGTGTTCGTCTGCGGCAACGAATACGCTAGCGCCCGCCGGTGGAAAGAGGTGTCCAACAACCTGGACACGATCCCCGATCCGTACGATCGCATCGTCTACGAGGCCCACAATTACCTTGATAACGAGGGCCGCGGAGGCGGTGCCTGGGCCAATCCCAATGAATCCGTTGCGCCGGACACCGGCATCGAGATGGTCACGCCCTTCATCGACTGGCTGGCACATAGGGGCAAGCGCGGCTTCCTCGGCGAGCACGGCTATCCGGCGGGCAACGCCAGTGCGGAATTGGCGACCAAGCGCATGCTCGCGCACCTGCAGGCCAACAACATCCCCAGCACGCAATGGTGCTTCGGGCCCGGCTGGCCGGACAACGACGTGCTGGGCATGAGTCGCGACGTCGGCATGGATATCCAGGTGAAGTCCAACATCGCCGCGGTGCAGCCGTACTTCGACGCGCGCCTGTCCAGCTACGTGCCGCCGCCGCCGACGAGCTGACGCGTCGCGACCGCGTCCGCCGTGACGTCCAACCGCCGGCCGCGGGTTTCCGCGGCCGGCGGAACCGGGCATCATCGTGGCTGGACTCAGGAAGACGTTGCCATGAAAAGGTCGAAGACGACCGCCTTGCTGCTGATGAGCGCGGCGCCGCTGCTGTTCACCGCCTGCGGCCGTGAGCCGGAAGCCAAGGCCCAGGAAGGCCTGTACACCTCGGTGGATGCCTGCGTGGCGCAGACCCACGACATCGCCACCTGCCGCGAAGCCTTCGCCCAGGCGCAGAAGCAGGCGGCCGAGCAGGGGCCCAAGTACGCCAGCCGCGAGCAGTGCGCGCAGGACTACTCGCAAGATCGCTGCGTGGAGCAGCGCGACAGCCACGGCCATTCCTTCATCGGGCCGATGATGACCGGCTTCTTCCTGTCGCAGATGCTCAACAACAACCGCGCCGCCGGGTTCAATGCTGCGCCCGCCTATCAGGACCGGCAGAACCAGTGGCAGCGGCCGGCGTCCTATTCCGGCGGTGCCGGTGCGGCCGCGGCCGGCAGCAGCCTGCGCGGCAACCAGACCATGACCCATATCGGCGCCACACCGAACCGGGCCGTTACCGTCAGCCGCGGCGGCTTCGGCGAATCCGGCGGTGGGCGCGGCTTCGGCAGCTGAGCACGGCTTTTTTCCTCTTCGCAAGAGACCCCGCATGAAACGCATCGCGATCGTCGAGCGCGGCGACTGGCGCGCCCAGGCCGCGGAGTACGGTTTCCGCTTCCACACCATCGACGGCGAACGCTACTGGGACGAACGCGCCTACTACGCGTTCAGCCTGCGCCAGATCGAGCGCGACCTGGAAGACCCCAGCGCCGAACTGCACGCGATGGCGATGGGCTTGCTCGACGACATTGTCGCCAGCGAGGCGCTGATGCAGCGGCTGGCGATTCCGCCGGCGTTCCGCGACTGGATCGCCGACAGCTGGCGGCGCCGCGAGCCGCATCTGTACGGGCGCCTGGACCTGGCCTACGACGGCCGCGGCCCGGCCAAGCTGTACGAACTGAACTACGACACGCCGACCTCGCTGTTCGAATCGGCGTTCTTCCAATGGCAATGGCTGGAGGACCAGCGCGCGCAGGGCCGCCTGCCGGACG
Organism: Xanthomonas sp. 3307; assembly: GCF_014199735.1. Classification (NCBI taxonomy): domain Bacteria; kingdom Pseudomonadati; phylum Pseudomonadota; class Gammaproteobacteria; order Lysobacterales; family Lysobacteraceae; genus Xanthomonas; species Xanthomonas sp. 3307. The sequence goes on along the minus strand of NZ_JACHOG010000008.1, from coordinate 81,517 downwards.
ACGCCGACCAGTTCAACTCCATCCACGAGGCCTTGCTGGAGCGCTTTGCCGCGCTCGCCGGCTGGCTGCCGCCGCCGCTGTACTTCGCCGCGGTGCGCGATTCGGAAGAGGATCAAGGCACGGTCGCCTACCTGCGCGACTGCGCCGCGCAGGCCGGCGTCGCTGGCGAAATGATCGCGATCGAGGACATCGGCCTGTCCAGCGACGGCCGCTACACCGATCTGGACGACACGGTGATCGGCGCGCTGTTCAAGCTGTATCCGCTGGAGGACATGTTCGCCGAGCGCTTCGGCCAGGCGCTGCCGGGATCGGGCCTGCGCCTGCTGGAGCCGCCGTGGAAGGCGCTGCTCAGCAACAAGGGCATCCTCCCGCTGCTGTGGGAGCGCCATCGCGGCCATCCCAACCTGTTGCCGGCCACGTTCGACGATGGCAGCGCGTTGCCGCCGGGTTGGGTGCGCAAGCCGCTGCATTCGCGCGAGGGCGCCAACATCGTGCTGCACCTGGATGACGGGCGTGTGCTGGAGAGCGATGGCCCCTATGCCGGGCCTTACATCCGCCAGCAGGCGCATCCGTTGCCGGCGTTCGAGGGCCGCTACCCGATGGTCGGCAGCTGGATCGTCGGCGACCGCGCCTGCGGCATCGGCATCCGCGAGGACGACGGCCCGATCACCCGCGACAGCGCGCGGTTCCTGCCGCACGCCATCGTCGAGGACGCGCAGCCGGGTGTGCTGTATGCCTGAGTCTGTGTCGCGCGCCGATGCGGTGTCGCCTGACGCGCCGCGTCGGCATCGCAACGACGGCACGCCTTTGGCCGCCTATGCGGACCAGGTGGCGGTGCGCTGCCATCGCTGCGGTGCGCCTGGCTGGGTGCTCGCGCAATGGGAGCCTTACCGGTGGCAGGCGCGCTTTCGTTGCGGCCAGTGCGCTGCGGGGCTGGACAGCGACGCCGACGATTGGGTGGGCGCGGTGCAGCTGGAAGGTCATCGCGCTTGCGGCCATTGTGGGCACAAGTGGGTGCGGGTGCGTGCGACGTCGACCGGTGCAACCGCAGCGCCCGCGACCTTGCCCGGGCGTTGCGCGCATTGCGGGAAAAGCAGCGCGGTGGCGGTCACCACGTATCGCGTGCGCGATGGATCGCCCTGCGATCCGCATTTCGGCATGCCGCTGGTGCTGGTTGCGCCGACCCGCGCCGGGGTGCTGTGGGCCTACAACCCGCGTCATCTGCAGGAGTTGCAGGACTACGTGGCGGCGACGCTGCGCGAACGCCGCGGCCTGTTCGGTCGCTCGATGGTGGCGCGGTTGCCGGCGTGGATGAAGCTGGCGCGGCACCGCCCACTGATGCTGCGGACGCTGCAGCGCCTGCAGCAGGCCTGCGCGCAGTTGCCGTCGTTGCCTGCGGCAAAGTGAGCGGTGGCGGAATGCCGGATGCTGTAGCTGTCGCCGTGCGAGCGCAGGGTGTGGACCTGATCGACTCGACGCGGTTGACACGCGTTGCGGAAGCGATGATGCGGTGTTGGCGGGGATGCTGGACTGCCGGAGGGGACGCAGCCAGCGTCAGCACGCCGAGGCGTGAAGCACGGCTGACGTGCCCGGCGTTGCGCATCGGGAGAAACGATGCGCCAGTGGGGCATTGGCCATGAACAATCAGACCAAAAATGCCGTCGTCCTGCAGATCGCCGACGTGGTCGGCCCGCTGCTCGAGCCTCAGGGCTTCGTGCGCCGGCGGCATCGGTTCGAAGCGGCCGATAGGGGTAGCAACATCCGTGGTTATGAGATTTCTCTGTCCAGGAGCAAGGCGCATCTTGCGTTGCACCTGCGATTGACGCTGCTGGAACGCAGGTACGAAGAGGTGTTGTCCAAGAGCAGATCGAAGAACGAAGTGGCCTTGTTCTTCAAGCATCTGACCATGCACTGACGCGCGTGCAGCGCAGCCCGGCATGCGCGTTTCTGGCATGTTGCGGTTGCTGCGCGTTGCCGCCATGGGAGCGGCTTCGGCCGCGACGCACGATGGCGTGAACGTCGGTCGTCTTCGGACGCTGTCGGGACTGAAGGTGTCTCTAATAACGCGCGTTGCCGCGGCGCAGCCGGACACGTCGTTATCCTCGTAGGAGCGGCTTCAGCCGCGACGGGCATTCCCGGTAGCGCTTGTCGCGGCTGAAGCCGCTCCTACAACGGGACTCTGTGGTTATTCGAGGTCCCCTGAAGTCCCTCCCACAGTGCACCCATTACGCCAGCCTCGTTCTCGTCAGGAGCGGCTGGGGCGATGCAGCCGCCATGTGCTGGCCATACCGCGGGCGGCATGCCACCGCACTGCATCGACAGCGTCGCGCTACAGCAAGCCGTCGCGCTTCACCGCCAGGTAGCGCTCGATCAGCGCGGCGGGCAGTTCCTCGCCGGTGACGTCGAGCACCATCACGCCGTGGCTGCGCAGTGCGTCGTGCGCGGCGCTGCGCTGCTGCAGGTAGCGCGCCACTGCACCGGCCTGCACGGCCTGCGGCAGCTCGTGGACGTCCTCGGCCAGCGCCTGGTCCAGTTCGCGCTCGCGCAGGCTGGCCACGCAGACCAGGTGGCGGCGCTGCAGCAGGCGCACCGCGGCCAGCAGGTCCTCGATGTCCTCGTCGCGCACGTTGCTGACCAGCATCACCAGCGCGCGGCGGCGCTGGCGCAGCGACAGTTCGGTGGCCGCGGCCAGGTAGTCGGTGGCCACCGGCTGCGGCTGCAGGTCGTAGCTGGCGCGCAGCAGCACGTCGACCGTGGCCATGCCGCGCTGCGGCGCCACCCAGCGCGCGTCGCCGCCGCTGGCCATCATGCCCACCGCATCGCCCTGGCGCAGCGCCAGGTACGACACCACCAGCGCGGCGTTGAGCACGTGGTCGAAATGCGACAGGCCGCGTTCGCTGGCCAGCATCCGCCGCCCGGTGTCGATCAGCATCAGCAGCTGCTGGTTCTTCTCGTCCTGGTACTCGCGCGAGATCAGCTTGCGCGCGCGCGAGGTGGCCTTCCAGTCGATCTGGCGCAGGCTGTCGCCGATCCGGTACTCGCGCATCTGGTGGAAGTCGGTGCCTTCGCCACGGCGACGCTTCAGGTGCGCACCGACCAGGCGCGAGGCCTGTTCGGCGCTGAACAGGGCGAAGCGGGTCAGCGGCGCGAAGTTCGGATACACGCGCACGGTCTGCGCCGGCCCGGCCAGGCGTTGTTGCCACCACAGGCGCCAGGGCGCATGCAGGCGCAGGTGCGTGCCGTCGAACACGAAGCGGCCGCGCGCGGTCGGGCGCAGCTGGTAGCGCACCTGGGTCTGGTGCGCGGCGGGCAGGGTCAGCCGCTGCGGCAGGCCCTGCAACTCCCAGCCGCTGGGCACTAGGTCGAACAGGTCCACGCGCTGGCGTTTTGCGCTGTCCAGATACAGCACCACCTCGCGCTGCACACTCAGCGGCAACGCCTCGGGCAGCTCACGGCGCAGCTGCGGCGTCGGCCGCCGCCACAGCCGCCACGCATCGAACGCCGCGACCAGCGCGATGGCCGCCGCGACCGCCTGCCAGCTCCACAGCGGCAGCCAGCCCAGCGCCACGGCCAGGCCGTACAGCGCCCACAGCGCAAGCAAGGCCAGCAGGGGCGGGGCGGGTCTCATGGCTTGGGGGCCGGGAGTGGGGAATGGGGAATGGGGAATCGGAAAAGCGGCAGGGCTGCAGCGCGACGCATCACGGCGTTCGTCAGTTCATTGCAATCGGGAATTGCCGGAAACGCCAGGAATCCCGGCTTTTTCCATTCCCCATTCCCCATTCCCGACTCCCGGCTCATTTCCTGGGCGCCTCCACCTTGGCCAGCAACGCGCCGAGAGCGTCGTCGGCGCTCTGGCCTTCGATCTGCAGTTCCGGGGCCAGGGCGATGCGGTGGCGCAGGGCGGGCTTGGCCACGTCGCGGATGTCGTCGGGAGTGACGAAGTCGCGGCCGGACAGCACTGCCTGCGCGCGCGCCGCGCGGACCAGGGCGATGCTGCCGCGCGGGCCGGCGCCTAGGGCGATGCCGGGCCAGCGGCGGGTGGCGGCGACGATGCGCACGGCGTAGTCGATGACCTGCGGGTCGACCGCGATGGCAGCGGTGCCGGCCTGCATCGCCACCACGTCCTCGGCGCCGAGCACGCGCGGCACCTGCGACAGGTCGAAGTCGCCGGCGCTGCGGCCGCTGGTGACCGCGGTGACCATGCGCGCCTCGTCCTCCAGTTGCGGGTAGTCGATCAGGATCTTCAGCAGGAAGCGGTCCAGCTGCGCTTCCGGCAGTGGGTAGGTGCCTTCCTGCTCGACCGGGTTCTGCGTGGCCAGGGCCAGGAACGGCGGCGCCAGCGGGAACGGCTTGCCTTCGATGGTGACCTGGCCTTCCTGCATCACTTCCAGCAGCGCCGACTGGGTCTTGGCCGGGGCGCGGTTGATCTCGTCGGCCAGCAGCAGATGGGTGAACACCGGGCCGCGGCGGATCTTGAAGCTCTCGGTCTTGGGGTCGTACACGGCGTGGCCGCTGACGTCGCTGGGCATCAGGTCCGGGGTGAACTGCACACGTGCGTAGTTCAGTTCCAGCGCCTGCGCCAGGGCGCGCACCAGCAGGGTCTTGCCGAGGCCGGGCACGCCCTCGATCAGCACGTGGCCGCCGGCCAGCAGCGCGATCAGGATCTGGTCCAGCACCTCCGGCTGGCCGATGAAGGCGTGGCCGACCGCGGCGCGGATCGCCTCGGCGCGTTCGATCAGGGCAGGGCCGGCGAGCGGCGCGACGGCGTCGGAGGAGGCGGTGGTCATAACTGGTTTCTCATCTGGACGAGGAGGCGGATGCGCTCGCGCAAGGCGGCGGGTTGGTTGGGTGGCGGCGGCTGCAGCGCCTGTTCGACCTGCGCCACCGGCAGTTGCAGGCGTTCGGCGATGGCCGCGGCCTGGGCCGGGCCCTCCAGCGCGGCGGCGATCGGCGCGCGCCGGCGCAGCCGCGCCAGGAACGCCTCGCGCATCGCCGCATGCAACAGGTCGGCGCGGCCATAGCGCAGCAGATGTTCGCCGCTGGCGCGCACGTGTTCCAGCAGCGAGCGGCGGTCGGCCGGCGGTGCGGCAAGCAGCGGCCCGAAGCGCTGCATGCGCGACCACAGCCAGGCCAGCAGGATCAGCAGCGCGGGCAGCCAGGCCGGCCAGCCACGGGTGAACAGGGTGCGCCACAGCGACGGCAGTTCGGCCGAATAGATCAGGTGGATGGTGCCCTGGCCGTAGTTGGGGCCCAGCACCTGACGGGTCAGCAGGCGGTTGCCGGCTTCGCGCAGCCCGCCCTTGCGCAGGATCGGGTCGTTCTCCATCGGCGAGCCATCGAACATCGCGCCGATCCGGTTGTCCTGGTTCTCGAGGAAGTCCAGCTCCGACAGCACGTCCACGTTGCCGTCGCCGTAGGGAACGCGCGCAAACACGAAGTCGTCGTCCTCGCCGCTCCACCAGTTGTCGGGCGTGTCCGGATCGATGTGGAAGCGGCGGCCGTCGCAGAACACTTTCTGCGGCGGTGCGCCCGGCACCGCCATCATCAGGCAGTTGTCCGGGCTGCGCGCCTCGACGGTGATATCCAGCGCGTCCAGGATCGGTACGTCGCCGCGCTTGACCTCCGCGGTAGGCGTGCGTAGCACCAGGTGTCCGCCATGCTCCACCCAGTCCAGCAAGGCGTCGCCGTCGGCCTTGCCGAGCATGCGCGGATCGCCGTACAGCACCACGCTGTCGTGCGGGCGCAGGCGCATCGCCGCCAGGTCCAGGCGTTGCCGCGACTCGGCGCGTACGCCGTCGGCGCGCAGGGTCTGGCGCAGCGCGTACAGCGGGTTGTAGGCGGCCTCGCCGCGCGGCGGCAGCACGATCACCCGCTCGGCGCGTTCGTAGCGGCCGAAGAACCAGGCCGCGGCGACGCTGACCAGCAGCAGGCCGACCAGGAAGATCAGCGCATTGCGCGTGCCGCTGTTCATGCCTGCCACCGGAACTGCCGCTGCAGGTCGTCGACCAGCGCGTCGAAGGCGCCGTCCTCGGGCAGCCGGCCGGCGTAGGCGGCGTGCTGCCAGACCCGCACCATGCGGGCGAACAGGCTGCGGTCAGTGTCGTCGGGCAGGCGTTGCGCGGCGCGCAGGCACTGCGCCTCGGTGGCGCTGGGCGGCAGCACCAGGTCGGCGCGCTCGCACAGCGTCGCCACGCTGGCCCGGTACAGCAGCGCCAGCGCATCGCGGTGGCGCCCCTCGCGCCAGGCGCGTCGTGCCACCGTCGCCACGTCGTCGGGCAGCGGTTGCGGCGCCAGCACCGGGGTGTGCTCCGGCGCCGCCGCGACCGGTGCTCGCTGCCGTCCGCCGCCGCCGCGCATCCACGGCAGCCAGTGCCTGGCGGTGAGCAGCAGCACCAGCACCAGGATCCCCGCCAGCACCCACATGCCCCACTTGCCGACGAAGGCGATGGCCTGGGCGGCGGCCTTGATCCATTGGCCGAACGCGGTGAGGTCCTGCTTCTTGTCGTCCGGCTTGGGCGGTTCGTCGGGATTGCGCTTCTTCCAGTAGCCGATGGTGCGCTTGGCGGTCAGCAGGGGGTCGTCGTAGGCGCGGTCGGCGGCGCGGGCGAAACGCGCATCGGCGGCGGGAACGGTGTCGAACACCTCGTCCAGCGGGACCGGGCGCGCGCCGTGGTGCTGGCTGTCGGTGGCGTGCGCGGTGGCCTTGCTGTCGGTGTCTGCGTCCTGGTCGGCGTCGGTCTCGTCAGCGCCATCGTGCTTGTCGTCGGCGGGGGCAGCGTGCACCGCCGTGTCGGTGGCCGGTTGCGCACGCAGCGCCGCCATCGGTGCGGCGAGCAGGGCCACGCACAGCATCGCCAGCGGCGCAGAAGTGCGCAGGCGCGCGGCCATCCGCCGCAGCGCCATCTCCACGTCCCAGGCTTCGAGCTGGGTGCGCCGGTTGAGATACAGGCCGAAGCCGGCGCCGACAAAGAACGGTTCGATCAGGGTCATCGCCAGCCAGGCGATGGCGTTGAAGCCGATGTCGGCCCACACCGGCGTCTGCTGGCCGATCAGCGACCAGGCCGCGCGTGCGGTTTCCGGCAGCAGGTCGATGGGCACGAACAGGAAGATGGTGGCGATGCAGGCCAGGCTGAGCATGCCTTCGAACGTGGCGAAGACGCTGGCCATCAGCAGTGCATGGCCGTAGATGGCGCCGCCCAGGGTGCGGCGGCGCTCGCGCTGCTGGTCGGCGCTTGCGCCTTCCAGCAGCTCCAGCGGCATGAACACGCTGCGCGCCGGACTCAGCCGGCGCCAGGTCAGGTAGCCGATCAGGGTGCGCCAGCCCCAGCCGCCCTGCGCGCGCACGGTGTCGCGCACGCGCGGCACGTCGCCGAACACCGCACGCGAGATCACGAACAGCGGAATCCGGTCCAGCACCGGCTTCAGCCACCACAGCAGCAGCGGCGCCAGCCACAGCTGGTCGATCGCCCAGGCACCGAGATTGAGCGCGGCGAACAGCGGCAGGGTGACCAGCAGCCACGGCTTCCAGATCGCCCCGGCGTGGCGGCGGACCAGGGCGCTGCCCAGTTCCATCGCTTCCCAGGCCGAGCGTGCGCGCAGCACCACGTCCAGGCGCTCAATCCGCATCGATGGCCTCCGCGCGGCCGCGCCCGCCGCGCCACAGCCACGCCAGCACCAGCGTCCACAGCACCGCGGATACGCTGTACTTGATCCACGCCGGCACGGTCGCGATGGACGACCAGAACGCCTCGATGAAGGCGGCCACCAGCAGCATCGCCGCCACCCCCAGGCACAGCCGGGCGCCGATCTTGCCGCCTTCCACCAGCGCGTCGATGCGCCGCCGCCGCCCCGGCGCCAGCACCTTCAGGCCGAGCTGCAGGCCGGCGCCGCCGGCGATCACGATCGCGGTCAGTTCGAACGGCGCATGCCCGGCGACGAAGCGCCAGAAGGTGACGCCGTAGCCGATCTGGTGCAGGTGCCCGGCCACCGCGCCGATGGTGATGCCGTTGAACAGCAGCACCAGCACCGTGCCCAGTCCGGCCAACAGGCCGCTGGCGAAGGTGCGCAGGCCGATGCTGATGTTGTTCATGATGTAGTGGCCGAACATCTGCCAGTCGGTGCCGCTGTCGCGGCCGAGCTTCTGCGCGCTGGCGGCCGGGTCGTACATGCGCTCGATCTGGCTGACCTGCATCGGGTCCATCAGCCCGTGGATCAGTTCCGGGCGGAACTGCAGCAGCACGAAGATGGTCACCAGCGGCACCACGAACAGCGCGGTGGCCGCGGCCATGTAGCCGGCCTGGCTGCGCACCAGCTGCGGGAATTCGGCGAACAGGAACTCCGCCGCGCGTCGCCAGCGCGGACGCGGCGCTCGGTACAGGACGGTGTGGCCCTGCTGCATCAGGTGCTGCAGGCGTGCGGTGACCTGCGGACTGTAGCCGCGCTTGCAGGCCAGCGCCTGCTGCTGGCACAGGCGCCGGTAGCGCGCCGGCATGTCCTCGTCGGCGAGCGGCGGCGGTTGGTGCGCGTTCGGTGGCGTGACCGCATCCGTGGCGTCGGTTGCGGTGGATTTGGCCGCCGGCTTGCGCCCGTTGCCGCTGCCGCTGCGCTGCAGCCAGGCCTCGAATGCCTGCCACTCGTGCTGATGGCGGAGGACGAACTGTTCCTGTTTCATCGGCGGCCCAGCAGCCAGTTGGCCATCGCGTACAGGCGCAGCACCCCGGCCTGGCCCGGCGTGTCGGTCAGCGGCTGCGCCAGCGCGGCCAGTTCCAGTTGCCGCTCCGGGGTGAGTCGCGGCGCGCGCTCGGCGAAGGCGATCAGCGCCGTCTGTTCGGCCGGCAGCAGCGGCCGCGGCGGCGCGAGCGCACTGGCGATCGGCGGCAGCGCCTCGTCCGCGCGCGGCGGCTGGTGCACCACCAGCGTGCCTGCGACCAGGTCGCCCAGGCGCCGCGAATGGGCGTCGAACAGGCAGGCGATCAGGCCAACCGCGTAGCCGAACGGCAGCATGTCCACGGTGCGCAGCAGGTTGCGGGTGATCGCCGCCATCCACCCCACCGGCGCGCCGTCGCGCGCCACCACGCGCAGGCCCAGCGCCTGCTTGCCGAGGGTCTGGCCACGCCAGCCCTCCAGCACGATCGGGTAGCCCCAGAACACCAGGAACATCGCCACCAGGTACAGGCCCTGGCCGAGGCCGCCGAGCAGGCCGAGAAACATGCCCATGGCGGTGAGCAGGGCGAAGCGCAGCGCCAGGTCGATCAGCCAGGCCAGCGCGCGCGGCACCGCGCCGGCGGCCGGCAGGTGCAGCGCCACGCCCTCGGGCGTGATGACCTCGCGGTAGGTATCGAGCATGCGTGTCACCGCCGCCGCGCGGCGCGGCGGACAAGGGCGCCTGCGATGTGGGGAGGCCGTCCTTCCGTTCGGCCGGCTGCCTGTGGCGGCATGCTGCTCTCGACTGCGTCCTGCTTCCGAAGCGGCACTTTAGCCGGCGTGACGTGAATTGCCCAGCACGCCGGCGGCGCCGATCAGCGCACCGTGCCGCCGTCGCGCTGGCGCCTGGAGAACAGCTTGCGCACGCCGGCGACTAGGGCCATCAGGCCGACCAGCAGCAGCTTCCAGGCCTTGGCCAGCAGCAGGCCGAGCTTGGCGAACAGGCCCGCCTTGGCCGCCAGGCCGCCGCCGATCAGGGTGGCCACGCCGTAGCTGGCGATCTTGTCGGTGGAGGGGTTGTGGTCGGCGTAACGGGCGCCGCTGTCGAACTCGGCCATCGGCAGCAACTGCTGCATGCCCTCGCGCACCTGCGCCAGTTCGCCCATGCCCGAGACCGCATTGAGGCTGAGGTAGCCATGCCGTCCGAGCACGCGTATGTCGTAGTTCAGGGTGTGCTCGCCCTCGCCCGCGAACGCCAGTTCGCGCGCCCAGTACAGCTTCTTGCTGCCGGTGTCGTAGCGCGGCGGCACCGCCCAGCCGACCAAGTCGACCTGCTCGTAGCCGGCCTTCTTGCGCTGCGCGTTGGACTCGCGCGTCTCCTCCTGCATGTCCTTGAGCATGGCCTGGTAGTCGATCTTGCTGGCGTCCTCGTCGGACACGTAGCCATCGTCGGAATAGGTGACGACCACCGCCCAACTGCCCTTCTCGTCGAGTGCGGGCTGGCGCGGCACGATCAGGCCCAGCACGTCGTCGTCCGGCGGGTTGCCCCAGTAGCTCTCCAGCACCTTGCGCGCGTCGGCCTTGTCCAGGAAGCGGAACGCCGGGCCGAGATCGAAATGCACCTTGGCCTGCGGCAGTTCGATATGGCTGTTGCGGAAATGCAGTGAGCCGACGAACTGTTCGGCGGTCATGTCCGGGCCGCTGTCCTGGGCCAGGGCCGAGCCGGCAGTGGCGCACAGCGCACAGAAAAAAGCGGCCAGCAGGCCGCGCAGCGAGGTCTTGAGCATTGGCGATTCCATTCGTTCGGTGGCGTCCCCACGCCAGAGGCGCCTAGTGTCGCGCAGGCGTGCATGGCGCGCCAGTCGCGCGCGCGCCCGTTTGCCGGTCCACGGCGCCGCGCGGCGTCCTGCCGGCGATGCGCCGGCAGCGCTCAGACGGGTGAGGCCGATGCAGGTCCGAGGCCGGCGTCGAAGGCGGCCAGCAACTGCGCGCCGTGCGGCCATGCGCCCAGGCCGCTGGCCGCATTGAGATGTCCCAGTCGGTCGAGTTCGACCAGCCCGCTGCCCCAGTCGTAGGCGCAGCGGCGGCTGTAGGATGGCGTCGCGTAGGGATCGTCGCTGCTGGCCACGATCAGGCTGGGAAACGGCAGGCGCGCCGTCGGCACCGGGACGAAACTGGCGGCCAGCGCATGCGGGAACGCGTCGCTGTCCGGATCGGGAACCGCGACCAGGAAGGCGCCGCGCGGCAGGCGGTCGGCGCGCGCAGCCCAATGCGCGACCAGCAGGCAGCCCAGGCTGTGCGCGACCAGCAACGGCGGCGTGGCGCAGTCCTGCACGCAGCGGTCGAGCGCGCGCAGCCAGTCCTGCAGTTGCGGGTGCGCGAACGAGTCCGGTTGCAGCCGGCGCATGCGCGTGTCCTGCCGCTGCCAGAGGGTTTGCCAGTGCTCCGGCCCCGAGTCGCCGATGCCCGGCACGATCACCACGTCCTGCATGCGCTACGCTCCGTCGAAGAAAGCATGAGTGTCGCGCGGCCTGTCCGGCATCGCCATGGCGATGCATCGGCCGATGCAGCGTTTTTCCGATGAATCCACGGTGCGTGACGAGGGGCGAGGCGAGTGGCGGCGAAGACCTGGCGGGGCGATGCCCTGGATTACGCGATCCTGGAGGCGCTGCAGTGCGACGGACGTATCGCCCTGGCGGCGCTGGGGCGGCGCATCGGGCTGTCGCAGCCGGCGATGTCCGAGCGCGTGCGCCGGCTCGAGGAACAGGGCGTGATCACCGGCTATACCGCCCGGGTCGATCCGCGCGCGCTGGGCCTGGCGACCTCGGCCATCGTCCGCCTGCGCACCACGCATGCGCAGATCGGCGCATGCCTGGAACTGTTCGCGCAGATGCCGCAGGTACTGGACGTGCATCGGGTCACCGGCGAGGACTGCTTCGTGCTGCGCGTGCTGGTGCCCGCGCCGGCGCAGCTGGAGCCGGTCATCGACGCCCTGGCGCGCTTCGGTGCGGTGACCACCAGCGTCGTGCTGCGCAGCGAGACGCCGCGCCCGATCGGCCGTGCGCTGATGGCGTTGGCGGCCGAGTAGCGGCGCCGCCGCCTACTGCGGCGACGCCGCGGCCGCGGCCAGGTAGCGGTCCTTCAGTCGCACGTAGTGCTGCGCGGAGTAGTGCAGGCTCTCGATCTCCTTGTCGCTGAGCATGCGCGCCTTGCGTGCGGGATTGCCCAGCCACAGCTCGCCCTCGCCGACGGTCTTGCCCGGGCCGAGCACCGCACCGGCGCCGACGAAGCCGTATTTCTTCACCGTGGCGCCGTCGAGGATGCACGCGCCCATGCCGATCAGGCACAGGTCCTCGATGGTGCAGGCATGGATGATGGTGCCGTGGCCCACGGTCACGTCCGCGCCGATCAGGGTCGGGTAGCCGGCCGCGTTGAACGGGCTGTGGTGGCTGACGTGGATGATGGTGCCGTCCTGGATGTTGCTGCGCGCGCCGATGCGCACGTGATTGACGTCGCCGCGGATCACCGTGCCCGGCCACACCGACACGTCGTCCTCCAGCACCACCTCGCCGATCACGGTGCAGGCCGGGTCCACATAGACGCGTGCGCCCAGTTGCGGGGTCTTGTCGAGGAACGGACGGATCGGGGACATGGCGCTCTCCGGCGGTAGGGCGGCCGGCGGCCACGCGGCTGCCGATGATAGCGCGGTGGCCCGGGCCGGCCGCCGCGCGCCGGCGGGTCCGGGAAACGCCGATGTGCACGGTGTTGTGCGATAAACGCACCGCCAATCGATATTCGCACTTGAATGGTGCACTGCGATAAAACTAGCGTTGCCGCTGTTCCGGCGCCGTGCCACGGACGCGACGGCGTCCGGCGCGCAGCCGCCGGTGCGGTCCCGATCCTGTTGGAGATGGTGCATGTCCCCTGTGTGTTTCCGTGGCCTGGCCGTGCTCGCGGCCCTGCTTCCCGGCGCCGTGTGCGCCTACCAGGCCGAGCCGCCGCCGCCGGAGCGCAGCGTGCTGACCGTGGACCGCTACGCCGACGACGACGCCCCGGGCTCCCTGCGCTGGGCGATCACGACCGCCAACCAGGCCCCCGGCCGCTACCGCATCGAGATCGCCGCGGTGGGCGCGCCGCCGTACGTGATCCGCCCGCGCGCGCCGTTGCCGGCGCTGCAGGGGCCGCTGCAGGTGGTCGGCCTGGCGCGCGCGCGCGACGGCCAGTACATCGCCATCGACGGTGCCGGCTACATCCGCGGCAAGGGCACCGCCGCCTGCCCGGGCGCGGAGAAGGGCCAGTTCGGCACCAACGTGCGCAGCACCACGCTGCCGGGCCTGGTGCTGCGCGACACCCATGGCGTGGAACTGAGCGGCCTGGAGATCCGCAACTTCTGCATCGGCGTGCTGATCAACCGCGCCAGCGACAACGTGCTGCGCGACAACCGCATCGTCGCCAACCACGGCGGCGCCGGGGTGATGCTGACCGGCGACGACGGCAACGGCCAGTCCACCGCCACCACCACGGTGCGCAACCGCATCGTGCGCAACGACTTCCTCGACAACGGCGACGGCCTGGAACTGACCCGCGGCGCGGCCTGGAACCTGGTGGCCGACAACGTGTTCCGCTCCACCGACGCCAACCCCGAGCCCTCGCAGGGCATCGAGATCCTGTGGGGCAACGACAACACGGTGCTGCGCAACCGCTTCGAGCGCTATTCCGACGGGCTGCAGATCAACTGGGGCAACCGCAACACCATCGCCGACAACGACTTCGCCGGCAATTCGATCGGGGTCAGCGTCACCGGGCGCGACAACCTGATCGAGGGCAACCGCCTGGTCGGCAATGGCATCGGCATCGCGGTACGCCCGCAGCCGCGCAGCGAACCCAACCGCTTCAGCGCCAACCTGCTGTCCGGCAACGGCCTGAAGATCGAACGCTGTTTCGCCGGCGGCACCTGCGTCCCGGGCCAGCCGCGCGGCGCCATCGTGTTCGGCGTGCCCGGCCTGGAGCATGCGCCCTTCGTCGGCTCGCGCGGCATCGGCGTCGATCCGGATCCGCGCAAGCGCGCGGCGATCTGCGGCGCCGCGGCGGCGGAGGGCTGCCAACCGCCGCCGAACTTCGGCCAGGCCGCGCCGCAGTTGCGCGCGATCGAACGCGACGCCGGCACGCCGCGGGTGCAGGGCAGCTTCGTCGGCCGTCCCGGCCACCTCTACACGGTGGAACTGTTCGGCAACCGCCGCCCCGGCGACGACGAGGCCGAACGCTATCTCGGCCGCGTCGAAGCGCCGGTGGATGCGCAGGGGCAGGGCCGGTTTGTGGTGCCGCTGGACGGCGATGCCACGGAGTTGGCCACGCTCACCGCCACCGTCACCAGCGACGACGGCGCGACCTCGCCGCTGAGCGCACCGCTGGCGGTGGCGCCGTGAGCCGCGCTGCATTGGCTGGCGCTCGCGCTCGCGCGGTGCGACGCCCGCCGTCGTTGCCGGCCTGGTCGCTGCTGGCCGCGGCCGTCGCCTTCGTCCCGGCGGTCGCCGCCGCGCAAGACGCCACCGATCTGGCGCACAGCACCTTCAGCGGCGACTGGAACGGCACGCGCAGCGACTGGCTGCAGCGCGGCGTCGCCGTACGCGGCGACTACGTCGGCGAAGCCATGGGCGTGGTCGACGGCGGCCGCGGCGAGCGCGGCGCGCGCTATGCGCAGCAGGTGCGGCTGGGCGTGGACCTGGACCTGGCGAAACTCGCCGGCTGGGGACGGCGGCGCGCTACATGTGACGGTCAACGACCGCCGCGGCCGCAGCACCTCGGCCGACCTGCTCGGCAACCGCTTCCCGATCCAGGAAGCCTACGGCGGCCAGTTCACCCGGCTGACCGAACTGAGCTACGACCGCCGCTTCAACGACGGGCGCAGCTACATCAAGGCCGGCTTCTACGCGATGGGCAACCAGTTCGGCGCGCACACGCTGCTGACCAACTTCGTCAACGCCGCGTTCTGTGCGCATCCGCTGGCGATGTCCGGCAACAGCGGCTGGTACAACTATCCCAACGCGCGCTGGGGCGCGGAGGCGGCGCAGCAACTGACGCCGTCGACGAACCTGCGGGTCGGCTGGTTCCAGGTCAATCCCAGCACCAACAACAACGTGCACACCGCGTTCGACCTGGACGCGCGCGGCACCACCGGCTCGTTGTTCCCCGTCGAGCTCACCTGGACGCCGGGCGCCGGCGGTGCCTATCCGGGCACCTACAAGTTCGGTGGCTACTACGACTCCTCGCGGGTGCCGCGCAAGGGCCTGGATCCGCGTGCCACCACCGGCCGCGACGGCGCCTACCTGCTGGTCGAACAAAAGTTGTACTCGCCCGGTGGCGAGCGCGGCCGCGGCCTGACCGGCTTCGCCCAGTACATGGTCTCCGACCGCGCCACCGCGCAGATCACCCGCTGGTACGCGCTGGGCGGCGTCTACCAGGGCATCGGCCGGCGCAGCCAGGACCGCATCGCCCTGGGCTATGTCGGCGCCGACATCAACCATCGCCTGCTCGACGCGCGGCGCGCGGCGCTGCTCGATGCCGGCGTGCCACCGGACGCGCCGGTGTTCGCGCTCGACACCGCCGAGGAACTCTACGAACTGTCCTACAGCGCACAACTCACCCCGTGGCTGATGCTGCGGCCGGATGTGCAGTACATCGTCAACCCCGGCACCTTCGCCTATGCGCGCACCGACAACGCGCTGGCGGTGGGGCTGCAGGTCAAGCTCACCTTCTGAGCGCGCGCTGCGCGCCTTCTTTGCAGGCCGATCCCGATGCCCCTGTTTCCTTCCCGACTGACCTTGCTGTGCTGCGCCGGCCTGCTGCTGGCCTCGCCGCTGCAGGCCGCGGCTGCGGCGCCTCCCGCAACTGCGCCGGCGTCGCCACCCACGGCGACCCCGTTGCCGGCGCCGCACGTCCTGCAGATTCGTGGGCTCGCTATCGGCGCCGGCCTGCCCAAGATCATCGTGCCGATCACCGCGAAAGACGCCGAGCAGGCGCTGGTGCAGGCGCAGCGCATCGCCGCCTCGCCCGATGCGGATCTGGCCGAATGGCGCATCGATCTGATGGACGACGCCACCGATGCGGCGGCGCTGGCGGGATTGGGGCCGCGCCTGGCGCAGGCGCTGCACGGCAAGCCGCTGCTGCTGACCTTCCGCACCAAGGCCGAGGGCGGTGCGGCGGCGATCGACGATGCCGCCTACGGCGCGCTGTACGCCCGCCTGCTGGAGGCGCGCTTCGCCGACCTGCTCGACGTGGAGATGTTCCGCGATCCGGCGGTGGTGCGGCAGCTGGTGGAGCATGCGCACCGGCAGGGCGTGTACGTGGTGATGTCCAGCCACGACTTCCACGCCACTCCGCCGGTGGCGGAGATCGTGGCGCGGTTGCAGCGGCAGCAGGCACTGGGCGCCGACGTGCTGAAGATCGCGGTGATGCCGCGCGATCCGGGCGACGTGCTGCACCTGCTCGACGCCACCTGGCAGATGCGCCAGCGCAGCGGCCAGCCGTTGCTGACCATGGCGATGGGGCCGCTGGGCGCGGTGTCGCGGTTGTCCGGCGGTACCTTCGGGCAGAGCCTGACCTTCGGCATGCTCGGCAGCGCTTCGGCGCCGGGACAGATCGACGCGGCGCGGTTGCGGCAGGCGCTCGACGCGCTGCAGGCCGCCGCGCCCTCCAAGTAATCCCGCGACGCCGCGGTTCTCGTTCGCCGTTCTTGCAGGAGTGTTGCCATGAGCCATGCCGCCGCCCCGCCTTCCGCGCTCGTCCTGGACCGCATGAGCGGTTTCCAGTGGACGGCGATTGCGGTCTGCGTGCTGTTGAACATGCTCGACGGGTTCGACGTGATGGTGATGGCGTTCATCGCCCCGCACGTGTCGGAAGCCTGGCACCTGTCCGGCAAGCTGCTGGGCATCGCGCTCAGCGCCGGGCTGGTGGGCATGGCGCTGGGCTCGCTGTTGCTGGCGCCGCTGGCCGACCGTTGGGGCCGGCGCAACATGATCCTGTGCTGCCTGGCGATCCTGACCGTGGGCATGGCCGCCTCGGCGCTGGCGCAGGACATCTGGCAACTGGCCGCGCTGCGCGTGTTCACCGGCATCGGCATCGGCGGCATGCTCGCCGGCGTCGGCGTGATCACCGCCGAATACGCGAGCCCGAAGTGGCGCAGCACCGCGGTGGCGCTGCAGGCCACCGGCTATCCCATCGGCGCCACGCTGGGCGGCTTGATCGCCGCGATGCTGCTGGAACGCTGGGGCTGGCATGCGGCCTTCCTGTTCGGCGCACTCGCCTCGCTGCTGTGCATCCCGGTGGTGCTGGCGCTGCTGCCCGAGTCGTTGGACTTCCTGCTCAGCCGGCGCCCGCCGGATGCGCTGGCGCGGCTCAACGTGCTGCTGACGCGCATGCGCGCACCGACCCTGGATGCCCTGCCGCCGCGCCCGCCGGTGCAGGAGAAGGCGGGCTACGCGGCGCTGTTCACCCCGCGCCTGCGCCGCAACAGCGTGCTGATCGCGCTGGGTTTCTTCATGCACATGTTCGCGTTCTATTTCGTGCTGAGCTGGACGCCAAAGCTGCTGGTGCAAGCCGGGGTGTCGGCCGAACAAGGCGTCACCGGCGGCGTGCTGCTGAACCTGGGCGGCATCGTCGGTGGCGCCTTGTTCGGCGGTCTGGCCGCACGCTTCGCACTGCCGCGCTTGACCGCGGCCAGCTTCCTGATCGCCGCACTCGCGATGGCGGCGTTCGCCACGCTCGGCGCGCAGCTGCAGTTGGCCTTCCCGGTGGCCTTCGTGATCGGCGCGGCGCTGTTCGGCTCGATGGCCGGCCTGTATGCGGTGGCGCCGATCGTGTTCGCGCCGACCGTGCGCACCACCGGCCTGGGCTGGGCGATCGGCATCGGCCGTGTCGGCGCGATCCTCTCGCCGATGACCGTCGGCGTGCTGGTCGACGCCGGCTGGCAGCCGGCCAACCTGTACTACGTACTGGCGTTGCCGCTGCTGGTGGCCATTGCCGCGGTGCTGACGATGCGGCTGCAACCGTCGCGTTGAGGCCGGGGCGGGGCGGGCGCGGGTCTGTTCCAGTCTTCGGGAACAACGCGCTTTGCGACGCGACCTGGGCCGCGTCACCCGATCGGCGCCGCTGCCAGGCGCCCTGACCCACGTCTGGTCCAACACGCTGCGCCTCGGTCGAGGCGCTGTGAGGTCTCACGAACGCAGGGCCATCCATTGCCGGCAATGGCGTGCCGTGTTCCTACTTGGCGTCCGGCAGCGCGTAGGCAATCACGTAGTCGCCGCGGTCCGGCGACTGCCGCGCGCCGCCGGCGGTGATCACGATGTACTGCTTGCCGTTCTTGGCCGACAGGTAGGTCATCGGCCCGCCCTGGCTGCCCACCGGCAGCCGCGCCTTCCACAGTTCCTTGCCGGTGCCGCTGTCGAACGCACGCAGGTAGTAGTCCTGGGTGCCGGCGATGAACACCAGGCCGCTCTGCGTGGCCAGGGTGCCGCCCAGGGTCGGCATGCCGATCGGAATCGGCAGGTGCATCTTGAAGCCGAGCGGGCCGGTGTCCTGCACCGTGCCCACCGGCACCTGCCAGGCGATGCGGCGGGTCTTCAGGTCGATCGCGCTCAGCGTGCCGAACGGCGGTGCCTGGCAGGGGATGCCCAGCGCCGACAGGAAGCGGTTCTTGTTGACCGCGTACGGCGTGCCCTTCAGCGGCACTGCGCCCATGCCGGTGTTGACCGCCTCGCCGCCGCTGGAGGCCGCCGCCTTCTCGGCCTTCTGCGGAATCATCTGCACCCACAGGCCCAGGCGCATGTCGTTGGCGAACACCACGTCGTGCAGCGGATCGACCGACAGCCCACCCCAGTTCATGCCGCCCAGCGAGCCGGGGAAGCTCAGCGACACGTCGGTGCCGGGCGCGGTGTACAGGCCCTCGTAGCGCATCTGCTTGAAGGCGATGCGGCACAGCATCTGGTCCAGCAGGGTGGCGCCCCACATGTCCGCCTCGGTCAGATGCTTGGTGCCGATCTGCGGCATGCCCACCGACAGCGGCTGGGTCAGCGCATACGGTTCGTGCGGGATGTCGGCGGCCTTCACCGGCACCTCGCGGACCTCGGTCAGCGGCTTGCCGGTGGCACGGTCGAGCACGTACAGCTGCCCGGCCTTGGTGCCGATGATCAGCGCCGGCACGCGGCGGCCGTCGGCCATCGGGAAGTCGATCAGGCTCGGCTGCATCGGCAGGTCGAAGTCCCACAGATCGTTGTGCACGGTCTGGTAGACCCACTTGACCTTGCCGGTGCTCGCGTCCAGCGCGGTGATCGAGGCGCCGAAGCGGTGGTCCAGCGCGGTGCGCTCGGCGCCGTACAGGTCGGTCGACGGGCTGCCCATCGGCAGGAACACGGTATTGGAGGCGGCGTCGTAGGACATCGGCGCCCACACGTTCGGCGTGCTGCGCACGTAGGACGTGCCCGCGGCCGGCGGTTGCGTGTCCTGCGGGTTGCCCGGGTCGAAGGCCCAGCGCTGCGCACCGGTGATCACGTCGAAGCCGCGGATCACGCCGCCGGGCATGTCGGCCTGGACGTTGTCGGCGACGCGGCCGCCCACCACCACCGTGGTCCCGGCCACGGTCGGCGCCGAGGTCAACTGGTACAGGGGATCCGGCGCAGCGCCGAGGCCGGCCTTCAGGTCGACCTGGCCGTTCTGGCCGAAGCCGCTGCAGAACGCGCCGGTGTCCGCATCCAGCGCGATCAGCCGCGCGTCGATGGTGTTGGTCAGCACGCGGCGCCGGCAATTCGCGCCGGCCGGCAGCACCGCCGCCGCGACCGGCGAGGCACCGGCCGCGCTGGGCTGCGCCAGCGGCGCATCGGTATCGAAGTAGGCCAGGCCGCGGCAACGCTGCCAGACCGAGGACTGCGCGTTGATCGCGCGCTTCCACAGTTGCCGGCCGCTGCTGGCATCCAGCGCGATGACGTTGTTGTGCGGGGTGCACACGTACAGCGTCTCGCCGATCTGCAGCGGGGTGGTCTGGTCCTCGGCGCCGTTGCCGTCGCTGAGGGCGATGTCGCCGGTGCGGTAGGTCCAGGCCACCTGCAACTGGCTGACGTTGCCGCGGCCGATCTGGTCCAACGCGGCGAAGCGGCTGCCGCCGGCGGTGTTGCCGTAGTGGCTCCAGTCGCGTTGCGCCTGCGCCGGGGTCACCGGTACCGGTGCCGGGCCGGGGCCGCTGGCGGCCACCGGCGGGTGCGGCACGAACATGCCGGCCAGGCCGCCGGCGCAGGCCAGCGCCAGCACCGCCGCCAGTGCATACGCACCGCGTCCGCCGGGCAGGCCGCGGGCGCGGCGCAGGGTCGGGTAGACCAGGGCGACCAGCAACGCCAGCACCGCCGGCATCATCAGCCGCGACACCAGCGGCCAGAACGCCAGGCCCGCGTCCCAGTACGCCCAGGGCACGCTCAGCACGAAGGCCAGCGCGTAGAGCCAGGCGCCGGCCGGGCGCCGCCGCAGCACCAGCAGCGCCGAGGCCACGCAGGCCGCGCCCATCGCCAGGAAGTAGACGCTGCCGCCGAGCGTGGCCAGGCGGATGCCGCCGACCAGCAGCGCCAGCCCGATCAGCGCCAGCAGCAGGCCGACGCTCCACAGCACGATCCGGCCGCCGGCCGACACATCCGATTGGGTTTGCACGTTTTCGATCCTCTGCAGGGTAGGCGCGCGGCGTCCGCTGCCGGGCCACGACGGCGGCGAGGGCGGGGCGTGCGCACGATGGCATGCCGCAACTCGAAAGAGCGTCGGCAGGCTGGGCGATTATCGCATTTGTGTTCGGTAATAGAACGAATGGCCATGTTCGACGGCGCGATGCTGCGCGCCGGCTCCGACGTTTCTCCGACCTTGGTGAAGCCCGTACAACACACCGTTACAGCGATGGTGCGATGCGACACATCGGTGGAGTAGCGTTGCGCGTTTCTTCCCAGCCGCACTCCCCATGTCCGACCTCTTCCAGGCGCCTCGTCGTCCCGTTCGCTGTGCCCTGTTGCTGGCCATTGCCGTGGCCGGAGGCTGCTCCGGCGACAAGCCGGCGTCCGCGCCGCCGCCGCGGGTGGGGGTGCTGACCCTGGGCGCGCGCACCCTGCCGGTCGAGCGCACCCTGGCCGGTCGCACCGTGGCCTACGAGACCGCCGACGTGCGCCCGCAGGTCGGCGGCCTGCTGCGCCAGCGCCTGTTCCAGGAGGGCCAGGAGGTCAAGGCCGGGCAGGCGCTGTACGTGATCGACCCGGCGCCGTACCAGGCCGCCTACGACATCGCGCGCGGCAACCTGGTGCAGGCCGAGGCGGCGCTGGCCAGCGCGCGACCCAAGGCCGAGCGCACCCGCAGCCTTACCGACATGGACGCGGCCAGCAAGCAGGACGCCGACGACGCGGTGTCCGCGCTGCGCCAGGACGAGGCGGCCGTGGTCGCGGCCAAGGCGTCGTTGCAGGCGGCGCGGATCAACCTCGACTACACCCGCATCACCGCGCCGATCTCCGGCACCATCGGCACCTCCGCCTACACCGTCGGCGCGCTGCTCACCGCCGCGCAGGACGCGGCGCTGACCACCATCCAGCGGCTGGACCCGATCTACCTGGACGTCACCCAGTCCAGCACGCAGATGCTGGCGCTGCGTCGCCAACTCGATGCCGGGCAGATCCACGCCATCGACGGCAAGGCGCAGGTGCAGGTGCGGCTGGAGGACGGCAGCACCTATCCGCATGCCGGCACCCTCGAATTCGTCGGCACCCAGGTCAACGCCGGCACCGGCAACGTCACCCTGCGCGCGGTGGTGCCCAACCCCGAGCACCTGCTGCTGCCGGGCATGTATCTGCGCGCGGTGCTGCCGATGGCCACCGACCAGGGCGCGGTGCTGGTGCCGCAGCAGGCGGTGACCCGCGACAGCAAGGGCGAGCCGCTGGTCAAGCTGCTCGACGCGCAGAACAAGGTGGTGGAGCGCCACATCCGCACCGGCGAGGCGGTCGGTCACGACTGGGTGGTGGAGTCCGGGCTCAAGCCGGGCGAGCGCCTGATCGTGGTCAACGGCAGCCGCGCCGAACTCGGCAAGCCGGCGCAGCCGTATCCGGTCACCGCCGCCCAGCTCGATGCCGCGCCGGCGCTGCCGGGCGACGACGCCCAGGCCGACTGAGGACTCCCGCATGTCGCGCTTCTTCGTCAACCACCCGGTGGTGGCCTGGGTCATGGCCATCGTCATCGTCCTGATCGGCATGCTGGCCATCCATGGGCTGCCGGTCGAACGCTATCCGCACATGGCGCCGCCCACCATCACCGTGCGCGCCACCTACACCGGCGCCTCGGCGCAGACGGTGGAGAACACCGTCACCCAGCTGATCGAGCAGTCGCAGCAGAGCCTGGACCACCTGCTGTACATGACCTCCACCAGCGCCTCGGACGGCAGTGCGCAGGTCAACCTGGTGTTCGAGACTGGCACCAATGCCGACACCGCGCAGGTGCAGGTGCAGAACCAGTTGCAGTCGGTGATGTCGGTGTTGCCGCAGGCGGTGCAGCAGAACGGCCTGGTCATCACCAAGTCCAGCGGCTCGCTGTTCGAGGTGGTGGCGTTCACGTCCGACGACGGCAGCATGGACAACTTCGATGTCGCCAACTACATGGAATCGAACATCGACGACCAGATCAGCCGCGTCAGCGGCGTCGGCAACATCCAGCCGATGGGCTCGGAATACGCCATGCGCATCTGGCTGGACCCGGAGAAGCTGCGCAAGTACGCGCTGATGCCATCGGACGTGGAGAACGCGCTGCAGTCGCAGAACACCGACGTGTCGGCCGGCGAGATCGGCGGCCAGCCGGCGCTGCGGGGGCAGCGTCTGGACGCCACCGTGACTACCCGCAGCCGCCTGCAGACCCCGGCGCAGTTCGGTGCGATCGTGCTCAAGAGCGACGCCAGCGGCGCCGCCGTGCACCTGTCGGACGTGGCCAAGATCGGCCTGGGCCCGGAGACCTACGACAGCATCACCCGCTTCAACGGCAAGCCCTCGGCCTCGCTGGGCATCGAGCTCAACTCCGACGCCAACGCGGTGGAAACCTCCAAGGCCATCGACCAGCGCCTGCAGGAACTCAAGCAGTACTGGCCGCACGGTTTCAACTACCACATCGCCTTCAGCACCACCCCGTTCGTCACCACCTCGATCAAGGAAGTGGTCATCACCCTGATCGAAGCGGTGTTGCTGGTGGTCGCGGTGATGTACCTGTTCCTGCAGAACTGGCGCGCCACGCTGATCCCGACCATCGCCGTGCCGGTGGTGCTGATGGGCACCTTCGGCGTGCTCGCCGCCTTCGGTTACTCCATCAATACCCTGACCATGTTCGCGATGGTGCTGGCGATCGGCCTGCTGGTCGACGACGCCATCGTGGTGGTGGAGAACGTGGAGCGGGTCATGGGCCAGGAAGGCCTGCCGCCGAAGGAGGCGACGCTGCGCTCGATGCAGCAGATCGGCGGCGCCCTGGTCGGCATCGTGCTGGTGCTGACCGCGGTGTTCGTGCCGATGGCGTTCTTCAACGGCGTCACTGGCGTGATCTACCGGCAGTTCTCCATCACCATCGCCGCTTCGATGATCCTGTCGGTGCTGGTGGCGATGACCCTGACCCCGGCGCTGTGCGTGACCATCCTCAAGCCGCTGCACCAGGGCGAGGCGCCGATCGGGTCGCACGGCCGCCTGGGCTGGTTCTTCGTCTGGTTCAACACCCGCTTCCGGCACCTGTCCGAGCGCTACCGCACGCTGGTCGAGCGGGTGCTCGGCCGGCGCGCGCTGGGCCTGATCGCCTATGCGCTGCTGATCGCGGTCACCGGCCTGCTGCTGTGGCGCCTGCCCGGCGCGTTCCTGCCCGACGAGGACGAGGGCATGCTCAACGTGCTGGTCAAGCTGCCCGCCGGCTCCACCCTGGAGCAGACCCTGGCGGTGACCGACCGGCTGACCAAGGCCGCGCTGAAGGACCCCGGCGTGCGTTCGGTGCTGTCCTCGGCCGGCTTCAGCGTCACCGGCGCCGGCCAGAACGTCGGCATGGCGTTCGTGCGCCTGAAGGACTGGGACGACCGCGACGACGATGCGGCGACCATCGCCGACCATCTGAACAAGGCGCTGGCCGACGTGCCCGACGCGGAGCTGTTCGTGACCTCGCCGCCGGCGATCACCGGCCTCGGCGACGCCTCCGGTTTCACCTTCGAACTGATGGACTACGAAGGTGCCGGTCACGCCGCCCTGGTCGCCGCGCGCGACAAGCTGCTGCGGCTGGCCCAGCACGATCCCAAGCTGATGAACGTGCGCTACGCCAGCCTGGAAGACGCGCCGGTGTACGCGGTCAAGATCGACGACGCCAAGGCGCAGGCGCTGGGCGTGGACCCGGGCGACATCAACGCCACGCTCAACAGCGCGCTCGGCGGCGACTTCGTCAACAACTTCATCTACAAGGGCCGCATCAAGAAGGTCTACGTGCAGGGCGATGCCGACGCACGCATGGCGCCGCAGGATCTGGACCGCTGGACGGTGCGCAACGGCGGCGGCGACATGGTGCCGATGTCGGCGTTCACCCGCTCGCACTGGACCAGCGCGCCGGCGGCGCTGGAGCGCTACAACGGCGTGTCGGCGATGGAGCTGACCGGCCAGGCGGTGCCCGGGGTCAGCTCCGGCGCGGCGATGGACGCGATGGCCGAACTGAGCAAGCAACTGCCGCACGGCTTCGGCTACGCGTGGTCGGACATGGCCTATCAGGAAAAGCTGTCGGCCAACCAGGCGCCGGCGCTGTACGGGATCTCGCTGCTGTTCGTGTTCCTGTGCCTGGTGGCGTTGTACGAGAGCTGGTCGATCCCGTTCGCGGTGATGCTGGCGGTGCCGGTGGGCGTGTTCGGCGCGGTGTTGCTGATGACCTTGCGCGGCCTGGAGAACGACGTCTACTTCCAGGTAGGCCTGCTGACCACGGTGGGCCTGGCGGCGAAGAACGGCATCCTCATCGTCGAGTTCGCGCGCGACCTCGAGCACCGCGGCGAAAGCCTGCTCGCCGCCACCCTGCACGCGGTGCAGATGCGTCTGCGGCCGATCCTGATGACCTCGCTGGCGTTCCTGCTCGGTGTGCTGCCGCTGGTGTTCAGCAAGGGCGCCGGCTCGGCCGCGCGCCACTCGCTGGGCACTGGCGTCACCGGCGGCACCCTGGCCTCGATCACCCTGGGCCTGTTCTTCGTGCCGTTGTTCTACGTGATCGTGCGGCGGATGTTCCCCGGGCCGGCGGTCGCCAACCCGGAGACGCAGGCATGAGCGCCGCATCGCGCATGAGCGTGGCGGTGGCCACGCTGCTGGCCCTGTCCGGCTGCACCCTGGCGCCGACCTACGTGCGCCCGGCGGCGCCGGTGCCGGCCGATCTGGCGGCGGTCGACGCGGCGCCCGCCGCGGGCACCGCCACCGACACCCTGGCGATGCCGGACTGGCAGCAGGTGTTCCTGGATCCGCGACTGCGCCAGACCATCGCGCTGGCCTTGCAGAACAACCGCGACCTGCGCGTGGCGATGCTGTCCATCGACAAGGCGCGCGCGCAGTACCGCCTCCAGCGCGCCGCGCAATTGCCGTCGTTCGATGCCAACGCCAGCGTGAACCGCAGTCGCACCAGCGCCGCCAGCAACGACGACGGCGTTCCCGAGGTCAGCACCAGCGACACCCTGCAGGTCGGGCTCAGCAGCTGGCAGTTGGATCTGTTTGGACAACTGCGCAGCCTCAAGCAGGAGGCCCTGCAGAACTGGCTGTCCAGCGCCGAGAACCAGCGCAACGTGCGCCTGACCCTGGTCGCCCAGGTCGCCGCGGCATGGCTGACCGTGGGCGCGGACCAGGAACAACTGGACCTGGCGCAGCAGACCCTGGACAGCCAGACCCAGACCCTGCAACTGACCGAGCGTCGGCACGACATCGGCAGCGCGTCCGGGCTGGACCTGGCGCAGCAGCAGACCAGCGTGGAGTCGGCACGTGTCGCCGTCGCCAGCGCCGCCACCCAGCTGGCGCAGGCGCGCGATGCGTTGCAGCTGCTGGTGGGCGCACCGGTCGATGCGGCGCTGCTGCCGACCGCGCAGGCCATGCAGGGCAGCGTCGCACTGGCGGGGCTGCCGGCGCACCTGTCCTCGACGGTGTTGCTGCAGCGCCCGGACGTGCTCGCCGCCGAGCACACCTTGCAGGCGGCCAATGCCGACATCGGCGCCGCGCGCGCGGCGTTCTTCCCGTCGCTGAGCCTGACCGCGTCCACCGGGCGCAGCAGCGATGCGCTGTCCACGCTGTTCTCCGCCGGCAGCCGCACCTGGTCGTTCGTGCCCAGCATCACCGCGCCGATCTTCCACGCCGGTGCGCTGAAGGCCTCGCTGGACGCCTCCAAGCTCGGCAAGGACATCGCCGTGGCGCAGTACGAGAAGGCGATCCAGTCGGCCTTCGCCGAAGTGGCCGACGCCCTGGCCACGCGCGATCACCTGCAGTCGCAGCTGACCGCGCAACAGGCCCTGGTCGACGCCAGCCAGCGCAGCTACACCCTGGCCGACGCGCGCTACCGCGCCGGCCTGGACGGCCACCTGCCGGTGCTGGATGCGCAGCGTTCGCTGTTTGCCGCGCAGCAGGCGCTGATCGCGCTGCGCCTGCAGGACGCCAGCAACCGCGTCACCCTGTACCAGATGCTCGGCGGCGGTGCCGACGCGCAGGCCGCCGCGCCCTGAGCACGGCGGCAAGCAGCAACGCGGACGCAGCGCTGCATGGCCAAGCTGCCCACGCCGCGGGGCGGCGTGGTCCCTCCGCGGACGGCATGGACGCTTCCGTCCATCGGCGCCGTCCGCGCTGTGTCCGACCCCGTCCGCAGCGTTGCGGCGGGGCCGGATCCACTCAGCCCTTCTTCTTTTCCTGCTTGGCCGCGCGCTTTTCCTTCAGCGTCTTGGTCGGCTGCTTCTTCTCGCTCTTCTTCTGATCCATGCCCTTGCTCATGACACCCTCGTGACGTTCATGCTGTGGAAACCCGGACTCTGCCGCACTGGCGACGACCGTGGCCGTCACTCTACTCCGCCGGCGCACGCCGGCGCTGCGATTGTTTGTCGACGGGCGCGGCGCGGGGGTGGGCCATAATCCCGGCTCCACCCCAAGGTGCCCGTATCTGATGAAGATCCCCCCGAGCCTGCAGCCGCTGATCGACGATGGCGTCATCGACGGCGTGCTGCGCCCGCTCAAGAGCGGCAAGGAGGCCGCGGTCTACGTGGTCCAGGCCGGCGACGACGTGCTCTGCGCCAAGGTCTACAAGGACATGGCGCAGCGCAGCTTCCAGGCCCGCGTGCAGTACCAGGAAGGGCGCAAGGTGCGCGGCAGCCGCCAGGCGCGGGCGATCGGCAAGGCCAGCAAGTTCGGCCGCCGCGAGCAGGAAGCCGCGTGGAAGGACACCGAGGCCAACGCCCTGTACCAGCTGGTCGATGCCGGCGTGCACGTGCCGCAGCCGCGCGGCTACTTCCATGGCGTGCTGCTGATGGACCTGGTCACCGATGCCGACGGGCAGAGCGCGCCGCGGCTGGGCGAAGTCGAGCTGGAACCGGCGCAGGCGGAGGCCTTCCACACGCAGCTGGTCGGCGACGTGGTGAAGATGCTGTGCCTGGGCCTGGTCCATGGCGATCTGTCCGAATACAACGTGCTGGTCGGCGCCGATGGCCCGGTGGTGATCGATTTCCCGCAGGTGGTGAGTGCCGCCGGCAACAACGCCGCCCGCACCATGCTGCTGCGCGACGTGCACAACCTGCGCGACTGCCTGGGCCGCTTCGCGCCCGAGCTCAACGCCACCCATTACGGCGAGGAGATGTGGGCGCTGTACGAGAAGGGCACGCTGCGCCCGGACAGCGTGCTCACCGGCCGCTTCACCTTCGATACCCGCCGTGCCGACGTACGCGCGGTGCGCGCCTCGATCGAGGACGCGCGGCAGGAAGCCATCATTCGCCAGCAGGGCCGCGAGGCCGCCGAGCAGGACGACTAGGGCTGTCATTCCTCCCACGCGCATGCCGCGCCGTAAACGAACACGTGGCCCAGTCTCTCTGCCTGGGCGACCGCATGCAGCAGGCCCGCGGCCGCCTGCAAGGCGCCCATGGCCTCGGCGAGACTGACCGTATCTGCTGATCTGCTGATCGGGGCCTGTGCGATTGCACCGAATCCAATATCGCCACGTGACCACAGGCGCGCGACCGTGCCCTTCGGTTGGGGCTGATCAACGCGCCGCCGACACAGCGCGGCGTGACCGGACGCCAAGCGGGCGCTGCGACCCACAACGCCAGCGGACGCTCGCCAACCTCGACGCGGCGCACCTGGGAATAGGTGGCACGCCGTGGCGCGAGCCCCATTCGCGCACGCCCATGCTGCGCCGCAATGCGGCGGCGGTGCAGGTGCGATACCGGCCAGCGTGCGCGGCAAGCCGCGTGAAGCCTTGCCACGCCTGCATTGCGCGCACCTCTTCGCCCCCGCGACCGGCCGCCTGCCGCTGACCCGCCAAGCGCCGTGATGGTCGTTCCATTTCGCTTATTTGCGAAAATGGTTATAGACAATAACAATTTGGCCGACGCCGCTTGTGCAGCCGCCCCGGGAGGGCCACCCATGTATTTCGATCCAGACGTCGTCCGTTTCTTCGCCCTGGCGCAGCAGTCCGGGCAGCCACCGATGGAGGAACTGCCCTTGCCCGAGGCGCGGGCGATGATGCGTGGCGTCGCTGCGCAGTTCGGTTTCCCGCGTGTGGAAATGGCAGAGGTCCGCGACCTGCAGGCGCCGGGTCCGGCCGCGCCGATTCCGCTGCGCCTGTACCGTCCGCACGGCCTCGACGCAGGCCCGGCGCCGACCTGCCTCTACGCGCATGGCGGCGGCGGCGTGGTCGGCGACCTCGACTCGCACGACGACGTGTGCCGACAACTGGCAGCGCGTGCCGGCTGCCAGGTGCTGGCGGTGGACTACCGGCTGGCGCCCGAGCATCCGGCGCCGGCCGGCATCGAGGACGTGATCGCCGTGTTGCACTGGTTGGCCGCGCACCCGGGCGAGGTCGGCGCCGATGCGCAGCGCCTGGCCGTCGCCGGCGACAGCATGGGCGGCGCCCTGGCGGCGAGCGCCGCGCTGGCCGCGCGCGATGCCGGCATCGCCCTGCGCTGCCAGATCCTGATCTATCCGCTCACCGACGTGCGCCCGGACAATCCCTTCCCCTCGCGCGTACACAACGCCGGCATCCCGCCGCTGACCGAAGCGGCGATGCGCTTCTTCGACAATCAGTATCTGCCCGACCCGTCGCTTGGGTCGGACTGGCGCATCTCGCCGGTGGTCGCGCCGGACGTGGCCGGCGTCGCCCCGGCGCTGGTGGTGCTGGCCGACCGCGACGCGCTGCACGACGAAGGCCTGCACTACGCGCAGCGCCTGCGCGAGGCCGGCGTGGAAACCCTGGTGCGTGTCCACCCCGGCATGATCCACGGCTTCATCAACATGGGCAGCGTGATGCGCGTGGCCGGCGAAACCCTGGACCTGGCGGCGCTGTTGCTGCGACAGCGTCTACTGCCGGTGGTCGTCCGGGACTGAATGCCGCACGGCGCGATCGCAATGCATCGCGCCGTGTACCGCCCGCATGCTGTAGTAGCGGCTTCAGCCGCGGCAGGCGTTAAGGGAACCTGTCGCGGCTGAAGATAGGGGACTCCTAACGATGCACGGTCGGTTGCCGGCACGGACGTGTCGAACTGCTTGTTCTGGCAGGGACTTCGGACCCGAGCGCTCCGAGGTCCGATCGCCGGCCCACTCCGCTCGTCGCGGCTGAAACCGCTCCCGCAGGTGCGGCACTCGCCTTGTCGGAGGACTGCACTGTGGGAGGGACTTCAGTCCCGACGACGGAGGGTGTCAGTCGGCTTTCGGCTTCGCTTGTCGCGGCTGCATGACAGTGGACGCCTACGCGAATGCCGCGGGCGATGCGCGTCCGGGGCAGATCACGCCACCCGGCTGCGCCGCGCCCGTTCCAAGTGCACCAGCAGCAGCGAGATCGCGGCCGGGGTCATGCCGGGGATGCGCTGCGCCTGGCCTACGGTCTGCGGACGCACGCGCTCGAGCTTCTGCTGCACTTCGGCCGACAGCCCGCGCACCTGCGCGTAGTCGAACGTGGCCGGGATCGGGGTGTCTTCGTGGCGCTGCTGGCGCGCGATCTCTTCGCGCTGGCGGTCCAGGTAGCCGGCGTACTTGATGCCGATCTCCACCTGCTCGGCCACCTGCGTATCGGCCACGCCCGGGCCCAGCGACGGCACCCGCATCAGCGCGGCGTAGTCCAGCTCCGGGCGCTTGATCAGGTCCAGCACATTGGTTTCGCGGCTCACCGCCACGCCCAGCGTGGCCGCGACCTCGCGGCCCAGCGCGTTGCCCGGCGTGGCCCACAGCGCGCGCAGGCGCTCATTCTCGCGTGCCACCGCCTCCTGCTTGGCCTGGAAGCGCGCCCAGCGCGTTGCATCGACGATGCCCAGGTCGTGGCCGATCCCGGTCAGGCGCGCGTCGGCGTTGTCCTCGCGCAACTGCAGCCGGTACTCGGCGCGGCTGGTGAACATGCGGTACGGCTCGCTGGTGCCGTGGGTGATCAGGTCGTCGATCAGCACACCGATGTAGGCCTGGTCGCGGCGCGGCGACCACGGCTCCAGCCCGCGCACCTGGCGCGCGGCGTTGAGGCCGGCGATCAGGCCCTGCGCGGCGGCTTCCTCGTAGCCGGTGGTGCCGTTGATCTGCCCGGCGAAGAACAGCCCGGGCATGGCCTTGGTCTCCAGCGAGGCCTTGAGCCCGCGCGGGTCGAAGAAGTCGTATTCGATGGCGTAGCCGGGGCGGGTGATATGGGCGCGCTCGAAGCCGCGGATCGAGCGCACCAGCTCCAGCTGCACGTCGAACGGCAGCGAGGTGGAGATGCCGTTGGGGTAGATCTCGACCACGTCCAGGCCTTCCGGCTCGACGAAGATCTGGTGGCTGGCCTTTTCGGCGAAGCGCACCACCTTGTCCTCGATCGAGGGGCAGTAGCGCGGGCCGATGCCCTCGATCTGCCCGGTGTACAGCGGCGAGCGGTCCAGCGCGCCGCGGATGATGGCGTGGGTGCGCTCGGTGGTGTGGGTGATCCAGCACGAGACCTGGCGCGGATGCTGGGCGACCTCGCCCAGGAAGGACATCACCGGCAGCGGATCGTCGCCGGGCTGTTCCTCCATCGCCGTGTAGTCCAGGCTGCGCCCGTCGATGCGCGGCGGGGTGCCGGTCTTGAGCCGGTCCACGCCGAAGCGACCGTCGCGCAGTGCCTGCGCCAGCGCGGTGGCCGGCGGATCGCCGGCGCGGCCGCCGGCGTACTGGGTCTGGCCGATGTGGATCTTGCCGGCCAGGAAGGTGCCGGCGGTCAGCACGACCGCCGCGGCCTCGAAGCGCAGCCCGGTCTGGGTCAGCACGCCGCGCACGCGCTCGCCGTCCATCACCAGGTCGTCCACCGCGGCCTGGAACAGGGTCAGGTTCGGCTGCGCCTCGACCAGGCGCCGGATCGCGCTGCGGTACAGGTTGCGGTCGGCCTGGCAGCGGGTCGCGCGCACCGCCGGGCCCTTGGAGGCGTTGAGGGTGCGCCACTGGATGCCGGCCAGGTCCGCGGCCTGGGCCATCGCCCCGCCCAGCGCGTCGATCTCCTTGACCAGGTGGCCCTTGCCGATGCCGCCGATGGCCGGGTTGCAGCTCATCGCTCCCACCGTCTCCACGTTGTGGGTCAGCAGCAGGGTGCGCGCGCCGGCACGCGCGGACGCCAGCGCCGCCTCGGTGCCGGCATGGCCGCCGCCGATCACGATCACGTCATAGCGGTAGAAGGAGTCGCTCATCGGGGTCTCGTCGGCCGGCGCGGGACCGGCAGCAGGGGCCGCAGGCGGGATCGCCAAGGGCGGAAACAGGAATTTTAGCGGTTGCATCACAAATTGCAGATCCGGGCCTCAAGTTGGCACGCAATCTGCAGATATTCCCACTGCACCCAACGTGGCAATGCGTCAGGGGCGTATGACTGGAATTGGAACAGGGGCCAGTCACGCGCACGTTGGGGGAGCTGGGGGCCGGTAGTCGGGGGACTACCGGCCCTTTTTTATGCCCGTCTTTCGCGCATCGCCGGCGCCGCGCCAGCAACGGCAAGGCCCCAACGCGAAAAGCCCCGGCGAACCGGGGCTTTTCGTTGTGAGGCGCCGACGCCCGACAGGGCCGGAACAGGGGGGATCCAGATTTCCCTGTCGGACATCGACATAGACAGTGGGGTCGACCCCTTCGGGTCATAAAGCGACGCAGACGGTCACCCCGTAGGACGTAGAGTGCGTGCTGGGACAGGCGAACGCAAGCCCTTTCTCAGGGTTCGAGTGTGCGACGTGTCCCATTGCTGCGACCCATATTGCCGGGGCGCGGCGCCGGCGGACGCTGCATGCCTTCCGGACGCTGCATCGCTGGCCGCGCCGGCTGCATGGACTGCGGCCGCGGCGCCGAATTCAGCGCGTCCGGACGGCGCAGGCGATCCATGTCGCGCCAGGGCGAGGGCACCCGACCGCCCACGCTGGGCGGCGGCGGAGGCGGGCGCGAACCACCGTCGTCCGGCCGCGGCCGCGGCGGCGGGCGGTGACGCGGGCCGTCGTAGCCACGGTAGTAGTAATACGGCACGCCATACCCGTAGTAGCCGTAGTACGCCGGGCCGTAGCCGTAGTAGGGCACCGCCCCGTAGGGCGAGTAGTACTCGGAGTAACCGGCCGGATAGCGGTATTCGACCGAGGGGGCGCCACGGTAGTAGCCACCGTCGCCGCCTCCGGCGTAATCGTAGGTGGCGCAGCCGCCCAGTGCGGCCAGCAGTCCAGCGGCGCAGATCAGGCGCAGTTTCATGGCGTTTGCCCTCCAGCAGGCTGGCTGACAGGTTCGGTCCGTGGCATTGAATCCCCCCTTAACTTCATCGGCTGCACTTGAACGCTTAAGTTGCGCGCAACGGCGGCGAACCGGCACGGTTGGCGGACGCTGCACGTTGGCGACGATACGCTACCCTTTCGCGCATGGTCTCACGTTTTCTGCCCGAGTTCGGCGACGTCCTGGCGGCCGCCGCACGCATTGCCGCGCACGCGCGGCCGACCCCGGTGCTGCGCTCGCGGGCGCTGGATGCCGCCACCGGCGCGCAGCTGTACTTCAAGGCCGAACACCTGCAGCGCGGCGGCGCGTTCAAGTTCCGCGGTGCCTGCAACGCGGTGTGGGCACTTGACCCGGCGCAGGCGAAGCGCGGTGTGGTCACCCACTCTTCCGGCAACCACGGCGCGGCCCTGGCCCTGGCCGCGCGCACCCGTGGCATCGGCTGCCATGTGGTGGTGCCGGAGGGGGCGGTCGCCGCCAAGCTCGCCAACATCGCCCGTCACGGCGCCACGCTGTGGCGCTGCGCGCCGAGCATCGCCGCGCGCGAGGCGCTGTGCGCCCAGGTGCAGCGCGATACCGGCGCGACCCTGGTGCATCCCTATGCCGATCCGGCGGTGATCGCCGGGCAGGGCACCGCCGCGCTGGAACTGCTGGACGCCAGCGGTGGGCTGGACCTGCTGGTGGTGCCGGTCGGCGGGGGTGGCCTGGCCGCGGGCAGCCACCTGACCCTGTCGGCGCGGGCGCCGCAGGCGCAACTGCTGCTGGCCGAGCCGGCCGGCGCCGCCGACACCGCGCGTTCGCTGGCCGCCGGCGAGCGCCGCGTGGACATGGTCCCGGACACCGTCTGCGACGGCCTGCGCGGCAGCCTGGGCGAACCCAACTTCGCCCTGTTGCATGGCCATGCCGAGGTGTTGGTGGTCGAGGACGCGGCGACCGTGGCGGCGATGCGGCTGCTGTGGCAGGTGCTCAAGCAGGTGGTGGAGCCGTCCTCGGCGATCGCCCTGGCGGCGGTGCTGGCGCAGCCGGCGCGCTTCGCCGGGCGCCGGGTCGGGGTGATCCTGTCCGGCGGCAACGTCGACCTGGACGCCTTGCCATGGGGCGCGGCATGAGCGCGCGGGGCGGCTTCCGCTGGCTGCGCTGGCTGCTGCGCCTGGCGGCGTTGCTGGGGCTGTGGCTGCTCGGCGTGGCGATCTACATCGTCTGGGTCGGCGACCGCGACCAGGCGGCGCCGGCGGACGCGATCATCGTGCTCGGCGCGGCCGCCTACGACGCCAAGCCGTCGCCGGTGTTCGAGGAGCGCATCCGCCACGGCCTGGACCTGTACCAGCGCGGCTACGCGCCGACCCTGATCTTCACCGGCGGCTTCGGCAACGGCGCGCGTTTCGCCGAGTCGCAGGTGGCCCGCCGCTACGCGCTCCGCCACGACGTGCCGGCCGACGCGATCCTGATCGAGACGGTGTCGCGCACCACCCGGCAGAACCTGATCGAGGCGCGCCGGCTGATGCGCGAACACGGCCTGCACCGGGTCATCGTGGTCAGCGATCCGCTGCACATGGCGCGGGCGCTGCGGCTGTGCCAGGAACTGCAGATCGACGCGCTGGCGTCGTCGACGCCGAGCAGCCGTTTCCGCAGCTTCCAGACCCGCTGGCGCTTCCTGCTGCAGGAGCTGTACTTCTTCCACCGCGACCTGTTCGAGCAGGCCGCCTGAGCGCGGTGGCCAGACCGTATGATGGGCGTTTCCACGGCCCGAGGGCGGCAGCCATGAGCAACCACGGAGTTCCTGCGCAGGACCAGGCCATCGCCCTGGTCCAGGCCTATTACGCGGCGTTCAACCGCGGCGACTGGGACGGCATGCTGGGCATGCTCAGCGACGACGTCGCCCACGATCTCAACCAGGGCGCGCGCGAGACCGGCAAGGACGTCTTCGCCGCCTTCCTGCAGCGCATGAACGCCAGTTACCGCGAGCAGCTGCACGACATCGTAGTGCTCGCCGCGCAGGACGGCCGCCGCGCCGCCGCCGAATACGTGGTGCATGGCGAATACCACCACACCGACACCGGACTGCCGGAGGCGCGCGGCCAGCGCTACGTGCTGCCGGGCGGGGCGTTCTTCGACATCCGCGACGGCAAGATCGCCCGGGTCAGCAACTACTACAACCTGGAAGACTGGATCGCGCAGGTCTCCGCCTGAGCCGCGCGCCGGCCTGAAGCCGGCGCGTTCGCGCTGTCGCAAAACTGTCCGCCGGCCGTCATCTGCGGCCGCAGGCGCCGCGGCTATGGTCGCCGCGCCGACCGAGAGGACCGCCGATGCGCGCGCTGCTTCGTTCCCCGGCCGTCGCGGTGGCGCTGCTCGCCTGCACGCTCGCGCTGGCCCTGCTGGGCACGCGCGGGATCTGGGACGCCGACGAAGGCCGTTATTCCAATGTCGCGCTGAACATGCTGCACAGCGGCGACTGGCTCACGCCCCGGCGCAGCGAGGACGTGGCGCACTGGACCAAGCCGCCGCTGACCTACTGGGCGATCGCCGCCAGCGTCGCGGTCTTCGGGCCGTCGCCGTGGGCGGCGCGGCTGCCGTCGGCGCTGGCCTACCTGCTGAGCGTGCTGCTGGTCTGGCGCCTGGCCGCGCGGCTGTTTCCCGAACGGCCCGAACTGCCGGCGCAGGCCGCGCTGCTCTACGCGACCATGCTGGCGCCGTTCGGCGTGTCGCAATGGATTTCCACCGACTTCCCGCTCGCCGCCTGCGAGGCCCTGGCGGTGTGGGCCTTCGTCGAGGCGCGTGCGCATCCGCCCGGACAGGGCAAGCGCTGGATCGCGGCGATGTGGGCCGGCTTCGCCCTGGCGTTCATGACCAAGGGCCCGCCCGGCCTGCTGCCGTTGCCGGCGCTGCTGCTGTTCAACGCGGTGACGCCGGGACCGCCGCGGCGCGCGCTGCAACTCTCCGGCCTCGTCCTGTTCGTGGTGCTGGCGCTGCCCTGGTACCTGGCGGTGATCCACGGCCATCCGGGGTTGCTGCAGTACTTCGTCGGCGACGAGGTGGTCAAGCGCGTGGCCAGCGATGCGTTCGGGCGCAACGCGCAGTGGTACGGCTGGGCGGTGGCGTATGCGCCGATCCTGGTCCTGGGCACGCTGCCGTGGACGCCGGCGCTGGCGCGCTGGGCCTGGCAGTTGCCGCGGCAGCTGCGGCAATGGTGGCGCGATCCGGCGCAGCGCCTGTATCAGGCCGCGCCGCTGTTGCTGACGCTGTGGCTGCTGGTGCCGCTGCTGGTGCTGTGCCTGTCGCGCTCGCGGTTGCCGCTGTACGTGCTGCCGCTGTTCGTGCCGCTGGCGCTGCTGGCGGCGTGGCAGCGCGTGCAGGAGCGCCGTGCGCCGTGGCGCTGGCCGTGGTTGCTGGGCTGGTGCGCGCTGTTGCTGGCGCTCAAGCTGGCGCTGGCGCTGCTGCCCACGCACAAGGACGCCGACGCCTGGGCGCAGGCGATCGCCCAGCGTGCCGGCGCGCCGGTGCGCGAGGTGGTGTTCGTCGAGGACATGGCGCGCTACGGCCTGCGCCTGGAACTGGGCGCGCAGGTGCGCAAGATCCGCCTGGATCCCTTGCCCGACGCGCCGCGTTTCGGTCCCGAGTACGACGCCGACCTGGCGACGGTGCTGCGGCAACCGCGCGCCGGCCGCGTGTGGGTGTGCAAGGACGTGGCCTGGCCGCAGGTGGCCGCGCGCATCGCCGCGCAGGGCGCGCAGGGCGCGCAGGTGCAGGCGCTGGGGACGCCCTACCAGGGCCGGGTGCTGTTCCGGGTGCTGCCCGGCTCAGTCGCCGCGGCGGCGGATCGGGATCGCTGACAGCGGCACCGCGGCAATCTCGCCGCCGCCTTCGCG
Organism: Xanthomonas sp. 3307; assembly: GCF_014199735.1. Classification (NCBI taxonomy): domain Bacteria; kingdom Pseudomonadati; phylum Pseudomonadota; class Gammaproteobacteria; order Lysobacterales; family Lysobacteraceae; genus Xanthomonas; species Xanthomonas sp. 3307. The sequence continues at coordinate 45,069 of NZ_JACHOG010000008.1, read as the reverse complement.
GATCGGCGCGCCCGGCGGCGGCGCCCAGGCATGCGCGTAGATCACTTCCCAGGTGCTGGGCAGGGTACCGTCGGCGCCGCGCAGCGGCTCGTAGGCGGCGTTGGCGGCGGCGAACCGGCCGCGGCCGGTGAGGGTGTGGCGGCGCGCCTGCAGCGCGTTGGTGGCGCCGATCGCGCGCAGTTCGCGCATCAGCGCGGCAAGGTCCGGGTAGGTCAGGTTGAACACGTCGCGGTCCAGTACCGGATCGCGGAAGCCCGAGAGCATCAGCGCATCGCCGAACTGCGCGATCGGCGCGAAGCGGCTCACATGCGGCGTGGTCCGGTCGGCCTGGGCGAACGCCTCGCGCAGCTCGATCAGGGTGTCCGGGCCGAAGCTGGAACACAGCAGTAGCCCACCGGGGCGCAGCACGCGGCGGAACCCGGCGAACACTGCCGGCAGGTCCTCGACCCACTGCAGGCACAGATTGCTGAAGATCACATCGACGCTGTGCTCGGCCAGCGGCAGCGCGCGCGCATCGGCGCAAACGCGGCCGAACGGCTTCCACCAGCCGGCCTGGCGCTTGGCCTGCTGCAGCATCGGCAGGGCCTGGTCGAGCGCGATCACCTGCGCGCGCGGCCAGCGCTTCTTCATCGCCGCGGCGGCGTGCGCCGGGCCGCTGCCGACGTCCAGCACCACCTGCGGCACGCGGTCGCCGAGGTAGTCCAGCGATTCCAGCAAGCGCCCCTGCACCTCGCGCTGCAGCGCCGCGGCGGCGTCGTAACTGGCGGCGGCACGCGCGAATGCGCGGCGGATGTGCTGGGAATCGAACGCGGAAGGATCCATCCGCGCATTATCGCCGGCCGCGCCGCGCTGCGGCCAGTTGTGGTGTCTGCATCACCGCGTTCTGCGCACGCGCCGCCAATCTCGGCTTACGAATCCCGATTCCCGACTCCCCAATCCCGGCTCTTCAGAACGTCCCCGGATAGCTGCCGCCATCCAGCAACAGGTTCTGTCCGCTCAGGTAACCGGCCTGCGCGCTGCACAGGAAGGCGCAGGCCGCGCCGAATTCCTCTGCGGTGCCGAAGCGTCCGGCCGGAATCTGCCGGCGCTTGCGTTCGGCCAGGTCGGCGGGATCGACGCCCTCGCGTTGCGCGGCGTGGGCGATGTTGCCGCGCAGCCGGTCGGTGTCGAACTGCCCGGGCAGCAGGTTGTTGATGGTGACGTTGTGCGCCACCGTGCGCCGCGCCAGCCCGGCGACGAAGCCGGTGAGGCCGGCGCGCGCGCCGTTGGACAGGCCCAGGCTGTCGATCGGCGCCTTCACCGCGGCCGAGGTGATGTTGACGATGCGACCGAAGCCGCGCGCCTGCATCGCATCGACGGTGGCGCGGATCAATGCGATCGGCGCCAGCATGTTGGCGTCGAGCGCGCGCAGCCAGTCCTCGCGTTCCCACTCGCGGAAATCGCCGGGCGGCGGACCGCCGGCGTTGTTGATCAGGATGTCGACCTGTGGGCAGGCGGCCAGTGCGGCGGCGCGTCCGGCTTCGGTGGCGATGTCCGCGGCCACCGCGACCACCTCGCCACCGCCGTCGAGCGCGCGCAACTGCGCCGCGGCCGCATCCAGCCCGGCCTGGCCGCGCGCCACGATCGTCACGTGGACGCCTTCGCGGGCCAGCGCCTGCGCGCAGCCCAGTCCCAGCCCCTTGCTCGCGGCGCAGACCAGCGCCCACTTGCCGGCGATTCCCAGGTCCATGCGTGCACTCCGTTTCGAAGAAGTCGCAATGATCGGACATCGGCGTTGCGGCGGCCAGCGTCGCAGCGCGACGGCAGGACGGTTGAGCGCGCAAGACCTGTGCCGTAGCGGCTTTCGCTGCGCTGCGCGCGGCTGTCATGCGTCGCGACTGAAGGGCACCTCTAAAAACCTCGACTTAAAGAATCGCGCGCCAGACGGATCAGTCGGTTGCGAAAGATGCAGATCGAGTTTTCGGGGTCGACGTGTCCTGAAGCCGCTCTCGCAGGGATGGGGTGGGCATCCTTGTGGGAGGCACTTCAGTCCCGACGACGGAGGGTGTCAGCGGGCTTTCGGCGTCGCTTGTCGCGGCTGCATGACAGTTGAGTTCCATGATGGAGCCGCTTGCGTCTTCTGACGTCGGTACGGGGTGCGTGATGCAGTGTGGGAGTCGACCGTCATGCGGTCGCGACGAACGGAGTGGGGAAGTCCACCGTCTTCGGACGCGATCGGGATGCCATGCGTCCGCGCGTTGCAGGACTGTCTGGGTGAGAGGAATGGAGGCCGCCAGGTCCAGTCGTCGGGACTGAAGTCCCTCCCACAGTGCAATCGCAATCGCCCCGCGGTCCCGGAAGAATTCCGATTTCGGCTTTTTATGGGATTGACTTCAGCCGCGACGCGATTGGCCGAACATGCGCCGCGACCGACGCCGCTCCCACGGCACGGCCGTGGATCGTCCACGCGGCGCGACGCCGCTAGTCCAGCGCCGCCAGAAAGTCGCGCAGCGCTTCGGCGACGGCGTCGGCATGGCCGAGGAACGGGGCGTGGCCGCCGCCGGCGACGATCAGTGCGCGCGCGTTCGGCGCTAGCGCCGCGGCAGCCTCCATGCCCGCGGGCGGGACCAGGCGGTCGCGTTGGCCGCCGATCCACAGGCTGGGTACGCGCAGGCCGGGGAGGGCGCGGCGCAGGTCGGTGCGTTCCAGCAGGGTCAGCCCGTCCTGCAGCACGTGCGGGTCGGGGGCGCCGCGGGCGTCGAGCGCTTCGCGCAGGGTGCGCAGTTCGGCGCGGGCGTGCGCCGAGCCGAGCGTGTCCAGTGCCAGGAAGCGCTCGAGGGTGCCGCGGTAGTCCTCGGCCAGATCGCGGCCGAACTGTTCGAACACCTGCGGCTCCACCGCGTGCGGCCAGTCGCTGCCGCGCACGAAGCGTGGCGTCGCCGCGAGCATCGCCAGCCCGCGCACCTGCGGTTGCGTGGCGGCGGCATGCAGCGCGAACAGTCCGCCCAGCGACCAGCCCAGCCACACCGCCGGCGGCGTGGCCGCGGCGATCGCGCTGACCACATGCGGCAGCGCCAGCGGCGTGTCGTCGCCGCGGCTGTGGCCGTGCCCGGGCAGGTCCACCAGATGCAGGCGGTACTGCGCCGACAGGCGCTCCACCAATGGCGCGAAGATGCCGCCGTTCAACGCCCAGCCGTGCAGCAGGACCAGATCGGGGCCCTGCCCCAGGGTGTCGATATGCATCGTCGTCGGTCGTCGCGAAGAAACAGGAAGGCGTGTCGGCTGCCGCGTCAGTGCGCCGCGCGCTGGGCCAGCACCTGCGGCAGCAGCAGGTGCCACTGCCGGCGCGGATAGTCGCGGGTGCGCCAGGCCGACCAGCGGTGCACGCCGCCGCGGCATTGGATCGCCGCGCTCAGCCAGTCACCGTCGATGCCCTGCCAGGCGCCGGCCGGCGTCAGCAGGTTGGGCGCCAGCCGCGGATGCACGTCGTCGCGCAGCATCTGCCAGAGCGCGTCGGTGGCGAACGGCGAGGCGGCGAGCACGGCGGCGATGTGCGCATGGCGGACGTCGACCGCATCGTCCAGATACAGCTCCGACAGCGCCTCCCAGACCTTGCGTTGTGCGGTGTCCTCGCTCACGCCGGCAGGCCGGGCGGATGCGCGGCCACGCGATCGCGCGCCAGCGCCAGTGCATCCAGCAGTGCCTGCACCTGCGCCGGCGTGTGCAGCGCCGACAGGGTCACGCGCAGCCGCGACTTGCCTTCCGGCACGGTCGGCGGACGGATCGCCGAGACCAGGTAGCCGGCCTGTTCCAGCGCCGCCGACCACGCCAGCGCGGTGCGCTCCTCGCCGCACAGCAGCGGCTGGATCGGCGTGTCCGAGGCCATCAGTTCCAGGCCATGGCGGCGTGCGCCGCCGCGGAACAGGGCGATCAGTTCGACCAGCCGCTCGCGCCGCCATTGGTCGCGGCGCGCCAGCTTGACCGCCGCCAACGAGGCCGCGGCCTGCGCCGGCGGCAGCGCGGTGGTGTACAGATACGGCCGCGCGGTTTCGGCCAGATGCCGGATCAGCGCCGCATCGCCGACCACCGCGGCGCCGTAGCCACCCAGCGCCTTGCCCAGGGTCACCAGCTGCAGCGGAACGTCGTCGACGCTCAGCCCGGCCTCGGCGACGCTGCCGCGCCCATGCGGGCCGACCACGCCGACGCCGTGCGCGTCGTCCACGTACAGCAGCGCCTGTTGCGTGCGCGCCACCAGCGCCAGCGAGCGCAGCGGCGCGACGTCGCCATCCATGCTGAACACGCCATCGGTGGCCAGCATCGCCGCGCCGTCGGCGGCGTGCTTGAGCTGGCGCATCGCGCCTTCGGCATCCAGGTGCGGATAGCGGCGCAGGCGGCAGCCGGCCAGGCGGCTGGCGTCGAGCAGGCTGGCGTGGTTGAGCCGGTCCTGCACGCACACGTCCTCTTCCTCGCTCAGCAGCGCCTGCTGCACCGCCAGGTTGGCGATGAAGCCGCTGCCGAACAGCAGCGCCTGCGGATAGCCGAGCCAGTCGGCGATCTCGCGTTCCAGCGCCTCGTGCAGCGCGTGGTGGCCGCACACCAGGTGCGAGGCGGTGGCGCCGGCGCCCTCGCGCGAGGCCGCGTCCTGCAGCGCCGCGACCACTTCGAACTGCTGGGCCAGGCCCAGGTAGTCGTTGCTGCAGAAGCCGGTCAGCCAGCGGCCGTCTAGCTCAAGGCGCACGCCGTCGCGGCGGCCGACGCTGCGGCGCACGCGCAGGCGCCCCTGCGCTTCGCGCAAGGCGCGTGCGGACTGGATGCGGTCGTGCAGGTCGGGACGGGCCATGGGCGCGGGACGGGCAACGGGCCGGTTAGCGTAGCGCGTCCCCGGCCGGGCCGGGCGCCGCCGGCGATGGACGGCCGGATCGGCGGACGGACGCGCGCCCTGGGCTCAGACCAGGGCGGCGGCGATCGCCGGCGTGGGCTGGGCGGTGATGTCCGCGTGCACGGTGCCGGGGTGGTCGTGCGCGTCGGCGTCCACCGTCACCTGCATCGGCCGCAGCCCCAGCCGCGCGAACAGCGCCTGGTCGCGCTCGGTGTCCGGGTTGCCGGTGGTCAGCAGCTTCTCGCCGTAGAAGATCGAGTTGGCGCCGGCGCAGAAGCACAGCGCCTGCAACTCGTCGCTCATGCTCTCGCGCCCGGCCGACAGCCGCACCATCGCCCGCGGCATCGCGATGCGGGCAACCGCGATCGTGCGCACGAACTCGAACGGGTCGAGCTCGACCGTGCCGTGCAGCGGGGTGCCGGCGACCTGCACCAGGCGGTTGATCGGCACCGAGTCCGGATGCACCGGCAGGTTGGCCAGCGCTTGCAGCAGGCCGGCGCGCTGGTCGCGCGACTCGCCCATGCCGACGATGCCGCCGCAGCAGGTCTTCAGGCCGGCGTCACGGACGTGGGTCAGCGTGTCCAGGCGGTCCTGGTACTGGCGGGTGTGGATGATCGAGTCGTAGAAATCCGGCGCGGTGTCCAGATTGTGGTTGTAGTAGTCCAGCCCGGCCGCCTTCAGCGCCTGCGCCTGGGTGCCGTCGAGCATGCCCAGGGTGGCGCAGGTCTCCAGGCCCAGCGCCTTCACCTCGCGGATCATCTCCGCCACCTTCGGGATGTCACGGTCCTTGGGCGAGCGCCAGGCCGCGCCCATGCAGAACCGCGAGGCGCCGGCGGCCTTGGCCTGGCGCGCCTTGTCCAGCACCGCCTCGGTGCTCATCAGCTTCTGCGCTTCCACGCCGGTGGCGTAGCGCTGCGCCTGCGGGCAGTACGCGCAGTCTTCCGGGCAGCCGCCGGTCTTCACCGACAGCAGGGTGGACACCTGCACCTGTGCTGGATCGAAGTGTTCGCGGTGCACGGCGGCGGCGCGGTGCAGCAGTTCCGGGAACGGCAGATCGAACAGGGCAAGCAATTCCTGGCGTTGCCAGTCGTGTCGGACGACAGCGGACATGGGGGTTTCCTGACGGTCAGCGGCTGGGAAAGCGGGCAGTCTGGTGAGCATGCAAAGTCCTGTCAACTTCACGATGCTTGGTTTGGTTGACGGTGGCTGGCGGTGGCTGCAGCGCCGCCTGCTGCCGGAACGCTGCCTGGTCTGCGGGGAGCCTGGCGTGCCGGGCCTGGACCTGTGTGCGGCCTGTCGCGAAGGCGTGCCCTGGAATGCGGCGGCCTGCTGCCGCTGTGCGCTGCCGTTGCCGGCGCTGGATGCCGAGCAGGTCTGCGGCGTGTGCCAACGCCGGCCGCCGCCGCTGGAGCGGGTCGCCAGCGCCTGCGTGTACGCCGCGCCGGTCGATGGCCTATTGCGTCGCTTCAAGTTCCACCAGGACCTGGCGGCCGGGCGGTTGCTCGCCGCGCTGCTGCAGGCACGCTGCGCGGCGCTGCCGCGGCCGCAGGCGCTGCTGCCGGTGCCGCTGCATCCGGCGCGGCTGCGCCAGCGTGGCTACGACCAGGCGCTGGAACTGGCGCGGCCATTGGCGCGCGCGTTGGCGCTGCCGCTGTGCCTGGAGCTGCAGCGAGTGCGCGCGACCGCTGCACAATCCGAACTGGATGCCCGCGCGCGCCGGCGCAATCTGCGCGGTGCGTTCGCGGTGCCGGCGTCGGCGTCAGCGGTGCTGCCGGCGCATGTGGCGCTGGTCGACGACGTGATGACCACCGGCGCGACCCTGCACGCCGCGGCACAGGCACTGCGGCGTGCCGGCGTCGCCCGGGTCGATGCCTGGGTGGTGGCGCGGGTGCCGTGAGCGTGGCGCCTCTGTCGCGCGTGGTGCAGCGGCTGGGCTCAGCTGGAAGGCGCCCGGGGCGGGACGCTTTGCGTGCCGTGCAAGACAACCGGTACGCGCCGCGTTGCGCGCGTATCGGCCGACGCGCTGCAGCGGCGGTCTCCGCCAGGCGCTTGCGCCTGTGCGTATGAACGGTCGGCAGACGCACGCGGCTTTATGATCGTGACGACCTCAACGAAAGGAGCTTGCGATGCGCTGGATGGCTTTGGGTCTGTCGATGGCGCTGTGTGTCTTCGGTGCCACCGGGTGTGGAGACGGCAAGGCACCGGACGCCGCCGATGCCAGCCCGGTCAAGGCGAAGATGGAATGGCGCCTGGTCAGCCACACACCCGCGCCCGACTATGCTCAGGCCGACTACCACGGGCAGCCGGTGTACCTGGCGCCGCAGCCGCTGCTGGTCGTCGAGAATGCGGCGACCGTGGCGCCCGCCGACAACGGCGATGGGCAGCCGGCGCTGGATCTGCGCTTTCCTGGACACGGCCAACGTCTGACCCAGGCCACCGAGCAAAATGTCGGCAAGCCGATCGCGCTGTTGGCCGACGGCCGGGTGCTGACCGTGGCCACGATCATGGCGCCGTTGCCGGGCGACAGCCTGCGGATCAGCGGGCTGCAGGACGTGCAGGAACAGCAGCGGGCGTTCGCGCTGTTGACCCGCGCGCCGGCCGCGGATGCGCCAGCGCAGGACGGCAAGCGCTAGAACGTGCCGGTGCGATGAGGCGCGGCCGGATGCCGCGTCGTTCTCCGGTCCTGCGTGGGGCGAACCGCTGGCGTGGCTGGAGATGGGCGCTGCCTGGGCGTCACGATGTCGGCATTGCGCGTCGGGGCGAGCCAGCGTTTTGCGAGGCCGCGGCCGGCACGGCGCATCGCCGCTGACTCGCGACGGCCTGGCGCGAGAGTCGCCCGCGCAGGGTCGAGTTTCAGAGCGCGCTGCGCGTGGGCGACGACAGGCCCTAGGCCGCGCGCAACGCCAGCGCCGCGGCGATGCCGGCGAAGATCGCCAGGCCGACCCAGTTGTTGTGCAGGAAGGCGCGGAAGCACGCCGCGCGTTCGCGGTGCCGGGCCATGCGGAACTCGGCGGCCACCAGCAGTGCCGCCACGCCCAGGCCGGCCCAGTACCACACGCCCATGGTGGCGCGGTGGCCGACGAAGGCGAGCGCGACGAACATCAGCGCGTACAGCACGCCCTGGATGACCAGGTCCAGTTCGCCGAACAGGATGGCGGTGGACTTGGAGCCGGCGCGCAGGTCGTCCTCGCGATCGACCATCGCATACCAGGTGTCGTACGCGGTGGCCCACAGGATATTGACCGCGTACAGCAGCCAGCCCAGCGCCGGCACTTCGCCGCGGATCGCCGCGAACGCCATCGGGATGCCCCAGCCGAAGGCCATGCCCAGGTAGACCTGCGGCAGGTAGGTGTAGCGCTTCAGGTAGGGATAGCTGGCGGCCAGGAACAGCCCGACCACGCTCAGGCCGATGGTCAGCGCGTTCATCGTCAGCACCAGCGCGAACGCCACCAGCATCAGCACCGCGAACACCGCCAGCGCCTCGCGGCCGCTGACCGCGCCGGTGGCCAGCGGCCGGCTGCGGGTGCGCTCGACCTGCGGGTCCAGCCAGCGGTCGGCGTAGTCGTTGATCACGCAGCCGGCCGAGCGGGTCAGCCACACCCCGGCGGTGAACACGCACAGGGTCCACAGCGGCGGCACCCCATCGGCGGCCAGCCACAGCGCCCACCAGGTCGGCCACAGCAGCAGCAGCACGCCGATCGGCCGGTCGCCGCGCAGCAGCTTCCAGTACTGGCCCAGGCGCGCGCGCGGCGGCAGCGCGGCAGGCGTTTCGTAGCGTTCGTAACCCATCGCGCAAGGGTAGCAGCCGTGCCGTGTGGGCGGCAGCACGCGATGCTGCTGCGGTGGCGTGCGCTGCCGCGCCTGGGGCTGGCGATGGTGGGGCCGAGTGGGCGCCGGGCTGGCGTCCGCCGTTGCGCCGATCATGCAGGCAGACGGCGCTGCGATCAGTTTCAGCGCCGAGGGCCTGGTCGCCAGGCTGGGCGCGATGCCAGGCGGAGCGGGGTGCGGCAAGCTCAGCGGCCGGTCCGGGAAGCGTATCGCTGGCCAGGGCGCGTGGGGGAGACGCGGCCCGCGAATGTCGTTAGAATGCGCGTCCGTTGCGCCCGTAGCTCAGCCGGATAGAGTAGTGGCTTCCGAAGCCATTGGTCGGGGGTTCGAATCCCTCCGGGCGCGCCAACTCAGTACCGCACTGCATGCCCTGCTCGCATGGCGGTTTCCGGCGACCGATCGCCGATGCCGCGTGTCTTCCCCGCTGGCCGCGATGACTGCCTCGACCCAGAAGCGCCGGAACTGGCATTGCCCGGCTGGCAGGTCGCGAGCGGAGGGCGCCGCACCGGGTTCCACCGAGCATCGGCCTGACGATCCGGTTGCTGGGCCGACAGGCGGGCCAGCGTCGCCACGCCTGCGTCTGCAACACCGCTATCGTATGCGCATGCCTGCACCCATCTTGTTGCTTCCCGTGTCCGCGCGTGTTGCCCGATATCGCAGCACGGACGCCGACACTGACGGCTTTCGCCCGCGCGCCAGGTCTGTTCCGTCGAGAAGCGCAGGGGCATGACCAGTCCGCGGACGCCCTTGCCCAAGCCTGAGGTGCGCCGGCTCGGCGCGGATGATGCGCTGGCCTATCTGCGGGTGGGCGAGGGCGCGCCGGTATTGCTGGTGCACGGGGCGCTGTGCGACTACCGCTACTGGTCGCCGCAACTGCGCGGCCTGGCCGATCGCTTCCAGCTCAGCGCACTGAGCCTGGGCCAGTACTACCCGCGGCTGCCCTCGGCATCGCGACATGCGTTCGGCTGGCGCTGGCATGCGCAGCAGCTCGCCGCCTTCATCGCCGAGGAAGCGCGACCGGTGCATCTGGTCGGCCATTCTCGCGGCGCCGCCGTGGCCTGGCAGGCGGCGCTGCTGCGGCCGGATGCCATCGCGAGCCTGACCCTGTTCGATCCCGGCGGCCCGCAGCCGCAGGGCCTGCCAGCCGAGGTGCAGGCGGTCCGCGCGAAGGCGATCGCGCTGCTGCAGAGCGGCCAGGTCGAGGCGGGCCTGGAATGCTTCGTCGATTCGGTCAGCCAGCCCGGCGCCTGGGCGCGCAGCAGCGCGAGTTTCCGACAGATGGTGCGCGACAACGCGCAGACCCTGGTGCCGCAGATCGGCGATGCGCTGCCGGCGTACCGGCCCGAGCAGGCCGCCACCCTGGCGATGCCGGTGTTGCTGGTCGTCGGCGAACGCAGCCCGGCCCAGTACCGCGACAACGCCGCCGCGCTGGCGGACTGGCTGCAGCAGGCGCGCCATGAGGTGCTGGCCGGGGCGTCGCACGGCATGACCTTCACCCATGCGCGCCGTTGCAACGCGTTGATCGCCGATGCGGTGGCCGCGGCCGATCGGATGCTTTGAGCCTCTGCTCACGAATACCGCGGCGTGGAACAACTTGCGCTGGACGATTATTTAGACAGGAAGCGTGACCGGCGGATTTTTATGCGCGGCAGGTCCGTTCTTATTGCGAGCGAAGAGTATGGGCAATCTTTTTGCGAGTTGCGCATTGCCTCGGTGCGCCTGTCAGAAACTGGTTATAAATCGGACGATCGCGAGCATCGATTGAAGCGTCGCGCACTGTCACGATGAGACGTCCGTTACAGGATCGAAGTATTTAAAGATGAAGCATTGACAGCCGAAAAGGCGGGAATAGATGTTCGTCGAACACGATATCGCTGCACTGCACAAGGCGACGTCGTGTTCCACGCATTTCATCAGCTGTAGTTGCTACTTACTCAATACCAGTCAGGGGATTCCGTCATGAAAATGATTCGGATGCACGGGCTCGTGCATGCTTTCGCGATCGCCGCTCTCGCGTTTTCTGCGACAGTGCTTGCGCCGGTGGCGGCAGCGCAGGCGATCGGGACATTTCCACCCATCGAAACAAGTATCTCGCTCCCGCACGACGAAGCTTCCCATCGCCAGCCCGCCGAATGGTGGTATATGACCGGTTTCCTGGACGGGACCGATCCTTCTGGGGGAAAACACTCATACGCGTACGAATTGGTGGTATTCCAGATTGTCGGCGTCGCCAATACCCCGCCGATCTACGATGCGCATTTCGCGATCTCGGATCTGGATCGCGGCGACTTTCGCTTCAAGAAGCAGGTAGTGACCGGGCCATTCACCACCTCGACCGATCGTTTCGATCTGGATGTGGCCGGCTTCCAGATGGGCGGTTCGATGGGGAGTTACTATGCCAAGGCCGCGCCTGTGGACATGGATTACGCCATCGATCTCGGCACGCAGGCGCTGCAGAAACCCACGTTGAACGGCACCAATGGCGTGGAAACCTACGGTGAATTCATCTCGCCGTATTACTCCTTCAACGTTAATGCAACCAGCGGCACGGTGTGGGATCACGGCGTGCCGATCAAGGTCACCGGAACCTCCTGGTACGACCACGAGTGGGCCAACGGTATTCCCGGCGATGCCAAAAGCGGATGGACCTGGTTCGGCGTGTCGCTGGACGACAACAGCCAATACAACATCAGTTTCTTCATCAAGGGCGACGGCACGGTCGATCAGGCGCTCGCCGTCAAGACCGCCGACGGGCACTACACGCCGCTCGATCCCAGTGCGCTCAAGCTCCAACGGATCGGCAGCTGGACGAGTCCCAATACCGGCTACACCTATCCGGCGCAATGGAAGGTCACCTTGCCGGACGGCGCCATCACCATCACGCCGATGCTGCAGGACGCCGAGCTGTATGCGCCGGCCACGCAGAAGTTCTATTTCGAGGGTCCGGCCAAGGTGGTCGGCACCGTGGCGGGGAAATCGATCACCGGCAAGGCGTTCGCCGAAATGAATCCGTGGGGCGTGGAATGGGGTGCGCGCGTCCTGCCTTGAAGTCGTCCAATCGCATCCAGCCAGCATGACATCCGTCATCACTTTTCAGGGGATCACAATGCGTCTATCCACCAGAACGTTCAGCCGCTTCCGCGGCTGGCTCGCCGCTGCCATGGTCATCGCGTGCGGCTTCTCGTCCGCACCCGCGGCCGCGCAGGTGTTCGAAGAGCCTGCACCGATACAATTGCCGCGCGACGAAGGTCCGCACCACAGCCAGTTGGAATGGTGGTATTTCGTCGGCCACCTGTATGGCGTGGACCCGAGCGGTGCCAAGCGCGAGTTCGGTTACGAAGTCACCGTGTTCCAGTTGTGGCCGATCGGCTCCGGACCTGCCACCTACTCCTGGCACTTCGCGGTGACCGACGTCAACAACAAGCTGCACAAGGTGGAAGAGCGCGTCGTCACCGAGCAGATTCCCGATCGGAAGGGATCGTTCGATTTCACCAACAAGGACTGGTCGATCAGCGGTTCGCAGCAGAATTACACGATCAAGGGCGCCCTCGGCGATGGACGCTTCGCCATCGACCTCAAGACCAGCAGCGACTTGCCGTTCGTGCTGCATAACGGCAATGGCGTGGTGGACTACCGGCCCATCGCCAAGACCTCCGCCTACTACTCGTCCACGGCGCTGGATACCGAAGGCACGGTCTACGACAACGGCGTGCCGATCAAGATCATCGGCACGTCGTGGCAGGATCGCCAGTGGTTCGTGAAGGGCATGGCGTCGGACGAAAACGGCTCGTTCTTCGGCGGCGGCTGGAACTGGTTCGCCATCCAGATGGATAACGACACCCAGTACATGCTGTATTACCTGCAGGATCCCAACACCGGCGCCATCACCAACAAGTTCGGCACGCGCGTGTCCAAGGGCGTGGCGACCCCGGTGTCCGGCGACCAGATGGACCTGCAGCGGCTGGCGACCTGGACGAGTCCGAACTCCGGCTACACCTACGAGTCGAAGTGGAACGTGATCCTGCCGGAAGGCAACCTGCTCATCACGCCGCTGGTCGACGACCAGGAGATGCTCTGGACCGGGCACCGCACGTATTGGGAAGGCGCGTCGCAAGTGGTCGGCACCCTCAACGGCGCCGCCGTGACCGGCCGCAGCTACGTCGAAGTCAATCCGTGGCGGCAGCCCTACACCTCGCTGCCCTGATCGACCCGACGCATTGCCGTGGTTGTGTTCCAGGCGGAGAAATCCGCCTGGAACATCTGTATCTGAGGGGGCTGTGGCCCTCAGTAGCCGTGGCATCGTGCCGAGCGGCGATGGCCGGCGCTCAGTGGACCGATTGCGCGACCGCCAGTCCTGAACGATGCGGCGGAAGCAAGTGTAAAAAAGCGTCCCAGGCGATCGACATCTGGGCGCATGCGCGATGCCGCCGATCACTTGTCCGCAAGGCGTGCCCACGCCAGGTCGTGCGGTGAATGGGGCAGATATCCGCCGTACCCAGCCGGCAGCGACGCAACCGTGTAGAGGATGCCTTACGCGCTGCGCGCCATGGGCGCCGGTGCGGGCTCGCCCCGGTCCAACTGCCGGTAAGCGATGGCCTCGGTCAGGTGCGCGGTGGCGATGCGCTCGCTTGCGTCCAGGTCGGCGATGGTGCGGGCTACGCGCAGGATCCGATGCAACGAACGCGCCGACAGCCGCAGACGTTCGATGGCCTGTTCCAGCAGCGCCTCGTCGCGTGGCTGCAGGCGGCAGTCGCGCAGGGTTTCGCTGTGGCCGAGCTGGCCGTTGGGCCGGCCGGCACGCGCCTGCTGGCGTTGCCGGGCCAGCTCCACGCGCTCGCGCACGACGGCGCTGGCTTCGCCGGGCGTCGCATCGGCGCGCAGCGCCTGTGGCGGGAGTCGTGGCACTTCCACGTGCAGGTCGATGCGGTCCAGCAGCGGGCCGGAGATGCGCGCGCGGTAGCGCCGCACCGCGTCCTCGCTGCAGCGGCAGCGGCCGCTGGGGTCGCCGGCCCAGCCGCAGGGGCAGGGATTCATCGCCGCCACCAACTGGAAGCGCGCGGGAAACTCGGCGGTGCGCGCCGCGCGCGACACGGTCACCTGGCCCGACTCCAGCGGCTCGCGCAGCACTTCCAGCGCATGCCGGTTCCACTCCGGCAGTTCGTCCAGGAACAACACGCCGTGGTGCGCCAGCGAGATCTCGCCCGGACGCGGATGGGTGCCGCCGCCGACCAGCGACACCGCACTGGCGGTGTGGTGCGGTGCGCGGTACGGGCGTTGCCGCCAGCGCGACGGATCCACGCCGCGGCCGCTGACCGAGGCGATGGCCGCGCTCTCCAGCGCCTCGGCCTCGCTGGCCTCGGGCAGGATCCCGGGCAGGCGCGAGGCCAGCAGGGTCTTGCCGCAGCCCGGGCTGCCGATCAGCAGCAGGTGGTGATGCCCGGCCGCGGCGATCTCCAGGGCGCGCCGCGCCTGCGCCTGGCCGCGCACGTCGCTCAGGTCGGGAAAGGGTGCGGCGACCGCGGGCGGCGCCGTTGCGGCGGGCAGGGTCTTGCTGCCGTTGAGCAGCGCGCAGACCTCCAGCAGAGTGCGCGCGGTGAAGGCCTGCACATGTTGCGCCAGTGCGGCCTCGGCGCCGTTGTCGGCCGGGACGATGAGGGTGCGGCCGGCCTGGGCGGCGGCCAGCGCGGCCGGCAGGACGCCGTCGACCGGGCGCAGTTCGCCGGTCAAGGCCAGTTCGCCGAGGAATTCGTACTGGCCGAGCACCTGCGGGTCGAGCTGGCCCGCGGCGGCGAGGATGCCCAGCGCGATCGGCAGGTCGAAGCGGCCGCCCTCCTTGGGCAGGTCGGCCGGGGCCAGGTTGACGGTGATCCGCCGTGCGGGGAATTCGTACTGCGCGCAGAGCAGGGCGGCGCGCACGCGATCGCGCGACTCGCGCACCGCCGCCTCGGGCAGGCCGACGATCTGCGTGGTCGGCAGGCCGCCGGACAAATGGACTTCGACCCGAACCGGAGGCGCAAGCACCCCCGCGCGGGCACGGCTGTGCACCAGCGCCAGGCTCATGGTGGCGGGTGGATCAGGTGTTGGCGCTGGGCGTCTGGCCGCTGCGCGCCGCTTCCAGCGCGGCGACGCTGCGCTCCAGCGCTTCGAGCTTCTCGCGCGTGCGCAGCAGCACTGCGCGCTGCACTTCGAACTCCTCGCGGGTGACCAGGTCGAGCTTGCCCAGCCCGGCCTGCAGCGCGCTCTTGAAGGTGCTCTGCAGTTCGTCGCGGGATTGGCGCAGGCCCGGCGGCACCAGGTCGCTGAGGCGGCGGGCGAGGTCGTCGAGATGGTTGAGGTCGATCATGGCTGTGCTCCGGCAGGTGGCGTCAGAGTGCGGCACCCGGAAGGTCGGGACCATCGGGATCGGACGCGGCGCGCTGTCGGAAAATTCCGGCGTTGGGGGCGCGCGATCATTGAACCCGACGGCCGCCGATCGCGCAACCGCGCTATCCTGAGGCCATTGTGATTGGAGAACGCCGCATGAAGATGATCATGGCCGTGATCAAGCCGTTCAAGCTCGACGACGTGCGCGAAGCGCTCGCCGCGCAGGGCGTGGCCGGCATCACTGTCACCGAGGTCAAGGGCTTCGGCCGGCAGAAGGGCCACACCGAGCTGTACCGCGGCGCCGAGTACGTGGTCGATTTCCTGCCGAAGGTGAAGCTGGAAGTGGCGGTCAGCGAGGACCAGGTCGAGCGCGTGGTCGAGGCCATCGTCAAGGCCGCCGCCACCGGCAAGATCGGCGACGGCAAGGTGTTCGTCTACGACCTGGGTACCGTGGTGCGGATCCGCACCGGCGAACTGGATGCCGACGCGCTGTAGTGCGCTATGCGGTTCTTCGATCCGGCGCCCCCGCGCGTCGGCGCTGACATGTTCGTGTTCCGTCCGTGTGGCAATCAACTGTCATGCCGCCGCGACACGCGAGGTGGCGTGCTTTCCGATGGCGTAATGCGTCGGGACTGAAGTCCCTCCCACAGCGCAGTCCTCCGACAAGGCGAGTGCCGCACCTGTGGGAGTCAATTGTCATACCGCGGCGATGACCGGGGAGCGTATGGGGCGTGATCGCGTGCGATGGCATTGAGCCAGCGCAGGAACGTGTGCATGCAGGCGACGATGGCGACCTTGGCTGGTTTGCCGGCCGCGCGGCGGGTCGGCAGCGGTATCGGCGCACGCCCGAATGCGCGCGCCGATGCCGACGGCGGCGATCAGCCGCCCAGCGCCTCGGCCACGAACGGCGGCAGCACCTGGGTGCCGGTGTGCAGGTGCGCGCTGTAGTAGCGGGTGGCGAACGGCTTGGCCGCGGCGTCGTCCTGGCGGAAGTCGAAACCGCCCTGCTTGCGCGCCATGGTCACGCTCCACCAGCCGGTCGGGTAGCACGGCTGCGGGAACGGCACGGTGTGGAAGCTGGCGAAGCCGGCCTTGCCCATCTCCGCGCGCATTTCCTTGATCAGGTCCAGCAGCGCCAGCGGCGATTCGGACTGCTGCACCAGGATGCCGTCGTCCTTCAGGGCCTTGAAGCAGCTCTCGTAGAAGGCCTTGTTGAACAGGCCTTCGGCCGGGCCGACCGGGTCGGTGGAGTCGACGATGACGATGTCCACACTGCCGGCCGGGCAGTTGGCCATGTAGGCCACGCCGTCGTCGAACAGCAGCTCGGCGCGCGGGTCGCCGTTGGACTCGCACAGTTCCGGGAAGTACTTCTCGGCCATGCGCGTGACCTGCTCGTCGATGTCGCACTGGGTGGCGCTTTCCACGCCCGGGTGCTTGAGCACTTCGCGCAGGGTGCCGCAGTCGCCGCCGCCGATGATCACCACGCGCTTGGGCGCGGCGTGGGTGAACAGCGCCGGGTGGCTGATCATCTCGTGGTAGAAGAAGTTGTCGCGGGTGGTCAGCATCACCGCGCCGTCGATCACCATCAACTTGCCCCAGTCGGTGGTGTCGTAGATCTCGATCTTCTGGAACGGCGACTGCACCTCGTCCAGCTTGCCGGTGATGCGGTAGCCGATGGCCGAGCCGGTGGGCTGGAAGTGTTCGATGTACCAGTTGTCGTTGGCGCTCATGGAATGTCCTAGGAAAGCAAAAAGAATGCAGCATTTCCTTCTCCCCCCGGGAGAAGGTGGCGCGAAGCGCCGGATGAGGGTCGGGCGCAGCCTCGTGCAGCCAGGCCACGCGACGCTGTTACCACACTCTCGCCGGATGAGGGTCGGGCGCAGCCTCGTGCAGCCAAGCCACGCGACGCTGTTACCACGCTCTCGCCGGATGAGGCTCGTGCGCAGCCTCGCGTAGCCAGGCCACGCGAGACTGTGACCGCGCCCTCTCCGGATGAGGGCGAGGCGCAGGCCACGCCAGGCGCCCGCGAACCCGGCCCGGCTCCACCAGGAGCCGAGGGCGTCGGAACGGCGCGGATTGTAACGGACCCCACGCGTAGCAGGGGTTACAATCCACGCCCTTTTTCCGTCAGCCGAGCCGCCACGATGAGCGATTGGTCCCTCGACCAAGCCCGCAAGACCTACTCGATCCCGCACTGGGCCGACGGGTACTTCGACGTTGACGCGGCCGGCCGGGTGGTGGTGCGGCCGCAGGGCGCCGACGGCGTGGCGATCGCGCTGCCGGAGGTGGTGGACGCCGCGCGCGCGGCCGGAGCCAAGCTGCCGATGCTGGTGCGCTTCCCGGACATCCTCGGCGAGCGCCTGGGCAAGCTGCAGAGCGCCTTCGCCCAGGCCCAGGCGGACTGGGACTACACCGGCGGCTACACCGCGGTGTACCCGATCAAGGTCAACCAGCATCGCGGCGTGGCCGGCACCCTGGCCAGCCACCAGGGCGAGGGCTTCGGCCTGGAGGCGGGCAGCAAGCCGGAACTGATGGCGGTGCTGGCGCTGTCGCGGCCGGGCGGGCTGATCGTCTGCAACGGCTACAAGGACCGCGAATACATCCGCCTGGCGCTGATCGGGCGCAAGCTCGGCCTGCAGACCTTCATCGTCATCGAGAAGCCGTCGGAGCTGAAGCTGGTGCTGGAGGAAGCGCGCGCGCTGGACGTGAAGCCAGGCCTGGGCGTGCGCATGCGCCTGGCCTCGCTGGGTGCGGGCAAGTGGCAGAACAGCGGTGGCGACAAGGCCAAGTTCGGGCTGTCGCCGCGGCAGGTGCTGGACCTGTGGAAGACCCTGCGCGACACCGAGTACGCCGACGCGCTGAACCTGCTGCACTTCCACATGGGCTCGCAGATCTCCAACGTGCGCGACATCGCCAACGGCATGCGCGAGGCCACCCGCTATTTCGTCGAGCTGTCCAAGCTGGGCGCCAAGATCAGCCACGTCGACGTCGGCGGCGGCCTGGGCATCGACTACGAAGGCACCCGCTCGCGCAGCTACTGCTCGATCAACTACGGCCTGCACTCCTACGCCAGCAACATCGTGCAGCCGCTGGCCAGCGCCTGCGAGGAGCACGGCCTGGCGCCGCCGCGCATCGTCACCGAGTGCGGGCGCGCGATGACCGCGCACCATGCGGTGCTGATCGCCAACGTGTCGGAGGTGGAGCAGGCGCCGGAAGGCCGCGTGCCGGACGCGCACGACGACGAGCCGGCGGCGATCCGTCACCTGCGCGAGATCCATGCCGAGTTGGACCAGCGCCCGGCGGTGGAACTGTTCCAGGAAGCGCAGCACTTCCACGCCGAAGGCCTCAGCGGTTACGCCCTGGGCCAGATCGACCTGACCCATCGCGCGCGCATCGACGACCTGTTCTATGCCATCGCCCACGGCGTGCGCGCGCGGCTGAGCCACGAGGAAAAGAGCCACCGCCCGGTGCTGGACGAACTCAACGAGCGCCTGGTCGACAAGTACTTCGTCAACTTCAGCGTGTTCGAATCGATTCCCGACGTATGGGCGATCGACCAGGTGTTCCCGATCGTGCCGATCGAGCGCCTGAACGAGGCACCGGCGCGGCGCGGCGTGGTCTGCGACATGACCTGCGATTCCGACGGCATGGTCAAGACCTACGTCGAGAACGAAAGCCTGGACAGCTCGCTGCCGCTGCACGCGCTGCGCCCGGGCGAGAGCTACCGCATCGGCTTCTTCCTGGTCGGCGCGTATCAGGAGATCCTCGGCGACATCCACAACCTGTTCGGCGACACCGATGCGGTGGAAGTGGCGGTGGAGGGCGACGGCTACCGCATCGCCCAGCAGCGTCGCGGCGACACCACCGACGTGATGCTGGACTATGTCGGCTACCGCCTGGACGACCTGCGCGCCGCCTACGCCGAACGCGTGGCCGCCGCGCAGCTGCCGGCCGCGCAGGCGACGGAACTGGCCGACGCGCTCGAAGCCGGCCTGACCGGCTACACCTACCTGTCGGACGAACCGCTGGGCTGAGCGCGCGATCCGCTCAAGCCCCTCTCCCCCCGGGAGAGGGGTTGGGGTGAGGGTACGTCCGCGCACGCGAGCATGGGGTTGGTCGCATAGCGCAGCGGCTGCGTTTCTAGGCGCGATGCGATCGTGCGGACGCCCGTGGACGGCCGCCGCCGCAAACGCCAACGCAGCCAGTAAGCTGCACGCTCCCCACCGCCGCCTTCCTACGATGCGCTATCCCGGTCTCGACCTGCTGCGCGCCATCGCCATCGTCTGGGTGATGCTGTTCCATTCCTTCGTGGTCGGTGGACTGGGGCCGGACTGGCAGTGGCTGTCGCGCTACGGCTGGATGGGCGTGGACCTGTTCTTCGTGCTCAGCGGCTTTTTGATCGGCGGCCAGGTGCTGGCGCCGCTGGCCCGTGGCGAGCGGCTGCACTACGGCCAGTTCTACCGCCGCCGTGCCTACCGCATCCTGCCGGCGTACGCGGTGGTGCTGGCGCTGTACCTGGCTTGGCCCGGTTTCCGCGAAGCGCCCGGGATCGCGCCGTGGTGGCTGTTCGCCAGTTTCACCCTCAACCTGGGCATCGACTACGCCAACCAGCAGGCGTTCTCGCATGCCTGGTCGCTGTGCGTGGAAGAGCATTTCTACCTGGTGTTCCCGCTGCTGGCGGCGTGGATGCTGCGGCGGCCGTCGGCGCCGCGTTTCGTGGCGCTGTGCGTGGCCGTGGTGCTGGCCGGCGTCGCCCTGCGCAGCGCCATCTGGCTGCACGACAGCGCGCTGGATCGCATCGGCGCCGGACTGCAGCGCAACTGGTTCATCGAGGATCTCTACTACCCCACCTGGAACCGCCTGGACGACCTGCTGGCCGGCGTGGCGCTGGCGGTGCTGAAGACCTTCCGGCCGCAGCACTGGCAGCGGCTGCAGCGCCACGCCAACGCCCTGGCGCTTGCCGGCATCGTGGTCTGCGCGCTGGCGATGTGGCTGTTCCGCGACCGCACGGGCCTGCTCGGCAACGCGATCGGCTGGCCGGTGCTGTCGCTGGGATTGGCGCTGCTGGTCGGCGCCGGCGCCTCCACGCAGGGATGGCTGGGGCGTTGTCGGGTGCCGGGCGCGGCCTGGCTGGCCGCGGTGTCCTACAGCCTGTACCTGAGCCACAAGGCCGCGTTCCATCTGACCCAGGCGTGGTTCGGTGCGCAACTGGACGGGCGTGGGCCGCTCGCCTTCGCTGCCTATGCCGGCGTGGCGCTGCTGTTCGCGGCCGTCCTGCACTACGCAGTGGAGCAGCCGTGCCTGCGCCTGCGCGAGCGGCGCAGCGCGCCGGTCGCGACGGCGGCGCGTGGCTGAACGCACGGTGGCCGACCTGTGCGGCACACCCCTGTAGCACCGCGGTGGATCGTGCTAGCGTGCGCGCCTTCATGGACGAATAGGGGAATGCAATGCCGACGATCACACGCTGTGGCTGGGTCCTGCTGCTGAGCTGCGGACTGGCCGCCGCCGGCCAGAGCGTCGCACAGGTGCGCACGTCGCCGACCGTGGACAGCACGCCGAAGATCCGCCAGACCTCGCCCAGCCTGCCGTTCGACAAGGCGGCAGCCGAGGCCGCGCTGGCCAAGGGCCATGCGACCATCACCGGCGTGGCCTGCGCCTATCACGACAAAGGCATGTATCTGGCCGACAACCGCAAGGTCATGCTGTTCCCGGCGACCCCGTACTTCGAACAATGGGTCGCCCTGCGCAAGAAGTCGGACCGCAGCAAGGAAGCGGTGACCATGTCCGATCAGGCCTACAACACCCGGGTGGAAACCCAGACCGACGGCAAGGGCGCGTTCCAGTTCACCGACATGCTGCCAGGCCGTTACATCCTGGCCATGCAGTTCGAGTTCAACCAGGCCAAGTCGCGCGATGTGTATGTGGGCAGCAGCTACGGCGATGCCGCCCAGGTGGACCATTACGAGCGCCAGGACTACACGGTTGCGCGCAACGACGAGATGTTCAGGGACGTGGAAATCAAGAGCGACGACAGCGTCGTCAAGACCTCGATCAGCAGCGGCGGCGGACTGATCGGCAAGATGTTGCCCTGCAAGTAATCCCGGTATTGCTGCAGGCGCTGCCGTTGGGTGTGGCGCGCGGTGGCAGGTCGCGCGCGACACCATCGGCGCGACGTGTCATGCCGCCGTCGCTCGCCCATCCCCGACCAGCGCCGCATGCGCCGCCTGCAGGCGCTGGTGCAGGATCTCCGCCAGCCGCGCCACCGCCGGTGGCGGCACGGCGACCGCGCGATGCAGGCCCAGCCCCAGCGCCGGCAGCGTCGGCAGGCCGCCGGCGCCGGGCGGGAGCAGGGCCAGTCCGGCCGGCACCCCGGCCGGCGTGCGCAGGGTGATGCCCAATCCGGCGCGCACCGCGGCCCACACGCCGCCGAGGCTGGCGCTGGTGAAGGCGATGCGCCACGGGATGCCGGCACGGTCCAGTGCGGTGGTCGCGGCCGTGCGCAGCAGGCAGGGTGCTTCCAGCATCACCAGCGGCAGCGGCGCTTCACCGCTCCAGCTGGCCGTCGCGGGCAGGCTGCTGCGCTCGGCGGCGGCGATCCAGCGCAACGGCCACGCCGCTTGCGCCTGCCGATGCGCCGAGGCCGCGCCGGACTCCCAGGCCAGTGCCAGGTCCAGTTGTCCGGCCTCCACCCGCGCCAGCAGTTCCTGGTGGCGGGCGATGCGTGCTTCGATCCGCACCTGCGGGTGGGCACGGGCGAAGCGCCCGAGCACGTCCGGCAGCATGTGCTCGCCGAAATCCTCCTGCAGGCCCAACCGCACCCAGCCTTGCAGCGCCGTGTCCTGCAGCGCCACGACCGCTTCGTCGTTGAGCTCGAGCAGCCGCCGCGCGTAACCCAGCAGCGCTTCGCCGGCCTCGGTCAGGGCCAGGCCGCGGCCCTGGCGACGCAGCACCGGTTGCCCGGCCTGCTCCTCCAGCTTCTTCAGCTGCGCGCTGATCGCCGAGGTGGAGCGCCCGCGGCGGTCGGCCGCCCTCGCGAAGCTGCCCAGTTCCACGCCGGCGACGAAGCTGCGCAGTGCATCAAGGTCGAAAGTCACGGGGCGCATCGGTCGATCCTGTTTTTCCGAATGGTCGGTTCGATATTTTCCGATTTTTCGGAAGGTCTTGCGCGACTAGGCTGTGCCCGTTCCCACTGCGAGACCTCCGATGTCCGACCCTGTTACGCCGTTTCCTTCCCCGCAGGCCGCGTTCGGCGACATCGCGCCGGCCTTCGCCCGCCTCACCGACGAGGTGTTGTTCGCCGAGATGTGGCAGCGCCCCGGGCTGTCGCCACGCGAACGCAGCCTGGTCACCGTGGCGGCGCTGGTGGCGCTGTCCCGCCTGGAGCAGTTGCCGCTGCACCTGGCCCGCGCGCTGGACAACGGCCTGGACCGCGACACCCTGGCCGAAGCCATCACCCACCTGGCGTTCTACGCCGGTTGGCCGTGCGCGGCGTCCGCACTGCCGTTGCTGCGCACAGCCGCGGCGGCAGCGTCGGCCACGACCACGACGGAGACGCGCTGATGCCGTACGCCCGTATTTCGCTGCTGCGTGGCCACGCGCCCGCCTATCTGCGCGCGCTGTCGGCCAGCCTCTACCAGGCCATGCACGAGGCCTTCGAGGTGCCCGCCGGCGACTGCTTCCAGGTCATCCATCAGCACGACCCGGACGAACTGGTGTTCGACCGCCATTACCTGGGCGGGCCGCGCTCGGATGGCTTCGTGCTGATCGCCATCACCGCCGGCCGCGAACGCAGCGCCGCCTGCAAGCAGGCGTTCTACCGGCGCCTGGTCGAGTTGCTGGCGATCGCGCCGGGGATCGCGCCTGAGGACGTGATGGTCAACATCGTCACCACCGCGGCGCAGGACTGGTCCTTCGGCGGCGGCCGCGCCGGCATCACGGCCAGCGGAGCGCCGGCATGATCGCCATGCAGTACAGCATCGCGTTGCCGGCGGACTACGACATGGCCATCATCCGCCGCCGCATCGCCGACAAGGGGCCGCTGCTCGACACCCTGCCGGGGCTGCAGTTCAAGGCCTACCTGGTCGCCGATCGCACCGATCCGCTCCTGCCAGGCCGGCAGAACCTGTATGCGCCGTTCTACCTGTGGCGCGATGCCGCGGCGATGCATGCCTTCCTCGCCGGGCCCGCGTTCGCCGCGCTGTGCGACGCCTTCGGCTGCCCGGCGGTGCAGACGTGGATGGTCGGCACGGCATGGTCGTCCGCGGCGTTGCGCACGGCGCGCTACGCCACGCGCGTGCTTCAGGCAGCTTCGCCTGCCTTGGGGAACGACCCCGCTGACGCGCAAGCGCCCGACGAACGCGTGCTGGCCACGGTGCACGGCTACGAACCGCTTGGATGGACGCGCCTGCATTTCCGCCTGTGGCGCGAGCTGCCGCCGGCAGACGACGAGGCACAGCGCTATGCCGTGCATCACCTCAGCGCACCCGGCGCGATCGGCGCAGCCGGGTGAGCCAGCTGGGTCGCACGCTCAGTACATGTTCTTCTTGTAATCGGCCTGCAGCCCCTTGCGGACCACGCCGGGCACCGAGACCGCCGCGCGCATCAGCGCGGCCTGGGCACCACGCGCGCCGCTGAGCCTGACGTGGTCGCGGAAGATCGCCGGCGGATCCAGGTCGTGTGCGATGGCGGCGGGCGGCCAACGGTCGAAGCGACCCAGCGCCGGGCTGTGCGTGTCTTCGAGGAGCGCGGGCAGCACCCGTACCGCCAGATGCGGAACGCGGTCATCGACGGCGAGCGCGTTGCGGATCGCCTCATCGGTGCTGGGGCGGGCGAGACCTTCGATGCGCACGCAGCGCGCGCTGCCGGGGCGTAGCGCCAGCAGCGCGATTTGCGGCCGCGCCAGCAGGTTGCCGAGGCTGTCGACGCGGCGGTTGCCCGGCCGGTCGGCAAACCACCAGGCGTCGCGGTGGGCTTGCAGCAAGGCCCCGGCGCGATCGCCGCGCGGACTGACATCGACGCGGCCCTCGGCATCGGCAGTTGCCAGGATCAGCAGCCGGCAGCTGGCGAGCAATCCCTCCGGCGTTTCCGCCGGCGTGGCGCCGGTCTGCGCCTCGGCGTGCCACCAGTCGGCGCGGAGCAGGGCCTTGGCGCAGTGCAGATAGCATTCCTCGACCGCGACGAACAGGCGCGTGCCGTCGTCGCCGGCGATACGGCCATTGATCCGCAGGGTCTCGCCCAACCCGGGCACCAGGAACAGCGAGCCGAAGCCGGCGCCGACATGCGCGTGGGCCGCATCCAGCGCCTGCAGCGGGATCGACAGCAAATGCGGAGTGTCGCCGCGCGCGAAGCCGGGCGCGCCGCTGCCCGCGCTCAGCGCCAGGCGCTGGCTGGCGACACCGGCGAACAGCAAGGGACTGGCGGCCAGCCAACGCAACGCGTGCGCGTCCAGGTGGTCGATCACCTTCAGGTCGCGCGGGCCGGGCAGGCGGCCCACACAGTCCTGCAGCTGCGCCGCGTCGGTGACGAAGTCGGTCATCGTGGCGTCTCCCGCAAAGGGAAGACGACGTGGTCGAGCGAAGAAGGAGAGAGCATCGCAAGGCACTCCTGTGAACGAGGGAGGCTTGCGCAAAGGCTGGCGACGCCTGGAACCGTACCACACACGCGGCGGACGCCGCTTCGGACGACTGCGCGGCCCGCCTTGACCGCATGACGCCGTTACAACCGCAGTTCGAACCCGAGATAGGCCGAACGCCCGGGCGCTGGCGAGAACATCGGCTGGTCGTTGCCACCCCAGAAGAAGTTGTCGTACCAGACGTAGGCGTAGCGGCTGTCGGTGAGGTTCTTCACCTGCAGATCGAGGCTGGTGCGCGGGCCGAGCTGGTAGCGCACGCTGGCGTCGACCACGCGGAAGCCGCCGTACTTGCCCTGCGCATTACGCTCGTCGATGTAGTAGTCGCCCTGTGCGCGCGCCTGCAGCCCGAACTTCCAGCGTGCGTTGGGCCGGTAGTCGACGCCGGCGTTGCTGATGTAGCGCGGGGTGGAGAACACCTCGCGTCCGCGCAGCGGTTCGCCGGTCGCGGTGAAGGCGCTGACCACCTTGGCTTCCTGGATCGCGTGCGACAGCCACAGCGTCCAGCGCTCGCCCAGTTGCGTGCTCAGTTGCAGGTCCACGCCTTGCCGGCGGGTCTGGCCGAGCCCGACCGTGGTGCCGGTGCTGGGCATGTTGGCCACCTCGTCGGTGGCATCCTGGCGCCAGACCGCCACGCGCGCCTCGGTGCCGGCGACCGGCTGCAGCTTCAGGCCCAGCTCCTTGCCGGTATTGATCGAGGGCCGGAATGCGCTTTGCCCCGGCGTCAGGTAGGCCGGGGCGGTGGAGCCGGTGAGGATCTGGAAGGTGCGGCCCCAGTTGGCATACACACTTAGTTGTGGGGTCAGCGCATAGATCACGCTGAGCTTGGGCTGCTCGATCCAGCCGTAGCGCTGCAGCGGCGCATGGATACCGCCGGGCAGCGCGGTGTCGCCGGAGAAGCGGTCGACGCGGTACGCGGGGACGATCTTCAGCGCATCGCTCGGTTGGATCACCGCCTGCAGGTACAGACCGAGGTTGTCCAGGCTGTAGCGGTCGTCGTTCTGCACGCGTGCCGGGGCGCGATCGAAGTCGGTCGGCACGCTGTACGCGTAGCGCGCGCGTCGGTAGCGGTTGTCCTGATGCTCGGCGTTGAGGCCTGCTTCCACGCTCAGCAGGTCGCTGGCCTGCCAGGTGACGGTGCTGAGCAGCCCGGTCTGGGTTTCGTCCCACTGCCGGCGCTGCCGCGGCGCGTTGCCCAGCGGGTAGCTGGTAAAGGTGACCCGGCGGTCGTCCTGGTAGCGGTTGAGGTACAGCGTGTTGCGCAGCTGCAGGCCGTCGCCGAGCCTGAAGTCGGCGTGCACGCTGGCCTGGCGCATGTCGCGGTCGTCGCCGTCGTTGGCGTTCTTCGGCGGCGACTGTTCGCGGTCCTCGGCCAGTTCGGTGGCAGTGAGGAAGCCCGGTTCGTCGGCCTCGTGGTGGTAGACGCGGGCGATCAGGCCGATGCGTGCGGCATCGTCCTCCTCGCCGTAGAACCACTTGCCGCCGAGCGTGTACTTGCGCGAGCTGTCGTGCGCACGATAGCCGTGCGCGGCCTGCACGCCGACGAAGTAGTTCTGCGCAAGGCCATCGGCCTCATGGCCGGCGGCATACTGCAGTTCGCGCGTGGCGAAGCTGCCGCCACTCAGCCGCAGGTCCTGGTAGTTGCCGCCCTGGCGGGTGGCGATGTTGAAATTGCCGCCGATGTTGTGCAGGCCGTAGCGCGGGTCGTTGGTGCCGCGCACCACTTCGATGTAGGCGATCTCCAGCGGGAAGATCATGTCGATGAAGCGCTGGTTGCCGCTGTTGACGTTGCTCGGCACGCCGTCGATCAGCACCTTGATGCCGTTGAGGTAGCCCTCGCCGTTGAAGGCGCGGAAGGTGACCTTGCCGGACTCGGCGCCCTGCCGGGTTTCGGTGAGTTGCATGCCGGGCATCTGCCCGAGCAGCTCCCAGCTGTTCATGACGTTCTTGTCGCCGATCTGCTCGCTGCCGAGTACGTCGACCGAGCTGAGGATGTTGCGCGTGGACAGCGAAGCGGCGCTATGGCGCCGCGCTTCCACGGTGCCGAGTGTCGTGGTTGTGGTCGTGTCGGTTGTTGTCGTCTGCGCGGCGCCGTCGCCGGCCGCGAGTCCAGCCAGCACGGCGAGGGCACGGGAATCGATCTTCATGGTGTCTGCGAAAGAAAGTGGAGTGGAGGCTGGCGGCAGCGGCGCGGCTGCAGGCGAGCGGGTGGTGCACGGTCCGATGCACGAACGCGGCCCTACAAAAGTGATGTTATATTATTTCGTTAAGGGCTGTCGGAATCGCCGTGTGGCGACACCACAAGTGCTGCCTTCGCCATGCAGGCGGCCGAGGGCCTTCGCCACGATGGCGGGAGAAGTTGGAGGTGTCGTGGGGGGGGGGGGGGGGGGGGCCCCGCCCGCGGGGGGGGGGGGGGGGGGGGCGGGCGGCGGGGGGGGGGGGGGGGGCCCCGCCCGCGGCGGGCCCCCCCCCCCCCCCCCCCCCCCCGCCCCCCCCCCCCCGCGGCGCGGGGCGGTGGGCCCCCCCCTGTTGGGGCGCCACCCGGGCCTGGGCCCACCCTTTTTAACCCGGGGGGGGGGGGGGGGGGGCGGGGGGGGGGGGGGGGGGGGGCGGGGGGGGGGGGGGGGCCGCGCGCCCCCCCCCCACGACCGTTCAGGCCGGTTGCCGTGCGACCTGGAAGCCGGCGAAGGACTGCGTCACCGGCATGATTTCCAGCCGATTGATGTTCAGATGCGGCGGCAGCGTCGCCACCCAGAAGATCTGTTCGGCGATGTCCTCGGCGGTCATCGGCTGCGCGCCCTGGTAGAGCGTGTCCGAGGCCTTCTGGTCGCCATGGGTGCGGACCAGGGTGAACTCGGTCTCGGCCATGCCCGGTTCGATCGCGGTCACGCGCACGCCGGTGCCGTGCAGGTCCGAGCGCAGGCCCAGCGAGAACTGGCTGACGAAGGCCTTGGTGCCGCCGTAGGTGTTGCCGCCGGGGTAGGGGTACAGCGCGGCGACGGAACTGATGTTGATGATCGCGCCGCGGCGCTGGATCAGCGTCGGCAGCAGGCGATGGGTCAGCGTCACCAGCGCGGTGATGTTGGTGTCGATCATCGTGCGCCAGTCGTCCAGTTGCGCGGCCTGCGCGGGCGCGGTGCCCTGCGCCAGGCCGGCGTTGTTGACCAGCAGGTCGATGCCGCGAAAGGCTTCGGGCAGTGCCGCCAGCATCGCGTCCAGGGCGTCGGCATCGCGGATGTCGAAGGCGGCGATGTGCATGCGCTCGGCGCCGAAGGCGTCCAGCAGCGGCTGCAGGCGCTCGGCGCGGCGGCCGGTGGCGATCACGCGCCAGCCGGCATCGACGAAGCGGCGCACGGCGGCGGCGCCGAAACCGGAGGTGGCGCCGGTGATCAGGGCAGTCTGGGTCATTGGGGGCCGGGAATGGGGAGTGGGGAATCGGGAATGGTAAAAGCAAAACGCGGTCGCGGGCGTCGACGGCGGCGTATGAAGTCAGCTTGGATGATTGATTGCGGCCAGTGCCAGCGCGACAGCTGCAGATCCCAAGCGCCGTGATGCGCCTTACTTGTCGCAGGGAACGGGGCAGCGCTCGCTTCCCCTCTTCCCCTATTGCTTCCGGCCTTACTGCGCCTGGCCCGCAGTCGCCATCAGGTCCCTGCCATCGAACGACAGCGTCATCACAGGACCGGCACGGCCCAATATCAGTGGTGACGACGCATGCACCGCAAAGGTGAAAGCGGCACGGAAACCGCTCCTCCCATTCCCGAATCCCGATTCCCCAATCCCGGCTTCACTGCGCCTTACCCGCAGTCGCCAGCAGGCCGCTGCCATCGAACGACAGCGTCATCTCAGGACCGGCGCGGCCCAATATCGGTGATGACGACGCATGCACGCATGCGAAGGTGAGAGCGGCACGGATGCCGCTCCTCCCATTCCCGAATCCCGATTCCCCAATCCCGGCTTCACTGCGCCTTGCCCGCAGTCGCCAGCAGGCCGCTGCCATCGAACGACAGCGTTATATCAAGGCTGGCGCGGCCAAATGTCAGTGGCAACGACGCACGCACGCGAAGGTGAGAGCGGCACGGAACCCGCTCCTCCCATTCCCGAATCCCGATTCCCCAATCCCGGCTTCACTGCGCCTTGCCCGCAGTCGCCAGCAGGCCGTTGCCATCGAACGACAGCGTCATCTCAGGACCGGCGCGGCCCAATATCGGTGATGACAACGCACGCACGCACGCGAAGGTGAGAGCGGCACGGAACCCGCTCCTCCCATTCCCGAATCCCGACTCCCGAATCCCGGCCTCACTGCGCCTTGATCGCGATCGCCGACAGCCCGCTGCCGTTCAACTTCTGCTTGGCCTCGGCCAGTTCGCTGGCGGTGCCGTAGGGTCCCATGCGCACGCGGTAGACGGTCTTGCCGCTGATCTGCGCCGATTCCACGCGTGCCGACAGGCCCAGCATCGCCAGCTTGGCCTTGGTCGACTCGGCGTCGCCGGAGGCGCCGAACGAGCCGGCCTGCAGGATGTAGCGTGCGTTGTCGGGCGCGGCGGCCGCGGTTGCGGCCGCCGCCGCTGGGGCGGTGGTCGTGGCCGGCGTTGCGGTGGCGGTCGCCGGCTTGGCGGCGGCGGGGGCGGCGCTGGCGGTCGCAGTCGGCGTCTCCGGCAGCGGGGTCGGATTGGCCGCCGTCGCGGTCGGCGCCGTGGCGACTGCAGCCGGGGTGGTGCCCGGCGCGGCCGTGCCGGCGGCAGCCTGTGCCTTGGCCTTGCGAATCGCCTCGGCGCGCGCGCTGGCAGCCAGTTCGGCGTCGGACATCTGCACTTCCTTGCCGGGCAGCAAGGTGTAGAAGTCGTACTGGGTCTGCGCGTCCTTCTTCGCCTCCGGCTTGGTGCTGCCGGCCGCGTTGGCGGCGGGCTTGGGCAGATCCGGGGCCGCATCGACATCGGCATCGGCCACCGGCGCCGGTTGCGCATCCGGATTGGCGCGCGGGCCGCCCACGCGCAGGAAGTCGCCATCCTTCTTGAACAGGCCCGGCGCGCCGAGGAACACCACCGCGGCGATCGCCGCGCCGGCGATCAGCCACACCCACCCGGGCGTGCCGTTGCCGCTGTTGCGCCGGGCCTGGGTCTTACCGCGTCGTGCTGCCATTTACCGCTTCTCCACTCACATTTTTTCCGGGGCCGAGACGCCCAGGAGATTCAGACCGTTCGCCAGTACTTGCTGTGCCGCCACCGCCAGGGTCAGCTTGGCGTTGCGTTCGCCAGCGTCGTCCACCAGCACCGGGGTGCCGTGGTACCAGGTGTGGAAGGCCGTGGCCAGTTCGCGCAGGTATTGCGCGATCAGGTGCGGCTCCAGCGCATGCCCCGCATTCTCCACCACTTCCGGGTAGCGCGAGAGTTCCTGCATCAGTTCCAGCGAGGTCGCGTCGTTCAGCCGGTTCAGTTGCGCCTGGCCGTCGGCCTGGTCGTAGTCCAGCTTCTTCTCCTGCGCCTGGCGCAGCAGGCTGCACACGCGGGCATGCGCGTACTGCACGTAGAACACCGGGTTGTCGTTGCTCTGCTGGCGCGCCAGGTCGATGTCGAAGGTGAGCTGCGAATCGGCCTTGCGCGCGATCAGGAACCAGCGCGTGGCGTCGCGGCCGGCTTCCTCGATCAGGTCGCGCAGGGTCAGGTAGCTGCCGGCACGCTTGGACAGCTTCACTTCCTCGCCGCCGCGCATCACCGTGACCATCTGGTGCAGCACGTATTCCGGCCAGCCCTTGGGGATGCCCAGGTCCATCGCCTGCAGGCCGGCGCGCACACGCGCCAGCGAGCCGTGGTGGTCGGCGCCCAGCTCGGTGATGGCGCGCACGTAGCCGCGCTGCCACTTGCTCAGGTGGTAGGCCACGTCCGGCACGAAGTAGGTGTAGCTGCCGTCGGACTTGCGCATCACGCGGTCCTTGTCGTCGCCGAAATCGGTGGATTTCAGCCACAGCGCGCCGCCCTCTTCGTAGGTATGGCCGGAGGAGATCAGCTTCTGCACCGCCTCCTCGACCTTGCCGTCGCGGTACAGCGAGCTTTCCAGGAAGTAGATGTCGAAATCCACGCCGAACGCGGCCAGGTCGTGGTTCTGCTCGTTGCGCAGATAGGCCACGGCGAAGCGGCGGATCGCGTCCAGGTCCTGCGGGTCCCTGGCGCCGGTGACCACGTGGCCCTCCAGGTCGACCGCGGCGCCGGCCATGTAGGCGTCGGCCACGTCCTGGATGTAGTCGCCGCGGTAGCCTTCCTCCGGCCAGTCGGGGCTGTCCGGGGTCTTGCCCAGGGCGCGCGCCTGCACCGAGCGCGCCAGGTTCTCGATCTGGTTGCCGCCGTCGTTGTAGTAGAACTCGCGCTTGGCGTTCCAGCCGTTGGCCTCGAGCAGCCGTGCCAGGCAGTCGCCGATGGCCGCGGCGCGGCCGTGGCCGACGTGCAGCGGCCCGGTCGGGTTGGCCGAGACGTACTCCACGCCCACGGTGCGGCCGTTGCCGGCCAGGCTGCGGCCGTAGTCCTCGCCCTGCTTGAGCACCGACAGCACCTCGCGCTGGTAGGCGCCGGGGCCGAGGTGGAAATTGATGAAGCCGGGACCGGCGATCTCGACCTTGCTCACGTCGTCGTTGGCCGGCAGCGCGTCCACCAACTGCTGGGCGAGGGCGCGCGGATTGGTGCGCGCGGCCTTGGCCAGCAGCATCGCCGCGTTGGTGGCGAAGTCGCCGTGCTCGCGGGTCTTGGGCCGCTCGACCACGAAGTCCGGCGGCAGGGTGTCGGCCGGCAGGGTGCCATTGGCGCGCAAGGCTTCGATGCCTTGACCGATCAGGGCGCGGAGTTGGGATTTCACGAGATCTCTGCTTGAAGCGCGGAACCGGCGATTTTACCCGACCCGCCGCCTCCCGGCCCGCCCCGGGTTCAGCCCGACCTCAGCCGTGACGCGGCGCCCGGCGCGCGTCGGCGCCTGGACCGGTCGCCTGCCTTGCGGAATCCCGGCTGGCTGCGCCGGGACGGGCGCCACGCCAGCACGGTTCGCCCCGCATCGCGGCGGCTCAGGCCCAGCCGCGCGACGCCATCGAGACCGGCACGCCGTCGCCGACGATGAAGTGGTCGAGCAGGCGCACGTCGATCAGGTCCAGCGCCTGCTTCAGCCGCTCGGTGACGGCGCGGTCGGCGGGGGAGGGCTCCGGGTTTCCGGACGGGTGGTTGTGGCCGATGATCACCGCGGCGGCATTGAGCGTGAGCGCGCGCCGGACCACCTCGCGCGGGTGCACCTCGGCGCCGTCCAGGGTGCCCTGGAACAGTTCCTCGAAGGCCAGCCAGCGGTGCCGGGTGTCCAGGAACAGCGCGGCGAACACCTCGTACGGCCGCGACCGCAGGCGCTGCGCGAAGTAGCGGCCGGCGCTGACCGGGTTGCTGAGGGTGTCGCCGCGCTGCAGTTCCGCGGCCAGGTGGCGCTGGCCCAGTTCCAGCGCCGCCGACAGCTGGCAGGCGCGCGCCGGCCCCAGCCCGGGCAGGCGCACCAGGTCGCCGGGTGTTCGGTCCAGCAGCGTGCGCAGCGGCCCATGCCGCTGCAGCAGGTCGCGCGAGGTGCGCACCGCGTCGCTGCCGGGCAGGCCGGAGCCGAGAAAGATCGCCAGCAGTTCGGCGTCGGAAAGGGCCCGGGGACCGCGTGCCAGCAGCTTTTCCCGGGGACGTTCTTCGCAGGGCCAGTCGGAGATGTGCATATCGCCAGGGTGCCGGCCGACATGGCGCAACGGTATCAGGCCGCCAAAAACCATCGGGTAAGCTAATCGTCCTTGTATGGGTAGGACATTCCCGACGTGACCCCGATTTTGGAAAGGCCCCTGCAGGGGCGACGTGTGCTGTTGTGCGTCGGCGGGGGAATCGCCGCCTACAAGGCGCTGGAACTGGTGCGGCGCCTGCGCGACGCCGGCGCCGAGGTGCAGGTGGCGATGACCGCCGGCGCACAGCAGTTCGTCACTCCACTGAGCTTCCAGGCGCTGTCCGGCCATCTCACCCGCACCACGCTGTGGGACAGCGGCGCCGAGCAGGCGATGGGCCACCTGGAACTGGCGCGCTGGGCCGAGCACGTGGTGGTGGCGCCGGCCACCGCCGACCTGCTGGCGCGCCTGGCGCACGGGCTGGCCGACGACCTGGTGGGCACGCTGTGCCTGGCCAGCACCGCGCCGCTGACGGTGTGCCCGGCAATGAACCACCGCATGTGGCTGCACCCGGCCACCCAGGCCAACATCGCCACTCTGCGCCAGCGCGGCGCACAGGTGGTCGGCCCGAACGATGGCCCGCTGGCCGAAGGCGAGTCCGGCCCGGGCCGCCTGGCCGAACCCGAGCAGATCGTTGCCGCGCTGGCGGGGCATACGGACCAGAGCGCCGTGTCGGCCGCCGCGGCCGCGGCCGCCGTCCCGTCGCGTTCCGGCACTGCCACTGGCACGAGCGCCCTGCGCGGCCTGCGCATGGTGATCAGCGCCGGCCCCACCTACGAAGACCTGGATCCGGTGCGCTACCTGGGCAACCGCAGCAGCGGCAAGATGGGCTACGCGCTGGCCGCGGCCGCCGCCCGGCTGGGGGCCGAGGTTGTGCTGGTCAGCGGTCCGGTGCATTTGCCTACGCCCGCCGGCGTGCAGCGCATCGACGTGCGCTCGGCCGCGCAGATGCGCGAGGCGGTGCTCGGCGCGCTGCCGGCGGACATCTACATCGGCACCGCCGCGGTCGCCGATTACACGCCCAAGCAGGTGGCGACGCAGAAGATCAAGAAGAGCGGCGAGACCCTGACCCTGGAGCTGACCCGTACCCCGGACATCCTGGCCGAGGTCGCCGCGCAGACCCAGGCGCTGAAGCTGGTGGTCGGCTTCGCTGCCGAGACCCACGACATCGAGCGCTACGCCCGTGGCAAACTCGCCGACAAGCACCTGGACCTGATCGTGGCCAACCGGGTGGGGGTGGCCGGGAACGGCTTCGAGAGCGACCAGAACGCGGCCACCGCCTATTGGCAGGATGGCGAACGCGACTTCCCGGCGGTCTCCAAGACGCAGCTGGCTGAACAACTGCTGGACCTGATCGCGCAGAGGCTGCACGCATGAGCACTCCCACGCCCTATCCGCTGCAGGTGAAGCTGCTGGATCCGCGCTTCGGCGACAGCTGGCCGCTGCCCGACTACGCCACCGAAGCCAGCGCCGGGCTCGACCTGCGTGCGGCCACCGAGGCGCCGCTGACCCTGGCGCCGGGCGACACCGCGCTGATCCCCAGCGGACTGTCCATCTACATCGCCGATCCGCAGCTGTGCGCGGTGGTGCTGCCGCGCTCGGGCCTGGGCCACCGCCACGGCATCGTGCTCGGCAACGGCACCGGCCTGATCGACGCCGACTACCAGGGGCCGCTGCTGATCAGCGTCTGGAACCGCGGCCGCGAGGACTTCACCATCGCCCCCGGCGACCGCATCGCGCAGCTGGTGGTGATGCCGGTCGTGCGCGTCGCCCTGCAGGTGGTGGATACTTTCGCCGACAGCGCCAGGGGAACGGGTGGATTCGGCCATACCGGAGTGCGCTGACAGGGGATCGTCTGCATGAGCGAGGCAACACAAGCGCGGCCGGTGCCGCACGGTTTGCGCAAGGTGGCGCCTCTGCTGACGGTGCTGCTGGTGCTGTTGGTGGTCTGGTTCGGCTGGAGCGGGGTCGAGCAATGGCGAGCCGAGCAGGCCGCCGCCACGCTGGAGCAGGCGCGCGATGCCACGGTGACGCAGACCCAGCAGGCGCTGGCGGGCGTGGGCAAGCGCCTGTCCGAGCGCCTGCAGCAGCCGGCCGTGCAGGCAGCGCTGAGCCGCGGCGACGCCGCGGCCGCCGCCCAGGCCCTGCGTGCGGACTGGGCGCAGGCCGAGGACGCTCAGGTGCTGCCGGCCGATCTGGAACCGGGCTACGCCGATGCGGCGCACTTCGGCTACGGCCGCCTGGCGCTGCTGGAGAAGGCGCTGATGACCGGCAAGCTCGCCAGCGCGGTGATCCGCGATGGCGGCGGCCCCCGGCTGGGCCTGGCCGCGCCGGTTTCGCTGGGCGGCAGCACCGGGGTGGTCTACCTGCGCCTGCCGCTGGCGCTGCTCACCGACCCGGTCGCGCAGGCATCGGTGCCGGGCACCGGCTATCTGGCCCTGCGCCAGGGCAGCTACGACGTGATCGCCGCCGGCGACACTGCGCTGCACGATCGCGCCGACGCGATGTCGCGCCCGGTCGGCGACAGCGGCCTGCGCATGGTCGCCTCGCTGCCGGATACCGAAGCCGGTCCGCTGGGATTGGGCGCGCTGCCTTGCCTGCTGGTCGCCGGCCTGTGCCTGGTGCTGGGCGCGCTGCTGTTGCTGGCCGCGCGCGGGCGCCTGCCGCAGCCGCGGCCGCGCCGCGCCGGCGCGGCGGCCGCCGAAGAACACACCCTGCAGCAGAGCCTGCAACGCCAGGAGCCGCCGCCGCCGCCGTCCGCCACCGAGGAGGCCGCGCCGGCCAAGCCGGTGCCGGCGTTCACGGTGGCGCCGGAGATCTTCCGCGCCTACGACATCCGTGGCGTGGTCGGCCGCGACCTCAGCCCGCAGGTCGCGGCGCTGATCGGCCAGGCGATCGGTGCGGTGATGCAGGAGCAGGGGCTCAACGAGGTGGTGGTCGGCCGCGATGGCCGCCTGTCCGGACCGGAATTGTCGGCCGCGCTGATCGAGGGCCTGCGCCGCGCCGGCTGCCATGTCACCGACATCGGCCTGGCGCCGACCCCGGTGGTGTACTTCGCCGCCTACCACCTGCGTGCCGGCAGCTGCGTTGCGGTGACCGGCAGCCACAACCCGGCCGACTACAACGGCTTCAAGATCGTGGTCGGCGGCGAGACCCTGTCCGGCGCCGCCATCGCCGATCTGCACGCGCGGATCAGCGCCGGCCGCCTGCCGGTGGCCGACGAGCCGGGCCGGCTGCAGCAGCGCGACGTCGGCGACGACTACATCCAGCGCATCGCCGACGACGTGCAGCTGGACCGCCCGCTCAAAGTGGTGGCCGATGCCGGCAACGGCGTCGGCGGCGAGCTGGCGCCACGGTTGCTCGAGGCGATCGGTGCCGAGGTCGTGCCGCTGTACTGCGACGTCGACGGCACCTTCCCCAACCACCATCCCGACCCCAGCGAGCCACGCAACCTGGAGGATCTGGTGCAGACCGTGCGGCGTTTCGACGCCGACCTGGGCGTGGCCTTCGACGGCGACGCCGACCGCCTCGGCGTGGTCACCAAGGAGGGCACGGTGATCTATCCGGACCGCCTGCTGATGCTGTTCGCCGCCGACGTGCTGCAACGCAATCCCGGCGCGCTGGTGATCTACGACGTCAAGTGCACCGGCAAGCTGTCCGATTACGTGCTGCGCAACGGCGGCAGCCCGCTGGTGTGGAAGACCGGGCACTCGCTGATCAAGGCGAAGATGCGCGAGACCGACGCCGAACTGGCCGGCGAGATGAGCGGCCACTTCTTCTTCAAGGAGCGCTGGTACGGCTTCGACGACGGCCTGTACGCGGCGGCGCGGCTGCTGGAGATCCTGGCCCAGCGCGAGGAATCGCCGTCGGACGTGCTGGCCGAACTGCCCGACAGCGTGGCCACGCCGGAGATCAAGCTGCCGGTGGACGGGCAGGACGCGCATGCGCTGGTCGCCGACCTGGTCGCGCGGGCGCAGCAGGACGGCTCGCCGTTCGCCGGCGCGCGGCTGCTGACCATCGACGGCTTGCGCGCCGATTTCCCCGACGGCTGGGGCCTGGTGCGCGCTTCCAACACCACGCCGGTGCTGGTGCTGCGCTTCGAAGCCGACAACACGGCGGCGCTGGAGCGGATCAAGGCGCTGTTCCGCGCCCAGTTGCAGGCGCTGTTGCCGGCGGTGACGCCGACCTTCTGAGTCGCTCGCCCGCGCCCGGGATCGTCCGGGCGCCGGGCCGCGCGCCGGCTCAGCCGCCGGCGGTGGTCGCGGACTGTGCCGGGCCGCTGCCTCGGGCCGCGCGATAGCGCTGCAGCACGTCCTCGATTTCCTGATCCAGGCCGAGCCGCTGCTGTTCGAAGTTCTTCTGCATGCGCAACTGCCACAGCAAGGCGCGGTGCCGCTGCTGCACATCGACGGCGGTCTTGGCCGGCACGCTCTGCCCGGCCAGCTCGCGCGCGCCGGCGCCGGACAGCAGGCCGATCAGGCCCTGGCGCAGGCTCTCCACGTTGTAGCGCGCGGTCTGGATGTTGTTGTCGACGATGCCGATGCGCTCGGCGAACACCCGGCGCAGTTCGTCCTCGGTCTGGTACGACAGCAGCATCGCCTGGTCGGTGCGCTTGCGCGTCTCCAGCGCGGCCTGGTCGGCGCGTTGCTGCGC
Organism: Xanthomonas sp. 3307; assembly: GCF_014199735.1. Lineage (NCBI taxonomy): Bacteria > Pseudomonadati > Pseudomonadota > Gammaproteobacteria > Lysobacterales > Lysobacteraceae > Xanthomonas > Xanthomonas sp. 3307. Next base: position 8,019 of record NZ_JACHOG010000008.1, on the reverse strand, counting down.
GGCGTCGGCGGCGGCCGCGGCGCGTTCCTCGGCATTCAGCGCACGCCCGACCTCGGCGCTGCGCATGCCGCTGGTCGCGTTGAACTCGTCGCGTGCCTGGTTCACCGCCTCCGGCGGCAGCGCATCGCTGCAGGTGCGTTGGCCGCCCTGGTTCCAGCAGTACAGCTTCTTGGACGGTGCCGATGCCTGTTGCGCCGCGACCGGCAAGGCCAGCAGCGCCAGCACGGCCGGCAGGACGCGATTGCGTGGTCGGATCGGCATCGTGGCAGCCCCCTGCTGTCAGCCAGACGAAGCGCAACCGTAGCGGGCCCGGTAGGCCAGCAGCGGTTCGCGGAAGCCGACAAGGTCTGCGTTTCCGTCGATGAATGCAAGCAGGTCGCCAAGATGCGCGACCGAGACCACAGGAACGCCGGCTTCGGCGGCCACCGCCTGCGCCGCGGAGCGGCGGTCGTGCTCGGCGGCGATCTCCTGGCGGTCCAGCGCGACCAGGATCGCGGCCGGCTCGCCGCCGGCGGCCCGGATGATGCCCAGCGCCTCGCGGATCGCGGTACCGGCGGTGATCACGTCGTCCACGATCAGCACCCGGCGGCCGGCCAGCGACGCGCCGATCAGGCTGCCGCCTTCGCCGTGCGCCTTGGCCTCCTTGCGGTTGAACGCCAGCGGCAGGTCGCGCTCGCGCCGCGCGTACTCGCAGGCCACTGCCGTGGCCAGCGGAATGCCCTTGTAGGCCGGGCCGAACAGCAGGTCGAAGTCGAGCCCGGCGGCATCGGCCGCATCCGCGTAGCACGCCGCCAGTCGCGCCATGCTGGCGCCGGAATCGAAGCGCCCGGCATTGAAGAAGTAAGGGCTGAGGCGCCCGGACTTCAGCGTGAACTCGCCGAAGCGCAGCGCCTCCGCGTCCAGGGCCAGTTGCAGGAAACGTTGCCGGTAGTCGGTCATTGGGGGGCCGGGATTCGGGATTGGGGATGACGGGATTCGTAAAAGCATAGCTGGTCGCGAGCGTGCAGCGTCCACGCATGGGGTACGCTTCCACGAATCCCCAATCCCTCCATCCCGAATCCCGGCTCTATGCGCATCATCAGCTTCAACGCCAACGGCCTGCGGTCGGCCGCCACCAAGGGCTTTTTCGAGTGGTTCGCCACCCAGCAGGCGGACGTGCTGTGCGTGCAGGAGACCAAGGCGCAGGAGCATCAGTTGGCCGGGCCGGCGTTCCTGCCGGACGGCTACCGGGTCTGGTTCCGCGACGCCAGCACCAAGAAGGGCTATAGCGGCGTGGCCATCTACAGCAAGCGTGAGCCGGACGAGGTGCGGACCGCACTGGGCTGGCCCGAGTTCGACGAGGAAGGCCGCTACATCGAGGCGCGCTTCGGCAACCTGAGCGTGGTGTCCTTCTACATTCCCTCGGGGTCCTCCGGCGAGCTGCGCCAGGGCTACAAGTTCCAGGTCATGGACTGGCTGCGGCCGATCCTGGTGGAGTGGCTGCACAGCGGCCGCGACTACGTGCTGTGCGGCGACTGGAACATCGTGCGCTCGGCGTTGGACATCAAGAACTGGAAGTCGAACCAGAAGAACTCCGGCTGCCTGCCCGCCGAGCGCGACTGGCTCAACGGCCTGTGCGCCGATCGCGCCGACGACGCCGACCCGGCCAGCGGCCGCGGCTGGGTGGACGCCTACCGCGCGCTGCATCCGGACGGCCAGGACTACACCTGGTGGAGCAACCGCGGCGCGGCGCGCGCCAATGACGTCGGTTGGCGCATCGACTACCAGTTCGTCACTCCCGCGCTGCGCGAGCGCCTGCAGGGCTGTTCCATCTATACCGCGCAGCGCTTCTCCGACCATGCGCCGTTCACGGTGGACTACCGCGAATGAGCGGCGGTGCTTCCACGGCGCCGATGTCCTACAAGGGCTGGGCCGGGATCAAGCGCGCTTTCGCCACGCCGTCGGCGGCGACGATGGCGCTGCTGGGTTTCGGCAGCGGCCTGCCGTTCCTGCTGATCGCCTCGCAGACCCTGTCCACACGCCTGCGCGACGTCGGCCTGGACCTGGGCAGCATCGGCCTGATCAGCTTGGCCAGCTTCTTCTACCTGCTCAAGTTCCTGTGGGCGCCGCTGCTGGACCGCTACCGCTTCCCGCTGCTCGGCTTCCTCGGCCGGCGCCGCTCGTGGCTGCTGGTCTCGCAGTTGGGCGTGGCCATCGGCCTGGTGGCGCTGGCGTTCACCCGCCCCGAACTGAGTGTGGGCGCACTGGTGCTGTGGGTGCTGATCGCCTCTTTCGCCGGCGCCACCCAGGACTCGGTGGTGGACGCCTATCGCATCGAGATCGCGCCGCTGTCGGCGCAGGCCGCGCTCGCCGCGACCTACACCTTCGGTTATCGCATCGGCCTGATCCTGGCCGGCGCCGGCGCGCTGTATCTGGCGCAGTACGGCGACTGGACCGTGGCCTATCTGGTCATGGCCGGACTGATGCTGCTGCCGATCCTCACCACCCTGCTGTGCCGCGAGCCGGAGGTGCCGGCCTCGACGGTGGTGCGCAGGATCGACGTGGTCGGCGCGTTCTGGCAGCCGATCTCCAGCTTCTTTTCCAGCAACGGCCTGGCGCTGGGGCTGGCGCTGTTGCTGTTCGTGGGCCTGTTCAAGTTCCCCGACCAGGTGATCGGCGTGATGTCCGGCCCGTTCTACCTGGACTCGGGTTTCGACAAGGCCGACATCGCCACCGTCTCCAAGCTGTTCGGCGTCTGGATGGGCATCGCCGGCGCCTTCGCCGGTGGTCTGGCGGTGGCCGCCTTCGGCTTCCGGCGCATGTTGCTCGTTGCCGCGCTGGGCGTGGCGCTGTCCAACCTGGCGTTCCTGCTGATGGCGCACAACCCCGGCCAGCTTTGGTCGTTCTATGCCGCGCTCAGCGCCGACAACCTGTTCCAGGGCTTTGCCGGCACCGTGCTGGTCGCCTTCATGTCCTCGCTGACCGACCGCAACTTCACCGCCACCCAGTACGCGCTGCTGGTGTCGCTGGCCAACCTGCCGGGCAAGTTCGTCGGCGGCGTCTCCGGCTACATCGTCGAAGCCACCTCCTACAGCACCTTCTTCGTGCTCAGCGCCTTCACCGTGATCCCGACCCTGCTGCTGCTGGCCTGGCTGTGGCCGCGGATCCGCGAACAGACGCCACAGGCGACCGCGTCCGGCGATTGAAAGGGCGCCCTGAGGCACGGATGATGAGCAACGGCGCATCCGTGCGCCGCTGCCCGGGAGTCCGCATGAGCGACCTTGTGTTGCGCGATATCGACCCGTTCCTGCTCGAACGCATCCGCCGCATCGCCGTCGCGCGTGGCTGGACCCAACGCCAGGCGGTGCTGGCCTTGATCGAGCAAGGCCTGTTCTCCAGCGAGCACGACGTGCGCAGCGGGTTCGAGCACCGCGAGGTGGATGCGCTGTCGGAGGCGATCGCGGCCTTGCGCGCGCTGCCGTCCGGCAGCGGCTTCTGACCTTCGACGCGTCGCTCAGGCGGGGTGGATCGCGCCGAGGATGCGCGGACCGCGTGCGCCGGTGACCGACGGCAGGTTGCCCGGCAGTCCGGCCAGGGTCTGCCGGGCCAGCCAGGCGAAGCCCATCGCTTCGATGTAGTCCGGGTCCAGGCCCTGCGCCTGGGTCGATTGCACCTGCACGTCCGGCAGCCGCGCCTGCAGCCGCGCCAGCAACAGCGGGTTGTGCACGCCGCCGCCGCACACCAGCAGTTGCCGGGTCGCCGGCTGCTGCGTCTGCAGCGCGTCGGCGACGGTGACCGCGGTGAGTTCCAGCAGCGTCGCCTGCACCGCGGCCGGAGCGGGCGCCGTCGCCTCCAGGCAGGCCTCCAGCCAGCGCAGGTGGAACTGCTCGCGCCCGGTGCTCTTGGGCGGCGGCAGTGCGAACCAGGGATCGGCCAGCAGGCGCTGCAGCAGGTCGGCGTCGACCGCGCCGCTGGCGGCGAACGCGCCGCCGGCATCGTAGGGCTGGCCGCGATGGCGCTGGCACCAGGCATCGAGCAGCGCGTTGGCCGGGCCGGTGTCGAAGCCGCGCACGGCGCCGTGCGCCGGCAGCAGGGTCAGGTTGCCGATGCCGCCGAGATTGAGCACGGCCCGGTCTTCGTGCGCCGCCCCCAGCATCGCGGCATGGAAGGCCGGCATCAGCGGTGCGCCATGGCCGCCGGCGGCGACGTCGCGGCGGCGGAAATCGCAGACCGTGGCGATGCCGGTCAGCTCCGCGATGCGGTTGCCGTCGCCGAGTTGCCAGGTAAAGGCGGGGTCGGCCAGCGGGCGGTGGCGCACGGTCTGCCCGTGCGAACCGATCGCGCGGACTGCGGCCGGCGCCACGCCGGCGTCGTCGAGCAGGCGCAGCGCCGCCTCGGCGAAGGCGATCGCGACCTCGGCGTCGAGCTTCCCCAGCGCGTCCAGCGAGGCGATGTCGCCGCCTTCGCCCAGCGCGATCAGCGCGGCGCGCTGCTGCGGTGCCCAGGCGTAGGTGCGACCCAGGTGCAGCTGCGGGCGTCCGTCATGGTCGAAGCGCACCAGCGCGGCGTCGATGCCGTCGGCGCTGGTGCCGGACATCAGGCCGAGGAACAGGGCGTCGTCGGAAACGGCGGAAGGCGAGGGCATGCAAGGCACCAGGCAGCGGTCGGCGCCGCAGCGTGGGCCAGGTGCCGCCGCCCGTCAATGCGCGGCGCGGCGGAACCGGTCGCTGGCGCTCAGCCGGCGTCGTGCGAGGCGGCGGCCTTGGACGAGGCGACGACCTTCTTCTTCTTCGCCGCCGGCTCGCCGGCATCGGCGTAGATCAGCTTCTCCACGCGCTGGATGCGCGCCAGCGCCGGCGAGGTCTGCGCGCGGAACGCCGCCAGTTCGGCGCCGGCCAGCGGGGTCGGCGGCGGCATCGTCACCGAGGCCGGATTGCGCTGCACCCCGTCCACGCGGAATTCGTAATGCAGGTGCGGACCGGTGGCCATGCCGGTCATGCCGACGAAGCCGATCACCGTGCCCTGGTTGATGCGCTGGCCCACCTTGACGCCGCCGAAGCGCGACATGTGCCCGTACAGCGTGCTGTAGCCCTTGCCGTGGTCCAGGATCACCACGTTGCCGTAGCCGCGCTGGGTGCCGACGAACTGCACCCGCGCATCGCCGGCCGCCATGATCGGCGTGCCGGTCGGCGCCGCGTAGTCGATGCCTTTGTGCATGCGCATGGTGCCCAGCACCGGATGCTTGCGCGCACCGAAGGTGGAGCTGATGCGGCTGTAGGACACCGGCATGCGGATGAAGCTCTTCTTCAGCGGCCGCCCGGTCACGTCGAAGTATTCGGCCGGCTTGCCGCCGCGCTCGAAGCGGAAGCCGCTGTAGGTCTTGCCGCGGGTGGTGAAGGTCGCCGCCAGGATCTTGCCGGTGTCGATGCGCTCGCCTTCGCGCCAGGTCTCGTCCATGACCACGCTGAAGCGGTCGCCCGGCTGCAGGTCCTTGTCGAAGTCGATGTCGTACTTGAAGATCTCGTCGGTCATCGTGGCGATCGCCGACGGCGACAGCCCGGCCTTGCGCGCGGCCACGTACAGCGAACTGGTGATCTCGCCGCTGGTGACCACGGTGCGCGTGCTGGTCTCGCGCTCGATCACCTTTTCCTTGATGTCGTCGCCCAGCAGCGACAGCTCCACCCGGTGGGTGGCGTCGCGGTCGAAACGCAGGGCGCGCAGGTCGCCGCCGTCGGCCAGGTCGAAGCCGATCTCCGCGCCCGGGCGCAGCTTGGTCAGCGCGTCGTGGGTGCCCGGATGGTCCAGCACCCGCTGCATCACCGTGGCCGGAAGGCCGAGTTGCTCGAACACCGAACCCAGGGTCTGCCCGGATTGGATCCGCACCACCTGCCAGTTGTCGGTGTTCGCGGCCTGCTGTTGCTGGGCAAGCGAGATCGGCGGCAACGGCAGTGCCAACGTCGCCTGCGTGGTCTGCAGCGGCACGTCGATGGCATTGGAGAAGCCCGGGACGATGGTGGCGACCATCGCGCCGATGGTGGCGAACAGGCTGGCGTGGATCCAGTGGCGGCGCGTCCAGCGGCCGGCGGGAAGATGTTCCTTCAACTTGCGATGCAGCGCAGTGTCGTGGAGAACGTGAAGGCGTTGCTGGAACCGCTGCCGGCGCGCGCGTTCCTGATCACTGTTGGGCATCAAGGCTTCCTCACGAGCCCGAAGCGCGAGCTCAAAACTCGGCTACCATAAACATCGTTCTACAGCGCGTCAAACCATTGAGCCGGCTCGGATTTTCACCTGGCTGCATGGTTAACTCGCTCTTAACGCCATTCATCTTGCTTGACGCCATTCGCCGGAGTTCCAGTTTTGTCCACGATCGAAGAGTCCCTTGCCCTGATCGGCCGCGGTGCCGACGAAATCCTCAAGCGTGAAGAACTGGAGGCCCGCCTGCGCAGCGGCCGCCTGCTGCGGGTCAAGGCCGGCTTCGATCCCACGGCGCCGGATCTGCACATCGGTCACACCGTGCTGTTGAACAAGATGCGCCAGTTCCAGGACCTGGGGCACCAGGTGATCTTCCTGATCGGCGACTTCACCGGGATGATCGGCGACCCGACCGGCAAGAACGTCACCCGCAAGCCGCTGACCCGCGAGGACGTGCTGGCCAATGCGCGCACCTACGAGGAGCAGGTGTTCAAGGTGCTGGACCGCGCCCGTACCGAAGTGCGCTTCAATTCCGAGTGGTTCGGGCAGATGAGCGCGGCCGACATGATCCGCCTGGCCGGGCAGCACACCGTCGCGCGCATGCTCGAGCGCGACGACTTCGCCAAGCGCTACGCCGCGCAGCAGTCCATCGCCATCCACGAATTCCTGTATCCGCTGGTGCAGGGCTACGACTCGGTGGCGCTGAAGGCCGACGTCGAGCTGGGCGGCACCGACCAGAAGTTCAACCTGCTGATGGGCCGTGGCCTGCAGGAGCACTACGGGCAGCCGGCGCAGATCGTGCTGACGATGCCGCTGCTGGAGGGCCTGGACGGGGTCAACAAGATGTCCAAGTCGCTGGGTAACTACATCGGCATCAGCGAGCCGGCGATCGACATCGTCACCAAGACCATGAAGATCGGCGACGAGCTGATGTGGCGCTGGATCGAGATGCTGTCCTTCGAGATCGGCATGACCGAGGCGCAGGCGCTGCGGCAGCAGGTACAGGCCGGCAGCCTGCATCCACGCGAAGTGAAGCTGCGCCTGGCGCGCGAACTGACCACCCGCTTCCACGATGCCGCCGCCGCCGAACAGGCCATCGTCGGCTGGCACGCGGTGGTGACCGGGCAGGGCGACACCAGCGCCTTGCCGCTGCAGCAGGTTGCGGTGCCGGCGGAAGGGTTGAGGATCGCCGCATTGCTGACCGCCGCGGGCCTGACCGCCAGCAATTCCGAGGCCACCCGCAAGCTGAAGGAGCGGGCGGTGCGCGTGGCCGGCGAAGTGGTGGAGGATCCGCAGCAGAGCTTCGCGCCCGGCTTCGAGGGCGTGCTGCAGGTCGGCAAGCGCACCTTCGCCCGTGTGCAGCTCATCGCTGCATGAGATTGCCTGCCCGGCCACGGCGGAACGGGCAGAAGGCTAGTGCGGCGGTGGCGGCTTGCACATCTATATAGGGAGTCGTCGCTCGCGCGGCCGGTGCTGACTGATCGCGCAGGCAGCGGGGAGACAGGGCCCTGACAGGGCTTTGCGACGACAGAGTGAAAAAAGTTTTCACACCCTCTTCCCAAGCGGCCGATTTGGAGCCATAATTTCCCTCCCCTGACGCAACGCCTTTACGGCAACGCGGCAAGGGCGTCAAAAGCCTCCTCAAAAAGGTGTTGACGAAGTGAAAAAGTCGGCTAATATGGCCGGCTCGCTTCGAGGAAAAGCCTACGGGTTTGGACGAAGAAGCGGCGTCAACGCCTTGATCAACAAGGTATTGACGGCAAGAAAAAAGCCGCTATGATGGGCGGCTCGGTTCGACGAAAAGCCTTCGGGTTTGAAGACGAGCCAGCGTCAACCGCCTCGAAATGA
>NZ_JACHOG010000007.1:30228-255002 GCF_014199735.1 Xanthomonas sp. 3307 | reverse complement strand
GCGAAGGAGCGCTGCACGCACAGGGCGACCAGGCCATCGGGGCGCAGGCCCTGGGCGATGAGGTGGTGCGCGAGCTGGTTGGCCTGTGCGTTGAGTGCAGCGTAGCTGAGCGTGTGCGTGTCCAGGACCAGGGCCGTGGCGTGCGGGCTGCGCTGCACCTGCTCCTCGAACAGCTGGTGGAGGCAGCGATCGTCGGGATAGGGGGCCGTGGTCTGGTTCCATGTCTCCAGCAACAGCTGGCGCTCCTGCGGTGCCAGCAGGTCGATGCGGGACAGCGGCTGGTCTGGCGCATGTACGCTTGCCTCGAGCACGCGGACCAGCGCGTCTGCCATGCGCTCCATCGAGGCATCCTCGAAGAGGCTGCGGTTGAAGCGCCAATCCACGATCAATCCCGCATCCGACGCAACGGCGTCCACCTGCAGGTCGAACTTCACCGGAGCGCCGGGGTTGTCCAGTGCCTCGACGTCGATGCCAGGCAGGCGCAACCCGGCGCGCTCCTGTGTTTGCAGCGCCAGGAAAATTTGCACCAACGGCGTGTAGGCGGGGCTGCGCCCCGAGCACAAGGTGTCGACCAGGGTGTCGAAGGGCACGTCACGATGCTGCAGCGCTTCGATCACGGCCTCCCGGCTGAGCGCCAGGGCATCGGCGAACGTCATGTCGCCGCGCATTGGCACGCGTAGTACCAGCGTGTTGACGAACAAGCCGACGACCGTTTCCAGTTCCTTGCGTTGCCTGCCACTGACGGGGAAACCAAGAGTGATGTCGTCCTCGTTGCTGTAAGCAGACAGGACAGTGGTCAGTGCCGCATGCAGATACATGAAAAGCGTGGCGTTGCTGGCCTGGCATAGCGTCTGCGCGGCTTGCAGCCAGCGTTGCGGCAGAATCCGGCGGACGGTGCCGCCGTCGTAGACCTGGACTGCAGGCCGCGGCTTGTCCAGCGGCAGGCTGTGCAGCGCCGGCAAATCAGCCAGCTTTGCTTTCCAATAGTCGAGCTGCGCCAACTGATCGGGGCCCTCGGCCTGCTGGTTGCTCCATGCTGCGTAGTCGATGTAGTGGAGGGTCGGTGCCGGCAGCGCCGGCGGCGTGCCGGCGGAAAGCGCCGTATAGAGCGCGCTGATCTCGTGCTCCAGAATGCCGATGGACCACTCGTCCCCGGCGATGTGGTGGATGTTCAGCAGCAGCATCCAGTTGCCGTTGCCGAGGTCGCTGCAGGTGGCGCGGAGCAATGGTCCGGCGGCAAGGTCGAAACGCCACCGGTTCTCGCGCTGCAGCAAGCGCTGCAGGGCATGCTCGGCCTCATCGGAGGTGGCCATGGAGAGATCGAGGTGCTCGAATGCCACGCGCCCTGTGGGCTGCACGCATTGCCGCACCTCGCCATCTTCCTCGGCAAAGACGGTCCTCAAGGCCTCGTGGCGCGCCACCAGCGTATCCAGCGCGGCCTGCATGTGCGCGGCATCGAAACTGCCGCGCACGCGGTAGACCCCGACCATGTTGTATGCGCCATTCGCCTCCTCCAGCATGTGGAGCAGCCACATGCGGCGTTGCGCCATGGATGCCGGAGCCGATGTCCTCGTCTCCGGGGCCAGTGCCTGGATGCCCGCGACATGCCGCGTCTCCGACTTGGCCAGTTGTTGCAGGATGTCCTGCTTGTGCCGGCGCAAAAGATCGAGCAGTGCGCGATCCGGGGTGGGACCATCGAAGTGGACGCGCAGATCGCCGTTGTTCTCGGCCAGACGGATGCCGCTGCGAACGCATTCGCTCAGGAGATCGTGAATGTTCATGTGCGCGCAGACGTCCGTTCCAAAGTGAAAGGGTTCATGGCGGGCTGGCGGCTGCCTGGGGGGCTGTCGCGTTCCACGCAACAGGCATCGCTCGGAGTGTTTTGGGTGGTGGACGCGATCACGCCGTTGTCGAACTTCAGCACCTTGTCGGCGAGATGGAAGTAACGCTCGTCGTGACTGACCACGATCGAGGTCTTGCCCAGCTTCTTCAGCCCGGGCAGGAAGGTGCCGTAGAAGAACTCGCGAAACTCCACATCCTGGTCCGCGGCCCACTCGTCGAAGACGTAGATCTCCGACTGCTCGAAGTAGGCAATCAGCAGGGCCAGGCGCTTACGCTGGCCATAGGACAGCCTGGTGGTGGACAGGCGTCCGTGCTCGACGCTGACCTTGTCGGAGAGATGCAGCCTGTCCAGCCAGTCTCGCACCTGCTCGGGCTCAATCTCCTTGCCGTGCTTCGCCACCAGCGTTTCGAACAGGTAGTAATCCTGGAAAATCGCAGAAAAATACTGGAAGTGCGCCCGCTGGTCTGCCAACTGCACGCCATTGATCAGCACTTCGCCGGCATGGCGCTCGTACAATCCGGTCAGCAGCTTCGCCGCGGTGGTCTTGCCGCTTCCGTTGCCGCCGACGAAATAGACGATCTCGCCACGCGCGATGTCCAGGTCCAGCGGGCCGACATTGAACCCGGGACATTCTCCGTCCGGATTGTCATGGCGGAAAAACAGTCCTTTCGCCGACAGCGACTGAAACGGCTCCATCGCCAAAGGTGAGGAGGAGGCGGTATCCGTGGCATCGAGTCTGAGCGCATGCAGGTGCGCGATGGCCGCCTTGGCGGCATGCACGGTGCGGAACGAATTGATGAGGACCGTGAGCGGGCCGACGATATAGAAAATGGTCAGCACGAAGGTCACCACCGGTTCGCGGTCCGGCACGCCGATGTGCGAGGACAGGAACAGAAGCGTGCCGACCCCGATGAAGATGATCGCGGTCGCCCAGCTGTTGGAGATGTTGAGAAACAACTCCGCGGTCTTGGTGGCGTCCTTGTATTTTTGGGCGAATCCCTCCAGCTCATCCCGGATCAACCAGCCCTCCCGGTCCGGGTTCAGCTTGAGTTCCTTGCTGCCGTCGATGACCGCTTCGTAGCACTTGAACAGATCGTTCTCCACCTTGCGGCGCAACTGGAAGCGCGCCTCCGCCCGGTCGGCGATGACGACCTTGGCCACGTAGAGGCCGATGAGGAGGAGTACGAAGAAGACCAGGAACAGGCGGGATGAGATGACGGCGAGATAGACCAGGCACGCCAGCACCACGGTGATGTTGAACACGTAGTTGGGCAGCGCGACGAGGAAGTCGTGCAACGCAGGGACGTCGCGGGTGAGCGCGGCGTACAGCCGGTGGCGCCCGATGGCCTCGATTCTGCGAACCGATAGGTGGCTGATGGCCTGCACCAGCTTGTGACGGAGGCCATGCAGCATGTTGGCGCTGAGTCGCGACAGCGCCACCTGAGAAACCAGGCCGAACCCGACCATCAATACCAATGCGCCGGCAAATTCTGCGATTGCGTCCGGCGCGGCGACGGCGGCGCGCATGTCGCGGCCAACCAGGGCCAACAGCCAGATGTTGGCTGCGCCGGCAGCGATGCTGATCGCGCTGGCGAGCGCGATTTGCGGCTTGCTTTGCTTGACGACGTCCAACACCATGGCTTGATAGTCCGTTCTGCGATCAAAGATCGATGAAGGTGTCCGATGACGCTTCCCGCAGATCGCATGTCGCGTGGCGCACGCGCTCCAGTTCCAGTTGCTGGATCAGCAAGCGGCCTTGTGCGGCGATCGTGGTGTTGGAGAACAGCAGCGGCAGGTCGACGCGCAGCGCGAATTCGCGTTCGATGGACGAGGCAAGCTTGAGCAGCAGCAAGGAGTCGCCGCCTCTCGAAAGAAAGTTCTCGTGAATGCCGATGCCTTGTTGCTGCAGCGTCTCCTGCCACAGCATGGTCAGACGGTGTTCGGTGTCATTGCGGGGTGACGCGTCGGCAGCCGCGCCGCGTGGTGCGGAGCCTGGCGCAGGCAATGCCTTGCGGTCCACCTTGCCGTTGGGGGTCAACGGCAGCGCGGAGAGCGGAATGAAGCGCGATGGCAGCATATGTGCCGGCAGGCGCATGGTCAGGAACCTGGCGAGATCGTCCAGAATCTCGGGCATGGCGGGATCTGCTTTGTCCTCGCCTGCCGGCGCCACGACGACATAGGCCAGCAGGATCCGGCCTTCGGCGACCCCCGCCGTGCCGTGGCCGACCACGGCGCATTCGGTGACCGCGGGGTGCTCCAGCAGGCATGCCTCGACTTCCCCTGGCTCGACCCGATAGCCGCGGATCTTCTCCTGATTGTCCTTGCGTCCTCTGTACTGCAGGCGGCCATCGCTGGTCCAGCGCGCCAGGTCGCCGGTCCGATAGACCCGAGTTTGCGCGTGGGGGTTGAACACGAACCGCTCCGCGGTGGGCGCGGGTTGGTTCAGATAGCCCCTGGCCAGACCGGCACCGGCGATATGGAGTTCGCCGACCATGCCGGTCGGAAGCGGATCGCCTGCCTCGTCCAGGACGTAGACCTGGGTGTTGTGGATAGGCCTTCCAATGGAGGCGTCCCCGCCTTTGCTGCGCAGGCAGACGGTGGAATAGGTCGTGCTTTCGGAGGGGCCGTAGAGGTCGTAGACCTTCACTGCCGCAAGCTGCATATAAAGCGCGTCCACCAACTCCTGCTGCAACAGTTCCCCGGCCAGGTTGAGGCAGCGCACAGAGGTGGGAATGGCTGCGGCATCGAGCAGTGCTCGGATCGCCGATGGAACCGTATTGATCAGCGAGACGCCGTCGAACTTCTGGTCCCTGAGCGCCAGCACGTTTTCTGCCAGGACGACGCGGCCGCCGATGGCGAGCGGCACGAAGAGTTCGAATACCGACAGGTCGAAGCAGATCGATGTTGCAGCGAGCACCGCGGACAACTCGCTGGCCGAATAGTGCGCGAGCGCCCATTGGATGAACGCGGCGGCGTTGCGATGCTCGATCAGGACGCCCTTGGGTCGCCCTGTCGAGCCGGAGGTGTAGATGACGTAGGCGACTTCCCGCGCGGACAGCCCGGTTGTCGCGCGCGCCGGATTCACCGCTGCACGCTCGTCCTGTGCGGCCTTGGCGCAAGGGAGGTCCGTACGGATGGCTGACCCACCGACATCACCCAGGGCTTGGGCACCCACCGCGTCGGCGAGCAGGATCGCTGGGCGCGCATCGTCGAGAATGTGGCGTATCCGCGATGGTGGATAGGCCGGATCGATCGGGACATAGGCAGAGCCGGACTTCAGCACGGCGAGCAACGCGACCACCAGTTCCAGCGATCTGCCATGGCACACACCCACCATGTGCCGAGGGCCGGCGCCTTGCTCGATCAGCCGGGCGGCCAGCAGGTTGGCCCTACGGTTGAGTTCGGCGTAAGTGAGCGTGGAATAGCCGCACGCCACGGCGACGGCGTCGGGTGTGCGCTCGGCCTGCTCTTCGAAGAAATCGTGGATGCATGCGCCCGGGCGCAACGCGACGTCGGCGCCTTGCCAGACGCTGAACTGATCCTGCGATTCCTCCGCGAGCAGGAGCCGGTACGCAGCGACCTGCTGTCTGCCATCGGCAGCGACCTGGTGCAGGACGTGCACGAGCCTGTCGAGCACGGCCTGCGCGTCGGTCTCGCCGAAATGGCCGAGCGCATAGTCCAGATGCAGCCGCACGTCCTGGTTTCCATAGTCGCAAAGCACGAAGGTCAGTGGGACACGCTCCTGCGAGTGCGACAGGTAATGCGTTTCCACCGGCTCGCCATGGATCTGGAAATCGAAATCCAACTTCTGATAGTTGAAGGCGATTTCGTATGGGAGATCGTCGCTGGTGCCGTGCTTTTCGCGAAGTGCCCTGACCAGGTCGCCGAGCGGGAAGCGGCCATGGCGATAGTCCTGCCGCAGCACCGAGGCCACGTATTCGACCAGCTGGATGAAGGAGATGCAGGGTTGCGCGGCGAACCGATGCATGTTGACGTTGACGATGGAGCCGATGGTGTCCTTGTCATCCGCATTGCGTCGGTTGTGCACAGGCGAGCCGATGACGAGATCGGTGCGCTGGTACGACCTGGAAAAATAGAGGCACAGCGCTGCATGCATCACCGCGACCAGATCGGCCTTCGCGTCGGCGGCCAGTTGCCGCAGCGAGGTGAGCAAGGCCGCATCCAGGACTGCACTGACACGCTTGCTGCCAATTGCTGCCGGCGCATGCAAAAGCGGGAACAGCGCATCCCTTGTGCCAGTGTGGCGCGAAAGCCAATGTTCGCGGCTGCGCAGATACTGCGGGCTGCCGCGATAGCCGGATTGGCGCAGCATGTGATCGACGAAGGAGCAGGGTGGGCGGCCGAGCGCCACCTCAGGAGCGGTCTCGCCCAGGTCCGCGTACATCCCAAGAAAGCGGCGCATCTGCAGGGCGAATCCCCAGCCATCCATGATGAGATGATGGGCTTTGGAGAAATACCAGTGCTCGCCGGATGCCAGGCGCAGCAGCGCATCTTCGAATACGTTCGATGCGATGTCGCCGAACGCCGTCGCCATGCGTTCCTCGATCCAGGCCAGCGCAGCCGCCGCGGTGGCAACATCCACGATGCGCAGTTCGGTCTGGCACACGTCGCTGAGAAACGGCGTGCAACGGCCCCCGACTTCGCGGAAACGCAGGCGATAGGCATCGTTTTCCTGCAACAGACGAGTGCGTGCCTGCCGAAAGCGGCCAAGATCCAGCTCGCCGCGATAGACCTGATAGCCCCCGATGTTGTTCACCACCTTCCCGAAGAGCTGTCCCTCCAGATAGATGTCCTGCTGTGCGGGTGTCAATTCGAGAACCATGTGCTTCATCCAATCGCTTCCATCGCCATACGGTGATGTCGGACGTGCGACGCGGCTTACGCCGCCGCCGTGCTCTTGCCTTGCTGGTGGTGCCAGGTATGGATCGGGAGCGCCTCTTTCGGGTCAGAGCGTGACGTCGCTGATGACGACGCTTTGGTCGCCGTCCTGGTAAGGCACGGCGCTGCTGTCCCTGGCCTTCGCCAGCGCGCCAGCCTGCTTGGCCAGGGGTGAGAATGACTTGACCAGCACGGTGGCCGGGCCCTTGTTGGCCATCGCGAGGGTGAGCTGCATGCCGTTGCATGACCTGCCTCGACAATTGAGGACCTTGTATCGCCCGTAGCTGGAGCGGCTGCCCGCATAGTCCATCCGTTGGTCTGCGGTTTCGATCGAGCGCAATCCCATTGCCTCCGGGAAAAACAGGCCTACACGCCGGATCGAGGCATCCGCATCGATGCGAATGGTCGAGGTCCTTCCGGTGGCGGTTTGCTCCGTTCTCAGAACGATCACGTTTGCCGGGCTCAGCGACGCGGATGCCACAGGCACGGCGAGATAGGTCTCACCGGACTCGGGGAAGACGGGTTTCATGGACGCCCTGGCTCCCATTGCACGGGCCACAGCGAGAGGCGGCGTCGCGGTTGACGAGACGAGATGGGCCTCGCCGCCGGCGCCCTGTACGTAGAGGATGTTCACCGCCTGCGGCTGCTCTGCGTCGTAGGCGGGGGCGTGCATCGAAAAGAAGGCGCTGCCGGCAACGACCAGCAACATCGCGGCGCCGCCGTAGCGCAGGGTCCTGGAGGGCGCGCCGGTCGGCATCAATGGCGCAAAGAACGAGGCGGCCAGGCCGATGAGCACGCCCATGCCGACAGCGCCGATTGCCTCATTGAATCCGAGCAGCATTTCGAAGAGGAATGCCGCGTTCAGCAAGGTCGCGAACGCCACAGATGCCGGCAGCAACAGAACAAGCGGCAAGGCCTTGCGCAATGGCGGGGCAGCCAGGAGCAGCAGTGCCGCGGCCGACAGTGCCATGGAGGGAAGGATGAACAGGTAACTGATGCCGGGCAGGAGCAGGGCCGTCACCACGCCAGCCAACAGCCACGCATAACCCACGCCGATCCAGCTTCCTTCGGGACTGCTCCAGCGCCTGAGTGCGCGTTGCGTGGCCAATGTCGCCAGCAGCACGCACGTCCATAACAGCAACCGGTTGGCCGCGGTGGCGCTGTGCCATGACGGATCGCCCCCATTTGCCATGGACAGGGCGGCCGTCAGCAAGTAGCCGACCAGGCCGCCCAGCACGGCGCAGGCGACGACCAGCAAGAACCCGGTCAGGATGCTGACCCCGGCAATGGGCTGCCGCTGTCCGCGGCGCCAGTGGCACAACGCGAAGATGCCAAGCAGGGCGACGGCCAGGCCGGTGCCGGCGCTTGCCGGCCATCGAACCACGCCCACTCCCATGATGTCGGTGTACACCCGGCGGCCCATCGCCTCCGGTGCAGGAATGTCGCGATCCAGCAGCGAGACAAGCAGGCCGTAGACGTGATCGCCTTGTTGCTGAAGGCTACCGCGGTTCAGCGACTGCAGATTGTCGCGTGGCGTGTGGTAGTAGGCCATGTGATCGCCATAGGCGAAGTTGACGCCCTGCATGCCGTGCGATTTGAAGATCGTCAGGTCGGTGTCGTTGGGCAGCAGCGCATATGCTGTGTCGAGCAGGGAATTGGCCAGCGGCCGTGCGGAGCTGGCGGCGAAGGCGTCGACCAGCCAGCCGCTGGTGCTGCCGGTTTCGAACAACGCACTTTGTCCGGACGTGCCGCGTGCCTCGATGTTGATCGCCAATGCGAGACCGGCGGCGAGCGGGGACTGGGTGGCGAATGCGTTGGCACCCAGCAGTCCGGCTTCTTCGCCGTCCGTGAACAGGAAGCGAACGCTGTTCCTGCCTGCGGGACGTTGCGCAAGCATCCGCGCCGTCTCAAGCAGGATCGACACGCCCGCACCGTCGTCGCTTGCACCGGGGCCTGCATCGACCGAGTCGTAGTGCGCAGACAACAGCAACGTCTTGCCGTCTGCCGATCCCTCGCGCAGCGCGGTGATGTTCTCCACCTTGGCGCAGACGTAGACCCTAAGCTTGCGGCAGGACATGGCTTGTTGGACGTCCGGCTGATAGCCGTACGCGCGCAGTGTGGCGAGAATCCGCTGGCGTACTTTGTCGTTTTCTTCGCTGTCAACAGGATGTGGCAGCTGCTGCGGCAGGAGGTGCGTCAATACGTCGAAGGCCCGATCGGCGGAAAAACGGTCCGCGTCGGTTGGCGTGGCCGGAGGAACCGGCTCAAGACGCCACTTCGTGAGCGCCGCAAAGATAATGAATAGGCTGACGGAAACAATGAATGAAATATTCGCTACTTTCCCAATCCATTTGGGGTCTGCCTGAACATTCGGTCGCGTCAAGGCCGTACTCCATGTAATTCAGCATAATGCAGCGTGCTGCAGGAATTGCAGTTCTCTGTGCGTCATCCTGGTTGCGTTGCAGCATGTCGCAAGTGAACTTGATCCTGGCGATGGTGCAGCGAAGGGATCGTTGCGACAGGCGCGAACTCTATGCATTTCCACGTTTTTTTTGGTAGACAATTCCAGCTCTGTTCGATTTCCAGATGGCGTTCCGTGTGGTTGCGCACTGTTTGCAAGTGGACAGGAAATCGCAGTCGAATGGTCACATTTTCCGTTTAGAACTGTCTTCGTAAATCTGTGCTGGATTGCGCGGCGTATCGCAGAATCTTCGTTGACAGTGCGAATCTCCCGAGAGTAGGATCGGTTCCTCGCTGAGGGGCTAGTGCCTGATTTTTCAGCAGTGCATATTCGACGCATTCGCGCTGCTGCCGCAATCGCGGCGGCTTACCAGCAGAGATCGCCGCTTAATCTGAGCGTTTCTGTCCCGACGTCAACGGCCATTGATAGGCGGTGAGAAGAATGGAAAGTGCACCTACGACGTTGTATTACTCCGCTCCGCTCACCCCAGGAGGTCGGGTGGACAACTGGCAATGCGACGCGGCCACGCGTCCGCCGGAGGTCATCTGCAACTTCCTGACAGTCGGGATCGAGCTAGGCGTAAACGATCTGCGAACCGCACCCGATCTGAGTCCGACGCTGGATGGCTGGGGATTCCAGAAATTCGACGCCCCCACTGCAGTGGACCAGAAGGATTTTCTGGAGTACGGAAATGCGTCGATCGAGTCTTACATCGAGGAAACCAAGGACCTGCTGAAGAACGTGCTTGGCGCGGACGATGTCGTGCATTTCGATACATGCATCCGCCAGAAAGATACGGAATCCGCCGTCAAGCTGGTCAACAATCCGTTCGTCGGGCCATACCAGCGCGTGCACGTTGACCAGAATCCAACCAGTGCGCAGGCGCGGCTCGATCATCATGCCAGCCACGCGCGGCATGTCAGCCGGTTTCAGATCATCAACGTCTGGCGTGCGTTCGTCGAGCCGGTCAAGAACTTTCCACTCGCGTTGCTCGACTACCGCACGGTGGATCCGGTAGAGGATCTGGTGGTCACGCGCAGGATCCTTCCGGAATGGATGCATGAGCGCTGGGTGCAGGACCGTGAAGGATTTTCGCTCAAGCACAGCGACGCGCATCGCTGGTATCACTGGAGTGGGCTGAGGCCGGAAGAAGTCATCCTGTTCAAATGCCACGACAGCGCCAGTAAGAGTCTGCTCACCTCGCATGGCAGTCTCTCGTCGGGAACCGACACCGGCTTGCGCGATGTCGCGGGGGTGTGTGCGCATACCGCCTTCTTCAATGCGCAGGGACCGGCCACGGGTCACCTACGCAGTTCGGCCGACCTGCGGTTTCTGGTGCTTTACAACTAGGGTCTCAGGTTGGCCATGTCGCTAGACGACCACCGCTTTCCATGTCCGAGTCACTGATTCATGGTTTTCAAGGAGATTGGCAATGACGAACGAAGAAGAGCAGGTTGAATCGGTGGCAAAGCTGTACGCGAAAGCGACCGAAAACGATTGGCGCACGGTGCAGTCTGCTGCGCAGCACGTGCAAGCCGATCGCCCGGTGGCTGCAGGTGAAGAGCCGGTCGGCGGGCAGGCGTCTACCGAAGCGTCATCGTCGGCGAGTCCGATGACGACGGCCGAGACGGTCAAGCTGATGAATGTCGCCCGCTCGATTCTCGTGAACGAGAATGGCAGCGTCGGCTAGACATGGATGCGCTATCGGCGTCGTAGTGCCGCCCTGGCCTTCAGGGCGGTTTTTTTTGCAGGAGGAGTCGCAGGGTGTACTTCGTACACGAGAACCCGGTGCGCTCGTCCTTTCCGGATTTTCAGATGGCGCCAGGGAAAGGAGGCGTCCAGTTCATGCGGCACGACAGCGATCTGCTTGAGGCATCGCAGTCTGGCTCGATCCAGGCCTTGCACGCATTTCACGGTGCGCTTCTTCCCGGAACGATCGCTAACGCGCTCGATACCCCTTTTTATCGCGCGCACTGGTCAGGATGCTCGCTGCGGCATGTCGGCCTGGATAGCCTGGCAGAGTTGCCACCGGTCGAGAAGGATCACATCCGCGCGGCCGGCGATGCAGCGAGGAATCGCGCAGGGGTCATCTGCGACGATGTCTTCACCACGGGGACGACGGGAAATCCGCTGATCACGGTGCGCAGCGACCGTGAGCAGGCGTTCATCGCCGATTTCTTCGCGAGAGTGCTGCGCGACCGCCCACCGGGGCCACTGTTGCGTGGGCTGGAGTTCAAGAACCCGTATCACGGCCACCTGGTCCGGGTGCCCGGGGCTGCCCATTATCATCGTGTCAGCGTATTCGACGCGGGCAGTTTCGAGTACGGGCGGACCACTCTCCTGCGCAGCCACAACGACGCCAACGTGGATGCACGCTGCTCGGTGCTGATGGGGCTGGAGCGCTGCTTGCGCGCGTTCACCCTGGACACGTTGCGAACCTATCCGGATGGCTTCCCAGTCACGGCGCTTCGCCTGGTGGTTTCTTACTCGCAGTATCTGACGCAGGCCTGGCGCCGTAGGCTGCAGGAGACCTGGGCGGCGCCGGTCGTCGACCGGTTCGGCGTCAGCGAGGTGTTCGGCGGCGCCAGCCAGTGCCTGGCCTGTGGCTGGTACCACTTCGAGCCGTTCGTCATCGCAGAAGTGATCGGTGCCGAAAGCGGAAACCCCATTTCCGCGGGGCAGGGTCTGCTCGCCTTGACCGCGCTGTCTCCCTTCCAGCAGGCGCAGCCTCTGATCAGATACTTGACTGGAGACCTCGTCGAGGTGACGCACACCTCCTCGTGCCGTCCGGGCACGACAGCGATAAAGCCGCTGGGGCGCGCGCGATACGGCGTGCCGAAGCCTGGCGGTGATCGTTGGCTGGTCACTCCGGCGTCCGTGCTTGAGGCAGTGGACGAAGTGCCTGAGATCGAGCGCACGGCACGCTTCGCCGGCATCGAGCAGGTGCGCGATCCTCATGCGGTCGGTAACCCGAAATTCCGGACCCGCTGGTCGCAGCAGGGGGGCGTCGTCGCTGTCAAGGTGGAGGTGGCGCTTTGCGATGGCCTGTCCGAACGCCGCCGCTTCGATATCCTTGCCGAACTCCGGAACGAGGTCTTGCGTCGCAACAAGGCGTTGGCGGATGCGCTTCAAGACAACGCTGCGACGCTCGACGTCGACGCCTGCGACGGTATCGAGGAGGGCGATCTGATTGCGCAGGCGCATTCGGGTGGGGTATGGAGCGCGGCATGATGCTGGTCGAGCCGTACGACGTCAGGGTGTGCGGTGCGGCGTGTCCGCAGCATTCCGGCAATGAGCCAAGAGGGTCCGATGCGAGAGGATGAAGGTGAGTCCTTGTGTCTGCGTGGAGTACGGACATGGCACGAACAGTGCGTCCAGGGAGTTTTCGGGGACGTGTTGGGCAGGCCGGTCGACCGGATAGATTTCGACAGCAGCTTCTTCACCCTGGGGGGGACTTCTACGCAAGCGGCGCAGTTGGCCAGTCGGATCGGGGAAGCGTTCGACATCGCCGTTCCTGTGCAAGCGGTTTTCGAGCAGTCGACCGTGCGGGACCTGGGGCAGTGGCTCGAAGAACGCACCAAGCGTCTACCGCAAGGTGCGCCATTGGCGCTGAGTCCAGAAGGTCGCAATCGCACGCTGGTATGTATTCATCCTTCCAGCGGATTCGGTCGACCTTACAGGGTGTTGCTGCCGCATATGGCAGCCGATATGTCGGTCTACGCCCTGGAGGCGCGCGGCCTGCGCGACGGCGAAGCCTTGCCCGCAACGCTTGATGAGATGTGCGCCGACTACATAGGGCAGATCCAGCGACTTCAGGCGCGTGGTCCTTATCACTTGCTCGGTTGGTCTTTCGGAGCGATCCCGGCCCATGCCATCGCGACCGCTATGCAGGCGCGTGGGCTGGAGGTGGACAGTCTTGTGCTGATCGACGGGTTTCCCTTCGATGGCGAACCGTGGATCGAACAAATGGTGTCAAGCCATCGCGCGCATTGGAGCCAGGAAATATTGAGCTTCCGGGAAGTGCGTGATGCCTGTCCCGAGCGGCAGGCCGCCATGCTGGATCGTCTCTGTGCGATCAAGAGAAACAACGTGCGCCTGCAGGCATACAAGAATCGCGCTGTCTTCATGGGAGACGCGCTTCTGGTCAATTGCGGGGCGCATCCGTTCTCGTGGAACGCGTATGTGTCCGGAGCGCTGCAGGAAGTGAGTGTTCCGTTTGGACACAATGTGCTGATGATGGAGGAAGCTGCTGCGTTCTACGGCCCCAAGATCGCCGATTACCTAGGCCGCGGCATACGGGGCAGCGCGTCGCAAGGCGCTTGATCCAGCGTTTTTCGCAACAAAGGCGCGTCGCGCGAGCGGCCTAACGCACGTTCCGGCGGTCGTGGTACCGCCGGAATGCGCAATCCAGTCGGGATCTATCAGGGCCGGGGCCGCACTACTGGGGCGACTGCAGCATCTTTCCAGCGGGGCGGACGACGTACTCCCCATCAGGATGGAACTTCACGGCCTTGAGGAAGCGGATTCCCTGATATGCCTCTCTACGATGGACAAGCTGCATGTTGTCGTAGAGCAGCACGTCTCCCTGCTTCCATGGGTGTGAGTAGATGTTTTCTGGCTTCAGAATCTTCTCAAGAAGATACGCGGCCTTCTTGTCGCTATCTGCGATGCTTTCGCCGTCGGGTCCAATGAACTGGCGAGTGTTTTCGCTGATGTAGATGAACTCGTTTCCAGTGAACGGGTTGGTTTCAACCACCGGATGTGCCACGATGCTTGCGGCTTGCCGTGTCGACCAGAGTTTGCGTAGTTCGGACAGTTCGCTTGGGTCGATATCGAGATTGTCCACCGCGGTCGTCGCAAAACTTGTGGCGCCCTCGTTGTCGGTGGGAATCAGGCAATACAGCATGGCGATCGATGCGGGAGCTTCCCTGAATTCCTGGTCGGAGTGCCACACGTCGGTGGAGTCCGCTGCGAACCCGAGTGCAGAACCGTCGGGTTTCTTCAGGTTGGTAAGGTAGGCGATACTATCGGAAGGGCTGTTGAACGCCTTGGGAGGCGCTTCGATCTTGCCCGACCCAAGGCGTCGCGAAAAATGGATCAGATGGTGGTCTTCGAGAACCTGATCGCGGAAGATGAGCAGGCCGTGCACCGCAAGCAACTTCCGTATCTCGACGATGTCCTGGTCGGACGCCGACTTTATGTTGTAGTGCTGCAGTTCCTTGCCGTAGCGCGCCTGTCCCGGCAGCGAGTCGCCTTGATGGCCAAGCGCTTGGCGGCGCGAGATCTCTTCTACGGAGATATCAGAAAGCATTTGCAACCCTCCCTAGCTGGTGTTGGGATACTGCCTGTTGTTGATCGGTTCTCGCCTGCGTCGAGTCGAACGCTGTCCAACATGTGTTGGATCTGCATAGTGTCTTGGGAACGTCAGGAAAAAGCGCCTCCCCGGAAGCATCTCGATACTAGAGGATGGCGTCTAGGCAATCGTTAAATCGCTGCAGATGTCTACGATCGCATGCCCGGCAAGTTAATCGTGGCCACAAGCTATCGCGATGGCGAGGCACACCGTCAAGCGCTTCATGCCGCTGCCGTACGCGTCGCAAGTGAATGCCGCGACCATGTTTGCTGGTTCGCAGGAGCCAGTTCACTGTGCCGTTATCAGCAGTAGAGGTCGGTACGCTGGGTCGCAACGCAGAAGCGGTGTCGCATCGTGCGGGAGCAGCTTGAAGCGGACAAACGTCCTGCGATGATCGATGTTGAAGCTCAGCAGTTCGAAGTCGTTGCGGTAGGCATGAAGCAGGGTGTTCCTACCATTGGTTTCGCTGGTGCATATAGCCATCGCCGTAGCTTCCTGGCAATCGAGCCTCGCTGGCGTGGTTCTTCTTTGCCAATGGGTAGTGTGGAGGACGCGTCCAAGAACAGTCCTGCACTAACAATCCTGAAGAAGCGGGTGCGAATCTTTGTTTCTCTTTCCCATTACGGGATGCACCGGGTGTCCGTCAACATCGGACTGCCCCTGCCGGCAGGGGCATGCGACCGAAGTGCCATTGGCGGGCGATCATAGTCTGCTTCCGGCACCTGGCATCAAAGAACGGCGGTCTCAGCAAGTCTTGAATACCACTGTCTCGGCTACTCGAAAAATCCGCATGCGTTGGGCCGCGGCGTTTCGTTCTTGCGTTTATATAGAGGTGATGTCACACGGATCGGCTTCGTCATCACCTCGGTGCTGTGCCTTTGCCTGACAGGGCCAGCATCATCATCTTCCGAGCAGCCAACAGCAGCGCTGACATCTCTGCTGGAAGTAGATGGAACAGTCGAGAAGCTTGATGACGAAAAAAGGTGTTTTCAAAACGTCAACTTCTCCGTTGCGGAGCCGGCACTGCATTTCGAAGATTTTAGTGTGGCCCCTGAGGCGATCTGTGTGGTCGCATCAAGGCTGGATCGCTGTTCACGTCACCTTCGACATATGGACGGCTTCGGTAAAGATGAGGGTTTGCTTCAACGATGAAAGCCTCGGCACGCCAGAGCGGCGCTCCAGGCGTGGCCCAGAATGACTGGCTCGGCGTCGTGATCGGACTGATCGATTTGACCCTGCATGACGTATCAAGCAGGATTGTTCAACTATCCGTGTTGAGCGTCATCATGATATGGATGATTCTTTCATGTTCAAGTTGAAAGGAGATGCGCTTATTGCCCGCTTCATAATATAGCCAATGCTGACTGTTGCTGTCATCTGCCGTACCTTGGCCATACTTGCTGAGCAGCACGTTCTCCGTATCGCCGATCGTGATGCCTCTTGCTGTTTTGACCGCGGATGTGTTGATGGTTATCTGCGCGATCAGATAGCTATCGATGTCGCGCCGCTCTTCTTGCCAGAATAGGTTGGCCGTGTAGATTTCAAATCCGTCATATTGATGTCGGTAGTACTTGTAACTGATATCTCCGGCAGGCACATCGCCCACGAAATCTTCGCTGATTTGAGTGCCTGCCTGTTTTTTGGCCTGGTCACTCCATTTTTCTCCCAGGAAAAAAGAACGGTTGTTGATTTTAACGCTAAAATCAGCTTCTGTTATTTTGGCGGGCGCTGCGAGAGTTGTTGCTGCAATGGCCATATTGGCCTGGGCGGCAGGAAGCAATAGGGCAAGCAGAAGTGATGCTATTCTGGGAGAGTTAATAATGTTGATAAATGTTTTATTTAAATTCATGAGGTGGCAAGAAGACTCGCAGTGGAAGGCGCTCTAACATTATCGGCTGTCGAGTCGTGCCAAGCAACGCGTAGCGGCGTCCATCGTGAAGGCGCTTGCCATGGGCTACCGTCTTCGCAGCTGCGTCACGCCAGCGGCAAACCCTGCTCAATGGCATAACGATTGGTGCATCGTAGTCGACACCCGTGTCTGGAATGCATCGCGGCGATCGGCAACCTGCATCGACATCGCGTCACTGCCCAAGCCGCGTGCTGCTTGGAGAGCGAAGGACTGCACCTGTGTATGGTCGCGGCGCTGCGCAGCCCAGCAATGACGTGGAAGGCGAGCCGGTGACACGTGTCGCTCAACGCCGCCAAGGCGATTCGGGGCATGGGCCGTTGCCAGCTTTCCGCAGTGCATGGCGAATTGGTAACCGATGCGGATAAATGCACGCCGCCAGCGTAAGCGGGGCTTTGACAGCGTGGAGTGGCTCCGCTTCGCTTGGGCTGAATTGCGGCAGTTGCAGCGCAAGCCACACCGTCTCCGCCAAAACGGCGCCTGTTAGTCCGAGAGTACGACGTACTTCTTCCGAGCACAGTGACCTACGCTGCGCAGTACTCGCATGGTTATCGATGTGCTCCAAGAGCTCCGCAGCGCCAATCAGCTTCAGGGCCTGCTGGTGTGTGATCGACATGCGTGCCGTTGAGCGGAGGTGGCGACACGCCTGATGAACGCGGCAACGCATTTCGATACTGAGTTCGACTCGCGGGCCATGCTAGTGGGCTATACGAATCCGGAGAGTCGAAGGCATCGGATGAGTTCGCAGATCAGCGAGGCGGCATGTAGGCCGCTCCCAGAAGCTCCCCAGCCTTGCAAGGCAGGGGAGCACGAACGCCTGGAACTTAGCCGCGCGCGTTGTCGCGCGCCTTGCCCACTTCGCTCTGCACCTTGCCGGCGTTCTTCTGCACCTTGCCTTCGACTTCCTTCATCTTGTTGCCGGTCACCTTGCCGGCGACTTCCTTGACGGTGCCCTTGATCTGGTTCTTGGCGCCTTCGGTACGATTCTTGTCCATCGTTGACTCCGCAGTAGGGATGCCCTCAAGTGGGCATCGCCAAACTGCGCGCCGGCCGGTAGCGCTCGAGTGAAAATCGAGCGGGCGCGCACGCATCGTTTAGGCGGCGGAAGGGTTGCGCCCCATGCCTGCGCTATTCATCTGGCTTGTCATTGCGCATTCCCTGCGCTGGCGTGCTCCAGCGCCTTGTAATGGGGGCACGAGCACAGTGACGCGATCTTTCGTTTCCCGCTAGAAGCGAAGCCATCCGTCAGCATCGGCAGGCCGATCGATGGCCTGCGCCAGCGCTGTGCACTCAATACCAGCCGAGATACAGCGTGGTCACGCCCCAGGTGTCGATCAGGCCGTGCGCGAGGATCATTGCCCACAGGTTACGCCTGGAACGCAGATAGGCGTACCCGAACAGCAGGCCGACCACGCCTGTCAGCAGGATGCCGGAAGCGCCCTGGGCGGCGTGCATCAAGCCGAACACCACGCCGCCGGCCAGCGCGGCAATCCAGCGGCCGCCGCGTATCCGCCCCAGCAGGGCATCGAGTTGATGCATGAGGAAGGCGCGGAACACCAGCTCTTCGCCGAGCGCTGCGCTCAGCCATGCCGCGCCGATCAGATGGGTCGTGGCCTGGACGTTGCCTTTCAGCGCGCCGTAGGCACTGTAGTCGGTCTTGTGTCCGGTGATGGTGTCAATCAGCGGTTGCAGCACCGGCGTGATGAAGCCGACGGTCAGCAACACCAGTAGCGCGGTCCAGCCGATCACGGACACCAGGCGAGGGCGCGCCACGCCGCAGGCCATGCGCGAGCGCGTTTCGATCCATACCAGCGCGAGGCCTAGCAGGCCGACCACCGGCATTCGCCACGGGAACGGCAGCCACGGGTAGGACGCCAAGGAGAGGACTGCGACGCTCAGTGCGATGCGCAGCAGCGGGTGGCGCATGAAGGCCATGCTGGAAGCAGGGTGGAGAGTGCGTTGGGTCGAGTCGTGCATGCCGGATGCGGAAGCGAGTGAGCGCTCAGCGTAGCGAGCCGGCTTCATCGAATACCGTGCCAAAGGCCATGCAGGCCAGTTGCACCTGCATGACGACGTCACCGGCGTAGCGTGACGCAAGCTCGCATCTCATCGGTACCGGGACGTTGTCACGGCTGGCACTTGCGCAAGCACAGATAGAAGTGAGAGGCGGATCGTGCTTCTCCAGCAGTTCCGTAAGGGCCGCAGCAGGTGACCGTCGCGGTTTGCGATACGCCTTCAGATCAGAAGGATCGCCGCCCGCCGGGTCCGCAAGCAGCCGCCGCAACAGCGCAGTGGCGCTGTGAGGCGCTGCGGCCTCATCGAAGTGGTCGACGTCTCTATTGCATGCGTGAGGCAGGCACGGCGATCAGGCAAGGTATTCACGCGCTGCCAGCAATTCGCACGCGTGCAGAACGTCTCTACGCTTCACTTGCCTTGCGTCTACCGACGGCGAGCGTGAGCATGTGGTGTGCGCGCAGGTCGCAGCGTGAGGCCGGATGCGCTGCCGGGCCGAGCTTGCCTTACGCTTCTCGCCGCCAGCATCGCATCCTGGCGGCGAGAAGTGACACGGGAACGGCTCGCTCAGCGGCCTGCAATCACGCAGACGCTGACGTCTGGCACTCGAACACGCTCACACTGCGCGGCGGCGCCAGGAACTCGCTGGCGCCGGCCGGCATGCTGTCGACCTGCAGCGCGTCGTCGGTGGACAGCACCAGCTTCCAGTGCAGTTCCTCTTCCGACGAGGGCAGCACGAAGCTCACGCCCTCGTGGTAGGCATTGATGACGATCAGCAGGGTGTCGTCGTTGGCCAGCTCCTTGACGCCCGAGGTCTGGGCCTTGCCCTCCAGCAGCAGGCCGACCGAGCGCGCGCCGGCGTCGGTCCAGTGCGCCTCGTCCATTTCGGTGCCGCCGGGGTTGAGCCAGGTCAGGTCGCGCACGCCCGCATCTTCGTTGTACTGGCCGTTGAGGAAGCGGCCACGAGTCAGGATGCGATAGCGCCGCCGCAACGCACTCACTGCCTTGACGAACTCGGTCA
The DNA here is from genome assembly GCF_014199735.1 of Xanthomonas sp. 3307. Lineage (NCBI taxonomy): Bacteria > Pseudomonadati > Pseudomonadota > Gammaproteobacteria > Lysobacterales > Lysobacteraceae > Xanthomonas > Xanthomonas sp. 3307. The sequence goes on along the minus strand of NZ_JACHOG010000007.1, from coordinate 235,506 downwards.
GGCGGCCCTCGGTCGGGTCGCGCTCCCAGTCGATCCAGGTGATCTCGTTGTCCTGGCAGTAGGTGTTGTTGTTGCCGCCCTGGGTCTGCGCGCGCTCGTCGCCGGCCAGCAGCATCGGCGTGCCCTGTGCCAGCAGCAGCGTCGCCAGCAGGTTCTTCATCTGCCGCTCGCGCAACTGCAGGATGTCGGCATCGTCGGTCTCGCCTTCGGCACCGTAGTTGCAGGAGCTGTCATGGTCGGAGCCGTCGCGGTTGTCTTCGCCGTTGGTCGCGTTGTGCTTCTCGTTGTAGCTGACCAGGTCGTGCAGGGTGAAGCCGTCGTGCGCGGTGATGAAGTTCACCGAGGCCCACGGCCGGCGCCCGCGGCGATCGAACAGATCGGCCGAGCCGGTGAAGCGGGTGGCGAATTCGGCGAGCTTGCCCTCGTCGCCTTTCCAGAAGGCGCGTGCGTTGTCGCGGAACTTGTCGTTCCATTCCGACCAGCCCGGCGGGAAGTGGCCGACCTGGTAGCCGCCCGGGCCGCAGTCCCAGGGTTCGGCGATGAGCTTGACCTGCGACAGCAGTGGGTCCTGGTTGCAGGCGTCGAGGAAACCGCCGCGCTGGTCGAAGCCGGTGGGTTCGCGGCCGAGGATGGTGGCCAGGTCGAAGCGGAAGCCGTCCACGTGCATCTCGCCGGCCCAGTAGCGCAGCGAGTCGTTGACGAACTGGATCACCCGCGAGTTGCTCAGGTTGAGCGTGTTGCCGGTGCCGGTGTCGTTGATGTAGTAGCGCTTGTCCTCGGCCAGCCGGTAGTAGCTGGCGTTGTCGATGCCACGGAAGGACAGGGTGGGGCCCAGTTCGCTGCCTTCGGCGGTGTGGTTGTAGACCACGTCGAGGATCACTTCCAGGCCCTGGCGGTGCAGCGCCTTGACCATGTCGCGGAACTCGTCGCGGTGGCCGCTGGCCAGGTAGCGCGACTTGATCGCGAAGAAGCCGAGCGTGTTGTAGCCCCAGTAGTTGCGCAGGTCCTTGTCGAGCAGGTGCTGATCGTCGAGGTAGGCGTGCACCGGCAGCAGTTCCACTGCGCTGACGCCCAGTTCCTTGATGTAGCGCAGCACCGGTTCCTGTGCCAGTCCCGCGCAGGTGCCGCGCAGCGCTTCCGGTACCTGCGGGTGGCGCATGGTGTAGCCGCGCACGTGGGTCTCGTAGACCAGGGTCTCGTTCCACGGCGTCAGCAGGCGCTCGTCGTCCTCCCAGTCGTAGGTATCTTCCACGACCACGCACTTGGGCATGAACGGCGCGCTGTCGCGCTCGTCGAAGCTGAGGTCGCCGTCCGCATGGCCGACGGTGTAGCCGTACAGTTCGTCGGCCCAGATCAGGTCGCCCTCGAGCTCGCGCGCGTACGGGTCGAGCAGTAGCTTGTTGGGGTTGAAGCGGTGGCCTTCGCTGGGCGCATAGGGGCCGTGCACGCGATAGCCGTAGCGCTGGCCGGGCTTCACGTCGGGCAGATAGCCATGCCAGATTTCGTTGGTGTATTCGGGCAGGTCCAGGCGCGTCTCGGCGCCGGCATCGTCGAACAGGCACAGCTCCACGCGGGTGGCGTGCGCCGAGAACAAGGCGAAGTTGGTGCCCTGACCGTCGAACACGGCGCCGCGGGGGAAGGGACGCCCCTCGCGGATGCGCGAGGGAGTGGCATAGGCGGCGCTGGTGGGGTGGCGCATCGGGCAGGCTCTCGGCCGGAACGCCGGCAGTAGGGGAGGGAGAGCGGAAGCATGGCCGCGAAGGCCGTGCAGGACGCGTTACGGGGCGCCGAGGGTGGCGTGAGGACATGGGCGGCACGAGGTGCAGCCGATGCAGGAATGACCCAGCGACGCCATGGCGCAGCTGGGCAGGCAGACAGCGCGAGACCATCGCGGCCCGGTCCGGTATGGCCCCGGGCGCGACCTGGCCTGGCGCGCTTAGCGCGGCAGGTCGAACAGCAGGAACTCGCTGTCCTTGGCATCGGCGAACTGCAGGCTCGCCTCGTCGATCGCCTGGAGCGCGTCGCCGGCCTGCAGGGTCTGGCCGTTGACGCTCAGCGTGCCGCGCACCACCTGTACGTAGGCGCCGCGCCCGGCCGCCAGCGGGTAATCCAGGCGCGCATCGCCGTCGAGGATCGAGGCATAGATGCGCGCGTCCTGGTGGATGCGCACCGCGCCGTCCTCGCCCTGCGGAGCGGCGATCAGGCGCAGCTGGCCGCGCTTGCTGTCCGGCGCGAAGTGCTTTTCCTCGTAGCCCGGATCGATCCCGGCGCGCTCGGGCATCACCCAGATCTGCAGGAAGTGCACCGGTTCACTGGCGGAGTGGTTGAACTCGCTGTGGGTGACCCCGGAGCCGGCGCTCATGCGCTGCACGTCGCCGTAGCGCAGCACCGAGCCGTTGCCCATGCTGTCCTTGTGCTCCAGCGCGCCCTCGACCACGTAGGACAGGATCTCCATGTCGCGATGGGCGTGGGTGCCGAAGCCCTGACCCGGCTGCACGCGGTCTTCGTTGATCACCCGCAGCGGCCCGAAGCCCATGTGGCGCGGGTCGTGGTAGTGGCCGAAGGAGAAGGTGTGGCGCGAGGACAGCCAGCCGTGTTCGGCGCGGCCACGGGTGTTGGCGGGGCGGATCTGCAGCATGGGAGGCTCCTTGGTGGCGTTGATATGCAAGTGGATCGAAAGGGCTGAATTGGCGCGATTTGGCGTGCGCTTCGGCTTGGAAACAAGTATCCGCGCTGTCGCCGGGTTTGAAAAACGGATAGATTCGGCATCCATCATCGAAAAATTCGAATGCTCAAGCTCAGCCTCGACGCCCTGCAGATCCTCGACGCCATCGACCGCCGCGGCTCGTTCTCGGCCGCCGGCAAGGCCCTGCACAAGGTGCCGTCGACCATCTCCTACACGGTCGCCAAGCTCGAGGAGGACCTGGGCGTGCAACTGTTCGAGCGCCTGGGGCCGAAGGCGGTGCCGACCGCCGCGGGCGCCGAACTGCTGCGCGAAGGCCGCCACCTGCTGCGCGCGGCCGGCGATCTGGAATTGCGCGTGCGCCGCGTCGCCTCCGGCTGGGAGACCGAGTTCGCGCTGGGTCTGGATGCGGTGTTCGCGCCGGAATGCCTGGCGCAGGACATGGCGGCGTTCTACGCAGTCGCCGACCAGACCCGGCTGAGGGTTGTGCAGGAATCGCTGTCCGGCACCTGGGAGGCGCTGCTGGACCGGCGGGTGGATCTGCTGGTCGGTGCGGCCGGCGAAGGCCCCAGCGGCGGCGGTTACGTGGCCGAGCCCCTGGGCACGCTGCCGTTCGTGTTCGCGGTCGCGCCCGGGCACCCGCTGGCGCAGGCCCCGGAGCCGCTCAGCCGCAGCCAGTTGAGCGCGCATCGCGCGATCGCGGTGGCGGATTCGGCGCGGCGCCTGTTGCCGCGCACGGTCGGGCTGCTGTTCGGCCAGGACGCGCTGACCGTGCCGGACATGCGCAGCAAGTATCGGCTGCAGCTGGCCGGGCTCGGCTTCGGCTTCCTGCCCGAGCCCTACGCGCGTGCGGCGCTGGCGCGCGGCACGCTGGTGCGCAAGGCGGTGGAGGAGCCGAAGCCGGACGAGGTGTTCCAGCTGGCCTGGCGCAGCGGCGAGGAGGGCGCGGCGCTGGCCTGGTGGCGCGCGCGCATGCGCCAACCGGGCGTGTTCGCGGCGTGGCTGGCGCAGATGGCGGCGCGGCTGGACGAGGGCGTGTGAGCTTCGTCGGCCTGCACGCGGCGGCTCGGTAACGCGTTGAGACTGCGTTGCGTGCCGTGCTCCGGCGGTCCAGCCTGAGCGCGGTGTCTGCCTTGTCTCAATGCCGCGGGCGCTTTCTCTGCGTTCGGTGTCCGTCGCTCCGCAGGCGCCGCGCACTCGGGTTGGCGCCGGCCAAGGCGGCGCCTCGTAATCCCGCCAGCGCGGACGGCCAGCGCCTCTGGCCTCATGCGTGGCGCACGCTCCATCGCGGCGATGGATGGGTCTGTTCCGCCGGTGACGCCGTGGCGCCCGCGCACCTGGCGGATGCCGGGAGGATAATGCGCGGCATCCTCCTCTCTCCACCCGGCAAGCCATGCAGGAATTGATTGCGCGCTATGGTCTGGGGCTGGTCTTCGTCAACGTCCTGGCCCTGTCGCTGGGCCTGCCGGTGCCGGCGCTGCCAACGCTGATCCTGGTCGGTGCGACCTATGCGCTGCTCGACGGGTCGGCGATGTGGACTGCGCTGCTGGGCGCCTTGTCGGTGTCGATCGCGGCCAGCCTGCTCGGCGACCTGCTGTGGTTCGGCGCCGGCCGCCGCTACGGCAACCGCACGCTGCAGTCGCTGTGCCGGCTGTCGCTGTCGCGCGACACCTGCATGAAGCGTACCGAGCGCTTCTATGCGCGCTGGGGCGTGCGCGTGCTGGCGGTGGCCAAGTTCGTGCCCGGCCTGTCGATGGTGTCGGTGCCGATGGCCGGCGCGATGCGTGTGCGCGCCGGGGCCTTCCTGCGCTACGACGCGCTGGGCGCGGCGCTGTGGGCGGGCGGCGGCTTGTTGCTGGGCCTGTGCTTCGCCGACCAGGTGCAGGACCTGCTGGATTGGCTGAGCCTGCTCGGCAGGCGCGCGGCGCTGCTGCTGGTCGGCCTGCTGGCGCTGTACGTCGGCTATCGCGCCTGGCGCCGGCACACGCTGCACAAGGCGATGGAGACCCTGCGCATCGACGTCGACGAACTGCATGCGCTGCTGCAGGGCGAGACGCCGCCACTGCTGCTGGACATTCGCGCCCCGGGCTACCGCACGCTGGAGCCGTATGCCATTCCCGGCGCGCAGGAAGTGGACGATCGCCAGGTCGATGCGCTCGTCGCACGCTTGCCGCGCGATCGACGGATCGTCATCTACTGCGCCTGTCCCAACGAGGTGTCGGCCGCGGTGCTGGCCAAGCGCCTGCGCCAGCACGACTTCGAGGACGTGCTGCCGCTGCGCGGTGGCCTGGATGCGTGGCGTGCGGCGGGTCATCCGGTGATCGTGCTGGACGCTGCTGGGGCTGCAGTGGCGCCGCCGTCGAAGGGCACTACGATCGCGGCGTGAGTCGGCGTGCCGGGAATGTCATGCGTGCCGATGGCGTCTACGACGCACAGGTCGCGCGTGCGCCCTGGCTAATGCGAACGAGTGCGTTCTCTGCAGGCGCGCGCGGGCGGCTGGGCAGGACCGGGCAAGTGATGTGGTCACGCGCTCGATTCTTTTGCCTGCGTCGCCTGCACCTCGCTGATGCGGCAACCCGCTGCAACGGGTGAGGTTTACATCGCTGCGTTCACGTGTCGTTCCTTGCCTTGCGATTGGATGCGCACATGATGCAGTCGACGGAACAACCGGCGCGGTCGGCGTGTGTCGGTGGTGCTCCCGCAGCGTGGGGCGCCGAAGCGGATCCTCATCCTCATCTTCGTGCATGGAGACAGTCATGAACATCGATCTATCCGGTAAAACCGCCCTCGTCACCGGCTCGACCGCCGGCATCGGCTTCGGGATCGCCAAGGGCTTGGCCGCGGCGGGTGCCGAGGTCGCGCTGAACGGTCGCGACCAGGCCCGCACCGAGGCCGCGGCTGCTGCCCTCAAGCGCGACGTCGCCAATGCCCGCGTGCGTGCCGTGGTGGGAGACGTGGCCACTGCGGCCGGCTGCGACGCGATCGTCGCGGCGCTTCCTGCCGTCGATATCCTGGTCAACAACGCCGGCATCTTCGGGATGCAGGACTTCTTCGAGACGCCCGACGCGGAATGGGAGCGCTTCCTTGCCGTCAACGTGATGTCCGGCGTGCGTCTTTCCCGGGCGTATCTGCCGGGGATGGCCGACAAGGGCTGGGGGCGCGTGCTCTTCGTCTCGTCGGAGTCCGGACTCAACATCCCGGTCGAGATGATTCACTACGGGGTGACCAAGACCGCCGATCTCGCCCTGTCGCGTGGGCTGGCCAAGCGCATGGCCGGCACTGGCGTTACCGTGAATGCCATCCTGCCGGGGCCGACGCTGACCGAAGGCGTCGCCGCGATGTTGTCCGACCAGGTGCAACAGTCCGGCAAGCCGCTGGACGAGGTCGCCGCCGACTTCGTCAAGGCGCACCGCGCCAGCTCGATCATCCGCCGCGCCGCCACGGTGGAGGAGGTTGCCAATCTCTGCGTCTACGTCGCTTCGCCGCAGGCGTCTGCGACCACCGGTGCGGCGCTGCGCGTCGATGGCGGCGTGGTAGACACCATCGCCTGAGTCGGCCGGTGCCTCGGCGCTCGTGCGGGCGAGGCCGAGGCGACGCGGGTCCGCCTCGTAGCTCCGGTTGATCGTCTGTAATACGAATGTCTGTACGCGAAGCAGGTGCCGTGATCGGCGCATCGTCATGATGCGGATGCGCCCCTCGTCCTGGTGACATGTGTGCAATCGCCAACGCGCAGGCAAAAAAAACGACAAGCGCTGGCTTGTCGTTTTTGATCTGACTGGTGCGCCCGGAGAGATTCGAACTCCCGACCGCCTGGTTCGTAGCCAGGTACTCTATCCAACTGAGCTACGGGCGCGTTGTCAGGCGCGGGATTATTCACGACTTGCGGCGATTCGTCTACACCTGCGTGTCGTCGGCATGACGGTCGTGGGCGAGTGCGCCGCTGTGGGCTGCTTCGATGCGACCGGATCGCCGCGGCAGGGCAAAAAAAACGACAAGCGGTGGCTTGTCGTTTTTCATCTGACTGGTGCGCCCGGAGAGATTCGAACTCCCGACCGCCTGGTTCGTAGCCAGGTACTCTATCCAACTGAGCTACGGGCGCGTCGTCAGGAGCGGAATTATGCGGGAGTCGATCTGGCCCGTCAATGCTCTTTCCGAAAAATTTCACTGATCGGCCAGCAGCGCCGCGGCCACGGCGGCGGGGCGCTTCATCCAGGCGAAATGATCGGCGGCCGCGCCCAGCTGCGCGGCGTCCAGGCAGTGGATCTGCGCGGCCGGCGTGGCCAGCTTGTCCAGCAAGCCGCGCAGCGAGGATTGCGGCGCCAGCCAGTCGTCCTGCAGCACGACGCCACGCACCGGCAGCGTCAGTTGCGCCAACTGCGCTTCCAGGTCGGTGGCCAGGCCGGCCGCGGCGTAGCGGCCACTGCGGCCCACGCGCGCCCAGTCGGCGATCAGGCCGCGCGCTTCGGTGCCGCCGAAGCCCAGGCGGCGGCCGTGCAGCACGCCTTGGCGCTGCGCCAGCCACGGCAGCAGGCGGTAGGCCAGCGGCAGCAGATAGCCGCGCGGTGCCGGAAAACGGCGCCAGTACGGCGTGCCGCTGGCGACCAGCCACAACGCAGCGAACGTCTGCGGCTGCAGGCTGGCGTAGCAGCAGGCGAGTTGTCCGCCGAGGCTGTGGCCGCCGACGACCAGCGGCGCCGCGATCCCGCACCCGGCGATCGCCGCCTGGCTGGCGGGCAGATCCAGTTGCAGCAGGGCGCGATAGCCCCAGTCGCAGTGCCGCGACGGCCGCAGCGTGCTGCTGCCGTTGCCGCGCCATTCGTGCAGGAACACCGCGACGCCGTGTGCGGCCAGCGCTTCGGCGAACGGCAGGTAGTGGCGCGCGGCCACACCCAGCGCCGGCAGCCAAAGCAGCGCCTGCCGCGGCGCATCGGGAATGCGCGCCAGCAAGGTCCAGCGATGGCCGTCGGCTGCGGCGACGGGCAGGGCGTGCTCGGCGACCGCAGCGTCAATGGGGGCGGCGCTCATCATGGGCCGCGCGCCGCGCCGAAATGGTCCAGCACCGCCACGTCGCTGCGGCCGGGCCGGTAGCTGCCACGCAGCGCGCGCGCCACATAGTCGATCGCCGCTTCGCAGGCGGCCGGCAGGGCCAGGCCCTGGCACAGCTGTGCGGCGATCGCCGCGGCGAGGGTGCAGCCGGTGCCGTGTGCGTCCAGCGCCAGTCGCGCATGGCTGAACTCGCTGCGGCTGACGCCGTCGTCGTAGCGGTCGATCACCCGCTGGCCTTCCTGCAGGTGGCCGCCCTTGAGCAGCACCGCTTGCGCGCCGGCTTCGAGCAGCGCCGCGGTGGCGTGCTCGGCGTCGTCGGCGTTGTCGATCGGGCGGCCGAGCAGCAACTGCGCTTCCGGCACGTTCGGCGTCACCAGCGTCGCCAGCGGCAACAGGCGGCCGCGCAGCGCGTCCAGGGCGTCGTCCTGCAGCAGCTTGGCGCCGCTGGTGGCCACCATCACCGGGTCCAGCACCACCCAGGGCGGGCGATATTCTTCCAGCGCGTCGGCGACCAGGTGGATCACCTCGGCGTTGGCGAGCATGCCGAGCTTGACCGCGGCGATGTCGAAGTCGGCGAAGCAGGCGTCGATCTGCGCGCGCAGGAACGACAGTGGCGGCACGTGCACCGCGGTGACGCCACGGGTGTGCTGGGCGGTCAGCGCGGCCGCCGCCGTCAGCCCGTGCACACGGTGTGCGGCGAAGGTCTTGAGATCGGCCTGGAGGCCGGCGCCGCCGCCGGAATCGGTGCCGGCGATGCTCAGTGCGGAGACGACGGTGGGTTCGCTCATGCGCCGATTGTGCAGGGCTGGCGCGGGTTATGCACTCGGCGTGCCCTCAGCGCTCGCGGCTGCGGTAATGCGCCTGCAGCGCATACAGGGTGCCCACCGTGCCGGTCAGCAGGGCAGGGCCGAGCAGTGCGTCGAAGCCGACATGGCGGTAGGCCCAGGCGCCGAGCACGCCGCCGCACAGGAAGCCGCCGATGATCAACAGACTCAGGCGGATGCGCCGGCGCGGCAGCGGCAGGCCGCGCAGCGCCTGGCCCAGGCCGATGCCCAGGTCGGTGAACATGCCGGTGAGGTGGGTGGTGCGCACCACCGCGCCGCTGTAGATGGTGGTGGTGGCGTTCTGCAGGCCGCAGGCGATCGCGGCGAGCACGGCGCCGGCGAGTTGCTGCTGCTTGAACGCCTGCATCGCCGCCAGCAGCAGCAGCGCCTCCAGCGCCAACGCCACGCCGTAGCGCCGGCCCAGGCGCAGGCGGCTGTCCTGCACGATGAAGCCGCCGAGCAGTGATCCGCCAAGGAAGGCCAGCACCACGCCGGCCAGTTGCGCGATCGCGCGTGCGTCGCCGTCGGCCAGCGCCGCGCCGAGCAGGGTGGTGGTGCCGGTGAGATGGGTGACCGCCTGATGTTCGAAGCCCAGATAGCCGACCACGTTGACCATGCCGGCGACGGCGGCCAGCGCCCCAGCGAAGGCCCAGGCCCAGCGTGGCAGTTCCAGGTTCATGCCGCGCGCAGGGCAGCCGCGGCGCGGCCGCCGCGAGATGCGCACGCTCCAGCGTGCCGCCGCCACTGGCGCCTGCCTGCAGCCACCTCAGCGTGCGCCGTTGAGCGCGATCTCGGAAAAGCGTTCGCTGGCCGGGTCGTAGACCGCGCCCCAGAAACGGCTGCCGCCGCCGCAGGCCTTTACCGCGTCGACCGTGGGGTCGCGCTCGCTGTTGTCGTCTGGCGCGAAGGCGTTGACGTAGATCGCCTGCTTGCCGCGGTACAGGATGCCGACGTACTGGCGATCAGAGGCGGTGGGATCGGCGATCTGCGGCTGCAGTTGCGCCAGGTGCGCCTCCAGTTGCGCGATCTGCTCCGGGGTCGGGATCCAGTAGCCGGCGACGTCGCCGTCGTGGCGCGCCGGGCTGTCGCGCGAGCAGGTGTCGAGCACCTGCGCCGCGGTGCTGTTGCGGGTGACGATCCACGACTGCCCGGCCTTGACCGCGGTCGGCACCGTGGCGGCGGGCCCGCGCGCGGTGGCGCAGGCGCCGAGCAGGGCCATGGCCAGCGCCGCGCCGGCCAGGCGCGTGCCGGCCGCCGCGTTCACAGCACCTCCGAGGCGTAGTCGGCCAGGCGCGAACGCTCGCCGCGGCGCAGGGTGATGTGCGCGCTGTGCGGCCAGGCCTTGAAGCGATCCACCGCGTAGGTCAGGCCGGAGGTGGTCTCGGTCAGGTAGGGCGTGTCGATCTGTTCGACGTTGCCCAGGCAGACGATCTTGGTGCCGGGGCCGGCACGGGTGATCAGCGTCTTCATCTGCTTCGGGGTCAGGTTCTGCGCTTCGTCCAGGATCAGGTAGCGCGACAGGAAGGTGCGCCCGCGCATGAAGTTCATCGAGCGGATCTTGATGCGGCTGGCGAGCAGGTCGTTGGTGGCCTGGCGGCCCCAGGTGCCGCCTTCCTGGGTGTGGGTGAGCACTTCCAGGTTGTCGGTGAGCGCGCCCATCCACGGCGTCATCTTCTCTTCCTCGGTGCCGGGCAGGAAGCCGATGTCCTCGCCGACGCTGACCGTGGCGCGGGTCATGATGATCTCGCGGTAGCGCTGCTGGTCCATGGTCTGCGCCAGGCCCGCGGCCAGCGCCAGCAGGGTCTTGCCGGTGCCGGCGGTGCCAAGCAGGGTGACGAAGTCGATTTCCGGGTCCATCAGCGCGTTGAGCGCGAAGTTCTGCTCGCGGTTGCGCGCGGCGATGCCCCACACCGCGTGCTGGCCGCTGCGGAAGTCGTCGACCAGCGCCAGCGTCGCCTTGCGCTCGGCGCTGACCTTGACCACGCGCAGTTCCACTTCGTCTTCGCCGGGCAGGTACAGGTACTGGTTCGGGTACCAGTCCTCGTCGGCGGCCAGGGCGATCTCGTAGCAGGTGCGGCCCTTGTCGCTCCAACTGCGCAGGTCCTGGTTGTGCTTCTGCCAGAAATCCTCCGGCAGCTCGATCGCGCCGGTGTAGAGCAGGCTGAAATCGTCGAGCGCGCGGTCGTTCTCGTAATCCTCGGCGACCAGGCCGCTGATCGCCGCCTTGATCCGCAGGTTGATGTCCTTGGACACCAGGATCACCGGAATTTCCGGCTGTTCCTCGCGCAGCGCCAGCACCGCGGCCAGGATCTTGTTGTCCGGGGCGACGCTGCCGAAGCTGCGCCCGGGCTCGACCGGACGGATCTGGAAATACAGCCGGCCGATGCTGCCGGTGCTCTTGAGCTGGATGCCCTGCGGATGGCTGAGCGGAATGCCGGATTCGATCTGCTCGGCGCCGGCGCCCTCGATCAGTTCGTTGAGGAAACGGCTGACCTGGCGCGCGTTGCGGCTGACTTCGGACATGCCCTTCTTGGCATTGTCCAGTTCTTCGATCACCTGCATCGGCAGGAACACGTCGTGCTCCTCGAACTTGAACAGCGCGGTCGGATCGTGCATCAGCACGTTGGTATCCAGCACGTAGATGCGCTTGCCTCGGGTCATCATGGATTCCTGGAAGAGGAGCAGGGACGAACCATCGCTGCCTGCGGGGCAGGGCGATGCGGGGTGCGGGAAACGGCAGTGATCACTGCTTGGCGGCGGCCTGCAGCGCGTCGAGCACGGCCTGGGCGTGGCCGGGAACCTTGACCTTGCGCCAGCTGCGGACCAGTTGGCCGGTCGGCGAAAGCAGGAAGGTGCTGCGCTCGATGCCCAGCACCTGGCGGCCGTACATGTTCTTTTCCTTGATCACGTCGAAGGCGCGGCACAGCGCCTCGTCGGCATCGCTGATCAGCGGGAAGCGGAAGCCCTGCTTGGCGCAGAAATTGTCGTGCGACTTCACCGAGTCGCGCGACACGCCCAGCACGGTGGCGCCGGCCTGTTCGAACTGCGGCAGCAGCGCGTTGAACTCGATGCCCTCGGTGGTGCAGCCGGGCGTGCTGTCCTTCGGATAGAAATACAGCACCAGCCAGCGGCCGGCGTAATCGCCGAGCGTGGCGCTGGCGCCGCCGGACAGGGCCAGCGGCAAGGCCAGCGTGCTGCGGTCCAAGGTGTCGCCGTCCTTCATGGGGTGTCCTCCGCGTGCATCGCCATCATCTGCGTTCGATTGCGTCGGTGTCCAGCGTGGCTCAGAACTTCATCGGGTCCATGATCGCGTCCAGGTTGAGGTGGTCGCAGAACTCGAGGAAGTCGTCGCGCAGGGCGGCGATGTGCATGTTCGCCGGCACCCCGATCGTCACCTGCGCCGAGAACATCTCCGCGCCGGTCTGCATGGCGCGGTAGCGCGTGCTCTGCAGGTTTTCGATGGTGATGCCCTGGCGGTCGAAGAAATCGGCCAGCTGGAACAGGATGCCCGGTTTGTCGGCGGCGATGACCTCGACGATGTACGGCAGCAGGTTGGACTGCGCCTGCTTGGCGCCGGTGCGGTACCACACCAGCTTCATGCCTTCCTCGCGGTCGAGGCGGGTGAGCATGGCTTCGAGCTTGGCCACAGAGTCCCACGAGCCGGTCGCCAGCGCGGTCACCGACACGTCGCGGCCGACCGTGGCCAGGCGCGCATCGACGAGATTGCAGCCGCTGTCGGCGATACGACGCGTCACCGGCAACAAGGGCGACTCCGGATGCGTCGTGTAGGCGTTGATCAGGAGGTGGTTTTCGGTCGGCGCGGGCCGGGGCGTGGTGTCGGTCAAAGGGGCTTCCGGCATTGCGTAAGGCTGAACGGCATCCGGGCGGTCGCCCGGCACGGTGTGCAGCATACTTGCCCGCGCTTTCGGGCCGCAAGTAACATGCGGGGCGACCCTGCCCCGCGTGCGGGGCCGATCCGTCCGCGCAGCCTGCGCGGCCCTCATCCTCCCAGCGAGCACCCGGCATCTTGTCCCTCTCCGGCATCATCACCGCCCTGGCCACGCCCTTTGAGGGCAATGGCGACCTCGACCTCGACGCCTGGCAGCGGCTGCTCAAACGCCAGCTCGACGGCGGCGTGCAGGGGTTGGTGGTGGCCGGATCGACCGGCGAGGCGGCCACGCTGCTGGACGCCGAATACGACCGGATCCTGCGCGAGGCGGTGCAGGCGATCGGCGGGCGCGTCCCGGTGCTGGCCGGGACCGGCCTGTCCGGCACCGCCAAGACCGTGGCGCTGACCCGCCGCGCCGCCGCCAACGGCGCGCAGTACGCGCTGGTGGTGACGCCGCCGTACGTGCGCCCGACCCAGGCCGGGCTGATTGCGCATTACACCGAGGTCGCCGAGCAGGGCGGCCTGCCGGTGATGCTGTACAACGTGCCCGGTCGCACCGGCTGCGACCTGCTGCCGGAGACCGTGGCGCAACTGGCGCAGCACCCGAACATCGTCGGCATCAAGGACGCCAGCAGCGACCCGCAGCGCATCGCTGCGCTCGCGGCCCTGCGCAGCGAGCACTTCGCCGTGTTCAGCGGCGACGACGGCAGCGCCGCGCAGGCGATCCTGGCCGGCTACGACGGACTGATTTCGGTCGCCTCCAATGCCTTGCCGCGCGCCTACCGGCGCCTGTGCGACCTGGCGCGCGCCCGCCAGACCGAGCCCGCGCAGGCCTGGGACGCGCGGCTGCAGCCGTTCCATGCCTTCTGCGGCATCGAATCCAACCCGATTCCGGTCAAGGCGCTGCTGCAGCGTGCCGGGATCGGCCAGGGCCTGCGGCTGCCGCTGCTGCCGCTGTCCGCGGCGCACCACGCCACGGCCGACCGACTTGCCGCCGACGCTGCCGCGTTGGAAGACCTATCCAGCCGCGAAACGCTCGCGGCCTGACTCCAGGAGATTGATTGATGCGTGCTTCCGTTCCCTACGTCCGCGTGCTGTCGGCCGCCGTGCTGGCGACCACCCTGGTCGCGGCCACCAGCGGTTGCAGCTGGTTCCACAAGGGCAAGCCGCGCGGCGACTACGCGCTGGCGCCAGACATGCGCCCGCTGGAAGTGCCGCCGGATCTGACCTCGCCCGATACCTCGGCGGCGATGAAGGTGCCGGCGCTGGCCTCGGCGCAGCGTCCTGCGGCCCCGGCCGGCCAGGCCCCGGCGGCGTCGAACAGCGGCTTCGTGGTGCCGGGCGCGCGCGACCAGGTGTTCGGCCAGGTCGGCGACGCGCTGGGCGGCATCGAAGGCGTCACCATCGCCAGCCGCGCGCAGCTGCTGGGCTCCTACGACGTGGCCTACGAAGGCAGCAACTTCCTGGTCCGCGTGGTGGCCGTGGATGCCGGCGTGTACGTCTCGGCGGTGGATCCGCGCGGCCTGCCGGCCACCGGCGAAGCGCCGGTCAAGTTGATCGCGGCGCTGAAGGCCAAGCTGGGTCATTGAGCCGGTACGGGTCCGGCGCGTGCGCCGGATCTGTTGCAGAACGCGAAACGGGCGCCGTAGTGCGCCCGTTTTCGTTCGGCGAGAACACGGCGCGGTTTCTTTGCAGATGCAAGGGGCGGCTTTAGCCGGGATGGGCTTGATCGGGATGTCCGTCGTGGCTGATCCAGAAAAGGGGACAAGCGCCATTCCTTGCTTCAGCGCGACGCTGCGCGCCGTACCCTCACCCCAACCCCTCTCCCGGAGGGAGAGGGGCTCGCGCTTCTCCCTTCTCCCTCTGGGAGAAGGTGCCCCGCAGGGGCGGATGAGGGTCGGGCGAAGCCTCGCGTCCTACGCGGGTGTAACCACCCACGTGCCCGGTCGAGCGGCAGCAACGCGAGTTGTCAGAGGCGCCCTGAAGTCGCAGCTTGTCTCTACGGTTTTGTACGGTCTGGCGGGCGGCGCCTGGGCGGAATCCGCGGCGCGGTTACTTCTGCAGCAGCGGCAGCTTGTTCGGCTTGCCGTCCCACTCGGCGGCGTCGGGCAGCGGTTCCTGGCGCGTGGTCAGCACCGGCCAGGCCTTGGCCAGTTCCGCGTTGAGCGCGACGAAACCTTCCTGGCCGGCCGGCACGTCGTCCTCGGGATAGATGGCGTTGGCCGGGCATTCCGGCTCGCACAGGGTGCAGTCGATGCACTCGTCCGGATCGATCACCAGGAAGTTCGGGCCGGCGTGGAAGCAATCCACGGGGCACACTTCCACGCAGTCGGTGTATTTGCACTTGATGCAGTTTTCGGTGACGACGAAAGGCATGGCTCGATCCGGCGATTAACCCGGTAATTCTAATGCAAAGCGGCTGTCACCGCCGTGTGTGGGCCGGCTGGGGGCGGCGCGCGACGTGCGGCTCAGCCGGCGAGACCGCCGTGCTGCCGCGCAAGGCGATACAGGCCGCGCGCAGCCAGATCTTCCGGATGGGTGCGCACGCTGCTGCCGAGTGCGGCCAATGCATGCGCGTAGCGCGCCAGCAGGCCGCTGCCGCCGACCAGGTGCACCACCGGCGGCAAGGTGGCGTGGGCGCGCAGTTCGTGGCCGATCAGCAGCCCGGACAGGTAGGACGGTGCCGCGGCGCCGCTCAGGCGGTCGAACAGCCCCAGGCTACGCACGCCGAACAGATGGTGCAGCAGGCCGCCGGGATCGCCGCTGCGTTGCACGCCGGCATCGAACGCAGCGGAATCAAAGGCGCCGTCGTCGCTATCCATCAACCGCGCCAGCAGGCTGTGCGTGCGCAGCAGCGCGTACAGTTCGCCGGTCATCAGCGTCGCCACCGAGGCGATGCGCCCGTCCTGCAGCGTCACCCACTTGCTGTGGGTGCCGGGCAGGCAGACGTGGTGGACGTCGGCCGCATGCGGTTCCTGTGCGAGCAATGCGAGCAGGCCGATCAGTTGGGTCTCCTCGCCGCGCATCACGTCCGGCACGGCATCGGCATCGCTGGCCACGCCGGGCACGAACCACAGGGTACGGCCGGGCAGGGCCGGGTCCTGCAGCGGCTGCATCGCCGCGGCCAGCGCGGCGGCGTCGGCCGGGCAGGGCGCGTATGGCAGTTCGATCCAACCGTTGCGGCTGCCGATCATCCCGCACAGGACGACGTCGCCGTCCCAGCCGTCGATCAAGGTGGCCAGGGTCGCGGCGAAGCGGCCCTGGCAGGCGGCGATGCCCTGGTCGCTGCGGCGCTGTTCAAGGATGCTGCCCTCGGCATCGAGCCGATAGCCGCGCAGGCTGCTGGTGCCCCAGTCGACGACGATCATGCGCTGGCGATGCGTCCTTCGGGCAGGCCGGCGATACCGACCGCAGCCACGAACACGCCGCCGGCCTGCGGCGTGCGCGCCAGTTCATCGTCGGTGTGGTCCTGCCGCGAGGTGCTCAGGAACAGGGTGCCGCCATCGGCACCGCCCAGGGCGGGGCAGGTGGGATGCTTGACCGGCAGGGCGACGCTGCGCTCGACGCTGCCGTCGGGGCGATAGCGCACCACGCGCCAGGCGCGCCATTGCGCGTTCCACAGGTGGCCTTCAGCGTCGACGATGGCGCCGTCCGGCTCGGCATCGGGGTGATCCAGTTCGGCGAACACGCGGCTGTTGGCGGTGTGCGCGGTGTCCGGGTCGTAGTCGCAGCACAGGATGCGCGGCTGCACCGAGTCGCAGTAGTACAGGGTGCGGCCGTCGGCGCTGAAGCAGATCGCGTTGGGGATGGCCACGCCCGGCAGCGGCAGGCGGCGCAGGCCGTGGCGCGCCGACCACTGGTAGAAGCTGCCGACCGGCGCCTGGTCCTCGCGCTCGCTCATGGTGCCGAACACGAAGTTGCCGTGGCGATCGGCGCGGCCGTCGTTGCTGCGGGTGTCGTCGCGCTCCGGCTCCACGTCCGCCAGGTGCTGCAGCGGCAGCGCGCTGTCGGCCTCGGCGGCGGCATCCGGATCGGCGGCGTACACGCCCTTGGCCAGCGCCAGCAACAGGCGGCCGTCGTCGAACAGGCCCAGGCAGCCGGGGCGGTCGGGCAGGTCCCAATGGCGGCTGACGTTGTTGGCGGGATCGTGGCGCCACAGGCGGCGGCCGCTGATGTCGACCCAGAACAGCACGCCGCGGCGCTCGCACCACAGCATGCCTTCGCCATGCTCGCAGCG
Source organism: Xanthomonas sp. 3307 (assembly GCF_014199735.1). Lineage (NCBI taxonomy): Bacteria > Pseudomonadati > Pseudomonadota > Gammaproteobacteria > Lysobacterales > Lysobacteraceae > Xanthomonas > Xanthomonas sp. 3307. Next base: position 218,827 of record NZ_JACHOG010000007.1, on the reverse strand, counting down.
GCTGTCCACCGCCAGGGTAGCGGTGTGGCGGGGCGGAATGGAAACGTTCATCGGCTCACCACTCGGCGATGCTGCCGTCGGCGTGACGCCAGATGGGGTTGTGCCAGTCGGGTGGGTTGGCGTTGGCATGGCGCAGGCGCTCCTCATCGATCTCGACGCCGAGGCCCGGTTTGGGCAGGGCGGCGATGCTGCCGCCATTGTCGCAGGCGAAGTCGTCCTTGTTGAGCACGTAGTCGAGCAGGTCGGCGCCTTCGTTGTAGTGGATGCCGATGCTCTGTTCCTGCAGCACCGCATTGTGCGAGACGAAATCCACCTGCAGGCAGGCCGCCAGCGCCACCGGGCCGAGCGGGCAGTGCGGCGCCAGGCCGACCTCGTAAGCCTCGGCCATGCTGGCGATCTTCAGGCATTCGGTGATGCCGCCGGCGTGCGAGAGGTCCGGCTGCAGCAGCGACAGGCCGCCGGCCTGCAGCACCGGCTTGAAGTCGAAGCGCGAGAACATGCGCTCGCCGGCCGCCAGCGGGATGGGCGTGGACGCGGCCAGCCGCGGGTAGTACTCGGCCTGCTCGGGCAGCACCGGCTCCTCGACGAACAGCGGCTTGAACGGTTCCAGTTCGCGCAGCAGCACGCGCGCCATCGGTGCGGCCACGCGGCCATGGAAATCGATGCCGAAATCGATGGCGGTGCCGAAGGCCTCGCGGATCTGCGCCACCTTGGCCACCGCCGCATCCACCGCGCGCGGGCCGTCGATCAGCTTCATTTCCTCGGTGCCGTTGAACTTGAAGGTGTCGAAGCCGAGGTCGCGGTAGCCCTGGATCTGCGCGATGGTCGCCGCGGGGCGGTCGCCGCCGACCCAGCGGTAGGTCTTCATGCGGTCGCGCACGCGCCCGCCCAGCAGTTCGTACACCGGCACGCCCAGCGCCTTGCCCTTGATGTCCCACAGCGCCTGGTCGATGCCGGCAATGGCGCTCATCAGGATCGGGCCGCCGCGGTAGAAGCCGCCGCGGTAGAGCATCTGCCAGATGTCGTTGATCCGCGCCGGGTCCTTGCCGATCAGGCTCTCGCCGAGTTCGCGCACCGCGGCCTCGACGCTGCGCGCGCGGCCTTCGATGACCGGCTCGCCCCAGCCGGTGATGCCTTCGTCGGTCTCGACCTTCAGGAACAGCCAGCGCGGCGCGGCGTGGTAGGTGGTGAGGCGGACGATCTTCATGCGCGGTCCAGATAGGCGTGGCGGAAGGCGGCGGCGTGCGCCTGGGTCTGGGTCAGCGGCTGGCCGGGGCGGTACAACTCGCCGCCGATGCCGGCGCCGATCGCGCCGGCGCTCAGGTAGTCGTGCAGGGTCTCGGTGTTGACGCCGCCGACCACGAACAGCGGCACCTGCGCCGGCAGCACCGCGCGCAGGGCGCGCACGTGGCCGGGGCCGTAGGTGGCGGCGGGGAACAGCTTGAGCATCTGCGCGCCGGCGTCCAACGCATCGAACGCCTCGGTGGCCGTGGCGAAGCCGGCCACCACCTGCAGGCCGCGCGCCACCGCGTGGCGGATCACCGGCGGGCGCGTGTTGGGGGTGACGATGAAGCGCGCGCCCAGATCGGCCAGCGCGTCGACGTCGCCGATCTGCAGCACGGTACCGCCGCCGATCCAGCCGCGCTGCCCGAACGTCTGCGCGGCCGGGCCGATGCTGTCGGCCCAGCGCGGCGAATTGAGCGGAATCTCGATCGCGTCGTAGCCGGCGTCGACCAGCGCCCCGACGTGCGCCAGCGCGTCCTCCGGGGTGAGGCCGCGCAGGATCGCGATCAGCGGGAGTCGGAACGGGGAAGCGGCGGACATCGGGGTACCTGGCGGAAGCGGCGTTGAAGGAGGCGCGCGGTCAGCGCGGTGCCGGGTGCGGCCTGGCGGCAAGGCCGCGGTCCGCGCACGCTGCATCAACGCTGGCGCGAACCCGGCTGAATCGGCCTGCCTGCGTTGGCACGGGCGGCGGCGACGCCAGCAGGGGCGCGATGGGCGGTAGCCTGCGCGCGTGAGCTATGCTCTGCAAATGAAATTTTAGGCATATTCTATTCCGTCGCCGAATACACGGCGTCGCCCTCAGGATGCCTGCCCACGATGAATGCTGCCGCCAATCCCTGGTTCAATGCCGCGCGCCTGAAGACCCGGCACCTGTTGCTGCTGCTGCAGTTGCACGAACACCGTTCGGTGCTGCGCGCGGCCGAGGCGGCCAGCATGACCCAGCCGGCGGCGTCCAAGCTGCTGGCGGAGATGGAGGACCTGCTGGGAGTGAAGCTGTTCGAGCGCCACGCACGCGGGGTCGAGCCGACTTGGTACGGGCAGGTGCTGATCCGCCGCGCGCGCGCGGCGATGTCGGAGATCGGCCGCGCCCAGGAAGAGATCGCCGCGCTGTGCGAAGGGCGCATGGGTCAGGTCTCGATCGGCACCGTGGTCAATCCGGGCACCAACCTGGTGCCGCAGGCGATCGCCGAGGTCAAGCGCGAGTTCCCCGGCATCCTGGTGCGGGTGGAGATGGACTACAGCCGGCCGCTGGTGGCCAAGCTGCTCGACGGCCAGCTCGACATCGTGATCGGGCGCATCCTCGGCCCTTACGGCGCCGAGGCGCTGGAGTTCGAGCCATTGGCCGACGAGCCGCATTCGGTGATCGCCCGCGCCGGCCATCCGCTGTCCACCCGCGCCGACCTGCGCCATGCCGACCTGGCCCGCTACGGCTGGGTGCTGCCGCCGGCCGACAGCGTGCTGCGTGCGCGCCTGGACGCGATGTTCCTGGAGCACGCGGTGCCGGCGCCGCAGAACGTCATCGAGACTTCCTCGCTGCCGGTGATGACCAGCCTGCTGCGCGGCAGCGACCTGCTGGCCGCGCTGCCGGCCGAGGCGGTGGCGCCGTACGTGCAGGCCAAGCTGCTGACGGTGCTGCCGATCACGCTGGGCGTGCGCATGGAATCGTTCGGCATCGTGCGCCGCCGCGACTACCTGTTGCCGCCGGGCGCCGAACGGGTGTTGCTGGCGCTGCGCAACGCCGCCAAGCGGCTGTATCCCGAGCGGGCGGCGAACGTTTGAACGCCGCCGCAGGCACTGCCCATCGCACACGGACGATTTCGTAGACATGCCGTGGTGCGCATCCCGCTAGTCTGGAATCACATAGCTGGACGGGAATTTTTCATTTGCTTCACGCGAAGTGCATTTCTAGTCTCGGCCGATCGCGTTAGCGACCGACCTGCCACTCTGCGCAGCGGCGCCTTCCGATACGGCAACGGCTGAGACCGACGCCGTCACAACTCGCAGGACGGCGCCCTGGCGCGACCGTCGCCCGTGTCTGTGTGCATGTCTCCTGGGAGGGAAACAGCATGGCATCGCAGCATCCTCGTGGTCCGGCTCTGCCGACCGCAGCGTCACGTCGTCCCCGCGTTTTGCCGCGTTCGCTCATCGCGCTGAGCATCGGCTTGCTGCTCAGCGCACAGGCGCTGGCGCAGGAGGCGGAGCCTGCGACCGCGCAGCCTGCCGCCCGCAAGAAGGGCGACCCCGTGACCCAGCTCGATGCGGTCGAGGTCAAGGGGGTACGCGGTAGCCTGATCAAGTCGCAATCGATCAAGCACGATGCCGAGCAGATCGTCGATTCGGTCAGCGCCGAGGACATCGGCGCATTGCCGGACCGCAGCGTCACCGAGACCCTGCAGCGGGTCAGCGGCGTGACCATCGATCACTTCATGGCGCGCAACGATCCGGACCACTTCTCGGCCGAGGGCAGCGGGGTGATGATCCGCGGCATGACCCAGGTGCGCGGCGAACTCAACGGCCGCGACAGCTTCAGCGCCGCCAGCGGCCGCGGGCTCAGTTTCGAGGACGTGCCGGCCGAACTGATGGCCGGCGTGGACGTGTACAAGAATCCATCGGCGGAAATCATCGAAGGCGGCCTCGGCGGCACGGTCAACCTGCGCACGCGCATGCCGTTCGACCAGCCGGGACGGGTGGTCGGCTTCACCGCCGACGCCAACTACGGCGATCTGAGCAAGACCTACAAGCCGTCCGGCTCGTTCCTGTTCAGCGATCGCTGGACCACCGGCCTCGGCGAGATGGGCCTCATGCTCGACGTGGCGCACTCGGAACTGGCCACGCGCAGCGACGGCATCCAGGTCGAGCCGTTCGTGCGCCGCACCGATCCGGCGCTGCTCGCCGGGACCACCTTCGACAAGGTGTACGTACCGGGCGGGGTCAACTGGCGGCAGATGGATTTCGAGCGCAAGCGCAAGGGCGTGGCGGCCGCATTCCAGTGGCGCCCCAGCGACGCCACCGAGCTCTACGTGCAGTACCTGCGCTCGTCCTACGACATGAACTGGCGCGATCGCGCCGCGTTCTTCAACGACGACACCAACGCCATCGTGCCGGCGCCAGGCACCACCTTCACCTATGACAGCGAAGGCCGTTTCGTCAGCGGCTCGCCGGTATCCACCTCGTGGCGCGGCAACGTCACCGGCAACGATGGCGTGCGCTTCTACACCGACAACCGCTATGCCCAGCAGAGCACCACCACCTCCGACCTGTCCGGCGGCTTCAGCCACCGCCTGACCGACCGGCTGACCGTGCGCGGCGACATGCAACTGGTGCGCTCGCAGAGCGACGTGCTGGATTTCACCTTGTTCAGTTCGATCTACCTGCCGGGCCTGAACGTGGACCTCGGCGGCCGCTACCCGGCGGTGACCCTGGCCGACCCCGGCTACACCGCCAACCCCTCCAACTATTTCTGGAGCGCGGCGATGGACCACCTGGCGAAGAACCGCGGCCGCGAACTGGCCACGCGCTTCGACCTGGAATACAGCTACGACGACAACCCGTGGCTGCGCACCTTCCGCGCCGGCATCCGCGCCACCGACCGCACCCAGACCAACAAGAACTCCGGCTACAACTGGGGCGTGATCACCGACAACTGGGCCACCATCCCCGGTACGGCCACCGGCCTGGCCGACCTGGCCAACTACATGACGGCCTCGTCATCGCTGTACACCTACTCGAACCTGTTCCGCGGCAAGGTGAACGTGCCGACGCAATTGGTCTTTCCGCGCAACAGCGCGGTCAAGGACTACGCCGGCACCTCGGCGCTGATCGAGCAGATCGTCGCGCTGCGCGGTTATGGCTGGGCACCGGATCAGTACCAGTTGCAGGACACCAACCGCCAGTTCGAGCGCACCCAGGCGGCGTACATGGTGATGTATTTCGGCAACGACGATGCGCTGGGCGTGCCGGTGGACGGCAACATCGGCGTGCGCGTGGTGCAGACCAAGACCGAGGCGGCGGGCTATGGCCAGTATCCGGACCTCTCTGCCACCTCGGCTTCGGGCGATCTCAAGTCCCGGTACTACGGGCAGTACTTCCAGAACTCCGCGCAGAATAGTTACACCGACGTGCTGCCGAGCTTCAACCTGCGCTTCAAGTTCTCCGATGCGCTGCAACTGCGCCTGGCCGCGTCCAAGGCGATGGCGCGACCCGACTACACCCAGTTGCAGCCGTATCTGCTGTTGGCTGCCACCATGAACGACGACGGCTCGCCGAAGGACTGGACCGGCACCGCCGGCAATCCCAACCTCAAGCCGATGAAGGCCGACCAGTACGACGCGGCGCTGGAGTGGTACTTCGACAGCAGCGACATGATGTACCTGACGCTGTTCTACAAGAGCGTCAGGGACTACTTCTCCAACCAGACCGTCACCGAGAACTACGGCGGCCAGGACTTCCTGGTGACGCGCCCGTACAACATGGACAAGGGCCGCATCCGCGGCTTCGAATACGGCTACACCCAGTTCTTCGATTCGCTGCCGGGCTGGATGAGCGGCTTCGGGGTCAATGCCAACTTCACCTTCGTCGACAGCAGCGGCGGTGTGAACACGGCCACCGATCCGTACACCAAGACCACCGTGACCGGTGTGGCGCTGCCGCTGGAAGGCCTGTCACGGCGCAGCTACAACCTCGCCGGCATCTACGAGAAGGGGCCGCTGTCGGTGCGCCTGGCCTACAACTGGCGCTCGCGCTACCTGCTCACCGCCAGCGACGTGGCGACCAAGCTGCCGACCTGGTCGGACGACTATGGTCAGCTCGACGGTTCGGTGTTCTACCGCTTCACCCCGCACCTGCAGTTGGGCATCCAGGCCAACAACCTCACCAATTCGGTGACCAAGGTACTGATGGGGCCGACCTCCTACAGCGACGGCGAGGTCGATCCGCGTCTGTACACGCGCAGCTGGTTCGTCAACGATCGCCGTTACTCGCTGGTGCTGCGCGCCAACTGGTAGGCGCTGCGCAGCGTCCGGCACGCGGACCGCCTGCGGCGAGGCGGGCGGTCGCTGCCGGCTTTTCCCCCATGTAGGACCCGCTCATGGCCGCACCCTTGTTCCCCACCGTTCGCCGCCTGGCGCTGCTGGCCCTGGCGCTCGCGTCATGGCCGGCGGCGGCGGAGCTGCAGTTGCCCTTGCTGTTCGACGACGGCGCGGTACTGCAACGCGATGCGCCGATCCCCATGTGGGGCTGGGCCACGCCCGGCGCACGCATCCAGGCGCGCCTGGACGGCGCCAGCGCCAGTGCGGTCGCCGGCGCCGATGGCCGCTGGCAGCTGCAGTTGCCGGCACATGCGGCCGGTGGCCCGTACGTGCTGCAGGTGCAGGGCGACGGCAGCCAGCGCCGCATCGCCGACGTGTTGATCGGCGACGTGTGGCTGGCCAGCGGCCAGTCCAACATGGAGTGGCCGCTGGCGCAGGCGCGCGATGGCGCGCGCGAAGTGGCGGCGGCGACGGATCCGCAACTGCGCAACTTCAAGGTGCCCAAGGCCTGGGCGGCGCAGCCGCAGCCGCGGCTGCCCGGCGGCAACTGGGTCGCGGCCACACCGGCCACCGCGGGCGCGTTCTCGGCGGTGGCGTATTTCTTCGCGCGCGACCTGCGCCAGCACACCGGGGTGCCGATCGGCATCATCGACAGCACTTGGCAGGGCAGCGCGATCGAGGCCTGGATGGACGCGGCCTCGCCCGGCGTGGACGCGGCGCAGGTGCGCACGCGCATCGCGCAGATGCAGGTCAAGGACGCCAAGGAGCTTGGCGAGACCAGGCGGCGCCTGGCGCGCTGGCCGCAGCCGACGGGCGCGCAGGCGGACGCGGGCTGGGCGGCGGCCGACCTGGACGATCGCGACTGGGACCGTCAGCCGCTGCCGGGGCTGTGGGAGCAGCACGGCTACGTCGGCATGGACGGCGTCGCCTGGTATCGCACCACCTTTACCCTGAGCGCGGCCGAGGCCAAGACCGGCGCGGTCGTGGGCATCGGGCCGGCCGACGATGCCGACACCACCTACGTCAACGGCGTCGAGGTCGGCCACACCGAAGGGCGCTACACCGAGCCACGCCGTTACCGCGTGCCGCCGACGGCGCTGCGCGCTGGCGTCAACCACATCGCCATCCGGATCCTGGACACCGGCGGCTTCGGCGGCATTCCCGGCGATGCGGCGGCGTTCTTCGTGCAGCCCGACGGTGGCCAGCCGCGCTCGCTCGCCGGCGACTGGCAGTTCCGTCCCGGCAAGGTCACGCTGGCCGCCAACGACGACAAGAACCAGGTCCCGACCCTGCTGTACAACGCGATGATCCATCCCCTGCAGCCGTTTCCGGTCAAGGGCGTGATCTGGTACCAGGGCGAGAGCAACGCCTACCCGGTCGGCGCGCTGCGCTACCGCGAGCAGTTCGCGTCGCTGATCGGGCGCTGGCGGCAGGAACGCGCACAACCGCAACTGCCGTTCCTGTGGGTGCAACTGGCCAACTGGAAGGCCGGCAACGACCAGGGCGACCTGAGCCCGTGGGCGCAACTGCGCGAATCGCAGACCAGGACGCTGGCGCTGCCGGCGACCGGACAGGCGGTGACCATCGACATCGGCATGCCGGACAACATCCATCCCACCAACAAGCAGGACGTGGGGCATCGCCTGGCGCTGGTGGCGCGGCATGTGGCCTACGGCGAAACGCTGGTCTACAGCGCGCCGGTGTTCGCGCGCGCCACGTTCGCCGACGGCCAGGCGCGGGTGATGTTCGACCTGATGGGCAGTGCGTTGGCGGTGCGCGGCGGCGGCAACGTGGTACGCGGCTTCGCCCTGGCCGGTGCCGATCGCCGCTTCCACCCGGCGCAGGCGCGCATCGAGGGCGACCAGATCGTGGTCCACAGCGACGAGGTGCCGCAGCCGCAGGCGCTGCGCTACGCCTGGAGCGAGAACCCCGAGGACGCCAACCTGGTCAACCGCGAGCAGTTGCCGGTGGGCCCGTTCCGCACCGACAGCTGGTGAGGCAGGGCACGCGCCACGTGGGAGGCACCGGATCGCGGCTTCGCGCCGCGCGCTGCGGATGGGGGCTGCAGTGCCTGCTGTCGTTGCTGCTGGCCGCCTGCCAGGCCGCGCCGGATGCACCGCCGGCCCATGCGCGCGCTGCGGCCGCCGCCACTGCGCCATCGGCGCCGGCACAGGTACCGATCCCGCGCCTGGTCAGCAGCGACGGCCGTCATGCGCTGCTGGTCGACGGCGCGCCATTCCTGATCCTCGGCGCGCAGGTCAACAATTCCAGCAACTATCCTGCGGCGCTGGCGCAGGTGTGGCCGGCGATCCGCGCGCTGGGGCCGAACACCGTGCAGGTGCCGATCGCCTGGGAACAGGTGGAGCCGGAAGAGGGCCGTTTCGATTTCTCCTTCGTCGACACGCTGCTGGCGCAGGCGCGCACGCAGCGGGTGCGCCTGGTGCTGCTGTGGTTCGGCACCTGGAAGAACAACGGCCCCAACTACGCGCCGCACTGGGTCAAGACCGACGATGCGCGTTTTCCGCGCGTGGTCGCGCGCGACGGGCGTCGTCTTGGCTCGCTGTCGCCGCTGGCGGCGGCCACGCTGGAGGCCGACCGCAAGGCCTTCGTCGCTTTCATGCGGCATCTGCGCCAGGCCGATCCGCAGCGCACCGTGATCATGGTGCAGGCGGAGAACGAGCCGGGCACCTATGGCAGCGCGCGCGACTTCTCGCCGATGGCGCAACGCGTGTTCGAGGGTCCGGTACCGCCTGACTTGCTGCAGCGGCTCGGCAAGCCGCCGGGCAGCTGGGCACAGGTGTTCGGTGCCGATGCCGACGAGATCTTCCACGCCTGGCACATCGCCCGCTTCATCGACCGCGTCGCCGAGGCCGGCAAGGCCGCATATCCCTTGCCGATCTACGTCAACGCGGCGTTGCGCGGCCCATTCAATCCCGGCCAGCCCGGGCAGTACGCCAGCGGGGGTCCCACCGACAACGTGCTGGACGTGTGGAAGGCGGCGGCGCCGCACATCGATCTGCTGGCGCCGGACATCTACATGCCGGAGTACCCGCTGTACACCACGGTGCTGCAGCGCTATGCGCGGACGGACAACGCGCTGTTCGTCGCCGAGACCGGCAACCGCCCCGAGTACGCGCGTTATCTGTATGCGGCGCTGGGCCACGACGGCATCGGCTGGTCGACCTTCGGCATCGACTACAGCGGCTACTCCAACTATCCGCTCGGTGCCAAACGCGTGGACGCGCAGGCGCTGGCGCCGTTCGCGATGGGCTACCGCGCCGTGGGCATGGGCATGCGCGTGTTTGCTCGAGCCGCGGCTGCGGGCAAGCTGCACGGCACCGCCGAGGCGCCAGGCCAGGCGGTACAGGAACTGCCGCTCAATGCCCGCTGGAGTGCCACCATCACCTACGGCGTGCCGCAGTTCTGGTTCCAGGGCACGCCGCCCGGCAATCCCACGCCGATCGGCGCGGCGCTGATCGCCGAACTCGGGCCGGACACTTTCCTGATCACCGCCCAGCACGCGCGGGTGACCCTGCATCCGGCCAGCGCGGCGACCGCCAACCTGCTCTACGACCGGGTCGAGGAGGGCGTCTACGAGGGCGAACACTGGCGGTTCCGGAGCAACTGGAACGGCGACCAGACCGATTACGGGCTCAACTTCTCCGACGTGCCGCAGTTGCTGCGCGTCACGCTGGCGACCTACTGACGACGCGGCGGCGCCCGTGGCGCCGTGCTGCGTGACCATCCAAGGGAGTGAACATGCACAACGCGAACCGTCACCTGCCGCCATCGTTGCCACGCCTGTTGCTGCTGTCGCTATCGCTTGTCACCGCGTCCGCCGCTGCGCAGCAGGTGACCCGCGATGCCGATGGCGTCACCGTGCATCCCAGCGCCAAGGGCGCGGCGCCGGTGCGGCTGCAGGTGATCGACCGCGGCATCGTCCGGGTCAGTGCCGATCCGACCGGCGCGTTCCAGCGTACGCCCAGCCTGATGCGGGTGCCGGTGCAGGGCGACACCGGCTTTACGCTGGAGCAACACGGCGAGACGGTGCAACTCAAGACTGCCAAGCTGAGCGCGCAGGTGTCCACCGTCGACGGCCATGTCGGCTTCGTCGATGCGCAGGGCACGCCCTTGCTGGCGGAAGTGTCGGGCGGGCGCAGCTTCGCGCCGTTGCAGGTCGAAGGGCGCAGCTACCTGAGCGTGCGCCAGCGCTTCGTCTCGCCGCGCGACGAGGCCTTCTACGGGTTCGGGCAGCACCAGCAGGGCTGGATGAACCAGAAGGGCCACGACATCGAACTGCTGCAGAGCAATCTCGACATGGCGATGCCGTTCCTGGTCTCCAGCCGCAACTACGGCATCCTCTGGGACAACAATGCGATCACCCGCTTCGGCGATCCGCGCGGGCTGCAGCCGCTGCCGGCATCGCTGCGCCTGTACGACGCGCAAGGCAAGCCCGGCGCGCTCACCGCGCACTACGCGATCGACGGCAAGCCGGTGCTGGAGCGCCGCGAGTCCGATATCGACTACCAGTACATCAAGGACCTGGCCAAGTTTCCCGCCGCGGCCAAGCCCGGCGACAAGCGCCGCGTCCAGGTGCGCTGGGAAGGCCAGATCGAGGCCGAGCGCGGCGGCACGCACACTTTCTCGCTGTATGCCAGCGAATACGCCCGGCTATGGGTCGACGGCAAGCTGCTCGTCGACCGCTGGCGACAGAACTGGAACCCCTGGCACCACGAGTTCGCGTTGCAGCTGCAGCCCGGCCAGCGGCATACCCTGAAGGTCGAGTGGGACCTGATCGACCCCAGCTACATCGCGCTGCTGCATCGCGACCCGCTCCCGGCGGCCGAGGCCGGCGACCTGTCGCTGTGGTCCGAAGCGGGGCAGATGATCGACTACTACGTGGTTGCCGGCGACAACGCCGACCAGGTCATCGCCGGCTACCGGCAACTGACCGGCAAGGCGGTGTTGCTGCCGAAGTGGGCCTACGGCTTCTGGCAGAGCCGCGAGCGCTACAAGACCCAGGACGAATTGCTCGGCGCGCTGGCCGAATACCGCCGGCGCCAGTTGCCGATCGACAACATCGTGCTCGACTGGTCGTACTGGCCGGAGAACGCCTGGGGCTCGCACGACTTCGACCGCAGCCGTTTTCCAGACCCGGACGGCATGGTCAAAACGGTGCACGCCAGTCACGCGCAGCTGATGATCTCGGTCTGGCCGAAGTTCTACCCGGCCACCGCCCACTACAAGGAACTGGACGCGGCCGGGCACATCTACCGGCGCAACGTCGCCGTGGGCGAACTGGACTGGATCGGCAAGGGCTACACCAACGCCTTCTACGACCCGTACGCGGCCGACGCACAGGCGATCTACTGGCGGCAGATCGACGAAAAGCTCAACCGCAAGGGCATCGACGCCTGGTGGCTGGACGCCGACGAACCCGACGTGCACTCGAACCTGGATATCGCCGAGCGCAAGGCGCGCACCACGCCGACCGCGCTGGGGCCGTCCACCGAGTTCTTCAATTCCTATCCGTTGCCGCACACCCACGGCGTCTACGCCGGCGATCGCGCCGCCGATGGCAAGCGCGTGTTCATCCTGTCGCGCAAGGGCTACGCCGGCATCCAGCGCAACGCCGTGGCGGTGTGGAGCGGCGACATCGCCTCGCGCTGGGAGGACATGCGCGAGCAGATCTCCGCCGGCGTCAACGTGTCGATGTCGGGCCTGCCGAACTGGACCTTCGACATCGGCGGCTTCGCCGTGGAGAAGCGTTACGAACGCCAGGATCCGGCGCATCTGCCCGAGTGGCGCGAGCTCAACACGCGCTGGTTCCAGTTCGGCGCCTTCGTGCCGCTGTTCCGCTCGCACGGCCAGTTCCCGTACCGCGAGATCTGGAACATCGCGCCGGAAGGCACGCCGTACTACGCCAGCATGGCCTACTACAGCCGCCTGCGCTACGCGCTGCTGCCGTACATCTACACGCTCGCCGGCGACACCTACCACCACGACGGGGTGATGATGCGCGGCCTGCCGATGGACTTCCCGCACGACCCCAACGTCGCCGACATCGACGACGAATACCTGTTCGGGCCGGCGTTCCTGGTCGCGCCGGTGACCCGCTTCGGCGCGACCTCGCGCAAGGTCTACCTGCCGGCGGGCACCGACTGGATCGACTTCAACAGCGGCGCGCGCCACACCGGCGGCCAGACCATCGACGCCGCCGCGCCGCTGCAGCGCATGCCGCTGTTCGTGCGCGCCGGCGCCATCGTGCCGATGACCCCCGTGCAGCAGTACGTCGACCAGGTCCCGGATGCGCCGCTGACCGTGGTGGTCTACACCGGCGCCGACGGCCGCTTCTCGCTGTACGAGGACGATGGCACCGGCTATGGCTACGAGAAGGGCGAGTTCAGCCGCATCCCGTTGCAGTGGGATCAGGCCAGCGGCGTGCTGCGCATCGGCGCGCGCGAGGGCCGCTGGCCGGGCATGCAGGCACGGCGCAGCATCCATGTGCGCTTCGTCGATGGTCCGCGCGCGGATGCCGGTGCGCTCGAACCCAAGGCCGACGCGAGCGTGGAGTACAGCGGCCAGCCCCTTGAAGTGTCGCGCAGCGGCACCGGCCATGCCGTCGCGGCGCAGGCCGGATGAGCCTGGGGCGACACACGAGGGATTGCCAAGGCCGATTGCCGCATGCCGGCGGTCGTGGCGTACGGCGTGGGTCGCGATGCAGCGAAGCGCATGCTCCAACGCAAAGGCGTCGTCCTGGCGATGGCAAGGAAATAGCCGCGGCGCGTTCTAGCCCCTCTCTCCTCGGGAGAGGGGTTGGGGTGAGGGTACGGAGCGAAGCCCTGGTGCCAACAACCAGCGCAAGTCGTTACCTGACGCTGGCTACGCCCGTACCCTCATCCGCCCCTGCGGGGCACCTTCTCCCGGTGGAAGAAGGGAGACGTGTCCCGTCGTCTCCCAGACCTGACTGCATCCCAACCCCATCCGCCGCGATCTTGCAGTGCAGCACGCATCGCGCTGGCCTGACGCGATGGTGGCCGGCATCATGCGCGACGGAACCACAGGCGCCTCGCGCACTACACTCTGCCCCTGGCGCGCCATCCGCGTGCGCCGACCTTTCTTCTGGAGCGACGATGGAATTGGCGGTGCGCAAGACGTGGCGGGTGCGGCAATGAGTCTGTACATCGGCCTGGACGTGGGGACGCAGAGCGTCAAGCTGCTCGCCTACGATGCCGACAGCCGGCAGGTGGTGGCCACGCACGGCCACGCGCTGGAACTGATCAGCCGCGACGACGGCACCCGCGAGCAGCAGGCGCAGTGGTGGATCGACGGCATCGTCGCCTGCTTCGCCGCGCTGAGCGCCGAACAGCGGGCGCAGGTGCGGGCCATCGGGGTGTCCGGGCAGCAGCACGGCTTCGTGCCGCTGGACGCGCAGGGCCAGGTCACCGCGCCGGTGAAGCTGTGGTGCGACACCAGCACCCAGCGCGAGTGTGAGGAGATCATGGACGCGGTCGGCGGCGCGCAGCGCTGCGTGGAACTGGCCGGCAACCCGATCCTGGCCGGCTACACCGCCTCCAAGCTGCCGTGGACGCGCAAGCATCGCCCCGACGCCTACGCGGCGATGACCTCGGTGCTGCTGCCGCACGACTACATCAATTTCTGGCTGACCGGCGAGCGCTACGCCGAGGTCGGCGACGCCTCCGGCAGCGGCTGGCTGGACGTGCGCACGCGGCAGTGGTCGGCACCGCTGCTGCAGGCCATCGATCCGCAGCGCGACCTGGCCGCGGCGCTGCCGCCGCTGGTGCCGACCGAGACCAGTTTCGTCCTGTCTGCCGCCGCGGCGCAGACGCTGGGCCTGCCGCGCGAGGTGCGGGTGGCCACCGGCGGCGGCGACAACATGATGGCGGCGATCGGCACCGGCAATGTGGTGCCCGGACGCCTGAGCATGAGCCTGGGCACCTCGGGCACGCTGTTCGCCTATGCCGAGCGCCCGGTGGTGGACCCCGACGCGCGCTGGGCCGCGTTCTGCTCCTCCAGCGGCGGCTGGCTGCCGCTGATCTGCACCATGAACTGCACCGTCGCCACCGAGACCATCGCGCGCCTGTTCGGCATCAAGACCGGGCAGGGCGAGGCCTTGCTCGCCGCCACCGCGCCCGGTGCCGACGGACTGGTGCTGCTGCCGTTCTTCAACGGCGAACGCACCCCGAACCTGCCGGCCGCGCGCGGTTGCCTGACCGGCATGGATCTGCACAACAGCACGCCGGCGCATTTCTATCGCGCGGCGATGGAGGGCGCCAGCTACAGCCTGCGCAACGGCTTCGATGCCTTCGTCGATGCCGGGCTGCACTTCGATGCGATCTCTCTGACCGGCGGCGGCAGCAACAGCGCCGGCTGGCGCCAGCTCATCGCCGACCTGTTCGGGCTGCCGGTGCACGTGCCGGCGCAGGCGGAGGGCGCGGCGTTCGGCGCCGCGCTGCAGGCGCTGTGGGCCGATGGCTGGGCGCAGGGCGAGCGCGCCAGCCTGGCCGAGGTGGTGCTGCAGCACCAGCAGGACGACGCCTCGCGGTCCGCGCAGCCGGATGCGCAGCGCGGCGCGCAGTATCAAGCGCACTACCAGACCTTCCAGCGGCATCTGCAGGCCATCGGCCCGCTGTACGCCGCGTGATTTCCCTTCCCCCGCAACGCACCAGGACTTCGTGATGAGCACTTCCGTCTACACCGGCGCCAAGGCGTACTTCCCGGGCATCGGCCGCATCCCGTTCGAAGGCAAGGCTTCGGACAACCCGCTGGCGTTCAAGGTCTACGACGCCGACAAGAAGATCGGCGACAAGACAATGGCCGAGCACCTGCGCTTCGCCGTGGCCTACTGGCACAGCTTCTGCGGCAACGGCGCCGATCCGTTCGGCCCGGGCACGCGCGCCTATCCCTGGGATGCCGGCAGCGATGCGCTGGGCCGGGCCGAGGCCAAGGCCGATGCGGCATTCGAGTTCTTCACCAAGCTCGGTGTGCCGTACTACTGCTTCCACGACGTCGACCTGGCGCCGGACGCCGAGGACGTGGGCCAGTATGAAAAAAACCTCAAGCACATGGTCGGTATCGCCAGGCAGCGCCAGGCCGAGACCGGGGTCAAGCTGCTGTGGGGCACCGCCAACCTGTTCTCGCACCCGCGCTATATGAACGGTGCGGCGACCAACCCGGACTTCGACGTGGTCGCGCGTGCGGCGGTGCAGGTCAAGGCCGCGCTGGAGGCGACCGTGGAGCTGGGCGGCGAGAACTACGTCTTCTGGGGCGGCCGCGAAGGCTACGCCTGCCTGCACAACACGCAGATGCGGCGCGAGCAGGAGCACCTGGCGCGGTTCCTGACCCTGGCACGCGACTACGGGCGCAGCATCGGCTTCAAGGGCAATTTCCTGATCGAGCCCAAGCCGATGGAGCCGATGAAGCACCAGTACGACTTCGACAGCGCCACCGTGGTCGGCTTCCTGCGCCAGTACGGCCTGGACCAGGACTTCAAGCTCAACATCGAGGCCAACCACGCCACGCTGTCCGGGCACAGCTTCGAGCACGACCTGCAGGTGGCCAGCGACGCCGGCCTGCTCGGCAGCATCGACGCCAACCGCGGCAATCCGCAGAACGGCTGGGACACCGACCAGTTCCCAATCGACCTGTACGACACGGTGGGGGCGATGCTGGTGGTGCTGCGGCAGGGCGGGCTGGCCCCGGGCGGGCTCAACTTCGACGCCAAGGTGCGCCGCGAGTCGTCCGATCCGCAGGACCTGTTCATCGCCCACATCGGCGGCATGGACGCGTTCGCGCGCGGCCTGGAAGTCGCCCATGCGCTGCTGACCGCCTCGCCGCTGGAACAGTGGCGCCGCGAGCGCTACGCCAGCTTCGACAGCGGCGCCGGCGCGGCCTTCGCCGCCGGCAAGAGCACGCTGGCCGACCTGGCCGCGCACGCCGCGCAGGCCGGCGAGCCGACCCAGCGCAGCGGCCGCCAGGAAGCCTACGAGAACCTGATCAACCAGTACCTGCTGCGCTGAACCGGTGCGCGGCGGCGGCCCGGTGCCGCCGTCGCGCATGCTGCTTCCGCGCGCCGGCCGTCTTCCTCTTGCACGCCACCAGGTGAATCCATGTCCAGTGTTCCGATCGATCGCCACGCCGACGCCGGCGAGAACACCCGCCTCATCATCCTGATCAGCTGCGTCGCCACCATCGGCGGCTTCCTGTTCGGCTTCGACAGCGGCGTCATCAACGGCACCGTCGACGGCCTCAAGGCGGCCTTCCAGTCCAGTTCCGCCGGCACCGGCTTCGAGGTCGCCTCGATGTTGCTGGGCTGTGCGGTCGGCGCGTTCCTGGCCGGCTCGCTGGCCGACCGCTGGGGCCGGCGCACGGTGCTGATCGTGTCGGCGGCGCTGTTCCTGGTGTCGGCGCTGGGCGCCGGCGCGGCGCACAACTCGGCGGTGTTCGTGCTGGCGCGGATGATGGGCGGCTTCGCGGTGGGCGCGGCCAGCGTGATGTCGCCGGCCTACATCGCCGAGGTCGCCTCGGCGCGCTACCGCGGGCGCCTGGCCACGGTGCAGCAGATCGCCATCATCGGCGGCCTGTTCTGCGCCTTCCTCAGCAACTACCTGCTGGCCAAGGCCGCTGGTGCGTCCACGGAGGCGCTGTGGCTGGGCCAGCCGGCCTGGCGCTGGATGTTCTGGATGCAGGCGCTGCCGTCCACGGCGTTCCTGCTGCTGTTGCTGGCGATTCCGGAAAGCCCGCGCTTCCTGGTGGTGAAGGGCCGCCGCGAGCAGGCGCTGGCGGTGCTGACCCGTCTGTACGGTGCCGCCGCCGCGCAGACCAAGCTGATCGAGATCTCCGGGTCGCTGTCGGCCGATCAGCACAAGCCGCGCCTGTCGGACCTGGTCAGCAAGGTCACCGGCAAGGTCCGCCCGATCGTGTGGATCGGCATCGGCCTGGCCACGTTCCAGCAACTGGTCGGCATCAACGTGGTGTTCTATTACGGCGCGGTGCTGTGGCAGGCGGTGGGCTTCTCCGAGAGCGATGCGCTGTTGATCAACGTGCTGTCCGGTGCGCTGAGCATCGGCGCCTGCCTGGTCACGGTGGTGCTGATCGACCGGATCGGGCGCAAGCCGCTGCTGTGGATCGGTTCGGCCGGCATGGCGGTGTCGCTGGCGCTGGTCACCATCGCCTTCGCCAGCGCCTCGCTGGATGCGGCGGGCAAGCTGGCGCTGTCGCCGGGCATGGGCCGGCTGGCGCTGATCGCCGCCAACGTCTACGTGGTCTTCTTCAACATGTCTTGGGGCCCGGTGATGTGGGTGATGCTGGGCGAGATGTTCCCCAACCAGATCCGCGGTTCCGGCCTGGCGGTGGCCGGCGCGGCGCAGTGGATGTCCAATTTCGCCATCACCGTGACCTTCCCGGTCCTGCTCGGCAGCATCGGCCTGGCCGGCGCCTACGGCATCTACACCGTGGCCGCGTTCCTGTCGGTGTTCTTCGTGCTGCGCTACGTGTACGAGACCAAGGGCAAGGAACTGGAGCAGATGCAGGGCTGAGGCGGAGGCTGGCGCGCGCGGCGCGCGTGCCGCGTCCGGGTCGATGCGTCTGCAGCGAGCGGCTGAAGGCATTGGCAAAGCGGCGAGGGCGCTGCGCGCTCCGTACCCTCACCCCAACCCCTCTCCCGGTGGGAGAGGGGCTTTGGCTTCTCCCTTCTCCCCTCGGGACCATGGCCCCCTTCTCGGGGGAAGGTGCCCCGCAGGGGCGGATGAGGGCACGGGCAAGCCGCGCGAGGAGGTCCACGCGACCCAGCCGGACACGGCAGCCCACACCGGCCCGACGAAAGGGCCTGCACCGCTAACGGCTGAGGTGGGCCATGAGCGCTCCTCTCGGTGTGGCCTGGATATGTTATTTTATAACAATTGTAAGCCTGGCTTCCTTACCTTTCCCTCGCCCCTTGCCGCTCCAGTCGATCCGATGAACCTGCAGACACCCTTGCCGTTGCCCGATGTCGCCGCCGACGAACCTTCGGAGATCGCCGCTCCCCTGAACTGGGTCGGCATGGACGGCATCGCGCTGCCGATCTGCCTGGAGACGGGCGAGGGCGGAAGTGCGACGGCAGTGCCGGCGCAGGCCGCGCTCGCCGTCGACCTGCCGTCGGCCCAGGTCAAGGGCATCCATATGTCGCGGCTGTACCGCCTGCTCGACGAAGCCGCGGAGCAGCCGCTGTCGCCGTCGCGCCTGTCGCAGTTGCTGCGGGCGATGGTGCACAGCCATGCCGACTGCGCCTCCACCGCGGCACGGGTGTCGCTGCGCCTGGAACTGCTGCGGCGCCGTCCGGCGCTGCGCAGCCCGGGGCTGGCGGGGTGGAGGGCGTATCCGCTGCGGATCGACGCCGAACTGCGCGGCGGCGTGGTTCGCCTGGGACTGGGCGTGGAGCTGCTGTATTCCTCGACCTGCCCCTGTTCGGCGGCGCTGGCGCGGCAACTGCTCAGCGAGGCCTTCGTGCAGCAGCACCTGGACCAGGCCTCGCTGTCGCGCGAAGCGGTCGCGGACTGGCTGCTCCGGCACGGCAGCCATGCCACCCCGCACAGCCAGCGCAGCGTGGCCTCGGTACGGGTGGGCGTGTCGGCGCGCGCGGTGCGCTTCGACGCCGAGGCCCTGATCGCGCTGGCCGAGCAGGCCCTGGCCACGCCGGTGCAGGCGGCGGTGCGCCGCGCCGACGAACAGGCGTTCGCACGCCGCAACGGCGAGAACCTGATGTACGTGGAGGACGCCGCGCGGCGCCTGCAGCAGGCGCTGGGCGCGCGCTATGCCGAGGTGCAGGTGCAGGTGCGGCATCTGGAGAGCCTGCATGCGCACGATGCGGTGGCGGAGACTGCGTCGCCGCCGGTCGCCATCGCGGCCGGGCAGCCTGCGCACTGATTCGGCGCGGACCAGCCGGGCGGCGGACTGGCCGTGGCCTGCATGCGGATCTGCGTCGACCCGATCGCGCCCAGCGCTTGGGCCAGCGCGCGGGCCTCGGGTTCTTCGAAACGCTGACCGACGTGCGCAGCCGCCTGGGGCGATGGCGCTTGGCGTCCGGCCTCCCAGGATGCGGCGTTGCCGGCCGCTGCCGGTCCCCGAAACGCAAAAAACCCCGCCAGGGCGGGGTTTTTGCTGTGTCGCGCTGCAGGCGAGGCGAGGATGGCGCTCCCTAGGGGACTCGAACCCCTGTTTTAGCCTTGAGAGGGCCACGTCCTAACCACTAGACGAAGGGAGCGTTTGGTCGCGTCGATTGCAGCGCGCTAGTATATGGGTCTCGCCGCCCTTCGGCAATCCCGCAACCCGATACGGAAGCGCCATCATCAATCCGCCAGTTCCATCGCCATTCACCCTGCGCGCGATCCCGCGCGATCAGCACCCCATCTCGCGCAAGGACATCAGCCCCAACGCCCTGCGCGTGCTGTACCGGCTGCGCGAGGCCGGCTTCGGCGCGTACCTGGTCGGCGGCGCAGTCCGCGACCTGCTGGTCCAGGTGCAGCCCAAGGACTTCGACGTCGCCACTGACGCCACCCCCGAGCAGGTCAAGCAGTTGTTCCGCAACTGCCGCCTGATCGGCCGCCGCTTCCGCCTGGCGCACGTGGTCTACGGCCGCGAGATCATCGAGGTCGCCACGTTCCGCGCCAACGTCGACGACGGCAGCGGCGACCGCGAGGTGGATAACGGCCGCCTGGTCCGCGACAACGTCTACGGCAGCATCGAGGACGACGCGGTACGCCGCGACTTCACCTGCAACGCCCTGTACTACGCGATCGAGGACTTCTCGGTGCGCGACTACACCGGCGGCTTCGAGGACGTGCAGGCGCGGCTGATGAAGCTGATCGGCGATCCCGAGCAGCGCTACCGCGAGGACCCGGTGCGCATGCTGCGCGCGGTGCGCCTGGCGGCCAAGCTCGACTTCGAGATCGAGGCCGGCACCGCCGAGCCGATCCCGCGCCTGGCCGGGCTGCTGGCCGAGGCCGCGCCGGCACGGCTGTTCGAGGAAGTGCTCAAGCTGTTCCTGTCCGGCCACGGCGTGGCCAGCTTCGAGGGCCTGGAGCGGCACGGCCTGCTCGCCGCGCTGTTCCCGGAGAGTGCGGCGGCGCTGCGTTCCAACCGCAGCGGCGCGCTGCGGCGGATGCTGATCGAAGGCCTGCGCAACACCGATGCCCGCGTCGCCAACGACGAGCCGGTGTCGCCGGCGTTCCTGTTCGCCCTGTTGCTGTGGCCGGCCTACTGCCGCGCGCTGATGACCCTGCAGAAACAGGGCATGCAGATGGAGGAGGCGCAGCGCCGCGCCGCCGACCGGGTGACCCTGCACCAGCTGAGCACCGTGGCGCTGCCGCGGCGCTTCTCGCTGCCGATGCAGGAGATCTGGCTGCTGCAGTCGCGCTTCACCTCGCGTCAGAAGAAGCGGGTGGTGCGCACGCTGTCGCATCCGCGCTTCCGCGCCGCGTTCGACTTCCTGATCGTGCGCCAGTCGGCCTCCGACGAGCATGCGGCCGACATCGCCTACTGGCGCGAGCTGCAGCAGCAGCCCGGCTATGCGCCGCCGCCGCGCGGCTTCGATCCGGACGTGGACTACGCCGGTGACGAGCTGGCGTTCGCGCCGCCTGCCGACAGCGAAGAGACCCCCAAGCGCCGCCGGCGCCGGCGTCGCCGTCCGGACGCCACCGCGCCCCTCGAGTGAGCGCCGTTGTGGAGACGCCGGTCCAGGCCTGCATCGGCCTGGGCGGCAACCTCGGCGACGCCGCGGCGACCCTGCGCGCGGCCCTGGCCGCGCTCGATACCTTGCCGCAGACCCGCCTGCTGCGCGCCTCGCAGCTGTACCGCAGCCCGGCCTGGGGCCGCGAGGACCAGCCGGACTTCATCAACGCCGCGGCGCTGGTGGCCACCACGCTGCCGGCGACAGAACTGCTGCAGGCGCTGCTGGACCTGGAAAGCCGCCACGGCCGCCAGCGCCTGCCCGGCGAACGCTGGGGCCCGCGCACCCTGGACCTGGACCTGCTGCTGTACGCCGAGGCGGTGATCGACCTGCCCGGGCTGCAGGTGCCGCATCCGTTCCTGCACGAGCGTGCCTTCGTCCTGCTGCCGCTGGCCGAGATCGCCGCCGAGGCAATCGTTCCGGGGCATGGAACGGTGCGTGACGTCCGCGACCGCATCGAAACCGGCGGGATCGTGCCAATCGGTAGATAATGCTCGGCTCATTACCGCAGCACATGAGCTTATGAGCAGCCACGCCGACAGCAAGCCCTGGACCGTTCCCGCCCTGGCCGAGGCCAAGCGCCGCCAGCAGAAGCTGGTGATGCTGACCGCCTACGACGCCGGCTTCGCGCGTGCGTTCGACGCCAATGGCGTGGACCTGATCCTGATCGGCGATTCGCTGGGCATGGTGGTGCAGGGCCACGACTCGACCCTGCCGGTGACCGTGGACGACATCGTCTACCACACCGCGGCGGTGGCGCGGGTGCTGCAACGCGCGCTGCTGGTGGCCGACCTGCCGTTCCAGTCCGATGCCACGCCCGAGCGCGCGCTGGATGCGTCGACCCGGCTGCTGCAGGCCGGTGCGGAGATGGTCAAGCTGGAGGGCGCCGGGCACAAGCTGGACGTGATCCGTTTCCTCAGCGAACGCGACATCCCGGTGTGCTCGCACCTGGGCCTGACCCCGCAGTCGGTGCTGACCTTCGGCGGCTACAAGATCCAGGGGCGCGAAGAGGCGGCCGCGGCCAAGCTGCTCGCCGACGCCAAGGCGGTCGCCGCGGCCGGCGCCGCGCTGCTGGTGCTGGAATGCGTGCCGTCGCCGCTGGCCGCGCGGATCACCGCCGAGATCGGAATCCCCACCATCGGCATCGGCGCCGGCCCCGATTGCGACGGCCAGGTGCTGGTGATGCACGATTTCCTCGGCCTGGACAGCGGCCACCGCCGCCCGCGCTTCGTCAAGGATTTCCTGGCCGAAGGCGGTTCCATCGCCGGGGCGGTGCGCGCCTACGCCGACGCGGTGCGCGCCGGCACCTTCCCCGACGCCGAACACGCCTACGCCAAATGATCGAGACCATCACCGACCTGGCCCGGCTGCGCGCCACCGTTTCCGGCTGGAAGCGGCAGGGCCTGCGCGTGGCCTTCGTGCCGACCATGGGCAACCTGCACGCCGGGCATTTCTCGCTGGTGATGCTGGCGCGGCAATACGCCGACCGCGTGGTGTCCAGCGTGTTCGTCAACCCGACCCAGTTCGGTCCGAACGAAGATTTCACGCGTTATCCGCGCACCCCGGAAGCCGACACCAGCGGCCTGGAAGGTGCCGGCTGCGACGTGCTGTGGCTGCCGACGGTGGAGAGCATGTATCCGCTGGGCGTGGAACTGGCCTTGCGCATGCACACCCCGGGCGTCAGCGAGGTGCTGGAAGGCGCTTGCCGGCCCGGCCATTTCGATGGCGTGTGCACCGTGGTCGCGCGCCTGTTCAACCAGGTGCAGCCGGACCTGGCCGCGTTCGGCAAGAAGGACTACCAGCAGCTGGCGGTGATCCGGCAGATGGTGGCCGACCTGGCGTTCCCGATCGAGATCCTCGGCGGTGGCATCGTGCGCGAGGCCGACGGCCTGGCGATGAGTTCGCGCAACCAGTACCTGTCGGCCGAGGAGCGGCCGCGTGCCACGCACATCCATCGCACCCTGCTGGCGATGCGCGAGGCCCACCTGGCCGGGCGCCCGCGCGCGGAGGTGGAGGCGGCGGCGACCGCGCAGCTGCAGGCGGCCGGCTTCGAGGTCGACTACAGCGTGCTGCGCGCGCCCGACCTGAGCGAGCCGCAGGACGGCCGCGGTCCGCGCGTGGCGCTGATCGCCGCGCGCCTGGGCCGCACCCGGCTGATCGACAACCTGGAATTCTGAGCAAGGCAGGCCTAGGGTCGTTGTCGCAGGAGCGGCTTCAGCCGCGACAGGCTTTCCCGCGGGGGCTGTCGCGGCTGAAGCCGCTCCTACGATGGTTTGAGGCCGCGCCTCACCACCGCCAGCTAACCCCTCGGCTGCTAAACTGCGCGTCTTTCCTGACCGCAGTCCCGTGCCATGCAACTGAGCCTGTTGAAGACCAAGATCCACCGCGCCACCGTCACCCATTCCGAGCTGAACTACGAGGGCTCGATCGCCATCGACGGGCTGCTGCTGGACGCGACCGGCATCCGCGAGTTCGAGCAGGTGCACATCTGGGACGTGACCAATGGTGCGCGGTTCAGCACCTACGCGATCCGCGCCGACGAGGGCAGCGGCATCATTTCGCTCAACGGCGGCGCCGCGCGCCACGTGCAGGTCGGCGACCTGATCATCATCGCCGCCTTCGCCGGCATGAGCGAAGAGGAAGCCGCGCGCTTCCAGCCGACCCTGGTCTACGTGGACGGCAACAACAAGATCACCCACACCAACCACAGCATCCCAAAGCAGGCCGCATGACACAGTCCACCGGTTTCGACGCACTGCATTCCCACGCCCAGCGCCTGCGCGGGGCGCGCCTTCCCGACCTGCTGGCGGCCGAACCCGGCCGTGCCGAGACGTTGGCGCTGCAGGTCGGACCGCTGTACTTCAACTTCGCCCGGCAGAAGTATGACCGTGCCGCGCTCGACGCGCTGCTCGCGCTGGCCGCCGACCACGACCTGGCCGGCGCCTTCCAGTGCCTGTTCCGCGGCGAGACGGTCAACGTCACCGAGGGCCGCGCCGCGTTGCACACCGCGCTGCGCGGCGACCTCACCGGCGCGCCGGTGGCTAGCCAGGCCCACGCCAGCGCGCGCGAGGTGCAGCAGCGCATGCGCGGGCTGA
The DNA here is from genome assembly GCF_014199735.1 of Xanthomonas sp. 3307. NCBI lineage: Bacteria > Pseudomonadati > Pseudomonadota > Gammaproteobacteria > Lysobacterales > Lysobacteraceae > Xanthomonas > Xanthomonas sp. 3307. The sequence goes on along the minus strand of NZ_JACHOG010000007.1, from coordinate 194,696 downwards.
TCGACGCATTGGCGCAGACCGAGGTCACCGACATCGTCAGCGTCGGCATCGGCGGCTCCGATCTGGGCCCGCGCCTGGTCGCCGATGCGCTGCGTCCGGTCACCGGCGCGCGCTTCCGCGTGCACTTCGTCTCCAACGTGGACGGCGCGGCGATGCAGCGCACCCTGGCCACGCTGGACCCGGCGCGCACCGCCGGCGTGCTGATCTCCAAGACCTTCGGCACCCAGGAAACCCTGCTCAACGGCCAGATCCTGCGCGACTGGCTGGGCGGCAGCGAGCGCCTGTACGCGGTCAGTGCCAATCCCGAACGCGCCGCCAATGCCTTCGACATCGCCGCCGGCCGCGTGCTGCCGATGTGGGACTGGGTCGGCGGCCGCTACTCGCTGTGGTCGGCGGTGGGCTTCCCGATCGCGCTGGCGATCGGCGCCGACGCCTTCGAACAGTTGCTGGATGGCGCCGCGCAGTTCGACGCGCACGCCCTGAACGCGCCGCTGGAGCGCAACGTGGCCGTGCTGCACGGCCTGACCACGCTGTGGAACCGCAACCTGCTCGGCTACGCGACGCAGGCGGTGATGACCTACGACCAGCGCCTGGCGCTGCTGCCGGCCTACCTGCAGCAGTTGGTGATGGAAAGCCTGGGCAAGCGCGTGCGGCTGGACGGCAGCCCGGTCGAGGCCGATACCGTGCCGGTGTGGTGGGGCGGCGCCGGCACCGACGTGCAGCACAGCTTCTTCCAGGCGCTGCACCAGGGCACCAGCATCGTGCCGGCCGACTTCATCGGCTGCATCCGCAACGACGACCCGTACACCGTCAACCACCAGGCGCTGCTGGCCAACCTGCTGGCGCAGACCGAGGCGCTGGCGAACGGGCAGGGCAGCGACGATCCGGCCCGCGACTACCCGGGCGGCCGCCCGAGCACGCTGATCCTGCTCGACGCGCTGACCCCGCAGGCGCTGGGCGCGCTGATCGCCATGTACGAGCACAGCGTGTACGTGCAGTCGGTGGTCTGGGGCATCAACGCCTTCGACCAGTTCGGCGTCGAACTGGGCAAGCAGCTGGCCAGCCAGCTGCTGCCGGCGCTGCAGGGCCAGTCCACCGAGGTTGCCGATCCGGTCACGCGCGCGGTGCTGGCGCGGTTGCAGGGCTGACGCGAAGCGAAGCGCACGGGGCGGTTCACCCCCGTGCGTCCGCGAGGAACGATGCGGCCTGCGGCGTGCATCGCAATGGCAATCGCCGATCAGGGAGGACACAGGGATGATGAACGCGAAAAGGATGGTGTGTGGGATGGTGCTGACGGCGCTGTTGAGCCTGGGGGCGTGCCAGCGGCAGGCGCCGGAGCAGAATCCGGCCACGGCGGCGCAACCGCTGCACGTCGTCGAGGTCCGGATCGGCGCGATGCGCGACGGCAGGCCCGTGCCGCAGACCAGCGATGCGCCGATCCTGGCCAATGTCGCCCTGCGCGGCACTGCCCAGGGACACGTCCTGAAAGCGCGCTTGCTGGACCTGCGCGATGGTCGCCAGGTCGGGCTGGTGGAGCGCACCATGACCGGCTCCGATCAGGTCCAGTCGCTGCGTTTCGACAACGCGGCCGGCTGGCCGCCGGGGCGTTACATGCTGGAGGTGACGCTCGATGGCAAGCTCGCCTCGCAGCAGGACGTGGACGTGATGGGGGCGGCGAACAGCGCGTCGCGCACGGGCTCCTAGCGGTGCGCGGCGCCTGTACCGGACAGCGCCTGCAGGAACAGCACCAGCTTGTGCTTCTCCTCGGCGGTCAGGCTGATCGGTCGATTGCGAGCGAGGTTGCGATAGTAGACCTCGTGTTCCACCGCGGACGGCAGATCGGCGATGCTGCCGTCGTGCATGTAGGGCGCGGTATCGGCCACCGTCCGTAACGACGGGGTGCGGAAGGCGCCCAGATCCTGCGGCGCCCGTGTCACCGCAAAGCGCCCCAGTTCCGCCACGCGAACGTCGGAGAGGATGGAATCGCCCAGGCTCCGGCCTTCGCGTTTCTGCCGCTCCAGCACGTCGAGCAGGGCGGCGACGTTGCCGGCGACCTGGTTGAAACCGATGCCGGCGTGATGGAAGCGCTGATCGCTCGTGGTCGCAGGCGTGCCGTCCAGCCGGTGGCAATCGACGCAGCCGGCCTTGCCGGAAAACAGCGCCAATCCCTCGCGTTCGTCCTCGCTCAGCGAGGCTTGCGCGCCATGCGTCGTCCGAGAGGTCTCGTAGCGCGTCGGCGGTGCTGGCAACGCGCGGATGTAGGCGGCGAGCGCGGCCGCCACGACCTGGATGTCGCCGCCATCCTTGCCGGAGGCCGCATGCAAGAGTGGGGCGTAGCGCGGGTCGCGGGCGAGGTGGGTCAGCACGGCCTGCCGATCGGGCAGGCCCATCTCGCGCGGGTTGGTCAATGGCTGCAGGACCGCGTCCTCCAGCGTCGCTGCGCGCCCATCCCAGAAAAAGTGCGTCATGAAGCGGCTGTCGAGCAGGCTGGGCGCGTTGCGTGTGCCGCGCTGGCCGCCCGTCCCGGTGGACACCGCGGCACCGTCGGTATAGGCCAACTCGGCGCGATGGCAGCTTGCGCAACTGGTCTTGCCGTCCGCGCTGAGCCGCGTGTCGTGGAACAGCGCCTGGCCAAGCGCGATCCGCGCCGCCGCCGTGTCGTGCCGGCCGCCACCACACCCGGTCAGCGCCAGGACGAGGGCGGCCGACCACAGGCGCATGCAGATGACGATGTGATGACGCCGGTTCCTTGGCATGACGCTGTTGACTCCTGTCCCCGCTGTCGGATATCTATATCCACGCTGAATGCACGAAGCAAGGTCAGCATACGGACAGCCGGCCATCGTGGCCAGTCTTCAGGGATGAGAGCATGGAACGTCGCGGCGCAGGGATGGGCTCGGTCGTGGGTTTGCTGAAGCAAGCAGCGCATGCGCCCGCGCGCGGTTGGCGGCGCGTCGTGGTCAGAACGATGGCGGCCTTGCTGCTGACCCTTCTGGCCTGCACGTCTGGCGCCACCTCCTACGTCTACGACGCGCAGGGGCGTCTGGTCGCGGTCAGCAACGATGCCGGCGCAAGTGCCCGCTATCGCTACGACACGATGGGCAATATCACCGCCGTCGAACGCGTCTCCAGCGGAACCCTGGCGGTGCTGGGCTTCAGTCCGGCGCGCGGTGCGGCGGGCGATCGCGTGCTGATCCAGGGGCAGGGGTTTTCCACCGCGGCGTCCGCCAACAGCGTGGCCTTCAATGGACAGGCGGCCACGGTGGTGGCTGCCAGCGCGCGCGAGTTGACCGTGCTCGTGCCTGCCAATGCCAGTACCGGCCCGATCTCCGTGACCGTGTCCGGGCAGAGCGCGAGCAGTGCGCAGCAGTTCGTGGTCGATGCCAACCTCCGTCAGCCGGCCATTACGGGCGTATCGCCGTTGATCGCCAGCGCCGGTACGGCGATCACCGTCGATGGACAGAATCTGGTGCCGGTCGCCGGGCAGACCACGGCGAAGCTGGATCGCAAGACCGCGGTGCTGTCGAGCGCCACCGGCACGCGCCTGGTCTTTCCGGTGCCGGACAGGAGCGGCAGCGGGCCGGTGACCGTGACCACGCCCTACGGCAGCGCCACGAGCAGCCAGGATGTGCTGGTGGTGCCGAACAGTGTGTCGCCCGCTGATATTTCCGGAGTGACGCGGCTGTCCGTGGATGCCGCCGCCGTCGATGTCGCGATGGCGACCGCGGGCAAGTCCGCCGCGGTCCTCGTCAGCGGCATGGCTGGCGACTACCTCAGTGCCCAGTTTCAGGCGCTGGGCTCCACCACGCTGAACTACCGCGTGTTCGGCACCGACAACGTGCAGATCGCCAGCGGGCTGGTGAACGCCGACCAGCCCACCCTGCATCTGCCGCGGCTGAAGGTCGGCGGCACCTATCTGCTGCTGTTCGCCCCGAGCACGGCCACGGCAAGTTGGAAAATGAGCGTGGAGCGGTCCAGGGCCCTGGCAGTGGACGGCGCCGAAACAGGCGTTGCCACCGCGGTCGCCGCGCAATCGAAGCGCTACACCTTCCTGGCCCAGGCCGGGAGCCGGCTGGGGCTGGGGGTGGCCGAGCAGTCGCCGGTCGGCAGCGGCTGGGGAACCGCCTTGGTGCAGGTCTTCGACGCCGACGGCGTCAATCTGGGCTATCAGTACTGCAATCAGGCCAACAACGGCTGCGCACTCAACATCGCCGCGCCCAGGACCGGCGTGTATCAGGTGCTGCTGACGCCCGGCACCAGCGGTGCGCGCACGCTGCGCCTGAATCTGTTGCTGTCCTCGGATCTGTTGCAGGCATTGCCGAAAGACCAGGACGTGCTGGCCGAAACGTCGCGTCGAGGACAGAACCTGCGTCTGTCGTTCGATGCCGTGGCCGGCGATGCCTTCGCGTTGCACGTGGCCGGGCAGACCACCGTGCCGGCTGGTCGCGATGTGTACTACCGCGTTTACGCGCCCGATGGCACCAGTGTCGCGTCGATGGCGGTGCGTGCGGCTGGCACCACCTACCTGACGGCCAGGACCAGCGGCACCTATCAGGTGCTGGTGGATCCCGGCTTCGGAGAAACCGTGCGGTTGCAGACGCGGCTCAGCACCGGAGACACGAGCGGTGGCGGTGGCGGGATCGATGGCGCCACCGGCGCATTCGCCACGCAACTGCCGGGCGACAGCGTGTACTTCACCTTTTCCGCGACCGCCGGGCAGAGCCTGGGGCTTGGCATCAGCGAGCTGCAGTCCAACGAAAGCGGCCCGCTCAACCTCACCCTCTATGGCCCCGCTGGCACGCCGATGGCCGGCGCCGCCTGCGAGGTGGCCAACGACGGATGCGATGTGAATCTGCCGGAACTGGCGGCGGGACGTTACGGCGTCCTGGTCGCGCCTGCCACGACGACGCAGACGATGCGCTTCAAGGCGACCCTGTCTACCGACCTGGGGCTTGCCTTGACGCGGGATGCGGTCAGCCAGGTCGGCATCGGCCGGCGCGGGCAGAACGCCATGCTGTCGTTCCAGGCCGGTGCCGGCGAGGCATTGGCGGTGCAGGTGTCGGAGCAGACCACGACGCCGGCGAACGGCGCGGTCTACTACCGCGTGTACCGGCCCGATGGCACGGCGTTGTCGTCGATGGCGGTCTCCGGTTCGGGCACCCTGACGATGAACACGCCTGTCGCCGGGACTTACCGGTTGTTCGTGGATCCGCGCCATGGCGCGACCGTTTCCGCCAAGGTGCTGGTGACGGCCGGGAGCGCGGGCGGGTTGCAACTGGATGGCAGCAGCGGCGAGTACAAGACAAATGCTGGTCAGAGCGCCTTCTTCAGCTTCAGCGCGTCGGCCTTGCAGAACCTGGGATTGGGTCTCAGTGACCTCGTCCTGAGCAACGGAACCTACGTCAGCGTCAAGATCGCCAACCCCAATGGTTCCACGCTCACGACCGCGACGTGCTATGCCTCCAGCGGCTGCGCATTCAATCTGCTGAATCTCGCCGCAGGCAACTATGGTGTGACCGTGAGTCCGCAATCGGGCTCCCAGAGCATCGCGTTCAAGGTGACCCTATCCACGGAGGTCGCCGGCTTCCTGCAGAAAGATGCGTCGAGTTCCGTGGACATCTCGCGCTACGCCCAGAACGCGCGCCTGACGTTCACCGGGACCGCCGGCGAGAGCCTGGCCTTGCTCGCCGCCGACGTCGTGACCAGGCCTGCAGGCCGCGACGTGGTCTATGCGGTGTATCGGCCGAACGGCGCGTTGTGGAAGAACGTAACGGCCAGCGGCAATGTCATTCTGGCCCTGCCCAATCTCCCTGAGACGGGAAGCTATCGGGTGTTCGTCGATCCGGCGGGCGGCGCGTTGTGGTCGGCCCGCTTGAAACTCTCCACGGGCCAGGACGGCAATGTCGAACTGGACGGCGCAGGTGGCAGCTATCAGACGCCGGCAGGGCAGGGCGTGCATTTCTCCATCGATACCCAGGCCGGCCAGAATCTGGGGCTGGGGATCACCGACATTGGGGTGAGTTCGGGCAATTACTTCAATATCGCCGTCTACAGTCCGAACGGTACGACCTTGTACAGCGGCAGCTGCTACGTCCAGGATGGCTGTTCGTTGCCGCTGAGGAACACCTTGGCGGGACGCTACAGCGTGGTGGCGACACCGGCCTCGACGAGCCAGACGATCCAGTTCCGCGCTGTGCTTTCTTCCGAATTGCTGGATCAGCTGACCCGCGATCAGCCGTTGCATCTGGCGCTGGCGCGGTATGGGCAGAATGCGCGGCTGCGCTTCCAGGCGCAGGCAGGCGAGTCGCTGATGCTGCTGATCGCGGCGCAGACGACGCTACCCGCCGGTCGCGATGTGGTGTATCGCGTGTTGCGGCCAGATGGCGCTGTCTGGAGGACGGCGACCATCAAGGTTGGCGATGCGATCAATCTGATCAATATTCCGACGTCTGGCGAGTATGCAATCCAGGTCGAGAGTCGGACCGGAAGCCCGCTGGAATCGGACATCACCCTTTCCTCCGGGATCTCGCTGCCGATCGATGGCCCTCCGTTGCATGTGGTGACCCGCTTGCCGGCGCAATACAAGCACTTCTCCTTCATCGCTAGTCAGGGGCAGAACCTTGGACTGGGCACCAGCGGCATCCAGATCGTGGGCTCAGGGTGGCAGCGCGTTGTTGCATCCGTCTACAAGGCCGATGGCAGCACGCTGGCGAGCGGATACTGCGACGTGGAGCGCGGCGGCTGCGATTTCGATCTCATCAACCTTGCTGCAGGCAAGTACGCAGTACTGATCACTCAAGAGGAGGAGCAGGCAGCAACGTACGACGTAACGCTTTCCAGCGATCTCGCCTTGAACCTGCAGCGCGACACGCCGCTGGCCGTCTCCGTCGCCAGACGCGGGCAGAATGCCCGGTTGAGCTTCCAAGGGCAGGCGGGCGACAAACTCGCTGTGCTGGTGCAGAACCAGGCGACCACGCCCGCGGATGGCACCAGCTATTACAGCGTCTACCAGCCAAATGGCACCCTGCTTACGTCCGGATCGACGCGTACCGGTACTGCGATCGGCCTGGGCAGCCTGCCGACGACCGGCCAATACAGCGTGGTGGTCGATCCGCAGTATGGGCAGACGATCGACACCACCGTCGCCTTGTCCACCGGCACGTCAGTGGCCGTGGACAGCAGTCGCACGTTCGCTGCGGGTCCGCCCGGCGCGGGCATTTTCTTTTGGTTCGATGCGCAGGCCGGGCAAAAGCTCGATGTCGGACTCGATCAGATCGCACTGTCAGGCAACGGCTTCGCTTGGGTCTACGCGACGTTCTATCGTCCGGATGGCAGCAAGGTTTTCTCCAACACGAATTGCTTCCGTACCTACGGCTGCGGATTCTCCATCGACGCCGCCCAAGCCGGACGCTACGGCGTCGTGGTCGTTCCTTCGTCGGAAGACCAGAGTTTCGCTATGACCGCCTCGGTATCCAGCACCGTCGTCGGCACCTTGGCGTGGGATGTCCCGCAGTCGATCGCGCTGGACCGGCATGGCAAGACCGCCACACTGTCCTTCAGCGGCACGGCCGGGCAGGGCGTTTTGCTGCGGGTGACCAATCAGACGACCACGCCGGTCGGCCGGTCGGTGACCTATGCGCTGTATCGGCCTGACGGACAGTCGTACAGATCGCTCAGCGCCAGCGCCGGTAGCAGCGACCTGAGCTTCCCGGCGCTCCCGACGAGCGGCACCTATCGATTGCGGATCGTGCCCGAGGACGGCGTCACTGCGGCGATGGACATCACTTTGGACAGTACGCCCTAGAACACCGACGCGATTCCACCGAACGGACGCAGATCGGCGGCAGGCATGGAGCGGAGCGAGCATATGACGTGGTTCAACAGCGCATGGAAAAGCGTGATCTTGGGCGGGATGCTGGGCGCGCTGGCGTCGACGGCCGCATCCCAGCAACTGGTCTGGTCGACGGCGGCCATGCCGGCCATGCCGGCCATCGGAATCGGCACGGTTCCTGCGGTGGTCGGGCAGTGGCATGCGACCACATTGGCCGATGGCAGCGAGCTGGCGCTGGCACCCGACGGGCGCTTTCTGCGCCATCGCGTGCCCGGTCAGCGTGCGCGCGAGATCGCGCTGCCGTCGGTACGTATCGATGCCAGCGTCACGTTGCTGCCGAGCGGGCGTGTGCTGGTGTGGGGAGGACGCGATGCCCAGGGCCGATTGCAGGAAGGCGGCGTGTGGTTCGACCCGGCAAGCGCCTCCGTGCAGCCGGCCATCGGGCTAAGCCTGCGTGCGCGCTATGGGCACACCGCCACGGTACTGACCGATGGTCGCCTCCTGCTCGCCGGCGGCACTGGCGATGGCGCCGGCGCGCAGATGTGGGACGAAGCCAGTGATCGGGCGATCACCCTGCCTGCGGATCTGCCGGGCGGCGGCAACGCAACCTCGCGCCTGCTTGCCGATGGCCGCGTGGCGTTGCCGGCGTCGCGGAACGCCCAGCGCATCGCCAGCGATGCCGCGTTCGATCCGCTCGCGGGCGCCTTTCTTCCGTACTCGGCCAGCGTCGCGGATGCGCCAGGCGCGACGCGGCTCGCCGGCAGCGTGCCTGTGCAGGGGGCAGAGGGCGTCGCGCCGACCGCGCGGCTCGCGCTGCGCTTCTCGCGTCCGCTGCACATGCCCACGTTGTCCGCGCGCACCGTCACCCTGGTCGGTCCGGAGGGACGCGTCGCCGTGCGTATCGCGCCGGTGGAGCAGGGCCGTCTGCTGTTCGTGCAGCCGCGTCAGGCCTTGTTCCCGGATTCCCGTTACACCCTGATGGTCGACGGTGCGCGTGCCGCCTCGGGCGATGCCGTGCCGCTGATCGCCCTGGATTTCCGCACCGCCGCGTACGACAGCAACGGACAGCCGGTGGCGCACGCAACGGCGGCGCCGGCTGCGGCGGTCGCTGCGCCCAGCGTGCGCATGACCGGTGCGGGCATGCCGGCGTCCTGTGCCAATGACGTTCTGCCGTGCCGCGCTCGCGGCCTGTTGGTGGACGGCGTCTGGTACCCGGGACAGGACAATACCGACAGCCGCTGGCGCATCTATGGCGCCTCGCAACAGCCGGAACACAACGCCCGCATCGCGCGCATCGCCGCGACCTTCCACGTCACGATGGTGCGCGGGCGTGTGGTGCGGGTGGATCAGCAACCCGTGGCCGGGGTCGAGGTCAGTATCGGCAAGGAGCGGGCGGTCACCGACAAGAACGGCTGGTTCACCTTGTTCGATGTGCCGGCGGGGCATCAGGAACTCTACGTCGATGGCAGCACCGCCAACACGACCGGCGCCGAATACGGCCAGTTCGTCGTCGGCACGGACGTCGCCGCGGGTCGATTGAACGAACTCGGCTATCTGCTGCATCTGCCACGCATCGCCGCGCGCGACAAGATCCGGATCCCGTCGCCGACCGTGGAGGACATGGTCGTTGGCCACCCGGACATTCCCGGCCTGCAGTTGCGCATTCCCAAGGGCACCGTCGTGCTGGATCGCAAGGGCCGCCTGGTGACCGAACTGGCGATCGTGCCGACGCCGGTCAATCGTGCACCGTTCCCGGTCACCGAGAACCATCCGATGGCCTTCACGGTCGAGCCGGGTGGCGCGCAGATCCGCGGACTCGACCCCGGCGCCAACAACGGCATCCAGGTCTATTACCCCAACTACGACGGCTACGCCGCGGGCACCCAGGCCAACTTCTGGATGTACGACCCGCGCGATGGCTGGCGCGTCTACGGCAAGGGCACCGTCTCGGCCGACGGCAAGCATCTCGTTCCCGAGCCCGGCGTCGCCCTGCATCAGACCATGGGCGGCATGTACAGCGTGCCCAGCAACGACCCGCCCAGCGAGGCCGGGTTGCCGCCGGATGGGCATTGCTGCGGAACCCCGGGTAGCGGCGGCGTCGCCAATGCGGCCGATCCCATCGACTTGAAAACAGGTGAATTCGTCCATTCGGAAACCGATCTGCAGATCGCGGACGTGACGGCGCTGAGCCTGTCGCGCAGCTACCGTCCCCACGACCTGAAGCAGCGCGAGTTCGGCATCGGCACCGCGTCCAACTGGGGCTATTACCTGCACAATCCGGGCGGCACCTACGATTCGCTCGATCTGGTGCTGCCGACCGGCGCCTATATCCGCTTCGATCGGGCCTCCGGCTCCGGCCCGCGTGGCGAGTGGCGGCAAGCCGGTTCGACCACGCAGTATGCGGGCGCCGTGCTGCAATCGGTCTACGATCCGGACCCGTTGCAGCCCTGGGGCCGCGGATTTCGCATCACCCTGCGCGACGGCAGTCGCATGCAGTTCTCCAGCTACATGGACACCCGCCTGCGCTGGCTGGAGGACCGATACGGCAATCGCACCACACTGCTTTATGACGCGGGTCTGGTCTCGCGCATCGTGTCGCCCAGCGGGCGCTACATCGGCCTGGAATACGACACCCGCAATCGCGTTGCCGCCGCCACCGACAACGCCGGCAATCGCTGGACCTATGCCTACGACAGCAATGGCCTGCTTGCCACGGTAGGGTTCCCCGATGGCGGCAGCAAGGCGTACGCCTACCAGACCAAAATCCAGAACAATGCGCTGGCGCAGCACCGGCTGCAGTCCATCACCGACGCGCGCGGCAAGCGCGTCCTGCTCAACGAGTTCGAGGTCGTCAACGGCGCGTCCACCGGCAGGGTGATCAAGCAGACCCAGGCCGATGGCGGTGTCTTCGTCATCGACTACGCGCATGTCGACGGCGGCACCACCGGCGTCCTCGTCACCAGTCCCGACGGCAGCAAGCGCCGCGTCCTGTTCGACGGCAACAGCGCCTACCCGAAGACCGACATCCTGGCCTACGGCACCGACAAGCAACAGACCTACAGCTTCGAGCGCAACGCCTACGGGCAGGTCACCGCCAGTATCGACCCGCTCGGCCGTCGCACCGAGTATCGCTACGACGCGGGCGGGCGACCGCTGCAGGTCACGGTGCTGGCCGGCACCGCACAGGCGCGCGTGTCCAGCCTCAGCTACACCAGCGACGGCGACCTGCAGTCGGCGACGGATCCGCTGGGACGGGTGACGCGCCTGGACTACGGCGCCAACCGCTGCCTGACCGCGGTCACCGATCCCGGAGGCCGTACGGCCCGCTTCGCCTGCGATGGCGCGGGCCTGCCGTTGAGCGCGACCAATGCCATCGGACAGACCATCGCCTTCCAGTACGACGGCTACGACCTGGCCGGCATGGTCGATCCGCTGGGGCGCAGCACGCGCTTCCAGTACGACGGCCTGGGGCGGGTGACCGGCAGCCGCGACGACCAGGGCAACGCCACGCGCCAGGAATACGACGCGCTTGGCCGGGTCAGCAAGGCCTACGATGCCGCCGGCAACGTGACCGAATTCGGCTACGACAAGAACGGCAACGTCCTGGCGATCCTGCTGCCGCACGGCAACGGCATCACCTATACCTACGACGAGCGCAACCGTCCGCTGACGCGTACCGACGCGCTGGGCCAGTCCGAGACCTGGACCTATGATTTCATGGACCGCGTCGCGAGCTACACGGACCGCAAGGGCCAGAAAAAGACTTTCACTTATGACGTGCTCGGGCGCTTGTCAGTGGTCACCGAGGCCGATGGGCGCACTCAGACCTTCACCTACGACGCCGGCAACCGCCGCGTCGCGCTGGTCGACTCGGCAGCGGGAACCCTGGGTTGGGAATACGACCTGTTCGACCAGGTCACCGAGGCCATCACCCCGCAAGGCAACATCGTCTACGAATACGACGCGGTCGGCCGCCGCACCAAGATGACCGCGGCCAACCAGGCGGCGCTGGAGTACCGCTACGACGACGTCGACCGCCTGCGCACCCTGCTGCAGGGGAGCGAGACCGTGGCGTTCGAGTATGACGCCGCCGATCGCCTCACCGAGACCACCTTGCCGAATGGGGTCAAGACCGGGTACGCCTACAACACCGCCAACCAGACGACCGGCATCGCCTGGCTCAAGCCGGATGGCACGGCCCTGGGCGAGATCGGCTACGGCTACGACCAAGTCGGCCAACTGGTGGCGCAGACCGGCAGCTTCGCCCCGCAGGCGCTACCGGCCGCACGCACCGGCAGCTTCGATGACAACAACCGGCAGACCCAGGCCGACGCCCAGACACTGAGCTACGACGCCAACGGCAACCTGATCTCCGACGGCGTGCGCACCTACGTCTGGAACGCACGGGACCAGTTGGTCGAAATCAAACAGGGGACGGCGAGCATCGCCAGTTTCGGCTATGACCCGCTTGGCCGGCGAACCAGCAAGACCGAAGGCGGACAGACGATCAGCTATCTGTACGACGGAGTGGATCCGGTGCAGGAAACCCAGGGCGGCACCGTCAACCCGATCCTGACCGGACTTGGCATCGATGAGCGCTACGCGCGGAACGAAGCCAGCGGACGTGCGTACTTCCTGAGCGACGCGCTTGGCAGTACGCGCGCACTAACCAACGCCAGCGGCTCATTGATTCAGCGCTACGACTACACGCCTTACGGACAGACCAGCCAAGCCAACACGGCAACCAGCAATCCATATCAGTACACGGGGCGGGAGCGGGATGCGAGCGGGCTTTATTACTACCGGGCGCGGTATTATCAGCCAAACTTGGGGCGCTTTGTTAGTGAGGACCCCATTGGGTTAGTCGGTGGAGCAAATGCTTATGCCTACGTTCATGGTTCTCCATTGATGTATGGAGATCCTTTAGGTCTTTTTGATTTGCCATCAATTCCCCAGCCGGTAGTGGATGCGGCAGCAGGTTTTGGCGACTCGTTGTCATTTGGGTTGACGAATTACATCCGGGATCAATGGGATATTAATGGCGCAGTTGAAAAATGTTCAGGTTATTACTCTGGTGGGCAAGTCGCCGGAACTGTTTATAGTTTAGCTATGCCTCTGAGTCGATTGGGCTACGTGGCAAAAGCCCGTCAGATTCCAAGATTGGGATTGTCTGCGGAGGAAAGCGTGATCGCAAGAAACGCTCTGAAGAATTATTTTAGAGGACCTTTCGCTTACTCATTGAGAAATTGGCATGCCGTCACATTTGAAGGCCTGGTGGCGCAAGGAAAGAGTGGCGCCGACATAGTTGCTGGTGCAGGAAGAACGAGCGTTGGGTGGACATCCGTTTTAGTCGGAGGCGGCTTAGTAGGTTCGGCAACGCGCGCAGGAAGAATCGGAGGTAATTGTGGTTGTGGCCAATAAAATACTGGTTCGTCGTTATAGGGTTTACGATCCGCTAGAGCAGGATGTCTTTGTCTATGGTGGTGGGGAGTTAAATTTTTTTGCATCTGGCAATAAGGATTTGAATGTGGCGGGTTGGCTTGTTGATTGGGAGAAAATATTGCATGGCCCAAAGCGAATAATATTTTTTGAAGATGGTGGTTTTAAATTTATCGACGTTGGTGGGTTGGTTTTTAAAATCGGGCATGGAGTTGAGGTGCATTGCGTTCGAAATATTTTTATTTCAAAATTGAATGTTGTTAATAACGGCATACTGGCCGTGTCTGTTACATACCTAACTCCTTGGTGGCGACTAATTTTTGATGATGGCAGTCACCCGGACTTGCAATTTCCTTTGGAGTATTTCTCTAAGTTATGGAATGACAATATTTTCATATTTAATAAATCTAGCTAGTTCTGGATGATGGGCGGATGTAAGTGCGGATAAAGATTGTGGTGGGAGGTGGGGCTTTTTTCTATGGCTGTTGCTCTTCTTCTTTTGGTGGGTGTATTTTTTGCTGATTAGGCTCTGTACGTGCAATGAGGCTAGTGGACGTGCGTCCGTTTGCATTGATTTTGGCTTGCTGAAGCGATCTAGGGAATGAGATGGTCAGTATTATCCTTTTTTTGGCTGAAGGGGTATGGACCATGAATAATTTCGATTGTCATATTTATGCGTGCCGTTGATTTCCTCTCGGTTTATGGCGCAAGCACATTCTTAGTTCTGTGCTACGGTGTTTCGGCGCAGTTTCCTTGCAGGCGGCTTATGCAGCACTGAAGCGCGATATCAATTCGCGGAGCGAAACGCCCGTTTACATGATGCTTGGCGACGATTGGCCCAACGGGGTACTGTTTCTCGAGACCGTGGTGGCTGCTCCGGATGAGATCTCTGCAGAAATTCATCGGGCCTTGGCAAGCATGTTCGATGCGGAGGGTTGTAGGTTCTCCCTGTGCATGTATGACGGGGCTTTTAATCACTATGAAAGTTTGTTTTCTCCAGATTTTTTCGATCAGGTGTATGCGTTCGCGTTCGGCAAGAACGACCATGTCGTCAATCTCGATGCGTCATTGCTTGCCTCCGGGCAATGGAAGGACATTATCGCCGCCTGTCGACTGAGAGCCTCGATCTAGAAGGAATGGTCCTTGTGCCGTCGGGCCTGTAGCGAACCACTCCGTCTGAATTCGACATTGATTACCGACCAGACGTTACTGTCACTGACTCGGCCATGCTCCATGACGGGGAAGAAGGCCATCGAACTGGCAAGCGATCAGGTGCGTATCTGCCGGTATGCGGTCCCGGATCTGCGCAGCGTGCAATGTTGGTTCTATTGCGATGCAGCAAAATCTCCGCGGCGATGCTGTCTATCTTGGTGAGGCAAGGCAAGTCCATGCCAGACACCACAAGCAAACCCGGTATTCCATCGCTATAGCGTCAACCGATATCCCGGCGGCATCGGGGCATACCTCGCGGCACGGTTGACAGGCTTGGGGCGATTCGGGAAGCGTAGGCGCCGGCCGCACTCGGCGTGTGCGGTCCGGCCGCGACATGGCATGCGTTCGCCGTTCCTGGGAGGGAGTCTCTTGCACACACAGCCTGTTGGCGCGACCGCGCCGCTTCGCACTGCGCTGGCCGCGGCCGCTGCGCTTGGCCTGCTGGCCCTGGTCGCGGCGGTTCCGGGCCGCTCGGTTCCCGCCACGGCGGCCCCGGCCCCTGCGCCGCCGCCGATCCACCCGGAACTGTGGCCGTCGCCGGCCTGGCCGCTGAAGGAGGATCCGGCGCTGGAGGCGCGCATCACCAAGCTGATGGCGCAGATGTCGGTGGAGCAGAAGGTCGGGCAGACCGTGCAGGGCGACATCGGCAGCATGACCCCGGACGACGTGCGCCGCTATCACATCGGCTCGGTGCTGGCCGGCGGCAATTCCGATCCCGGCGGCAAGTACGACGCCAGCCCGGCGCAATGGCTGGCGCTGGCCGATGCCTACTACGCGGCGTCCATGCAGAAAGACGGTGCCGGCCCGGCGATTCCGATCATCTTCGGCATCGACGCGGTGCACGGGCAGAGCAACATCGTCGGCGCCACGCTGTTCCCGCACAACATCGGCCTGGGCGCGACGCGCGACCCGGAATTGATGCGCAAGATCGGCGAGATCACCGCCGCCGAGACCCGCACCACCGGCATGGAGTGGACCTTCGCCCCGACCGTGGCGGTGCCGCAGGACGACCGCTGGGGCCGCACCTACGAGGGCTATTCCGAGTCGCCCGAGGTGGTGGCCAGCTACGCCGGCAAGATGGTCGAGGGCCTGCAGGGCGTGCCCGGCACGCCCGGTTTCCTCGACGGCACGCACGTGATTTCCTCGGTCAAGCACTTCCTCGGCGACGGCGGCACCACCGACGGCAAGGACCAGGGCGACACCCGGATCAGCGAACAGCAGCTGCGCGACATCCACGGCGCCGGCTATCCGCCGGCGATCGCGGCCGGCGCGCAGTCGGTGATGGCCTCGTTCAACAGCTTCAACGGGGTCAAGATGCACGGCCACAAGGCCATGCTGACCGACGTGCTGAAGGGGCAGATGCATTTCGGCGGCTTCGTGGTCGGCGACTGGAACGGCCACGGCCAGGTGCCCGGTTGCCGCAACGACGACTGCCCGGCCGCGTTCAACGCCGGCGTCGATATGCTGATGGCGCCGGACAGTTGGAAGGGCGTCTATGAGAACGCGCTGAAGGCGGTCAAGTCGGGCGAGATCCCGATGGCGCGGCTGGACGATGCGGTGCGGCGCATCCTGCGGGTGAAGCTGCGCCTGGGCCTGTTCGAGGCCGGCAAGCCGTCGCAGCGCCCGCTCGGCGGCAAGTTCGCATTGCTCGGCGCGCCCGAGCACCGCGCGGTAGCGCGGCAGGCGGTGCGCGAATCGCTGGTGCTGCTGAAGAACCAGCAGCAGGTGTTGCCGCTGAAGCCGCAGATCAAGCTGCTGGTCGCCGGCGATGGCGCCAACGACATGGGCAAGCAGGCCGGCGGCTGGACCCTGAACTGGCAGGGCACCGGTACCAAGCGCGCCGACTATCCCAACGGCACCACCATCTGGGAAGGCTTGCAGCAACAGGTCACTGCCGCCGGCGGCAGCGCCGAACTGGCGGTGGACGGCAAGTTCACGACCAAGCCGGACGTGGCGGTGGTGGTGTTCGGCGAGAATCCCTACGCCGAGTTCCAGGGCGACATCGCCACGCTGCTGTACAAGCCCGGCGACGACAGCGACCTGGAGTTGATCAAGTCGCTGAAGGCGCAGGGCATTCCGGTGGTGGCGGTGTTCCTGAGCGGGCGGCCGCTGTGGGTGAACCGCGAGATCAATGCCGCCGATGCCTTCGTCGCGGCCTGGTTGCCGGGCTCGGAAGGTGCCGGCATCGCCGACGTGCTGCTGCGCAAGCCCGACGGCAGCGTGCAGTACGATTTCCACGGCAAGCTGAGCTTCTCCTGGCCGCGCACCGCGGTGCAGTTCGCCAACAACGTCGGGCAGAAGAACTACAACCCGCAATTCGCCTTCGGCTACGGCCTCACCTACGAGGACAAGGGCGATCTGAACCGCCTGTCCGAGGTGTCCGGCGTCTCCGGCGCGCAGGCGGTGGGCGGGGTGTACCTGGATCGCGGCAAGCCGGCGACGGGCATCAACCTGATCCTGTTCGGCGGCGCCCAGGCCAACCTGCCGGCGACCACCTTTCCGGCGGCGTTGGCCGACGGGTCGTTGAAGGTCACCGCGATCGACTACAAGGCGCAGGAGGATGCGCGCCGCTTGGTCTGGTCCGGTACCGGCAAGTCGGGGCTGGCGCTGGTGTTGCCCAAGCCGCTGGACGTCTCGCGCGAGAGCAATGGCGACCTGCAATTGATCCTGACCCTGAAGGTGGATGCGGCCCCCAGCGCCGCCGCCCGCATCGGCGTGGCCTGCGGCCATGACTGCGGCGCGCGCCTGGACCTCGGCAAGGCGCTGGCCGCGTTGCCCAAGGGCGAGTGGCGCACCCTCGGCGTGCCGCTGAAGTGCTTCGCGGTGGCCGGCGCCGATGTGACCCGGCTCGAGCGCCTGCCGGTGATCGAGAGCGACGGCGCGCTGGATCTCTCGCTGTCGCGGATCGCGCTGGGCAGCAGCAACGACGCGCAGAGCGTGGTCGACTGCCCGCTGCGCTGAGTGGCGGCGCAGGCGGCCACCGCGCCGCCATGGCAAATACGAACGGCGCCGCCCGGGTGGGCGGCGTCATGGACAACGATGCAAACCGGGCTGCGGCCCGCAGGAGAAGGCAGTGGGTCTGGCGACGTTGGATGTGGCGATCGTGGTGGTGTATCTGGCGGGCATCTTCATGCTCGCGCAATGGGTCTCGCGGGAGAAGGCCGGGCACCGCAAGAGTGCCGAGGACTACTTCCTGGCCAGCAAGACCCTGCCGTGGTGGGCGATCGGCGCCTCGTTGATCGCGGCGAACATCTCCGCCGAGCAGATCATCGGCATGGCCGGCTCCGGCTACGCGATCGGCCTGGCGATCGCCTCCTACGAATGGATGGCGGCGCTGACGTTGCTGATCGTCGGCAAGTTCTTCCTGCCGATCTTCCTGCGCAACGGCATCTACACCATGCCGCAGTTCCTGGAGCAGCGCTACGGCAAGTGGATCCGCACGCTGATGGCGGTGTTCTGGCTGCTGCTGTACGTGTTCGTCAACCTGACCTCGATCCTGTGGCTCGGCTCGATCGCGGTGAGCCAGGTCACCGGCATGGACCAGACGCTGGCGCTGGCGCTGATCGGCGTGTTCGCGCTGGTCTACCAGCTGTACGGCGGCTTGAAGGCGGTGGCGCTGACCGACATCGTGCAGGTCACCCTGCTGGTGCTGGGCGGCCTGCTGGTCGCCGGCCTGACCCTGTCGCGGATCGGCGACGGTGCCGGCGTGCTCGCCGGCTTCCGGCACCTGTGGAACGCGCACCCCGAGCATTTCCACATGATCCTGTCCAAGGACAACCCGTTCTACAAGGATCTGCCGGGCCTGAGCGTGCTGATCGGCGGCCTGTGGGTGATGAACATCAGCTACTGGGGCTTCAACCAGTACATCATCCAGCGCGCGCTGGCGGCCAAGAACATCGGCGAGGCGCAGAAGGGCATGGTGTTTGCCGCGTTCCTGAAGCTGCTGATGCCGGTGGTGGTGGTGGTGCCGGGCATCGCCGCGGTGGTGCTGGCGCCGGACCTGGCCAAGCCCGACCAGGCCTATCCGACGATGATGCAACTGCTGCCCAGCGGCATCCTCGGCCTGGTGTTCGCCGCGCTGGTGGCGGCGATCGTGGCTTCGCTGGCGTCCAAGATCAATTCGGTGGCGACCATCTTCACCCTGGACTTCTACGCCAAGTTCCGCCCGCAGGCCGACCAGCCGCAGCTGGTGCGGGTCGGCCGCGTGGCCGCGGTGGCCTCGGTGCTGATCGGCATCCTCACCGCGCGGCCGCTGCTGGGCAATTTCGACCAGGGCTTCCAGTTCATCCAGGAATTCACCGGCTTCTTCACCCCGGGCGTGGTGGTGATCTTCATGCTCGGCCTGTTCTGGAAGCGCGCCAACGAGGCCGGCGCGCTGACCGCGGCGATCGGCTCGGTGCTGCTGTCGTTCGCGCTGAAGAAGCTGTGGCCGGAACTGCCGTTCATGGACCGCATCGGCCTGGTGTTCGTGTTGTCGCTGGTGGCGGCGGTGCTGGTGTCGCTGCTGACCCCGCAGGCGCCGGGGCGCGACCTGATCCGTACCGACGACGTGCGCTACGGCACCACGCTGGGCTTCAAGCTCGGCGCCGTGGCGGTGATCGCGATCCTGGTGGCGTTGTACGCGGTGTTCTGGTGAGCCACGGGCGGGCCGTGGCGCGGCGCGCTCAGGCGTCGCCGCCCTGCCAAGGCTCGGCCAGCCAGGCGTCGAGCGCGTCGGCCGGCATCGGCCGCGCGATCCAGTAGCCCTGGCCTTCGTCGCAGCCCCAGTCGCGCAGCATCCGGTACACGGTTTCGCTCTCGATGCCCTCGGCCACCACCTGCTGGCCGAAGTCGTGGCCGAGATGGATCATCGACGGCACCAGCATGCCGTCGCTGCGGCTGCCGGGCAGGGCGCGGATGAACGACTGGTCGATCTTCAGCGCGCTGGCCGGGATGTTCTTGAGATAGCCAAGGTTGCTGTAGCCGGTGCCGAAGTCGTCGATGGCGATCTTCACCCCGAGCGCGCTGATCTGCTGCAATTGCTCGGCCACCCGTTGCGGGTCGCGGATCATCGCGCTCTCGGTGAACTCGATCTCCAGCGCGCCGGGCGCCAGCGCATGCTGCTGCAGCAGCGCCTGCAGCCGGGCGATGAAGTCGGCCTGTTCCAGGTCCACCGCCGACACGTTCAGCGACACACTGAAGGTATAGCCGCGCTGTTGCCACAGCGCCGCCTGGGCGATGCCGGTGCGCAGCACCCAGGCGGTGATCCGGCTCATCAGCGCGGTCTTTTCCGCCAAGGGAATGAAGTCGTTCGGCGCCACCGTGCCCAGCAACGGATGCTGCCAGCGCAGCAGCGCTTCCACGCCCACGCATGCGCCACTACGCAGGCTCACCCGCGGCTGGTAATGCAGGCTCAGCTGGTTCCGTGCCTCCAGCGCCTCGGGCAAGGCAGCCAGGATCCGGAAGGCATTGCGCTGGCTGGCGTCGTGGCTGCGCTCGTACAGGCTCCAGCGCTGCCCGCGCTGGCGCGCCATGTCCACCGCGGTGGTCAGCGAGCGCACCGTGTGGTTGGCGCTGAGCGCCCCGTCCAGGCGCACCGCGCCCAGCGAGGGGCTGGCCGCATGCGGAATGCCCTGGTGGTCGATCGCCGTGGCGAAGGCGTCGCAGACGTGTTCGCACCAGTACTCAAGATGCGCCGTGTCGCTGCCTTCCATGATGAACACGAAGGTGGTGGTGTCGATGCGGTACAGCGGCAGGCTACCCAGCGCCTGGCGCAGGCGATCGCGCGCGGCCAGCAGGTAGCCCTCGGCGTACTCCCAGCCCAGCGCCTTGACCATGTCGCGGAAATAGTCGATGCCGCACACGTCGATCGCCACCGCCGTGTCGTGCTGGTCGGCGGTCTGCAGCGACAGCCACATGGTCAGGTCGTCGTTGAAGCGGCTGCGGTTGGGCAGGCCGGTCAACGCATCGACGAAGCCGCTGTTGCGCAGCGTGTCGATGCGGACCATCAGCAGGTCGCGCAGGTCCTGCAGGGTGCGGCGCGCGACCTCGTCGAACTCGTGGCGCGGCTCGCTGTCGATCACGCATAGCGTGCCGAGGCTGGCGCCGTCGGCCATCAGCAGCGGCGCACCGGCGTAGAAGCGGATGAACGGCGGGCCGGTGACCAGCGGGTTGTCGCGGAAGCGCGGATCCTGGCGCGCATCGGGCACGAACATCAGTTCCGGGCTGTGGATCGCATGCGCGCAGAACGCCTGGCTGCGTGGCGTCTGCGCAGCCTCCAGGCCGACCCGGGACTTGAACCACTGGCGCTGTTCGTCGATCAGCGAGACCAGTGCGATCGGCACCCGCAGGTAGCGGGATGCCAGCTGCGTGACCAGATCGAAGACATGGTCGGCGGGCGTGTCCAGCAGGCACAGCTGGCGCAGGGCGCTGAGCCGTTGCGGCTCGTCCAGCAAGGCGGGTGGGGGTGATTTCAACATACCGAATTAGCGGCCCGGCACCAGGGGACTTGAGCGCCGGCCGGACCGGTGTCTACACCGGTGTCTACGCTGCCGCGCGGTCAGCGTGGCGGGTCGCGCTGTGGGCTGGGCCGTTTGGCCAGCTTGCGCTGCAGCGAGCGGCGGTGCATGCCGAGCAGGCGCGCGGCCGCGGAAACGTTGCCGCCGGTCTCGTGCATGGCCTGCTGGATGTGCTCCCACTGCAGGCGGCTGAGCGGGGTCATCGCGTCCGGCACGTCGCTGCCGTCCTCGTCTTCCTCTTCTTCGGCCTCCAGGCCGATCGCGCGCAGGATCATCGGCACGGTGGCCGGCTTGGGCAGGTAGTCGTCGGCGCCGAGCTTGATCGCCTCCACCGCGGTGGCGATGCTGGCGTAGCCGGTGACCAGCAGGATGCGCATGTCGCCCCGGATCGCGCGCAGCGGCTGGATCAGCGCCAGGCCGGATTCGTCGCCGAGCTTCAGGTCGATCAGCGCGTAGTCCGGCGGCGCCTCGGCGGCCAGCGCCAGCGCGGCGGCGGCGCTGTCGGCGGTGCGCGTCTCCAGGCCGCGGCGGGCGAGGGTGCGCTGCAGGGTGCGCAGGTACAGCGGATCGTCGTCGACCAGCAGGCCCAGCGGGGTGTCGGTGTTCATGCGGAGGTCTCCAGGGCGAGCAGCGGCAGGCGGAAGCCGACCCGGGCGCCGTGGTCCGGTGCCGGCTCGGTCCACAGCTCGCCGCCCAGGCGTTCGATGGTCGCGTGCGACAGCGCCAGGCCCACGCCCATGCTCTCGGGCTTGCCGCTGCGGAACAGGGTGGCCGGCAGGCCGACCTGGTTGGCGTCGAAGCCGCCGCCGTAGTCGCGGACCTCGCCGACCAGTTCGCTGCCGGTGACGCGCACGGTCAGGTCCACCTGTGGGTGGCCGGCGCGTTCGCCGGCGTCGGCGGCGTTGTTCAGCAGCACCTGCAGCAGGTGGCCGATGGCGCTTTCCATGCGCAGTTGCAGCGGCGCGTCGTCGTTACGGCGCAGGCGCACGGTGGGCCGTACCAACTGCCACTGATGCAGCACCTGCGTCAGCGATACGGTCTGGCCGCCGGCGCGCTGCGCGGGGGCGGCCAGCGCCAGCACCCGTTCGCGGCACTGCACCAGCAGTTCGCGCAGCGTGTCCAGGTCTTCACGCAGTTCCGGCTGCTGGCTCTGTTCGGCGATGTCGTCGGTGAGCAGGGTCATCGTCGCCAGCGGCGTGTTCAGCTCGTGCGCCACCGACGCAGCATGGGTGGCCAGGGCGACGATGCCCTCGTTGCGGGTGAAGCGCTCGCGCAGCAGTGCCAGCTCGCGCTCGCGTTCGCGCATGGCCATCGCCAGGCGGGTGGAGAACACCAGCACCACCACCGTGGACAGCAGGAAGTTGGCCGCCATGCCCCAGCGCTGCAGGTCCAGCGCCTGATAGGGGCCGTGCGGCAGCGGCAGGCCGAACAGCGCGCTGACCGCATAGCCGGCCACGCAGGCCAGCGCCACCGCCAGCGCCCAGCGCAGCGGCAGGGCCAGCACCGCCAGCGCGATCAGTACCAGGAACAGCGAGCCGAAGGCATTGCCGATGCCGCCGCTCCAGCCGACCATCCAGGTCAGCACGGTCACGTCGACCAGGATGTGGCCGAAGGCGGTGGCCGGCGCGGCCGAGTCGGCATGGCGCAGGCGCAGTTGCGCGTACAGGTTGAACAGCGCCAGCACCGCCACGCCGGCCCACAGCGGCGCCTGCGGCAGCGGCAGTTGCAGCGGCCAGGTCGCCACCAGGATCGTCGCGGCCTGGCCGGCGGTGGCCAGCCAGCGCAGGCTGCACAGGGTGCGCAGGAAGGAGGCGTCGGTGGAATCCATGCTGCGCATCGTATGCGCTGGACCGGGGGCCTGCCTGCGACAAACCGTCGCAGCGTCACCGGTCTCGCTGAATCGCCGGTGCCGGCGCGTGCGGCAGGACGTGCCGCGCAGGCTAAAATGGGCGCATGTACGACGCCGTCAGCCGCCCCACGCCCCCCGCCGATGCCGCGCCCTGGGCGCGCCGTCTCACCCAGCCGGTCCGCATCGGCGGCGTCACCATGGGCGGCGGCAAGCCGGTGGTGGTGCAGTCGATGACCAACACCGACACCGCCGACGTCGCCTCCTCGGTCAAGCAGGTGGCCGAACTGTGGCGCGCCGGCTCGGAACTGGTGCGCCTGACCGTCAACAATTCCGAGTCGGCCGCGGCGATCCCGCGCATCGTCGACAAGCTGCGGATGATGGGCATCGAGGTGCCGCTGATCGGCGACTTCCACTACAACGGCCATCAGTTGCTGGCCGCCGAGCCTGCCTGCGCCGAGGCGCTGGCCAAGTACCGGATCAATCCCGGCAATGTCGGCTTCGGCAAGAAGAAGGACACCCAGTTCGCGCAGCTGATCGAGTTCGCGCTGAAGTACGACAAACCAGTGCGCATCGGCGCCAACTGGGGTTCTCTGGACCAGGCGCTGGCCGCGCAACTGATGGACGAGAACTCGCGGCGCGAAGTGCCGTGGGACGCCGGCCGGGTGCTGCGCGAGGCGCTGATCCGTTCGGCGCTGGACTCGGCCGAGCGTGCGGTGGAACTGGGCCTGGGCCGCGACCGCATCGTGCTCAGCTGCAAGGTCAGCGGCGTGCAGGAACTGATCGCGGTGTACCGCGACCTGGCGCAGCGCTCGGACTTCGCCCTGCACCTGGGCCTCACCGAGGCCGGCATCGGCAGCAAGGGCATCGTCGCCTCCAGCGCGGCGCTGGCGGTGCTGCTGCAGGAAGGCATCGGCGACACCATCCGCATCTCGCTGACCCCGGAGCCGGGGCAGTCGCGCACGCAGGAAGTGATCGTCGCCCAGGAGCTGCTGCAGACCACCGGCCAGCGCGCCTTCACTCCGCTGGTCACCGCCTGCCCGGGCTGCGGCCGCACCACTTCCGAGTTCTTCCAGGAGCTGGCCAAGGTGGTGCAGAACCACGTCCGCGCGAAGATGCCGGAGTGGAAGGTGACCCATCCCGGCGCCGAGAGCATGACCCTGGCGGTGATGGGCTGCGTGGTCAACGGGCCGGGCGAGTCGCGCCACGCCAACATCGGCATCTCGCTGCCCGGCACCGGCGAGGCGCCGTCCGCACCGGTGTTCATCGACGGCGAGAAGAAGGTGACCCTGCGTGGCGAGAACATCGCCCACGAGTTCGTCGCGCTGATCGACGACTACGTCGAACGTACCTATGTCCGCCGCACCGGGTGAGTCCGCCGCCGAGGCGGCCGGCCTGCGCCGCTGGCTGCGGTTGAACGCCTGGCGCGTGGTGCTGCTGTTCGCGGGGGTGCTGCTGCCGTTGGGCGTGTTCGTGATGCTGGCCGAGGACGTGCACGCACTCGAAGACCTCTATTTCGACGAGCCGCTGCTATGGAGCATGCGCGGCCTGACCAGCCCCGGCTGGGACCGCTTCTTCACCGTGGTCACCGAGGCCGGCTACCAGTACGGCGTGATCCCGCTGGACACGCTGATCGTGCTGGTGCTGCTGGGCCTGCGCCGCTGGCGCGAGGCGCTGTTCGCCGCCCTGTCCTTCATCGGCTCGGCGCTGCTGAACATGGGCGCCAAGCAGTTCTTCCAGCGCGACCGGCCCAGCCTGTGGGAGTCGATCGCGCCGGAGCACCACACCTTCAGTTTCCCCAGCGGCCACGCAATGGGTTCGATGACCCTGGCGGCGGTATTGATCGCGCTGAGTTGGCGCACCCGCTGGCGCTGGCCGGTGCTGTGGCTGGCCGGCAGTTTCACCCTATTGGTCGGCGTGTCGCGGGTGTACCTGGGCGTGCATTACCCCTCGGACATCCTCGGCGGCTGGAGCGCGGCCCTGGTCTGGGTGGTGGGGCTGTACCTGCTGCTGTTCCGCGGCGAACGCCGGCCGCGTTGGCGGGCGCGGCGCGCGCTGGCCGCCACCGACGCGCGCTGACGCCAGCGCGGGGACGTCGCCGCGCTCTACCAGCTAGAACTCGCGCCGCCGCCGCCGGAGCTGCCGCCGCCGGAGGACGAATCGCTGCTGGAGGACGAAGACGAGGAGGACGAGGACGATGACGATCCTGCGGACTCCGCCGCGGCGCGTTCCTTGGCCGCCTGGGCGGCGTGGTAGCTGGCGGTGTAGGCGAATACCCCGGGGGCGGTCTCGGCGATATGGCCCTTGCGGATCAGCGCATTGCGCTTTCGCGCCTGCGCCTGCACGAAGCGGCTGTAGCGCTGCGGCGAGCGGTAGCGCTGCGCGGCGATGGCCAGGGTCAGCACCAGGATCAGCAGTTCCAGCGCCAGGAAGATCACCGTCATCGTCATCGACCTGGCCGACAGCAGCACCACGAAGATGCCGGGGTTGGCGCTGAGGAACAGGCGGATGAACCATGCCAAGAAACCGCCACGTGCGGTGTCCTGGACCAGTTCCTCGGGCTTGGCCGACAGGCGCGGGTGCCGCCGCAGCAGGCGCCTGCGCAGATAGCCGGTCCAGGCCTGGCGCAGCGGCAGCAGCAGCCACACCAGCACCAGCAGGCCGGCCCAGGCGATGGCGCCGCGCCGCCAGTGCATGCCGTCGTCGGCCGGTTGCGCCAGTTCGGCGATGGCCTCGGGATCCTGCGCGGCGGCGCGGCCCATGAAGTCGAACGCGGCGACGATCGCATCGGCGGTGTCGCCGTGGCGCAGGCGCGGCGACAGGTAGTCGTCCAGCGCGTGCCGCGCGACCACGTCGGGCAGCACGCCTTCCAGGCCGTAGCCGACCTCGAAGCGCGAACGCCGATCCTGCATCGCCAGCACCAGCAGCAGGCCGTTGTCGCTGCCTTGCCGGCCGAGCCGCCAGGTGCGGAAGGCGCGTTCGGCCAGGCGCTCGATCGGTTCGTCCTGCAGCGATGGCACGATGTAGACCGCGCCCCAGATGTGCTGACGGTCGCGCAGGCGCTGCAGCGCCGCGTTGATCCGCTGGGTGTCCTCCGCGCTGAGCGTGCCGGCGGGATCGACCACGTTCGGCGTGTAGGGCGGAAGGGCGACGGCGCAGCTGCCGAGCGCCGGCCACAGCAGCAGGGCCAGGACCAGCAGGGCGCTCAGCCGGAACGGCGCCCAGCCGCGCGGAGCGCTGACGTCGTGGCGCGGGACGATGGCGGCGGCAGGTGCGGCCTGGCTGCGCATCGCTAGGCCAGGCTGTACAGGGCAGCGGCACGCGCGTGCAGCGCGGTCGTGTCGAACAGCGGCAGCGCCGCGTCGGCCGGGCCGACCAGCAATCCGATCTCGGTGCAGCCCAGGATCACTGCCTCCGCGCCTTGCGCCTGCAGCGCCGCGATCACTTCGCGGTAGCGCAGCCGCGACGGCGCCTGGACCACGCCCTGGCACAGTTCCTCGTAGATGATGCGGTGCACGTCCTCGCGCGCCGGCGCATCCGGGATCAGTACCTCGAAGCCGCGCCGTTGCAGCCGTTCGCGGTAGAACGCCTGTTCCATGGTGAAGCGCGTGCCGAGCAGGCCGACGCGGACGATGCCGGCGGCCTGCAACGCATCGGCGGTGGCATCGGCGATATGCAGCAGCGGCAACGGGACCGCGGCGGCGATCGCGTCGGCCACGCAATGCATGGTGTTGGTGCACAGCACCAGGAAATCGGCACCGCCGGCCTGCAGTGCGCGCGCCGACGCCGCCAGTGCGGTACCGGCCGCATCCCAGTCGCCGTCGCGCTGGTACTGCGCGATCTCGTGGAAGTCCACGCTGTGCAACAGGAGCTTGGCCGAATGCAGTCCGCCCAGTTGTGCGCGCACCGTCTCGTTGATGTGCCGGTAGTAGGGCAGGGTGGATTCCCAGCTCATGCCGCCGATCATGCCGATGGTCTTCATCGTGCGCCGCTTGCCGCCGTGTCGAGTGCGCGAGGATGGTAGCGGCATCGGCCGCGTGCGGCGACCGCGCGCTGCTGCGCCTGGGTCGGCGATGGCCGCGAAGGCCGGGCGCGTCGAGGCCTCATGCGCGGCATTCAGGCGTCCAGCGTCGGTGGCGTGCCGGTGCCGACGCGCGCCGCACGCCGGGCCAGCACCGCCTCGCGGTGGGCGATGTACGCGTTGGCGCCGAGGATCACCAGCGCGCCCAGCACGGTGCCGCCGTCCGGGGTTTCGTCGAACAGCCACCAGCCGAACAGCGCCACCAGCGGCAGCTGGGTGAAGCTGATCGGGGTCAGCGCGGAGACTTCGCCCAGGCGCAGTGCATGCGTCCACAGCAACTGCCCAAGGGTGCCGAACAGGCCGGTGGCCAGCAGCCACAGCCATTCGATGCCGTGCGGCCAGCGCCACACGAACAGCGCCGGCAGCAGCGACATCGGCACCCAGAACACGTAGGTGTAGAACACCACCGTGTTGGCGGCGTCCACCCGTGCCAGCTGCTTGATCTGGATCGCGACCAGGGCGCTCATCACCGCCGCCAGCACCGCGACCAGCGTACCGGGGCTGAACGCGGCAGCGCCGGGGCGCACGATCAGCAGCACCCCGACGAAGCCGCACAGCACCGCCAGCCAGCGCCGCATGCGCACCGTCTCGCCCAGCCACAGCGCGGCGGCCAGGGTCGCGAACAGCGGGGTGGAATAGGACAGGGCCATGGCCTGCGACAGCGGCAGGTGGCCGATCGCCCAGAACCCGGCCAGCATCGACACCAGGCCGATCGCGGTGCGCAGCAGGTAGCGCGGCAGTTGCGCGGTGCGCGGCCACGGCCGGCCCGGCCGCAGCAGCATCGGCAGCAGGAACAGCAGGCCGAACAGGTTGCGGAAGAAGGCGATCTGCAGCGTGGACAGCTGCGCCGAGGCCAACCGGATCGCCACCACCATCAGCCCGAAGGCCATGGTGCTGGCCAGCATCAGCAGCGCCGCGCGCAGCGGCGTGGGCGCGGCTACCACTGCGCGCCGACGATGCGCGGCTCCGGCTCCAGGATGACGCCGAAGCGCTCGCCCACCGAGGCGGTAATGCGCCGTGCCAGCTCCAGCAGCTCGGCACCGCTGGCCTGGCCGTGGTTGACCAGCACCAGCGCGTGCGCAGCGGACACGCCGGCATCGCCCTCGCGATAGCCTTTCCAGCCGCAGGCCTCGATCAGCCACGCCGCCGACAGCTTGCGCTGGCTGTCGTCGTCGCCGGGAAACACCGGCAATGCCGGGTGTTCGTGCTGCAGCGCCAGTGCCTGTTCCAGTGGCAGCAGCGGGTTCTTGAAGAAGCTGCCGGCGTTGCCGAGCACGTCCGGGTCGGGCAGCTTGCGTCGGCGGATGTTGATCACCGCCTGGGCCACGTCGGGCGCGCCGGGCGTGGCGATGCCCATGGCTTGCAGCTCCTCGCCGATGCCGGCGTAGTCCAGGCGCAGCGCGTGCAGCCGCGGAAGGTTGAACTCCACCGCGGCGATCAGATAACGGTCGGGCTGGCGCTTGAACAGGCTGTCGCGGTAGCCGAACTCGCAGGCGGCCGCATCCAGCCGCACGAAGCGCGCATCGGCGCGGTCGTAGGCCTCGACCACGTGCACGAACTCGCCCATCTGTGCGCCGTAGGCGCCGATGTTCTGGATCGGCGCGGCGCCGACCGTGCCCGGGATCAGCGCCAGGTTCTCCAGGCCGGACAACCCTTGCGCCAGCGACCACATCACCAGTTCGTGCCAGCCCACCCCGGCACCGGCGCGGACGATGGCGTAGTCGGCACGGTGTTCGAGGGTGTCGATGCTGCGGTTGGCGAAGCACAGCACCACCCCGGGCGCATCGCCGGCGAACAGCATGTTGCTGCCACTGCCCAGCGGCAGCAGCGCGGCGCCAGCCAGCTCCGGCGCCAGCAGCGCCTCGGGCAGCGCCTCGGGCGCGAAGATCTGCAGCAGCCACGGCGCCTGTGCGGCGACGTGGAAGGTATTGAGCGCCTGCAGCGGCGCCTGCGCGGTGAGCGACCAGGCCGTCGTGCTCATGGCGCGGCCACGGCGCCGCGGCTGGGCGCTTCACGGCGCCGACGCATCGCTTCCACGCACTCGCCGATCAGTTCCGGCCCGCGGAACACCAGCCCGCTGTAGCACTGCACCAGCGCCGCGCCGGCGGCCATCTTCGCTACCGCGTCGGCACCGGAGAGGATGCCGCCGACGCCGATCAGCGGGACGCTCTCGGGCAGCCGCGCGCGCAAGCGGCGCAGCACCAGGGTGGACTGGCCCAGCAGCGGCGCGCCGGACAGGCCGCCGCTTTCGCCTCCCAGCGGCTCGTGCTCCAGGCCGGGACGGGCGACGGTGGTGTTGGTGGCGATCACCCCGTCCACCTGCAGGTCCGACAGCACCCGCGCCGCTGCGTCGATGTCGCTGTCGCTTAGGTCCGGCGCCACCTTGACCAGCATCGGCACGCGCTTGCCGTGACGCGCCGCCAGCGCTTCCTGCGCCTCGCGCAGGCGCGCGATCAGTTGCCGCAGCGCCTGTTCTTCCTGCAATTCGCGCAGGCCGGCGGTGTTGGGCGAGGAGATGTTGACGGTGACGTAGTCGGACAGCGCGTAGACCTTTTCCAGACAGTGCAGGTAGTCGGACGCGGCGTCTTCGTTCGGGGTGTCCTTGTTCTTGCCGATGTTGATCCCGAGCAGGCCGCGCCGGCGCCGCGCGCGCTCGACGTTGCGCACCAGCGCATCCACGCCCAGGTTGTTGAAGCCCATGCGGTTGATCACCGCCTGCTGCCGCGGCAGGCGGAACATGCGCGGCTGCGGGTTGCCGGCCTGCGCGCGCGGGGTGACGGTGCCGATCTCGACGAAGCCGAAACCCAGCGCCAGCAGCGCATCGATGTGCTCACCGTTCTTGTCCAGGCCCGCGGCCAGCCCGACCGGGTTGGGGAAATCCAGGCCGAAGGCGCGCGTGGGCATCGGCGCGATCGTGCGCGCCAGCAGCGGATTGGTGCCGGTGCGGTAGGCCAGCTCGATCGCACGCAGGCCCAGGGCATGCGCACGCTCGGCGTCGAAGGCGAACAGGAACGGTCGGGCGAGGGAGTACATGGCGTGGCTCAGTTCAGCGTCCCGGCGAAGGCGCGGGTGCGGTAATGGAACGCGACGACGCCGTCGCGCTGGTGCCGGTCGAACAGCGCGCGCAGCGCTTCGAGCATCGGCGCGTGGCGCGGGTGGCCGGGCAGCGGCGCGTAGGAGGACGACAGCAGGCGTCCGCGCAGCGCCTCGAAATCCATGTGCTGCTCGTTGGGGAACTGCGCGGTGCCGCGCAGGCCGGCGCCGAACCAGCGCTGCATGGTGGCATCGTCGTGGTAGCGCTCGGCCACCGCGCTGTAGTCGGTGCCGTATTCCAGCAGCAACTGCTCGTAGCCCTCCAGGAACGGCGTGGCGTCGAGCAGGCGCGAATTCCAGTACACCAGCGCCAGGCCACCGGGACGCAGCACCCGCGCCCATTCGCGGCGCACCGCCTCCAGGTCGAACCAGTGGAAGGCCTGGGCGGCGCTGATCACAGCGACGCTGGCGTCGGCCAGGGTGGTGGCCTCGGCGCTGCCGTCGATGGCGCGGAAGCCCGGCAGGTCCTGCAGCAGCGCCACCGCGGCCTCGCGCATCGCCGCGTTCGGCTCCACCGCCAGGGTCGGGTGCCCGGCCTGCAGGAACAGGCGTGTGGAGATCCCGGTGCCGGCGCCGATGTCGGCGACCAGCGCGTCGCGCGCCACGCCCAGCTCGCCGTGCACCCAGTCGAGCAGGGCCGGCGGATAGCTGGGGCGGTAGCGCACGTAGTCGGCGACGCGGTCGCTGAAGCGCTCGCGTGGCGCGGCGGCGTCCCGGCTCACGACTGGGTGCTGGCGAACCACGCCAGCCCCCCGAAGAACAGCACGAAGGCCAGGACCGCCAGGACCGCCAGCACCACCGCGGTCCAGCCCAGGATCAGTCCGCCGACCGCCAGGCCATCGCCCTGGAAACGGTGCGGCTGGCGACGGATCTCCGCGCGGGCCAGGTGCCCGGTGATGATCGCGCCGAGGCTGCCCAGCACCGGCATCAGGGTCCAGCCGAGGATCCCGGCGACCAGGCTGACCACCGCGAGGGAATTGGTTTCGCGCACCTGACTCATCGCTGTCGCTCCTTGCAGAAGGAAAGGAGCGGCGGCCGCAGGGTGCGGGCCGCCGCGCTCACCGCGTCACAGATCGAACTTGATGCCCTGCGCCAGCGGCAGCGAGTCGGAGTAGTTGATCGTGTTGGTCTGCCGGCGCATGTACACCTTCCACGCATCCGAGCCGGACTCGCGGCCGCCGCCGGTGTCCTTCTCGCCGCCGAAGGCGCCGCCGATCTCGGCGCCGGAGGTGCCGATGTTGACGTTGGCGATGCCGCAGTCGCTGCCGGCCGCGGACAGGAACTTCTCCGCCGCCTTCAGGTTCTGGGTGAAGATCGACGAGGACAGGCCCTGCGGCACGCCGTTCTGCATGTCGATGGCCTCGTCCAGGGTGCTGTACTTCATCACGTACAGGATCGGCGCGAAGGTCTCGTGCTGGACGACCTCGTCGCTGTTCTTCAGGCCGGTGACGATGGCCGGCAGCACGAAGTTGCCCGGACGGTCCAGCGCGGTGCCACCGGTCTCGACGGTGCCGCCGGCGGCCTTGGCCTTGGCGATCGAGTCCAGGAACTGCTCGACCGCGCCGCGGCTGTTCAGCGGGCCCATCAGGTTGGCCGGGTCGGTGGGATCGCCGATCTTGCCTTCGACCTGCTTGTAGGCCTTGACCAGCGTCGCCAGCACGGTGTCATAGATCGATTCGTGCACGATCAGCCGGCGCGTGGTGGTGCAGCGCTGGCCGGCGGTGCCGACCGCGCCGAACACGATGCCGGGCACCGCCAGCTTCAGGTCGGCGCTCTCGTCGAGGATGATCGCGTTGTTGCCGCCGAGTTCCAGCAGGCAGCGGCCCAGGCGGCGCGCGCACTTCTCGGCGACGACACGGCCGACCTGGGTGGAGCCGGTGAAGCTGATCAGCGGGATGCGGGTGTCCTCGACCAGGCGCTCGGACAGGGCCACGCCGGCGTCGTTGATCAGGAAGAAGATGTCCGGGAAGCCGGCGTCGCGCAGCGCGTCGTTGCAGATCTTCATCGACGCGATCGCGGTCAGCGGAGTCTTGTTGGACGGCTTCCAGATGCAGATGTCGCCGCAGATCGCCGCCAGGAACGCATTCCAGCTCCACACCGCGACCGGGAAGTTGAACGCGCTGATGATGCCGACCAGGCCCAGCGGCTGGTACTGCTCGTACATGCGGTGGCCGGGGCGCTCCGAATGCAGGGTGTAGCCGTACAGCATGCGGCTCTGGCCGACCGCGAAATCGGCGATGTCGATCATCTCCTGCACTTCGCCGTCGCCTTCCGGCTTGCTCTTGCCCATTTCCAGCGCGACCAGCGAACCCAGCGCGTCCTTGTGCTTGCGCAGCGCTTCGCCGCACAGCCGCACCGCTTCGCCGCGGCGCGGCGCCGGGGTGGTGCGCCAGACCTTGAACGCTGCCTGGGCGCGGGCGATCACCGTTTCGTAGTCCTGCTCGGTGGTGGCCTGGACGTCGGCGATGACGTCGTTGTTCGACGGATTGAGCGGCTGCAGCACGCCGGCGCCGGTGGCGCTGGACCACTCGCCGTTGCCGAGATAGGTGCCGGAGTTGGTGGCGGCGAGGCCGAGCGCCTTGAGCAGGTCAGCGGACATGGAATCTCCTGGGTTCGTTGCGACAGGGAAGGCGACCGCAGGCGGGGGACGCGGGACGCGCAGCCGACAATTTTAGCAGACCGGACGCAGCCGGCCGCCGTCGCCGGCCTGGAGCGGCTGGCGAGCGCAAAAACGCACAGGTATCGCGCCGCGCGGCGGCTGCGGGGCTTGCATCGGCAAGCGAGGAAAAGGCCGATGGCGCCATGGCGGTCACAGCCGGCATGAACGAAATGGTGACCCCGGCGCGATTCGAACGCACGACCTGTCCCTTAGGAGGGGACCGCTCTATCCAGCTGAGCTACGGGGCCATTGGCCTGCCGGGGGATTCTACGACGCTGAATCGCGCGTTGTCGCCCCGCTTTGCAATAACGTCGTCTACACCTTGTGCCGACGCGGCCTGAGCATCGCCCTGGGTAGGCTGGGTACGTCGGCCACTGCGGCTGCGCGGCCTGCGATTCCGCGCTGTCTGTAGCGGCGACGAACGACGATGACGGAATCGCATCCGCCGCGTCTGCTACAAGCGTCCCGTTCGCGCTATCGCGTCGAGACGATCGCCGCCGCGCATCGGCGGTCCTGGTCGCCATGGCATGACCGCCGGAGGTTCCGGCGGGCACGCGGCGATTCCCCCACCTATGCGAAGCAGGAGTGACTCATGAAGACAGCAATGAAGATGGTCCTGGTCGGTTCGATGCTGGCCGCCCTGGCGGCGTGCAAGCGCGATGGCGACCACCCGGCCACCGACCCCAACGCGGCCAATCCGCCGGCAGCGGCCGACGGCAGCCCGGCAGGCGGCAGCACCGCGCCGGCAGGCAGCACCAGCGGCGACGCCAGCGGCACCGCGACCGGGACCGACACCGGGCAGGGCACCATGCAGGGCCAGGACGCGTCGCAGGGCACGTCGCCGACCTCGCCGACCAGCCCGCAGGACCCGGCCAATCCGGATCCGCAGCAGCCGACGCAGACGCCGCCGGCGGACCAGAAGCAGCAGTAAGGCTTGCGCAAGCGCGCGGCGCCAGGGGCGTCGCGCGCTTGGTCGCGGAGTCGTTTGGTCCACGTCGCGCGCGGCGTTTTTTCGTGCAGGGGCAAGTATCGCAAGCCGGCGCAACGCCGGGTTTGTCAGCGTTTGGCGATAGTCACTTTTGCAACCGTCTCGTTCGACCAGCAGGTCGATGCTGCAGGTGCACACACGGCGCTTGACAGCGCCCCAGCGCATGATGTCCTCTTGCGTTCATGCCTCAGGTTCTCGCCCTCACCGCCATCTCGCTTCCGCGTTCGCTTCGGCACGCGGCCGCCGTTGCCGCGGGCATTACCACC
The DNA here is from genome assembly GCF_014199735.1 of Xanthomonas sp. 3307. Lineage (NCBI taxonomy): Bacteria > Pseudomonadati > Pseudomonadota > Gammaproteobacteria > Lysobacterales > Lysobacteraceae > Xanthomonas > Xanthomonas sp. 3307. The sequence continues at coordinate 160,784 of NZ_JACHOG010000007.1, read as the reverse complement.
GGTATTACCACCCTCACCATTCGCCCGGTGCGGTCCGTCGTCTTCGCCTGATTGTCGAACACCACGGCCCCGCACCCGGATCAGGATGCGGGGGACTCCCTCGGCCTGATGCGAGCGGGGCCTCCACTCCGAGGTCTCCCATGTCGTCCGCCGTCGCTCCCGCTGTCGCCGCTTCGCCTGATTCCCCCGTAGATCCCGCGCTCGCCGCCGCCACCGTCGTGCACAAGTTCGGCGGCACCTCGGTGGCCGATGCCGAACGCTATCGCCATGTGGCGCAACTGCTGCTGGCGCGCCCGGAACGCCTCCAGGTCACCGTGGTCTCGGCGATGAAGGGCGTCACCGATGCCTTGATCGGCCTGGCCGAGCTGGCCGCGCACGGCCACGGCGACTGGCGCGAGCGCTGGCACGAGACCCGCGCCCGTCATCGCGCCGCGGCGGTGGCCTTGCTCGGCGAGCATGCCGGCGCCACGGTGGAATGGCTGGACGCGCGCTTCGAGCACCTGGCCGAAATCCTCGCTGCGCTGGCGGTGATCGGCGAGTTGCCGCGGGAAGTGCTGGACCGCGTGCAAGGGCTAGGCGAGGTGTATTCGGCGCAATTGCTGGGCGACCATCTGCGGGCGCTGGGCGAGGACTGCGCCGTGCTCGATGCGCGCGAGGTGCTGGTGGTCGATCGTGGCGAACTGGGTGTGGATGTGGACTGGGCCGCCAGCGCGCAGCGGTTGGCGCAGTGGCGTGCGCAGCACCCGCAGCAGCGCATCGTGGTCACCGGCTTCGTCGCCCGCGACCGCGCCGGCCGCATCACCACCCTCGGCCGCAACGGCAGCGACTATTCCGGCGCGATCTTCGCCGCGCTGTTCGACGCCGCCGAACTGCACATCTGGACCGACGTCGACGGCGTGCTCTCGGCCGACCCGCGGGTGGTACCCGAAGCGGTGCAGCTGGAGACGCTCAGCTACGACGAAGCCTGCGAACTGGCCTATTTCGGCGCCAAGGTGGTGCACCCGCAGACCATGTCGCCGGCGATCGAGCGCGGCCTGCCGATCATCATCCGCAACACCTTCCAGCCCGAGCATCCGGGCACCCGCATCACCGCCAGCAGCGCCACCAGCGGCCCGATCAAGGGGCTGACCCTGAGCCCGGACCTGGCCGTGCTCAACCTCGAAGGCACCGGACTGATCGGCGTGCCCGGCACTGCCGAGCGCGTGTTCGCCGCGCTGCGCAACGCGCGCGTGTCGGTGGTGATGATCTCGCAAGGCTCGTCCGAACATTCCATCTGCTGCGTGGTGCGGCAGAACGAGTCCGAGCGCGCCCGCGACGCGGTGCTCTCGGCCTTCGCCCACGAACTGGTGGTGGGCCAGGTGCAGCGCGTGCAGCTGACCACCGGCATCAGCGTGCTGGCCGCGGTCGGCGACGGCATGGCCGGGCAGCCCGGCGTGGCCGCGCGCCTGTTCGAGTCGCTGGGCCGCGCCCAGGTCAACATCCTGGCGATCGCGCAGGGCTCGTCCGAGCGCAACATCTCGGTGGCCATCGACAGCGCGCACGCGACCAAGGCGCTGCGCGCTGCGCATGCCGGCTTCTGGCTGTCGCCGCAGACCTTCTCGGTCGGCGTGATCGGGCCGGGCAACGTCGGCGCGGCGCTGCTGGACCAATTGCGTGCCGCGCAGCCGCAACTGCTGGCCAAGGCCAACCTCGACCTGCGCCTGCGCGCCATCGCCTCGCGCAGCACCATGCGGCTGGAGCCGCGTGCCTTCGCCGGCGACTGGCGGCAGGCGTTGGCCGCCGGTCAGCAGCCGACGGATCTGGACGCGTTCACCGCACACCTGCTGTCGGCGCATCTGCCGCATGCGGTGATCATCGACTGCAGCGGCAGTGCCGACGTCGCCGACCGCTACGCCGGCTGGCTGGCGGCCGGCATCCACGTGGTGACCCCGAACAAACAGGCCGGCGCCGGTCCGCTGCCGCGCTTCCACGCCATCCGCGCCGCGGCCGCCGCCAGCGGCGCGCGCTTCCGCTACGAGGCCACGGTCGGTGCCGGGCTGCCGGTGATCACCACCTTGCGCGACCTGGTCGATACCGGCGATGCCGTCACCGCCATCGAAGGCATCTTCTCCGGCACCCTGGCCTGGCTGTTCAACAAATACGACGGCAGCGTGCCGTTCGCGCAACTGGTGGCCGAGGCGCGCGGCATGGGCTACACCGAACCGGATCCGCGCGACGACCTGTCCGGCACCGACGTGGCGCGCAAGCTGGTGATCCTGGCGCGCGAGGCCGGGCACGAACTGAGTCTGGAGGACGTGGCGGTGGAGAGCCTGGTGCCGGAAGCGCTGCGCCAGGCCAGCGTGAACGATTTCATGGCGCGCCTGCACGAGGTCGACGACGCCTTCGCCCAGCGCCTGCAGGCGGCCAAGGCGCGCGGCTGCGTGCTGCGCTACGTGGCGCGGCTGGCGCCGGGCCATGCGCCCAGCGTGGGCCTGGTGGAGCTGCCGGCCGACCATGCCTTCGCCAACCTGCGCCTGACCGACAACGTGGTGCAGTTCACCACCCGTCGCTACTGCGCCAATCCGCTGGTGGTGCAGGGGCCGGGCGCCGGCCCGGAAGTGACCGCCGCCGGCGTGTTCGCCGACCTGCTGCGGGTGGCGGCGGGCGAGGGCGCGCGCCTGTGAGCCGGATGCAGACGCTGCCGACAAGCGCCATGGGTACGGCCGCGCTGCCGGCGCAGGCGCGCGCGTTCGCGCCGGCCTCGGTGGCCAACGTGGCGGTGGGCTTCGATTTGCTCGGCTACGCGGTGGAAGGCGTCGGCGACACGGTGACGGTGCGCCGCATCGATGCGCCCGAGGTCCGCATCACCGCGATCCGCGGCACCACGGTCGCCTTGCCGCTGGAGCCCGCACGCAACACCGCCGGGGCCGCCCTGATGTCGCTGCGCGAGGCGTTGGCGCTGCCGTTCGGTTTCGAACTGGAGATCGACAAGGGCATCCCGCTCAGCTCCGGCATGGGCGGCTCGGCCGCCTCGTGCGTGGCTGCACTGGTGGCGGCCAATGCCTTGCTCGAGGCGCCGCTGTCGCGCGATCAGTTGTATCGCTATGCGCTGGACGGCGAGGCGGTGGCCAGCGGCAGCCGCCATGGCGACAACCTCGGTCCGATGTTGCTCGGCGGGCTGGTGCTGTCGACCCTGGAGCGGCTGGTGCCGGTACCGGTGCCGACTGGCTGGCACAGCTTGCTGGTGCATCCGGACGCGACGCTGGAGACGCGCCATGCGCGCGCGGCGTTGGCCGGGGAGTACCGGCTCGGCGAGTTCGTGGCGCAGAGCGCGAACCTGGCCTTGGTGCTGGCGGGTTGTCATGCCGGCGACGAGGCGCTGGTACGCGCCGGCTTGCGCGATGTGCTGATCGAGCCACGGCGCGCGCCGTTGATCGTCGGTTTCGACGCGGCCAAGGCGGCGGCGCTGGCGGCTGGGGCGATGGGCGCGGGCATTTCCGGTGCCGGCCCGAGCGTCTTCGCCTGGTTCGCCACCCGCGCCGAGGCCGAGGCCGCGGCGCCGGCGGTCCAGGCTGCTTTCGCGGATGCCGGCTTCGGCAGCCAGCATTGGGTGTCGCCGCTGCAGTGTCCGGGCGCGACGTTGCTGTAGCCGAGCGTTGGCGCGGCGCGTTGACGCCTTTGTTGCTGCCGCTACTGCCGCTGCCGATATTGTTGCTGTTGCTGTTGCTGTTGCTGTTGCTGTTGCCGATTTTGCTTTTGCTGTCGCAGTAGCTGTTGCCGTTGCCGTTGCCGTTGCTCTGGTTGTTGCTCTTGTTGTTGCTGTTGCCGTACCGGGTTCCCTTCCGAAGCGGCGGCCATCGCGGGGAAAAACCCGAAGGGCGGCGCACAGGGACGTGCGCCGTTCGCGGCAGGGGCAGGATGCCCCTTCCGCGAATCCCCGTGATGGACGCGGACCCGGAGCGCGTTAGCGCGGAGGGCGCGAGGCAGGGCGCGCTTTCTTTTGGTTACTTTTCTTTGCGCGAGCAAAGAAAAGTAACTCGCCGCAAGGCGAAAGCTGTTGCTGTTGCTTGATTTTTGCGTGTGGCGGACGAGCGGAGCTTGTAGGAGCGGCTTCAGCCGCGACTTGGGCGATGGGCGAAGCGCCTGTCGCGGCTGAAGCCGCTCCTACATGGGTCTTAAAGCAACAACAAGAGCAAAAGCTTTCGCCTGGCGGCGAGTTACTTTTCTTTGCTTGTGCAAAGAAAAGTAACCAAAAGAAAGCACACCCCGCAGCGCGCCCTCCGCGCTACGCGCTCCGGGTCCGCAGCCACGACGGGCATTTTTCGACGGCACATCCATGTGCCGGCGAAAAACGACGCGCATCCTGCGCGTCGCCCTTCGGGTATTCGCCCGCCGTGGCTGCCGCGCCGAGGGGACCCCGGGTGAAGCAGAACAGCAACTGCCAAAGCCAGAGCAACAGCCAAAGCAACAGCCAAAGCAACAGCCAAAGCAACAGCCAAAGCAACAGCCAAAGCAACAGCAAAGAACGACAGTGCGATCGAACTCCCCGCTAATGGAACCACCATGAACTTCATCTCCACCCGTAACGCCGCACCCCCCGTCTCGCTCAGCCAGGCCATCGCCGCCGGCCTCGCCCCCGATGGCGGCCTGTACGTGCCCGAGCGCATGCCCGCCGCCCGCGACCTGCGCGCCGGCGCCAGCCTTGCCGAGACCGCCGCGGACCTGCTGGCGCCATTCTTCGACGGCGACGCCCTGGCCACGGAACTGCCGGCCATCTGCGCCGAGGCCTTCGACTTCGATGCGCCGCTGCAGCCGCTGGCCACGCCCGGCGACCATGCATTGGAGCTGTTCCATGGCCCGACCGCCGCCTTCAAGGATTTCGGCGCGCGCTTCCTGGCCGCCTGCCTGACCCGGTTGCGGCGGGGGGCTGCGACGCCGCTGACCATCCTCGTCGCCACCTCCGGCGACACCGGTGCCGCGGTCGCGGCGGCGTTCCATCGCCAGCCCGGATTGCGCGTGGTGGTGCTGTATCCGGACGGGCGCGTGTCGCCGCGCCAGGCGCACCAACTCGGATGCTTCGGCGACAACATCCAGGCGCTGCGCGTGGCCGGGTCGTTCGACGACTGCCAGGCGCTGGTCAAGCAGGCGCTCAACGACGCCGACCTGCAGGCGCAGGCGCCGTTGAGTTCGGCCAACAGCATCAGCCTGGGGCGCTTGCTGCCGCAGATGAGCTACTACGCGCACGCAGCGCTGCAGCACCACGCCGCGCATGCGCAACCGCTGAACCTGGTGGTGCCCACCGGCAATCTCGGCAACGCGCTGGCCGCGATCCTGGCGCGTGCGCTGGGCGTGCCGCTGGGCCGGATCGTGCTGGCCACCAACGCCAACCGCGTGCTGCCGGACTTCTTCGCCGGCGCCGACTACGCGCCGCAGCCCAGCGTGGCGACCGTGGCCAATGCCATGGACGTGGGCGCACCGAGCAACGTCGAGCGCCTGCGCTGGCTGTACCAGGGCGACGACGCCACCCTGCGCACCCAATTCCAGGCGTACTCGGTGGACGATGCGCAGATCCGCCAGACCATCGGCGAGCGTTTCCGCCGCTATGGCGAGGTGCATTGCCCGCATACCGCCACCGCGCTGCACGTGCTGCAGCAACTGCGCGCCGAGGGTGCGGAAGCCGATGCCGGCGACTGGGCGGTGGCGGCCACCGCGCATCCGGCCAAGTTCGAAGGCGTGGTGGAGCCGTTGATCGGGCAGCCGGTGCCGGTGCCGCCGGCATTGGCGGCGCTGCTGCAGCGGCCGGCACAGGCCGAGCCGATCGCGCCGGACTACGCGGCCTTGCGCGCGCGCCTGCTCGCCGGTTGAGCACTGCGCGGGCGGTGGCGCCCGCGCGCCCGGCGGCTCAGTCGGACGGCTGCAGCCGCTGCCAGGCGGCCAGGACAATGCCGCGAACCTGCAGCCAGTCCAGGCGCGAGCGCGGGTGGTCGCGCAGGAACACGTCGCGCAGTTGCGCGACCACGTCCTCCACGCGCTGGCCGTGGTACTTGAGGTAGGCGTCGTAGGCCAGCTTCAGTGCCGGCTCGTAGTCATGGAAGGTGTAACCGGGCTGATGGAAGGTGCTGTGCACGAAGTGCATCTTCCAGAACGCCAGTTCGCGCTCGCGGTCCAGCATCACGCAGGCGCGCGAGGCGTGTTGCATCTCGATGGCGACGGCCATGTTGGCCCTCCGAGTGGTCCCCCCCACCGGCACCGCGGCGACGCCGCAGGTGTGTTGCGCGCGCAGTCTATGCCGGTCGGGCCGCGATGCGGCGAAGACCAGCTGAAGCGTTCAGGGGTGGCGTGGCGTTGGGGTTGCCGGCCACCGCACAGGCCATCCGTTGCCGGCCAGCCGGCGCGGCGAGGTTGTCCACACGCAGTGTGGAACGTTGCCCTGGAATCCTGTGGATAAGTGGCCGGGCGCCGCGTGGCGTCAGCGCCTGGCGCGACGTGGCGAAAAAATCGCCGCGGCGATCCGGCTCAGGCTTCGTCCGAGGCTAGCCGGTGCAGCGCGGCGAAGTCGCGGATCTCCACCACGTGCAGTTGCGGCAGCGCGATCAGGCCCTGCTGACGCAGCTTGGTGAAGGTACGGCTGACCGTTTCCATGGTCAGGCCGAGATGGTCGGCGATGTCGCCGCGGCCCATCGGCAGCACCACCTTGTTGCCGGCATCGCCTTGGCGCGCCGCGCGCGCGGCCAGCTTGAGCAGGAAGTCGGCCAGCTTCTCGGCCGGCTGCAGCCGGGCCAGCGACAGCGCCGCGTCCTGCGCCGCGTCCAGTTCCAGGCAGGCGCGCTGCAGCAGCTTGCGCTCCAGGTGCGGGAACTGGGTACGCAACTGCTGCATCTGCGCCACCGACACCCGGCATACCCGGCTGTCGGCGATCGCTTCGATGTCGTGGCGGTGCCTGGCCGATTCGCTCAGGCCGACGTAGTCGCCCGGTAGGACGAAACCGGCGACCTGGCGGCGCCCGTCGGCGAGGGTGCGGACCAGGCGCAGCGCGCCGGCGGTGACGGTATAGACGGCCTGCCGCGCCTCGCCGGTGCGCGCGATGGTAGTGCCGGTGGGATAGGTCAGCGACGTGGTGACCCGTTCCAGCGCCTGCACCTCGTCGCAGGCCAGCGCCGAGCAGATCGCCAGGTGGCGGACCGCGCAATGCAGGCATTCGTTGCCGTGCGGCGCACGCGCGGCGGCCGGTTCGGCGTAGGGCAGGGCGAATCCGGAAGGAGGCCGGTTCATGGGCGTGGCAGCGGCGTCGTCACCAGGGAATGATACGCCGATGCGGCCGGGCGTGGCCGGTGCGGCTAGAATTGCTGTCCCGCTCGCCCCCGAATCGCAGGAGTTCCGCACGTGATCAAGCCCCGTACGCCGCCCGGCATCATGGAATTGCTGCCACGCGAGCAGATCGCGTTTCAGCGCATGCTGGACGTCATCCGCCGCAATTACGAGCGGTTCGGGTTCCTGCCGGTGGAGACGCCGGTGTTCGAACTGTCCGACGTGCTGCTGACCAAGTCCGGCGGCGAGACCGAGCGCCAGGTGTACTTCGTGCAGTCCACCGGTGCGCTGGCCAATGCCGCGGCCGAGGGCGGCGAGGGCGGGCTGCCTGAGCTGGCGTTGCGCTTCGACCTGACCGTGCCGCTGGCCCGCTACGTGGCCGAGCACGAGCACGAGTTGAGCTTCCCGTTCCGCCGCTACCAGATGCAGCGCGTGTACCGCGGCGAACGCGCTCAGCGCGGCCGCTTCCGCGAGTTCTACCAGTGCGACATCGACGTGATCGGCAAGGACGCGCTGAGCATCCGCTACGACGCCGAAGTGCTGGCGGTGATCCACGCGGTGTTCGCCGAACTGGGCATCGGCGATTTCGCCGTGCAGTTGAACAACCGCAAGCTGATGCGCGGCTTCTTCGAGAGCCTGGGCGTGGCCGAGGGCGAGCGCCAGCTCGCGGTGCTGCGCGAGGTCGACAAGCTGGACAAGCGCGGCGCCGACTACGTGCGCGAGACGCTGGCCGGCGAGGGCTTCGGCATTCCTGCCGAGCAGGTGCAGCGCATCCTCGACTTCGTCGCGGTGCGCTCCAGCGGCCATGACGATGCGCTGGCACGGCTGCAGGCACTGGAGGCCGATGCGGCGTCCAGCACGATCCTGCGCGAGGGCGTGGCCGAGCTGCGCGAGGTGCTGGCCCTGGTCAAGGCGCTCGGCGTGCCGGAAACCGCGTACTGCCTGAATTTCTCCATCGCCCGCGGCCTGGACTACTACACCGGTACCGTCTACGAGACGCTGCTGACCGACTACCCGCAGATCGGCTCGATCTGCTCGGGCGGCCGCTACGAGGACCTGGCCAGCCACTACAGCAAGTCCAAGCTGCCCGGCGTGGGGATCTCCATCGGCCTGACCCGGCTGTTCTGGCAACTGCGCGAGGCCGGGTTGATCGACGGCATCGCCTCCAGCAGCGTGCAGGCGATGGTGGCGCTGATGGACGAGACCAAGCTGGACGACGCGCTGGACATCGCGCGGCGGCTGCGCGTCGGCGGCATCAACACCGAAGTGCAGATGGAGCCGAAGAAGATCGGCAAGCAGTTCCAGTACGCGGCCCGTGCGGGCATCCGCTTCGTGGTGCTGGCCGGCGACGACGAGCTGGCGCGCGGCGTGGTCGCGGTCAAGGACCTGCTGCGCGAGCAGCAGTTCGAGATCGCCCGCGACGAACTGGCCAGCACGCTGTTGGTGGAACTGGAGCAGGCCAAGGTTATGGCCTGAGTCGGTCGCGGCGGCCGGAGACGGCCGCCGCGCCGTAAAGGATTTCGTAGGAGCGGCTTCAGCCGCGACGCATCACCGGGAACGCCTGTCGCGGCTGAAGCCGCTCCTACAGCAGGCCCGCATCCTGCAACATCGCCTTCAGTGCTCTGCGCTGCGCGCCATCCTCCGCCGGCCACCCCTGCAATCGCGCGACGACCTTGCCGTCGCGCACCAGGAAGAACGTCGGCATGCGCCATTCGCGCGGCAGCAGCCGCCATTCCTCGACGTCGTAGAGCGGGTGCAGCGGCGTCTGCGGCTGCGCGCGGTTCCAGGCGCGCAACGCGTCTATGTCCTCGCTGCCGGGCGGTAGTGACAGCCACAGCGCGTGGTCGCGGAACACCGGCCCCAGCTCGGGATCGGCGGCGATGGCGCGTGCGGCGTCGGCCGCGAAATGGCAGCCGGCGCTGACCAGGATCCGGGTTGGCCGCAGATCGATCCGCTGCCGGCGCAGGGTGCGGCCATCGGCGTCCAGCGACCACAGCGTCGGGCCCTGCGCCGCCGCGCCCAGGCGGTCGTCGAAGCGCAGCCAGCGCGGCCAGTCGGCGCTGCCGCCATCGGCCAGCACACGTCGCGCGTCCTCCGCGCGATGCGCCAGCAGCAGCGCGTTGCCGGCGGCATCCACCTGCGTCGCACTGGCCTGCGCGCGGCGCCGCAACTGCGCCAGCACCTGCAGTTGCGCGTCCAGCCCTGCCGCGGTGGGGCGCAGCGCGTAGGTGGCGAAGACGGCCCGATACAGCAGGTCCAGCGCGGTATCGTCCAGCTGTGCGATGGCGGCGCGATCAAAGATCTCGGGTAGGGCGCTGCGCAACGCGGGCCACGGATCACGCTCGCTGTGGCGCAGGCCGTCCAGGTTCCGGCGGTAGCGGCTGTAACGGCGCTCCAGGTCGCCGATCCGGGCAGCGGGATCGCTGACGCGCGGCTGCGTCGCCCAATGCGGCAAGGTTTCGGCATAACGCTCGACGCCGAACAGCGCCAGCAATGCGCGACCCTGTTCGCGGGTCAGTTGCGGCAGGTCCTGCGTATCGAATCCACCCAGGCCATTGCGGCCGAACACCAGGCCGTCGAGGAAGCGTTCGCGGGCGCCGGGCGTGAGCGCATCCAGTGGCGTGCGCTGGCCGGCGTTGGCGCGCAGGTAGGTCTCGAGCTGGGCGCTGGAGCGGATCGGCAGCGCCGCAGTGGCAACCGCGGTGTCGCCGCTTGCCGCCACTTGAGCGGGTGGTGCCGGAGGCGGCGGCTGCGCCAATGCGTGCGTCGCCAGGCACAGCGTAAGACTGGCAAGACATGCGTAGCGCATGCGGCGCTCCTGGGGCGGTGGTCGTTGCCGATCCTAGCGGCCGCCGGTTGGTCCTTCCACATGCGGAAGGCGCCATCTTCCACAGTGCTTAGGGGCTGAGCGCGTCTGGGCGGGGCATCCAGGCATCCAGCGGGCACGCCGAAATCGCCGTTGCTGGTGATGCCGGCATCGGCGCGATGGGTGTAGTCGCTGCGGATGGTCACGGCTGAACGGCAGGCCGGCGCGACCCGCGAAAACTTGACCTTGTAATAGCGTGCTATTACATTAGCGCAATGAAACAACGTCCCGTCCCCGCAGAAGACCGCGACAGCGATGCCTCGTTCAAGGCATTGGCGCGCACCCTGGCCCAGCTCGGCAAGCCGCAGGAAGTGGCGGCGTTCCTGCAGGACCTGTGCACGCCGGCCGAGCTGGAGGCGATGGCGGACCGCTGGCGGGTGGTGCCACTGCTGCTCAAGGGCGTGCCGTACCGCGAGATCCACGACCTGACCCAGGTCAGCGTCACCACCATCGGCCGTGTCGCACGGACCCTGGAATACGGCGCCGGCGGCTATGCCGCGGCGCTGCGCCGGCAGACGGCGCGCCCCTCCGATTCCCACTGAGATGTCCTGATGAGTGCTTCCCTGGCAGCACCGGCCCGCGACCGGCTGCGTATCGCGATCCAGAAGAGTGGCCGCCTGGCCGAGCCGGCCCGTGCGGTGCTGGCGGCCTGCGGGTTGAGCTGGCGCGAGAGCCGCGACAAGCTGTTCTGCTACGGCGAATCGTTGCCGGTGGACCTGCTGCTGGTGCGCGATGACGACATTCCCGGCCTGATCGCCGATGGCGTGTGCGACTTCGGCATCGTCGGCCGCAACGAACTGGAAGAGCAGGCCGGCGAGCGCCGCCGCAACGGCTTGCCCGAGGCCTACCGCGCCCTGCGCGGACTCAACTTCGGGCAGTGCCGGCTGATGCTGGCGGTGCCCGAGAACTGGGAATGGAGCGGGCCGCAGCAGGTGCAGGGGCTACGCATCGCCACCAGCTATCCGGCGGTGCTGGCCGACTGGCTGGACGCGCGTGGCATCGCCGCGCAGGTGGTGGAACTGTCGGGCTCGGTGGAGATCGCGCCGCGCCTGGGCACCGCCGACCTGATCTGCGATCTGGTTTCCAGCGGCGCCACCCTGGCCGCCAATCAGCTCAAGCCGGTAGAGACCTTGCTGGAGAGCGAGGCGGTGCTGGCCGGGCCGGTGCGCGAACCGGCCGACGCCCGCGCCGGCCTGGCGGCGATGCTGCTGCGCCGGCTCGATGGCGTGCTCAAGCTGCGCGACAGCAAACTGCTGATGTTCCGCGCCGCGCGCGAGCGCGTCGCCGACCTGGCGCGGCTGCTGCCCGATGCCGAACCGCTGGTGCAACTGCCTGGCGACGGCGATGGCCCGCTGCAGTTGCAGACCATGTGCCACGGCGCGATCACCTGGCAGCGCATGGAGGAACTGGAGCGCGCAGGCGCGCAGGGGTTGATGGTGTTGACGGTGGAGCGGTCGCTGGCATGAATCGATTGGAATGGAGCGCGCTCGACGCGCAGGAGCAGACGCTGGCGCTGACCCGGCCGGTGCAGCGCGTGGCCGAGCAGACCCGCAGCGCGGTGACGCAGGTGCTGGATGCCGTGCGCAGCCGCGGTGACGTGGCGCTGCGCGAGCTCACCGCGCGTTTCGATGGCGTGGTGCTGGAGACCTTCGAGGTCAGCGCCAGCGAGTTCGCCGCCGCCGAGGCGGCGGTGCCGGCACCGCTGCGCGCGGCGATGGCTGAGGCGGCGGCGCGGATCGACACCTTCCACCGCGCCGGCATGGCGCAGCCGTACGCGGTCGAGACCGCGCCGGGCGTGGTCTGCGAGCGCGTGGTGCGGGCGATCGGCCGGGTCGGCCTGTACGTGCCGGCCGGCAGCGCACCGCTGCCGTCCACCGCGCTGATGCTGTGCGTGCCGGCGGCGCTGGCCGGCTGTCGCGAAGTGGTGCTGTGCACGCCGCCGCGTGCCGACGGCTCGGCCGATCCGGCGGTGCTGGTCGCGGCGACGCTGTGCGGGGTGGACCGGGTGTTCAAGCTCGGCGGCGCCCAGGCGATCGCGGCCATGGGCTTCGGCACCGAGACCGTGCCGTCCTGCGACAAGTTGTTCGGCCCCGGCAACAGCTACGTCACCGAGGCCAAGCAACAGGTGGCGCAGGCCGGCGCGGCGGCGATCGACATGCCGGCCGGTCCGTCCGAGGTGCTGGTGATCGCCGACGCCGGCGCCAATGCCGCCTTCGTGGCCGCGGACCTGCTGTCGCAGGCCGAGCACGGCCCGGATTCGCAGGTGCTGCTGCTGTCCGATAGCGTCGCATTGATCGAGGCGGTCGAGAACGAACTGGAGCGGCAGCTGGCGACGCTGCCGCGTGCGGCGATTGCCCGGCAGGCGCTGGCCGCCTCGCGGCTGATCCGTGTCGACACGCTGGACGACGCGTTCGCCATCAGCAACCGCTATGCGCCGGAACACCTGATCCTGGCGCTGCGCGCGCCGCGCGACTGGCTGCAGCGGGTCGAGGCCGCCGGCTCGGTGTTCCTCGGCGACTACACCCCGGAGGCGCTGGGCGATTACTGCAGTGGCACCAACCACGTGCTGCCGACCAGCGGCGCCGCGCGCGCCTACAGCGGCGTGAGCGTGGCCAGCTTCCAGAATTTCGTCAGCGTGCAGAGCGCCAGCGCCGACGGCATCGCCACGATCGGCGGCTGCGCGGTACTGATGGCTCGCGCCGAAGGCCTGGACGCGCACGCCAACGCGGTGGCGTTGCGCATGGAGACGGCGGCATGAGCGCGACCTCCGACACGCGCGCCGTGCTGGCGCTGGTACGCCCGGACCTGCGCGATTTCGCCGGCTACTCCTCCGCACGCAGCAGCGCGCTGCAGGGCGAGGTCTGGCTCAATGCCAACGAATCGGCCTGGGCCAACGCCGCCGATGGCGACGCCGGCAATCGCCGTTATCCGGATCCGCAACCGCCGGCGCTGCGCGCGGCGCTGGCTGCGCTGTACGCCTGCGCCCCGGAACAACTGCTGCTCGGCCGCGGCAGCGACGAGGCCATCGACCTGCTGCTGCGCGCCCTGTGCGAGCCGGGCCGCGACGCCATCGTCATCACCCCGCCGGTGTTCGGCATGTATGCGGTGTGCGCGCGGCTGCAGAACGCACGCGTGGTCGAGGTGCCGCTGCGCGACACGGCCGACGGTCTGCTCACCGACGTGGACGCGGTGGTGGACGCCGCACTGAGCCAGATGGCCAAGCTGGTGTTCCTGTGCTCGCCGGGCAACCCCGGCGGCGCGGCGATCGCCCTGGCCGACATCGCCCGTGCCGCCGAGCGCCTGCACGGGCGGGCGGTGCTGGTGGTGGACGAAGCCTATGGCGAGTTTTCCGACGAAGCCTCGGCGACCGGCCTGCTGGTGCGCCACCCCAATCTGGCGGTGTTGCGCACGCTGTCCAAGGCGCACGCGCTGGCGGCGGCGCGGATCGGCTGCGTGATCGCCGATCCGGCGCTGATCGCGGTGCTGCGGCGCTGCCAGGCGCCGTATCCGATTCCGGCGCCGTGCACGCAGCTGGCGCTGGCTGCGTTGCAGCCCGAACCGTTGCGGCAGACCGCCGCACGGGTGCAGGAAGTACGCGCCGAACGCACGCGCATGCAGGCGGCGCTGGCGGTGTTGCCGGGCGTGCGCCAGGTGTATCCGTCGCAGGGCAATTTCCTGCTGCTGCGCTTCGACGACGCCGAGGGCGCGTTCCAGGCGCTGCTGGCGGCCGGGGTGGTCGTACGCGACCAGCGCGCCGCGCCGGGCCTGGGCGATGCGCTACGCATCACTCTGGGCACGCCGGTGCAGAACCAGCGCGTGCTCGGCGCCTTGCAGGCGTGGAGGGCGGCGGCATGACTCCGATCCTGTTCGTGGACCGCGACGGCACTCTGATCGAGGAGCCGGCCGATTTCCAGATCGACGCCTACGAGAAGCTGCGCTTCGTGCAGGGCGTGATCCCGGCGATGCTCAAGCTGCGCGATGCCGGCTACCAGTTCGTCATCGTCACCAACCAGGATGGCCTCGGCAGCGAGGCCTATCCGCAGGCCGCCTTCGACGGCCCCAACGACCTGATGCTGCAGATCTTCGCCAGCCAGGGCATCGTGTTCCGCGAGGTGCTGGTCGACCGCAGCTGGCCGGCCGACAATGCGCCCACGCGCAAGCCCGGCATCGGCCTGATGCTGCCGTACCTGCAGGACCGCAGCATCGACTGGGCGCGCTCGGCCATGGTCGGCGACCGCGCCACCGACATCCAGTTCGCCGAGAACCTGCGCATCCGCGGTTTCCAGTTGCGCACCGCGCAGTTCGGCGGCGAGTGGGACTGGGCCGGCATCGCCCATGAACTGGCCGATGCGCCGCGCCGCGCACGGGTGCAGCGCGACACCAAGGAAACCCGCATCGCGGTCGAGATCGACCTGGACCTGGCGCGCGATCCGCACTGCGCCACCGGCCTGCCGTTCTTCGACCACATGCTCGAGCAGATCGGCAAGCACGGCGGTTTCGCCCTGGACGTGCGCGCCGAGGGCGACCTGCACATCGACGAACACCACACCATCGAGGACACCGGCCTGGCGCTGGGGCAGGCGCTGCGCCAGGCGCTGGGCGACAAGCGCGGGATCGGCCGCTACGGCTTCACCCTGCCGATGGACGAGACCCTGGCCAGCGCCGCGCTGGATTTCAGCGGGCGGCCGTACTTCGTGTTCGAAGGCGAGTTCAAGCGTGAGCGGGTCGGCGACATGCCGACCGAGCTGGTGCCGCACTTCTTCCGCTCGCTGTGCGACGCGGCCGGGCTGAACCTGCACCTGAGCGTGCGCGGCGACAACGACCACCACAAGGTCGAAGCCTGCTTCAAGGCGCTGGCGCGTGCTCTGCGCCAGGCGTTGCGCCGCGAAGGTGCGGCCTTGCCCTCCACCAAGGGCGTGCTGTGATGCGCGCGACTGCTGCAAGGAGCCTGCGATGACCGATGTCGCGCTGATCGATGCCGGCGGCGCCAACCTGGGCTCGGTGCGCTACGCGCTCGAACGCCTCGGCGTGGAAGCACGTCTGGTCCGCGACGCGGCCGGCCTGCAGGGTGCGGACCGGGTGATCCTGCCCGGCGTCGGCGCCGCGCCGCATGCGATGGCGCGGCTGCGCGAGCAAGGTCTGATCGAGCCACTCCGTGCGTTGCAAGTGCCACTGATCGGCATCTGCCTGGGCATGCAGTTGCTGTTCGAACGCTCGGAGGAGGGCGATGTCGACTGCCTGGGCCTGCTGACCGGCGTGGTCCGGCGCATGCCGCCGGCGCTGGGCATTCGCGTGCCGCACATGGGCTGGAACCGGCTGCTGCCGTTGCAGCCGTCGTCGCTGCTGGCGGGCGTGCCGGACGGCGCCAGCGCCTATTTCGTGCATGGCTATGCCGCGCCGGTCACCGCCGACACCGTTGCCGCCTGCGACCATGGCGGCCTGTTCACCGCGGTGGTGCAGCACGGCCGCCGTTGCGGCGCGCAATTCCATCCCGAGCGCTCGGCCGATACCGGCGCGCGCATCCTGCGCAACTTCCTCGAGACCGATTTCCCATGAGCTTCGTCGTCTATCCCGCGCTGGACATCCGCGACGGCCGCGTGGTGCGGCTGGCGCAGGGCGACTACGCCCGCGAGACCCACTACGGCGACGATCCGCTGCGCCGCGCGCAGGCCTTCGCCGACGCCGGTGCGCAGTGGATGCACCTGGTCGACCTGGATGCGGCCCGCGCCGGCGGCTACACCCTGGCGCCGCTGCTGCAGCGGATCCGCAGTGAGACCGGGCTGCAGGTGCAGACCGGCGGCGGCGTGCGCTCGCGCGCCGATGTGCAACGCCTGCTCGATGCCGGCGCCAGCCGCGTGGTGATCGGTTCGCTGGCGGTGCGCGACCGCGAGTCGGTGCTGGAGTGGCTGGCCGAGTTCGGCCCCGACCGCATCACCGTGGCGCTGGACAGCCGCCAGGACGCGCACGGCGTGTGGCGCTTGCCGGTGCACGGCTGGACCGAGACCTCGTCGCTGAGCCTGGATGCGCTGGCCGGCGAGTACGCCGCGGCCGGCCTGATCCATCTGCTGTGCACCGACATCGCCCGCGACGGCATGCTGTCCGGGCCGAATCTGGCGCTGTACACGCACCTGCGGCAACTCGCGCCGGCGCTGGCCGTGCAGGCCTCCGGCGGCATCCGCGACGCCGCCGACGTGCGCGGCGCGCGCGAGGCCGGCTGCGCCGGTGCGGTCCTCGGCAAGGCGCTGCTGGAAGGGCGGTTGCGCCTGGACGAGGCGCTGGCATGCTGAGCCGGCGCATCATTCCGTGCCTGGACGTGCGCGAGGGGCGCGTGGTCAAGGGCGTCAAGTTCCGCGACCACGTGGACATGGGCGACATCGCCGAACTGGCGCTGCGCTACCGCGACCAGGGCGCCGACGAACTGGTGTTCTACGACATCGGCGCCAGCCCGGAAGGGCGCTCGGTGGACTACGCCTGGGTCGAGAAGGTGGCGCGGCTGCTGGACATCCCGTTCTGCGTGGCCGGCGGCATCCGCGACGTCGCCACCGCGCGCGCGGTGCTGCACGCCGGCGCCGACAAGATCTCGATCAATTCGCCGGCGCTGGAGCGGCCGGCGCTGATCGCCGAGCTGGCCGAGGCGTTCGGCGTGCAGTGCGTGGTGGTCGGCATCGATTCGATCCGCGAGGACGACGGCCAGTGGCGCGTGCGCCGCTTCACCGGCGACCCCAGCAAGACCCAGGCGCTGCGCATGCGCACCCTGGACTGGGTGGTGGAGGCGCAGCGCCTGGGCGCCGGCGAGATCGTGCTCAACTGCATGGACAGCGACGGCGTGCGCCGCGGCTACGACATCGCCCAACTGCATGAGGTGCGCGCCCTGTGCAAGGTACCGCTGGTGGCGTCCGGCGGCGCCGGCGAGATGCAGCACTTCGCCGACGTGTTCGAGCGCGCCGACGTCGATGGCGCGCTGGCCGCCAGCGTGTTCCACAGCGGCGCCATCGCCATTCCCGAACTCAAGCGCTTCCTGCGCCAACAACAGATCGAGGTGCGCGATGGCGCATGAACACTCCCACGACGCGGATGCCGCCGATGCGGCACTGGACTGGGGCAAGGGCGACGGCCTGCTGCCGGTGGTGGTGCAGGACGCCGCCACTCTGCGCGTGCTGATGCTGGGCTACATGAACCAGGAGGCGCTGGCGCAGACGCGACGCAGCGGCCAGGTCACCTTCTACAGCCGCAGCAAGCAGCGGCTGTGGACCAAGGGCGAAAGCTCCGGGCACGTCCTCGAGGTGGTGGCGATCGACACCGATTGCGATGGCGATACCTTGCTGGTCCTGGCGCATCCGCACGGTCCGACCTGCCACCTGGGCCGCGACAGCTGCTTCCCGCAGGCGCCGGGCCAGTTCCTGGGCGCGCTCGATCGCCTGGTCGCCCAGCGCGAGCGCGAACGGCCGGCGGGCAGCTACACCACGCAGCTGTTCGAGAAAGGCACGCGGCGCATTGCGCAGAAAGTGGGCGAGGAGGGCGTGGAGACCGCGCTGGCCGGCGTCGCCCAGGGCGACGACGAACTGCTCGGCGAATCCGCCGATCTGCTCTACCACCTGACCGTGTTGTTGCGCGCGCGCGGCCTGGGCCTGGCCGACGCGGTGGCGGTGCTGGAAGCGCGGCACCGCTGAGCCTGTCCGGCGCGGTCATCGCCGCGTCGGCATAGCTGGCTACAATCGGGGGCCCTCGGTTTCCCCGGATGTTCCGCATGCTGCGCACCGTCGTCCTTGCCTGCCTGTTGGCTGCCGCCGCTCCTGCCGTGGCGCAGACCGCGACGATCAGCGGCAGCGTCTATCAGGAACGCGACAACGCCCCGGGCCGCGGCCCGAGCGATGTCGGCATCGCCGGCGTGCAGGTGTCCGACGGCGTGCACATCGTCCGCACCGACGCGCAGGGCCGCTACCGACTGCAGGTGGAGCCAGGCCGCACGGTGTTCGTGATCAAGCCCGACGACTACAACTTCGCCAGCGCCGGCAACGGCCTGCCGGACTACTGGCGGCATTACGCACCGGCTGGCTCGCCCAAGCTCAAGTATCCGGGCATCGCCCCGACCAGCGGCGCCACCGACCACTGGGACTTCGCGTTGCGCGCGCAGCCCAAGGCCGACAGCACCGAGGTGCTGGTGTTCGCCGATACCCAGACCGCGTCGATGACCGACGTCGGCTACTACGCCCGCGACATCGTCGCGCCCCTGCGCGGCAAGACCCATGCGCGCATCGGTACCACGCTGGGCGACGTGGTCAGCGACGACCTGTCGCTGTATCCGGCGCTGAATGCGGAAACCGCCAAGCTCGGCGTGCCGTGGTTCCACGTGCCCGGCAACCACGACCTCAACTTCGACGCGAGCGACGATGTGGATTCGCTGTCGAGCTGGCGTGCGGTCTACGGCCCCGACACCTACGCGGTGGAAGAGGGCGGGGCCAGCTTCGTGTTCCTGGACGACGTGGTCTACCAGCCGACGCAGCAGCCCAAGTATGTCGGCGGCCTGCGCGAAGACCAGTTCGCGTTCCTGCAGGCCTATTTGGCCAGCGTGCCCAAGGATCGACTGCTGGTGCTGGGGATGCATATCCATCTGTTCGATGCGGTCCCGGGCAAGGAGACCTTCCGCCACACCGATCGTGCGCGCCTGTTCGCGCTGCTGAAGGACTTCCCGCACGTGCTGGTGCTCACCGGGCACAGCCATACCCAGCGGCACGTGTACTACACCGCGGCCGACGGCTGGCATGGCGCGCAGCCGCTGCACGAGTACAACGTCGGCGCGGCCTGCGGCGCGTTCTGGTCCGGGGTCAAGGATGCCGACGGCATCCCCGCCGCGACGATGGCCGACGGCACCCCGAACGGCTACGCGCTGCTGACCGTGCGCCGCGACGGCGGCTACGCGCTGGCCTACCACGCCGCGCGTGCCGCCGACGACGCGCAGATCGGCCTGCATGCGCCGAAGGTGTTGCGCCGCGGCGCCTATCCGGCCTGGGGCGTGTACGCGAACGTGTACATGGGCGAGGACGACACGCGCGTCGAGTACCGCGTGGACGACGGCGCCTGGAAGCCGATGCAGCGGGTCGAACAGCCCGACCCGACACTGCTCGCCGAGAACGCGCGCGACGATGCCGCCGACGCGCTGCGCGGCTACGACCGTTCGCCGGAAGCGACTCCCTCGCAGCATCTGTGGCGCGGCGCCTTGCCGACCGACCTGAAAGTGGGTGCGCACCGCATCGAGGTCCGCGCATTCGACCGCTGGCGCGGCGAGCAGCGAGCCGGCGGTAGCTACCGCTTGCAGGATGCGAGCCCTTGATGAAGTGGCGGCGGTAGGCGGTGGTCGGCAGATAAGCGCGCAGTGATGCTGCATGCTCGATCACCGTCACTGCCGCGACAAGGGTTTAGGCAGCCATGTGTTCCAGGCATCGGGACTGAAGTCCCTCCCACAGTGCGTCCATCAACACCTCACAGTGTCGGACCCATGTGGGAGCGGCTTCAGCCGCGACAGGCGCGGTGAGGCGGTCGCGCCATCCACCGCCAACGCCAAGAGACGCGTGCTCGCGTTCTGCACGCACCACGACGACCCCAGAAACAAAAAAACCTCCACGAAGGAGGCAGACGAACCGAAGGATCCTGGCTGGCGAGCGAAGGCTGGCGGGCGGTTGGATCGGAGCGCAGCTGGCTGGCGAAACGCGGGCGGGCTTGCTGCGGGAGAGATTCTAGCGATCGCGCAGGCGTCGCGATCGAACGCGAATCACTCTCATCTTTTCGGCCTGCTGCACGGGTTCGGGCGTGCAGGGTCGGGAGCAGGATGGCCGGCAAGCACGAGGGTGCGCGCACGCCCCTCGCATGCAGTCGACCTCACGCCCTGCGCGGCATCACCGCGCGGGCGTGCGCTTCGTCGGCGATGCCGGGTCCTGCGCGCGCATCACCGCGGCGGGCGCGGGCGCTGCGCCATGCGCGTGGGTCTGCTCGCCATCGGCCGCATCCGCCGCGTCGTCCGCATCGGGTTCCGGATACGGATAGGGCGGTGCCGCCGCGTTCGGCAACTGCGCGCGCCAGTGCTGCAGCCATGGGCCGATGCGCGCGCCTACGTACAGTTGCGGATACGACGGCGCCTCGCCTTCGGCCTGTTCGCGTGCGCTGATCTCGGCACTGGCCAGGCGATAGCTTTCGACGACATCGGTGGTGCGCGCCAGCGCGTCGATCAACCAGGCGCGGCCGAAATAGGTGGCGCTGGCGGTGTTGCCGCAGCCGAACGAGGGCCGGTCGCGGCGTGCGGCGGTGATCACCAGGGTGTCGGCGGTCTTCAGCGCCGGCACGAAGCCGCCGGAGTAGCAGGCCGAGATCACGATGATGCGGTTGCGGATGCCGGCGTCGTCGAGCAGGCGGCGCAGTTCCTGTGGGGTGATGGTGTCGTACTCGGCATCCTCGCCGGGGCCGAACTGCAGATACAGCTCGTGCTGGTCGGTGCCGTGGCTGGTCAGGAACAGCAGCAATGCGTCCTCACGCGGGTCCATCAGCTTGCCGACGCGGTCCAGGGTATCGGCCAGGTTGTCGTACGAGGCCTGCGGCGCGTAGGTGTGCGCGCCGAGATTGTCGCCGTGGTTGATCAGGGTGGCGATGCGACCGGCAGCGCCGAAGCGCTGCGCGAACAGCTGACGCAGGTACAGCACTTCGTTGCGGAACACGTCCTCGCTGGCGTCGCCGGCGAAGCCGACCACGTACAGGTCGGGGATGCCGGGGCGCTGCGCCTGCAGCGATCCCAGCGCCTGGCGCAGCTGCGCCTGGTCGAACGGGTCCTGCGCCGCGTCGTCCTGCGCGGTGTCGGCCGCGCCGCCCGGCATGGCACCGGCATCGGAATGGCAGGCGGGCAGCGCCAGCGCCAGCAGCGCGGCCGGCAGCAGCCGGCGTCTCAGCACGGCGAGCGGGCGCCGCAACGCCGCCAGGGCGGCGATCAAGGCAGCGATGGGCCTGCGCATGCGCGGGCTCAGAAGCCCAGGTCGGCGAAGCTCTCCGCGCGGCGGTGGCCGTTGCAGGCCTCGCCCTGGCGCGGTTGCGGGTAATCGTCGCGGCGGTCGATCAGCACCGTGTCCACGCCGGCGGCGCGCGCCGCATCCAGTTCGGCGACCACGTCGGACAGGAACACGATCTGCGCCGGCGCCACGCCGATCGCTTCGGCGATGCGCGCATAGCTGGGCTGCTCGCGCTTGCCGCCGATCTCGGTGTCGAACCAGCCGGAGAACAGCCCGCGCAGGTCGCCGGCGTCGCTGTGGCCGAAGAACAGCTTCTGCGCCGGCACCGAGCCGGACGAGTACACGTACAGTGCACGGCCCTGGTCATGCCAGCGGCGCAGTGCCGGCGCGGCATCGGGATAGATGTGCGCGGTGAAGTCGGCATCGCGATAGCCGGCCTCCCAGATCATGCCCTGCAGCGCCTTCAGCGCGGTGTGCTTGCGGTCCTGGTCGATCCAGCCCTGCAGGGTCTCCACGATCACCGCATCGGTGCAGATGCCGCCGCATTCGGTGGCGACCGCGTCCAGCCACTGCCGTACCTGCGGCTGCTGGCCGTGTTCGCGCACGAAGCCGGGCAGGGCGCGGCGCGCGTAGGGGAACAGCACGTCCTTGACGAAGGAAATGCTGCTGGTGGTGCCTTCGATGTCGGTGAGAACGACGCGCGGATCGGTCATCGCTCAGTGCGCCTCGCCGCGCAGCTTCGCCTCGTAGCGCGGGAAGCGCTGGGCGATATCGGTGCCGGTGAAGTGGCCGACCCAGCCATCCGGCTCGGTGAAGAAGCGGATCGCGACGAAGCGCGGCTCCGGCCCCATGTCGAACCAGTGGTGGGTGCCGTCCGGCACGGCGATCAGGTCGTTCTGCACGCACTCGATCTCGTAGACCTTGCCATCCACGTGCAAGGTGAACAGGCCAGAGCCGGCGACGAAGAAGCGCACCTCGTCTTCCTTGTGGAAGTGCTCCTCGAGGAACTTCTTGCGCATCTCCTCGCGCTGCGGGTTGTCCGGGGCGATGCTGACCACGTCCACGGTCTTGAAGCCGTTGGAGGCGACCAGGCGGTCGATGTCGGTTTTGTAGGCGGCCATCACCGCTTCCGGCGAGGCACCGGGCTCGATCGGCTGGTTGGCCTGCCAGCGCTCGAAGGTGACGCCGATCTTGCGCAGTTCGGCGGCGATCGCGTCGCCCTCGCGGCTGTCGAACAGCGGCGCGTCGGGAGTGGTGTCGGCGAAGATACGGAGTCGGCTCATGGCGGCGGGCGAAAGCGGCAGGGGGACGAAAAGGGTAGCAGGTGCGCGGCCGGCGGCCGTTGCGGCGCTGGAACGCTGTCGCGCCGCGGCGGATCAGCCGGCGGCGCGCAGCTTGCGCAGTTCCAGCTCGCAATGCAGCAGGAATTCGAAGGCTTCCAGGTGGCGGCGCGCCTCGGCCATGTCGCGGCCCCAGGCGTACAGGCCGTGGCCGTCGATCAGGTAGCCCCACAACGGCGTGCGGTCGAGCAGGGCGTCGACCTGCGCCGCTAGCACGGTCATGTCCTGGGTGTTGGCGAACACCGGCAGGTCCACCGCGGTCTCGTGGGTCTGGTTGCCGTGCAGCGCCTTCAGCAACTCGTAGCCTTCCAGGCGGATATGGCCCTGCGGCGCGTACAGGCGCGAGGCGATGGTCTGCACCGGCGAATGCGTGTGCAGGATGCAGCCTATCTCCGGGGAGCGCCGGTACAGCTGGGTGTGCAGCAGGGTCTCGGCGGATGGGCGCAGCGGCCGGCCGACGGCCTGGCCGTCGAAATCCACCACCATGATGTCGTCCTCCACCAGCCGGCCCTTGTCGCGGCCGGAGACGGTGATCGCGGCATGGCGATCGTCCAGGCGGTGCGAGAAGTTGCTGCTGGTGGCGGGGGTCCAGCCGGCCTGCGAGAGCTCGCGGATGTTGTCGATCAGCAGGTGCGCCAGCGTGCGCAGGCGCTCGGAATCGTAGGGCAGTGCGTTCATGCGGGTAGTTTAGGGCTTGATGGCTGGATTGGGATGACAGGCGGCCGCACCCTCACCCCAACCCCTCTCCCGGGGGGAGAGGGGCTAAGCCATCCAACCGAAGCCGGCGCTTCCTTCTCCCCTCGGGAGAAGGTGCCCCGCAGGGGCGGATGAGGGTACGGGCGGAGCCTCGTGCAGCCGAACACCGCGCGCGCTTTGCGGCCGTACCCTCACCCCAACCCCTCTCCCGCGGGGAGAGGGGCTAAGCCATCCAACCGAAGCCGGCGCTTCCTTCTCCCCTCGGGAGAAGGTGCCCCGAAGGGGCGGATGAGGGTACGAGCGAAGCCTCGTGCACACAAACCCAGCGGGTCGCTTTCGCGCCGTACCCTCACCCCAACCCCTCTCCCGACGGGAGAGGGGCTCTTGCGGCTCAACCTTTACCGATGCGGCGCAGCCGGCTGTGGCGGTAGCCGTAGCCGAAGTAGATTGCCAGGCCGATCACCGTCCAGCCGGCCATCAGCATCCAGTTGTGTGCGGTCATCGCCGACAGCAGCGCCAGGCAGCTGAGCACGCCGGCGATGCAGATCGGCCAGGCGAACGGGATGCGGAACGGGCGCGGCAGGTCCGGCTGGGTGCGGCGCAGGATCAGCACCCCGGCGCAGACCGCGGCGAAGGCGATCAGGGTGCCCATCGAGGTCAGTTCGCCGAGCACGTCCAGCGGGAACAGCGCCGCCAGCAGGGCGATGCCGATGCCGGTGATCACGGTGTTGACGTGCGGGGTGCGGTAGGTCGGGTGGATCTTGGTGAACACCGGCGGCAGCAGGCCGTCGCGGGCGATGATCATGAAGATGCGCGGCTGGCCGATGATCATCACCAGCACCACCGAGGACAGACCGATCAGCGCGCCGATCTCGACCACCACGCGCAGCCAGGCCAGCTGCGGATGCGCCGCTACCGCGGTCACCACCGGCTCGTCGGTGCCCAATTGGGTGTAAGGCAGCAGCCCGGTCATCACCGCGGCCATGGCGATGTACAGCACGGTGCAGATCACCAGCGACAGGATCATGCCGATCGGCAGGTCGCGCTGCGGCCGGTGCGATTCCTGCGCCGCCACCGAGACTGCCTCGAAGCCGATGTAGGCGAAGAACACCATCGCCGCGCCACGCAGCACGCCGTCCATGCCGTACTTGCCCGGGCCTTCGTTGGCGGGGATGAACGGATGCCAGTTGGCCGGGTCCACGTACTTCCAGCCGGCGGCGATGACGAGCACGATCAGGCCGCTCTTCAGCACCACCATCGCCATGTTCATCGCCGAGGACTTGCGGATGCCGACGTAGCACAGCCAGGTCAGCAGCAGCACGATGCCGGCGGCGGGCAGGTTGGCGATCGCCCCGGTGGGCTGCAGCTTGCCGTCCAGCGGCGCGTTGACCAGGGCCGCGGGCAGGTGGATGTTGAAGTGGTCGAGCAGGCTGAGGAAATAGCCGGTCCAGCTGACCGCCACCGCCGAGGCCGACACGCCGTACTCGAGCACCAGCATCCAGCCGATGAACCAGGCCGCCAGCTCGCCGAAGGTGGCGTAGGTATAGGTGTATGCGCTGCCGGAGACCGGCACCATCGCCGCGAACTCGGCATAGGCCAGCGCGCAGAACGCGCAGCACACCGCGGCCAGCACGAACGAGAGCATGATCGCCGGCCCGGCGTGGTTGGCCGCGGCCTGCCCGGTGATGACGAAGATGCCGCCGCCGATCACCGCGCCGATGCCCAGCGCGGTCAGGCCCCAGGGGCCGAGCGCACGTTGCAGGCCCAGCCCGCCGGCGTCCTCGTGGCTGGCATGGGGGTGTTTGGTGGCCAAGAGTTGTTTGAGCATGGAGCGGTTCCAGCCGGGCGCTGCGCGCGAGGAAGAGGGGACGAACGCGAAGACCGGCGCGGACGCCGGTCTTCGGGGGAGCGGATCAGGCCTTGGCGGCCAGGCGGCTGTTGCGGATGCCGTAGAAGAAGTAGATGCACAGGCCGACCAGGGTCCAGCCGACGAACACCTTCCAGTGCTCCTGGAACGCCTGGAAGAACAGGCCGACGCAGAACAGCGCGCCCAGCGGGCACACCGCCCAGAACAGCGGCACCCGGAACGGACGCGGCAGATCGGGACGGGTGAAGCGCAGCACCATCACGCCGACGCAGACCGTGGCGAAGGCCAGCAGGGTGCCCATCGACACCAGCTCGCCGAGCACGTCCAGCGGGATCAAGCCGGCCAGCAGCGCGGCCAGCACGCCCACCACCACGGTGCCGACGTACGGGGTGTGGAAGCGGCGATGGACCTTGCCGAACAACTTCGGCAGCAGGCCGTCGCGGGCCATGGTGTAGAAAATGCGCGGCTGCGCCATCAGCATCACCAGCACCACCGAGGACAGGCCGGCGATGGCGCCGATCTCGACGAAGGTCTTCAGCCAGGCCAGGTGCGGGTAGTGCTCCAGCGCGGTGGCCACCGGCTTGGCGGTGCCCAGCTGGGTATACGGCAGCAGGCCGGTCAGCACCGCGCAGACGATGATGTAGATGATGGTGCAGATGGCCAGCGACACCAGGATGCCGATCGGCATGTTCTTCTGCGGGTCCTTGGTCTCGCCGGCCGAGGTGGAGACCGCATCGAAGCCGATGTAGGAGAAGAACACGATCGATGCCGCGCGGAAGATGCCGCTCCAGCCGAACTCGCCGGGGCCGGTGTTTTCCGGGATGAACGGATGCCAGTTGTCCGGGTTGATGTAGAAGACGCCGACGCCGACGAACAGGCAGATCACCAGCACCTTGATCGCCACCACGATGGCGTTGACGAAGGCCGACTGGGTGACGCCGACGTAGCACAGCGCGCTGACCGCGGCCACGATCAGTACCGCCGGCAGGTTGACGATGTTGCCGGAGGCGACGAAGGCGTGACCGGTCCAGGTCAGCGGCGCACTGGCCAGTTCCGTGGGGAAGGGCAGGCCGAGGGTGCCGGTGACGAAGCTGATCAGGTAGGCCGACCAGCCGACCGCGACGCTGGAGCCGGCGAACAGGTACTCCAGCACCAGGCACCAGCCGATGAACCAGGCCACGCCTTCGCCGAGCGTGGCGTAGGAATACGAATAGGCGCTGCCGGAGACCGGCAGCATCGCCGCGAACTCGGCGTAGCAAAGGCCGGCGAAGGCGCAGGCCAGGCCGGCGAACACGAACGACAGCATCACTGCCGGGCCGGCATGATTGGCCGCGGCCTGGCCGGTGAGCACGAAGATGCCGGCGCCGATCACCGCGCCGATGCCGAGCAGGATCAGGTGTCTGGCGGTGAGGGTGCGTTTGAGGGTGCCTTCGCCCTCCAGACTGCCTTCGAACGGTTCGCCGGCATCGACGTGACCGGCAGGTTCGATCGGCTTGACCCTCAGCAGAGACTTGAGCATTCGGTGCATCCCCAGGTGGCGGTACGGGGCAAGCGGCCCCGGCAATGGTGAAGCGCCGGGCCCTTGGTGGGCGACGCAAGCGTCGTACCATGCCAAAGCCAGCCGGCCGCCACAAGCGGCGCTGCACCGTGGACGGCGATAATAGTGGCCCCCGAACGCGAGAACGCCGATGCCGGAGTCGTCCCTACGCCAGCAGTTGCAGGCCCATGCCCGGCAGTGCCCGGACCAGGCCGACGTCGCCGCGCAGTTCCTGGCCTTGCTGGACGATGCCGCCGATCCGTTCGTGCGCGCACGCCTGGATGGCCATTTCACCGGCTCGGCCTGGCTGGTCAGCGCCGACGGCACGCGCACCTTGCTGACCCATCACCGCAAGCTGCAGCGCTGGCTGCAACTGGGCGGGCACGCCGACGGCGACCGCGATCTGGCGCGGGTGGCGTTGAAGGAGGCCGAGGAAGAATCCGGGCTGCCTGGCCTGGCACTGGAGGATGGCGCGATCTTCGACCTGGACCGGCACTGGATTCCCGCCCGCGGCGAGGTGCCGGGGCACTGGCATTACGACGCCCGCTACGTGGTCCGTGCCGGCGCCGACGAAGCCTTTGCGGTCAGCGCCGAGTCGCTGGCCCTGGCCTGGCGCCCGATCGCCGAATTGCGGGACGACGCGGACCTGGACCCGTCGCTGCGGCGCATGGCGTACAAATGGCTGCAGCGGCAAGCCCCTCTCCCCCCGGGAGAGGGGTTGGGGTGAGGGTCGGGGCGCGCAGCGCACGCCGTGTTTCAGCTGAATGAGGCTGCGCCCGGACCCTCATCCGCCCCTTCGGGGCACCTTCTCCCGGTGGGAGAAGGAAGTGCCGGCTCCGGTTGGATTGCTTGGCCCCTCTCCCCCCGGGAGAGGGGTTGGGGTGAGGGTGGGGGCGCGCAGCGCACGCGGTGTTTCAGCTGCACGAGGCTGCGCCCGGACCCTCATCCGCCCCTGCGGGGCACCTTCTCCCGGCGGGAGAAGGAAGAGCCGGCTCCGATCGGATGGCTAAGCCCCTCTCCCTCCGGGAGAGGGGTTGGGGTGAGGGTACGGGCGCGCAGCGCACCCACGAATCCCCAATCCCAAATCCCCAATCCCCGCTAGTAAAGAATGCGCGTCCGCAACGTCCCCGCCACCTGCGCCAGTTCGTCCTTCAGCACCGCGGCCAGTTCCTCGCTGGCGGCAACGTCGATCACCACGTAGCCGACCTTGGGGTCGGTGCGCAGGAACTGGCCGTCGATGTTGACGTTGTGGCGC
Source organism: Xanthomonas sp. 3307 (assembly GCF_014199735.1). Classification (NCBI taxonomy): domain Bacteria; kingdom Pseudomonadati; phylum Pseudomonadota; class Gammaproteobacteria; order Lysobacterales; family Lysobacteraceae; genus Xanthomonas; species Xanthomonas sp. 3307. The sequence continues at coordinate 132,945 of NZ_JACHOG010000007.1, read as the reverse complement.
GAGAACAGTTCGTTGATCTGCGACAGCACGCCCGGCACGTTGCGATGGATGTGCAGCAGGCGCAGGCTCTCGGCGTGCTCGGGCAGGGTCACCTCGGGGAAGTTCACCGCCGACAGGGTGCTGCCGTTGTCGCTGTAGCGCACCAGCTTGGCCGCCACTTCCACGCCGATGTTGTCCTGCGCCTCCAGCGTGCTGCCGCCGACGTGCGGGGTCAGGATCACGTTGTCGTGCGCGGCCAGCGGCGATTCGAATGCATCGCCGTTGCCCTTGGGCTCGATCGGGAACACGTCCACCGCGGCGCCGCCGATGTGGCCGCTGCGCAGCGCCGCGTCCAGCGCGTCGATGTCGATCACGGTGCCGCGCGAGGCGTTGATCAGGTGTGCGCCCGGTTTCATCTGCGCCAGTTGCGTGGCGCCGATCATGTTGCGGGTGGCCGCGGTTTCCGGCACGTGCAGGGTGACCACGTCGGCACGTGCGAGCAGGTCGTCCAGATCGGTGGCGGTGCGCGCGTTGCCCAGCGACAGCTTGGTCTCGATGTCGTGGAAGATCACCTGCATGCCCAGCGACTCGGCCAGCACGCCGACCTGGGTGCCGATGTGGCCGTAGCCGACGATGCCCAGCACCTTGCCGCGGGTCTCGTGGCTGCCGGTGGCGGACTTCGACCAGCCGCCGCGGTGGCATTCGGCGTTCTTCTGCGGAATGCCGCGCAACAGCAGGATGGCCTCTGCGATCACCAGCTCGGCGACGCTGCGGGTGTTGGAGTAGGGCGCATTGAACACCGGGATGCCGGCCAGTTCGGCGGCGTCCAGGTCGACCTGGTTGGTGCCGATGCAGAAGCAACCGACCGCGATCAGGCGCTTGGCGTGGGCCAGCACCTCGGCGCTGAGTTGGGTGCGCGAGCGGATGCCGACAATGTGCGCTTCGGCGATGCGCTGCTTGAGCTCGTCTTCCGGCAGCGACTTGGCATGCAGCTCGATCTGCGAGTAACCGGCCGCGCGGAACACGTCGACGGCGGTCTGGCTGACGCCTTCGAGCAGCAGCACGCGGATATCCTGCTTCGGAAACGAGGTCTTCTTGGGCGACATTGCGGTGAGAGAGCGATGGCCAACGGGCCGGTCACTATGCCAGATGGCTCCATGCTTTGGTGCGCCGCAATAGGATGGCGGGGGACCGTGGATGCAACGCCGGTGGAAGGTTTCAGGTGTATCGATCGCCGCAGCCGCGGCGCGGGATTCGAGAGTCGGGATTGGGGATTCGCAAGAGCAGCAGTGTCCTCGTCCAACTGGACGACATCGCACAACGCTGGCACGCTTGAACGCTTATCTACGCTTCGACCTCTCCGCCCATGACCGACCCGCGCCTGGATGCCCTGGCCCTTGCCGTTCCCGGCCTGCGCCTGAAGACCGATCCCGCCGACCTGGAGCACTACGGTCGCGACTGGACCCGGCGCTGGACCCCGGCGCCGCTGGCGATCGCGTTGCCGGCGACGGTGGAAGAGGTGCAGGCGGTGCTGCGCTGGGCCAACGACCATGCGGTGGCGGTGGTGCCGTCCGGCGGCCGCACCGGCCTGTCCGGCGGCGCGGTGGCCGCGCACGGCGAACTGGTGCTGAGCCTGGAGCGGATGAACAAGGCGCTGGCCTTCGACCCGGTCGACCGCACCCTCACCGTGCAGGCCGGCATGCCGCTGGAAGCGGTGCACAACGCCGCGCGCGAGCATGGCCTGCTGTACCCGGTGGACTTCGCCGCGCGCGGGTCGTGCTCGATCGGCGGCAACATCGCCACCAACGCCGGCGGCATCCGCGTGATTCGCTACGGCAACACCCGCGAGTGGATCGCCGGGCTGAAGGTAGTCACCGGCAGCGGCGAGCTGCTCGAGCTCAACCGCGGGTTGATCAAGAATTCCAGCGGCTACGATTTCCGCCAGTTGCTGATCGGCTCCGAAGGCACCCTGGGCATCGTGGTCGAGGCCACCCTGCGGCTCACCGACCCGCCGCCGCCGAGCAACGTGATGCTGCTGGCGCTGCCCTCGTTCGAGGTGCTGATGCAGGTGTTCGCCGCGTTCCGCAGCCGGCTGCAGCTGGAGGCGTTCGAGTTCTTCACCGACTGCGCGCTGCAACACGTGCTCGCACATGGCGCGCAGGCGCCGTTCGACACGGTGTATCCGTACTACGTGGTCACCGAGTACGCCAGCGGCAACGAGGCGCAGGAGGCCGCGGCGCTGGCCGCGTTCGAGGCCTGCATGGAGCAGGGCTGGGTGCTGGACGGGGTGATCAGCCAGAGCGAGGCGCAGGCCGCGCAGCTGTGGCGCCTGCGCGAGGGCATCACCGAGGCGGTGGCGCGCTACACCCCGTACAAGAACGACGTGTCGGTGCGGATCTCGGCGATGCCGGCGTTCCTGGCGCGGACCCAGGCGCTGCTCGGCGAGGCCTACCCGCAGTTCGAGGTGGTGTGGTTCGGCCATATCGGCGACGGCAACCTGCATATCAACGTGCTCAAGCCCGATGCCACCGCGCCGGCAGACTTCATTGCCGCCTGCGAGCAGGTCACCAAGCTGCTGGCGCAGGTACTGGCCGAGCACGGCGGCAGCATCTCCGCCGAGCACGGCATCGGCCTGGTCAAGAAGCCGTACCTGGACAGCACCCGCAGCGCCGAAGAGATCGCGCTGATGCGCGCGGTCAAGCGCGTGTTCGATCCGTCCGGGCTGCTCAATCCCGGGAAGCTGTTCGATCCTTGAGACCGGCCGCCCCACTGCCGCGCGACCCGTTCAGGCGCTGCGCGCGACGGACCGCTAGGCTATGCGGCGCGGCGCTGGCCGTCCCCCCTTTCATGATCCTGTTTGGAACGATTGCGATGACCCGAGTGACCGCGCGCTGCGCCCTGCTGTTCGCCCTGATCCTGCCCGCGTTCGCGCAGGCGTCCAGCTTCGCCGGCAGCTCCGCCGGTTCGGCCTCGGCCGGCTCGGCCGGCAGCTCGGCGTCCTCGGACAGCAGTTCCAACAACGACAAGGTGGTGCTGCAGGCGCGCGACGACGCGGCCGGTTTCGTCGCCAGCGCCGGGCGCATCCGCGGCGTGCAACTGGAAGCGGCGCTGCGTGTGCTGCGCGAGGCCAACCCGCAGGCGCAGCAGGCCAGCGACCTGGAACTGGCGCAGGCGATCCTGGCACTGTGATCCCGCGCCGGCCACGGCGCCCAGGCGCGCGGTGGCTGGCGTTGCTGGCCCTGGCCGGTGCGGTGCACGCAGCGGCCGCGCCACTGTCTGTCGACGAGACCGGGCTGAGTCCCGCCGAACATACGGCCAGCGAGGCCGTGCTGGCGGCCGCGCAGGCACGGTTGCCCGCAGCCTGGGCCGCGGCGCTGCCCGCAGGGCTGCCGCTGCAGTGGCGCGACGATTTGCCGGCGCAGGTGCACGGGCGTGCGCAGGCCAAGCGCCTGCTGTTGAACAAGCGCCTGCTGCGCGACTGGATGGCGGCGACGGGGGGCGACACCGATCCGGCCGCCGACCCGGCGCGGCGGCCGGCACTGGCTGCCTTGCTGCATGAACTGGCGCATTTCTACGATCGTTCCGCGGCAGGAAGGTTGTCGTCCGATCCGCGGCTGCTGGATCTGGCCGGCTGGCAGGTCAGCCCGATGCGCCTGGGCCTGCGCCGCGGCCAGAACCGGTTCACCGAGCGCAGTCCGGACCGCTACGAATTGCAATCGCCGGCCGAGTTCGTGGCGGTGAATCTCGAGCATTTCCTGCTCGATCCGGACTACGCCTGCCGGCGGCCGGCGCTGGCCCGCTACTTCGCCGCGCGCCTGGCATGGACGCCGCCGTCGGCCGCGTGCGCGCCCGGCCAGGTCTTCGTGCAGGACCCGCTGGCCGACGCGGCCGCCTTGCTGCAGGTGGACCCGGCACGGGTCTACGCGGTGGACTATCTGCTGGCCGAGGGCAATGCGCAGCCGATGAGCCACTGGGGCCACAGCATGCTGCGCCTGGTGATCTGTGCACCCGGGCGGCCGCTGGGCCCGGCATGCCGGCTGGATCTGGCCGAGCACCGGGTGCTGTCGTTCCGCGCCTTCGTCGACGACGTGCAGATCTCCAACCTGCGCGGGCTGACCGGCTCGTACCCGTCGCGGCTGTTCGTGCTGCCGCTGCGGCAGGTGGTGGACGACTACACCCAGGTGCAGCTGCGCGGCCTGCAGTCGCTGCCGCTGCGGCTGTCGCGCGAGGAGATCGCGGCGCTGCTGGAGCGCGCCGCGCAACTGCACTGGAGCTACGACGGCCGCTACTACTTCCTCAGCAACAACTGCGCGGTGGAGACCTACGCCTTGCTGCACGACGGCGTGCCGCGGCTGGCAGCCGCGCATCTGTCCGGGATCAGCCCGACCGGATTGCGCCGGCGCCTGGTGCGTGCCGGCATCGCCGATGCGTCGGTGTTCGACGACGCCGACGCGGCGGTGCGCAATGGCTACTCCTTCCCGGCGGCGAGCGCGCATTTTGCGCAGATGTTCGCGGTGGCGCGCGATTCCTTGGCGCTGCCGGCGCGCAATGCCGAGGCGTGGCTGGACCTGCCGGCCGCGCAGCGCGCGCCGTGGCTGCAGCGCGGCGACCTGCGCGCCAGCGCCGCCTTGCTGCTGCTGGAGAACGCCGCCCGTCGCCGCGCCGAACAGCGCGGTCGCGATGCGCTCAAGCGCCGCTATCTGGGCAAGCCGTTGACGTCCGCGGTTGACGGGGCGGGCGAGGGCAATGCGAGTGCCGACACCCGCGATGCCGCCAGTGCGGTACGTGCGGTGCTGGCCGAGCAAGGCGTGCTGAGCCAACCGGCGAGCCTGCTGCAGGGGCAGCCGGGCTATGGCCTGCCGCAGGCGCAGGAGCGCGCCTGGCTGCAAGTCCAGGGACAGGCACGGATCGCGGCGCTGCATGACGACGGCGCCGCGCTGCAGACGCGCCTGCGCGGGTTGCTGCCGGCGCCGCTGCAGGCGGACCTGGCGCAGATCGATGCCAACCTGGCGACGCTGGGCGAACGCCTGCGCACGCTCAATCGCGAGGGTGGTGGGCTGCAGTTGCGGTCGCCTTCGGTGTTGCAGGAGGGCGGTGCGACGCCGTAGTGCGGCGTGCGAGGTTGGTCAGGGAGGCCGAAGGGGCATCTCGCGTTTGGTTGAGGATGTCGTGGTCGCGGCTGAAGCCGCTCCTACGATGTGGCTGACGGTGCGTCCGCTGCATCGGCTGGTTGCAGGCGCAGCCTTTCTTCATGAAAGGAGGCCGATAGGTCCAGTCGTCGGGACTGAAGTCCCTCCCACAGAAGCGTCGCACCTTCCGCCCATTTTTGTATGAGCGGCTTCAGCCGCGACGAGCGAAGCGGTGAGGCGATTCGTCCAGGATAGCTACCGGGACCGAAGGTATTCCCACAGGTGCCGCACAGCGTGGCCAACACCTGTAGGAGCGGCTTCAGCCGCGACGAGCGAAGCCGCGAAACTCGTCGATATCGACTGCTCTCAGGGCTGAGGTCCGTTCCCGCAAGGGCGCGACCTTGCCGGCCTGAAAGCCGCCATCAGGGCTGTTCGAGATCGGCATCCTCGCCGTAGCGGCGCAGCCAGGCGTCGCGCGGCGGATGCTGGCGGTAATGCGCGCGCAGTTTCGCCCAGGTCTGTGCATTGCCGTCGCAGTACCTGGCCATCGCCTTTTCCAGTTCGCGACGCCGCGCCGCGTCGTAGGGCTCCTCGCCCGCGAAGTGGTTGCAGGTGTCCTGGCGCGCGACGAAGGCGCGGATCGGCTCGGGCAGCGCGCAGAAACCGGCGTAGTGCTCGGGGTCGACCGCGTCCGGAATCGTGCACGCGGGCTTGGCCGCAGCTGTGGCGGCCGGCGTCACCGGCGCGGCGAGCGCCAGCGCCGGCAGCGCCAGCAGCAGGCCGAGGCAGGCGCGCCGTGACGCGCGCTCGGCGCTGCCTGCGCGGGAGGCGTGGTTGGCACGGCGCCCGCGCATCGGGTCAGTCGGCGCGGCCGGCGAATTCGCCGGTGGAGGTGTTGACCAGCACGCGCTCGCCGTTGCCGATGTACTCCGGCACCATGATCTCGATGCCGGTGTTGAGCTTGGCCGGCTTGGGCCGCTTGGTGGCGGTGCCGCCCTTGAGTTCCGGCGGGGTCTCGATCACTTCCAGGGTCACGCTCTGCGGCAGCTGGATCGCCACCGGCTGGTCGTCGATGACCTGCACGTAGATGCCGCTGAGGCCCTCGGTGATGTAGCCGGCATCGGTGCCGATCACATCGGCGTCCAGGGTGTACGGCGTGTAGTCCTCGTCGTCGAGGAATACGAAGGCCTCGCCATCCTTGTAGGAGAAGGTGGCCTGGCGACGCATCAGCTCGACCTCGCGCAGGTCGTCGTCGCCGTCGAAGCTGGCATCGAGCTTGTTGCCGCCCGGCACGCTGTACATCACGAAGCGGAAGCGCACGTTGCCGCCGCGGCCCTGCGGCGAGCTGCGCTCGATGTCGCGGATCTGGTACACGCCGTTGTTGTATTCGACGACGTTGCCTTTCTTGATTTCGTTGGCTTTCATGGGTGTGGGGCCGGGATTGGGGATTGGGGATTGGGGAGTCGGGATTGGAGAGCGCCGGGCAGGGACGAGGGACGGGGAGCGCTTACGAATCCCCAATGCCGAATCCCCAATCCCGGCTACTTCGGCGCCAACCGCACCGCGCCGTCCAGGCGGATGGTTTCGCCGTTGAGGTAGCGGTTGCGCAGCAGGAACATCACCGTGTCGGCGAATTCGTCTGGGCGGCCGAGACGCGAAGGATACGGGATCGATGCGGCCAGCGACTGCTGCACGGCCTCGGGCATGCCGTCGACCATCGGGGTCCAGAAGATGCCCGGGGCGATGGTGTTGACGCGGATGCCGAAGCGCGCCAGTTCGCGTGCCATCGGCAGGGTCATCGCCACCACGCCGCCCTTGGACGCGGCGTAGGCGGCCTGGCCGATCTGGCCTTCGTAGGCGGCGACGCTGGCGGTGTTGACGATGGCGCCGCGCTCGCCGTCCTCGCCCGGGGCGTTGTGCTGCATCAGGTCGGCGGCGGCCTTGGCGACGTTGAAGCTGCCGACCAGGTTGACCATCACCGTGCCCTGGAAGGTGGCCAGCGGCATCGGCGCTTCCTTGCCGAGCACGCGGCCGGCGCCGAGGATGCCGGCGCAGTTGATCGCGGCATTGAGTCCGCCGAGGAAGTCGCGCGCCGCGCCGAGCTGCGCGGCCACCTGGGCCTCGTCGCTGACGTCGGTGCGCAGATAGCGGGCCCGGTCCGCGCCCAGGGCGGCGACCGCGGCCGCGCCCTTGTCGTCGTTCAGATCGAACAGCGCCACCTTGCCGCCTTCGGCGACGATGCGTTGCGCCACCGCCAGGCCGAGGCCGGACACGCCGCCGGTGACCACCGCTTTGAGATCGGCAAGCTGCATGGATGTTCCCTCCCAGGAAAACGCCCAGTTTAGAGGGTGCCGCCCCATCGCGGCGAGATTGGCGACGGGCCGCGGCATGCAGGCCCGTCACGGGGTACGGACCTGCAGTGGCTCAGGCCTCGGCGGCCAGCGCCTGGCCGACCTTGCTGCCGGTGGGCCGGCCGAGTTTCTGCGCCAGCCAGCGTCCGGTCGCGGCCAGCGCCGGCAGGTCGATGCCGGTCTCCACGCCGTTGCCGTGCAGCAGGTAGACAACATCCTCGCTGGCCACATTGCCGCTGGCGCCCTTGGCATACGGGCAGCCGCCGGCGCCGGAGACGGCGGCATCGACCACGCGCACGCCTTCTTCCAGGCAGGCGGCGATGTTGGCCAGGGCCTGGCCGTAGGTGTCGTGGAAATGCACCGCCAGCGCCGCCATCGGTACCGCCGCGGCGACCGCGCGCAGCATCGCCCGCGCCTTGCCCGGCGTGCCCACGCCGATGGTGTCGCCCAGCGAGATCTCGTAGCAGCCCATCGCATGCAGCCGCTGCGCCACGCGCACCACGTCGGCCAGCGGGACCTCGCCCTGGTAGGGGCAGCCGAGCACGGTGGAGACGTAGCCGCGCACCTTCACCCCGTCCGCGGCCGCGCGCTCCAGCACCGGCGCGAAGCGTGCCAGCGATTCGTCGATGCCGGCATTGGTATTGGTGCGGTTGAAGGTCTCCGAGGCGGCGGTGAACACCGCGACCTCGCGTGCGCCGACCGCGGCGGCGCGCTCGTAGCCCTGCAGGTTCGGCACCAGCACCGGATAGTCCACGCCCGGCACCTGCGCGATGCCGGCGTAGACCTCGGCCGCATCGGCCAGTTGCGGGACCCATTTGGGGCTGACGAAGCTGGTCGCCTCGATGCTGCGCAGGCCGGTGCGCCCCAGCCGCGCGATCAGCTCGATCTTGTCTTCTGTCGCGACCCAGGCCTTCTCGTTCTGCAGGCCGTCGCGCGGGCCGACTTCGACGATGCGCACGCGGTCGCTCATCCGCGAAGTTCCTGTGCGGTTGTCCGCGCACTGCGCACGTGACGAGAAGCGATGATGGTCATGGGGATTCCTGATAGGGCAGATGGGGAAACGTCAGCAGGCACGGCCAGCGCCGTAGGCGCCAGCGTGACACCGTAGTGCGGATCAGGCCGACGCCGGGCGGTGGCAGACCGCTTCGATGTTGTGGCCGTCCGGATCCAGCAGGAACGCACCGTAGTAGTCGGGGTGATAGTGCGGTCGCAGGCCCGGTGCGCCGTGGTCGCGGCCGCCGGCGGCCAGGCCGGCGCGATGGAACGCGTCCACCTGTGCGCGGCTGGCGGCGACGAAGGCCACGTGCACGCCGTTGTCGCCGGCGTCGCGGCCGCCGTCGGCGATCCAGAAGCTGGGCTTGCCGTCGCGGCCGAAACCGACGTGGCGCTGGCCGCCGCTTTCCTCGGCGCTCACCTGCATCACCACGTCCATGTCCAGCGCAGCCAGGGCGGCGCGGTAGAAGGCCAGGCTGCGGTCGAGGTCGCTGCAGCGCAGGCCGAGATGGTCGATCGGATTCATGGGCTGGCCCTCCAGGCCGGTTCGCGCTTCTCCAGGAACGCATTCAGCCCTTCCTGGCCCTCGGCCGAGACCCGCAATTGCGCGATCAGGGCCGCGTTGGCCTGGTCCAGCGCATCGCGCTCGCCGCCGGCGGCGACCCGCCGCACCAGGGCCTTGGCGCCGGCGGCGGCCAGAGGACCGGCCTGGCCGAGTAGGACGACCTGGCGCTGCACCGCCGCGTCCAGCGCGTCCGGCGCCACCGCCTGGTGGACCAGGCCGATCTGCGCCGCGGTGGCGGCGTCGAAGGTCTCGGCGCTGGCGAACCAGCGCCGCGCCTGGCGCGCGCCGATCGCGGCGATCACGTACGGCGAGATCACCGCCGGCAGCAGGCCCAGCCGGCTTTCGCTGAGCGCGAAACGCGCATCGGTGGCGGCCACGGCGATGTCGCAGCAGGCGACCAGGCCCACCGCGCCGCCGAACGCGGCCCCCTGTACCCGCACCACGGTGGGCTTGGGCAGTTCGTCGAGCAGGCGCATCAGCCGCGCCAGGGCCAGCGCATCGTCCAGGTTTTCCTGTTCGCCGGCGCCGGCCATCGAGCGCATCCACTGCAGGTCGGCGCCGGCCGAGAACGCCGCGCCGGCGCCGGCCAGGACCAGCACCTGCACCTGCGGGTCGGCGCCGATCTGCAGCAGCGCGTCGCTGAGCTGGGCGATCAGCGCGGCGTCGAAGGCGTTGCGGACCTCGGGTCGGTTCAACTGCAGGGTCAGGACCTTGCCGGATCGTTGCAACAACAGGGCATCGCTCATCGAACACTCTCGTACGCAGGGAAAACGGCAGCCATACGGCGATCATAGCCGGCCGTGCCGGCGCCGCCATGACGCGCCGCGGCGATGCTACAATTGATAACCATTCTTATCGACGGAACGTGCTGTGACGTTGTCCGACATGCCGTTGCGCAGCAGCGCCCTCGTGGAATCCGTGCACGACCGCCAGCCCAACGACGCCATTGCCCGGCGTCTGCGCGAGCTGGGCTTCGTCGCCGGCGAGCAGGTGCAGATGCTGGCCAGCGGGCCGATCGGCGGCGAGCCGTTGCTGGTGCAGGTGGGCTATACGCGCTTCGCGCTGCGCCGTAGCGAGGCGGCGCGGGTGCAGGTCAGTGCGCTGGACGAGGTGCGCCCGTGAGCGCGGTGGCCGCGCCGCTGCGCCTGGCCCTGGTCGGCAACCCGAACTGCGGCAAGACCGCGCTGTTCAACCAGTTGACCGGCAGCAAGCAGAAGGTCGCCAATTACGCCGGCGTCACCGTCGAGCGCAAGGAAGGCCGCTTCCGCGCGCCGTCCGGGCGCGAGTTCGCGGTGCTGGACCTGCCCGGCGCCTACAGCCTGCAGCCGGCCAGCCTGGACGAGGCGATCACCCGCGACCTGTGCCGCGGCTTCTACCCGGGCGAGCCGGCGCCGGACGTGCTGGTCTGCGTGGTCGACGCCACCAACCTGCGCCTGCACCTGCGATTCGCGCTGGAACTGCGCGAGCTGGGCAAGCCGATGGTGGTGGCCTTGAACATGGTCGACGCGGCGCAGCGCCGCGGCATCCAGATCGACCGCCAGGCGCTGGAGCAGGCGCTGGGCGTGCCGGTGATCGAGACCGTGGCGGTGCGCCGCAATGGTGCTCGTGCCCTGGTCGAGCGGCTGGACACGCTGGCGCCGGCAATGCCGCCGGCGGTGGCGCCGAGCGAGGGGCAGGGCGACTACCACCAGCAGGTGCGCGCGATCCTGGCCTCGGCGGTGTCGATGCCGACCCGCACCTCGCGCATCGACGACGCGCTGGACCGCTGGCTGCTGCACCCGGTGGCCGGGCTGCTGACCCTTGCGGTGGTGATGTTCCTGATCTTCCAGGCGGTCTACGCCTGGGCCGCGCCGTTGATGGACCTGATCGAAGGCGGCACCAAGGGGCTGGGCGCCTGGGTCGGCGCGACGCTGCCGGAGGGTCCGCTCAACAGCCTGCTGGTGGACGGCATCATCGCCGGCCTCGGCGGCGTGGTGATCTTCCTGCCGCAGATCCTGATCCTGTTCGCCTTCATCCTGGCGCTGGAGGAATCGGGCTACCTGCCGCGCGCGGCGTTCCTGCTCGACCGCATGATGGCCGCGGCCGGCCTGTCCGGGCGCTCGTTCATCCCGCTGCTGTCCAGCTTCGCCTGCGCCGTGCCCGGGATCATGTCCACCCGCAGCATCCAGGACCCGCGCGACCGCCTGGCCACCATCCTGGTCGCGCCGCTGATGACCTGTTCGGCGCGCCTGCCGGTGTATGCCTTGTTGATCGGTGCGTTCATCCCGCAGAAGCAGGTGTGGGGCGTGTTCAACCAGCAGGGGTTGGTGCTGTTCGGCCTGTACTTCGCCGCCATCGCCAGCGCGCTGGCGGTGTCGTGGACGATGAAGAAGTGGCGCCGCGACAAGGGCGAGCACCCGCTGCTGCTGGAGCTGCCGTCCTACCGCGTGCCGCACCTGCGCGACCTGGCGCTGGGCCTGTGGGAGCGCGCGGCGATCTTCCTCAAGCGCGTCGGCGGCATCATCCTGGCGCTGACCATCCTGCTGTGGTTCCTGCTGTCGTTCCCGGCGCCGCCGGCCGACGCCACCTTGCCGGCCATCGACTACAGCTTCGCCGGTCGCATCGGCCACGCCATGACCACGGTGTTTTCGCCGCTGGGCTTCAACTGGCAGATCTGCATCGCGCTGATTCCCGGCCTGGCCGCGCGCGAGGTGGCGGTGTCGTCGCTGGCGACGGTGTACGCGCTGTCGGCGGCCGACGACGATGCCGCCGCGCAGGCGCTGTCGCCGCTGATTCATGACGGCTGGTCGCTGGCCACCGCGCTGTCGCTGCTGGTCTGGTACATCTACGCGCCAATGTGCATTTCCACCCTGGCCACGATCAAGCGCGAGACCAATTCCTGGAAGCAGATGAGCTTCGCCGCGTTCTACCTGTTCGCGCTGGCGTATCTGGCTTCGCTGGTCACCTACCAGGTCGCGGTGGCGCTGGGAGCCGGCTGAGATGAGTACCTCGCTGCTGCTGCAGTACCTGGTGATCGCGCTGGCGGTGCTGGTCAGCGCCTGGGTGGTGCTGAAGAAGCAGTTCCCCGGCACCGCGCGCAAGCTGCGCGGCGCCATCGCCGTGCGCCTGCTCAAACCGAACCGTGCGGCGTGGCTGCAGGCCCTCGGTCGCAGCATCGCACCGGCGCCCACCGCGGGCGCAGGCGCTTGCGGCGGTTGCGACAGCTGCGGGCCGACGCCGCCGCGGCGGCACTGAGCCGCGCCACGCGTTGCCGGCCGGCGCCGGCTTGTGCGCCGCACATGCGCGCCGTGAAGGCGGCGACTATCCTATGCCGATGACCAGCCCATTCCAGTTCTCCCGCCGTGCGCAGGCGCTGACCAGTTCGGCGATCCGCGAAATCCTCAAGGTCACCGAACGTCCGGAAGTGATCTCCTTCGCCGGCGGCCTGCCGTCGCCGGATACCTTCCCGGTCGAGCGCATGCGCGAGGCCTGCGCCAAGGTACTGCGCGACGCGCCACAGGCGGCGCTGCAGTACGGCCCGACCGAAGGCTATCTGCTGCTGCGCGAATGGGTGGCGGCGCGGCTGAGCCGCGACGGTGCCCACATCCGGCCAAGCCAGGTGCTGATCACCACCGGTTCGCAGCAGGGCCTGGACCTGCTCGGCAAGGTGTTCATCGACGAAGGCAGCAAGGTGCTGGTGGAAACGCCCAGCTATCTCGGCGCGCTGCAGGCGTTCTCGCTGTTCCAGCCTGCGTTCGCGGCGATGCAATCGGACGACGATGGCGTGGTGGTGGACGCGCTGGACGATGCGCAGCTGGCCGGCGCGCGCTTCATGTACGTGCTGCCGAACTTCCAGAATCCGACCGGGCGGCGCCTGCCGCTGCACCGGCGGCAGGCACTGGTGGCGCGTGCGGCCGAGGCCGGCGTGCCGATCGTCGAGGACGATCCCTACGGCGAGCTGTGCTACAGCGGCGACACGCTGCCGAGCCTGCTGTCGATGAACCCGGACGGCGCCATCTACATGGGCTCGTTCTCCAAGGTGTTCGCACCCGGCCTGCGCCTGGGCTACGTGGTCGCGCCCGAAGCGGTGCACGCCAAGCTGGTACAGGCCAAGCAGGCGGCGGACCTGCACACGCCCTCGTTCAGCCAGCGCATCGTCTACGAGGCGGTGCAGGACGGTTTCCTGGATGCGCACATCCCCGGCATCCGCGCGTTGTATGCCAGCCGTTGTGAGCAGATGCTCGCCGCCCTGGCCAGGTATTTCCCGGCGCAGGTGCGCTGGAACCGCCCGGCCGGCGGCATGTTCATCTGGGTCGAACTGCCGGAGGGCATGGACGGCAGCGCGCTGCTGAGCAAGGCGATCGAGCGCAACGTGGCCTTCGTGCCGGGCGCGCCGTTCTTCGCGGTCGCGCCGCAGCGCAATACCCTGCGGCTGTCGTTCGTGACCGTGCCGGCCGAGCGCATCGAGACCGGCGTGCGCATCCTCGGCGCGCTGTTGCAGGACGAAGTCGCCGCGCATCGGCGCGCGACGGCCTGAGTCCGGGCGCGCCTCCGTCGATGACGTCGTCCGATTCCGCCGTCGCGGCGTGGACCATCGATGCGGTGCTGGTCGGCCGCGCGCAGGCGTTCACCCGCCCAGGCAGCCGCAGCGCCATCGACAAGCGGCCGCGGGCCGGGCGCCTGCGCATCGGCCTGGAGGGACTGGAACTGGACGAGCAGGGCGACCGCCGCGTGCATGGTGGCCCCGACAAGGCCTTGCACCACTATCCGCGCGACCATTACCCGGCCTGGCGCGAGGAACTGGGCGCGCATGCCTTGCTGGACGCGCCGGGTGCGTTCGGCGAGAACCTCAGCAGCTGCGGGGTGACCGAGGCCGACCTGTGCCTGGGCGACCGGTTGCGCCTGGGCACGGCCGTGGTCGAGGTGTCGCAGTCGCGGCAGCCGTGCTGGAAGCTGTCCGACCGGTTCGGCGTGGCCGCGCTGGCGCGGCGCGTGCAGGACAGCGGCCGCACCGGCTGGTACTACCGCGTGCTGCAGCCCGGCGAGGTCGCCGCCGGCGATCGTTTGACCTTGCTGGAGCGCCCGTATCCGCAGTGGCCGCTGGCACGGTTGATCGGCCTGCTGTACCGGCGCGAGATCGATCCGGCGCAACTGCAGCAGGTGCTGGCGCTGCCGCTGGTGCCGAACTGGCGCACCTTGTTCGAGCGGCGCCTCGCACAGCATGCGGTGGAGGACTGGGACAAGCGCTTGTTGGGGCAGGCGGCCGAGTAGGGCTTGCTTGCTGCTGCGCGGGTGCGGTCTCGGCGTCGGGGCTGAGCTCCTCCCACAGCTGGGCGATCGGCTGCGATTGCGTTGTGGTGCCAGGTGCCAAGCGCCTCGCGCGCCAGCTTTTCTGTCGCTTCAAAGGGCCGCCACACCGTTGTGTGAGCGGCTTCAGCCGCGACGAGTGAACTATCCCCACTTCCTAGGTAGCGCACTGGCTGCTCGTCGGGCGCTTGCGTCTCTGGTGCACGCACCCTCTGTCGCACCCGCCCGCAAACCGCTAGCCTTGTGCCGATGACGACTTCTCCGCTGCGTGTGTTGATCCATGGTGCGTCCGGCCGCATGGGCCAGGCGTTGTTGAGGCTGGCCGCGCATGACGCGGCATTGCAGGTGGTGGCCGCGGTAGTGCGCCGCGCGCCGGCGCAGCGGGTGATCGACGGCGTGCCGTATTTCGCTGCGGCCGAGTTGGGTGGGGTGCCGGTCTTCGACGTGGCGATCGATTTCAGCCTGCCGCAAGGCTTCGATCCGGTATTGGCCTTGTGCACGGCGCGCGGCGCGGCGCTGGTGTCCGGCACCACCGGGCTGGAGGAGGCGCAGCGGCAGGCACTGACCGCCGCCGCCGAACGCATTCCCTTGATATGGGCATCGAACTTCAGCCTGGGCGTGGCGGTACTGCACGATCTGGTCGAGCGTGCCGCCGCGGCGCTGCCGGGTTGGGACTGCGACATCGTCGAATCCCACCACGTGCACAAGCAGGACGCGCCCTCCGGCACCGCGCTGACCCTCGGCGACGCCGCGCAACAGGGCGGCGCCACCCCGCACTACGCCAGCCTGCGCGCCGGCGATATCGTCGGCGAGCATCTGGTGCAGTTCGCCGGACTCGGCGAGCGGGTGGAACTGGTGCACCGCGCCAGCAACCGCGACATCTTCGCCCGCGGCGCGCTGCATGCCGCCGCGCGCCTGCCGGGGCGTGCACCCGGGGCCTACCGGCTGCGCGACCTGCTCGGCTGAACAGGCGCTTCACCCAAACGGCTGGCGCGGACCGCCCCGCGCCGGTACAATTCTCGCTCGCCTGTTACCCATCGCCACGGACCCGGAGAAGCGCCGAGTTCGCGGTTTCTTGCAGCCTGCAAGTTGGTGGGGCAGGGTTCCTCTCTCCCCAAGGCGAACCCCGTGACTCAACCCGCAATCCTTGTCCTTGAAGACGGCACCGTGTTCGAGGGCGAATCCGTAGGCGCTGCCGGCCTGTCCGTCGGCGAAGTGGTGTTCAACACCGCCATGACCGGCTACCAGGAGATCCTCACCGATCCCTCCTACGCCCGCCAACTGGTCACGCTGACGTATCCGCATATCGGCAACACCGGCTGCACCGACCAGGACGACGAGGCCGCCCAGGTCTGGTCGGCCGGCCTGATCGTGCGCGACGTGCCGCGCCGTCCCAGCAACTGGCGCAACCAGGTGGCGCTGCCGGACTGGCTGATCCAGCGCGGCGTGGTCGCCATTGCCGGCATCGACACCCGCAAGCTGACCCGCATCCTGCGCGAGAAGGGCTCGCAGAACGGCGCGTTGATGGCCGGTGAGGTCGACGTGGACACCGCGCTGGAAGCGGCGCGCAAGTTCCCCGGACTGAAGGGCATGGATCTGGCCAAGGTGGTCTCCACCGACAAGGCCTATCCCTGGCACGACGGCCAGCTCGACCTGGACAGCAACGCCTTCGTGCAGGCCGAACCCAAGTTCAAGGTCGTCGCCTACGACTACGGGGTCAAGCACAACATCCTGCGCATGCTCGCCGAGCGCGGCTGCGAAGTGACCGTGGTGCCGGCGCAGACGCCGGTCGCCGAGGTGCTGGCGATGAATCCGCACGGCGTGTTCCTGTCCAACGGTCCCGGTGACCCGGCGCCGTGCGACTACGCGATCGCCGCGATCAAGGAATTGCTGGCGCGCAAGATTCCGACCTTCGGCATCTGCCTGGGCCACCAGCTGCTGGCGCTGGCCGCCGGCGCGCAGACCCTGAAGATGGGGCACGGCCACCACGGCGCCAACCACCCGGTGCAGGACCTGGACAGCGGCCGGGTGATGATCACCTCGCAGAACCACGGCTTCGCGGTGGACGAGGCGACCTTGCCGGCCAACGTGCGCGTCACCCATCGCTCGCTGTTCGACGGCAGCAACCAGGGCATCGCGCTCACCGACGCGCCGGCCTTCAGCTTCCAGGGTCACCCGGAAGCCTCGCCGGGCCCGCGCGACGTGGCGCCGCTGTTCGATCGCTTCACCGCGCTGATGGCGGCCGCCGCCTGATGGCCGTAGCGCCGGCCATGCCGCTGCCGACCCGCCGCTGGCGGTGGCCGGCTGCGGCGTTGCTGGTGCTGGCCGCGTATCCGGCCTTCGTGCTGGGCGCGGTGTACCCGCAGTGGCTCAGCGCCGGCCTGCCGGGCGGGCGCGATGGCCCTGCCGATGCGTACCGCCACAGCCTGGCCAGCGCCGTGGTCGCCTACACCCTGTCGCCACGCTGTGTGGACTGGGTCACGGCGGTCATGGAGCGCGACGGCCGCGGCTCCGCGAGCCGGGCGATGGACGCCCACAACAACCGGATCGGCGCGCGCATCGGCGCCACCGCCAGCAGTTGGGCCGCGATGCAGCGCGAGGTTCGCGCCGCGGTCGACCATGGCGCGATCGATGCGCGTTCGTCCGATCAGATCACCTGGCGCGCCCCCGCGGCGTGGCAGGACCGCCTCTACTGAGAATCCCCATGCCCAAGCGCACCGACCTCCAAACCATCCTCATCATCGGCGCCGGCCCGATCGTCATCGGCCAGGCCTGCGAGTTCGACTACTCCGGCGCGCAGGCGTGCAAGGCGCTGCGCGACGAGGGCTACCGCGTGGTGCTGGTCAACAGCAACCCGGCCACGATCATGACCGACCCCAACATGGCCGACGCCGTGTACATCGAGCCGATCAACTGGCAGACGGTCGAGAAGATCATCGCCAAGGAAAAGCCCGATGCGCTGCTGCCGACCATGGGCGGGCAGACCGCGTTGAACTGTGCGCTGGACCTGGCCGACCACGGCGTGCTGGAGAAGTACGGCGTCGAACTGATCGGTGCCAAGCGCGAGGCCATCCGCATGGCCGAGGACCGCGAGCTGTTCCGCGTGGCGATGGGCGAGATCGGCCTGGAGTGCCCGAAGGCGGCGGTGGCCCACACCCTGGAAGAGGCGCTGGAGATCCAGACCACGGTCGGCTACCCGACCATCATCCGCCCCAGCTTCACCCTCGGCGGCAGCGGCGGCGGCATCGCCTACAACCGCGAAGAGCTGATCGAGATCGTCGGCCGCGGTCTGGAACTGTCGCCGACCAGCGAAGTGCTGGTCGAGGAGTCGGTGCTGGGCTGGAAGGAGTTCGAGATGGAAGTGGTCCGCGACACCGCGGACAACTGCATCATCGTCTGCTCGATCGAGAACCTGGACCCGATGGGCGTGCACACCGGCGACTCGATCACCGTCGCCCCGGCGCAAACCCTCACCGACAAGGAATACCAGCGCCTGCGCGACGCCTCGATCGCCGTGCTGCGCAAGATCGGCGTGGACACCGGCGGCTCCAACGTGCAGTTCGGCATCAATGCGCAGACCGGCCGCGTGGTGGTGATCGAGATGAACCCGCGCGTGTCGCGCTCCTCGGCGCTGGCCTCCAAGGCCACCGGCTTCCCGATCGCCAAGGTCGCGGCCAAGCTGGCGGTCGGCTACACCCTGGATGAACTGAAGAACGAAATCACCGGCGGCCTGACCCCGGCCTCGTTCGAGCCGTCGATCGACTACGTGGTCACCAAGATCCCGCGCTTTGCCTTCGAGAAGTTCCCGCAGGCCGACGCGCGCCTGACCACGCAGATGAAGTCGGTGGGCGAAGTGATGGCGATGGGCCGCACCTTCTCCGAATCGCTGCAGAAGGCGCTGCGCGGGCTGGAGACCGGCAAGATCGGGCTCGATCCGACCGGCCTGAACCTGACCAGCGAAGACGACCTGGCCGCGCTCAAGCGCGAACTGAAGGCGCCGGGTCCGGAGCGGCTGTTCTACGTCGCCGACGCCTTCCGCGCCGGCATGAGCGTGGAGCAGGTGCACGCGCTGTCGTTCATCGACCCCTGGTTCCTGGACCAGATCGAAGACCTGATGGCGCAGGAAGCGCAGGTGGCCGCCGACGGCCTCGCCGCGCTGGACGCGGCACGCCTGCGCACGCTCAAGCGCGCCGGCTTCTCCGATGCGCGCCTGGCCGAGCTGTGCGGCACCAACGAGGCCGCGGTGCGCGCGTTGCGCCGCGCGCACAAGGTGCGGCCGGTGTACAAGCGGGTGGACTCGTGCGCGGCGGAATTCGCCACCGACACCGCCTACCTGTACTCGACCTACGAGGACGAGTGCGAGGCCAAGCCCAGCAACCGCGACAAGATCATGATCCTTGGCGGCGGTCCCAACCGCATCGGCCAGGGTATCGAGTTCGATTACTGCTGTGTGCACGCGGCGCTGGCGCTGCGCGAGGACGGTTACGAGACCATCATGGTCAACTGCAATCCGGAGACCGTGTCCACCGACTACGACACCTCCGATCGCCTGTACTTCGAACCGCTGACCCTGGAAGACGTGCTGGAGATCGTCGAGCTGGAGCAGCCCAAGGGCGTGATCGTGCAGTACGGCGGGCAGACCCCGCTGAAGCTGGCGCGTGCGCTGGAAGCCAATGGCGTGCCGGTGATCGGCACTTCGCCGGACTCGATCGACCTGGCCGAGGATCGCGAGCGCTTCCAGCAACTGGTCGACAAGCTCGGCCTGAAGCAGCCGCCGAACCGCATCGCCCGCAACGCCGAGGAAGCATTGGTGCTGGCGCGCGAGATCGGCTACCCGCTGGTGGTGCGCCCGAGCTACGTGCTCGGCGGCCGCGCCATGGAAATCGTCTACGGCGAATCCGACCTGGCGCGCTACGTGCGCGACGCGGTCAAGGTCTCCAACGATTCGCCGGTGCTGCTGGACCGCTTCCTCGACAACGCGGTGGAAGTGGACGTGGACATCATCGCCGACCAGGACGGCCAGGTGCTGATCGGCGGCGTGATGGAGCACATCGAGGAAGCCGGCGTGCATTCGGGCGATTCGTCCTGCTCGCTGCCGCCGTACTCGCTGTCGCCGGCCACCCAGGCCGAGCTGCGTCGCCAGGTGGTCGAACTGGCCAAGGCGCTGAACGTGGTCGGGCTGATGAACACGCAGTTCGCGGTGCAGGTGAACGATGCCGGCGACGACATCGTGTATCTGCTGGAAGTGAACCCGCGCGCCTCGCGCACCGTGCCGTTCGTGTCCA
The DNA here is from genome assembly GCF_014199735.1 of Xanthomonas sp. 3307. NCBI lineage: Bacteria > Pseudomonadati > Pseudomonadota > Gammaproteobacteria > Lysobacterales > Lysobacteraceae > Xanthomonas > Xanthomonas sp. 3307. The sequence continues at coordinate 113,357 of NZ_JACHOG010000007.1, read as the reverse complement.
AGGCCATCGGCGTGCCGCTGGCCAAGATCGCCGCGCGCTGCATGGCCGGCAAGACCCTGGCCGAGCAGGGCGCGCTGAAGGAGATCGTGCCCGACTACTACTCGGTGAAGGAGGCGATCTTCCCGTTCGCCAAGTTCCAGGGCGTCGATCCGATCCTCGGCCCGGAGATGCGTTCCACTGGTGAGGTGATGGGCGTGGGCCGCAGCTTCGGCGCGGCGTTCGCGCGCGCGCAGGAAGCCGGCGGCATCAAGGCACCGCCGCTGGGCAAGGCCTTCGTGTCGGTGCGCGATCCGGACAAGCAGCGCGTGCTGCCGGTGGCGCAGGCGCTGGTCGAGCGCGGCTACACCCTGGTCGCCACCCGCGGCACCTGCGCCTGGCTGCAGCAGCACGGTCTGCAGTGTGAACAGGTGAACAAGGTGGCCGAAGGCCGTCCGCACATCGTCGATCTGATCAAGAATGGCGAAATCGTGTATATCGTCAACACCACCGAGGGCCGGGCGGCGATCTCCGACTCGTTCTCGATCCGTCGCGAAGCCCTGCAGCATCGCGTCACCTATTCGACCACGGTCGCCGGCGCGCGTGCGCTGGTGCATTCATTGGAATTCCGCGGCACCGGTCCGGTCTGGGCGCTGCAGGAACTGCACAAGGAGCTGGAAGCGTGAGAGCCCCGATCACCATGCAAGGCGCGCAGCGGTTGCGCGAGGAACTGGATCACCTGAAGTCGGTCAAGCGTCCCGAGGTCATTACTGCCATCGCCGAGGCGCGTGCGCACGGCGACCTCAAGGAGAACGCCGAGTATCACGCCGCGCGCGAGCAGCAGGGTTTCATCGAAGGCCGCATCAAGCAGCTGGAGAGCGAGCTGTCGCACGCCGAGGTCATCGACGTCAGCAAGCTGGCGGTCGGCAGCAAGGTGGTGTTCGGCGCCACCGTGACGCTGGCCGACGTCGAGACCGACGAAGAGAAGCGCTACCAGTTGGTCGGCGACCTGGAAGCGGACATCAAGCTCGGCCTGATCGCGATCTCCTCGCCGCTGGCGCGTGCGCTGATCGGCAAGATGGAAGGCGACAGCGTCAGCATCGATGCCCCGGCCGGTCGCCGCGAGTACGAGATCGTCAGCGTCGCCTACGTCGGCTGATCCCATGGCGGTCGCCACCTTGCTGTTGCCGGAGCGGGTCCGCCTGGCCGGCGCCGTGCTGGCCGGCGAGGTGGCGCGTGCGTTCGGCTGTGCCGACCGCACGCAGGCCGCGCCGGGCGGCGAGGCGCAGTTGCGCCGCCATTTCGCGCTGCCGGAGGCATCGCTGCCGGCCGCGGCGCTGACCCGGCAGCTTGACGCTGGCGATGCCGGCGATGGTCTGTGGCTGCGCGCCGATCCCGCGTACGTGGTGCCGGACATGCAGGGCGCGCGGCTGATGGCGCATGGCGACATGCTGCCGCTCGACGCGGTGGACCTGGACGCGCTGCTACCGGCGGTGCAGGGCCTGTTCGCCGAGAGCGGGCTGACCCTGGACGCGCCCGATCCCACCCGCTGGTATCTGCGCCTGCCGGCCGACAGCGTGCTGCCGGTCTTCGCGGCGCCGGCGCAGGTGCTCGGGGCGGACCTGTTCGATCATCTGCCGCAGGGCGAGGACGCGCGCCGCTGGCGTGCGCTGCTGACCGAGGCGCAGATTGTGCTGCATCAGCATCCGTGGAACCGCGAGCGCGTCGCGCGCGGCCAGCCGGCGATCAATTCGCTGTGGTTCTGGGGCGGCGGCCGCCTGCCGGCCACGGTCGGCACCGCGCATGCGCAGGTGCGCAGTCGCGATCCGCTGTTGCGTGCCTTGGCCCAGGCCGCCGGCGTCGTCGATGCGCAGGCGCCACGGGTCGATGCACTGGTCGACCTGCGCCAGCTGCGCGCGCCCGAACAGTTCGTCGGCGAGGTGGTGCAACCATTGCTGCAGGCGCTGCGCGATGGCGAGCTGCAGCAACTGCAGCTGGATTTCGAGGACGGCACCTGTTTCCGCATCGCCCCCGCGCAACGCTGGCGCCTGTGGCGGCGGCCGCTGTCGCGCCTGGACGCATGAGTTCGATCGCGCGCATCGTGCGGCGGCCCGCGGCGGCCGCGGCTGGCCCGTGGCACGAGGCCACATTGCCGCTGCTGCGGCGCATCTACGCCGCGCGCGGCGCGCACCACAGCGGACTGGCCCAGCCCAAGCTGGCGCAGCTGCTGCCGCCGGATGCGCTGAGCGGCATCGACGCCGCAGTGGCATTGCTGGCCGAGGCGATCGCCGCGGGCAAGCGCATTCTGGTGGTCGGCGATTTCGATTGCGACGGCGCCACCGCCTGCGCGGTGGCGGTGCGCGGGCTGCGCCTGCTCGGCGCCGCGCAGGTGCTGCACGCGGTGCCCAACCGCATGGTCCATGGTTACGGCCTGTCGCCGGCTCTGGTCGCGGAACTGGCGCCGTTGCAGCCGGACCTGCTGGTCACCGTGGACCACGGCATCGCCTGCCATGCCGGCGTCGCCGCGGCCAAGGCGCTGGGTTGGCAGGTACTGGTCACCGACCACCACCTGCCGGGTCCGGCGCTGCCGCCGGCCGATGCCATCGTCGATCCGAACCTGGCCGGCGACGCGTTCCCGAGCAAGATGCTGGCCGGCGTCGGCGTGATCTTCTATGTGCTGCTGGCATTGCGCCGGCACCTGCGCGCGCACGGCGCGTTCGCCGCGGCGCCGCCGGATCTGGGCGTGCTGCTGGATCTGGTCGCCGTCGGCACCGTCGCCGACCTGGTGCCGCTGGACCCGAACAACCGTGCACTGGTCTCGGCCGGCCTGCGCCGGCTGCAGCGTGGCGAGGGCTGCCTCGGCCTGCGCGCCTTGATCGAAGCCAGCGGTCGCGACCCGGCGCGGCTCAGCGCCAGCGACATCGGCTTCGCCCTGGCCCCGCGGCTCAACGCCGCCGGCCGGCTCGAGGACATGGCCCTGGGCATCGAGCTGCTGTTGTGCGAGGACCCGCAGCAGGCGCGTGCGATCGCCGCGACGCTGGAAGAGATCAACGCCGAACGCCGCGCCGTGCAGCAGCAGATGACCGACGAGGCCGAGGCGGTGGTGGCGCAGGCGCTGCTGGCCGCGCCCGAGCAGCCGCCGGTGGCGGTGTGCCTGTTCGATGCGCAGTGGCATCCCGGCGTGATCGGCCTGGTCGCCTCGAAGATGAAGGACCGCCTGCACCGGCCGGTGATTGCCTTCGCCCCGGCCGAGCCGGGCAGCACGCAGTTGCGCGGCTCGGCGCGTTCGATTCCCGGTTTCCACATTCGTGACGCGATGGCAGCGGTGGAGGCGCAGCGGCCGGGTCTGATGGAGAAGTTCGGCGGCCACGCCATGGCCGCGGGCCTGAGCCTGCCCCAGGACGCGCTGGCCGAGTTCGAACAGGTGTTCCGCGCGCATGCGCTGGCCAGCCTGGACGCGGAACTGCTGCAGGCCGAACTGCTCAGCGATGGTGCGCTGGACCCGCACGAACTCGACCATCACCATGCCGAGGCGTTGCGCCAGGGCGGGCCGTGGGGGCAGGGCTTCCCCGAACCGCTGTTCGACGGCGAATTCGAGGTGCTGCAGTGGCGCGTGCTGAAGGAGCGCCACCTCAAGCTGAGCCTGCGCTGCCCCGGCCGCGACGAGCCCCTGAACGCGATCCATTTCAACGGCTGGCACGGCCGCGAACCTGGCCGCCGCGTACACATCGCCTATCGCCTGGTAGCCGACGATTATCGCGGCGGCAATGCGGTGCAACTGGTGGTGGAGCACTGTCTGCCATTGGGGAACTGAATATCTGGCGGTCTGCAGATGCAGATCGCGTCGCGTGTGCCGACCCTCACCCCAACCCCTCTCCCGGCGGGAGAGGGGCTTTGCTGTTCCCTTCTCCCACCGGGAGAAGGTGCCCCGAAGGGGCGGATGAGGGTAGGGCGAAGCCTCGTTTAGTTTCATCGCACCGCGCGTGCGGGTACCCTCACCCCACTCCTCTCCCGATGGGAGAGACGCTTTTGCTTCCCTTCTCCCGCCGGGAGAAGGTGCCCCGAAGGGGCGGATGAGGGTAGGGCGAAGCCTCGTTTAGTTCATCGCACCGCGCGTGCGGGGCACCCTCACCCCGACCCCTCTCCCGGTGGGAGAGGGGCTGCTCGCTCGCGAGTTCGCGGTGCGCAGGTCTAGTCCTGGCGCGCCGGCGCGGCAATGCCGGCGCGCTACACTTTGGCGATGTCCGATCCGTCCGGCGCCAGCGCCTACTCCCGTTTCCAGCCCTGGCGCCGCAGCTTCGAGATCGGCTTCTGGGTCGCGCTCACCCTGATCAACGCCACCGCCAACAGCGTCACGGTGCTGATCGACATACGCAACACCGGGCTGCACTTCGCCGCGTGGGAGCCGGTGGTCTGGGAGTGGTCCAGCAACCTGATGTTCCTGCTGATCGTGCCGCTGGTGGTGGTGCTGACCCGACGCTACCCGCTGCACTGGGACACCTGGCGACGCCGGTTGCCGGGTTATCTGCTGGGCAGCGTGGCGCTGTCGGTGTTGCACGTGGTGGGGATGGTCGCCCTGCGCAGCCTGGTCTACCGCCTGCAGGGCCAGCACTACGATTTCGGCCCGTGGCCGCAGGGGCTGGTCTACGAATACCTCAAGGACGTGCGCAGCCTGGCCTCGATCGCGCTGTGCGTGGAGATGTACCGGTTCCTGCTGCGGCGCTGGCAGGGCGAGGCGGCGCTGCTCGGCGCGCCCGACGCCGGCCCGCCGATGGGCTCGCTGGAGCGGCCGGAGCGCTTCCTGGTGCGCAAGCTGGGCCGCGACTTCCTGGTCGCCGCGGCCGACATCGAATGGCTGCAGGCCTCGGGTAACTACGTCAACTTGCGCGTGCGCGGCCACGACTATCCGCTGCGCAGCACCATGGCCGCGATCGAGGCAAGGCTGGACCCGGCGCGGTTCGTGCGCATCCACCGCAGCTACATCGTCAACCTGGCCAGCGTGGTTTCGATCGAGCCGCTGGAGGCGGGTGAGGCGCGGGTGCATCTGCGCGACGGCAGCCAGGTGCCGTGCAGCCGCCGCTATCGCGCCGCGCTGCGCATGGCGGCCGGCGAGGGCGAGGCCGCAACCGTCGAGTAGGCAGGCGGCGCTGTGGCGCGGCGGCCGGAATTGCTAGAATCGCGCTCTTGTCTGCCGGAAAAAGCCGCAATGATCGAACTCAATCCGATTCGCCACCGCATCGCCGATCTGTCCGATCGGGTGCTGTCGCTACGGGGGTTTCTTTGACTACGACGCCAAGAAGGAGCGTCTAGAGGAAGTCACCCGGGAGCTGGAAAGCCCTGACGTCTGGAACGACCCCGAGCGTGCCCAGGGCCTGGGCCGCGAACGCGCCGGCCTGGAGAAGACCGTCGGCGGCATCGCCAGCGTGCTTGATGGGCTGAACGAATCGCTGGAATTCCTGGAACTGGCCGAGAGCGAGAACGATGAGGCCACCGCGCAGGCGGTGCTGGCCGATGTCGACCGCTTCCAGGCGCAGGTGGAGAAGCTGGAATTCCAGCGCATGTTCTCCGGGCAGATGGACGCCAGTAACGCCTTCGTCGACATCCAGGCCGGGGCCGGCGGCACCGAGGCCCAGGACTGGGCCGAGATCCTGCTGCGCATGTACCTGCGCTGGTGCGAATCGCGCGGCTGGAAGACCGAGCTGATGGAAGTCTCCGGCGGCGAAGTGGCCGGGATCAAGTCGGCCACGCTGCGCGTGGAAGGCGACTTCGCCTACGGCTGGCTGAAGACCGAGACCGGCGTGCACCGGCTGGTGCGCAAGTCGCCGTTCGACTCGGACAACCGCCGCCATACCAGCTTCACCTCGGTGTTCGTGTCGCCGGAAGTGGACGACAACATCGACATCGACATCAATCCGGCCGACCTCAAGACCGACGTGTACCGGTCCTCCGGCGCCGGCGGCCAGCACGTCAACAAGACCGAGTCGGCGGTGCGCATCACCCACGTGCCCACCGGCATCGTGGTGGCCTGCCAGACCGGGCGCAGCCAGCACCAGAACCGCGACAACGCGATGAAGATGCTGGCCGCCAAGCTGTACGAGTTGGAGATCCAGAAGCGCAACGCCGAACGCGATGCGGTGGAGGCGACCAAGTCCGACATCGGCTGGGGCAGCCAGATCCGCAACTACGTGCTCGACCAGAGCCGGATCAAGGACCTGCGCACCGGCGTGGAGCGCTCGGACACCCAGAAGGTGCTCGACGGCGACCTGGACGAGTTCGTCGAGGCCAGCCTCAAGTCCGGTCTGGAAGTCGGCTCCAAACGCAGCGACGCCTGAACCGGCGGCCTCCGTCCTGGCGACGGAGGCCGTGCGGCGGCACACGGCCCGCCGGCTGGTGCATTCTTTCCCTTCCTCACGCATCCCCCATCCCATGACCGAGCAGACCCCCGCGCCGTCCCTTGCTGTCGACGAGAACAGCCTCATCGCCGAACGGCGCGCCAAACTCGCCACGCTGCGCGCGCAGGGCGTGGCCTATCCGAACGATTTCCGCCGCAGCGACTTCGCCGGCGATCTGCAGGCCGAGTTCGCCGATACCGAGCGCTGGACCGCCGAGGCGCTGGAGGCCCAGGGCCGCAGCCTGCGCCTGGCCGGGCGCCTGCTGGCCAAGCGGGTGATGGGCAAGGCCAGCTTCGTGCAGTTGCAGGACGAGTCCGGGCGCATCCAGCTGTTCCTGCAGGCCAACGCCCTGGGCGAGGCCTACGACGCCTTCAAGGGCTGGGACATCGGCGACATCATCGGTGTGGAGGGCGGGCTGACCCGCACCAAGACCGGCGAGCTGTCGATCAAGGCCACCGGCCTGCGGTTGCTGACCAAGGCGCTGCGGCCGCTGCCGGACAAGTGGCACGGCCTGTCGGACGTGGAGCAGCGCTATCGCCAGCGCTACGTCGACCTGATCGTGTCGCCGGAGGCGCGCGAGGTGTTCGTCAAGCGCTCCAAGATCATCCGCGCCATGCGCGCCTGGCTGGACGCGCGCCGCTTCCTGGAAGTGGAGACGCCGATGATGCACTACATCCCCGGCGGCGCCACGGCCAAGCCGTTCACCACCCACCACAACGCGTTGGACTTGGATCTGTACCTGCGGGTGGCCCCGGAGCTGTACCTGAAGCGCCTGGTGGTCGGCGGCCTGGAACGGGTCTACGAAATCAACCGCAATTTCCGCAACGAAGGCGTCAGCACCCGGCACAATCCGGAATTCACCATGATGGAGCTGTACGAGGCTTACGCCACGTACCACGAGGTGATGGACCTGACCGAGAACGTCATTCGCGATGTCGCCCGTGAAGTGTTGGGCACTACCCAGGTGCACTGGGACGGCGCCGACATCGACCTGGCGCCGGCGTTCCGCCGCTGGCGCATGGACGAGGCGGTGCGCCACCACAACCCGGAGATCAGCGCCGCCGACTGCACCGACCGCGAGGCCCTGCTGCGCCATTGCGAGCGGCTGAAGATCCGCACCAAGCCGTCCTACGGCTGGGGCAAGCTGCTGCTGGAGATCTTCGAGGCCACGGTCGAGCACACTTTGATCCAGCCGACCTTCATCACCGACCATCCGGTCGAGGTGTCGCCGCTGGCCCGCTCCAGCGACACCGAGCCGGGCTATACCGACCGCTTCGAGCTGTTCATCAACGGCAAGGAAATCGCCAACGGCTTCTCCGAGCTCAACGACCCGGAAGACCAGGCGGCGCGGTTCCAGGCCCAGGTGGCGGCCAAGGACGGCGGAGACGACGAGGCGATGCATTTCGACGCCGACTACATCCGCGCACTGGAAGTCGGGCTGCCGCCGACCGGCGGCCTGGGCATCGGCATCGACCGGCTGGTAATGTTGCTCACCGGCAGCAGCTCGATCCGTGACGTGCTGCTGTTTCCGTATATGCGTCCGGAGGCTTAACCTAGCCCCGCTGGCGCGGTTCTTGCACCAGGCGTTGCACGCAAAAGGAAGTGAGGTGGACGGGTCGGCGTGATGCGCGTCGGCGCGTTCCCGTTGTCGTCTCAGCAGCCCGCGCAGATGCGACGGGCGGAGGATTGCAGATGCATGATGCCAGCATGAGCCTCTCCGGCGCGTCCTCGAACGGGGACCGTCTCCACTGGGCCGACGGAAGCGACAATCGTTTGAACATCGTCATCGTCGACGATCAGACCTCCGCGCGGACGATGCTGCGGCATGTCATCGAGGACATCGCCCCGGAACTGACCGTGCGCGATTTCGGCGATTCGCAGGCCGCGCTGGCCTGGTGCGAGGCCGGCAAGGTCGATCTGTTGCTGCTCGACTACCGCATGCCGGGCATGGACGGGCTGGAGTTCGCGCGGCGCCTGCGCCGGCTGCCCAAGCACCGCGACATCCCGATCATCCTGATCACCGTGGTCGGCGACGAGCCGATCCGCCAGGCCGCCCTGGAGGCGGGGGTGATCGACTTCCTGGTCAAGCCGATCCGCCCGCGCGAACTGCGTGCGCGCTGCCATAACCTGCTGCAGTTGCGGCTGCAGAGCGAGAACATCAAGCAGCGCGCGATGTCGCTGGAGCAGCGCCTGCTGGCCAGCATGCGCGAGGTCGAGGAACGCGAACGCGAGACCCTGTCGCGGCTGGCGCGGGCCATCGAGTACCGCGACGTCGGCACCAGCGCCTACCTGGAGCGCATGGCCCACGTGGCCGGGCTGATCGCCGAGCAACTGGGCCTGTCCGAGGACGAGGTGCGGGTCATCGAGATGGCGGCGAGCCTGCACGACATGGGCAAGATCGCCATTCCCGATGCGGTGCTGCTCAAGCCGGGCAAGCTCAACGAGGACGAGATGGCGGTGATGCGCATGCACCCGCGCATCGGCTACGAACTGCTCAGCGGCAGCCAGAACCGCTTCATCCAGGTCGGCGCGCTGATCGCCCTGCGCCACCATGAGCGCTACGACGGCAGCGGCTACCCGGACGGCCTGGTCGGCGAGGCGATTCCGCTGGAAGCGCGGATCGTGGCGGTCGCCGACGTGTTCGACGCGCTGATCTCGCCGCGCCCTTACAAGGAAGCCTGGACCATGGATGCGACGCTGGCCTACCTCTACGCCCAGCGCGGCCGCCTGTTCGACCCGCGCTGCGTGGACGCGCTGTTCCGCGGCCGCGAGCAGTTGCAGGTGATCTGCGAGAAATTCTCCACCGCCTCGGCGCGACCAGGGGTCTGACATGATCGCGGCGATCAGGTGGGTGCGGCAACGGTTCGCGGAGCGCAAGGATACCGAGCACGCGCAGGCCCTGGTGCGGATCGCCTTGATCTCTATCATCCTGAGCTATGTGCTGTTGCCGGGTCCGCGCGCGACCTTGCCCATGCGCGAGTACCTGAACGTGGTCGCCGTGGTGTCGTCCGGTCTGGTGCTGTCGCTGGGCGTGCTGGCCTGGTTGCTGTGGCGGCCTGAACGTTGCGATACGCGACGGATCATCGGCATGATCGCCGACTACGGCCTGATCGCTGCGGCGATGATCGGCATGGGCGAGCCGCTGGCCTGGATGTACGTCGTGGTCCTGTGGGTGACGGTTGGCAACGGTTTGCGCTACGGCAACCGGTATCTTTATCTGGCGGTGGCCATGGGGGTGGCCAGCTTCGGCACCACCGTGCTGGTAACGTCTTACTGGCGCAACAATTTTGGACTGGGCGTTGGTCTGGTCATCGGCCTGTTGGCGGTGCCGGTTTATCTGTCAGGGCTGTTGCGGCAATTGACTCAGGCGACGAAGGAGGCGCAGCGCGCCAACGAGGCAAAGAGCCGCTTTCTGGCCAACATGAGCCACGAATTCCGTACCCCACTCAACGGCCTGTCCGGCATGACAGAGGTGTTGTCGACGACCAGGCTCGATGCCGAGCAGCGCGAGTGCGTCAGCACCATCCAGGCGTCTGCCAAGAGCCTGCTCTCGCTGGTCGAGGAAGTGCTCGACATCTCGGCGATCGAGGCCGGAAAGATCCGCATCGACAACAGTGCCTTCTCTCTGCGCGAAACCGTGGAGCAGATCGGTTTGATCCTGCAGCCGCAGGCGCGGGCCAAGGCGATCGGCTATTTCGTCGACATCGCCGCTGAAGTGCCGAATCATCTCCTCGGCGATGCAGGCCACCTGCGCCAAGTGCTGCTGAATTTGGCAGGGAACGCGATCAAGTTCACCGACTTCGGTCGAGTCGACGTGCGGGTCAAGCTGCTGCGCACCGACATGGATCGGACATGGCTGAGTTTCGATATCGTCGACACGGGCATCGGTGTGCCGGAGTCGATGCGATCGCGGCTGTTCGATGCGTTCGAGCAGGCGGATGTGGGATTGGCCCGCCGTTACGAAGGAACCGGACTGGGCACCACGATCGCCAAAGGCTTGGTGGAGTCGATGGGCGGCAGTATCGGCTATCAGGAGAACCTGCCGCGCGGAAGCCGGTTCTGGTTCGATCTGCCGTTCGAGATTCCTGTAAGCACTGTCGAGGAAGAGCCGCAGGCGGAGGCGGCTTCCGTCGAACGCCCCGAGGAGAGCGGCCAGCCTGGGAACGTCATTGCCTTTTCGGATCCCTTCCTGCGCCACCGTGCGCGCATCCGCAGCATGCGCATTCTGGTGGCCGATGACCATGCCGCCAATCGCATGGTGCTACAGCGCCTGCTGCAGAAGGCGGGTCACCGTCCGATCTGCGTCGAGGGGGCCGAATCGGTGCTGGACGCCTTGGCGGAGAGCGAGTTCGATGGGGTCATTGTCGATTTGCACATGCCCGGCATGAGCGGGTTGGACATGCTGAAGCAGCTGCGGATCATGCAGGCTGGCGGCCCGCGCACGCCCGTGGTGGTGCTCAGCGCGGACGTCACACCCGACGCGATCCAGCGTTGTGAGCAGGCCGGTGCGCACACGTTCCTGGCCAAGCCGGTCGTCGCCAGCCGTCTGCTGGATACGTTGGCCGACATTGCCGCGGAGGGGCGCCTGCGCGGCTCTGGCGAGGCTCAGGTCAGGCAGTTGATCGCCACCACGTCCGAAGGTGTGCTGGATTCCTCCGTGCTCGATGAATTGGCCGGGCTGGGCATGGGCGAAGGATTCGAACGCGAGTTCATTTCGCAGTGTCTCAACGATGCCGAGGGCTGCCTGGGTGGCATGCAGATCGCAGGCGACGCGGAGCATTGGGAACGTCTGCGCGAACATGCTCACGCGATCAAGGGCGTGGCGAGCAATCTGGGCCTGATCCGGCTGGCCAGCCTTGGTGGCGAGTTGATGCAGATGGCGGAATGGCAGATGCGCAGCGAATGGCGCTCCCGGTTGATGGCACTCAACGCCAGTCTGACCGAGGGCAGGGAAGTGCTCGAGGCGCGTGCGCGCCGCAGCGCAAGTTCCGAAGAAAACGAATTGCGCTGAGGCCGACGGTAAGGCCCGGGCGTGATACCGGGCCGACCGCTGACCACTGCGTTTTCCAGCTAGGCTGCAACATCCCGCGCACGGCGGGTCTGCGCGCGCACCAGCCGATCCATCGTGCGCAGCGATTTCTCGTCCAGCGCCAACGCGGAATCGACCCAGATTTCGGTGATCGCCTGCAGTTCCTGCAGGGTCACGGGTTGCGCCAGATTGCGCACCGTGTTCATCGCCAGGTACGACTGCGGGCTGCGGCGCTGGTGGTGGATGAGCTGTTTCACGCGGTCGATGCCCTGGTTCCGCGGGACCAGTACATCGACGATGCCCATCGCGTGCATCTGCTCGCTGCTGTACAGGTCGGCACCCAGGATGATCTGTTCGGCCACATGCGGAGCGACGCGCTTGCACAGGAAGGAATAAGCGCCCATGCCGGGAATCAGTCCGAAAATCGCCTCCGGCAACCCCATCGTGACGCCTTCTTCTGCGACGATCGTGTGGCAGGCCAATGCCATCTCCAGACCTCCGCCCAGGGTATCGCCTTGCAGCAGGGCGATGGTGCGCACGTCGCCCGCCAGGCCTCGCTGCAGTTGATGGACGCCGCTCACGCAGCGATAGGCGTAGTCGAGCAGTTGCTCGCGGTCTTTGCGGCGGATGAGGTCGGAAAAGAGCGCAAGATCGCCGCCGAGATTGAAGACATTGGCGTCGGAGGCGATAACCAGATGCTTCAGTGCGCCCTTCCTGAGCGTATTCGCACGCGTTGTCATCGCCTCCAGTGCTGCCAGTACGTCATCCAGCATCTGGCTATGGAAGCATGGGCGCGTGCCGAGCTGTGGATTCGCATGCATGTACAACCAATGGCTATCGTCGTCGCCGTCCGCATCGATGCGGATGCTGGAATAGGTGCGGTTACGGGGCAGCGTGTCGATCGTGCTCATGGCGGGCTCTCGGAAAGACGCCCGCGGAGATGGCGTGGCGCAGCGGGCGAGTGCGTTTCCACCCGGCGGATGCTACACCCGGGTGCCGTGGCCGGAACTCGCCCCGCCAGCGCCTGCACGGGCGCCGCGTGGGCGCCCGCTGGACCTGCTTATTGCGGCGGCGGTGCGTCGCGCAACTCGCGCCGCAGGATCTTCCCGACGTTGGTCTTGGGCAGCTCCTTGCGGAACTCGACGATGCGCGGGTGCTTGTAGCCGGTGAGGTTGGCGCGGGCGTGCGCCTTCACCTCGTCGGCGGTCAGGTTGGGGTCCTTCTTGACGATGACCACCTTGACCGCTTCGCCGGATTTTTCGTCCGGCACACCGACCGCGGCCACTTCCAGCACGCCCGGCATCATCGCGATGACGTCCTCGACCTCGTTCGGATACACGTTGAAGCCGGACACCAGGATCATGTCCTTCTTGCGGTCGACGATATAGAAGAAGCCCTGCGGATCCATCCGCGCCATGTCGCCGGTGTGCAGCCAGCCGTCGGCATCGATGGCGCTGGCGGTGTCCTCCGGCCGGCGCCAGTAGCCCTTCATCACCTGCGGCCCGCGGATGCACAGCTCACCGACCTCGCCATGGGCGAGGGTCTGGCCCTGGTCGTCCTTGACGCAGGCGTCGGTGGAGGGGATCGGCAGGCCGATCGCGCCGTTGTATTCGGTCAGGGTCAGCGGGTTGATGCAGGCCGCCGGCGAGGTCTCGGTCAGGCCGTAGGCCTCGACCAGAGTGACGCCGGTGACCTGCTTCCAGCGTTCGGCCACCGCGCGTTGCACCGCCATGCCGCCGCCGAGGGTGAACTTCAGCGAGGAGAAATCCACCTTGTCGAAGCCAGGGGTGTTGAGCAGGCCGTTGAACAGGGTGTTGACGCCGGTGAAGGCGGTGAAGCGGGTCTTCTGCAGTTCCTTGACGAAGCCCGGCATGTCGCGCGGATTGCTGATCAGGTGATTGAGCCCGCCGAGCTTCATGAAGACCAGCCCGTTCGCGGTCAGCGCGAAGATGTGGTACAGCGGCAGCGCGGTGATGATGACTTCCTTGCCTTCCTCCAGCTTGCCGGTCGCCGAGATCCAGGCGCCTGCCTGCAGCATGTTGGCGACCAGGTTGCGGTGGGTCAGCATCGCGCCCTTGGCCACGCCGGTGGTGCCGCCGGTGTACTGCAGGAAGGCGATGTCGTCCGGCGCGATGTCGATCGGCGGCAGCGTGTGCAGGCGGCCGAGGGTCAGCGCGTCGCGGAAGCGGATCGCGTTGGGGAGGTCGTAGTCCGGCACCAGCTTCTTGACGTACTTCAGGACGAAGTTGACCAGCGGCCCCTTGGGGAAGCCGAGCATGTCGCCCAGGCCGGTGGTGATGACCTGCTTGATCGGTGTGTCGGCAAGCACTTCCTGCACGGTGGTGCCGAAGTTGTCGATCACCACCAGCGCGCTGGCACCGGAGTCGATCAACTGGTGGCGCAGTTCGCGCGGGGTGTACAGCGGGTTGACGTTGACCACGGTCATGCCGGCCAGCAGCACGCCGAAGGTGGCGATGGGGTACTGCAGGCAGTTGGGCATCATCAGGGCGACGCGGTCGCCCTTCTTGAGCTGCAGTTCGCCCAGCAGGTAGCCGGCGAATTGCCGGGCCAGTTCGCCGGCCTCGCGGTAGGTCAGGGTCTTGCCGAAGTTGCAGTAGGCGGGGCGGTCGCCGAACTTGGCCACGGAGCTTTCGAAGACGGCGGCGACGGAGCGGTATTCATCGACATCGATGTCGGCGCCAACGCCGGCCGGATAACTCTGCAACCACGGACGATCCAGACTCATATTCCCCCTCCAGGAAATGTATTGATGGGCGCGCAGCGGACAGTATCCGCCGGAATCCCGTAATGGGAGCATACCGTTCCGTAGGGGAGAAAGGCGAACAGGGGCGGGGGGATGCCTTGTGGGCGAGCGTGTTTTTGTGCCGGTAGGGCAAGAGTGCCGAAGGCTATCTGCTGTTGCTGTTGCTTTTACCGGTTCCCTTCCGAAGCGGCGGCCAGCACGGGGAAAAACCCCGAAGGGGCGGCGCACAGGGACGTGCGCCGTCCGCGGCAGGGGCAGGATGCCCCTTCCGCGGATCCCCGGGCTGGACGCGGACCCGGAGCGCGCAGCGCGTAGGGCGCGAGGCAGGGTGTGCTTTCTTTTGGTTACTTTTCTTTGCACAAGCAAAGAAAAGTAACTCGCCGAAAGGCGAAAGCCTTTGCTCTCGAGTGCGCGCGTATGCAAGTGTCAATTCGCGTACCCGAGCATCGCCCCCGCCCTAGGCGCGGGGGCCAGGGTTCCGTGTGGGAAACCCGTACGGCTGTCAGCGTGCAGCCAACTGCCGCAGCACGTACTGCAGCAGGCCACCATGGCGGAAGTACTCCACTTCCTTCGGGGTCAGCAGCATCACCGCCACCTCGAAGGACTGCGCGCTGCCGTCGGCCTTGGTCGCCACGACCTTGGCGCGCTTGCTGGCACCGTCCTGCAGGCCGGTGATCTCGAACACTTCCGAGCCGTCCAGGCCCAGGCTCTGTGCGTTCTGGCCGTCGAGGAACTGCAGCGGCAGCACGCCCATGCCGACCAGGTTGGAGCGGTGGATGCGTTCGAAGCTTTCGGCGATCACCGCCTTGACCCCGAGCAGATTGGTGCCCTTGGCCGCCCAGTCGCGCGAGGAGCCGGTGCCGTATTCCTTGCCGCCGATCACCACCAGCGGCACGCCGTCGGCCTTGTACTTCATCGCCGCGTCGTAGATCGCCAGCTTTTCCGGCTGGCCGCCGCCGGGCGGGTGGTACAGGGTGTTGCCGCCTTCCTCGCCGCCGAACATCAGGTTCTTGATGCGGATGTTGGCGAAGGTGCCGCGGACCATGACGTCGTCGTTGCCGCGGCGGCTGCCGTAGCTGTTGAAGTCGGCCGGCTGCACGCCGCGTTCCTGCAGGAAGCGGCCCGCCGGCGAGTCCTTCTTGATGTTGCCGGCCGGGGAGATGTGGTCGGTGGTGATCGAGTCGCCGAACAGGCCGAGCACGCGCGCACCGTGCACGTCGTCGATGCGGCCGACCTGCATGGTCATGCCGTCGAAGTAGGGCGGGTTCTTGATGTAGGTGGAGGCGCCGTCCCAGGCGTACAGCTCGCCGTCGGGCGAGGCGATGGCGGCCCAGCGGCTGTCGCCCTTGAACACGTCGGCGTAGTTCTGCTTGAACATCTCCGGGCCGACCGTGGCGGCGATGGTGTCGCCGATCTCCTTGTTGCTCGGCCAGATGTCGCGCAGGTACACCGGCTGGCCGTCGCTGCCGGTGCCCAGCGGGTCGCGGGTCAGGTCGATGTCGGTGGTGCCGGCGATGGCGTAGGCGACTACCAGCGGCGGGGAGGCCAGGTAGTTCATCTTCACTTCCGGATGCACACGGCCTTCGAAGTTGCGGTTGCCCGACAGCACCGACGCCACCACCAGGTCGTCCTGGGCGATGGCCGCCGACACGTCCTCCGGCAGCGGGCCGGAGTTGCCGATGCAGGTGGTGCAGCCATAGCCGACCACGTAGAAGCCGAGCTGTTCCAGGTCGTCCATCAGCCCGGCCTTCTTCAGGTAATCGGTGACCACCAGCGAGCCCGGCCCGAGCGAGGTCTTGACCCACGGCTGCGCCTTCAGGCCCTTGGCCACGGCGTTGCGCGCGAGCAGGCCGGCGCCGAGCATCACCGCCGGGTTGGAGGTGTTGGTGCAGGAGGTGATCGCCGCGATCACCACCGCGCCGTCGCGCAGCTGCCAGCCGGCGCCGCTGGCCTCGGCCTCCTGCGCATGCGCCGCCTGGGCGCCGACCGCGGTGCCGCCGCCGCCTTCGTTCTTGAGCCGGTCTTCCTGTTTCGCATCGCTGTGGCGCTTGCTGCGCGCGTCGGCGAACGGCACCAGGCTGTCGCGGAAGTTGCGCTGCATGTCTTCCAGCAGCACGCGGTCCTGCGGGCGCTTGGGGCCGGCCAGCGAGGGCTTGACCTGGCCCATGTCCAGTTCCAGGGTGGCGCTGTACGCGGCATGTGCGCTGTCGGCGTCGTGCCACAGGCCCTGCGCCTTGGCGTAGGCCTCGACCAGCGCGATCTGCTCCTCGCTGCGCCCGGACAGGCGCAGGTAGGTCAGCGATTCGGCGTCGATCGGGAAGATGCCGCAGGTGGCGCCGTACTCGGGCGCCATGTTGCCGATGGTGGCGCGGTCGGCCAGCGGCAGGTGCTGCAGGCCGTCGCCGAAGAATTCGACGAACTTGCCGACCACGCCGTGCTTGCGCAGCATCTGCGTCACCGTCAGCACCAGGTCGGTGGCGGTGGCGCCTTCGGGCAGCTTGCCGGTGAGCTTGAAGCCCACCACCTGCGGGATCAGCATCGACGAAGGCTGGCCGAGCATCGCCGCTTCCGCCTCGATGCCGCCCACGCCCCAGCCGAGCACGCCGATGCCGTTGATCATGGTGGTGTGGCTATCGGTGCCGAACACGGTGTCCGGGTAGGCGATCGCCTCGCCGTCACGCTCGCCGGTCATCACCACCCGCGCCAGGTGCTCCAGGTTGACCTGGTGCACGATGCCGGTGTTCGGCGGCACCACCTTGAAGTTGTCGAAGGCCTTCTGGCCCCAGCGCAGGAAGCCGTAGCGCTCCTTGTTGCGCTGGAATTCGATCTTGCCGTTGAGGTCCAGCGCGTCGGGCTTGCCGAACACGTCCACCTGCACCGAATGGTCGATCACCAGTTCCGAGGGAATCAGCGGGTTGATCTGTTCCGGGCGCCCGCCGAGCTTGACCACCGCGTCGCGCATTGCGGCCAGGTCGACCACGCACGGTACGCCGGTGAAGTCCTGCAGCACCACGCGCGCCGGCATGAAGGCGATCTCGGTATCCGGCTCGGCCTTGGGATCCCACTTCGCCACTGCCTCGATGTGGTCCTTGCCCACGGTCACGCCGCCGTCTTCGTGGCGCAACAGGTTTTCCAGCAGGATCTTCAGCGAGTAGGGCAGGCGGGCGATGTCGAAGCGCTCGGCGAGCTTGGGCAGGCTGTAGTAGGCGTAGCGTTGGCCGTTGACCTCGAGCGAGGCACGGGTGGAAAAGGAATCGCTCATCACGGAACTCCTATGGCATCGCGGCTGTAGGGACTGCGGTCATTCTGACCGATTCAGTGTGTATGGCAGGTGTGACCTGCGCTGTATGCGGGCTTGAGTATGACGCTTCAAGTATGTAAAATTCGTGCATACCTTGTGGAGCCCGCCCCATGGAAGCCACTGTCGCCGAGCGCGGTCAGATCACCTTGCCCAAGGCCGTGCGCGACGCACTGGGCCTGAGCAAGGGCACCATCCTGAAAGTGGAACTGGACGGCGGCCGGATCATCCTGCGCAAGAGCGTGGACGATGCCATCTCGCGCGCGCGCGGCCGCTTCAAGCTCGACGGCTTCGCCAGTACCGACGAGGCGATGCGCGCCATCCGCGGCCGCGCCCCGGGCGATCCGTTCGAACCCGAGCCCGACGCCGGCGCATGATCGCCATCGACTCGTCCGTGCTGGTGGACCTGCTGGCCGACGGCCCCCAGGCCGACGCCGCCGAAGCCTGCCTGCGGCAGTGCCTGAGCACCGGTCCGGTGGTGGTCTGCGACATCGTCCTGGCCGAAGTGTGCAGCGCGCTGCGCGACGGCGCCGAGGCGTTGTCGGTGTTGGAGGACATGAGCATCCGCTTCAGCGCGCTGGAGGCCAAGTCGGCCTTGCGCGCCGGCGAGATGCAGCGCCGCTTCCGCGCCCGCGGCGGCAAGCGCGAGCGGGTGGTGGCCGATTTCCTGATCGGTGCGCATGCGTTGCTGCAATGCGATGGCCTGATCACCCGCGACGACCGTTTTTTCCGCGATTACTTCAAGGGCCTGAAGATCATCGTCCCCAAGCCTGCCGGCTGACGCCGCGCCGCCGCTACCGCACATCCCCACCGTATTTTTCCGGAGAACCCGCATGTTGGAAGCCTACCGCCACCACGTTGCAGAGCGCGCCGCGCTCGGAATCCCGCCGCTGCCGCTGAGCGCGCAGCAGACCGCGCAGGTCATCGAACTGCTGAAGAACCCGCCGGCCGGCGAGGAGCAGTTCCTGGTCGAACTGCTGAGCCATCGCGTGCCGGCGGGCGTCGACGACGCCGCCAAGGTCAAGGCCTCGTACCTGGCCGCGGTCGCCTTCGGCAGCGAGAAGACCCCGCTGATCTCGCCCACCCGCGCCACCGAACTGCTGGGCACCATGCTCGGCGGCTACAACATCCATCCGCTGATCGAGCTGCTGGACAACGCCGAACTCGGTGCAGTCGCCGCCGAGGGCCTGAAGCACACACTGCTGATCTTCGACGCCTTCCACGACGTGCAGGAGAAGGCCGAGGCCGGCAACGCGCACGCCAAGGCGGTGCTGCAGAGCTGGGCCGAGGCCGAGTGGTTCACCAGCAAGCCGGAAGTGCCGCAGAGCCTGACCATCACCGTGTTCAAGGTGCCGGGCGAGACCAACACCGACGACCTGTCGCCGGCGCCGGACGCCACCACCCGTCCCGACATCCCGCTGCACGCGCTGGCGATGCTCAAGAACAAGCGCGACGGCGCCCCGTTCGAGCCGGAAGAAGACGGCAAGCGCGGCCCGATCCAGGCCATCGCCGACCTCAAGGCCAAGGGCCATCTGGTCGCCTACGTCGGCGACGTGGTCGGCACCGGTTCCTCGCGCAAGTCGGCGACCAACTCGGTGCTGTGGTGGACCGGCGAGGACATCCCCTACATCCCCAACAAGCGCTTCGGCGGCGTGTGCCTGGGCTCGAAGATCGCGCCGATCTTCTACAACACCATGGAAGACGCCGGCGCGCTGCCGATCGAGCTGGACGTGTCGCAGATGGAGCACGGCGAGGTGGTCGAGCTGCGTCCGTACGAGGGCAAGGCGCTGAAGAACGGGCAGGTGATCGCCGAGTTCGCGATGAAGTCGGACGTGCTGTTCGACGAAGTGCGCGCCGGCGGCCGCATCCCGCTGATCGTCGGCCGCGGCCTCACCGCCAAGGCGCGCGAGTTCCTGGGCCTGCCGGCCTCGGACCTGTTCCGCCTGCCGATGGACCCGCCGGATACCGGCAAGGGCTTCTCGCTGGCGCAGAAGATGGTCGGCCGCGCCTGTGGCCTGCCGGAAGGCCAGGGCATGCGCCCGGGCACCTACTGCGAACCGAAGATGACCTCGGTGGGCTCGCAGGACACCACCGGCCCGATGACCCGCGACGAGCTGAAGGACCTGGCCTGCCTGGGCTTCTCCGCCGACCTGGTGATGCAGTCGTTCTGCCACACCGCCGCGTACCCGAAGCCGGTCGACGTCAAGACCCACCACACCCTGCCGGAGTTCATCTCCACCCGCGGCGGCGTGTCGCTGCGTCCGGGCGACGGCGTCATCCACAGCTGGCTCAACCGCATGCTGCTGCCCGACACCGTCGGCACCGGCGGCGACTCGCACACCCGCTTCCCGATCGGCATCTCGTTCCCGGCCGGCTCCGGCCTGGTCGCCTTCGCCGCCGCCACCGGCGTCATGCCGCTGGACATGCCCGAGAGCGTGCTGGTGCGCTTCAAGGGGCAGATGCAGCCGGGCGTGACCCTGCGCGATCTGGTCAACGCGATCCCGCTGTACGCGATCAAGCAGGGCCTGCTGACCGTGGCCAAGCAGGGCAAGAAGAACATCTTCTCCGGCCGCATCCTGGAGATCGAAGGCCTGCCGGAACTGAAGGTGGAGCAGGCGTTCGAACTGTCCGACGCCTCCGCCGAGCGTTCGGCCGCCGGTTGCACGGTGCGCCTGAACAAGGAGCCGATCGTCGAGTACCTGACCAGCAACATCACCCTGCTGAAGTGGATGATCGCCGAAGGCTATGCCGACGCGCGTTCGCTGGCGCGGCGGATCAAGAAGATGGAGGAGTGGCTGGCCGACCCGCAGCTGCTCGAGCCCGATGCCGATGCCGAATACGCGGCGGTGATCGAGATCGACCTGGCCGACATCCACGAGCCGATCGTGGCCTGCCCGAACGACCCGGACGACGTGAAGACCCTGTCCGACGTGGCCGGCGCGGCGATCGACGAAGTGTTCATCGGCTCGTGCATGACCAACATCGGCCACTTCCGTGCCGCGGCCAAGCTGCTGGAAGGCAAGCGCGACATCCCGACCCGCCTGTGGGTCGCGCCGCCGACCAAGATGGACGCCTCGGAGCTGACCAAGGAAGGCCACTACGGCACCTTCGGCGCCGCCGGCGCGCGCATGGAAATGCCGGGCTGCTCGCTGTGCATGGGCAACCAGGCGCAGGCGCGCGAGGGCGCCACGGTGTTCTCCACCTCCACCCGCAACTTCCCCAACCGCCTGGGCCGCAACACCAACGTGTACCTGGGCTCGGCGGAACTGGCGGCGATCTGCTCGCGCCTGGGCCGGATCCCGACCAAGGACGAGTACATGGCCGACGTGGGCGTGATCAAGACCAGTGGCGAGCAGATCTATCGCTACATGAACTTCGATCAGATCCAGGACTATCAGGACGTGGCCGCCACGGTCGCCGCCTGATCGCCCCGGCGATGCACTGACGCGACGTGCCGCCCATGCGGCACTGTCGCAAACGAGAAGCCCGGCATTGCCGGGCTTTTTTCTTGGGGGTTGCAGGCGTTTCCCGACGCGGCGGTCTTGCCGCGCTCGCGAGCGCTTACGTCGGCTGTGCGGACGCACGCCCCTGCAGCCAGTGCTCCAGCGCCGCCGGTGTGAGCGCCGGGGCGAACAGGAAGCCCTGCAGCACGCGGCAGCCCAGCCGCGCCAGGAACGCGCGCTGCGCCTCGGTCTCCACGCCCTCGGCGACGGTATGCAGGCCGAGGGTCTCGCCAATGCGCAGCACCGAGGTGGTCAGCGCGCGCGAGGTCTGGCAGTGCTCCAGGTCGCTGACGAAGCTCATGTCCAGCTTCAGTTCGTTGACCGGCAATTGATGCAGATGGCTGAGGCTGGAATAGCCGGTGCCGAAGTCGTCCAGCGACAGCAGCACGCCGCTGGCCTGCAGTTGGCGCAGGTTGGCCAGCACGGCGCTGGGGTTGGAGAGCATGACGCTCTCGGTCATCTCCAGCGCCAGGTCCGCTGGTTGCAGGCCGGCGGTGGCGAGCAGATCCTCCACCCGCGCGGGCAGCTGCGGGTCGGCGAAATTGTTGGCCGACAGGTTCACCGCCACGCGCGGCACCGGGATACCGCGCAGGCGCCAGTCGGCCATCTGCCGGCAGGTCTCGCGCAGGACCCAATGTCCGAGCTCGTCGATCAGCCCGCATTCCTCGGCCATCGGTACGAAGCGGGCGGGGGAGATCGCGCCGAGGTTGGGATGTTCCCAGCGCAGCAGCGCTTCCACGCCGTACAGCGCATGCGGCGCCTGGCTGTGCAACTGCGGCTGGTAGTGCAGTTGCAGCTTGTTGCGGTGCAGGGCGTCGCGCAGCGCGGTCTCCATCGCCACGCGTTCCTGCGCCATGCGGTTCATGTCGGAACTGAAGTAGCACACGCTGTTGCCGCCCTCGCGCTTGGCCCGGAACATCGCCAGGTCGGCATGGCGCAGCAAGGTCTCGATGTCGCCGCCGTCCTCGGGGAACATCGCCACGCCGATGCTGGCGCTGGGGTGCAGGGTCACCTGGCCGACCACCAGCGGCTCGGCCAGCGCCAGCAACAGGCGCTCGGCGACGCCGGCGGCCTGTTCGACGCTGCAGTTCGGCAGCATCAGCACGAATTCGTCGCCGGCCTGGCGGCCGATGAGGTCGGTCACGCCCAGGGTGTCGCCGATGCGATGGGCGATGTCGCGCAACAGGCCGTCGCCGGCGGCATGGCCCTGGGTCTCGTTGACGCGCTTGAAGCGGTCGATGTCCACGAACAGGATCGCCACCGGCGCGCCCTGGTGCTCGGCGGCGGCGAGCGCCTGCTCGGCGCGGGCGCTGAACATCACCCGGTTGGGCAGGCCGGTGAGCGAGTCGTAGAAGGCGAGCTGGTGCACGCGCGCCCTGGTCTGCTCGCGTTCCAGCGCCAATGCGCACAGATGCACGCAGAGTTCGATCAGGCGCAGGTGCCAGGCCAACGGCTCGCGCACCTGCCGGTAGCACAGCGCGAAGCTGCCGAGGACGCGGCCGCTGCTGGACTTGATCGGGGTGGCCACGCAGGTGCCCAACTGCACGTACTGCACCAGCCCCATGTAGTCGGCGAACAGCGGGTCGGTGCGCGGGTCGAGCACCAGCACCTGCTTGCCGCGCCAGATCGAGGTGCCGAGGGCGCCGGCACGCGGTCCGGCGCGCATGTTGCTCATGGTCTCGCCGAACCGCGCCGGCATGCTCGGCGCCGCCAGCGGCTGCAGGCAGCCGCTGCCGTCGACGCTGACGATCGCGGCCATCAGTTCCGGCGCGATGCGCTCGACCTCATTGCAGATCAGCGTGGCGACCTCGACCAGCGGCTGTTCGCGGACCAGCGCCTCCAGCACGTTCTTGTGCAGCACCTCGTGCATCTTGCTCTGGGTGATGTCGGTGAACGAGAGGATGTAGCGCCGTTGGTCGCCGTTCTCGCCGGCGATGGGGGTGGCCACCAGGGTGGCCCACAGCGGGGTGCCGTCCTTGCGGTACGCCAGGATGTCGGCCTGGTGGCCGAAGCCGGCGCGTACGCGTTCGCGGGTCTGCTGCACGGTCTGCAGGTCGGTACCGGGGCCGGTCAGCACGTTGCTGGGCAGGTGCCCCAGCACTTCGCTCTCGGCATAGCCGAACACCTGGCTGAAGCCGGCGTTGACGTAGAGGATGTTCAATTCCGGATCGCACACGACGATCGCGTTGTCGCTGGAGTCCAGCGCCAGCGACAGCAGCCGCATCCTGGCATCGCGGGCGCGTTCGGCGCTGATGTCGCGCACGAACAGCACCTGTAGCTGGCTGGTGTTCTCAGGCACCCGTGCCGCGCTCACCGCCAGCCAGCGTGCCCTACCGTCGGGGTCGCGCAACGTCAGTTCGTAGCTGCCGCTGCCGTCGTGGTGCAGGCAACTGGCGAGGAAGTCCGCGCGGTTCTCCGCGTCGACCAGCTCGCCGAGCGGATGGCCCAGCACCTGCGCGCGTGGCCGGTTCCACAGCGCTTCGGCGGTGTGGTTGAAGGCGACCACGCGTGCCTTCGCATCGATCACCAGCACCCCTTGCGGGGCGTAGTGCAGGCAGTGCAGCAGATCGAGTTCGGAGCAGGCCGCGGCCGCCCGCGCCGTTTCCACACTGGGGTCGCTGGAGACGCTCGAGGTGGTGGCGCGGCGGCCCGGCATGCTGTCAGCGGGCCTGCACGGACAGCGCGATCAGGCGCTCGGCGATCTTGTCCAGGGGCAGCACCTCCTGCGCCGCGCCCAGCCGGAAGGCCGTGCCGGGCATGCCCCAGACCACGCTGGTGGCCTCGTCCTGGACCAGGGTGCTGGCGCCGGCCTGCAGCATTTCCAGCAGGCCGCGCGCGCCGTCGTCGCCCATGCCGGTGAGGATCGCACCGATGGCGTTGGCGCCGGCGTTGCGCGCCACCGACTGGAACAGCACGTCCACCGCCGGCTTGTGCCGGTTGACCGGCGGGCCGTCGTCGATCTTGCAGCGCCAGCGCGCGCCGTCGCGGATCACCTGCAGGTGCTTGCCGCCGGGCGGCAGGTAGGCGTGGCCGGGCAGGATCGCTTCGCCTTCGGTCGCCTCGCGCACGGCCATCGCCGAGTGCCGGTTGAGACGGTCGGCGAAGGCCGTGCTGAAGCCCGCCGGCAGATGCTGGGTCATCACCACTGCCGGGGCATCGGCCGGCATGCCTTCCAGCACCACGCGCAGCGCTTCGGTGCCGCCAGCGGACGCACCGATCGCGATCAGCCGGTCGGTAGTGCGGAACTTCAGCGACGACACCGCGGCGGGTGTGGCGGTGGCGCTGGCCGGTTTCGGCGTGGCCGGCCGGTCCAGAGCACGGACCTTGGCCTTGGCCGCATTCTTGACCTTGGTGATGATCTCTTCGGCGTATCCCTCCAACCCGCGGGCCACGTCGAGCTTGGGCTTGGAGACGAAGTCGACCGCGCCCAGCGACAGCGCCTGCAGCGTGGTGTCGGCGCCGCGCTCGGTGAGCGAGGAGATCATCACCACCGGCGTGGGCCGCAGCCGCATCAGGTTTTCCAGGAACGCCAGGCCGTCCATGCGCGGCATTTCCACGTCCAGGGTGATCACGTCCGGATTCAGGCGCTTGATCTTCTCGCGCGCCAGCAGCGGGTCGGCGGCCGAGCCGACCACTTCCACGCCGGGCGCGCCCGACAGGATCTCGGTGAGGATCTGCCGCACGACCGCGGAGTCGTCGACGATCAGGACACGGCAAGGGGCTTCCAGGCTCATTCGAACAACTCCACGGCGCCGGTGACAGGGGCTTTGGCCAGACGGGCGCGCACCGCCGACTCGGCCGCGGCGATCTCGGCTTCCTCGTGCGCGTGCGGCAGGCGCTGCACGACCACGCGGCCGGTGCCGGGAAAGAACCAGATCTTGCGCGGATGGATGCCGCGCAGATCCTCGGCCACCACCGGGATCTGTTCGGCCTTGAGGTAGTTCAGCACGAAGTCGGCGTTGCGCGTGCCGACCGGGTTGTTGGTGAAGCCCTTGAGCACGTTGCCGCCGCCGAACACCTTGGCTTCCAGGCGGTTGCGGGCGGCGCCGCGCTTGAGCAGGTCGTTGATCAGCACTTCCATCGCGTAGCTGCCGTAGCGTGCCGGCGCGCCGTCGCCGCTCTGGCCGTCGGGCAGCATGAAGTGGTTCATGCCACCGATCTTCAGCAACGGGTCGCGGATGCAGGCGGCCACGCACGAGCCCAGGATGGTGGTCAGCGCGGTGTCGTCGTCCACCACCAGGTATTGGGTCGGCAACAGCTTGGCCGCGATCGTCTGGAAGCGCGTGTCGTGATAGCGCATCACCTGGTCCAGGGCCATGGCGGCGGGGCTCATGCGCGATCCTTTTGCGCCCGACGGTACAGCGTGCGGCCACAGGGCTGGATCAGGTCGGCCGCATGCAGATAGTTCTCCGAATGGCCGGTGTAGAGCATGCCGTCGTCGTCCAGGTGCGGGATCAGCCGCGACAGGATGCCGCGCTGGGTGGGCTTGTCGAAATAGATCATCACGTTGCGGCAGAACAGCGCCAGGTACGGGCCGGCGACGTCGTAGCGCGGTTCCAGCAAGTTGAGCTGGCGGAACTCGAGCAGGTCGCGCAGCGCCGGCAGCACCCGGCACTGGCCCTCGTTGGCGCCGCTGCCGCGCTGGAAGTACTTGCGCTTGAGCGCGGGGTCCAGGCTGGCGACGCGCTCCAGCGCGTACACGCCGCGCGAGGCGGTGGCCAGCACCTGGGTATCGACGTCGGTGGCGAGGATCCGCACCGGCGGGGTCAGCGTGCCGAAGGCCTCGCAGGCGGTGATCGCCAGCGAGTAGGGCTCCTCGCCGGTGGAGGCGGCGCAGGACCAGATCTTCAGCGGCGCGGCGCTGGAGTGCTTCTGCAACTCTTCGCGCAGCCGCTCGAAATGGTGCGGCTCGCGGAAGAACGAGGTCAGGTTGGTGGTCAGCGCGTTGGTGAACGCCTCCCACTCGTCGCCGCCGTCGCGCTCCAGCCAGTCCAGGTAGTCGCGGAACGAGCGCAGGCCCAGCACGCGCAGGCGCCGCGACAGTCGGCCGTAGACCATGTCGCGCTTGGCCGGGGCCAACGCGATGCCGGCCTTCTGGTAGATGAGGTCGCAGACCCGCTTGAAATCGCGATCGCTGAAGTCGAAGTCGCGATTGTCGGAACCGGAGGAGGGCGAAGCAGGAGTCTGGATGGCCATGGTGTGCAGCGATGCTCGGTCACTCGGGTTATCGGCCGGGACGGGCCGAAATTGACAGCCGGCGTTCAGCGACGGCCATCAGCAAGGGTGTATCGGTTCAGAACTCCTGCCACTGGGCCTCGCTGGCGGTGGAAGCGCCCGCGGCGACTGCGGCGACGGGGCGCGGCCGTGTCGCCTGCCGGGGTCTGCCGCGGGCCGGGGCGGGCGCGGCTTGCACCGTAGGCGCGTTGGCGGCGACACCGTGGTAGGTGTCCAGCTTGAACGCGGCGATGGCCGCGCCGAGTTGCCCGGCCTGGTCCTGCATCGAGCGCGCCGCGGCGGTGGCTTCCTCGACCAGGGCGGCGTTCTGCTGGGTGCTCTCGTCCATCTCCGTCACGGTCCGGTTGACCTGCTCGATGCCGGCGGACTGCTCCTGCGACGCGGCGGCGATCTCGCCCATGATGTCGGTGACGCGCCGCACCGAGGTCACGATCTCGCTCATGGTGCGGCCGGCCTGGTCGACCAGCGCCGAGCCTTCGGCGACGCGGCCGACCGACTCGTCGATCAAGCCCTTGATCTCCTTGGCGGCACTGGCCGAGCGCTGGGCGAGGGTGCGCACTTCGCTGGCGACCACGGCGAAACCGCGGCCCTGGTCGCCGGCACGGGCGGCTTCCACTGCGGCGTTGAGCGCCAGGATATTGGTCTGGAAGGCGATGCCATCGATGACGCCGATGATGTCGGCGATCTTCTTCGAGGAGGCCTCGATGCCGTTCATGGTGGTGACCACCTGGCCGACCACGTCGCCACCCTGCGAGGCGACCGCGGCGGCGCCGGCGGCGAGCTGGTTGGCCTGGCGCGCATTCTCGGCGTTCTGCTTGACGGTGGAGGTCAGCTCTTCCATCGACGCGGCGGTGCGCTCCAGGCTGGCCGCCTGCTGTTCGGTGCGACGCGACAGGTCGTCGTTGCCGGCGGCGATCTCGGTCGAGGCGACATTGATGTTGGCGGCGGCGGCCTGGATGCGGCCGACGATGGCCGCCAGTTGCGCGGCGGTGGCGTTGGCGTCGTCGCGCAGCGCGGCGAACACGCCGTGGTACTCGCCGTGCATGCGCGCGGTGAGGTCGCCGGCGGCGATCGACTGCAGCAGCGTCGACAGCTCGCCCAGGTTGCGGTCGCTGACCGCCATCATCGCGTTGAGGTCCTGCACCATGGCGCGGAAGCCGAACTGGAAGCGGTCGGGATCGCCGCGCGTGCCGAACGCGCCGGCCGCGGCCGCCTCCGCCAGTTGCTTGATCTGCTCGCTCATCGCGGTCAGGTTCTGCTTGGCCATGTCCATGGTTTCGGTGAGCACGGCCTTTTCGCCGGGCAGCCGGTCCATGTCCTCGGACAGGTCGCCGATCGCGTAGCGCTGGATGATCTGCAGCAGGCGCATCTTCACCGCGATGTGCGAGGCGACCAACTCGTTGGTGCCCTTGACCATCTGCCCGTACTCGCCGGGGAAGGCGTTCTCGTCGATGCGGTAGCTGATGGTGCCGTGCGCGTGCTGCTGCGCCATCTCGTCCTGCGCGCGGATCACCGCGTGGATGCGCGAGCGCATGACCAGCATGTCGTCCATCAGCTCGCCGATCTCGTCCTTGCCGTGCGGGTAGGTGGCGCCTTCCAGTTCGCCGCGGGCCACCGCCTGCGACAGGCGCTTGGCGGCGTGCAACTGGCGCGCGATGCCGCGCGCGATCAGCCAGGCGGTGACGCCGGCGAACAGCACGGCCAGCCCGAGCAGCGCCAGGATCAGGGTCTTGGTATTGGCCATCTGGCTGTCGGCGCGATCCATCTCCCGGTTCAGTTCGGCGACGTTGTACTGGGTCAGCGCCACGATGCGCTCGAACAGGGTCCGCCGCAGCGCACGCGACCGGGTGTCGGAGATCGTCTGCGCCGCCGCCACGTCACCGGCGCGCAAGGCGGTGCCCATGTCGGTGTTGGCCTGCAGATAGGCGTTCAGCGTTTCCTGGACACCGGCGTACATCTGGACCTGCTTGGGGTCGCGCATCATCGCCGCGATGACCTGCTGGTTCTTCGCCACCTCGGTGCGCACCTTCTGCATGCGCTTGAAGTAGTCGGCCTGGGCCTGGGCATCGTCGGCGCGCGACAGCTGCGCCAGCTCGTAGGTGCGGAACTCGCCCAGCTGCGCGCGCACCTCGGACAGGGCCTGGGTCGCCGGCACCCAGTCGTGCTCGATGTGCTTGAGTTCGGCGATCGACAGGTTGGTGCGGGAATAGGTGAACGCGCCCAGCACCAGCGTCAGCAGTGTGGTCAGGACGAAGGCGCCGATCAGCTTGTCGCGGATTTTCAGGTGCGAGAGCACGTTCATGGGCATTCCATGTGCGGTAGCGGGGTGGAAAAGCGGAGCGAAGGCGGCCGCGGCATCAGCCGGCGGAAGCGGGGCGGGGCGAGGGCGACGCAGAGGCAGGCTGCCGGTCGAGGCCGCGTGCGTGGCGCCGCCGGGACGGCCGGCGCGGAACCGTGCGCAGGATCTGCGCGCATGCGGCGCCGCGGCGCGGCGGCAAGCGACTGGACGACGGTGAAGATGGACAGCAAGGCATCACGTGCTCCCTGAACGGTCGCGGTCGTGACCCGGCGATGTCATGCGCGGATCACGTGGCGTGATCCTGATATCGACTAGCGCGGCGATTGCTTGAACCGCGCCAGGGGGTAAATCGCCATGCCGTGCCTGATCGTTTCTATGGCAGCGGTACGTCCGCTCAATCGGCCTCGATGGCCGGGGCCGCCGTGCGGACCAGCCGCAGCGGGGCCGATCGCGCCGCGCTCCGTGCCGCTGCGGCAGGCATGAGCGCCGCAGCGCCGTCCGCATGTGCCGACACCGCGTCCAGCCGGAACACCGCTGCGGCCTCGCCGAGCCGGCGGCCTTGCTCTTCCAGCGCCCGCGCCGAGGCGCTGGCCTCCTCGACCACGGCGACGTTCTGCTGGATCGCCTGGTCCATCTGCGCCACGGTGCGGCTGACCTGCTCGATGCCCATCGACTGCTCCTGCGAGGCCGCGGAAATTTCGCCCATGATGTCGGTGACGCGCTGCACCGAGGCGACGATCTCCTGCATGGTGCGGCCG
This sequence comes from Xanthomonas sp. 3307, assembly GCF_014199735.1. Classification (NCBI taxonomy): domain Bacteria; kingdom Pseudomonadati; phylum Pseudomonadota; class Gammaproteobacteria; order Lysobacterales; family Lysobacteraceae; genus Xanthomonas; species Xanthomonas sp. 3307. The sequence goes on along the minus strand of NZ_JACHOG010000007.1, from coordinate 84,103 downwards.
GCCTGGTCGACCAGGACCGAGCCCTCGCTCACGCGGCCCACCGAGTCGTCGATCAGCGTCTTGATTTCCTTGGCGGCGTTGGCCGAGCGCTGCGCCAGGGTCCGCACTTCGGTGGCGACCACGGCGAAGCCGCGGCCCTGCTCCCCGGCGCGGGCGGCTTCCACCGCGGCGTTCAAGGCCAGGATGTTGGTCTGGAAGGCGATGCCGTCGATGACGCTGATGATGTCGGCGATCTTCTTCGACGACGCCTCGATGCCGCTCATGGTCTCGACCACTCTGCCGACCACCTCGCCGCCCTGCGAGGCCACCGACGCCGCCCCTGCCGCCAGTTGGTTGGCCTGGCGCGCGTGTTCGGCGTTCTGCTTCACGGTGGAGGTCAGTTCCTCCATCGAGGCAGCGGTCTCTTCCAGGTTAGCTGCCTGCTGTTCGGTGCGGCGCGACAGGTCCTCGTTGCCGCCGGCCAGTTCGGTGGTGGCGCCGTGGATGCTGCGCGCCGCGGCCTGGATGCGGCCGACGATGTCGGCGAGCTGGTCGGCGGTGGTGTTGGCATCCTCGCGCATCCGCGCGAACACGCCATGGAAGTCGCCCTGCATGCGCACGCTCAGGTCGCCGGCGGCGATCGCCTGCAGCAGCGCCGAGAGCTTGCCCAGGTTGCGGTCGCTGACCTCCATCATCGCGTTGAGGTCCTGCACCATCAACCGGAAGTCGTGCTGGAAGCGCTCGGCGTCGCCGCGCACGCTGAAATCGCCGGCCGCAGCCGCGGCGGCCAGACGCTTGATCTCGGTATTGATCGCCAGCAGGCTGGCCTTGGCGGCATCCATGGATTCGTGCAGCACCGCGCGGCTGCCGGGCAGGCGGCGCGCGTCGCGGCGCAGATCACCGTTGGCGTATTCGTTGAGCACGCCGATGGCGTCGACGATGGCGTCCAGGTGCTCGAACATCATGCGGTTGATGCTGGCGGCCAGTTCGCCGTACACGCCGGGGAAATCCTCCGGCATGCGGTGGGACATGTCCTTGTCGGCATGCAGCACGGCCATCCGGGCGGTCTCGCTGGAGAAGCGCTCCAGCATCCGGATCATCTCGCCGGTGGCGCGCAGCATTTCGCCGGTCTCGTCGCGGCCGGGGTTGTCGATGCGCACGCTGAGGTCGCCGCGCGACACCGCGCGGATCGCCTCCAGGCTGCGCGACACCGGCCGCAGCACCGAACTGCCGATCAGCCAGTTGATGCCGAAGGCGAGCAGCACCAGGATGCCGCCGGCCAGGGTCATCACCCCGGTGAAGATCAGCGCCTGCGCCTGCACGTCGTCCATGTAGACGCCGGTGCCGATCACCCAGTGCCAGGGCGCGAACGGGGCGTTGTAGGAAACTTTCTCCACCGGCGTCTCGTTGCCGGGCTTGGGCCAAAGGTAGTCGACGTAGCCGCCGCCGGCCTCGGCCACCTTGACGAACTCGCGGAAGATCGGCTTGCCGTCGGCGCTGAGCACCTGGCCGATGTCCTTGCCGATCAGATCCTTGCGGGTGGGATGCATCAGCATGGTCGGGTGCAGGTCGTGCACGTAGAAGTAGTCCACGCCATCGCGGGCGCGCATCGACTCCAGGGTGCGCAGGGCGGTGCGCTGCGCCTCGGCCAGCGGCATGCTGCCCTTGTCCACCTCGGCCGCATAGGCGCGTACCACGCCCAGCGCCAGCTCGATCTGGCTCTTCAGCGCCTGCTCGCGCGTGTTGCGGATGTCCAGGTACTGCATCCGCGCGGCGATCACCGCCAGCAGGACGATCCCGGCGCCCAACAACACGGTCTGCCACAGGAACTTGCGGCGCAGCGGCAGATCCGAGAGGCGGGTGAGCAACGAGCGAGACGACATCGACCTGTTCCTTGGAAAGGATCCCAGGGATTTAACGGCCCCGGGAACGATGAAATTGAGCGCGCGGCGCGATCGATTCGTAGACAATCCGCGCGCCGACGCGGCCATCAAAAAAATCCCCGGCGCGAGGCCGGGGAGAGGGATGCAGCGACAGGCCGGGCCGGTCTCAGAACTCCTGCCAGTCGGAATCGGCCAGCGCCGGTTCGACCTTGCGGGCGCGCACCGGCGCCGGCTTGGCGGAGGCGACAGCCGCAGGCTTCTTCGCCACCGGTGCCGGACGGGGTGCGGCCACGGCGTGCGGTGCATGCACCACCGCGGCCTGGGCCGACTGCTCGACGCGGAAGATCGACACGGCCTCGGTCAGCTGACCGGCCTGTTCTTCCATCGAGCGCGCTGCGGCGGTGGCTTCTTCCACCAGGGCGGCGTTCTGCTGGGTGGTCTCGTCCATCTGGGTGACGGTCTGGTTGACCTGCTCGATGCCGGCGGACTGCTCCTGCGAGGCCGCGGCGATCTCGCCCATGATGTCGGTGACGCGCTGCACCGAGGCGACGATCTCGGTCATGGTCTGGCCGGCCTGGCGGACCAGGGTCGAGCCGTTGGTCACCTGGCCCACGGAAGCGTCGATCAGGCCCTTGATCTCCTTGGCGGCGTTGGCCGAGCGCTGGGCGAGGGTGCGCACTTCGCTGGCCACCACCGCAAAGCCGCGGCCCTGTTCGCCGGCACGTGCCGCTTCCACCGCCGCGTTGAGCGCCAGGATGTTGGTCTGGAAGGCGATGCCGTCGATCACCGAGATGATGTCGCCGATCTTCTTCGAGGACGCTTCGATGCCGCTCATGGTCTCGACCACGCGGCCGACCACGTCGCCGCCCTGCGAGGCCACCGAGGCCGCGCCTGCGGCCAGCTGGTTGGCCTGACGCGCATGTTCGGCGTTCTGGCGCACGGTGGAGGTCAGTTCCTCCATCGACGCGGCGGTCTCTTCCAGGTTGGCGGCCTGCTGCTCGGTGCGGCGCGACAGGTCGTCGTTGCCGGCGGCGATCTCGCCGGCCGCGGCGTTGATCGCGTTCGCCGACTGCTGGATGCGGCCGACGATGGCCGCCAGCTGTTCGGCGGTGGCGTTGGCGTCGTCGCGCATGGTCGCGAACACGCCCTGGAAGTCGCCGTGCATGCGCGCGGTGAGGTCGCCCTGCGACAGCGCGGTCAGCAGCTTGGACACTTCGCCGATGCTGTCGCCGTTGGCCTGCAGCAGGCCGTTGAGCTGCTGCGCCAGCTGCAGGAAGAAGCCGTGCTTGCCTTCCACGCCGACACGCCCGCTGAGGTCGCCAGCGGCGGCCTCGCGCACGATCTTGGCCACTTCCTGCTCGACCTGCGCTTCCAGGGTGCGGTCGCGCGCTTCGCAGACGAAGCCGATGTGGTTGCCATGCGCATCGCGGATGGCGGTGATGGTCTGGGCGATGCGCGCGTCGGCATAGACCATCTCGCGCTCCATGACGCCGTTCTTTTCCAACTCCGACAGGGTCTTGGGGTCGTGCTGGTTGCGGTACTCCAGTACCGTGACCGGCGAGCCCACCAGCGGCAGGCTCGAATCGAAGGCCGGCGCCACCGATTGGATCTGCTGGGCGTACTTGTCGGCCAGGCCCTGCATCGACGGGTTGGCGTAGACGATGTTGTAGTCCAGGTCGACGATGAACATGCCGGTGGAGGAATTGTCCAGCGCGGTGCGGATGCGCAGGTTCTCGGAGGCGACCGCGGCGTCGCGCTCGATGCGCCCGCGCAGGTCCTGCTGCATGCGCTTGAGCGCCTGCATCAGCTCGCCGATTTCGTCCTTGCCGTTGGCGTCGATATGTCCGTCGAGCTTGCCGCCGGCGACATCGCTGGCGACCTTGACCGCATCGCGCACGCTGTTGGCCAGCATCCGGCCGAACAGGAAGGCCATGCCGATCGCGGCGCCAAAGCCGATCAGCAGGCAGACCAGCAGGGTGGCGGCGGCCTTGCGGTAGGTGCCGCTGGCGGCGTCGGCTGCGGCCTTGGCCTGGCGGTCGTTCTCGCCGATCAGGGCGATGACGTCATCCATCACCTTGTTGTGCAGGGTGCGGGTCTCGCCGGTGAACGTGTCGATGGCATCGTCGTGCAGATCCAGCTGCAGCATTTCGTCGACGGACTGGTAGGAGGCGCTGGCCTTCTTCCAGTCGGCGACCAGGCGATCATAGAGCGCCTTTTCCTGCGGGCTGGCGATCCTGGGGGGATACTTGGCCAGGATCGTATCCAACTGCTTCTTCAGCGCGGCCTGGCGCGCAGCCGATTCCTTCTTCAGTGCATCGCTGCTGCGGATCAGGCTCTGGTAGGCGGCATTGCGGTACTCGCCGAGGATGCCGCGCATTTCGCCGCCGGTGCGCACGCTCGGCACCACCTGCGTCGATACGTCTTTGGTCACGCCATCGAGCGCGTTCAGGCCGCGATAGGCGGCCACGCCCTGGATCAGCATCAGCGCCAGCACGACGCCGAATGCCAGCATCAGCTTGGGCATCACCTTGAGATCTTTTATCCACTGCATGAGCGGTTCCCGTAATTCGGAGGGGGGCGACAAGGGGCAAAAACGACAAACGCCGCCGTGCCGGACCGTCTGTGCGGGTCCAGCGCGGCGGCGCAAAGGCTTACTTGATGGTCGCCAGCTTCAGGCTGGACGGCGCGCTGACCTGGATTTCGGCACGCGAGCTGTCGCGCTCGATCTTGCCGATCACGCAGACGTCCTTGCCTTCCAGGGTCTCCGGCGCGAAGCCGAACTTGCTGCGGTCGGCGCCGGCGATGCGGGCGGAGAAGGTGTGGCGCGGGAACATGCCGCCCATGTACAGGAAGGTCGGCTCGCCTTCGGAGTTCTGCGCGTACTTGGCTTTCTCGACCTTGCCGCAGACCATGCCGTCCTTGCCGACGAAGCGGGTGGCCATCTCCGGCGGGATCATCTGCTGGGACTGGGCGAAGGTGCTGGGGCTGGCGGCGAGCAGCAGGACCAGCAGCATGGGAAAGCTCGGTTTCATGGAACGACTCCTTGGGGACGGGGGCTGAAGTGAGGGCTGTGTGATGGCCAGCCACCTTTCAGCTATCGGCCTGAAACCGGTTAACTTGATTCTCACAAGTGATAAACAGTTCGCATTTCAAATAAAAAACCCGCCGTGAGGCGGGTTTCGTCTACAGCCGGGCCGGCCGTCGCCGTCAGGCGGCTTCGTCGACGTGGGCGTGCTGCTGGCCGAACTCGGCGCTGTCCAGCAGGGTCTCGATGTCCAGCAGGATCAACATCTTGTCGTCCTGGGTGCCGATGCCGGAGATGAAGCGGGTATCGACCGCGGCGCCGAACTCGGGGGTCGGGCGGATCTGCTCTTCGTTCAGCGGGATCACGTCGGAGACGCTGTCCACGACGATGCCGACCACGCGGTTCTCGACGTTGAGCACGATCATCACGGTGAAGGCGTCGTAGCGCGCCTCCTTCAGGCGCAGCTTCAGGCGCAGGTCGATCACCGGCACGATGGTGCCGCGCAGGTTGATCACGCCCTTGATGTACTCGGGGGCGTCCGGGACCCGGGTCACCGAGTCGTAGCCGCGGATTTCCTGCACCTTGAGGATATCCACGCCGTAGTGTTCTTCGCCGAGGGTGAAGCTGAGGAATTCGCCGCCGGTGGCGCCGGAGGTGGAGGTGGTCTTGTCGTTCATCGTGTGCTCCTGGTGCGCACGGAATTGCGGTGGTGGCGGAATTGGGGAAGCGCGACTCTGATGCTAGATCGGCGCGGGGCCGCCGAACTTTAGACCTCGGCCGGTTGGCCGGGCCCGGCGTTCAGGAAAGCACGCCGCTCTTGCGGGCGCTGCGCTGGCGCTCGATGCGGAACACGTAGCGCTGGATCGCCGCGTCGGCGCCGCGCGGCAGGTCCAGGAAGCGCATGCCCACCCGCAGCGTGTCCTGGCCGTTGGCGAGCTTGGAGACATACATGTTGCAGACCTGCAGGGTCAGCCGGATGGCGTCGGCATCGGGCAACTGCAGCACGCAGTTCGGGTAGCGCTCCTGCACTTTCGGCATCGGTTGGCCGTGCACCAGCGCCACCGCCAGGCCGCCGCCGCTGATGTCCACCACGCGCAGCTTCAGTTCGACCTGGCCGGCGTCGTCCTCGATGCGCAGCACGCACAGCGGCGAGTCGGTGATGGGGGTCTCCAGGCGGAAATGCTCGCGCCGCTGCAGGTAGTACAGCGATTCCGGGAGCGGGGCGCGGAAGCCGTGCTGGCCGTCGTGTTCGACGCGCTGGGGATGTTCGATGCGGAAACGCACCCGTACCTTGTCCAGTTGGGCGAAGCACAGCAGGTACTCGGCCTGTTCGGCGGCGCGATTGGAGGCTTCGTTGACGCTCAGGTCCAGCAGCACTTCGTCCTCGTCCAGCGCCAGCAGCGCGGTCGAGAAGGCCTGGTCGCGGCCGCCCACGTGCGCGCTGACCTGCGAACGCTGCTGGATCAGCGACTGCAGCAACTGGCGGATCTGTCGCGGCTTGTCCAGCAGGAAACGGTCGTCCTCCACCTCTTCTTCCGGCGAAGACGGGACGGGGGAGTCGCTGGGAGTGCCTTCGGCCATGGTGGACAGTGCGTACGGGAAGTGGGTGGGGCCGCACCGCATCGGCACGCCCCACGCATGCTATCGGCTGAGCTGGGCTTTTTTGTAGACCGGATGCACGTTGCCGCCGCTGGCGGAGACGCCCGACGGCGAGCGCTGCTCCAGGGTGAAGGATGCCACGGCCCGGGCCAGTTCGCCCGCCTCCTGTTCCATCGAACGCGCGTTGGCGCTGGCTTCCTCGACCAGGGCGGCGTTCTGCTGGGTCGCCTCGTCCATCTGGGTGACGGTCTGGTTGACCTGCTCGATGCCGGCCGACTGTTCCTGCGAGGCCGAGGCGATGTCGCGCATGATGTCGGTGACCCGCTGTACCGAGGTCACGATCTCGCTCATGGTGCGCCCGGCCTGGTCGACCAGCGCCGAGCCGGTGGCGACGCGGCCGACCGACTCGTCGATCAGGTCCTTGATCTCCTTGGCCGCACTCGACGAGCGCTGGGCGAGGGTGCGCACCTCGCTGGCCACGACGGCGAAGCCGCGGCCCTGGTCGCCGGCGCGCGCGGCTTCCACCGCGGCGTTCAGCGCGAGGATGTTGGTCTGGAAGGCGATGCCGTCGATGACGCCGATGATGTCGGCGATCTTCTTCGAGGACGCCTCGATGCCGTTCATGGTGGTGACCACCTGGCCGACCACGTCGCCGCCCTGCGAGGCCACCGCCGCCGCGCCGACCGCCAGTTGGTTGGCCTGGCGCGCATGCTCGGCGTTCTGCTTGACGGTGGAGGTCAGCTCCTCCATCGAGGCCGCAGTTTCTTCCAGGCTCGCCGCCTGCTGTTCGGTGCGGCGCGACAGGTCGTCGTTGCCCGCGGCGATCTCGCCGGCCGCGGTGTTGATCGCATCGGAGGCGCCCTGGATCTGCCGCACGATCGTCGACAATTGCTCGGCAGTGGCGTTGGCGTCGTCCTTCATGTTCGCGTACACGCCCTGCAGGTCGGCGTCGATGCGCCGCGACAGGTCGCCCTCGGCCAGCGCGCGCAACAACTGCTGGATGTGGCCCAGGCCGGAGGCGCTGGCAGCGAGCATGGCGTTGATCTGTTCGCCCAACTGCAGCAGGAAGCCGTGCTTGCCGTCCAGGCGGATGCGCCCGCCGAGGTCGCCGGCGACTGCGCCGCGCACGATGCCGGCGATCTCTTCTTCCACCGCCACCTCCTCGGTGCGATCGGCCCATTCCACCACGAAGCCCAGGCGGTTGCCCGCCGCGTCGGTGACCGGATTGACGATCAGGCGCATGGTGTGGCCGCCCACGCGGATCTGCGCACGGTGCGTGCCCTTGAGCTCGGCGAGCATGCGCGCCTGATGTTCCGGGTGGCGGTGGAACACGTCGATGGTCTGGCCCAGCAGTGCGCTGGCATCGAACTGCGGCAGATCGCGGCGCAGATCCTCCTGCACGTCGCTGAGCATCTGCAGCAGCGGCCGGTTGACGTAGACGATGCGGCGCTCGGCGTCGGCGATCATCACGTTGGTGGTGACGTCGTCCAGCGCGCTGCGGATGCGCTGGGTCTCGCGCTGGGCCTCGCTGTCCTGCTCGCGGCTGTGCAGCAGTTGCGCATTGGCGGCGACCAGGGTGTGGGCGATGGAGCCTTCCGGCAGGGTCAGTGCGCGGATCGCGGCCGGCAGCGGCTGCTGCTGGGCGATGGCGCGTGCGGCCTGCGCCAGATCGTGCGGGTCGTGGCCCACATCCAGCAGTTGACGGCGCATCTGTACCGCCATCGGCACCAGGATCGCCGCTTCCACCGCCACGTACAACGCGTGGATCGCCAGGATGCCGATTCCGGCCTCGGCGGTGAACACGCGCACCGGCAGGCCGCGATGCTGCAGCCAGAAGAACAACACGTGATGCACGGCGATCGCCGCGGCGGCGACCATGATCGGCCGCCAGTCGCGGTAGTACAGCAACAGCGCGATCAGCAGGATGACGCCGAAGTGCACCTCGATCATGCCGCCGGCCTGCTGGATGAGCGCGGCCGCCAGCACCATCAGGCCCAGCGCCACGGTACAGCGGCTGAGCAGGCTGCCCGGATACAGCTTCACCTGCAGCGCGATGACCGCCAACGTCGGCAGGCTGACCGTCAGCCACAACGTCCACGTGCCCTGATGCCAGGCGGCGCCCAGGCTGGCGAGGGTGGCCAGCACCGCCACCACCACGAACAGGCGGTCGGCCTGGGCCGCCAGTTTCTGCAGATAGACGTAGCGCTCGTTGCCGATGAGGAAATTGCCGTGGTGAGGCGACGCGCTCATGCGAGGGATTCCTTGGAGTCGATGGGACATCCGCACGAGGCGGGCGAGATCAGCGGCGAGACGCCGCTGGTGGCGAGTAGCCGGGGGATCAGCGTGGCGGCGGCGATGGAGCTGCCGCAGCCGGCCAGTTGTGCCGGGCCGGCATAGATCAGGCGGGACTGCGCATCGAAGACGATCAGCGCATAGGGCAGGGCCGGTGGTGCCGCACGGTCGCGCAGGTCGACGCTGCGGATGCCCGGCAGTGGCGCCGTCGTCGGTGCGGCGCATGCGCAGTCGGCCACGCGCAGGCGGAACGCGACGGCCTGGCCGGCGGTGACGGCGGCGGGCGCGAAGGCCAGCAGGCGCGCACGGATGGCCTCGGCGCTGTCGGCCGGGGGCGGCGTGGCAGACGCCACCAGGTGGGCGACGGCCCAGACGCTCCAGACCGCCAGCAGCAACAGGCCCGCCGGCAATCGCAGAACGTGCCGCGATCGGTCGGCATCGGTGGGGCGTGTCTGCATGGAAGACCGGCCTGGGCGGCGCCGGCATCTACCGGCTGTTCACGTTATCGACAGCGACCATCGTTCCTTAAGGTGGTATTCATTCCATTTCACGCTGTGGTCACGATACCGCTTTGGTGTGTCCGTACCGAAGCTGAATGTCTCAGGCTTGGAAACGATCGGCCGCGGGACGCCCGCAGCCGATCGGTCTTTCCAGTTGTCGCGTCGGTGGCAGGCGTGGCGCCGCCGGCCGGTGCCGGGCAGGCGGCAGGCTGGCTCCAGGGTGACCCTCGCGCGCAGGCTCAGGCGAGCGTGTGCGCCGGCCCGTGCGGGGACAGCACCGCCGGCGCGGGCGCCGAGGACGCGGTTTCCACCTTGAACACCGCCACCGCCTGGCGCAGCTGCCCGGCCTGATCTTCCATCGAACGTGCCGCGGCGGTGGCTTCTTCCACCAGCGCCGCGTTCTGCTGCGTGCTCTCGTCCATCTGGGTGACGGTGCCGTTGACCTGTTCGATGCCTGACGATTGTTCCTGCGAGGCGACGGCGATCTCGCCCATGATGTCGGTGACGTGCTGCACCGAGGTCACGATCTCCTGCATCGTGTTGCCGGCACGTTCGACCAGGGCCGAACCCTCGGCGACGCGCTCGACCGAATCGTCGATCAAGCCCTTGATCTCCTTGGCGGCGCCGGCCGAGCGCTGCGCGAGCGTGCGCACTTCGCTGGCCACGACGGCGAAGCCTCGACCCTGTTCGCCGGCCCGCGCGGCTTCGACCGCGGCGTTGAGCGCCAGGATATTGGTCTGGAAGGCGATACCGTCGATGACGCTGATGATGTCGCCGATCTTCTTCGACGACGCCTCGATGCCGCTCATGGTCTGCACCACCTGGCCGACCACGTCGCCGCCTTGCGAGGCCACCGAGGCCGCGCTGGCGGCCAACTGGTTGGCCTGGCGCGCGCGTTCGGCGTTCTGCTTGACCGTGGAGGTCAGCTCCTCCATCGAGGCCGCAGTTTCTTCCAGGCTCGCTGCCTGCTGTTCGGTGCGGCGCGACAGGTCGTCGTTGCCGGTGGCGATCTCGGCCGCGGCGCCGTTGATGCTGATTGCGGCGGTCTGGATGCGCGCGACGATCGTCGCCAGTTGTTCGGTGGTGCTGTTGGCGTCGTCGCGCATGGTCGCGAACACGCCCTGGAAATCGCCGTGCATGCGCGCGGTCAAATCGCCCGCGGCGATGGCGCGCAGCAGGGACGACAGCGCCTGCAGGTTGCCGTCGGACGTGGCCATCAACTGGTTGAGGCTGTCGACCATCAGCCGGAAGTCGTACTGGAAGCGCGCGGTATCGCCGCGCACGCTGAAGTCGCCGGCCGCGGCGGCGCCGGCCAGGTGCTTGATCTCGGTGTTCATCGCGGTCAGGTTGCGCTTGACCGTGTCCATCGTCTCGGTGAGACGCGCCTTTTCGCCCGGCAGGCGGTCCATGTCTTCGGACAGGTCGCCGATGGCGTAACAGCCCATGATCTGCGCCAGGCGCTCGGTCACCGCGATGTGCGATGCGGCCAGCGCATTGCTGTCGCGGACCATGCGCCCGTAGTCGCCCGGGAAGGTGCTTTCGTCCATGCGGTAACTGGTCTGGCCGGCATCGTGGCACTTGGCCATCTCGGTCTGCGCGGCCAGCACCTCGCGCAGCTGTTGCTGCATGCGTTGCATGTCGGCCAGCAGTCGCCCGCTTTCGTCGCGGCTGCGCACCACGATGCGGGCGTCCAGGCGGCCCTCGGCGATGTCGGCGGCGACGCTGGCGGCGCGGCGCACGTTGCGGGTCAGGGTGATCAGGGTATGCACGCACACCGCCGCGATCAGCAGGGTCAACAGGCTGAGCCCGACCACGGCGGTCCACATCGCCTGCAGCGAGGCGTCCAGGTGCCGTTGCGATTGGCGCTGCAGCGCCTGCAAGCCGGTGGCACTGAGGCTGTGCAAGGCGTCGTCCCAGCCATGCAGGGCCGCGTCCCAACGTTGATCGGCATCGGCGTTGCCGCCGTCCAGGGCCTGCGCCAGCTGCGGCAGCGCGCGATCGGCGACCGCCGCCTCGGCGGCGACCGCACGCGACAAGGCCGGATCCGGTTGCTCCAGCAGGCCCAGCGCCTTCTTCAGCTCCTGCCGCAGGCGCGCGTGATCGCGGGCTAGTTCGGCGATCTGCGCGTGCAGCATCGGCGTCTCGGCGCCGGCCTGGGAGGGCGTGTGCATCGCATCCAGCCGGGTCAGTGTTTCGCTGGTGACCGGGGCGTAGATCAGGCTGCTGACCACCAGGTGGTAGCTTTCCACGTACGGCGTATAGACCAGCTGGCTGTCGTCGCGCAGGGCATCCAGCGCGTCGTCGGCCTGGTCCGCCACCGCCGCGAAATCGTTGCGCCTGGTCCGCAAGGTCTGCTGCAGCTGCGCCAGCGCCGCCGTGCTGCGGTCGAAGCCGGGCAGGGACGGCACGGTCCGCTGCAGTTCGCGCAGCGCCCGGTCCGCGGTGTCGCGTGCTTTCGCCACGTCTGCGGCGTCGCCCACCTGTTCTTCCTGCAGCGCGCCGAGCAGGACCAGCATGTCGCGCAGCGGCGCGTAGCTGCGCAGTTCGGCGCGGCTGACCTCCACGCCGTCGCTGAGCGTGCGCGTGTACAGCAGCAGCGGAATGGCCAGCCCGATCAAGGCCAGGACGCCGATCAGGCTGAGCTTGCGCGCGATGGGAAGGTCGTGCCAGACCCGCAAACGGGAGCGGTGTTCGGAGGCGGGCGGAGCGGCGTGGTTCGCGGGATGCGACGTCATTGCGCGGGTCTCTGAGGAAGAGCGAAAGAAGGCGGGCGATCCACAGGGAACCGCGCCATGGGAATGCGGGGTGCAACCGGATGGCCGCGGAACTTCGCCTGTCCAGGCGCGCGCATGCGATGGAATCGGCGGCGCTCGACCGGGTCGGGCAGATCTTTAGCGGCCGTCGTAGACAAATGTTGAAGCTGTCATCATGACTGCGTTAAGCCGCCGCCCATGCTGTGCAACCCTTGGCAGAGGGATGCATCGGGCGGGACATACGCGGCCGGGCGTGGCCCGGATGCAGCATGCGTGAGTCTTTTCGCGTGCGTGCCCGGTGGTCGGCGCTTCTCGGCCGGGCAGCGGCGTCGGGTCAGCGTTGTTCGATGGGGCGACCCCGGATTGCAGCGTCGGCTGCCTGCATGGTCGGGTGGATTTGAGCGAGGCATTGCATTGCCGATGACCGCGACCGCGGAGTCGTGGCGGGCTGCACGCTTACCCGTGTGAGGGACTGTCGGTGACGTCCGAGATGAGGCTGGGATGAAGCCTCAGGCCGTCACGGCTGCAGTCAAACCGGGCAGACCGTGGCGGCATCGGCGTGAGCCTTGGGACATTGCGAGACGGCAGCCGATCGCAGTGTCGATCGGCTGCCAGGCGCGTCCTTGCGGGGGCGGCGCCAGGCGACTGGTCGCCGTGGGATCAGAACTCCTGCCACGTATCGCCATTGCTTGTCGCGGCCACGGTCGCGCGGCGCGCGGTCGGCGCTTGCGGGCCGACGCCGGCCTTCGCCACGGTCTTGATCGGCGGCTTGGCGCTCCGTGCGGCCGGCGCAGTGCGGACAGACGCAGGCCTTGCCATCGCGGCGGCATTGTCGATCTTGAACAGCGCGACCGCATCGCTCAGTTGCACGGCCTGCTCTTCCATCGAACGCGCGGCAGCAGTGGCTTCTTCCACCAGGGCGGCGTTCTGCTGGGTGGTCTCGTCCATCTGTGTCACGGTCTGGTTGACCTGCTCGATGCCCGCGGACTGCTCCTGCGAGGCGGCCGAGATCTCGCCCATGATGTCGGTGACCCGCTGCACCGAGGAGACGATCTCGTTCATGGTCTTGCCGGCCTGGTCGACCAGGGCCGAACCGGTGGCGACGCGGCCGACCGAATCGTCGATCAAGGTCTTGATTTCCTTGGCGGCGCCGGCCGAGCGCTGGGCGAGGGTACGCACTTCGCTGGCGACCACGGCGAAGCCGCGGCCTTGGTCGCCGGCGCGCGCCGCTTCCACTGCGGCGTTGAGCGCCAGGATGTTGGTCTGGAAGGCGATGCCGTCGATCACGCCGATGATGTCGGCAATCTTCTTCGACGACGCTTCGATGCCGTTCATGGTCTCGACCACCTGACCGACCACGTCGCCGCCCTGCGAGGCCACCGAGGCGGCACCCGCGGCCAATTGATTGGCCTGGCGCGCGTGTTCGGCGTTCTGCTTCACGGTGGAGGTCAGTTCCTCCATCGACGCGGCGGTTTCTTCCAGACTTGCCGCCTGCTGTTCGGTGCGGCGCGACAGGTCGTCGTTGCCGGCAGCGATCTCGGTGGCGGCGGCGTTGATGCTGACCGCCGCGGTCTGGATGCGGCCGACGATGCCGGTCAGCTGATCGGCGGTGGCGTTGGCGTCGTCGCGCATCTGCGCGAACACACCGTGGAACTCGCCGTCCATGCGCGCGGTGAGGTCGCCCGCGGCGATCGACTGCAACAAGGCCGACAGCTTACCGAGGTTGCGATCGCTGACGTCCATCATCGCGTTGAGGTCCTGCACCATCAGCCGGAAGTCATGCTGGAAGTGCGCTGCGTCGCCGCGGGCGCTGAAGTCGCCGGCGGCCGCCGCCGCGGCCAGGCGCTTGATCTCGGTGTTGATCGCCAGCAGGCTGGCCTTGGCCGCATCCATCGATTCGTGCAGCACCGCGCGGCTGCCGGGCAGGCGACGGGCGTCGCGGCGCAGGTCGCCGTTGGCGTATTCGTTGAGCACGCCGATGGCGTCGACGATGGCATCCAGGTGCTCGAACATCATGGTGTTGATGCCCTTGCTCAGCTCGCCGTACACGCCGGGGAAGTCCTGCGGCATGCGGTGGCTCATGTCCTTGTCCGCATGCAGTTCGATCATCAATGTGGTTTCGCTGGAGAAGCGCCGCAGCTGGTTCTGCATCCGATCCATCGCGACCAGCAGGCGGCCGGGCTCGTCGCGCGCGGTGGTGCTCACGTCGTTGTCCAGGCGTCCGTCGGCGATGGCCTCGGCGGCGCGGGTGGCGCGGCTCAGCGGTCCAGTCAGGCTGCGGGTGATGGTCCAGCCCAGCAGGCCGCTGACCAACAGGACGGCCAGGCCGCCGGAGATCAGGACGATGCGCCCACGCGCCATCGCCGCCGACGAGACCGCATAGGCCTGCTTGCTCAGGCGCCGCTGCAGATCGGCATTGGCGCGGATCGCGGCCTGCTGCTTCTCCATCGCCACCGATGCATCGCCGAGCAACAGCGCCTGCGCCTGCGCGTTCTGGTCCTTTTCGCCCAGCGCGAGAACCTGGTCGTTCAGCTGCACCGATCGTGCGCGCGAGACCTCGATCGTGTCCATGGCTTGGCGCTCGGCCGGGCTGGCCGGCATCGCCGACAAGGCATCGTGCGCGGCCTTGTAGCGCGCACGGTTGCTCTTCACCATGTTGATCATCTTCTGGTTGGCCGCGTCGCCATCGACGATGGTGATGGCCATCAACCCAATCTGCACGTTGGTATTGGCGTCGAGCATCTCGTTGGAGAGCCGCACCTTTTCCATGTTGTTGTTGACGATGCTGTCCAGCTCGCGATGCGCCCTGGCCATGGTCAACAGCCCCATGGCGACCAGCAGGCCGGACAGCAGGATGAGGATGCCAAATGCCACACCCAGGCGCCGACCGACGTTGTAGCGTTGCAGAAGTGCGTTCATAACCGACCTTTGGGACAGAGGGGGAGTCGGGTCGTAAGCGCTGTCAAATCAGCAGTTGCGACGCGCCGTGGCGATGCCTTGCCGCACCCTCAATATCGACATGCCGGTGAGAAGTTGAGCATTTCTCACGGAATCGTTGGCGGTCGGTTAGGAAGCTGTCTGCCGGCTACATCGCGCCTGGCAGGATGGGGGAAATCCGACGTTGTTCCGACATCCACTGCTGTGCAGTAGGGCAAGCTGCGTCTTGCCCTTGAGGCGCGCGGGTCGAACTACACCGCGTGGCGCCGAGGCCGGTCGTCAGGCTGGCAGCCCGACGACCGACCGAACCGATCAGAACTCCTGCCAGTCCCCGCCGCCCGCGACGGCGACGCGCTTGGCCGGCTGCCGCAATGGACGCGCCGTCGTCTTGGCGGCATGCGCCGGCTTGGCCGCAACAATGGGTACCGATGCCGGTGCAGCGCGCACGCCGGCCACAGCGACGCCGGCGCTGTCGATCTTGAACAACGCCACCGTGCTGGTGAGCTGGCCAGCCTGCTCCTCCATCGCGCGTGCCGCGGCGGTGGCTTCCTCCACCAGCGCGGCGTTCTGCTGGGTGGTCTCGTCCATCTGCATCACGGTCTGGTTGACCTGTTCGATGCCCGACGATTGCTCCTGCGATGCGGAGGAGATCTCGCCCATGATGTCGGTGACGCGTTGCACCGAGGCAACGATCTCGCTCATGGTCCGGCCTGCCTGGTCGACCAGCACCGAACCTTCGGCCACGCGCGTGACCGAATCGTCGATCAGGCCCTTGATTTCCTTGGCGGCGCCGGCCGAGCGCTGCGCCAGGGTACGCACTTCGGTGGCGACCACGGCGAAACCGCGGCCCTGGTCGCCGGCACGGGCGGCTTCCACCGCTGCGTTGAGCGCGAGGATGTTGGTCTGGAAGGCGATGCCATCGATGACGCTGATGATGTCGGCGATCTTCTTCGACGAGGCCTGGATACCGCTCATGGTTTCGACCACCTGGCCGACCACGTTACCGCCTTGCGAAGCCACCGAGGCCGCACCCACCGCCAACTGGTTGGCCTGGCGGGCGTGTTCGGCGTTCTGTTTGACCGTGGAGGTCAGTTCTTCCATCGACGCGGCGGTCTCTTCCAGACTGGCGGCCTGCTGCTCGGTGCGGCGCGACAGGTCGTCGTTGCCGGCGGCGATCTCGGTGGCGGCGGCATTGATGCTCACCGCCGCGGTCTGGATGCGGCCGACGATCGCGGCCAACTGTTCGGCGGTGGTATTGGCATCGTCGCGCATGGTGGCGAACACGCCCTGGAACTGGCCGTGCATACGTGCGGTCAGGTCGCCGGCGGCGATGGATTGCAGCATCTGCGACAACGCCTGCAGGTTGCCGTCGGCGGTGGCCATCAGTTGGTTGAGGCTCTCGACCATCAGACGGAAATCGTACTGGAAGCGCTCGGCGTCCCCGCGCACGCCGAAGTCGCCCGCCGCCGCCGCGCCGGCCAAATGCTTGATCTCACTGTTCATCGAGGTCAGATTGCGCTTGACAGTGTCCATGGTCTCGGTGAGCACGGCTTTTTCACCAGGGAGCTGCTCCATGTCCTCGGACAGGTCGCCGATGGCATATCGGCCCATGATCTGCGCCAGGCGCAACTTGACGCCGATGTGCGCAGCGACCAGTGCATTGCTGTCGTGGACCATGCGGCCGTAGTCGCCGGGGAAGGCGTTTTCGTCCATGCGGTAGCTGATTTCGCCAGCGTCGTGGCGCTGGGCCATCTCCTTCTGCGCACCGAGCACCGCGCGCAACTGCTGTTGCATGGCGTCCATCGCGACCAGCAGGCGGCCGGGCTCGTCGTGCGCGTCGGTGGCGACGTCGTTGTGCAGACGGCCGCCAGCGATGGCCTCGGCAGCGCGGGTGGCGCGGGCTAGCGGTCCGGTCAGGCTGCGGGTAATGGTCCAGGCCAGCAGGCCGCTGACCAGCAGCACCGCGAAGCCGCCGGCGATGAGCATGTTGCGGCCGCTGTCCATCGCCTGCGTCGCCTTGGCATAGGCGAGCTTCATCTGCGACTCCTGCAAACCTACGTTGTCGCGAATCTTGGCTTGCCAGGCAAGCATGGCCGGGCGCGAACGTTCGCTCAGTGCCGTCTGCGCCTCCGCGTTGCGGTGAGCGGTGGCCAGCGCGATCACTTCGTCGTTCATCGCGCGCGCGGTGGTGCGCGCGGCGTCGATGTCGGCACGCAGTTTCACCGCATACGCATTGGCGGGAGGAAAGGTTTCCAGTTCGTTGCGGAAGTCGGCATAGCGCTGGCGCTTCGCTTTGATTTCCGCCAATGCCTCATCGTTGAGTTCCTCGCGCGTCTCCATTGCCAGGGTGCCGAGCGCGATCAAAATGCTGGAATTGGCGTCCAGCATCCCGTTGCTGATGCGGGTCTTCTCGATATTCACCTTGACGATGTTGTCCAACTCGGTGCGCGCGCGTGCCATCGACAGCAATCCCGTGGCGATCAGCGCACAGGACAGCAGGATCAGCAGGCCAAAGGCGCCGCCGAGGCGGCGTCCGACGTTGTAGCGTTGCAGAAAGGAATTCATGGTCGACCTCTTCGTTGACGATGTCCCTGGAACATCCAGGTCCTGCTGCGTCCATGCAGACTCCGTCCGCGCTTGAGCGGGGGCGGAGCGGCGGGCGTGGCGGTCAATTAAGTGAAGAAAGGACGAAATGCATTTGCTGTACAACGTGTCCGCCGTCGCTCGAAGGTGATATCGGCGTGACAGCGCAATACTCGATCCATCGTTGGTCGTAGGGCAATTCCCGACGCTGTATAATTCATTTCCCTACGCGGTCAGCGGCTGCCACTGGGTGCCGATCGCGTCGGCGATCGCCTGCGCATTCGGCTGGGGCGCGTGCGTGGCGTGCGGCGATGCCGTCGCGATCGCTACGGCATGTCCCGACGCGGCCGTGGCGGCGGACGCTGGGGAAGCAATTGCGCCACGCGTGGCGTGCTGGTCCAGCCGGAACACCGCCACCGCGTCGCTCAGTTGCGCCGCCTGGTCCTCCATCGACCGTGCCGCGGCAGTGGCTTCCTCGACCAGCGCGGCATTCTGCTGGGTACTCTCGTCCATCTGCGTCACCGTACGGTTGACCTGCTCGATGCCGGCGGACTGCTCCTGCGAGGCGGAGGAGATCTCGCTCATGATGTCGGTCACCCGGCCCACCGAGGCCACGATCTCCTGCATGGTCTGGCCGGCGCGTTGCACCAGTTCCGCGCCGGTGGCGACCCGGTCGACCGAGTCGTCGATCAGGCCCTTGATCTCCTTGGCGGCGCTGGCCGAGCGTTGCGCCAGCACCCGCACCTCGCTGGCGACCACGGCGAAACCGCGGCCCTGCTCGCCGGCACGTGCGGCTTCCACCGCCGCGTTGAGGGCCAGGATGTTGGTCTGGAAGGCGATGCCGTCGATCACCGAGATGATGTCGGCGATCTTTCTCGAGGCCGTCTCGATGCCGCTCATGGTGTCGACCACCTGGCCGACCACCGCGCCGCCTTGCGAGGCGACCTCGGCGGCGCCGGCGGCCAGCTGGTTGGCCTGGCGCGCATGCTCGGCGTTCTGCTTGACCGTGGCGGTCAGCTCTTCCATCGAGGCGGCGGTTTCTTCCAGGCTGGCGGCCTGCTGCTCGGTGCGCTGCGACAGGTCGCTGTTGCCCTGGGCGATTTCGGTGGCGGCGCTGTGGATGTCGCCGGCGGCGCGCTGGATGCGGCCGACGATATCGGCCAGGCGCTCGGCGGTACCGTTGGCGTCGTCGCGCATGGTGGCGAAGATGCCGTGGAAGTCGCCGTGCATGCGCGCGCCGAGGTCGCCATCGGCTAGCGCGCTGAGCAGCCGCGAAACCTCGGCGATGCTGATCGCGTTGGCGTCGAGCAAGCCGTTGAGCTGCTGCGCCAGCATCAGGAAGAAGCCTTGCTTGCCGGTGCGGTCGATGCGCTGCGACAGGTCGCCGGCGGCGGCGCTGCGCACCACCGCGGCCACTTCCGCTTCCACCCTGGTTTCGGCGGTGCGGTCGCGCCATTCGCAGACGAAGCCCAGATGCGCGCCCTCGGCGTTGCGGATGGCGGAAATCTCCTGCGCGATGCAGACCTCGCGATAGCGCACCTCGCGCTGCGCCGCGCCCTGCCGGTCCAGCCGCTGGTAGATCTCTGCGTCCTGCGCATTGCCGACTTCCAGCAGCGTCACCGACTGGCCCAACAACGGTGCGGAGCGGTCGAATGCGGGCGCGCAGGCATGGATGTCCTCGGCGTGGGTCTGCAGCAAGGTCTGCAGCGCGGTATTGGCGTAGATGATGGTCAGGTCGGGATCGGCGATGTACATGCCGGTGGACGCGTTGTCCAGCGCGGTGCGGATGCGCAGGTTCTCGGCGGCGACGCTGCGCTCGCGTTCGATGCGCTCGCGCAGTTCGCGCTGCATCCGCGCCAGCGCCGCCATCAGGCTGCGGCCGTGCTTGGCCGCGACCGGGATGGGCTGGTCCAGGCGGCCTTCGGCGATGTGCTGGGCGGCGTCCATCGCCACCCGCGGCTCGCCGCCGAGCAACTGCGCGACCGAGCGCAGGATCCAGGCCGCGGCGGCGCCCAGGCACAACACGGCGAGCAGCACCGCGCCGGTCTGCTGCCAGGTGGCGCGCTGGCTCTGCTGTTCGGCGGCGGTGCGACTCTGCTCGTTCAGCGCCAGGATGCGGTCGCTGATCGCGTCCATCTCGGTTTCCAGGCGCGCGAACTGCGCGGTGAAATCGGCATAGGCGGCGCTGCTGTCGCCCTGGGTCTCGGCCAGCGTCACCACCTTGTCGGCGGCGGCGATGTAGCGCTGCAGTGCAGGCCCGGCGGCATCCAGTTGCGCGCGTAAGGCGCCGTCCAGCGGCAGCTTCTGGTTGTCGTCCAGCGCCTTGCGGAATTCGCCGGCGTGTTCCCCCAGCGAGGCGCGCGCGGCCTTGACCCCGTCCTCATCCTGCCGTGCCGCCGCCAGCAAGGCGGCGGTGACGTCGCCGCGCAGGGCGTCGTGCATCATGTCGGCCTGCATGTGGTTGCGCAGCGCGTCCGAGGAGGTGACCTGTGCCGCGACCGAGCGCAGCAGCCCTTGCTGCGCGGTGTAGCCGACCCCGCCCAGGGCGAGCAGGGCGAGCACCGCCACCAGCACCAGGATCCCGAGCATATGCATGATTTTCATCGGTGTGGCCCGATCAGAAACGGAAGGACAGGCCCGCGCCGAGCGCGTGGTCCGGCGAACGGTCGTTGAGGCCGCGGCTGTACACCACGTCCAGTTGCACGTCCTGGCTGAGCAGCCAGGCCGAGCCGACGTCGAGCAGGGCGATGGTGCCGCCGTCGTCGGCATGGGCGATCTGCGGTAGCGCCAGCTCCACGAACGAGCGGCTGCGGTCGGTCCAGGCCTTGCCCAGCACCACGCCGAAGATGCCGGCGGTGTAGCGATGCCCGCCGTCGCCTTCGTCGCGGATCACGCCGGGCATCATCCCCAGCGAAACGCTGTCGCTGAGTTCCCATTCGGCCACCAGGCGGAACGAGGGGCGGGCGCCGCTGCCGCGCACGTCGCGTGCGCCGCTGGGCAGGTCCACGTGCAGCAGCCAGGCCAGCGAGGCGCCGCCGATCTCGCTGGCAAGGTGATGCTTGAGCCCGAGCGAAATGTCGGAGAAGCCGGAGACGTCGTCGCCGACCGGGACGTCGATCGTCTGCCAGCCGTCGGTCTCCACGCGCAGCTCCCAGGTCGGACCGATGCCGTAGCGGAACAGGGTCGGCGTGGCGTAGCCATCGACATCGCCATCGCGTTCCCAGGCCACGCTGGTTTCCACCTGCAGGCGCCGATCGCCGACGGTGAGGCTGGATTCGACGAAGTCGGGGCGATCGGTGGCGATCGGTTCGACCTCGGCGTGCGCAATGCCGGCGAGGCCGCACAAGGTCAGACAACTGGCGATGACGCGTAGCTTCATGTGCGGCTCCCATTGGCGGTTCGGTCGGAACCGTGGGGCCGGGCGCAATGCGGCCGGCGCCGGGGCACGCCTGTCGCGGCGCCCATGGCATGGCAGTTCCGCTTTCTATATCGACCCTGAATACACTTTCTTTACGAGCGTGACGCGCTAAGCGCTCTGCGGCCGCCGCGACCAGGAACCAGGCGGCCGGACCGCGAAGCGCGCAAGGCGCTCGCGGGAGTGGGTCGAGGTGCGGCTCAGAACTCCTGCCACTGCCCATCGTCGGTCGACGCGGTCGCGCGCGGAACCGCGCGCAGCGGCGCCGTGGCCGGCCGCCGCGGCGTGGCCGCCGCTGTGGCCGGCGCGGGCGACGCAGGGCGGCGCGTGGGCGCCGGCGCAGCGATCGCCACCCCGGCGCTGGTCTCGAGCTTGAACAGGGCCACGGCCTGATTGAGCTGGCCGGCCTGGTCTTCCATCGAGCGCGCCGCGGCGGTGGCTTCCTCGACCAGCGCGGCGTTCTGCTGGGTGGCCTCGTCCATCTGGGTGATGGTCTGGTTGACCTGCTCGATGCCGGCGGACTGCTCCTGCGAGGCCGCGGAAATTTCGCCCATGATGTCGGTGACGCGCTGTACCGAGGCGACGATCTCCTGCATCGTGCTGCCGGCCTGATCGACCAGCACCATGCCTTCGGCGACGCGCTCGACCGAATCGTCGATCAGGGTCTTGATCTCCTTCGCCGCATGCGACGATCGCTGGGCGAGGGTGCGCACTTCGCTGGCCACGACGGCGAAGCCGCGGCCCTGTTCGCCGGCGCGGGCCGCTTCCACCGCGGCGTTGAGCGCCAGGATGTTGGTCTGGAAGGCGATGCCGTCGATCACCGAAATGATGTCGGCGATCCTCTTCGAGGAGGTCTCGATGCCGTGCATCTTCTCCGAGACCTCGCTGGCCAGTCTGCCGCCCTGCGAGGCGACCGAGGCGGCGCCGGTGGCGAGCTGGTTGGCCTGGCGGGCGTGCTCGGCGTTCTGCTTGACGGTGGAGGTCAGCTCCTCCATCGAGGCGGCGGTTTCTTCCAGGCTGGCGGCCTGTTGTTCGGTGCGGCGCGACAGGTCGTCGTTGCCGGCGGTGATCTCGGCCGCGGCGCCGTTGATGCTGACCGCGGTGGTCTGGATGCGCGCGACGATCGCCGCCAGTTGTTCGGTGGTGGCATTGGCGTCGTCGCGCATGGTCGCGAACACGCCCTGGAAGTCGCCGTGCATGCGCGCGGTCAGGTCGCCGGCGGCAATGGCCTTCAACAGCGTGGACAGCGCCTGCAGGTTGCCGTCGGCGGTGGCCATCAACTGGTTGAGGCTGTCGACCATCAAGCGGAAGTCGTACTGGAAGCGCTCGGCGTCGCCGCGCACGCTGAAGTCGCCGGCCGCGGCGGCGCCGGCCAGGTGCTTGATCTCGGTGTTCATCGCGGTCAGGTTGCGTTTGACCGTGTCCATCGTCTCGGTGAGCACGGCCTTCTCGCCGGGCAAGCGATCCATGTCCTCGGACAAGTCGCCGATGGCGTAGCGGCCCATGATCTGCGCCAGGCGCAGCTTCACCGCGATGTGCGAGGCGGACAGGGCATTGCTGTCGCGGACCATGCGGCCGTAGTCGCCGGGGAAGGCGCTCTCATCCATGCGGTAGCTGATCTGGCCGGCGTCGTGGCGCTGGGCCATCTCCTTCTGCGCGTCGAGCACCGCGCGCAGCTGCTGCTGCATGCGCTGCAGCGATCCCAGCAACTGCCCCAGTTCGTCGTTGCGCGGATACTGGATGCGGCTGTCCAGGCGGCCGGCGGCGACCGCGCTGGACACCTCCACCGCACTGGCCAGGGGCTTGACCACCAGCCGCCGCAGCAGCAGGTAGAGGCCGCCGCTGAGCAGCAGCGCGGCGCACAGGCCGACCGCGGCGATGGTCCACAGCAGGTTGCGCGCCTGCGCCATCAGCACCGCCTTCGGCACCGCCACGCCCAGCGCGAAACGCTCCTGGGCCTGGCCGATCTGCAGCGGCACATACACTTCCACGTCGGTGGCGCCGGTCTGCGGATCGACGCTGTCGCGGCCGACGGTCTTGCCCTGGGCGATGTCGGCCAGCAGGGCGCGGGTGGCCGGATCCTGCAGTTTCTTGCCGACCAGCGCGGGATCGCGGTCGGCGACGATGGCGCCGCCGGGCGACAGCAGGCGCACGCGGCCGGCGCCGAGCGGACGCAGCTTGGCGACGCGCTGCTGCAGAGCGGCCAGGCCGAAATCGGTGGTGACCACGCCCAGGAACTTGCCGTCTTCCAGGATCGGCGTACTGACCGTGGTCATCAGCACCTTCTTGCCGGCGATCTCGTAATCGTAGGGTTCGGCCACGGTGGGCCGCAGCAGCTTGCGCGGATTCAGATACCAGTCGCCGGCGCCGGCCACCTCGTAGTCGTGCAGCGGATCGCGCACGAGTTCCCCGTTCTGCCAGGACCAATACACCATGTAGCGGCCGCTGGCGTCGTGGCCGGCGCTGTTGGCGTAGTCCGCGTCCTTGCCGTCCAGCGCCTGCGGTTCCCACAGCGTGCCGATGCCGGTCCAGTCGGGGTGCTGCTGCAGTTCGCGGCGCAGGCTCTCGCTGAACAGGTCGCGCGCCGTGTCCTGGCCGCGCTGGGCGAGCAGGGCATTGGCCAGCGCCTGGTTGGAGACGGCGGAGGCGCCGATGGTGTTGCCGATGCGCTCGGATTCCAGGCGCGCGGTGTCGGTCATGCCGACCTTGGCGGAGGCGAGCAGGGCGGAACTGCTGCGGGCGTAGATGATGGCGGCGGTAATGCCGAAGCACAGCAGGGCGATCGCGGCCACGCCCAGCATCAGGCGGGTGGCGACACTGCTCGGGCGTGTGGAGGACGTCGTGGGCATCGCGGTCGTCTCGATGGGAGGATGGAGAGATCGCGCCATCGCCTCGGAAAGCGTCTTGCTTTCGGACAAGCCAGGCAGGGAGCATGCGCGATAGTGCCGTTATCGGCACCGCGTCCCAGAAATGTAGTCGGTGCCTGTGGTGTGCCGCGCCGGGCGGGCGCATCCGCGCGGATGGCGACGTCGGATCCGGACCCGCCGTCTACCGCGGCGCATGCCGCGGGGAGGGGAAGGCGCGCCTTGGTGGCGCACCGTGTGGCGGCCGGGCGGCGGCCAGGCGGCGAAGCATGGCGGCAATAAAAAGCCCCGGGAGCGATCCGCTCCCGGGGCCATTGGTGCGAGACGAGCGGCAGGGATGCGCGCTCAGAACTCCTGCCAGCTGTCGTCGCCGGCCGCGACCGCGATCGGCCGGGCCGATGGCCGCACCGGGCGCGCGGCGGGCTTGGCCGCCGGCTTGGCGGCCGACCGGGCGACCGCGCGGACCGGTGCGCTCGCTGCGCTGGCGATGGCCGGCTGGCCGGCGTGGCTGCTGCTGGCATCGATCTTGAACACGGCCACGGCCTGGCTCAACTGCCCGGCCTGGTCTTCCATGGAACGCGCCGCGGCGGTGGCTTCTTCCACCAGGGCGGCGTTCTGCTGGGTGGTCTCGTCCATCTGCGTGACGGTCTGGTTGACCTGCTCGATGCCGGCGGACTGCTCCTGCGACGCGGCGGCGATCTCGCCCATGATGTCGGTGACGCGCTGCACGGAGGCGACGATCTCGTGCATGGTCTTGCCGGCCTGGTCGACCAGGGCCGAACCGGTAGCGACGCGGCTGACCGAGTCGTCGATCAGGCCCTTGATCTCCTTGGCGGCATTGGCCGAGCGCTGGGCGAGGGTACGCACTTCGCTGGCCACCACCGCGAAGCCGCGGCCCTGTTCGCCGGCGCGTGCGGCTTCGACTGCGGCGTTGAGCGCCAGGATGTTGGTCTGGAAGGCGATGCCGTCGATCACCGAGATGATGTCGCCGATCTTCTTCGAGGAGGCTTGGATGCCGCTCATGGTCTGCACCACCTGGCCGACCACATCGCCGCCCTGCGAGGCGACCGAGGCGGCGCCGGCAGCCAGTTGGTTGGCCTGGCGGGCGTGCTCGGCGTTCTGCTTGACGGTGGAGGTCAGTTCCTCCATCGAGGCGGCGGTTTCTTCCAGGCTGGCGGCCTGCTGCTCGGTCCGGCGCGACAGGTCGTCGTTGCCGGCGGCAATCTCGCTGGCGGCACCGTTGATGCTGACCGCGGCGGTCTGGATGCGCGCGACGATGGCCGCCAACTGCTCGGCGGTGGCATTGGCGTCGTCGCGCATGGTGGCGAACACGCCCTGGAACTGGCCGTGCATGCGTGCGGTCAGGTCACCGGCGGCGATCGATTGCAGCAGGGACGACAGCGCCTGCAGGTTGCCATCGGAGGTGGCCATCAGCTGGTTGAGGCTCTCGACCATCAGCCGGAAGTCGTACTGGAAGCGCTCGGTGTCGCCGCGCACGCTGAAGTCGCCCGCGGCAGCGGCGCCGGCCAGGTGCTTGATCTCGCTGTTCATCGCGGTCAGGTTGAGCTTGACCTTGTCCATGGTCTCGGTGAGGACGGCCTTTTCGCCGGGCAGGCGCTCCATGTCCTCGGACAGGTCGCCGATGGCGTAGCGGCCCATGATCTGCGCCAGGCGCAGCTTCACCGCGATGTGCGAGGCGGACAGGGCATTGCTGTCGCGGACCATGCGGCCGTAGTCGCCGGGGAAGGCGCTCTCGTCCATGCGGTAGCTGATCTGGCCGGCGTCGTGGCGCTGGGCCATTTCTGTCTGCGCGGCAAGCACTGCCTGCAACTGGCTCTGCATCTTGTCCATGCTCGTCAGCAGCACGCCGGCCTCGTCCTTGCTGCGCAGGTCGATCGCGTTGTCGAGCTTGCCGCGGGCGATGGCGTCGGCCACGTCGATCGCCGTGCCCAAGCGCTTGAGCAACTGGCGGCGGATCACGATCGCCATGCCGATCGCGGCCACGATCACCAGCAGATTGCCCAGCAGCACGGCCCACTTGTTCTGCGCGCGCACCGTGTTCAGGGTTTCGCTGCGCTTGGCGAGCAGTCCGCGCTCCTCGTCGGTGAACTCACCGAGCAGGCTGCGGATCGATTGCATCGCCTTGCGGTCGCGGGCCTGCTTGAACTCGGCGGCGACCTGCGCCGTATCGTCGGACTGCGCGCGCAAGGCGGTGATCTGCTTTTCCACGCCGACCAGATCGTCGAACGACGCATGCAGCTTCTCGAGCCGCGCCTGCTGGCGCGGGTTGTCCGCAGTCAGGCGCTTGGCCTCGGCGAAGTTCTTGTCGAAACTGGCCAGGCCCGCGGTGTAGGGCTGCAAGTGGTCTTGGTTGCCCGACAGCAGATAGCCGCGCGCGCCGGTCTCGACGTTGAGCGCATCGACTTCCATCATGTCGCCGGTCGCCAGCACCTTGTAGGTGTGGTCGTTCATGTCGGCGGCCGTATTGAGCGAGGACAGGCTGCTCAGGCTGATCGAGCCGATGATCACAGTGATCAGCACGATCACGGCAAAACTGAGCGCGAGCCTGGCGGAGAGACTGAGGTTCTTGAGCGTCATCGTCGTATTCCTGGTGGAAGAGTGGAGCGTTGGGGGATGGCGTACCCCGTGCCTGAGTCGATGTCCGCGGAGGCGTTGGGCGCTGCCTTATCTATTTCGGCTGTGAATCAAAAGCATTCAATTGATAGTTTTCCTGACTTCGATAGGTTTTGAAGATCGGAAATGGATACTCCAATTGCGTTTTTCTTGCTCTACCGGCCTGTGGCAACTTTTGTTCAAATTTGTAGACAATTTGTGTATCCAGATCACGTATCGGCGTGTCGTCGATCTTCTTTAAGCGCCAATGGCGCGCATTTAGATTTACTTCACGTCGGCTTCACGCAAACGTGGATGCGCTTCACGCTCTGCTGGTGGTTGCAGGTCGCGCTGTCTGCCTCGCGGCGTTGGACGAGAAAAAGCCCGGGAGCTTGCGCTCCTGGGCTTGCTCAGGTGTCCTTTGCGACGCGGTGAAGTGCGATCAGAACTCCTGCCAATCGCCGCCGCCGGCAACGGCCGGCGTGGCACTGGCGCTGGACCGGCGCGCGGTCGCTTGCGGTGCAGGCTTGTTGGCCGCCCGCTGTGCGACGGCCGTGGCGAGCGGCGCCGAAGCGCGGCGGGCCGCCGCCGGTGCCTGCTGGTCGATCTTGAACAGGGCTACGGCCTGGCTCAGCTGGCCGGCCTGATCCTCCATCGAACGGGCGGCGGCGGTGGCCTCTTCCACCAGCGCAGCGTTCTGCTGGGTGGCTTCGTCCATCTGCATCACGGTCTGGTTGACCTGCTCGATGCCGGCGGATTGCTCCTGCGAGGCCGCGGAAATCTCGCCCATGATGTCGGTGACCCGCTGCACCGAGGAGACGATCTCGTTCATGGTCTTGCCGGCCTGGTCGACCAGGGCCGAGCCGGTGGCGACGCGCTCGACCGAATCATCGATCAAGGTCTTGATTTCCTTGGCCGCGTTCGACGAGCGCTGGGCGAGGGTGCGCACTTCGCTGGCGACCACGGCGAAGCCTCGACCCTGTTCGCCGGCACGGGCCGCTTCCACCGCGGCGTTGAGCGCCAGGATGTTGGTCTGGAAGGCGATGCCGTCGATGACGCTGATGATGTCGGCGATCTTCTTCGAGGAGGTCTCGATGCCGTTCATGGTCTGCACCACCTGGCCGACCACGTCGCCGCCCTGCGAGGCGACCGAGGCCGCACCGGCCGCCAGCTGGTTGGCCTGGCGGGCATGCTCGGCGTTCTGCTTCACCGTGGAGGTCAGCTCCTCCATCGAGGCGGCGGTCTCCTCCAGGCTGGCGGCCTGTTGCTCGGTGCGGCGTGACAGGTCGTCGTTGCCGGTGGCGATCTCGCTGGCCGCGGCATTGATGCTGACCGCGGCGGTCTGGATGCGCGCGACGATGGCGGCCAGTTGTTCGGTGGTGGTGTTGGCGTCGTCGCGCATGGTGGCGAACACGCCCTGGAACTCGCCATGCATGCGCGCGGTTAGGTCGCCGGCGGCGATGGAGCGCAGCAAGGACGACAGCGCCTGCAGGTTGCCGTCGGCGGTGGCCATCAGCTGATTGAGGCTGTCGACCATCAGCCGGAAGTCGTACTGGAAGCGCGCGGTATCGCCGCGCACGCTGAAGTCGCCAGCGGCGGCCGCGCCGGCCAGGTGCTTGATCTCGGTGTTCATCGCGGTCAGGTTGTGCTTGACCGTGTCCATCGTCTCGGTGAGGCGGGCTTTCTCGCCGGGCAGGCGCTCCATGTCCTCGGACAGGTCGCCGATGGCGTAGCGGCCCATGATCTGCGCCAGGCGCTCGGTCACCGCGATGTGCGCCGCCGCCAGCGCATTGCTGTCGTGGACCATGCGCCCGTAGTCGCCGGGGAAGGCGCTTTCGTCCATGCGGAAGCTGATCTGGCCGGCGTCGTGGCGCTGCGCCATCTCCGCCTGCGCGGCGAGCACCGCCTGCAACTGCTGTTGCATGCGTGACATGGCGTTCAACAGGCGGCCGGTTTCGTCGCGGGCTTCGGTGCGCACGGCGTTGTCCATGTGACCATTGGCGATGGCCTCGGCGGTACGCGTGGCCAGGCGTAGCGGCGTGGTCAGGCTGCGGGTGATGGTCAGCGCCAGCAAGGCGCTGAGCACCAGGGCAAGCACGGTCCCGCCCATCAGCAGCATGCGGCCACGGTGCATCGCCTCCAGCGCCGCCTGGTAGCTCGTGGCGGCCTGCGACTTCTGCCGATCGGCGAACTCGCGGATTTTGCCCTGCCATGCCAGGGTCGCGGGTAGCGCTTGCCGGTTCAGCATCTCCACCGCCTGGGCGGTGTCGCCTTTCTGTCCCAGCGCCACGATGGTGTCGTTGATGGTCTTGGCGGCGGCGCGCTTGGCGTCCATGTCGGCGCGGATGGCGCGGCCGGCGGCGGTGCTGGACAGCTTGTCCATCTTGGCGCGTGCTGCGGCGTAGCGCTCGCGCTGTTTGGTGAACGTCTCCAAGGCTTGCTGGCGAATCGCCGGATCGGTGGAGGTGGTGTAGGTGCTCAGTGCGACCAGTACCGAGGAGTTGGCATCGAGCATCTGGTTGCTGAATTCGATCTTCGCCATGCGGTCCAGCACGATCATGTCCAGGTGCTTGCGCGCCTCGGCCATGCCGGACATTCCGATGATCACCAGGACCACCGAAAGAAGAATCAGCAGGCCGAAGGCGGACGACAGGCGGACACCGACGTTGTAGCGTTGCAGAAAACGGATCATTTCAATCTCCAAGAAGCGAAAAAGCAGGTCGGCGCGCAGGGACGTGGGCGTCGGCGGTTTACGTGGGCAGGCGCGGACGGCCTGCGCTGGCTGCGGCGGCCGTCACATGGCGTGATGACGGGCGACGTCGCAGGCAGGTCGTGTGCAAGCGCCGCAATTGCGGCGGTCGCCATGGCGTTGCCATGCCCGATCTGCACCTGGAATCGCCTATGGCGTCCATGGCTCGTATCGGTGGATGCGTCTTGATGTGGCGAGATCGCACGCATGGTGGGCCCCGTGCACGAAGGAAGGAATGACGCGCGTTGCGATGCGCCGGGAATCCGGGGTGCGATTACCTGGCGAAACGTGTGGCAAAAACTGCAAGTCCGGCCAGCGCGCGTGCCACGGACATGCGCGAAAAGATCAGCAGTCGGGTTAGGTCCTTCCCCGTTCGTTCGACTTCAGCGACCGGCTATCTACGCCAGTCGATCCCCCTGAAGCGCCGGCTGACCTCCCCAGGCCGTGCCGGCACGCACCGATGTAGACAAAACGCGTGCGATCAACCCTGTATCGACAGCCGCACGGGATTCTTTAGTGCGGCATGGCGCCTTGCCGCTCAGGTGCCAGCGCGGCGCGTGGCACGCGTGTCGGGGAGGGAAGCTTGGCCACGAAGGGTGAGGTTCGACGCCGTGCACGACAGCGTGTTCGTCCTGGCACCGGCAGTGGCAGGGCGCCGGCGCTGCGCGTTTCCAGCATTCGACGGCGCTTGCCGTCCTCGGGAGTGATGAAGGTGGCGCAAGTGCCGCGCCGCACTGGCGGCGTGCACGTGAGCGGTCGCGCGGGTACGGTCCCTCGTTGGCGTGACTGGCAGAGCGCGTAGAACGCCTGCCAGTCGCGGCTGCCAGCCTGGGCAAGCGCAACGGACCGTACCGGCGCCGGTCCTGACGTGTGCGACTACGCGGAGCGCACGTTGCGTAGGGCAGTGCGACTTGTCGGCGCGATGGCGATTGACGCGATCGCCGGCAGGGTGTCCAGCTTGAACACCGCCACGGCGTCCTGCAGCTGCGTGGCCTGTTCTTCCATCGACCGTGCGGCGGCAGTGGCTTCCTCGACCAGCGCGGCGTTCTGCTGGGTGGTCTCGTCCATCTGGGTGATGGTCTGGTTGACCTGCTCGATGCCGGCGGACTGCTCCTGCGAGGCCGCGGAAATCTCGCCCATGATGTCGGTGACGCGCTGTACCGAGGTCACGATCTCGGTCATGGTCCGGCCGGCCTGATCGACCAGGGCCGAGCCTTCGGTGACACGTTCGACCGAGTCGTCGATCAGCCCCTTGATCTCCTTGGCGGCACTGGCAGACCGCTGGGCGAGGGTGCGCACTTCGCTGGCGACCACCGCAAAGCCACGGCCCTGTTCGCCCGCACGGGCGGCTTCGACTGCGGCGTTAAGCGCCAGGATGTTGGTCTGGAACGCGATGCCATCGATCACGCCGATGATGTCGGCAATCTTCTTGGACGAGGCCTCGATGCCGTTCATGGTGGTGACCACCTGGCCGACCACGCTGCCGCCTTGCGAGGCGACCGCCGCCGCGCCGCTGGCGAGTTGGTTGGCCTGGCGTGCGTGCTCGGCGTTCTGCTTGACCGTGGAGGTCAGCTCTTCCATCGAGGCGGCGGTTTCTTCCAGGCTTGCCGCCTGCTGCTCGGTGCGACGCGACAGGTCGTCGTTGCCGGTGGCGATCTCGCTGGCTGCGGCATTGATGCTGACCGCCGCGGTCTGGATGCGGCCAACGATACCGGTCAGCTGATCGACGGTGGCGTTGGCATCGTCGCGCATGGTGGCGAACACGCCCTGGAACTCGCCGTCCATGCGTGCGGTGAGGTCGCCGGCAGCGATGGCTTGCAGCAGCGTCGATAGCTTGCCCAGGTTGACGTCGCTGACCTCCATCATCGCGTTGAGGTCCTGCACCATCCGTCGGAAGTCGTGCTGGAAACGCTCGGCATCGCCGCGGGTGCTGAAGTCGCCGGCCGCGGCGGCGGCGGCCAGGTGCTTGATCTCGGTGTTGATCGCCAGCAGGCTGGCCTTGGCGGCATCCATGGATTCGTGCAGCACCGCGCGGCTGCCGGGCAGGCGACGTGCATCGCGGTGCAGATCGCCGTTGGCGTATTCGTTGAGCACGCCGATCGCATCGACGATGGCGTCCAGGTGCTCGAACATCATGGTGTTGATGCCCTGGCTCAGCTCGCCGTAGACGCCGGGGAAATCCTGCGGCATGCGGTGGCTGATGTCCTTGTCGGCGTGCAGTTCGATCATCAATGCGGTTTCGCTGGAGAAACGCCGCAACTGGGTCTGCATGCGGTCCATGGCCAGCAGCAGCCGGCCGGGCTCGTCGCGCGCGTCGGTGGCGACGTCGTTGTCCAGGCGGCCGTCGGCGATGGCCTCGGCGGCGCGGGTGGCGCGGGCCAGCGGCCCGGTCAGGCTGCGGGTGATGGTCCAGGCCAGCAGGCTGCTGACCAACAGCACCGCGAGGCCGCCGGCAATGAGCATGTTGCGGCCGTTGTCCATCGCCTGGATCGCATTGGCGTGGGCCGTGCGCATCAGTTCTCCTTGGAGCGCAACATAATTGCGGATCCCGGCTTGCCAGGCCAGGCTGATCGGCCTGGCCTTTTCGTTAAGCAAGGCTTGCGCATCGGTGTTGCGATTGTCCTTGGCCAGGGCCATCACCTGGTCGTTCGCGTCACGAGAGACGCGTCGTGCCTCGTCCATGGCCTTGCGCAACGCGGTTCCACGTGCGGTGGTCGGTGGAAACGCGTTCAACTGTTTGGTCAGGTCGATGTAGCGTTGCCGCTGTTGTTGGATCTGCTCCAACGCTTTCAGGTTGAGGTCTTCATTGGTCACCATGGTCAAGGTGGCCAGTGCCGCCATGATGCTGGAACTGGCATCGAGCATGTCGTTGCCGATGCGGGTCTTCTCGACATTGACCTTGACGATGCCGTCCAGTTCGCGGCGCGCTTGTGCCATGCACAGCAGTCCCGCCGCGACCAGCAGGCAGGACAGCGCGATCAACAGGCCGAACGCGCCACCGAGGCGGCGGCCGACGTTGTAGCGTTGCAGGAAAGACGTCATGGTTGAAACCCCCTTTGCGAATGGATGCAGACGCGTAGCGCTCAGATGCGATAGGGGAAAGCGATTCGTGGTGTACGGCGTTACGGCGGGTCTTCCGATCCATCGTCGAGCGCCCACGCAACGGGGCCCAGTAGCGCCAAACCGTGATCCGTTTTCTTTCCCGCTATCGCCCTTCTTTCAGCGATCGACAGAAGCGCCGATCGATCCCTTCCTGAAAGGCCGGTCCTTGCCTCCCCAGGCGTTGCCGGCACGGACAATGTAGACAAAAAATGTGATCTTGATTGTCTAGCGGCAGAAGCGTCGGCTTCTTTAGCGCAAATATGCCGTCGCAGGTGTGGACGGGGGCGACGCAGCGCAATCGGCTGGAGCCCGGCAGCGGCACGAGGCATCACGTTGCGCGCGCAACGCAAAAGCCCCGGCATCGCTGCCGGGGCTCGTGTGTCGCGTGACGCGGGAGGGCGGGGCGGTCAGGCTGCCTGCTGTACCCGCAGCGAGCGGACCAGGCCGCCGATGTCCACGATCAGGGCGACGCGGCCGTCGCCGAGGATGGTGGCACCGGAGATGCCGCTGATGCGCCGGTAGTTGTTCTCGATGTTCTTGACCACCACCTGCTGCTGGCCGATCAACTCGTCCACTTCCAGCGCCAGCTTCTGTCCGTCGGCCTCGACCACCACCACCAGCGGTTCTTCGCTCTGCTCGATGCGGCCGAAGCCGTAGGAATCGCTGAGCGAGAGGATCGGCAGGTATTCGCCGCGGACCCGCAGCACGCGACCTTCGCCGGCCATGGTGCGGATGTCGTCGGCCTTGGGCTGCAGTGCCTCGATGACGTAGGCCAGCGGCAGGATCAGGGTCTCGCCGGCGACCGCCACGGTCATGCCGTCGAGGATCGCCAGGGTCAGCGGCAGGCGGATCAGCACGCGGGTGCCGCGGCCGGATTCGCTTTCCAGCTGCACTTCGCCGCCCAGGCCCTGGATGTTGCGGCGGACCACGTCCATGCCGACGCCACGGCCGGACAGGTCGGTGACCGCATCGGCGGTGGAGAAGCCTGGGGCGAAGATCAGATCCCAGACCTGCGCATCGCTCGGGTTGTCCGGCACTGCGATGCCGCGTTCGGCGGCCTTGGCCAGGATGCGGTTGCGGTTGAGGCCGGCGCCGTCGTCGCTGACTTCGATGACGATGTGGCCGCCCTGGTGCGAAGCGGCCAGGGTGATGGTGCCGGTCTCGTCCTTGCCGGCGGCGCGGCGCGCCTCCGGCAGTTCCAGGCCGTGGTCGATCGAGTTGCGCACCAGGTGCACGAGCGGATCGGCGATCTTTTCGATCAGGCCCTTGTCCAGCTCGGTGCCCTCGCCAATCGTGCGCAGGCGCACCTGCTTGCCGAGGCGGCTGGACAGGTCGCGGACCAGGCGCGGGAAGCGGCGGAACACCGCGTCCACCGGCAGCATGCGCACGCCGATCACGGCCTCTTGCAGGTCGCGGGTATTGCGTTCCAGCAGGTCCAGGCCGGCGAACAGGCGTTCGGCCACGGCCTGGTCCAGGCCGGTGGAGACCTGCTTGAGCATGGCCTGGGTGATGACCAGTTCGCCGACCAGGTTGATCAGCGCATCGACCTTGTCGACGCTGACGCGGATCGAGCTTTCCGCTTCGTGCGCGGCGGCGGCGTTGCCGGCCGGCGCATTCGCGGCCACGGCGGCGGCGGGCGCTGCGGTGGCGGCGGTCGGTGGCGCGGTCAGCACGGGTGCCGGCGCGGTGGCCAGGCTCGGCGGCGGCACCGGGCGGATCTCCAGTTCGCAGTCGTCGATGACCCAGGCGAAGGTGTCTTCGATCGCGCTGCGCGGAATCTTGCCGACCAGGCCCAGATCCCAGGCCAGGTAGGCCTCGAGCGGATCGAGTTCGGAGAAGCCGGGCATGCGCGTGCTGCGGCAGGCGACCTGCAGCGGGCCGAGGTGTTCGAGTTCGCGGATGATGCGCAGCGGATCGTTGCCGCTCATGAACAGCGACGGCGCCGGGGTGAAGCCGATCTGCCAGGCTTCCGGCTCGGCCGGCTGGTTCGCCGCCGGGGTGGCGGCGGCCGGCGCGGCGGGGCCGCCGTTCAAGGCGTGCTGCAGGCGTTCGTGCACGGCCTTGACCGCGGCCGGATCGGCCGGGACGCCGTGTTCGGCTTCGCGCAGCAGGGCGCGCAGCACGTCCACCGAGCCGAGGATGGCGTCGATCGCGTGCGCCTCGACTTCGCGCTTGCCGGCGCGCAGCTCGTCGAGCAGCGTTTCCAGCACGTGGGTGAGGCCGGCCATCGCTTCGAAGCCGAAGGTGGCGGCGCCGCCCTTGATCGAATGCGCGGCGCGGAACACCGAGTTGATGGTCTCGGGGTCGCGATTGCCTTCTTCCAACGACAGCAATCCGGCTTCCATCGCATCCAGCCCTTCGCGGCTTTCCTCGAAGAAGGTGGCGTGGAAACGTTGCAGGTCCATGCTCATGGGGCGGGAATCCGGAAAAGGAGGAGAGGGATCAGCCCAGGACTTTCTGGACGGTGGCGATCAGCTGTTCGGGATTGAACGGCTTGACCAGCCAGCCGGTGGCACCCGCGGCCTTGCCCTCGGACTTCTTCTCCGCCGCCGACTCGGTGGTCAGCATCAGCATCGGGGTGAACTTGTAGTCCGGCAGCTGCCGCAGTTCGCGGATCAGGGTGATGCCGTCCATGTTCGGCATGTTGACGTCGGTGACCACCGCGTTGAAGCGCTGGCCCTTGGCGCGGCCCAGCGCGACCGCGCCGTCTTCTGCTTCTTCGACGGCAAAGCCGGCCGAGGTGAGGGCGAAGGAGACCATCTGGCGCATCGACGCCGAATCGTCCACTACCAAGATACGTGCGCTCATGCCGCGTTCTCCACAGATTTCAGATTGTCAGGGGTTGCAGGAAGGCCCAGCGATTCGCTGACCCCTAGCAGGCGTGCCGCGTCGCGAAAGGTGGCGTTGCAGGCCTCGAATTCGGTGCGCTTGCCATCCTTGCGACGAGCGTCGACGAATGCGCACAGCACCTGGACGGACGCGGTATGGATGCGGCGCACTTCGCCGGCGTCCAGACGCAGCACGTCGTCCGCCGCAAGGAACGCGGTCAGGCGTTGTTTCAGGTCGGCGCTGGTCTCGATGCCGAGATCCTCGCCAAGAGGGACTGTGCTCATCATTACTCCGCACCAATGGTTCTATGGCAGATAACGGCCGTGGCCTGAAAAGCTTTAGCGGCGGTTGGAAAGTGCGGCACCGTTCCCAGTTGCCGCCCGCCGCATCGCTCAGTGCAGCAGTTGCTCGGCGTCGAGCAGGATCATCGGCTGTTGCGCCAGACGCGCCACGCCGCGGAACAGATGGTTGGAAATGCGGCAGATGCGGGCGTTGTCCGGCGGTTCGATCTGCTGGTCGCGCAGGCTGGCCACGTCTTCCACCGCGGACACGCGCAGGCCCAGGGTCTCGCCGTTCTCTTCCAGCACCACCACCCGGGTCAGCATGTCCATCTCGATCGGCGCCGCGCCCAGGTGCAGGCCCAGGTCGATCACCGGCACCACCTGGCCGCGCAGGTTCATGATGCCCAGCATCGCCGGTGGCGTGCCACGCAGCGCCAGCAGCGGCACCGGCAGCACCACTTCCTGCACCTTCAGCAGTTCCAGTGCGTAGGCCTGCTCGCCGCAGCGCAGGC
Organism: Xanthomonas sp. 3307; assembly: GCF_014199735.1. Classification (NCBI taxonomy): domain Bacteria; kingdom Pseudomonadati; phylum Pseudomonadota; class Gammaproteobacteria; order Lysobacterales; family Lysobacteraceae; genus Xanthomonas; species Xanthomonas sp. 3307. Next base: position 48,187 of record NZ_JACHOG010000007.1, on the reverse strand, counting down.
GCAGCCAGCGTGTGCTGCGCTCGGCCAAGCGCTCGGGGGCGATGGCCGAGCCGTGCGGCACGCTCGGCGCCATGAAGGCCTGCAGATTCGGCGGCAGCTTCGCTCCGGCCGCCTGTGCGCGGCTGGCTTCTGCGCGCCGTTCCGGCGGCACCGCCATCGGCGGGCGCTGGACCGCACGCGCGGCGGCGGCATCGTCTTCGGCGGCGAGATTGCGCGGCGTTGTGGCGCGTTGCCGCTCCATCGCCGCGACCACGTCCAGGTCGGCCTGGCGCTCGGCCTGCTCGGCCGGCGTGAGCGCGGCAACGGGTGCCTGCTGCGACATGATGCCGGCCAGGGCCGGATCGGAGTCGGCTTCGGCCAGGACCGCGGCAGCGATCTGTTCGGGCGTCGGGCCGGCCGGCGCGGGCGCGAGTGCCTGCTGGGACATGATGCCGGCCAGGGCCGGATCGGAGTCGGCTTCGGCCAGGACCGCGGCGGCGATCTCTTCGGGCGTCGGGCCGGCTGGGGCGGGCGCGAGTGCTTGCTGCGACATGATGCCGGCCAGGGCCGGATCGGAATCGGCTTCGGCCAGGACCGCGGCGGCGATCTCTTCGGGCGTCGGGCCGGCCGGCGCGGGCGCGAGCGCCTGCTGGGACATGATGCCGGCCAGCGCCGGATCGGAATCGGCTTCGGCCAGGACCGCGGCGGCGATCTGTTCGGGCGTCGGGCCGGCCGGCGCGGGCGCGAGCGCCTGCTGCGACATGATGCCGGCCAGCGCCGGATCGGAGTCGGCTTCGGCCAGGACCGCGGCGGCGATCTGTTCGGGCGTCGGACCGGCGGTGGCGAGTGCCGGGATCTCGGCGTCCGCGTCCACGTCGGCGACCGCGACCGCGACCGGCGCGGGGTTCGCTGGCGGTGCCTTCTGCTCCTCGGCGATCACGTCGTGGAGCAGGCCTTCCAGGTAATCGTCGATGATGCCGGGGGTGCTCATGCGGCTTGCTCCATCGGCGTCGCGTCGCTGGCCAGCAGCCATTCCAGCGCGCGGCGGTAGGCGGCCAGGCCGCGGCCGGGGTAGTCGCCCGCCACGCCGGCCACGGTCAGCGCCTTGACGTTGCAGATCTTGGTGTCGACCGGGATCGCGTCTTCCCACACCCGTTCGCCGTAGCTGTCCTGCATCTGTCGCAGGGTCTCGTTGCCGGCGCGGGTGCGCTTGTCGAACAGGGTCGGCAGGATCGAGGCGGGCAGCGGCCGGCGCCGCGAGCGTTCGACCATGTCCACGGTGCGGACCATGCTGGCCAGGCCGTGCAGGGCCAGCGGCTCGGCCTGGGTCGGGATGATCACGCGGTCGGCCGCGGCCAGCGCATTGATCATCAGCAGGCCCAGGGTCGGTGGGCAGTCGAGCAGGATGTAGTCGTGCTGGCCGGCGTGGCGGGCCATGGCCTGCTGCAGCGCCAGGCCCAAACCGGGCTGGTTGGCGCTACGCCGTTCCAGCGTGGCCAGCGCGGTCTGCCCGCAGACGAAGCTCAGGCGCTCGACCGCGGTGTCGCGGGCCAGCGCGGCCAGTTCGCCCGGCGGGGTCCCGAACAGGTCCAGCACGCCCGGCGGCTGCGGTTCCTGCGGCACGTCGAAGGCCCGGGTCAGCGAGGCGTGCGGATCGAGATCGAGCATCAGCACGCGGTGCCCGAGCATGGCCAGCCCACGGCCCATGGCCAGCGTGGTGGTGGTCTTGCCCACGCCACCTTTCTGGTTGGCGATCGCCCAGATGCGCATCAGTTGACTCCTTCAATGGCAGGTACTGCGCGGGAACCGCCGGCATTGCCGGCGGCCGCCGCGGCGGGGGGTGTCGAAGTGGCCGGCGCGGCGCCGGCGCTCAAACGGTCGGGGGCCGACGGCGTCGGATCGCTGCTGTCGCCGGAATCGGCCAGGATCACCAGCACCACGCGGCGGTTGGCGTTGCGGCCGGCCGGCGTGTCGTTGCTGGCGCGCGGGCGGAACTGGCCGTAGCCGATCATCGACAGCCGCGAGGGCTGCAGGCCCTGGTCGGCGAACAGGTGGACCACGCTGGCCGCGCGCGCCGCCGACAGTTCCCAGTTCGACGGGAACTGCAAGGTGGCGATCGGGGTGTTGTCGGTGTAGCCCTCCACGCGCACCCCGTTGGGCACGCCGGCCAGCACCTGCGCCAGTTCCGCCAGGGTGGCACGCGCGCTCTGGTCCAGCGCGGCCGAGCCGGAGCCGAACAGGATGTCGCTGTTGATCTCCACTTCGATCCACAGCCCGGCGCGGCGCACGGTGATCAGCTTCTTCTGGATCAGCGGCGCCAACGCGGCGCCGAGGCGGTCGGCGATGCTGTCGAGCTGGCGTTGCGCGCGGCGCAACTGCTGCGCGTCGCGCAGGTCGTCGCCGCGCTGCGCATTGCCGGAGGGCAGGCGGTTGGGATCGGGCAGGGTCAGCGCCGGGCTGGACTTGATCGGGGTCGGGCGCTCGCCGCCCTGGCCCTGCAAGGCCTGGTCGCCGACCTGCACCGGGCGCAGGGTCTTGGGGGTACCGCCGAACGCGGCGCTCATCGCGTCGGCCATCACCCGGTACTTGGCTTCGTTGATCGTGGACAGCGCGTACATCACCACGAAGAAGGCGAGCAGCAACGTCATCAGGTCGGCATAGGGGATGGCCCATGCCTCGTGGTTGGCGTGCTCGTCGTGGGAGTGCTTGCGGGCCATTGGCAACTCAATGCAAGAATCCGGCCAGTTTCGATTCGATGTTGCGCGGGTTCTCGCCCTGGGCGATGGCGATCAACCCTTCGATGATCATTTCGCGCTCGCCGCAGCTGTGCTTGATCACGCTCTTGAGCTTGGCGGCCATGGGCAGGAACAGCAGGTTGGCCGAGGCGATGCCGTAGATGGTGGCGGTGAACGCGGCGGCGATGCCGTGGCCGAGCTTGCTCGGGTCGGCCAGGTTCTTCATCACCGCGATCAGGCCCAGCACCGCGCCGATGATGCCCAGGGTCGGCGCGTAGATGCCCATGCCCTCGAACACCTTGGCCGCGGCCAGGTCGCAGTGTTCCTGGCCTTCCAGGTCGATCTCCAGCATGTGCCGGATGGCTTCCGGCTCCACGCCGTCCACCAGCATCTGCAGGCCCTTGCGCACGAACGGATCCTGCTGCTGCGGCACCTGGTTCTCGAGGCCGAGCAGGCCCTGGCGGCGGGCAATGTTGCTCCATTCCACGATCTGCTTGAGCAGCGCCTGGCGATCGCTCGGCGGCGGCCACAGCAGCCACTTGGCGATCTGGAACGCACGCCGGAACACGGAAGGCGGGGTATGCACCAGGATCGCGGCGACGGTGCCGACGATCACGATCACGAACGCAGCCGGCGACCACAGCGCCGAAATGCCGGCGCCCTTGAGGATGCTGCCGCCGATCAGCGACAGAATCGCCAACAGCAGGCCAATGAGACTGAGCTTGTCCATGCAGGAGGTATCGGCCAGGGGGCGGGGGACTTGATGGGTTGGGGATTCGGGATTGGGGATTGGGGAGTCGCAAGCGCGCGAGCGCGGCGGGTTGGTCGGTGTGTCGTAGGAGCGGCTTCAGCCGCGACGCGCTGAGCTTGGCGCGTGCCTATGCACGATCGTTCGGATCGTGTCGGTAGGGAGTAGTGCGCCGCGCGTGCGATCGCCAAGCTTCGACCCCGGCTTCACGGCGTCGCGGCTGAAGCCGCTCCTACAAGGGAACCGATGCGGCGGCGAGCCGCTTTTGCGATTCCCCAATCCCGATTCCCGAGTCCCAGCCTCACCGCGTCGCGGCTGAAGCCGCTCTACAAGAAGCAGAGAAGCGCCAGGGATGCTGCTGTTGCGAATCCCCAATCCCGATTCCCCAATCCCGGCTCGTCAGGCCTTCAGGCCATCCACATCCAGGATCAGCGCCAGGCGGCCGTCGCCGATGAGGGTGGCGCCGGCGTAGCCGGGCAGGCCGCGCAGGGAGCGCGGCAGCGGCTTGATCACCACTTCCTCGCGGCCGCGGACCTGGTCCACAACCAGGCCCATGCGCGATTCGCCGGCCTGCAGCACCACCACGGTCAGCAGCGGCAGTTGCGGGGCGTCGATGTTGAGCCACTGGCGCAGGTCCACCAGTGGCAGGGTGTGCGACTGCCGGTCGAGCACGGCGCGGCCGTCGAACCAGCCCAGCGAGCGGCGTGGGGCGTGCAGCACTTCCACCACGCGCGCCAGCGGCAGTGCGTAGACGGTGTCGCCGGCCTGCACCAGCAGGGTCGGCAGGATCGCCAGGGTCAGCGGCACGCGGATCAGGAAGCGGCTGCCGCGACCTAGTTCCGACTGGATCTGGATCTGTCCGCTGAGTTCGCGGATGCGCGACTGCACCACGTCCATGCCGACGCCGCGGCCGGAGATATCGGTGACTTCGGCCTTGGTCGAGAAGCCGGGCAGGAACACCAGGTGCAGGCATTCCTCGGTGGTCAGGCGGGCGGCGGCCTCGGGGTCGATCAGGCCCTTCTCGCGGGCCTTGGCGCGTAGACGTTCCGGGTCGATGCCGGCGCCGTCGTCCTGCACCTCGATGCTGACGTAGTCGCCTTCCTGCTGCGCCGACAGGCGCACGTGGCCGCCGCGCGGCTTGCCGGTGGCCTCGCGCAGCGCCGGCGCCTCGATGCCGTGGTCGATGGCGTTGCGCACCAGGTGCACCAGCGGATCGGCCAGCGCCTCGACCAGGTTGCGGTCCAGTTCGGTATCGGCGCCGATCAGTTCCAGTTCCACTTCCTTGTTGAGGGAGCGGGCGACGTCGCGCGCGACCTTGGGGAAGCGCGAGAACACCTTGCCGACCGGCTGCATGCGCGTGCGCATGACCGCCGACTGCAGGCGCGCGGTGGCGATGTCCAGGCTGCTGACCGCGCGGTCCAGTTCCTCGTCGCGCAGGCGCACGCGCAGGGTCTTGAGTCGGTTGCGCGAGAGCACCAGTTCGCCGATCAGGTTGACGATCGCGTCCAGGCGCTTGGTGTCCACACGCACGGTGTGTTCGGGTTCGGCGGCCTTGGCCGGGGCGGCCGCGGCCTTGGGCGCGGCGCTGGGCGCGCGCGGCGCCGGCTGCAGCGCCTGCGGCGTGGCCGTCGGCGGCGCATCGCCGTGCAACTGGTCCAGCAGCGCTTCGAATTCGTCGTCGCTGATCAGATCCCCCGCGGCCGCGGCGGTGGCCGCTGCGGGGGCGCGCGCCGGCGCGGCGCTCTTGGCCGGGGCCGGGGTCGGGGCCGGGGCGGCATCGCTGTGCGCGTCGAACTGCGCGATCAGTTCCGGCGGCGCACGCGGCGGCTCCTGGCCGCTGCCGAAGGCGTCGAGCATCGACTGCAGGTAGTCCAGCGACTGCTGCGCGGCGTCGAAGTGCCGCGCCTGCAGGGTGGCCTGGCCGGCGCGGGCCATGCCCAGGGTTTCCTCCGCGGCGTGGCACAGCTCGACCATGGCGTTGATCGCCAGGAAGCCGGCGCCGCCCTTGAGCGTGTGGAAGCCGCGGAACACGGCGTTGAGCTGGCCGCTGTCCTCGGGCGCCTGCTCCAGCGACACCAACTGCTCGCCGAGCCGGTCCAGGATCTCCTGGGCCTCGATGATGAAGTCGGCAGCGATGTCGTCGGGTACGGCGCTCATGGCATTACAGTCCCAGTCCGGACAGCAGGTCGTCGGCGTCGTTCTGCGACACGCCGTGGCGGTCCAGACCGGGCAGGGCCGGGCCGGCCAGGCTGCCGTCGGGTTTGCGTTCTTCCTTCGGCGGCAGACCCAGCGCGCCGAAGCCTTCGTGCACGCGGCGCACGATGCCGGCGACGCGGCGGATGATCTGCCCGGTCAGGTCCTGGAAGCTCTGCGCCAGGGCCATTTCGGTGAGGTTGTGGCGGATCTTGTCGAGGATCTCGCCCTGGTCGCCGCTGAGGCCGCCGGCGGCGAGCTGGTTGGCCAGCGCGCGGCATTCCTCGGCCAGGTCCAGGGTGCGGTGGCTGGCCTGTTCGGTCATCTCCACCACGTGGTCCAGGCGCGAGCAGGCGTCGTCCAGCTCGCCGGCCTCGCTGGGCACCACCGGCAGTTCGCCGAGCGCCTGACCCAGATCGCGCGCGAGCCGGCTCAGGCCCTGCATCATCGGCCGCGTGCGCCAGGCGGCGAGGGTGTCGATCTCCCTGCGCCAGCCGGCCTCGTCGCCGTTCTCCAGCGCGTCCAGCGCGCCTTGCAGGCGTTCGATCAGGGCGGTACGTTCGGCGGTGGCTTCCATTTAGGCGGTCGCTCCCAGGCGTTCGAAGATCTTGCCGAGCTTCTCCTGCAGCGTCTGTGCGGTGAACGGCTTGATGATGTAGCCGTTCACGCCGCACTGCGCGGCCTCGATGATCTGCTCGCGCTTGGCCTCGGCGGTGACCATCAGCACCGGCAGGTGCTTGAGCTTGTCGTCGGCGCGGATGTTGCGCAGCAGATCGATGCCGGTCATGCCGGGCATGTTCCAGTCGGTGACCACGAACTCGAACGGTGCCGAGCGCAGCGCGGCCAGGGCGCTGTTGCCGTCTTCGGCCTCGGCGGTGTTGGTGAAGCCCAGATCGCCGAGCAGATTCTTGACGATGCGCCGCATCGTCGAGAAATCGTCCACGATCAAAATCCGCATGTTCTTGTTCACCACTGACTCCTAAGGGTTCCTATTCTTCGTCTTCCAGACCGGCATCGGCGACACCGAACGCCTTCAGGCGTCCGCGCAACCGTACCGTGGCCTGGCCATGGATCTGACACACGCGCGACTCGCTGACCCCGAGCACCGCGCCGATTTCCTTGAGGTTCAATTCCTGCTCGTAGTACAGCGACAGCACCAACTGCTCGCGTTCGGGCAACTGCGCGATGGCCTTGCCCAGCTCGCGGCCGAATTCGCTGCGCTCGAGCATCTGCTGCGGATTGGGTCCGCCCTTGGCGATGGTATCCAGCTCGCCATGGTCCTCGATGCGCGACTCCAGGCTCAGCACCTGGCCGCGGGCGGCATCTTCCATCAAACGCAGGTATTCGGGAAGCGGCATGTCCATCGCCGCGGCCACTTCGTTGGCGGCGGCGGCGCGGCCGGTGCTCTGTTCGATCTTGCGGATCGCCGAGGCGGCGTCGCGGGCGCGGCGGTGCACCGAGCGCGGCACCCAGTCGCCGCGGCGGATCTCGTCGATCATCGAGCCGCGGATGCGGATCGAGGCGTAGGTCTCGAACGAGGCGCCCTGTTCGGCGTCGTAGCTGCGCGAGGCCTCGATCAGGCCGATCATGCCGGCCTGGATCAGGTCGTCGATCTCGACGCTGGCCGGCAGTCGCGCCGCCAGGTGGTGGGCGATGCGCCGGACCAGGTCCGAGTGCTGGGCGATGTAGTCGTTGGCGCTGTTGCGCTGGACGGCGCGGTAGTGGGCGGCGGCGTTCATGCGGCCACCCCGCGCTGGATGATGCGTTCGACGAAGAACTCGACGTTGCCGCGCGGGGCGGTCGGCGCCTGCCAGCGCGCGGTGCGCCGGGCGATCTCGGAGATCGCCTGCGCCGACGGGCTGGACGGGTAGGCCTTGACCACCGGCTGCTGGCGCTGCACCGACAGGCGCAGCCAGTCGTCCTGCGGCACGCAGCCCAGGTAGTTCAGCGACACGTCGCCGAGGAACTTCTCGCAGACCCGGCTGAGCTTGTCGTACAGCAGGCGGCCTTCGTTGAGGTCGCGCACCATGTTGGCGACGATCTGCACCCGGTCCACGCCGCGCTCGCGCGAGAGGACCTTGATCAGGGCGTAGGCGTCGGTGATCGAGGCCGGCTCGTCGCAGACCACCACCACCGCGTCCTGCGCGGCCTGGCAGAAGGTCAGCACGCTGTCGGTGATGCCGGCGGCGGTGTCGACGATCATCACGTCCAGCTCGCGCTGCAGCTCGGAGAACACGTTGACCAGGCCCACGTGTTGGGCCGGCGGCAGCTCGGCCATGTAACGGCGGCCGGAGGCGGCGGGCACCACCATCAGCCCGTTGGGCATGTCGATCAGCGCCTCTTCCAGGGTGCAGCGCCCGGCGACCAGGTCGGCCACGGTGAACTTGGGCGTCAGCCCCAGCAGCACGTCGACGTTGGCCAGGCCGAGGTCGGCGTCCAGCAGCAGGGTGCGCTTGCCCATGTCGGCCAGCGCCATGGACAGGTTGACCGAGATGTTGGTCTTGCCCACGCCGCCCTTGCCGCCGGTCACGGCGATGGTGCGCACCGGACCCAGCGGTTCGCTACGCGTCGCCGACAGGGGGAAGGCATTGGTCAGATTGACGTAGTCACGCGACGGCATGGGTCTGCTCCGGAGTACAGGGCTTATCGGCAGCGCGCCGCAAATCTTCAAGGCGCAATACCAGGCTGGCGGCGTTGGCGCGGTGCAGGTCGTCCGGCACGCGCTGTCCATCGGTCACCCAGGTGATGGGGAGGCGGTGGTCCACGACCACCGACAAGGCACTGCCGAACCGCCCGGTCTCGTCCAACTTGGTCATGATGACCCCCTGTGGGTCGGCGCCGGCGAACCGGCGCACCACCTCGTCCAGGTCGGAGAAATGGGCATTGGCAGGCAGTACCAGCAAGGATCGGACCACACGCGAGGCGCGCAGCCAGTGCAGCTGGGCGGCCAGGGCGCGGTCGCGCTGGCCCATGCCGGCGGTGTCGATCAGCACCAGCTTGTAGTCGGCCAGGCGCTCCAGCAGCTGCTGCAGCGCGGCGTCGCTGTCGGCCTCGTGCACGGCGATGCCGAGCTGGCGGCCGTAGCTGTGCAGCTGCTCGCGGCCGCCGACGCGGACCGTGTCGGTGGTCACCAGGGCCACGTCGCGGGCGGCATGGCGCTCCAGGAAGCGCGAGGCCAGCTTGGCGATGGTGGTGGTCTTGCCGGCACCGGTGGGGCCGATCAGGGCGATCACGCCGCCTTCCTCGATCGGGTCCAGCGGGGCGATCGGCAGGCGCTTGGACAGCAGGCCCAGCATCAGCCCGCGGCCGCGGTGCAGCTCCAGGTCGGCGGGGATCTGCATGACCACGTCGCGGGTGATGCCGCTGTCGAAGCCATAGTCGTCCATCAATTCCAGGGCCTGGGCGCGGACCGGCGAACCGCGCAGGCGTTCGTCGGTGAGGCGGTTCATCTCGCGCTCGATCATCTGCCGCATCAGCGCCAGTTCGTCGCGCAGCTGCGTCAATTGTTCGTCGTTCTGCGGGGCCGGGAAGGTCGGCACCGCCGCCAGCGTCGCGGCCGCCGGGATTCCGGCAGTGGCCGGCGCGTCCGGCTTGGCCGCGCTCGGCGCGGGCGCGGCCGGGGCCGGGGCCGGGCTCGCCACCGGGGTCAGCGCCACCGCGGCGACGTCGTCGCGCCAGGCCGGCATGGCCTCGGCGGCCGGCGCCGGGGCGGCGGCGAACGGGCTGGGCATGGGCACGCTGATCGGGGCGTTGCGGAACACGTCCTCGAGGATGCTGAAGTCGGCGCGGCCCGTGGCCGGTGCCGGAGCCTTGGCCGCTGCGGCCGGGCGCGCTGCGGCAGCCGGGGCGGCCGCGGCAGGCATGGCCGAGGCGGCCAGCGCCGCCGGCTGGGTCAGCGGCCGCGCTGCGGGAGCGGCCGGGGCGGCGGCCGCGGCGCCACCGCGGCGCTCGCTGATCGCGGCCATCATCGCCATCGCCGGGCTGGCCGCGGCCTTGTCGCTGCGGGCGGCGCGCGGCGCGGCAGCGGCCGGTGCCTGCGCCGCGGCGGCGGCGCGTGGCGCCTCGTCCGGGCGCACCGAATCCAGCGCCCGCTGCACCAGGGCCTCGTCGTAATTGCTGGCGGCGACGATCTCGATGCCCTCGTCGGTACGCCGGTTGGACAGGATCACCGCATCCGGCCCGTGCTCGTCGCGCACCATCCGGAAGGCGGTGCGCATGTCGGGGGCGACAAAGCGTTTGATCTTCATGGGTGAGTGCCGGGATTCGGGATTGGGGAGTGGGGATTGGTTGCGGAGGCCGCCATGGCATGGCTGCTATCCGGTCGCCTTGCTCTGGTTGTGTTCGTTCGTGTCATTGCTGTCTCTCTCCGCGTGCCGGGCCCGCTGTTGCGACTCCCGAATCCCAAATCACCAATCCCCGCCAATCAACTGATGGTGCCGACCAACTTCAGCCGCTTGTCTTCCGGCACTTCGCTGTAGGACAGCACCGACAGCGCGGGGACGCTGTGGCGGACCAGGCGGGCGAGGGCGGCGCGGACCTGCGCCGGCACCAGCACCACTGCCGGTTCGTTGCGCGCCTCCTGCTTGCTCACGCAGTCCGCCAGACTTTGGTGCAAGCGTTCGGCCAGTCCGGGTTCCAGCGCCGCGCCATTGCCCTGGGTAGAGTCCTGCAAGACACGTTCCAATTGCGGGGCCAGGGTGAACACCGGCAGTTCCGGTGCCATGCCGGCGATCTCCTGGACGATGAACCGGCCCAGGGCGTTGCGTACGGCGGCGGTGAGCGCGCCGGGTTCCTGACTCTGCGGCGCGTGCTCGACCAGGGCCTCGACGATCTTGCGCAGCTGCCGCACCGGGATCTTCTCGATCAGCAGGTTCTGCAGCACCCGCACCACCACCGACAGCGGCAGCGCCTTGGGGGTGAGGTCCTCGACTAGCTTGGGCGCGCTCTTGGCCAGGGTCGCCAGCAGTTGCTGCACTTCCTCGTGGCCGAGCAGTTCCGGGGCATGTTCGCGGATCAGGTGCGAAAGGTGCGTGGCGATCACCGTGGCCGGGTCGACCACGGTGTAGCCCATGGTCTCGGCCTGGGCGCGCAGGTGCGGCTGGATCCAGGTCGCATCCAGGCCGAACGCCGGATCCTTGCCGGCGATGCCGTCGATCTTGCCGAGCGCGCCGCCCGGGTCCAGCGCCAGTTCGCGGTCCGGGTGGATGTCGGCGGTGGCCACCGGCACCCCGTGCACCAGCAGGCGGTAGGCGTTGGCGGGCAGTTCCAGGTTGTCGCGGATGTGTACCGGCGGCACCAGGAAGCCGATGTCCTGGGTCAGCTTGCGGCGTACGCCCTTGATGCGTGCCATCAGCTCGCCGCCCTGGGCCTTGTCCACCAGCGGGATCAGCCGGTAGCCGACCTCCAGGCCCAGCGGGTCGATCGGACGCAGTTCGTCCCAGCCCAGTTCGGCATTGGCCTGGGCCGCGGCCGCCGCCTGCGGCGCCGCCTCGGCGGCGGCCGGGGTCGGCTGCAGGCTGCGCTTCCACATCTTCCAGGCCAGCAGGCCCAGGATCAGCGCCAGCGTCAAGAAAGCGACGTTGGGCATGCCCGGGATCAGGCCGACCAGGCCCATGATCGCCGCGGCCACCGCCAGCGCCTTATGCTGGCCGAACACCTGGCCCATCATCGACGCGCCCATGTCCTGCGAGCGCGAGGCGCGGGTGACCAGCATCGCCACCGCCGAGGACACCAGCAGCGCCGGCAACTGCGCGACCAGGCCGTCGCCGATCGACAGCAGGGTGTAGGTGGAGGCGGCCTGTCCCACCGGCATGCCATGCTGCAGCACGCCGACCGCCATGCCGCCGATCAGGTTGATGAACAGGATCAGGATGCCGGCGATGGCGTCGCCGCGGATGAACTTGCTGGCACCGTCCATCGAACCGTAGAAGTCCGCTTCCTCGCGCACTTCCTCGCGGCGGGCCTTGGCTTCCTCGCGGGTCAGCAGGCCGGCGTTGAGGTCGGCGTCGATCGCCATCTGCTTGCCGGGCATGGCGTCGAGGATGAAGCGCGCGGTCACTTCCGACACGCGCCCGGCGCCCTTGGTGATGACCACGAAGTTGATGATGGTCAGGATCGCGAACACCACGATGCCGACCGCATAGTTGCCGCCGATCACGAATTCGCCGAAGGCCTCGATCACCTTGCCGGCGGCGCCGTGGCCGTCCTGGCCGTTGATCAGGATCACGCGGGTGGAGGCCACGTTCAGCGCCAGGCGCAGCATCGTGGTCATCAGCAGCACGATCGGGAAGATGCTGAACTCCAGCGGCCGCTTCACGTACACCACCGCCAGCAGCACCATCAGCGAGATGGCGATGTTGAAGGTGAACAGGGCGTCCAGCACCGGGGCGGCCAGCGGCACCACCACCATCGCCAGCATCAGCAACACGATCACCGGGGCGCCGAGCCCGTGCTTGATCATGTCCATGACTTTGCGCGTATTCATCTGCGCGGCGGGCTGACTCATGGCTGGCTCCCCGGGGCGAATTCATCCACTTCCAACGGCGGCAACGGCGGCATCGGCCCAGTGCGCCAGGCGCGCAGCTGGTAGACGTACGAGAGGACCTGCGCCACCGCGGAATACAGTCTCACGGGAATTTCCTTGCCGAGTTCGCCTTCCCTATACAAGGCGCGTGCCAAAGGCGGCGCCGAGATCACCGCCACCCGATGCTGCTCGCCGACCTCGCGGATGCGGAAGGCGATTTCGTCCACGCCCTTGGCCACCACGGTGGGGGCGCGCATGCGCCCGCTCTCGTACTTCAGCGCCACCGCATAGTGGGTGGGGTTGACCACCACCACGTCGGCCTTGGGGATGGCTTCCATCATCCGCCGCTGCGACATCTGCATCTGCATCTGGCGGATGCGGCCCTTGACCTCGGGGCTGCCGTCGCTTTCCTTCATTTCCCGGCGCACTTCCTCGCGGGTCATCTTCAATTTGCGGATGTAATTCCACTTCTGATAGGGCGCGTCGATCGCGGCCAGCAGTGCCAGCGCGCCGGCGGTGTACAGCAGCAGCCGCAGGGTGAAGCCCAGGCCGTGGCCGACGGCCTGTTCCAGCGGCTGCAGCAGCAGCCCGCGCAGGAAATCGACGCTGCCCCACAGGCACAGCATCGCGGCGCCGCCGACGAAGGCCATGCGCAGGATCGATTTCAGCAGTTCGGCGATGGTCTCGGCGCCGTACATGCGGCTCAGCCCGGCCATCGGGTTGAGCCGGTCGAACTTGGGGATCAGCGCCTGGCCGGAGAAGCGCAGGGTGCCCATCAGCACCGGCGCGGCGAAACTGGCGGCAAGGCAGATGCCGACCAGCGGCAACACCACCCAGAGCAGGTTCAGCAGCAGTTCGCCGAAATGGCCGAACATCGCCTCCGGATGGGCGCGCATCGACAGGTCCGGGCGCAGCGCCTGCTTCAGCCAGGACACGACGCCGGCGGTCAGCGAGGTGGACAGGCCCATCAGCGCGAAGACGCCGGCGCTGAACACCGCCGCCGTCGCCAGCTCGCGCGAATGCGGGATGTTGCCCTGTTCGCGGGCTTCGCGCAGGCGTTTGTCTGTTGGCTGTTCTGTGCGCTCTGCGCCTTCTTCGCTCTCGGACATCGGGGGATGCGCTCGGCCAGGATCGACCCTGCGCACTGCAAGGACTGTGCCGGTCCGTGGCCGGGCTGCCCGAGGCTGTCGCGATGCGCCTTTCGGCCGCGGTCAGGCGGGCTGCAGTTCCACCCGGTCGCGGCCCAGGCGCTTGGCCTGATACAGCGCCGCATCGGCACGCGCCAGCAACTGCTGCAGGGATTCGCCTGGCCGGTACCAGGCCACGCCGATCGAGGCGGTGATCGCCAACTGCCGCTCGCCGATGCGCAGCGGTTGCCCGGCGATGGTGGCGCGCAGGGCCTGCAGCCGCTCGCCGCAGCTCGGCGGCAAGCCAGGCAGCACCGCCAGCAGTTCTTCGCCGCCGTAGCGGCCGACCAGATCGGCGTCGCGCAGATTGGCGCCCAGGCGCCGCGCCACCTCGATCAGCACCGCATCGCCGACCAGGTGGCCGTGCTCGTCGTTGATCCGCTTGAAATGGTCCAGGTCGATCATCGCCACCGCCAGCACGGCCTGTTCGGCCTCGCTGCGGCGCATCTGCGTGGCCAGCGCCTCGAGGATGCCGGCGCGGTTGAGCAGGCCGGTGAGGGCGTCGTGCGAGGCTTTCACCGCCAGCGCGGCGCGGGCGATCTCCAGTTCGCGCTTGTCGTGCTCCAGTTCCTCGGTGCGTCGCGCCACCAGGTCGGCCAGTTCGCGCTGGCGCTGGTGCAGGCGGCGCTCGCGCCAATGCAGTACCGCCACCATCAGGCCGCCGCCGAGCAGCAGGTACAGCGCCAGCATCGGCTGGCTGCGCCACCACACCGGCGCCACCGAGAACGCCACCCGTAGGGGAGCCGAGGCGCTACGCCGGTAGGCGTCCAGCAACTGGATCTCCAGCACGTAACGGCCCGGCGCCAGCGGCGGTTGTTCGAACTCGAAGTTGGGCGTGTGCAGCCAGCGGGTGTGCGCGCCCTCGAAGCGATAGCGGAAGCTGATGCGGTTGCGCTCGTCGTACAGGTCCGGCGAGCCGACCGCGATGTGCAACGGATCCTCGCTCCAGGGCAGGCGCGCGCCCGCGGCGATGGTCACGCCGCCGCGACTGAACTCCTTGAGCGCCAGTCGCGGCGCCTGCGCCGGGAACAGCCGCGTCGGATCCTGCAGGTGGGTGACGCCGCGGCTGCTGCCGAGCCACACCGAGCCGTCGCTGTCCTCCAGGAAGGCCGATTCGGACATGTCGTTCCAGAGCAGGCCCTGCGCCTGGGTCAACCGCGACCAGGCGTGACCGTTGAACACGTCCACGCCCTGGTTGTGGCTGATCCAGATCCAGCCGTTGCGGGTATGGCGCAGGCTGTAGACCTGCAGGCCGCTCAGCTGCGCATCGGCCGGCTGCAGGTGCAGGGTGTCGCCGTCGAGCCGGCCCTGCCAGGCGCCGGGGCCGTACAGGCTGGCCCAGGCCTGGCCGTCGTCCAGGACCAGCAGCTTGCTGAGCACGGCTTGCGCCGGCGCGCCGTCCACGACCAGCCGGATCGGGGTCCAGGTATCGCCGCGCAGGCGGAACAGCCCGGCCACGCCGGTCACCAGCATGCTGCCATCGTGGCGCTGCTGGATATCCGAGTATTCGCCGCCGGGCAGCGTCGACAATCGTTGCGGCACCGCGTCTGCATTCGCCTGCGCAAGCAGGTACACGCCGTCGTCGCTGAGGATCCAGACCCGGCCGGTCGCATCCACGAGCAGTTGCTTGGCGATCACCAGTCGCTGTCGGCCGCTGCTGCGCAGCGGAGGATAGACGCGCAGCAATCGACCCTGCGCGTCGTAGTGGCGCAGCACGCCTACCGAGCCGATGCTCCACAGGGTGCCGTCGGCGGCGCGCTGCAGCCCGATCATCTGTGTGCCGTTGGCGCTGGCCCAGCGCTGGAAGCGTCCGTCCTCGCGCAGCCGATCGATGCCGCCCTCGTTGCCGGCCAGCAGATCGCCCTGTTGGGTGCGCTGGATGCTCCAGGTCGGTGCGCGGCTGATGCCCTGCGACACGTCCCAGTTCTCGATCCAGCCATAGCCGGTCCAGCGCAAGACACCTTCGCCATCCATGCTCAGCCACAGGTCTCCGGCCTGGTCGAAGCGCATGGCGACGATGTTGCCCTCGGGCAGGCCATTGCGGCGGTCGAAGCTGTGCCAGCGGCCGTGCTCCCAGCGCGCCAGGCCTTTGTCGGTGCGCACCAGCACGCGGCCCTGCGGGTCGAGCAGCATCTGCATGCGTCGCGTCAGCAGGCCCGGCCCGCCCAGTCCCGGCGGCGTCTGTTCCTGGAAGCGCGAGGCGCCGGCGGGCAGCCGCATCACCTGACGCTCGCCGAGCACCCACAGGGTGCCGGCGCGGTCACGCACCGCGCTGCGCCAGGCCTCGCGCGGCAGCCCCTGGGCCTCGCCGTAGCGGGTCGCATGGCCGTCGGCATCGATCCGGCACACGGCCTTGCCGCAGCCCAGCCACAGCATGCCATCGATGACGAACAGGTCGTGGACCTCGGTCAGGTCCGGTTGCCGCACCAGCGTCGCCGCGTCGAACAGCGAGTGCAGTTCCCAGCCGATGCCGTCGGCCTTGCGTGCGGCGCGCAGCAGGCGGTGCCCGTCCAGGACCACCATGCCCCAGTCCGGCGCGGCCAGGCGCGGGCGGTTCAGTTGGTGGTGCGACGGCAGGCGGTCGTGCTCCAGCGGCATCCAGCCCGCCGGCGTGCCGTCGTCGACGTAGATCGCATCGTAGGTGGCCATCCACAGCCGTCGCTGGGCGTCCTCGACGGCATCGGAGATGTAATGGCCGCCGCGGCCCTGCAGCGGCACCTGCTGGAACTGGTTGCCGTCGAAGGCGTACAGGCCGCTCTCGCTGCAGACCAGCAGGCTGCCGTCGCGGCGCTGCAGCAGGCAGGTGCCGGCGAGGCCGAGCAGACCCTGGTCCTGCGCGTAGTGCCGCAACGGGATGACCTGGGCCTGCGCGGCTCCGGCGCAGCCCAGTGCCGACAGCAGCAGCCATCGCAGGCATCGATCCATGACCCTGCGCATGCGGCGCTCAGCCGTCGCTGTGCCGCCGTGCGAGACGGCGAGGGCAGACACGAGCGAACGCGGACGAGCAATGGGGCATGGCGGGGGCGGTATCAGCAAAAGAAAGGGCGGGCGGCGGCGACCGGCAGTGTAAGGACGGGCGGCAGCGCCATCGCTCATCCAGGCGTCACACCAATGGCCTTCTGCCGGTATCGGCCGCAGTACGGCGCAGCTTGAGTGCCGGCTAGGCGGTGATCGCGCGCGCCGCGTCGAAGGCGGCGTCGAACAGACGCTGCACCGGCGGCCCCATCTCGCCGACCAGGACTGCCAGCAGCGCCAGACCGAGCACCACCGCCACCGGCAGGCCGAGCTGGATCGGGTTCAGCGAGGGCGCGGCCTTGGCCAACGCGCCGAAGGCCAGGTTCACCGCCATCATCGCCACTATCACCGGCAGCGCCAAAGTCACCGCACCGCGCATGATGCTCATGAAGAAGTTCGGTGCCACCGACGCCATCGCCTGGGCGTCGGGAAGGGCGGTGCCGATCGGCAGCGCCTTGTAGCTGTCCACCAGCAGCGACACCACCGCCAGATGCCCGTTGGTGGTGAAGAACATCAGCCCGAAGACCAGGTAGAACCACTGGCCGATCACCGGCGAGTTGACCCCGCGCAACGGGTCGGCCATCTGCGCAAAACCGAGGCCAGTGCTCTGCGAGACCAGTTCGCCGGCCATCGCCCCGGCCTCGAAGATCATCCGCAGCATGAACCCCATACTGGCCCCCACCGCCAGCTCCCGGGCCACGCTCAGCACCACTGCGGCATTGAACCCATCCCAGTCCGGCACCGGCGGCAGGATCGGCGCCAGCGCGATGGCCAACGTCCCCGACAGGATCACCCGCACCCGTCCCGGCACCGCCTTGGTGCCGACCAACGGCATCACCGTGAACATCGCCCCGATCCGCAGCATCGTCCACAGCACGGCCCCGATCATCGCGAACGCCCGCGACCCATCGACGACCATTTGCGTGGCGGCATCCATCAGCCCGAGGCCCCGGCAGACATCACGAAGGAACGGCCAGCACTAACTGCGAGACGCGGGCGCCTTGCAGCCGAAGACAGACCGGCGAACCCCCAAACAACCAGGGGCACAGCACGACCGACAATGGAGCCAAAGCCAAAGCGGCTATAGCCGTAGCCGTAGCCGTAGCGGTCGCTTTTGCGGTTGCCGTCGTTTTTGCTGTTGTTTCGCTCTTGATCCACCGGGTCCCCTCCGCAGCGGCGGAGCTGGCGGGCAAAACCCCCCGCAGGGGGGCGGCGCACAGGGATGTGCGCCGTTTTCGGCCGGGGCAGGGCTCGCCGGGAAAAGGCGAAGCACTGCTTCGCCCCGGCGGGCGGGCTGGCGCCGCGAGGCGACTGCCCCGGACTTGGCTGCGAAGCAGACAAGCCCCGTCCGAAAATCCCGTCAGCGGAGCGGACCCGCGTAGCGGGCGCGAAGGCGGGGTGTGCTTTCTTTTGGTTACTTTTCTTTGCACAAGCAAAGAAAAGTGACTCGCCGCAAGGCGAAAGCTCTTGCTGTTCAGAAGGCTCGCCGCAAGGCGAAAGCTCTTGCTGTTCAGAAGGCTCGCCGCAAGGCGAAAGCTCTTGCTGTTCAGAAGGCTCGCCGCAAGGCGAAAGCTCTTGA
>NZ_JACHOG010000007.1:0-30133 GCF_014199735.1 Xanthomonas sp. 3307 | reverse complement strand
CTTGCTGTTCAGAAGGCTCGCCACAAGGCGAAAGCTCTTGCCGGTTCCCAGCCAAAAGCGATGCAGCAGCAAGAAGCGCAGCGTCAGACGCAGCCATCCCAGCTACCCAATCAAATGCGGAATACGCTGAAACAGCATCGTCGTGTACTCCACCAGATGCGCCAGCAACATACTCCCCGTCGCGAACAACATCGCCGTCAACGCCACCACCTTCGCGATGAACGCGATCGTCGGCTCATTGAGCTGCGTCGCCGCCTGGAACACACCGATCACCACACCAACCGCCAACATCGCCAGCAACAACGGCCCCGCCACCCACAACACCGTGATCAGCCCGCCACGCAACTCGGTCAACGCCAGTTCCGGACTCATCGCCTCAGACCCCGTTGAAACTGGCGGCCAGCGTGCCGACCGTCAGCACCCAGCCATCGACCAGCACGAACAGCAGGATCTTGAACGGCGCCGAGATCAGCATCGGCGACATCATCATCATGCCCATCGACATCAGCACGCTGGCGACCACCAGATCGATGATCACGAACGGAATGAAGATCAGGAAACCGATCTCGAACGCCGTCTTCAGCTCGCTGGTCACGAACGAGGCCACCAGCACCTGGAACGGCACCGCGTCCGGGCCGCTGTAGGTGCCGTTGCCGGCCATGCCGGCGAAGGTCATCAGGTCGGTCTCGCGCACCTGCGCCAGCATGAAGGCGCGCAGCGGCTGCGTGGTCAGCGTCCACGCGGTCTGGAAATCGATCTGGCCGTTGAGATACGGACTCATGCCCTGGCCCCAGGCCTTTTCCCAGACCGGCATCATCACCAGCGCGGTCAGGAACAGCGCCAGGCCCATCAGTACCTGGTTGGATGGCGTCTGCCCGGTGCCCAGCGCCTGCCGCAGCAGGCCGAGCACGATGGTGATGCGGGTGAAGGCGGTCAGCACCAGCAGCAGCGATGGCAGCAGGGTGATGGCCGTCATCAGCAGCAGGGTCTGCAGCGGCAGGCTGACCGGCTGCGCGCCGATCTTGCCGACGTTGACCTCCGGTAGCGAGGGCAGGGTGGGCGCGGCGTTCTGCGGGTTCTGCGCGGTCGGCGTGGTGGCCGGCGCCGGATTGGCCTGCGCCCAGGCGAAGGCGGGCAGCAGGCTCAGTGCCAGCAGGATCAGCAGCAGGCGCAGGCGGCGAGCGTTGCGGTTCCAGAAAAACGGCATGGTCATTTGTCCTTGCGCAGCTTCTGCGCCAGAAGCTGAGCGAAATCGGGAAGCTGCTTGAACTGCTTGAGCGAAGGCAGGGTCGGCGCGGGGGCCTGCGGCAGCGGCTCGGGCAACTGATGCAAGGTGCGTACCCCGCCGGGCGACACGCCGAGCAACAGCTGTTCGCCATTGACCTCGACCACCACCACCCGCTCCTTGGCGCCGACCGCCAGGCTGGCGACCACGCGCAGGCCCTGGGCCGGGCGGAAGCCGCTGCCGGGCAGGCGCTTGAGCACCCAGGCCATGGCCAGGATCAGGCCCAGCACCAGCAGCAGCGCGAACACCGCACCGAGCAGGCTGGGCGCCGACGGCGCCGCGTTGCCGACGCCCGCACCGTGCTTTGCGGTCTGCGTGGCGATGGCGAGCAGCAAGCTCACCGCAGTCTCCGGATGCGCTCGCTGGGGCTGACCACGTCGGTCAGGCGCACGCCGAAACGGTCGTTGATGGTCACCACTTCGCCGTGCGCGATCAGGGTGCCGTTGACGTACACGTCCAGCGGCTCGCCGGCGCCACGCTCCAGTTCCACCACCGAACCCTGGTTGAGCTGCAGCAGGTTGCGGATCGGAATGCGGCTGCGGCCCACTTCCAGCGACAGCGTCACCGGCACATCCAGGATCACGTCCAGGTTCAGGTCGTTGGACTCGGCCGTGGCATCCGGCTGCAGGCTGTCGAACTGGGCCGGCGCCGGCTGGGTGGGATCGGTCTGGGTCATGGCAGGTCTTCCTGGAGAGCGGGACGACGGCGCAGCGCGCCGGGGGGATGGGTGGCGGTGATCTTCACCGCGTTCTGGCCGCGCGAGATGCCGAACTCGCCGGTGAACACCGGGATGTTCTCCACGCACAGCGGCACCTGCTTGGGCAGGTCGATCGGGAGCACGTCGCCGATCTTCAAGCGGGTCAGCTCGCGCAGGCTCATCTGCTTCTGCGCCAGCACGCTGGAAATGGTGACCTCCGAGCCGAACAGCTGCTCGCGCAGCATGATGTTCCAGCTTTCGTCGCGGTCGACGCGATCGCTCTGGATGCCGGCGTCGAGCAGTTCGCGGATCGGCTCCAGCATCGAGTACGGTAGGGTCACGTGGATCTCGCCGCCGCCGCCTTCCAGCTCCACGTGGAAGCGGCTGACCACCACGTACTCGCGCGGGGTGACGATGTTGGCGAAGTGCGGGTTGACCTCGGAATTGATGTACTCGAAGTCCACCTCCATCACCGGCGCCCAGGCTTCGGCCAGGTCGGCGAAGGTCTGCTTGAGCATCAGCTGGATCACCCGCATCTCGGTCGGGGTGAATTCGCGGCCTTCGATGCGGGTGGGGTAGCGGCCGTCGCCGCCGAAGAAGTTGTCCACCACGGTGAACACCAGGGTCGGCTCGAACACGATCAGGCCGGTGCCGC
Organism: Xanthomonas sp. 3307; assembly: GCF_014199735.1. Lineage (NCBI taxonomy): Bacteria > Pseudomonadati > Pseudomonadota > Gammaproteobacteria > Lysobacterales > Lysobacteraceae > Xanthomonas > Xanthomonas sp. 3307. The sequence goes on along the minus strand of NZ_JACHOG010000007.1, from coordinate 27,496 downwards.
GCAACGGCTTGAACTTGATCAGGTTCAGGTTGCTCGGCACGTACAGCGAGTGCATGTAGTCGTTGAACTTGATCAGGTCGATGCCGCGCACCGACAGGTCGGCCGAGCGCCGGATCAGGTTGAACAGGCCGATCCGCCACAGGCGCGCGAAGCGCTCGTTGACCATCTCCAGGGTCGGCATGCGCCCCCGGATGATCCGGTCCTGGCTGGAAAAGTCGTAGTTGCGCGCTTCACCCGGCTCGGCCGCCGCCGGCTCGGTATCCACCACGCCGGCATCGACGCCATGCAACAGGGCATCGATCTCGTCTTGGGAAAGCAGGTCGGTCATCGCGGCATCGCCTTACTGGGTGACGAAGCTGGTGAACAGCAGTTCTTCCACGCACTTCTTGCCGGTCTCGGCGGTCATCAGCTTCTGCGCATCGGCCAGCGCCGCGGCCTGCAGCTTCTTGCGCCCTTCGATGTTGGCGATGTCCGTTGCCTGCACCTGCGAGAACAGCATCAGCAGATGCGCGCGGATCGCCGGGGCGTTCTCGGTGATCAGCTTCAGCTCTTCCGGATCGCGGGTCATCAGCTGCACTTCCAGCTGCAGGTAGTGCGGGCCGTCTTCGGCGCCGCCGTTGAGGTTGACCACGAACGCCGGGTCCATCGCGAAGTACTGCGCGGGCTTGGGAACCTCGGCGGTCTTCTCCTCGGCCTTGGCGTGGCCGCCCTCGGGCTTCTTCAGGAAGAAGAACGCGCCGGCACCGCCGCCGCCCAGCACCAGCACCGCCGCGATGACGATGATCAGCAGCTTTTTCTTCGACTTGCCGCCTTCCGGGGCGTCCTTGGCGTCTTTCTTGGATTTGTCGGGGGCTGACACAGTGCGGCGTCCTGAAGGGGGTCTGCCCCTGAGGATGCAATCGCCGTGCCGAAACCGGGCGCCGGGCGCGCCGGGTGTTTGACGGTGCCGCCGCGTGCCGCGCAGGCGTGGGCCGAGACCGTTGTGGGAGAAGGGATCCGGGGTGGGAAGGGGTTCAGCCCCGACGCTTTTCGGAGGAAAGTGTCGGGGCTGAACCCCTTCCCACAAAAGGCCTTACCCCGATCCGGCTGGCGGCAGCGCCGCCAGGATCAGGCGTAGGCGTCGAGCAGCCCGCGCTGGCGCAGCACCATCGCCGGAATCCCGACGCTGCCGGACAGGTCGTCGGCAAGCTCGCCGCCGCTGCGGCTGCCGCCCTGCGGCGTGCTCTGCGCATTGGCCTGCTGTTGCTGCGGCTGCTGCTGGCCGACGTCGGCCTGGCCGAGCTGGAAGCCATGCTGGCCGAGCATCTCGCGCAGGCGTGGCAGGCTGTTCTCCAGGGCCTGGCGCACGTCGGCCTGGTTGCTGCTGAAGCTGGCGTTGACCTGGTCGCCGGTCATGTGCAGGCGCACCTCGACCGGGCCCAGCTCGGCCGGATTCAGCTTGATGTGGGCGTGGCCGATCTTCTGGTCGGCCAGCCAGCTGATGCGCGCGCCCAACTCCTCGTCGAACTGGTTGCCGTGCAGATTCGGGGTCGGCGTGGGCGAGCCGCTGAACGGCTGCGCATCGGCCAGCCGCGTGGTGGCGTGCAGCGGCGTGGCCGCCGCGGTCGGCGCGATCGCGCTGGGATCGGCGGCGGGCGCGGCGTCGCCGCCTTCGCCGGTCTTGCCGCTGGCCGCGGCGGCGATGGCCGCCAGTGCCGCCAGCGGGGCCGCGGTCTCGGCGCCACCGGCCTTGTCGGCCGACCCGCCCTGCGCCATCAGCATCGCGCCGAAGCCGCCGGCGGCCGAGGCCGGGGCGGTGGTGCCGGCCGTCGCGCTGGCGGTGCCGGCGCTGGCCGCATTCGGATCGGTGGCGCCCGCCGCGGTCTGCGGCAGCGCGTCGCCGCCGCCGAGCAGGGCGGCCGCGCCGCTGGCCACGGCGCCGGCGACGCCGACGGCCAGTCCGGCCGCCGCGCCCAGCGGGGTCGCCGAGGCGGCCGGCAGCACCGCCGCGCCGATCGCCGGCAACAGGCCCAGGCCGATCCCGGCCAGCCCGGCCGGCGGCCAGGCGGCCTCGTCGGGCTTGGCGTCGTCGCGCTTGTCCTCGGTCTTGCCCTTGTCCTTGCCCGAGGCCTTGGTCTCGGTGCTGCTCTTCTCGGTGTCCTGGGCGACCTTGTCGCCGGCCTGCGCGGTGCGCGCGGGATCGCTGGCGGTGTCGTCGGCGGCCGCCGGGCGCTTGTCCGCCTGATCCTTGTCGGCCGGTTGCGCCGGCTTGGCCGTCTCGCGGGCGGCGGGCTTGGGCGCGGTGGTGCGCGCCGAGCCGCCGCTGCTGCCGCCGAGCAGCTTGGCGAAATCCTTGTCCTTGCCGCTGCTGCGGTCCAGGCCCGTGGTGTCGTTGCCGCCGCCGATCTGGCTGGCGCGGCCGCTGCCGCCCAGCGCGGAAAGCGCGTTGTTCATCGTCCGTCTCCGTTCTCGTGTTCGTCGGCGGTGGCCGCCAGGCGCGCGCGGCGCGCGCCGAGGTCGTCCATCTCGCGCTGGCTGCGGCGGTCGTCGACCTTGCGTTCCTGCGCGCGGTAGCTGGCCGCGAGCTGTTCCAGCACCTGCTTGTCGCGACTGGCCAGCAGCAGCCGGCTGCGCTCCATCTCGACCTTCTCGCGATTGCGGTCCACGGTCTGGCACTGCTGCTGAACCGCGCTCTCCAGCCGGTCCAGGAAGGCGCGGCGGTTGGCCAGCTGCGCCAGACTGGTCGCCGCCATCTGGCTGTTGGCGTACTCGTCGGCGTAGCGGCGCAGTTCTTCCAGCCGCGACTCGTGGGTGGCCAGAGCGCGCTGGCGCTCGGCGAGATCGCGGGCGACCTCGTCTTCGTGCTGCTGAGCCCGGCGGAGCAGGGGATCGAGACGTTGCGATTGCATCATGGCTTAGTTCTCGCGGTCGACCAGCCGTTTCAGGGCGGCCTGGCTGTGGGGCAGATCTGCGGCTTTGGCGACGTCCTGTCCGAGGAATTCCATGATCTCCGGCCAGCGCTCCAGCGCTTCGTCCACCGCCGGGTCGTTGCCGCGCTGGTAGGCGCCGATGGTGATCAGGTCGCGGTTGGCCGAGTAGGCCGACACCAGCCGCTTCAGCGAGCGGATGCGCAGGCGCCACGGCTCGTCGGCGATGTCCTGGACCACGCGGCTGACCGAGGACTCGACGTCGATGGCCGGGTACAGGCCGCTGTCGGCGACGCGCCGCGACAGCAGGATGTGGCCGTCGAGGATGGCGCGGGCGGCATCGGCGATCGGGTCCTGCGGATCGTCGCCTTCGGTCAGCACGGTGTAGAAGGCGGTGATCGAGCCGCGGCCCTTGGCGCCATTGCCGGCGCGCTCGACCAGGGCCGGCAGCTTGGCGAACACCGACGGCGGATAGCCGCGGGTGGTCGGCGGCTCGCCCACCGACAGGCCGATCTCGCGCTGGGCCTGGGCGAAGCGGGTCAGCGAGTCCATCAGCAGCAGCACGTTCAGGCCCTGGTCGCGGAACCACTCGGCGATGGCGGTGGCGCGGTAGGCGCCGTGCAGGCGCGCCAGCGGCGGGCGGTCGGCCGGGGCGGCGACGACCACGGCGCGGCGCAGGCCTTCCTCGCCCAGGGTGGTCTCGACGAAATCGCGCACTTCGCGGCCGCGTTCGCCGATCAGCCCGACCACGATCACGTCGGCGGCGGTGTAGCGGGTCATCATGCCCAGCAGGGTGGACTTGCCGACGCCGGAGCCGGCGAACAGGCCCACGCGCTGGCCGCGGCCGATCGGCAGCAGCGCGTTGATCGCGCGCACGCCGACGTCCAGCGGGGTGGTGATCGGTTCGCGCGCCAGCGGGTTGATCGACACGCCGGCCATGCCCACCGAGCCTTCGGCGCGGATCGGGCCCTTGCCGTCCAGCGGCACGCCGTCCGAGTCGATGACGCGGCCGAGCAGGCCTTCGCCCACTTCCACGCCGCCGCGGCGGTGCAGCGGCACCACCCGCGCGTTGGGCAGCAGGCCGTGGGTTTCGGCGCTGGGCATCAGCGAGGTGCGGTCGCCGGAGAAGCCGACCACTTCGGCATCGACCCAGCCGCCGTCGACCTCGACCCTGCAGGTGGCGCCCATCGGCGCCTCGCAGCCGACCGCTTCCAGGGTCAGGCCGACCGCGCGGCGCAGGATGCCCTCGCGGATCAGGCCGCGGCCGGCGGCCGCGTCCAGGTCGAGCCTGCCGAGACGGCCGGCCAGGCGCAGGTTGCGCGCATCCAGCCAGTCGGCGGGGTGGGTGCCCGACAGCGCGCTCACAGGCCGGCTCCGGACTTGCGCATCACCGTCTCCAGGGCCGCGCGCAGGCGAGCTTCGAGGGTGCCGTCGATGCGCACCGATTCGGCGTGCACGCGCAGGTCGCCACGGCTCAGGCTCAGGTCCGGCACCAGCCGGATGCCCTGGTCCATCATCGTCAGCAACGGGGTCAGCGCGGCGATGTCGTCCGGGTGCAGGCGCACCTCGACGTCGCGGCGCGCGCCGCCGACCGCGTCCAGCGCCTCGGCCACCAGTTCCGACAGCAGCACCGGGTCGGCCTGGTAGGCGCGGCCGACCAGGCTGCCGGCGATGCGCACGGCCAGTTCGCCGAGCGCGCCGACCACTTCGTTCTCCAGCCGCGCCAGCGGCCGCGAGAAGTTGTCCAGGATGCCGTCGATCTGCGCGGTCAGCCGGCGGATCTCGGCCTGGCCCTGGGCCAGGCCCTCGGCGTGGCCGCGTTCGAAGCCCTCGTGCTGGGCCGCGGCCTCGATCGCCTGGATCTCCTCCAGGCTCGGCGGGCGCAGCACCGGCTCGTCCGGCAGCACGTCTTCGTACGGCTGCGCCGCCGACAACGGCGGGGCATCGAGTTCCGGCGCCAGCCAGCGCACCACGTTGCCGTTCATACCATGGCCTCCGCACCACCGCCGCCGAGGCTGATCACGCCCTCATCGGCCAGACGCCGCACGATCGCCAGGATCTCCTTCTGCGCGGCCTCCACGTCGGCCAGGCGCACCGGGCCGCGCGCCTCCATGTCTTCGAGCAGGATCTCGGCGGCGCGCTGGGACATGTTCTTGGTGATCTTGTCGCGCACCTTGATGTCGGCGCCGCGCAGGGCCAGGCCGAGGCGGTCGCCGCTGACCTCGCGCAGCATGGTCTGCAGCCCGCGGTCGTCCAGCTCCACCAGGTTGTCGAACACGAACATCAGGTCCTGGATGCGGCTGCCCAGGTCGGCGTCGATCTTGCTGATCGCCGCCAGCACACCCTGGTCGGCGCCGCTGTCCAGGAAGTTGAGGATGTTCGCCGCGACCTTGACCCCGCCCACGTTCGAGGACTTCAGGTTCTGGTTGCCGGAGAACTGCCGCTCCATGATCTCGTTGAGTTCGTTGAGCGCGTGCGGCGGAATGCCGTCGAGGGTGGCGATGCGCATCAGCACGTCGGCGCGGGTGCGCTCGGGCAGCAGCTTCAGCGCCTCGGCGGCCTGGTCGTTGTCCAGGTGCGCCATGACGATGGCAATGATCTGCGGATGCTCGTTGCGCACCAGGTCGGCGATCGCGCGCGGATCCATCCACTTCAGCGTGTCCAGGCCGGTGGTGTTGCGGCCGAGCAGGATGCGGTCGATCAGGCTGCCGGCCTTGTCGGCGCCCAGCGCCTGCACCAGCACGTTGCGGATGTAGTCGTCGGCGCCCACGCCCAGCGAGGTCTTGCTGCCCAGCTCGGCGTTGAACTCTTCCATGACCTTGTCGACCTGGTCGCGCGAGATGCCGCTCAGCGTCGCCATGGCGATGCCGATCTTCTGCACCTCCTTGGGGTCCATGTGCTTGAGCACCTCGGCCGCGTCGGCCTCGCCGAGCGACAGCAGCAGCACGGCGGCGCGCTGGGTCCCATTCATTGCATTCGCATCAGGCTTCACTGGCGACCCATCCCTTCACGACCTGCGCCACGCGCTTGGAATCTTGTTTGACCGCTTCGCGGGCCTGGCGCAACCGTTCCTCGTAGGCGTCGGGCAGGGCGATGGCGGGGTTGCCGCCGCTGCCGCCGCTGAGGCTGGCGGTGTCCTCGCCCAGCGACGGCAGCAGCGGGTTGTCGTCGTCGAGCATCGACAGCTTGGCATCGCGCGGTTCGTTGCCGTCGCGGTCGTGGCCGACCGCCGCGGCCGGCGCGGGACCGGCGATCTGGCGCAGCGCCGGGCGCAGCACGCCGAACAGCAGCGCCAGCACCACCGCCGCACCCAGCACCAGGCGCAGGCCGTTCATCACCCGCGGATCTTCCCACCAACCGGGCTTGTCTTCCGCTTCCGGCGCCGTGCGCACGAACGGTGCGTTCATCACCGAGACGGTGTCGCCACGTTCGGCATTGAAGCCCACCGCCTGCTTGACCAGGCCTTCGATGCGGGTCAGCTCGGCGGCGCTGAGCGCCTGCTCGGTCATCTTGCCCTTGGCGCCGGGACGCATCACGTGATCCACCAGCACCGCCACCGAGACGCGCTTGATGCGCCCGGCCGGCTGCCGGGTGTGCTGCAGGGTACGGTCCAGTTCGTAGTTGCGGGTGGCGCTCTTGGAACTCTCGGTCGGCGTCGCGGCGGCGGCTTGTTGGGTGCCGGCCGTGCCCGGTGCAGGCGGAGCGCCGGTGGCGCCCGGCTGGCCCGGCGCGCTGCCAGGCGAGTTGCTGGTCGCGCCCGGCGCGCCCTGCGGGCCGCCGGTCTGGGTGCTGCTGTCGCTGACCTGCTCGCTGCGCAGCTTCGGCGGGTCGCCGTTGTACAGCTCGCGCGCTTCCTCGACCACCGAGAAGTCCATGTCCACGTTCACTTCCGGGTTGACCCGGCCCGGGCCGGTCATCGGCTCCAGCAGTTCGCGGATGCGCTGGTTGTAGGCGCTTTCCTGGCGGCGCACCTGATCGAACTGGGCGGCGTTGAGCGCGGCGTCGCTGTTGGGGTCGGCGATGGTCAGCATGCGCCCGCTCTGGTCGACCACGGTGACGCGATCCGGCGCCAGGTCGGGGATGCTGGAGGCGACCATGTTGACGATCGCATCGACCTGGTTGCGTTCCAGGGTGGTGCCGCCACGCAGTTCCAGCACCACCGAGGCGCTGGCGGCCTCGCGCTGGCGGGTGAACGCGCTCGGCTTGGGAATGGCCAGGTGCACCCGCGCCTCGCGCACCGGGCGCAGGCTGGAGATGGTGCGGGCCAGTTCGGTTTCCAGGGCGTGCTGGTAGCGCGCGTTCTCCACGAACTGGCTGACCCCGAAGCCGGGATCCTTCTCCATCACCTCGAAACCCATGTTGCCGTTGTCGGTCAGGCCGGAGCCGGCCAGCTTCAGCCGCGCGTCGTACAGCTTGTCCTCCGGCACGGTGATCGCGCCGGTGGCCTGGTCGAGCTTGAACGGGATCTGCGCGGTGCGCAGCAGGTCGGTGGCCTCGGCCGTGCCTTTCTCGTCCAGGCCGGTGTACAGCGGGGTGTAGGCCGGCTTCTGCGACCAGAAGAACACGAACAGGCCGGCCGCCACCGCCACCGCGATCATCGCCATCAGGCCGATGCGGCGGGTGAGCTGCAGGCTCTGCAGGCGGTCGAACCAGGCGCCCGCCTTTTCGCTGCTGAAAGTGTCTTTGCTGATCGCAAGCGCCATCGTCTTCTACCCTTACAGCGGCATGTTCATCACGTCCTGATACGCCTGGACGAGTCGGTTGCGGACTTCCACGGTAGCGCGAAACGCCACCTGGGACTGTTGTGCGGCCAGCATCACCTTGGCCAGATCGGCGCTGGGATCGCCCAGTTCGAAGGCCTTGGCGAGGTCGCCGGACTTCTGCTGGGCCTCGTTCACGCCGCCGATCGCGTTACGCAGGGTCTCGGTGAAGCTCGGGCCCTGCACGCCCTGGTTGCCGGTCAGGCCTTCGATCGCATTGCTGCGGCCGACATCGCCCACCCGCGTCTGCGCTGCCTGGCCGACCTGGCCCTGGTAGCTGCGGATCTGCGAAAGGATGGAGCTGATGGAGTCGCTCATACGGTGAAGTCCCTGCCGGGAGACGGCTTGCCCGTATGCAATGCAAGCGGTGTGCCGAAACGGCGTTCACGTGCCGCGCGGCCTGCGAGCGGGCAAGGGCAGGGAACACCGGCGGCAGGTGACGGGTTCCCGGCGCCTGCCGCGTCGCCGGCGCGGATGGGCGCAGGCGACGTGTCGGTGGGTTGACGCTGTGCGCGTCGTCACGCTCGGACGCGGGCGCTGCGCGCCGACCTCAAGGTGGGCTGGGGGGCGACTCAGTCCGGCAGCCAGGCCGCCCGCCACTCCTGCAGGTTGTCGCCTTGCAGCAGCCAGTCGCGCTGCACCGCCGCGCGCAGGGCGGCGCCGGCCGCGGCCCGGGCGTCGGCATCGGCCAGGTGTGCGCGGATCGCATTGACCCAGTCGCGGAAGCGGTTCTTGACCAGGGTCACCGGCAGCCCGCCGCCGCGGTAGGGCGGCAGGTCGCTGGCCACCACCGGATAGCCGCAGGCGCCGTACTCGAGTACGCGCAGGTTGCTCTTGCAGCGGTTGAACAGGTTGTCTTCCAGCGGCGCCAGCGCCAGGTCCAGGCCCAGCGCGGCCAGCGCCTGCGGATAGCGGGCGAAGTCCACGCCCGTGTGCACCTCATGCACGTGCCGGCGCAGCCGCTCCGGGCACATCCCCATGAACACCCAATGGACCTCGCCGGCCAGCGCCTGCACCACGTCGGCGATCAGTTCCAGGTCGCCGGTGTGGCTGAGTCCGCCGGCCCAGCCGACCCGCGGTTTGGCCGAGTCGGACGCCGCCGGCGTCGCCAGCGCGCCCCACAGCTGCGGCTCCAGGCGGTTGCGGACCACGCGGATGTCGCTGTGCAGGCCGGCCAGCGCCTCGGCCAGGTCCGGTGTGGAGACGGTGACCCGGTCCACCAGCGTGGCGGCACGCCGCAGCGAACGCAGTACGTCCTTGGGCATCTGCTCGCGATGCGCGCTCTTCAGCGGCAGATTGGGCAGGTAGTCGTCCAGTTCGTAGACCATGAAGGCACCGCAGAAACGGCGCATGCGCTCCATCCGCGCCAGTTCCGCATCGCCGACGCGGCGCTGCAGCACCACCGCATCGGCGCCGATGCGCTGCAGTTCCACCGGGTCGAGCAGGCGTGCGTAGTACAGGCCGTCGATCTGCGCCGCCGCGGCCAGCGCCTGGAACGGCTGGATGACCCGGTACTGACCACTGCCGAAGGTGTCGCCCGGATGGGCAAGGATCCGCGGTAGCGGCTTCCATGACAGCGGCTGCCAGGAGAACTCGGATTCGCCCAACTGGAAGCCGCCGGGCTGCTCCAGGCCCAGGCTGGGCGAATAGGCCGGATCGTGCGCCAGCGCCGGCAGCCAGCGCTGCAGCAGGGCCGCGTCGGCCGCCTCGCTGCGCGTGGCCGGGGCCGGCTGCAGCAGCAGCGCCTGCGGCGTCCACACCGTCCAGGCGCCCGCCGCCGCGGCGCGCAAGCACAGGTCCACGTCGGCGCCGCCCTCGGCGAAGCCGGCCGCGTCGAATCCGGACAGGTGTTCGAACAGCGCCCGCCGCACCAGCAGGCAATGCGCCGACACCGCGCTGTAGCGATGCGCCACCTGCAGCCGGCCCATGTAGCCGGGCTGTGCCATCGCTTCGCCGGCAAAGCCGTGGCCGGCGCCGGCCAGCATGCCCGGCAGCAGACCGGCGTGGGTGATCCGGCCGTCGGCGGACACCCCCTTGGCGCCGACGATGCCGACCTCCGGCCGCTGCGCGTGGTTCATCAGCGCGTGCAGCCAGCTGTCCTGCACCGCGGCGCTGTCGGCGTCCAGGAACAACAGATACTCGCCCTGCGCCTGGGTCGCGGCGAGGTTGTGCGCCTCGGCCTGCGAGACCCGCTGCTCCAGCGCGAACACGTGGATGCGGCCGTTGCCCAGCTCGGCCACCGCCTGCATCCACGCAGTGATCTCCGGCGCCTGGCTGGCGTTGTCCACCAGCAGCAGTTCGTAGGCGGGGTAGGCGGTCTGTTCGAGCAGGCTGACCACCGCGCGCTGCAGCGCCGGCAGGTTGTCCTGTGCCAGCAGCACGAGCGAGACCGGCGGCTGCGCGGGGTGGCCGTAGTCGATGCGGAACAGGCCGCCCGGCAGCGGCTCGACCGTGGCCTGCGGATAGCCGCGGGCCTGCAGGTGTGCGGCGATCGCGCGCTGGCGCGCCGGGCCGCCGGCCTCGGCGCTGGCCGGCGCAGCGACCAGCAGCGGCTCGGGCAGGTGCACGATGCCGTCGCCGCCGTCGCGCAGGAACAGGCGCAGGATCAGCTCGAATTCGCTGGCGCCGTCGTAGGACGGGTCGAAGCCGCCCAGCGCCTGCACCGCGGCACGGCGGAACACCCAGTGGCCGGCCATCGCCAGCGGATTGCCCAGCAGCAGGTCCAGGTCCGGATCGGGCCGCAGCAGCGGCGCCAGGGTGTCCGCGTCCACCGCCAGCCATGCGTCCGCATACAGCGCGTTGCACTGCGGCTGTTGCGCCAGTTCCAGCAGCAACCGCAGCAGGCCGCCTGCATAGAAACGGCTGCCCGCGGCCACGCGAAGGCACCAGTCGCTATCCGGTGATGCATCCAGCGCGGCGGACAGCGCCGCCGCATCGGCCTCGGCCGGCAGCGGCGGCAGGCTCCGGACCCGCGGGTCCGGCCACGCTTCGCTGTAGGCATCGCCCAGCACCAGCGCCTGCACCTGTGCGAACGCCGCACCCTCCAGTAACAGGCTGTCCAGGGTCGCCGCCAGTGCGGCGTGGTCGGCGCCGCGTGCGTCGACCAGGACGGCCAGCCGCGGCGCGCTGCCCAGGGCGACCATGTGCGCGTCGAGCAGGTCGCGTTGCGCCGGCGTCACCATCCGCCGCGCCTGCCAGTCGCGCAGGGCGCTTTGCACGCAGACGCGCGCGTAGGCGTCCTGGATCGCCTGCAGCAGGTCCACCGGCGTACTCGGACCACCGGCCAGCGGCGTCACCGTGACCTGGCGAACGTCGCCATCGCCGCGGTACCAGCCCAACGCGCGCACGCCCTGGCGGAAGTTGGCATGGCCCTGATCGCCGATGCCGGGCTGGTCGCGGCCGACCTGGCTGTATTGCTCCTCCGACACCCGGAAGCGGGTCAGCGGCCGCGCCAGCAGTGCCAGATGGCCGCGATGCAGCAGCTTGGCGTACAGCGCCAGGTCGCCGACCCAGTTGATCACCTTGCCGGCCAGCGTCATCAACTCGTCGCCGATCTCCAGCAGGTCGCTGCGCCGGCATAGCACGCAGCTGGGCTCGCCGACGAAGTTGATGGTGTGGTCGGCCAGGAACGACAGCAGCTCCGGCCCGTCCAGCAGCACGTCGCCGGCGAACGGAAAGGCAGTGGCGGGGATGTCCTCCAGCGGCGCGCCGTGGCTGTCGATCCGCTGCCGGCGCGAGGACGCCAGCAGGACGTCGGGCGCGGACTGCATCGCCGCGACCAGCGCTGCCACGCAATCCGGCGCCAGCACGTCGTCGTCGTGCAGGAACTTCACGTACTCGCCCTGGGCCAGGGCGATGCCGCGCGCGGTGCTGCCGAGTTCGCCGTAGCGCTCCGGATTGCGTTGGTAGCGGATCGGGAACGGGGCACCGGCCGCACGGCGTTCCACCACCTCGGCGATCGCCTCGGTCGGGTTGTCGTCGCAGATGACCAGTTCCAGCGCCGGATAGGTCTGGGCCAGCACGCTGTCGAGCGCCTGCTCGAAGTAGCGGAGCTTGTAGGCCGGCATGACTACGCTGACCAGGGGCGGGTGAGGCATGAACGATGGACCGTGTCGGGAATGGGAACGGAGCGCACGCTGCGCCCGATCCATCGCAGATGCAACAAGCATGCCGGTCCTGCCCGTGCAGTCGCCTGCAAGCAGCTGGCGCTTCCAGAGCGAAGTTGGGTCTGGAGGCGAAGAAGAAGGTGGCGCAGCAGGCGCGGCTGCGCCTCACTCCACGTAGAGCACGCTGTCGAAGTAGTACATGGCGTAGTGGCGCAGTCGTAGCTTGGCACCTGGCATGATGCGGTCGAGTTCGGCGACGATGTCCAGCAGGTCGAGTGCATGGTGATAGCAGGTGATGGCCATGCGCGGCCGGCAGCGCCCGATCAGCGCCGCGCCGCCCCGCAGCACCTTGGCTTCGGCGCCTTCCACATCCATCTTCAAGACGCTGACGTGCTCGATCAGGTCGTCCAGTCGCACGCAGTCCACGCGTGCTGAGCCACTGCCATCGAGTCGGCTGCCCATGGTGCCTTGGGCATCGAATGCCAGGGTGCCGGCCACGTCGGCGACTGCGGCGTTGTACAGCGTCGTGCGGCCGTCATCGTCTGTCAGCCCTTGCTGCAGGGCGGCGAAGTTCTCCGGATCCGGCTCGAAGGCATGGATGGTGGCATAGCGGTGGCGCGATGCCGCGCGGAACTTCTTGACCGTGTCGCCGCGATAGGCGCCAATGTCCACATAGTGTTCGTCTGCGCCGATCCGCAGCGGATGCTCCAGAGCCGAATATACCGAGTAATACTCCTGCTCCATCGGGCACAGGACATCCAGCAGCGGCCGCCTGTCGCCGTCCATGCGCATCTGCAGTAGCGCGTCCAGGGTACGCATGCTCAATGCGTCGGCGAAGCGGCCACGCACGGCATCGAACTGCGCGGCGTGCGCAAGCGTCTGTTCCCGTGTCACCTGTCCGCTCTGATACACCAGTGGAATATCCAGCGCGTACATCAACTGCGGCAGATCGACGCGGCGACCGCTGCCCAGCCGCTGCAGTTGATCGAAGTGCAGCCACGCGGTTGGCATGTACGCACAGTTGATCGTGGGTAACCCGGCCAGATCCGGATCGCGCAAGAAGGTCGCTGTCGGACGCACGTCGTCGAAGCCCGCATCGGTGATGCGGCGTTCGTGAAACACATCGTCCAGCGCAACGACGCGGATGCCGGGGACGCGCTCGACCAACAGAGCGGCGGCGCGGGCCGCGTAGAGCCCGCCAAGACTGGAACTGGGCGCCAGGAAGATTGCGCCGCCGGCGCGCTTGCAAGCATCGATCAGGTCCGCTTCGCGCTGAAGCGCGGCCAGAGGGTCGGTCATGGATTCACTTGAAAGGAGCGCGCCCTGCGGGCACGGGTGTTGGAAAATAGGCTTGGCTGCGCATCGCCTCATAGCGCGATCGGGTCGCGCCGCGAACACAGCAGATGCCCGATCCTAGCGGAGCGGGGGATGCTTACACCCGTGCATGCATCCCAGCTTGTGCAGAGGCGTTTGGGTTTGCGCCGTGCTGAATCGGACTGGCGAACTGCTGCCACACCGTTGGTGCGATGCGGCATGAATCGGATCGTGATACGTGTCGTCGCGTGCTGCGCGGTGTTGGGATCAACGCAGGATGCGGGCGCCGCCAGGCATCAGGGCGTCGTAGAAACAGCGGTCAGCCAGCACGTCCGGCACGGTGCCGGGCAGCAGCCATTCGCAGTGTCGGCCGATCTTCGCGCCGCTGCGGGTCATGCTGCCGCCGCCCAGCGTGCTGCCCTGACCGATCTGCGTGCCGCGGCCGACGTGCACGCCGGCATGCAGGGTGACGCAGGCGCCGACGCGCACGTCGTGTTCGACGATCACCTGGCGTTCCAGCCAGGCGCCGGCGCCGATGCTGCTGCCGGCTGCCACGTTGCAACCGGAGCCCACATGCACGTTGCCGAGCAGGCGCACGCCTTCATCGATGTGCGCCTGAGGCCACACCAAGTCGACGCTGCCGTAGCCGGCCAGGCGCACGTCGGCGAGCAGCTTGTGCCGCGACTGGTTGACCGCGCGTTCGTCCATGGCGACGAACACGTCGGTCGCGGCGGGCGGATGGCTGGCGTGCAGGGCGCCCAGGTCGAAGTTGTAGCGGTCCGGCGATTCCAGGGCGATGCCCACGTACGCCAGGCCGCAGGCTTGCGCGGTACGTTGTGCCTGCTCCAGCGCGTGGCCCTGGCCGATCAGCACCAGCGTCTTCATGCCGGTTGCTCCAGCACGTTGGCGCGGTACCACAGGTGCTGGCGCACCAGCTCGGTCTCGTAGTCGCCGTGCATGAAGGCACGCGAGTGCGGACCGAAGCCGGCCTGCAGGCGTTCCAGCACCGCCGTGTCCTCGGCGATCACCTGGTGCTCGATGCGCATCAGCGTACTCAGCAGGGCGGTGAAATCGGTCCGCTCGCTTCGGCGCCGGGCGGTCGCCACCCACAGGTGGTAGTCGGTCTCGTGCGGCGAGACCGGATCGTACTGCTGCAGTACGAAGGAATCGCCACGCACGCTGTAGAAGTTCACGTTCGGATACAGGAACCAGTTGTAGAACGCCGAGTCCTCGCCGTAGCGCTCGCAAAGCGGTCGGTACCAGTGATCCTGCACCGCGATCTCGGCCTTGGCCGGGAAGCTCAGCGCGTCCAGCGGAACGGGCTCGCCGCCTTGCAGCAGTTGTTCCACCGCCGAGGGTACCTCGACGGACCGCTCGACATGCGCCGAGGGCTTTGGCGCTGCCGTCATCAGCGGGTTGAAGGTCTTGGGATGGATGAACGGAATATGGTTGTAATCCTTCACGTTCTCCATGTTGAGCTTCCAGTTGTAGCGCACGCGGTGGCAGCTGTAGATCAACTGCGAATCCACGTGCGATGCCGCCGCGCGCAGATCCTCCAGGAACGCGGGCGCAAACTGCTCCTCCAGCGGCAGCGGCTGCTCGGCCATGTTCACGAACAGCAGCTCGCCCACCTGCTGCAGATGCAGCTTTGTCAGGCAGATGTTGGCCTTCTCCTCGGCCGTAAACTGGTACAGGCCGGAGTTGGGCAGCCCACGCAACTCGCCCTCGGCGCCGAACGACCACGCGTGGTATGGGCACACCAGCGGCCGCTTGCCGTGCGACTCGGTCTGGATCGCCGACTGCCGATGCGGGCACTGGTTGAGGAAAGCGCGGATGCCGGCCTCGGTGCGCTGCACCAGCACCGGAACACCGGCCACCTGGCGCGCGAAGAACTGGTTGCGCTCGCGTACCATGGAGGCGAAGCCGACGAAGATCCACAATTTGCCGAACAGCCGCTGCTGTTCCAGGCGCAGGCTGTGCGGGCTGATGTAGTGCTCGGCGTCGAGGGCGTGGCGGGTCATGCGGAACGGCGTCCTTGGTGCGGGGTCAACGGCTGAAGATGGTACGCGCCGGGTTGCCGGCGACGGTGACGTTGGGCGGCACGTCCTTGACCACCACGCTGCCGGCGCCGATCACCGCGCCGTCGCCGATCGCGACGCCGGGCAGCACGGTGGCGTGCGGATGGATGACCACGTCGTGGCCGATGCGCGCGCCGCCGCCGACGAACACGAAGTTGCCGATCTGCACGTAGTCGCCGATCACCACGTCGTGGCCGACGATGGTGGTGGCGAGGATGATGACGAACTCGCCGATCCGGCTGTCGGCACCGATCGACACGCCGACCTCGAACAGGCTGCCACGCCCGATCGGCGTCTCCGAAGCTTCGCGCAGGCGCGGGCGCAGCACCATGAAATCGGCGCCGCGCGCCAGCAGCGGCTGGCTGTAGCGGCGGCGTGCGGCCGGATCGCCGAGCGCGCAGACGAACAGGTCGCCGGGCACCGGCTGGTAGGTGTCCGGGTCGCCCAGCAGCGGCCAGCGCAGGCCGGCGCCAAGCGCACTGCGACTGTCCAGGAAGCCCTTGATGTCCCAGGCCTGGCCGTAACCCGGATCGTCGTTGTACGCCATCGCCGCGATGCCGCGACCGAAGCCGCCGGCCCCGACGATCAGCACGTGTTGCGGGGGCGCATCGCTCATGCGAACTCCACGCCGCCGTCCATGCTGAAGGCCTGGCCGGTGACCTTGCTGCTGGCGTCGGAGAGGAAGTACAGGCAGGCCAGGGCCACGTCCTCGGGGTCGCCAATGCCCAGCGGGTAGCGCTTGCGGCTCTCCTCGAACCAGGCCTTGTCTTCGTTGATCAGGGTGGTCTCGACCAGGCCCGGGCACAGCGCGTTGGCGCGGATCTGGCGCCTCGCCAGTTCCAGCGCCAGCGGCCGCAGCATGCCGATCAGCGCCGCCTTGGAGCCGGCGTAAGGCCCGACGCCGACGGTGCCGGTCAGCGCGGCGATCGAAGCGAGGAACACGATGGAGCCGCCGGGGCGCAGCGCCTGGCGCGCGAGCAGATGGCGGGTCAGCATCGTCGGCGCGACGTAGTTGATCGTCATCACGTCGGTGAGGAAACGCTCGCTCACCAGTTTCATCGGCGACAGGCCGCGGATGCCTGCGCTGTGCACCACGCCGTCCAGTGGCCCGCTTTCGGTGGCCAGGCGTTGCACGGTGGCGGCATCGGACAGGTCGCCGGCGAACAGACGATGGCCGTCGCCGGGCAAGGCGTCGAGCAAGGCCTGCAGCCGCGGCAGGTCGCGGCCGGCGACGAGCAGGCGCGCGCCGGCGCCGGCACAGGCCTTGGCCGCCGCCTCGCCGATGCCCTTGGAGGCGCCGGTTACCAGAATCGTCTTGCCATGCACGCCGTACAACGTTTGCGACAGAGCGGCCGGCGTTTCCGCAACGGACATGGGGGTCTCCAGGCTCATAGGCGGATCGGCAGGGAGAGCCCACCGTCGATGGTCAGGGTGCTGCGGGTGATCCAGCGGCTCGCGTCGGACAGCAGGTAGGCGGCGCCATTGGCGACATCGGCCGGGTCGATGCGGCCCAGCGGGGTCAGGGCGATCTTGTCGTCCATGTCCGCGGTGCTGCCCAGCCTACTCAGCATCGGCGTGTCGACGTAGCCGGGGGCGATGCAATTGGCGCGGATACGGTGCCGGGCCTGTTCCAGCGCGAAGGAGCGCACCGCGGCCTCCAGTGCCGCCTTGGACCCGGCGTAGCCGGCGCTGGCCTGCGGCGCGGCGCGCGCGGTCAGCGCCGAGACGTAGACCAGCGAGGCGCCCTCGTGCAGCCGGCGCTTGGCCAGCAACTGCTGGGTGAGGATGACCGGTGCCAGGTAGTTCACCGACAGCATCTGCTGCAGGTGCTTCTCGGCGGCCATCCGGAACGGCACCAGCGCGGCGATGCCGGCGCACGAGGCCAGGCCGTGGTAGCGCTCGGCCGCCTCGAGTAGGGCCGTGCGGGTTGCTTCTTCGGTAAGGTCGCCGATGACGCTGCGGTGGCCTTCGCCAGGGAGCGTTTCGGCGACCGCCTGCAAGCGTTCCGCATCGCGCCCGTTGAGCACCAGCGTCGCGCCCAGGCGCGCGCACAGCGCGGCCACGGCCGCACCAATGCCCGAGGAGGCACCGGTCACCAGGATGGTCTTGCCCTGCAGCCCGAAGGCATCGGTCGTTGCAGAGAACGCCATCGTCAGGACTCGATCAGGTCGGGGAACACCGCGCCGTCGATGTCGACCAGGCAGGTGCCCCAGGACAGGCCGATACCGAAGCCGCACAGCAGCACGCGCTTGCGGCCTTCTTCCAGTTGCTTGTTGATCCGCGCGGTCATGGTGACCGGTAGCGAGGCGCCGCTGGTGTTGCCGAAATCGTGCAGGGTGGAGGGCACCTTTTCCGGCGGCAGGCCGAGCTTCTTGCGGATGGTCTCGTTGATCATCCGGTTGGCCTGGTGGAACACGAAGTAGTCGATCTCGTCCTTGGACACGCCGCTGTAGTCGAGCAACTTCTGCACCGCCGGCGGCACCCGCTGGGTGGAGAAGCTCAGCACCGCCACACCGTCCAGTTGCAGGTCCACGCCGCGGTGCCAGTGGTCTTTCTCGTCGGCGCGGTAGGGGATCAGGTGCTGCACCCCGACCGGTTCGCGGTGGCCGCCGACCGGCAGGATGATCGCGCGGTAGCCGCTGCCGTCGCTGTTGAGGTCGAAGTGCATCGGCGCGGCGTCGGCGCTGAATTCCAGCGCGGTGGCGGTGCCGGAATCGGAGAAGATCGGGTCGTCGAAGGTGGCGCTGCGGTCGCCCACCAGCAGCAGGCCCTTCTTGACGCCGCCAGCGGCGATCATCGAGCCGAGCAGGTTGATGCCGAACGGGTAGGCCGAGCAGCCCAGGTTGACGTCGAAGGCCACCGTGGCGTGCGACAGCCCGAGGCGGTCCTGCAGGATGATCGCGGTCGCCGGGATCGGGTAGTCCGGCGACTGGGTCACCACGATCAATGCATCGACCTCCTCGCGCTGCCATTGCAGGCGCTCCAGCAGCACCTGCGCCGCGTCGAAGGCCAGGTCGGAAAAGCACTGCCAGTCCGCGGCCATGCGCCGGGTATGGATGCCGATGTTGCGCACCAGCCGCTCGCGCTCGGAGCGGATCTGCGGCCGGCAATCGGTGAGGTTGGAGACGACGCGCCTGGGCACGCAGGTCGCCATGCCGGCAAAGCGTACGTTGCGCAGCGTGGAGGTCGGCATGTTACGCCCCGGTCAGCTTGTAGAGGTCGCCCAGGGTGACCACGGCGGCCAGGTGCTCGCCGGTGATGGTCTTGCCGTACTCCATGTCGAACATCACGATCACGCCCAGCGCGGCCAGCGAATCCCACTCGGGCAGTTCGCGCAGCACCGTGTCCATGGTCACCTCGACCGGATTCTGGAAATCCGTGGCCGACAGGAAATTCTCGATAAACGTCTCTTGGCTCATGTTGCTGGTTCCACGGGTTGGGCGAAGGAGGGAGGAGCGAGGGTGCTGGAGGAATCGGATCCGGACATGACGCCGCCGGCAGCGGCGATCAGGTCGACGATGGCGTCCACCTGGTCGGCCGCCAGTCCGGGGAAGATCGGCAGGCACAGCACGCGGTCGGCCATCTGCCGGGCCACCGGCAGGCCGGCCGGGGCGGACGAGGGCAGGCCGCGGTACATCGGGAAATCGCTGATCAGCGGGTAGAAGTAGCGGCGCACCAGGATGTCGTGGCTGCGCAGCAGCCGGTGCAGTTCATCGCGCGCCAGCGGGAAGGCGTCCTCGACCAGGATCGGGAACGAGGCGTAGTTGGACAGCCCCGGCGACCGCGGCGCCAGGCAACGGATCCCCGGCACCTGCGCCAGGCGTTGCCGGTACTGCGCGTCGATCGCCCCACGCTGCGCCAGCGCGTCATCGATGTGCTGGAGTTGCAGCAGCCCGAACGCGGCGTTGATCTCGCTCATCTTGCCGTTGATGCCGGTCGCCACCACCGTGGTCTCGTCGACGAAGCCGAAGTTCTTCAGGCGGCTGATGCGTTGGTAGGTCTTGGCGTCCGGGCAGACGATGGCGCCGCCCTCGAAGGTGTTGAACACCTTGGTGGCGTGGAAGCTGAGCACGCTGAGGTCGCCGTGGCGCAGGATCGAGCCGCCCTCGTCCTTGACCCCGAACGCGTGCGCGGCGTCGTAGATGACCTTGAGGTTGTAGGTGTCGGCGATGCGCTCGATCGCCGCGGTGTCGCAGGGGGTGCCGTAGCAGTGCACCGGCATGATCGCGGTGGTGTGCGGGGTGATCGCCGCTTCAATCTTGAGCGGATCCAGGTTCATGCTCAGCGGATCGATGTCCACGAACACCGGCTTGATGCCGCGCCACAGCAGCGAATGCGCGGTGGCGACGAACGAGTACGGCGTGGTGATGACCTCGCCGGTGATGCGCAGCGCCTGCAGCGCGGTCAGCAGCGCCAGGGTGCCGTTGGTCAGCAGCGCCAGGTGGTTCACCCCCAGGTACTCGGCCAGCGCCTTCTCCAGCGCACGGTGCATGTCGCCGCCGTTGGTCAGGATGCGGCTGCGCCAGATCTGCTCCAGGTACGGGACGAACGCCTCCAGGGGCGGCAGCAGCGGACTGGTGACGGGGATGGACATGGGACCTGCCTGGCGACGGGTGAAAGTCCCCGGTGCGGAACGCGCCGCCCGGTGCTGTGAAACGTGAAGCAAGCCACATGCCAAAGAGGCTGTCTACTCCCGTCATGCCGACCGGGATGCGGCGATGGCAAGGCAAAGCGCCGCGTGGCTAGCCGTGACCGCGCGATGCGCACGTCGACGCCCACGTTGCGCCGGTCGTGCCGCCGCGGGGAAACGATGAAAGGGGAAGGGAGTGCGCCGCGCTGGCGGCGGGCGCGCCGGGTGCGGCCGCACCCGGCGCCGTGCGCCGGCTCAACTGGCCAGTTCGGTCTGGTCGCGGTCGATGCCGTACTTGCGCAGCTTCTCGACCAAGGTGGTGCGCCGCAGGCCCAGCAGCTGCGCCGCATGTGCGACCACGCCCTGGGTGCGCTCCAACGCCTCGTTGATCAGCGCCAGTTCGATGTTGGCCATGTGCCCGCGCAGGTCCAGGCCGCTTTCCGGCAGTGTCGCCGCGGCCGCAGCCGGCGTATCGGCATCCGCGCCGCCCGGCTTGCCGCCGGCGTGCAGGTCCACCACGTTCGGGACCCGCCGCGGATCGGCGACGACGGGCGCCGGTGGTGCCGACACGTCGATGGACGAGGCGAAGTCGCCACGGTAGCGTGCCGGCAGGTCCTGCACCCGCACCAGTCCGCCCGGATGCAGCACCGCCAGGCGTTCGACCAGGTTGGTCAGCTCGCGCACGTTGCCCGGCCACTCGTAGCTGCGCAGCGCCTGCAAGGCCTCCTCGGAGAAGCGCACTTCACCGCGTCCGGTCCGCGCCAGTTGCGCGGCGATGGTGTGCACCAGCGCCGGCAGGTCGTCGCTGCGTTCGCGCAGCGCCGGCATCTCGATCGGGAACACGTTGAGCCGGTAGAACAGGTCCTCGCGGAACTGGTTGCCGGCGATGCGCTCTTCCAGGTTGCGATGGGTCGCCGCGATCACCCGCACGTTGCAGCGGATGGTGACGTTGCCGCCGACCCGCTCGAAGCTGCGCTCCTGCAGCACGCGCAGCAGCTTGACCTGCATCGGCAGGCTCATGTCGCCGATTTCGTCGAGCAGCAGGGTGCCGCCCTCGGCCATCTCGAAGCGGCCCTTGCGTGCGCTCAGCGCGCCGGTGAACGAGCCTTTCTCATGGCCGAACAGTTCGCTTTCGAGCAGGTCCGGCGGGATCGCGCCGCAGTTGATCGCCACGAACGGGCCGTCGCGGCGCGGCGACTGCTGATGGATCGCGCGCGCCACCACTTCCTTGCCGGTGCCGGACTCGCCCAGCACCAGAACGGTGGTGTCGAATGCGGCGACCTGATCGATCAGCCGGCGCAGGCGGGTCACCGCCGCGCTGGTGCCGGTCGGGCCGTTGTCCTGCGCGGCACCGGCCTGGTGCTCGGCGTCCAGCCGCTTGAGGCTGGCGCGGCGCAGCAGGGTTTCCAGTTGCGCGTGCCGCAGCGGGGCTTCCAGTTGCCACACGTTGGCCTCGTGCAGGCCATGGCGCTGGGCGAAGGCCTGCGCGTCGCCGTTGAGCAGCAGCACCGGCGGCGGCAGCGAACTGCGCGCCACCCAGCCGAAGAAGGCATCGGCCTGCTCCTGGTCGTCGAGCCCGCCGACCAGGATCGCCATCCATTCGGTCTGCCGGTGACGGCCGGGCTGGACGTCGGCCACGTCGGTGACCCAGCGCGGGTTGAGGTCCATGAATTCGAGCAGGCTGACGGTCCGCTCGGCGCGCACCGCATCGTCATCGATCACCAGGATCCGCGATTCGCTCATGCCGGCACTCCCTCGGTGCGAAGTCCCTCCAGGATCGGCATCACTTCCTGGATGTAGGACAGCTTGCTGACGAAGTTGTCGGCGCCGGCGCGCATGGCGTGTTCGCGGTGCTCGGCGTCGTCGAAATGGCTGGCGATCACGATGTACGGCGCCTGGTCCTGGGTCTTGATCAGGCGCGTGGCCTGCAGGCCGCCCATCTCGGGCATGGCCAGGTCCATCAACACCACCTGCGGGCGCAACGACTCGGACCGCTCGATGGCTTCCAGGCCATTGGCGGCGCTGCCGATCACTTCCATCCACTCGAGCTTGCGGAAGTGGCGCATGGCGGCGTTGATGAAACCTTCGTGGTCGTCGACCAGAAGCACGGACAATTTGTTCATATGCGTCGTTTTTCCTTAGCCCACACGGGCCAGCAGCGGTTTGCTGCCGCGGCGGCGTTCGCGTGCGGGAGCGATGTCCAATTGTTCACGATACTTGGCGACAGTGCGCCTTGCCACGTTTACGCCCTGTCGCGACAGCAGCCCGGCGATGGCCTCGTCGGCCAGCGGCCGCCCAGCCGGCTCGGATTCGATCAGGCGCCGGACCATGGCGCGCACTGCCTGCCCGGAGACCGCGGCGCCTTCCAGGCGCACGGCGAAGAAATGCTTCAGCTCGAAGGTGCCGCGCGGAGTCTGCAGGTACTTGCCGGTGGTGATGCGCGAGATGGTCGATTCGTGCATGCCGATCGCCTCGGCCACTTCCTTCAGGGTCAGCGGCGCCATCGCTTCCTCGCCCTTGACCAGAAACGCCGACTGGCGCTCGACGATGGCGCGGGTGGTGCGCAACAGGGTCTCGTAGCGCATCGACAGGCCGCGGGTCAGCCAGCGCGCCTCCTGCAGCATCTCGCGCAGCGGCTGCGCGGCGTCGCCGGCCTCGGCCAGGGCGCGTTCGTGCATCGGGTTGACGGTGACGCGGTGGGTGGTGGCCGGGTTCAGCGCCACCCGCCAGGTGCCGTCGGCATGCCAGGCGACCACGTCCGGGAGCACATGGCCGGCGTCCTGCGGCTGCAGGCTGTCGCCGGGCCGCGGCTGCAGCGACAGGATCAGCCGCACCGCCTCGCGCACGTCGTCGGTCTCGGCATCGAGCTGGCGCCCGAGCAGGGCGTAGTCGTGGCTGGCGAGCAGGTTGAGGTCGCCTTCGAGAATGCGCGCGGCCAGGTGGCGGCCGGGCACGCGGCCGGGCAGGTCGCTCAGCTGCGCCTGCAGGCACTCGCGCAGGTCGCGGGCGCACAGGCCGGCCGGATCGCCGTGCAGCAGGCGCTGGCGCACCGCTTCGGCCTGCGCCACGGTCAGGCCCAGGCGTGCGCTGGCCAGCTGCTGCAGGGTCTCGAGCGCGCCGTCCAGGTAGCCGGCATCGTCGCAGTGTTCCAGCCAGAACGCGGCCGCTTCCAGTTCCAGCGCCGGCAGTTCCAGGGCCAGCCGCTGCAGCACGCGCAGGTGCGGGTCGCTGGACTCGCCGGCGGCGATGCGTTGCATGCGATCGTCTTCGCCGTCGTTCCAGCCGGCGGCCGGGATGTCCCACATCGAGGATTCGGGCAGTTCGTCGAACGCTGCGGTTTCCAGCCCCGCATCCTCGTGCTTGACCACCGGCTCGATCACGCCCTCTGACTCTTCCAGTTCGAGCAGCGGATTGGTCTCCAGCGCGCGGCGGATTTCCAGTTCCAGTTGCATGCCGTCGAGCTGCAGCAGCCGGATCGACTGCAGCAGTTGCGGGGTCAGATGCAGTTGCTGGCCCAGTTGGGCGGAAACGGTCGGCTTCATGCGGACTTCCTCGGTTTGGCGCCAACCCTCTGGCGCCCGTGGAACGCATACTGCTTGTCGCCCGACGGTAACAGAATCGGGGGGTTCCTGAGTAGGGTAGTAAAATTCCCGACAGGGTGTCAGGAATTTCCCGACATTCGGGTCGTGGGCGCCGGACAGTCGACGGCGTAATGCCTTATCTGGCGGGCCTCGGCTGGATCGTCGCAGCCTGCTGACCGGTTAAGGCAAACGCCATGCCAATGTTCCGTGTCGGGATGTCGTCCCCAGTTCAGCTCAGTTCGCTCTGATGGCGCGCGGCCAGCAGGACCAGATCGTTGGCGCGCCGACAGCCCAGCGATTCCATCATGCGCGCGCGGTGGGTCTCCACCGTCTTGACGCTGATGCCCAGATCCGAGGCGATTTCCTTGTTGCTCTGGCCGCGGCCGATCTGACGCAGGATCTCGCGCTGCCGCGGCGACAGGGCGGCGACGCCCACCGGGCGCTCGCGGCCGAGCATCGGCGCGATCATCTTGGATGAGATCTGCGGGCTCAGGAACACCTGGTTGGCGCTGGCCGCGCGCAGTGCCAGTTCCAGCTCCAGCGGGGCGGCATCCTTGACCACGAAGCCGGTGGCGCCGCGGTCCAGCGCATCGCGCACGTGCACCGGGTCGTCGTGCATCGACATCATCACCACCCGGGTCTTGGGCGAGCTGTGCAGCACGTCGGTGAGTGCGTCCAGGCCGCTGCGCCCGGGCAGGGACAGGTCCATCAGCACCAGGTCGGGGCGGTGCAGGGTGGCCAGGTCCACGGCTTGCTGCGCGTTGCTGGCCTCGGCGACCACGTCGACGTCCGCAAACGTCTGCAGCAGCCGGCTCAGGCCGGCGCGTACCAGGGTGTGATCGTCGACGATGATGACTCGCACGGTGCAGGTCCTTCTATTCAGATCGGCACCTTAGCCGAGCCGCTCGCCGCCGCCAACCTCGGCGCCACGCTGGCGGACCGAGGTGCCGGCTCAGCGCGCCCGGCGGCTGTCGGCGATTTGCCGGCGGTGCAGCCGGAACAGGTGGCGTTCCAGGGCCTCTTCCAGGCCCGGTGGCTGTGTCTCGAACCGTAGCCAAAGTTGCACGACGCCGGCGGTGGTGGCCTCGGCCAGCACCCGCACCGGCAATTCCAGGTGGTCCGGCAGCCAGTCCGAGGGTTGCAGGCGCAGCAGGCCGGCGGCGCCGGCGGCGGCGCCGGAGCGCGCACCGAGCTCAAGTCGCACGCCGCGCCGCGACCAGCACAGCGGCCGCAGCGGCAGGGCGTCTTCATGCTGGCGGGCCAGCCGGCCCAGCAGGACAAGCATCAGGTCGAGCTTGGCCTCCATCCGCTGGGTCTGCGCGGTGGCCTCGCTGCGATCGTCGCTGCCGTCCTCGCCACGCAGATCCTCGATCTGCGCCAGGCTACGCAACAGCGCCTCGCCGGCGGCGAGCCGGCCGGCGCCGTTGCCCAGGCGGAAATCCGCCGGCAGCGCCAGTTCGCAGCTGAGGGTGTCGTGAAACAGTTCGGCGTCGGCCGGGTGGTGCGCGGCGCCGTCCGAGCCGGTGTTCATCCCAGCAGTCCGGCCTGCGAATACAGCCGCGCGGCGTGAGTGGACTGGCGGCTGGTGCGCAGCCAGGCCGCAGCATGGTCGCGCTCCATGCGCATCTGCGCGGTCACCGCCTGCTGCAGGGCGAGCAACGGCTTCAACGCCTCGCGCGAGCGGTCGGCATCGTCCTGCTGCAGATAGGCCTGCAGGCGCCGCTCGTGATCGGCGATCATGGCCTGGGCCAGTGCGTAGTCGTCGCCACGCAGGACCTCGCGCAACTCGTGCAGGTCGTTGTGCAGGTCGGCGAGTTGGATACTCACGATGCGTTCGCCGTTGCCAGTTCGCGCTGCTGCGCGGGGATGGCGGCCCAGGCCGCGTCGATCTCGCTGAGCAGTTCCAGCGCTTCGGTCAGCGCGGCGTCGTCGTTGTGCAGGTTGGCTTCGGTCAGCCGGTGCATGACGTAGTCGTAGAGCGCCGACAGATTGCCGGCGATCTCGCCGCCGGCCTCGTGGTCGAGCGAGCCATTGAGATGGCCGACGATGGCGCAGGCTTCGCCGATCGCCTTGCCCTTGCGCGCCTGGTCGCCCTGCGCAAGGCAGGCCTGGGCCTGGCGGATGCGCTGGCAGGCACCGGCGAACAGCATGGCGACCAACTTGTGCGGGTCGGCATCCGTGACGCTGGTGGAAATGCCCATCTTGCGATATTGCTCAGCGTACTGGCGGCTGGAACCGTACATGGAAAACTCCCTCGGTGGATTGGCAGCGCGGGCCGCCGTGCTCTCCGGCAAGGGTGCCGGGGCGGTGGTTGCGGCCAATCCGCAATGACTGTCGATACTCTTCATATCGGCCACGACGCACTTAGACTTGAGCGGCGGCCGTGTGCGCGTCAGCTGAACTGCTTGGTGAGGCTATCGCTCACGCCCTGCATCTGCGTCACCAGCGTTTCCATCGCCGTGAAGCGCGCGGTGTACTGGTCGGTCAGCGTCTGCATGCGCGCGTCCAGATCGTTGAGCTGGTCGGTCAGGTCGGAAATGTGCTTGTTGAGCGCGTCGGTCCGCTGGGTCAGCGTACCGTTGGTGGTGTCCAGGTTGCTCTTCAGCAGCGTGCTCATCCCGGCGCCGAAGTTGCCGGCGCTGCCGAGCATGGTCTTGGCCGCCGAGGGATCGGCGGCCACGGCGGTATCGAACTTGCTGCTGTCCATGCTCATCACCCCGTCCTTGTCGATGGTGACGCCCAGTGCCATCAACCCGCTGACGTTGTCGCTGACCAGCCGCCGCAGCGACTGCTGCAGGCCGCGCACCATCGCATCGCCGGTCATCGGCGAGGCCTTCTTGTTGGTGGCGTCGTAGGCGCTGGAGGACTTCAGGACGCTGTTGGCCGAGTTGTAGGCGCTGACCAGCGCGGTCAGGTTCGCTTTCAGCGGGCTGGTGTCGCTGGTGATGTTCAGATTGTAGGTGGTGCCGGCAACCGCCTTGGTCAGATTGATGGCGACCCCGGGGACGATGTCGGCGATGGTGTTGCTGCTGGAGGTACGCTGAAAGCCGTCCACCTTCACCACCGCGTCGTCCGCAGCGATGGTCTGGGTCAGGCCGCCACTGCTGCCAGGCGGGTAGGTGAGCTTGGCCAGGCCGCCGTCGCCGCCGGAGGTGGTGATGGTCAGCGCGCCCTTGGTGCCGGAGTTGACCGCGTTGAGCACCAGGTGGTCGCCATCGTCGGCGGTGACCACGCTGGCGGTCACGCCGGCGCCGTTGGCGGCCTTGTTGATGAAGGCGGCCACGTCGCTGAGCTTGCTGCCTGCATCGACGTTGACGTTGAGCGTGGTGCTGCCGTAAGCGATCGTCAGGGTGCCGCCACCGACGACGGCGCCGCTGGCGTACGCCGACGAGGTCAGCTTCTGCGACTGCGCCAGCTTCACGACCTCGATGCCGTACCTGCCGGCGCTGGCGCTCGAGGTGACCGTGGCGGTATAGCCCGCACCGTCGTCGATGTTCGCCTTGAAGGCGCCCTTGTCGGCGCTGTCGGAGACGGTACTCATCGCCGTCTGCAGGTTGGACAGCGCGCTCTTGATCGTGCTCAACGACGACAGCTGCGCGGTGGAGGCGGTGCCGTCGCGGTTGATCCGGTCTTCCTGCGGTTGGCGTTCCTTCGATACCAGCTTGGCGACGAAGGTCGGAATGTCCAGGCCTGAGCCGATTCCCGTGGTGGACATGATCGCGTTCCTTGAGGTGGCCGGCGCGCGGCGCGCCAGCGGCTGAGGGGAGTATCGGCGTGCGGGGGCGGTTCTTGAGCGCCGCCCGCGCGTCGCGGCGGTTCTCCGTTGCGATGCAAATCCTGTGCCGCAGTGTCAGCGTCAAAAAAAAGGCCCCTCCTTGCGGAGGGGCCCGGTGTCACGTTACGACGTGCCGCGTTTAGCCCTGGAGCAGGCTCAGCACGCTCTGCGGCGCCTGCTTGGCCTGGGCCAGCATCGCGGTGCCGGCCTGCTGCAGGATCTGCGTGCGGGTCAGCTCGGCGGTTTCCTTTGCGTAGTCGGTATCGCGGATGCGGCTGCGCGAGGCCGACAGGTTCTCCGAGGTGGAGCTCAGGTTGGCGATGGTGGAGGTGAAGCGGTTCTGGAT